>NZ_JAAIKQ010000002.1:137922-591306 GCF_012263345.1 Shewanella sp. WXL01 | reverse complement strand
ATTCCCCTGTAGTTCAGTTGGTAGAACGGCGGACTGTTAATCCGTATGTCACTGGTTCGAGTCCAGTCTGGGGAGCCAACATAATCCGATATTTAAGTATTCCCCTGTAGTTCAGTTGGTAGAACGGCGGACTGTTAATCCGTATGTCACTGGTTCAAGTCCAGTCTGGGGAGCCACTTAAATCTCAATTTGATTCAATTCCCCTGTAGTTCAGTTGGTAGAACGGCGGACTGTTAATCCGTATGTCACTGGTTCGAGTCCAGTCTGGGGAGCCAATCAAATCTCAATTTCTTCGATTCCCCTGTAGTTCAGTTGGTAGAACGGCGGACTGTTAATCCGTATGTCACTGGTTCGAGTCCAGTCTGGGGAGCCACTCTTTTCCTGTGTTTATTTTCCTTATTTTCTTCTAGCAGTAAGCTAAATCCATCTGCCATTTAGTCTATCGATGAGTTTATTCAACCCACGGCAATGCTAAATCGGCGCTCTAACTAACTAATTTTTATAGAAAATTACGTTATGAGCCATAGGCATATTGTCTTAAAAAAACGATTCATAGTCTAAGTTAATTGTTTGCAACACGGTGTTTTGTTTTTAGCTGCTATAACCATAAGTGCTAGTGAAATTCTTCCTATAAGTCTGCTAATATAGTTTAATATTTCTGATATTTTTCAATGATGTCTCGTGAATAGTAGTTAAAAGTCACAATGACATTAGCTCATCGAATAATTGACGATTAACCAATGCTTCAGGAACCGAACGCTTTATGGGCATATCAAAATCATTTCAGCTAACCTTGCTGATCACTTTTGGTTTGATGCTGTACATCATATATCACACCGAAAACATGGAAGTACAAAATCAAGGTCAGGTCGCGCGTGCTCAATTTCAAACTGACATTAAGCAATACAAGCCTTGGGTTGGTGATGGCGAAGACTTGTATAAAAAACTGTCTGAGCAATATTCGTTTCAGTTTTTCCAGTATGTTCACAAAACTGACAGCGACTACAACTATACTTTCGGCTCTCTTGCTCGTCCTGATGACGATTTTGCTAGCAAGGTGTTCGACATCCAGCTCGGTCATGCAGAGGAGCTAGGTGATGGTCGCATTCAAGTGCGTTTAAGTACCTCAAGTGTTATTTCGCCAAGTTTTGCCGATCTAGAGCAAGCTGCCCATATTATTATTCTAAGTTACCTCATCTTGATGTTGGTGTTCGCCATTTTGATTCGCGTGCACATGCGCCGTATTAAGTACGCTGCAGAATACATCAGTAACATCCCTAACCTGTCATTCCAGGCTGTGGAACGCTCGCGCTTTCCTGGTGTACTTCGCCCTATAGGTAATGCGTTAGATAGCTGCCGCTCACAATTGAAAGACAGCTTGAGTAAAGTTCATGCTGAAAACGACAAGCTAACAAAAGCTGCCTACCAAGACCCAATTACCGGTTTTTCAACGCGTAGCCGCTTTATTAAATATTTAGATAAAGTGCAAAAGGCAAAAGATAAACAAATCGGTATCATGGCAATCACTAAAGCTGCCGAGCTGGCCAATATTAACCAATTACATGGCCGCGCTGCCGGTGATGATTACCTTGCAAAAATTGCGACTTGTATGCGTAAAGCTGCCGCTAATGTCGGTAAAAGTGAATGCTATCGCTTATCAAGTGGTGACTTTGCTATCTTCTTTGAGGGCTTAACCCTAAAAGAAGGTGAGAAATACCTCGATAATCTGCGTGGTCAGCTTGATGAATATGCAAGCTCTGCCGCGATGGACTCTGTTGCTCATACCGGTATGGTGCCTTATGAGAACCAATGCGACCCATCGAAATTAGTGTCACTAGCAGATGCAGCTGTGAGTATTGCGCAAACATTAGGCCCGAACCGTTACCATCAACTAGAGAAGTTTACTGGTAATGAACAGCAAGGTACTGACCATTGGAAAACCACCATTGCTCAGCTTATCCAAAATCAAAGCATGAGCTTTTTCCAACAGCCGATTCAGCCTTGTCATAACGACAGTGAAATCTATCGTGAACTACTCGCGCGCTTTTACAACGCAGAAGGCGATCACTTGCCAACCTCTACCGTTATCGCCATGTCTGAGCGTCATACATGTAATCTCGAACTGGACAAGATGATTGTAACCAATGCCATTAGACTGCTGAGTGAGAACCCAAGTTTGTCTGGTATTTTCGGCGTTAATATTAGTGCGAGTACCGCTATGCAAGATCAGTTCTGCTTATGGCTGAAAGACGTACTTGGTCGCCAGCGTAATATAGCATCGCGTTTGGTATTTGAAATTAACGAATCTGGCATGCAGTCAAATCTGCAAGCCAGTCACAACTTCGTCAACGAGGTGCATAAAGTTGGCTCTAAAGTCGCCATTGAGCGCTTTGGTCTTGGGTTTACTTCATTTAAGTTCTTTAGAGAAGTTCGTCCAGACTTTATCAAGCTTGATAGCAGTTACAGTAACGCCATTGAGCAAGACAATAACAATAAGTTTTTCGTACGCATGATTGTTGATATTGCTAAACGATTGAGCATTCAAGTAATTGCGTGTGGTGTTGAACGCCAAGATGAGAAACTCACTCTTGAAAAGCTACTTGTTGATGGTCTGCAAGGCTACTACATCGCTCAGCCAGAAAAGGTCAAAAAAGGCTGATTCAGCTGGATATTTCCCTTACAGAGTAAATTTTCGAACAAGGTTAAGTTATACCCAAGCAGCTTCAATATACAGGGTTCAGAGCCTCTCATTAGGTTCAGTTCGAGGCGAAAAGTCGACGTAATGGCATTCCCTTTCTAGGCTTTGCAACAAAGAAATGGACCTAATGAGTGGCTCCCAAAGGGCGAGTTTGATTGGCTGTCATGCTTTGTTGCAGATTTTCAACGTAGAACAACTATGTATCAAATCAGCGCCGCGCCTGAAAGCCAATCAATTCTCGCTGAACATGCATCTTGAGGTTGTTTGGGTATATATTGCTTTAACCTTGTTTTTTATCCGTTGTTTCTTAACGCTAAAACTAAGATAATAGCTGGATTGATTTTGGCTATCTCACAACATAATGACCGAATACCTCTTATTATTAATCGGTACTGTACTGGTTAATAACTTTGTATTAGTTAAGTTTCTCGGACTTTGCCCGTTTATGGGCGTTTCAAGCAAGCTTGCCTCCGCGATTGGTATGTCGATGGCAACCACCTTTGTGCTTACCCTCGCCTCAATTTTAAGCTACTTAACCAATAAATTCTTATTACAGCCGTTTGACCTGCAATACCTAAGAACCATGAGCTTTATTTTGGTCATTGCGGTAGTGGTGCAATTTACCGAAATGATGGTACAAAAAACCAGTGCATCACTGCACCGTACCTTAGGTATCTACTTACCGCTTATTACCACAAACTGCGCAGTGTTAGGTGTAGCACTACTTAACGTTAATGAAGACCATAACTTCTTGCAATCTGCTGTTTACGGCTTTGGCGCAGCAGCTGGCTTCTCATTAGTGCTTATTCTATTTTCAGCCATGCGTGAGCGCCTTGCTGCTGCAGATGTGCCACTGCCATTTAAAGGCGGCGCAATTGCGATGATCACAGCAGGCCTAATGTCACTTGCCTTTATGGGCTTTGCGGGGCTAGTGAAGTAATGCTTTCAAGTATTTTAATTGCCATTGGTGTATTAACCGCTGTCGCACTGGTGTTTGGCATCATGCTCGGTTTTGCTGCCGAAAAGTTCAAAGTTGAGGGCAACCCTGTTATCGACCAAGCCGAAGCACTGCTGCCACAAACACAATGTGGTCAATGTGGTTACCCTGGGTGTCGCCCTTATGCAGAAGCCATAGCCAACGGCGATGCGATTAACAAATGTCCTCCAGGCGGCACAGCCACCATGGAGAAACTCGCTGAGTTAATGGGTGTCGACCCACAACCAATGGATGAGGTGGTTGCCGACAATGTCAAAAAAGTCGCCTACATTCGTGAAGACGAGTGTATTGGCTGTACCAAGTGTATTCAGGCATGTCCTGTCGATGCCATTTTAGGTTCAGGCAAGTTGATGCACACTGTCATCACCAAAGATTGCACAGGTTGTGATTTATGTGTTGAGCCCTGCCCGGTTGATTGTATCGACATGATCCCAGTAAAAACTAATCTACAAAACTG
The DNA here is from genome assembly GCF_012263345.1 of Shewanella sp. WXL01. Classification (NCBI taxonomy): domain Bacteria; kingdom Pseudomonadati; phylum Pseudomonadota; class Gammaproteobacteria; order Alteromonadales; family Shewanellaceae; genus Shewanella; species Shewanella sp. WXL01. The sequence continues at coordinate 587,154 of NZ_JAAIKQ010000002.1, read as the reverse complement.
GGATTGGAAGTTAAATCAGCAAACCATTGAAGTTATTTCGGCCGAGAAGTATGAGGAAAAGCGGTGCTAACTTTATTAGAACAATTAGATAAAGGAACACTGTGGCACTCACCTGGTGGCATTCACCCGCCTGAGTTAAAACAGTCGTCAAATACTGCGCCTATCGCGCGCCTATCGCTCGCACCAGAGTACATAGTCCCAATTCCTCAAGTTGGTGATTTAGCGGTCTTGACCGCACAAAAAGGTGACCATGTATTAAAAGGTCAAATGCTCACCCAAGGCAAAGGATTCAGTTACCTGCCAGTTCATGCACCTACCTCAGGTGTAGTTAAGGCAATTGAACCACGAGTAAGCAATCATGCCTCTGGCCTACCTGTATTAAGCCTAGTAATTGAGCCTGATGGTGAAGATACCTGGGCGAAGCTAACACCTGCCAAGCTTGATGAGCTATCGAACCAAGCGATTATCGACAAGATTAAAGACGCGGGTATTGCCGGTATGGGCGGCGCGGCGTTCCCGAGCCATATTAAGCTCAACCCAGCCAGTGAAATTGATTTGGTTATCATCAATGGCGTGGAATGTGAGCCGTTTATTACCTCAGATGATCGCCTTATGCGCGAGCACGCTACAGAGATTATCTCTGGCGTTGAAGTCATCAATAAATTGCTAACGCCAAAGCGCATTGTTATCGCCATTGAAGACAATAAGCCCGAAGCGATTCAAGCAATGGAGCAAGCCGTTGCTCAATGCCCTATTGCTAAAGGTTTGATGCGCGTCACCGTTATTCCAACTAAATACCCATCTGGCGGTGAAAAACAGCTCATTCAAATCATCACTGGCCAAGAAGTGCCAAGTGGTGCAATCCCAGCACAATTAGGCATCGTGGTACATAACGTCGGTACTGCTTTTGCCATTCAAGACGCAGTGCTTAACGGCAAACCCCTTATTGAGCGTGTTGTGACACTAACTGGCGATCAAGTCGCGCATCAAGGCAACTACTGGCTTCCTATCGGCACGCCAATTAAGCATGCCTTGCAGCAATGTCAATTTAGCGCTCAGACTCAGCAAAAGTTAATCATTGGCGGCCCTATGATGGGGTATGCCATCAGCGAATTGCAGGTGCCGGTACTTAAAGGGACAAACTGCGTACTCGCGCCAAGCAATAATCAAATTGCAGAAGACAGTCCAGAGCAAGCTTGTATTCGCTGCGGTGAATGCGCTGTAGCCTGCCCTGCGCTGCTACTACCTCAGCAACTATTTTGGCATTCAAAAGCTGAAGAATACGACAAAGCCGCCAGCTTTAACTTACAAGATTGTATCGAGTGTGGCTGTTGTAGCTACGTATGCCCAAGCGATATTCCGCTGGTCGAATATTACCGCATTGCTAAATCAGCGCTACGCAATGCTGCAGAAGAAAAACGCCAAGCTGAGGCGGCTAAGCACAGATTCGAAGCCAGACTGAAACGCTTAGAAGATGAAAAACTGGCCCGTGAGGCCAAGGCGAAAGCTGCAGCTGACAAACGCAAGAAAGCCATGTCAGGCTCAGATAAAGACGCTGTAGCCGAAGCGATGGCGCGCATTGCAGCTAAAAAGAAAGCCGCAGAGCAATCAGCGCAGTCTGCGTCAGAGACTGGTACACCTGAGACTAACACTTCTGCCAACAACAATAAGTCAGCAGCGGTAAGTGCTGCTATCGCCAGAGCAAAGGCGAAAAAAGCTAAACAGGCTCAGCAAGCAAGTGGCACCAGCGAAACATCTCAAAACGCAGAGTCCAACGCACAAACGGATCCAACTGCAGAGTCAAAGCAAGATCGGGTTGCCGCAGCCGTTGCTCGCGCCAAAGCCAAGAAAGCGCAGCAAGCCAAAGAAGCTGATAAAGCAAGTGATCAACAAACTGAAGCTGCAAGTCCGTCGGTTTCAGGGGAGCTTGATCCTCAAAAAGCCAGAGTTGCCGCAGCTATCGCCCGTGCGAAAGCGAAAAAAGCCGCCCAACAAGCAGCTAAAGCTAATTCAGGTCAAGCTCAAGCGGGCCAATCTCAAGCGAATAGTGCACCAACGGCTCACGCTGACGCGCCGTCTGATGAGCAAAGCACAGATACAAGCGTAACTGATAGCAACGCCACTGATAACCAAAGTGCGCAAGACAGTAAGAAAGCACGTATTGCAGCTGCAGTTGCCAAAGCAAAAGCCAAGAAGGCAGCACAAAACTCGGCAGAATCGACAGACAGCAAACAAGCTACAGAGACGATAACAGAGAAGACGAGCACTGATGCTGAATTAGCCGCCAATAACGACGGCCAAGATGACAAAAAAGCGCGTATCGCTGCAGCAGTAGCTAAAGCCAAAGCAAAGAAAATGGCTCAACAAGCACCCTCAGCCAGCGAGCTCGATGACTCTCAGGCCGAAGATAGTGCTAGTGAAGCTGATACTCAAGCTAAGCAAGATACTGTTGCTGATGCACCTTCATCAGGCCCTGTTGAGAGTGCAGCAGAGCAAAAGCAAGCGCGAATTGCCGCCGCAGTAGCTAAAGCCAAAGCGAAAAAAGCAGCTAAAGAGGCAGAGCAATCAGATGTTCCGGCAACAAGCGAAGCATCAAAGCAGAATCAACATGATGACGAGGCGCAGCGCAGCGATACACAAGCTCAAGCTGTGACGCCAACATCTGCCCCACTAACAGCTGAAGAACAAAAGAAAGCACGAATTGCTGCTGCCGTTGCCAAGGCAAAGGCCAAAAAGTTAGCTAAGCAGCAAGAGGAATAATCATGGCATTTAAAATTGCATCATCACCGCATGTCAGCACCAATAGTTTAACCTCATCGGTGATGCTAAAAGTTGCACTATGCCTTATTCCAGGGATAGTGGCGCAAAGCTACTTTTTTGGCTTTGGCACCTTAATCCAGCTTATGCTGGCAATCAGCACGGCTTACATTGCTGAGTCGCTAATGGTTAAGTTGCGCAGCCGCGCCGTATTGCCAGTACTAAAAGATAACAGCGCATTGGTGACCGCAAGCCTATTGGCAATCGCAATTCCGCCTCTTGCCCCTTGGTGGATTGTGGTTATCGGCACTTTATTTGCGATAGTCATGGTTAAACACATGTATGGTGGCTTAGGTCATAACTTGTTTAACCCGGCAATGGCAGCTTATGTTTTACTGCTTATTTCATTCCCAGTGCAAATGACATCATGGGTTGCACCACAAACAATTGCGCTTAATCAAGCAGACATGCTCACAAGTTTGCAGGCTATTTTTTATGAATCAGCAGAGTTTGCCGGTAATTACTTCCAGCTAAATGTTGATGCGGTTGCTATGGCGACTCCCCTAGATACCCTAAAAAACGATCTAGCGATGGGGCTCACAACAGATGAAAGCCTACAAAGACCCATATTTGATGCTGGTGTCGGACAAGGTTGGTTTTGGGTTAATTTAATGTACTTGCTCGGCGGCTTGATGCTACTAAAGCTAAAAGTTATCCGCTGGCAAATTCCAACAGCACTACTATCTAGCCTAATGCTATGCGTGGGTGTTGGCTTTGTATTGTACCCAGATACTCACGCTAGCCCTTGGTTACAGTTATTTTCTGGCGGCACTATGTTGGCAGCATTCTTTATTGCAACCGACCCTGTCAGCGCAGCGACTAGCCCTCGTGGTCGCTTAGTGTTTGGCGCTATGATCGGTGTATTGATCTATGTTATCCGCACCTTTGGCGGCTACCCTGACGCCGTAGCATTTGCAGTTTTGCTTGCCAATATGTGTGCTCCATTTATTGACCATTATATTCGCCCACGAGCATACGGCCACCGCACAGGAAATTCACTATGACCGAGAAAACTGTGGCTACTAGTTCTAAAGATAATAGTTCTGAAGATAATCAATCTGCTGCCAACAAATCGATGGCAAAAAAATCTATGGTCAAGAATGGCACCATTTTAGCCATCTTCGCGCTGCTATGTACTGGTTTGGTTGCCGTTATTAGCGCAATGACAGAAGACACCATTGAGCAACAACAAAAACTGCAACTTACCAAGTTATTGGCTGAAGTGGTGCCGGAAAACATGCACGACAACCCATTAACCGAGCATTGTATTTTGGTGCATGACCCTGAGTTACTGGGTAACGAGCAACCAATGCCAGCTTATGTGGCAACTATAGATGGAGAGCCGACCGCTCTGGCGCTAGAGGTGATTGCACCTGCTGGTTACAATGGCGATATTAAGATACTCATTGGCGTTGACAGCAATAACACTTTACTAGGCGTGCGCACCCTAGCTCATCAGGAAACACCTGGTTTAGGCGACAAGATTGAACTGCGTAAATCGGATTGGGTATTACAGTTTAGCGGTTGGATTTACGACAATACTAAGCCAGCATTAAAAGTTAAAAAAGATGGCGGCGATATTGACCAGTTCTCTGGCGCGACCATTACCCCAAGAGCGTATCTAGGAGCAATTAACAACGCTATGCGTTTTGTTGAGCAAAATCGTACCCAGTTATACCGCGCACCAATTAATTGTGAGGCTCATGATGAGTAAGTATTCAGAAATTGCCAAGCAAGGTCTGTGGCATAACAACCCTGGTATCGTACAGCTTTTAGGTTTGTGTCCGCTGCTTGCAGTAACTGCAACTGTCACCAACGCCCTTGGTTTAGGTCTGGCGACATTAGTGGTACTTGTTGGCTCAAATATTCTCGTGTCGCTGGTGCAAGACTATGTACCAAAAGAAATCCGCATTCCGGTATTTGTAATGATCATTGCCGCGCTAGTAACTTGCGTGCAATTACTGATCAACGCCTATGCCTACGGCTTATATATGTCGCTGGGCATTTTCTTACCACTGATTGTGACTAACTGTTTGATCATTGGCCGCGCCGAAGCCTTTGCATCGCGCAACTCCCTCGCCCACTCAGCGTTTGATGGTCTAATGATGGGTCTTGGCTTTGCTGCGGTATTAGTAGTGCTAGGCGCCGGGCGCGAAGTCCTAGGTCAAGGCACACTATTTGACGGTGCAGATTTGCTGTTAGGTGAATGGGCAAGTGTACTAACCATCCAAGTGTGGCAAGTTGATAATGCATTTCTACTGGCGATGCTGCCTCCAGGAGCATTCATCGGCATGGGATTAATCATTGCACTTAAAAATGTGATTGATCAACAAATTAAAGCAAGGCAACCTAAAGTATCGGCGCCTGCAGTCGAGCGCGCGAGGATCACCAAAGTCAGTTAGCGCACTAAGTGAACCTCAAGACAAATAATAACAATGATTAGGGTCTGTTGACCTTTCAAGATTATTTTTGCAGCTGCTTGTTGGAAATTTATACAAGACAACGACTTTGATGTGTGGTTGTTCCACATGATAAGTCGTTAACGCAGTAGAAATGACAACAAGCGCTGCCTGAAAGGTTCGTTTAAAAGCACTTTTCTCTGCGTTGCAAGCCACTTGTTTAGTCGACTAAACAGCATAGCTCGCGTCTTGATTAAAGTGCTTTTAATTCGAACAAATTCTAATCAGCAAAGATCAACAAACCCTAAGCACAGGCGAGACCTGTGTTTTTTGTGTGTAGAGCCAATATGAATAATCAAAAACGCCGCGAAATCCTTACACGCTTACGTGATAACAACCCAAAACCAGAAACAGAGCTTAATTTTTCTAGCCCGTTTGAGCTATTGGTGGCTGTGACACTTTCAGCGCAAGCGACTGATGTCAGTGTTAATAAGGCAACTGACAAGCTATTCCCTGTTGCGAATACACCGCAAGCCATATTCGACTTGGGTGTTGAAGGCTTAAAGGAATACATTAAAACCATCGGCTTATATAACAACAAAGCAATTAATGTCATTAAAGCCTGTGAAATGCTTCTTAAACTGCATGATGGTGAAGTGCCTGAAAACCGTGAAGCATTGGAAGCATTGCCTGGCGTTGGTCGCAAAACTGCAAATGTTGTGTTAAATACTGCTTTTGGCTGGCCAACGATAGCTGTCGACACCCATATTTTCCGTATGGCGAATCGCACAAAATTTGCCATGGGTAAGAATGTCGATCAGGTTGAACAAAAGATGCTTAAAGTGACGCCTGCTGAATTCAAAGTTGACGTACACCACTGGTTTATTCTGCATGGCCGTTACACTTGTCTTGCTCGTAAGCCTCGCTGCGGTAGCTGTATCATTGAAGACTTATGTGAGTTTAAAGATAAAACAGATGAGTAAGCAGTAATCTAAATTAAACCCTGTACGCCCTATTCAAACAAAAATGGCGATGAAAATAGTCATCGCCATTTATTAGTATTTAGCCCCGCTTTGGCAGCTCATCATCAATATCAACAATGCGTCTGTCGTAGAAGAAATGCGAGCTAGACTCGAAACCTTGGGGTAACTTGTTGCCATTACACTTTGTAAACATCAGCTGCGATACTAACTTCCAGCCCATAGCATTGGTGTTATATAGAACATCGCCGCAATGACCACAAAACACCCGTGTCATTCGCTTCGTAGGGTGTTGAAATACTCTTATTTCTTGCTCACCTTGGGTAAATTCAACAAATTCCGGCTCCCACGCAAGTACTGAGTGATAAGGTACTTGCAGTAATTCACGGCAATCCTCACAATGGCAAAAACCATGAACTTTAGGTAAGCCAGTCAAAGCAAGTTGCACCTTGCCACAATCACAATGAACATGGTGTTTATCAGTCATAACCTCTCCTTTGTCTGTCTACACAATTCAAAGAGTATCCTGCAGTGAGTCTATTTAAACTGCGCAGCTAAGTGAGCTTCAAAACGCGCTAGGTCTTGCTCAATTTGCGGGTTTTTCATCACATCAAAGCTAGCAAAGGTAGTTAAAGCTTGCATCCCAAAGAAGCGGAAATTCATATGCATAGGAAAAAATAAGTCATCAACAGATTTACCTTCAAACAGGTATTCTGCAGGGTCTTCAAATGCTTGAGCTGGTGCGTTAAAAGTTAACGATAGCATGTAGTTTTTACCCGTTAACGTACCTCCAGTGCCATAGTTTGCAGTTGGCTCAGCCGAAGTACGGCCGTCCCCTGCACATAACTGCCCCGCCATACCTGCGGTATATACTTCATCCATGTATTTTTTAAATAGCCAAGGAACCCCCATCCAATTAACAGGCGACTGTAAAATAATCGTATCTGCCCACTGGTGATTGGCAATCTCTTGTTCAACATCAAACGAGTCACTCATGGTCACGACTCGAACCTGATGGCCATTTTCGCCCAGCCATTTAGATGCTTTATCAACCAGTGTTTGATTCAACTTACCTTCTGAAAATGGATATTTTTGGTGGGCATTGATGATTAGTACGTTACTCATGATTTTGTCCTTAACTAGACCAGAATTAAAACTTAAGGTATATTTTAGTAACCTTGATACATTATTCAACCAGTTAACTTTTGGTAACCTAAAATAGATAAACAGATACCTTGTTCTTAAATAGCATTGCTAGCAAAACTTAAGTCCCTAGCACTAAATACGTAGCTCCTATGAAAAGTAAAGTAGAAACCTTGCCAACAGGCAAAAAGCAAGTAATTGAACCATGCGCTGAGCCTTGTGCTATCGAGCGAGGTATGAGGATAATCGGCGGAAAATGGACCGGCTCTATTATTTATCATCTTAAAGATGAACCGGTTAGATTTAACGACTTATGTCGCATGTTGGGCGGCGCGAGTAAAAAGATGATCGACCAGCGACTAAAAGAACTTGAGTCTCGAAAGATGGTTATTCGAACTGTGGTGCAAGAACGCCCTATTGCAGTGACTTACGAGTTAACAGAACTCGGCCGCAGCGCCTTGGATATACTCGAAAATCTAAGGTTATGGTCTGAGAAATATGACGTTAAAGCCTAATGAAACTGCTTATGTTTAAACGAGATAGAACAAACTATACGCGCATTTCTGATATGTATGAGTACTAAATCAGATAGAAAGTGCGGCAAGCAACAAAGGGACACACCCATAAGCGGTGCAGCTTTATGCTTAGTGACGGTTAAAACGAAATAAGGAAATAAGGGAAATAAGGGAAATAAGTAACGCTATCTTGAGGCAAACGCAAAAGATCAAAAAAGCCGCTAAATGCGGCTTTTTAAGTCAATAATTGCAAACAATTTTTAAAACATTGCTACGAAAAATGCGCTGAAACAAATTGCAATCACAAGGGTTGTGCCAAGGGCCATTTTTAGTTCTGTAGTCATTCTTGCCTCCAAGTTTCAATAGCTTAATGATAGCGACTGTTGCCAAATTTCCTACTTTGTTGGTTCATAATTGTGAACTGTGACCGTTAATATTGATCCTGATCATTAATTGATTGAGCCTTAAGCAAACAGTGTTAATCTAGGCGGTAGATTTCACAATAAAAGAAACCAAAAATATGGCACAACTACTTCATACCATGTTGCGTGTGGGCAACTTAGAAAAAAGCATCGAATTCTACACTAAGGTTATGGGCATGTCCCTTTTACGTCAGTCAGAAAATACCGAGTATAAATATACTTTGGCATTTGTCGGCTTTGGCGACGAATCAAGTGGTCAAGCAGTAATCGAACTGACCTATAATTGGGGCGTTGAAGAGTACGACTTAGGCAGCGCATTTGGTCATATTGCTATTGGTGAAGAAGACATTTATGCGCGCTGTAAAGCAATTGAAGCTGCAGGCGGCAAAGTGACTCGTGCACCAGGCCCTGTAGCAGGCGGAAAAACCGAAATAGCGTTTGTTGAAGATCCAGACGGCTACAAAATTGAACTCATTCAGCAAGCGTCTGCCACAGCAGCACTCGGGTAGTCGCTTTAAACCTTAGGCAAGTTTAAGTCATTTACCTCACAGGTAAAATCCACACATCAAAAAGCCCGCAACATGCGGGCTTTTTTAGGTTTTTAACTAAAGTTCAAATTAGAACTTCATTGAGAAACCAGCGTAGTATTGACGACCAATGGTGTCGTAAACTTCTGGTACTGTTCCACCGTCTGAACCATTGTTAACGCGAGAAGGTTCTTCATCAGTTAGGTTTTTGATACCTAAAGTTAACAGCATCTCATCATTGATGTGGTAAGAGCCAGAAACGTTGTGGTAAAGCACAGCTTCAGCTTTATCTTCTGGAGAAGTTAGGTTCTCCATTTCACTAATGTAGCGGTTAAAGTACATCACGCTCCAGTCACCTTGCGATGCTTGAATGCTGAAGTTGTTACGTACTTTAGCGTAAGCACCGAAGTTACCATCGATAGTACCTGTGTAATCTTTGTTATCTTGTTCAAAGTTTAATAGGTACGTGGTGTCATTATTGATAGTCCAGTCTAGTCCAGCGCCTTCAAACTTGTAGTTTAAGTTAAAGTCGATACCTGAAGTATCTTGATAACCAACGTTAGTTAACTCGCTTGTTAGACCATCCCAATTACCGATTTGTGCATTCTCGTGAGTAACATTAATCATTTCACATGCGCTTGAATCGCCAGCGTAACATGAGTTCATTAATGCCTGAGTATCACGACGAGAAATTGCGTTATCTACTTTGAAGCGCCAGTAATCTAGGGTTAACGACATACCATCAACATAGCTAGGTGAGTACACGATACCAAAAGTGTAAGACTCAGACTCTTCAGGCTTTAAGTTTTCATCTGAGGTGTAATTCACTAAGATCTGTGAATCTTTAGCTACGCCAGCAGGATCAGTTAGGTAGTCGTATGAGCCAGAGTTACCGCCGTATAGCTCGGTAATGCTTGGTGCACGGAAACCTGTTGCAGCCACACCACGAAGCATTAAATCATCAGTCGCTTCGTACGTTAGACCGACTTTCCAGGTTGTTGCTTTACCAAACGTTGAGTAGTCATCAAAACGTAATGCGAACTCACCTGTCAGCTTATCAGTAAATGGTACACTCACTTCCTGGAAGATAGAGAATACATCGTAGCTACCCTTAGTTGGATCTTGTTGTGCAGCAGTACCTTCACCAGCAACAATCACTTCATCAGGGTTGAAGTAACCGCTTTCGTGACGGTATTCAGCACCAAGTGCAAACGCAACTGCACCAGCTTCTAGGTCAAATAGTTCACCAGTTAAACCAGCAGATACTGTGTGCTGCTCGTTACCACCGTCCGACTCTTCTAAGTAGCTGATTTCATCTAATTGCTCTTGGCTAACTGTGCCGTTCATCCAGTCATCAAAGTTATTGTATACAGACTCGTCAAACTTCTTCTGGTTGATAGAGTTAGCAACAGAAGTTTTTGCACTGTTCTTACCGTATGTGTATGAGAAGTCCCAGTCCATACCAGTATTGATATCAAGTGAACCAGCTAAACCAGCTGAAGCGCGCAAAGTATCAGTATCTTGTGAGTAAATACGTGGGCCAACATCGGTCGTACGGCGACGGTACTCAACACGGCCAGTGCTATCTGGTGCGATGCCAGCGGCAATCATCTCAGGTGTTAAATCTACACATGGTTCACCTGGCGCTACACCATCTGCGCCACACACGTTTAATTTGGTGCTTGCTGGTTGCGCGGCTAATTGCTGGTTAGACTTACGCTTGGTGTATAGTAGGTCACCAGTCAATACGATGTCGTCACCCAATTCTTGGGTCATATTGGCAAACAAACTGTAGCGCTCATTTGGCGTTTGATAGTATGAGTCTTGCGTGAAATCATAACCTGTTTCTAGGTCCTTCCACTCACCGTTCTCATCTTGGTATTTGCCACCTAAAGTACCACCAGGTGTGTAAGAGCTACCTGCAGATGGTGTCCAATCACGGTCTGATTGAACTACGCCTTCACGGCGAGAGTATGCTGCACCAAATGTATAATTACCTGTGTCAGTGTTGAAACCATAAAGCGCACTGATTTCACCTGTTTCACCATCATTTTTATCTGTGGTACTGCCTTGAACGTCGAATTGAAAACCTTCAAAGTCTTTTTTGGTGATAATGTTTACTACACCAGCAATCGCGTCAGAGCCATAAACTGCAGATGCACCATCTTTAAGAATTTCAACACGAGCGATCATAGCAACTGGGATAGAGTTTAAATCCACAGAGCTGTCTGCACCGCTACCTGAGTTAACCATGCGACGACCGTTCAAAAGAACAAGCGTACGTTGTGCACCCATACCACGTAGGTCAACTTGAGCTACACCGTTCGCGCCATTGTTAGTGCTTGAGCCTACTGCAGCACCAGCCATAGAAGTTTGTGCTTGAAGTAGGTCATCAACAGAAGTGTAACCCTCAGCACGAATAGCAGACTCGTCAATGACAGTAACAGGCGATGCTGTTTCCATGTCTTGGCGTTGAATACGAGAGCCTGTGACTTCGATACGCTCAACATTTGCAGTTTCTTCAGCATAAGCTGAAACCGATGCTGTTGAAGCGGCGGCGATTGAAGCAACTAATGCAGTTTTAATGCTTGTTGCAATTAATGTTTTTTGGTTCATACAGATTAAGCTCCCTAGCATTTATCTTATTATCTTGTGCAGTGGTTCATTTTTATTTGTTGTTATTTAAACGCCGACTTAATCAAGCAATCTAAATAAATACCCACATCTGCTACGGAGTTGATACTGAATAACCCGAGTTGTTTCGTCAAACCAAAAATCATTAACAAATAAGGTTTAAAATGTTAATAAAAAGACAGAAACAACGTTAAATTTAATGAGTACTTTTTGGCTGCGCACTTAAATATTTATGCAACCGCAGAATGATTCACTACCACAACCAGGCAAAAATAGAGATTTAAACCAGCGAGAATTTAACATGTCAGCGACTTTAATTTGAGTGAAAGTGTGACACGGATCACATTAAGGCGTGGAACTTTTCTGTCTCTGCCTAAAACAAGTCCCATACACATCACCAAGTTGGATATATCAAAACAATCCTCAACTAACTTTAATAAAATCATGAACTTGATTAATGGCGCAGTTAATTCCTGCGATTCATTAACTACAGTTAACCCAGAAGATCTTTTAGATTAAACAATAATAAATGCTAGCTGAATGCCATACCGGCTCTAAGTTTTCGAATAGATAAGATTCAAAATTTGGCGGAAAGCCATTTTAGTTTGCATTATACAAAACAATCAAAATAGCTAGTTGCGGTGAATACAACAATAAACTGCATCTAATTGCTTTCAGAAAAAGAAATTCAATAATGTAAAATTTTGGTTAATAAATAAGTGCGTATTCATTCACCTAATTCAACTAATAATTTAGGCAGCATCTTGAGTTAGGCAGCGATATAAAAAGCGAGATTACTTTTCCATCTCAAAGTCACATGATTAAAACTTAAACTAGGTTATACGGTCTAACATTCTAATAAATAACATTGCGACTACTTGAGTTTATCTGGAGTCCTACCACCCTAAGTGCTAAAATTTAGGCTAGACAACCTAAATTCAAATAATAAGTATCGAGAGAAGAAGTAGTTATGCAACTCGACAAGATTGATCTCGCTATCCTGAAACACCTACAGTTACCTGGGAAGCTATCTAACCAGGAGTTAGCTTCAAAGGTCGGCTTATCTCCATCACCCTGCTCTAGACGTGTTAAAGCACTAGAAGATGCTGGCTACATTGCAAGTTACTCTACCCAATTAAATCCAGAGCGATTTGGCCTTAATCTCACCGTGTATATTCAGGTTAGTTTAGAAAAGCACAATATCGAAGTACTAGAGTCATTCGAGCAAGACATTAGCGCGATGGATGAAGTTCAGGAGTGTAGCTTAATCACAGGTAATGAAGCTGATTACCTATTAAAAGTACTGGTTGCAGACATGCAGCATTACAAGCAATTCTTATTAGACAAACTGACTAGCAGCGTGCACGTTGCTGGAATTCACTCTAGCTTCGTCCTAAAGAAAGTTAAAAATCATACCAGTATCCCACTACCTGCACTCTAGGTTTGTAGTGAGATAAGGTTTAAGTGTTTAAGCTCGATATGCTTGGCTCGAACTGCTATCAATTCAATGTAAAAGCGACTAGCTTGCGAGCTTAAACAACTATATACCTCTAGTCTCAGTTACCCTTATTAAAACCCGAGCCAGGCCCTTGTCCATGCCATTGCTATTCAAACTGTTGCAATTTTTACTCCCACTATAGTTTTAACCGTTAAAACTTTGACTGGGTTTTGTGCGCTCAGTCAGATTCCAATAATTTTTCTTAGCAAGGATAAATTGCGTTACAGCTGTGTTTCGCCCAATCCAAAACAAGATATTCTCGCCATTACGTAGGTATGAGACGTTTATACTCAACATTAACTAAAATAAAGATATAAGATTTTATTCAATTAAAAAATATTGGATAAATTCGCTATTGCAATTATCTCCACTAGCCTTAGTATGCGCGACCTAATCGAATAAACAGGTGCATTATGGCTACAAACTCTCAAGCCCAATTTAGCTCAAAAATCGGCTTTATTATGGCGGCGGCAGGCTCTGCCGTTGGCGTAGGGAATATTTGGGGATTCCCAACTCAGGCTGCTACTCATGGTGGTGGCGCATTCTTATTAATGTACATAGTGCTTATCTTGCTACTCGGTTACCCAATGCTAATGGCCGAGCTAATGGTTGGGCGCCACGGGCAAACCAACCCTGCGGACGCAATGGCTAAGCTTTCAAGCAATAAATTACTCAGTAAACTCGGCGGAGCGATTGGTTTCGGCTCAATTATTACTGCAACATTGATCTGTACCTTTTACTGCATTCTATCAGGCTGGTTTATCAGCCATGCCATAGCGCCAGTAGCACAAATGGCTGAGCAGCCTGAAGTAGCCAATTGGCTCATGGAGTTTTCTGTATCACGCAACTTGGTGTTTACTCTGATATTCACTGCATTGGTTATCATGGTGATCCGTCAAGGCGTACAACAAGGTATTGAGCGTTGGTCTAAGCGTTTGATGCCACTACTACTATTAATGCTAGTTCTTGGCAGTATTTACATCTTGTTCCAGCCTGGCGCCATGACAGGGTTAAAGCAATTACTGATCCCCGATTTCAGCCGCGTATTAGACACTGATGTACTGGTAAGTGCGCTAGGCCAAACCTTCTTCTCACTAACCGTAGGTACAGGTGCGATGATGGTTTACGGCGCTTATCTCAACAAAAAGGATAACTTGGCGAAGTTGACCGGTTATGTCACCTTAACCGACACATTGGTGGCATTTTTGGCAGCGCTGATGATCATTCCTGCGATGTATGTCGCCCAGCATCAAGGCGTACAAATATTCGCCGATGATGGCAGTCTACTAAACTCAGACACTCTGGTATTTACTGTACTCCCAGCACTGTTTGAATCACTAGGCGGCATAACCCAGTACATCCTTGCCATCGTATTTTTCATTTTAATGACTATCGCAGGACTCACCTCTGCCATGTCTATAGTTGAAGTGCCAACTAGCTATTTAGTTGAGAAAACCAAGCTCAATCGTAACCAAGCGACTTTGTATGTTGGCTTATTCATCGCACTCGTCGCCAGCTTAATTGTGTTTAACTTTAGTAGTCTTTTCGGTGCAATCATCACTTTAACGACAGAGCGCGCTCAGCCGCTAATCGCGTTGGGAATTGCGATATTTTTAGGATGGGTGTGGCGTCGTAACAGCTTAATTGAAGCCATCTCTGCCCAAGACGGTGTCGATACCTCAAGTTTGTTTTGGAAAATTTGGCCGATATATGTGAAATATATTTGTCCGCTATTAATCCTGGTTATCATCGCGCAGCTTTTTACGGCTTAAGGCTTATAAGCTAAAGTTCGCTTGCTCGAAACAAGAGTAACAAGCAAGAATAACAAACAAAGGCCATACTCACTGTGAGTATGGCCTTTGCAGTTTACTAGTGTCCACATACGTGCAAATGCTTGTAAAGCGAGCTGCGGATAAATAACCTGTCACTAATATTGCGTCCTACCCAGCAATTACGCACAATGATGACTAAGCGCCAAAGTTAACCAAGATATTCGTGCCAAAGTTACTCAAGACAAGGTTATTCAAGACAAGGGAGTTTGTGATGATAAAAAAACTGCTCACGCTAGCAAGTGTAAGTTTGATGATGTTTGGTCAAGCTAACGCGCAGAAAATTAGCGAGCCTAATTTATTCTCACAATGTGATAGCACTCAGCTCCCTCTAGCCGAAAGTAGCAAGCCCAAGGTCATTGCTACTGGCATGCGCTTCTTAGAGGGGCCAACTTGGTCAGTCAACACTCAACGCTTTTATTTTTCAGAAATGAACTTTGACAGCGACCAATCAAACGGCCCTAAATCGAATATCTATCAGTGGCATCAAGACTCAGGAGTTAAGTTAGTCGCACAAGAACTAGGTACAAATGGGCTGCTGGCAGACAACGACAAACTGTATGTAATGGATCACGGTCAGCGTGCATTATCTACAGTAAATTTGACCGAGTTGAACAATCCCTCAATTTCGAGCCTTCAACTGACACCACTGGTCACCAACTATAAAAACAAAGCATTTAACTCTCCAAATGATCTCGTCCGCCACTCAAAAGGACATATCTACTTTACCGATCCTGATTGGCAACTCGGTCCAAGACAACAGCATACACCATTTACTGGCGTTTATTGGCGCGCCCCAAATGGCGAACTCACGCTTGTAAGCAACCTACATAATAAACCTAACGGGATAGCGCTATCACCAGACGAATCAACACTGTATGTTGGCGATTACAGCAATAAGGTGACACTGTACGAGTTAAACGCTGATGGCAGTATTGGCAATATAAAAACGCGCTTGGATGTCGCATCGCCTGACGGTATGGCAGTCGATTGTGCCGGCAATTTATATGTGACTAGCCATGGGCCTGGCGAAGTGCAAATCTTTAACGCAGCTCACCAACATTTGCGTACCATCCATTTTGGTGAAAGCGTTACTAACCTCGCATTTGGCGGCAAAGATGGCAAAACGTTACTTGTCACCTCTGCAAAAGGCACTTTGTTTACATTGCGCACTGAACTTGCAGGTTTAGGTCAATTTATGTAGCGAAATCTAACATTAATATGCACAAAGACGTGTTAATTAATGCTAGAGCGCGTTTTTAAATCAGACTGTTCAATCATTACGCGCTTTTTATTCAAAAGAGAATCCCACGGGATATTGATGAAATCCATCAAAATCACCTTTGGTGACTGGAATACCGAGCGTTTTGGCAATGGCATACACCATAGATAAGTGAAACATGAAGTTAGGCAGCGCAAACTGAAAAATAAACTCATTTGTCGGTAAGTTAACCGCAACCGGGCCAGCTTTATCGGTGATCTGCTCGGTCATTAAATCATAAACCTTGTCATCTAACTCAGTTAAATAATCCAGAGTTTGTACTAACTGGCGATCAAGCTGCGCTAGGGTTTGCTGATTGTTGTCTATCCCATGGCAACTTAAGTCAGGCACTTCTCTCCCCGCCATAGGGCAACAGGCTCGTAAACTAAAGCCGGCAGTAATTTGCACCTGGGTATACAGATTGAACATATCGGCTGTCAGTCTAGCCTCAAGAAATGTTTCATCTTCGCAATGATCTGCACACTTGTTTAAAAGCTGACGTAACTGTCGTAAGTAATGACTAAACACAGCTATAGGTTGATTGTTCATCTGCTCTCCTTGCTTGATGCTGGTCATATTGAAGTAATCAATAAAATATTGAAAATCAGTCGTTAATTGTTACTCGCTTAACACAATAACTTAGTTCATCATGGTTAACATAAAAATCAACGAGCTAAGGAGCATCATGGGTTATTGGTATTTGGCCATTGCTATCGGTTTTGAAGTGATAGCAACACTGGCACTTAAAGCATCAAATGGTTTTAGTAACGCTACCGCCACCAGCATCAGCGTAATGGGTTATCTCGGTGCATTTTACTTCCTGTCTTTAGTGCTAAAAACCGTACCTGTGGGGATCGCTTACGCCATCTGGGCAGGCATGGGTATGGTACTGATAGCTTCGATAAGCGCCGTTGTCTACAAGCAAGTACCCGATCTAGCCGCTATTATTGGGATTAGCTTGATCTTAGCTGGCGTGCTAGTGATAAACTTATTCTCGAAAACACTCGAACACTAACTCGATGCTGACAATTCAATGCTGACAATTCAATGCTGTTATAAATCATATGCGACCTCTATGAAACCAAATAAACCTGAACAATTCTCAACTGAAGTCATTAGTAGGCTTAAGTACTACGTTTATCGCTTAATCGACCCTCGAAATGGCGAAACCTTTTATATTGGCAAGGGTAAAGCAAACCGCGTATTCGCTCATGCCCAGGGAGATATAGAGTCCGATGAGCTATCTGAGAAAATGAGCCGCATACGAGCCATTAAACTTGCAGGTTTTGATGTTGCACACGTGATTCACCGCCATGGGCTAGATGAAAAAACGGCATTTGAGGTAGAAGCAGCTTTGATCGATGCTTATCCGGGCATCACCAATATTATGGATGGCCATGGTAATAATGAATTTGGTGCCATGCACGCTGTTGAGATCATTAATAAGTACAGTGCAGCCGTTGCCGAGTTTGAGCATAAGGTACTGATGATCAACATTAATCGCTCAGCCCTAGATAACTCAGTGTATGAAGCAACTCGCTATGCATGGCGCATAAGCCTAAATAAAGCCAATCAGGCAGACTATGTTGTTGCTGTGGTTCAAGGTCTCATTGTCGGGGTGTTTATTGCAGATAACTGGCTGGAAGCGACAAGTGAAAACTTCCCTGACAAAACCACTGTGAAAGGACGTAAAGGCTTTGTTGGCAAGCAGGCCCCTGAAGAGATAGTGAAACTTTATCTTGGCAAACGTATCGATGATAAGTACCGAAAAAAAGGGGCCTCTAATCCGGTGAAGTATTCTTGGTAAGTAGGGTTAGCTAACGTGCATAAGGACATGTGAGCTTAGAGAAAAACTAAAGTAACGCATCGTACTCAACACTTGTAATCACTTCACTTTCAGATTGTTCAGTTTGATATACTATACGTAACAGACTCTAACTCAATGAGCTGTTTGAGTTTGAAGATCCATCTTTAATAGAAATTCAAAATCAGGCTCTACGCCTTCAGCTACATAACCTGAGGCGATGGGCCAACCAGCAACCCGTTTTTTAGTACTTTCACCTGATAGTTCATCTTGCCTACCACCTAAATCATCCATATGCTGTGAAGTAATTACGCCAGACACAATATTGGTTATAGTACCTTGATGGCTCAACTCTACTTTGAGTGTCATTAAATTTGAGGTAGTGACTAATCGGTTGGCTGACTGACCAACCCTTGCTAATTGTTGCTCAAATTGGCTTGGCAAGATAAGACATACCTCTTCGCCTTTAACGAGCTTCCCTCCCCCTTCTGGTACAAGCCATTTACACACATAATGGGTTAAACCATTGTTATCTTTAACACGCTTTGTTTGGGCTTGGCGTAAATACACGTCTTTTAGAGTGACGATTCGACCATCAAACACTGGATATTCATGCCCTTGTTCAAAAAGCTCACTGCCCAGAGTTAGTAAGGGTTCCATTTTGTAGTTATCGTAGGGCTCACTAATCTGCCATTTTTGCGCCATAAACGGTCTTTCATAACGAAAATAATCATAAAAGGTAATCAATATAGCCTCATCAACAGTAAGGTGATGAGAGTTATGAAAAGTACGCATCAGGTATTTATCTTCACCTATAAACATGTAAAGCAAAAATACTTCAATATCATATTTATCAGTACGAGATTGCCAACCCCAAACAAACCCTATGACATTATCTAATTGAAAGGACTGCTTGTACTCAGCAATGCCCGTGAGTGAAGGATAGCGATATTGTTGACTAGAGGCCTGAGCGAGAGAATTCAAGTCTGGAAGCATCCAGTCCCATTGTCTAGGTGCTTTGGCTACTTTGATATCTTTATAAATAAACTGAGCATCTTGATCGATAACAGTATCGTAATCTGCTGAGTGAGTGGATACTTTGTGATTATCTGAGCACCCGGTTAGGATAACGGCAACGGCTAACACACAAGGCACCAGCAACTGCTGAAACCCAAGTTGAAGCGTGCGACTAATCGTGATGATGTGCATGAAATTCAGAATCAATATCCTTATTTTCCTGAATGAATTAATAGCGTGTTGCATTGACAACGCTATCAATCTGTGGTCAATAAATCAACTGCAAGCGCAACATCACGATAGTAACTTGTTTAATTAAGTTAATTCACTCATGCATAAAACCTTAAGTTTGTATAACTACTTTCAATCAGTTAGTTAAAGCATGTTTAGACTCGTCATGAAATTGCCAAAGTACATTTACCGTCAACCAGCGTCCATCACGTGTTTTATACAAATGCATGTAATCAATCCAGTCATCAACCGTCAGTTTTACAGATGCGACTCGATTGTCGATATCTAAAATGCGTATCTCTACCCTAGGGTTAGTAGGGAACTTGTCACCACTTTTGTTATAGGTATTTGCAACTTTGATCATGGTGTCAAAGTCAGTTTCTAATACGAACTCTTCATGATCTTTCCCTAGCCAGTATGTACGTTTTGCAAGCGTTTCATCTAGACTGCGGGCCATCATGTCTCCATCACCCTGATGCTGAGATTCTATATAGTCCAGAACGGCTCTTTCAATCAACTGACGGTCAGGTATTGTATTTGGTTTGTCATTAGCAAAGACATTTGTAAAAAGTAATGTCGTCACTAAGCAGCCGACATAAAAAACAGCTATTCTGCAGTGCTTCATCATCTAACCCCCCATCCCTTAGCATCACTTACAGGTGAGCACCCAGTATCCATGTAACCTCATTGAGGCCTATCAAACCATAAGCTAATAGTACAAATTGCGCATGGCAAGCATACGAATAAAGCTCATACTCAAGGTTGATAACCCCAAGTTTGCAACGGTGCCCTTTTATTCAAAATCATTCCTGTACGCTACTTGTTAACCTCAAAATCAAATTCAGCTTGCCCCATAACCGTATTGCGCCCTTCTGCTTTAGCATGGTACAAACTGCGGTCTGCACGCTGCATAAGGGGTTCGGTATCATCACCGTATTGATAAGTACTGACACCTATGCTGACAGACTGGTAACCCACTTTAGTAAAGCGGTTGCGCTCAATAATTTGTCTTAATCGCTCAGCCTTATGCATGGCTTGCTGCAGCAAGGTATTTGGTAGGATAAGAATAAACTCCTCCCCGCCCCAGCGGCCAAAGAAGTCAGTCTCTCGTTTGTTAGTACTGACAAGGTGTGCAAACTCAACTAGAAATTTATCACCAGCATGATGGCCATAGTTATCATTCACAGCTTTAAAGTAATCGATATCAAGTAACATTATTGAGAAAACACTGTCACTACGCTGACTGCGGCTCAATTCTTCTTTTAATGCCTCATCAATTTTTCTACGGTTATAAATTCCTGTGAGCTTATCTATAGTAGAGACCTGTTCAAGCTTTTTATAAGCAATTTGTAACTTGTGATCCTTTTCCTTTAGCTCAGCTACTAGCGCCCTATATTTTTGTTTCTCCGAATGTATTCTGCGGTTCCACAGTAAAATAAGTAAGGTCACAATGCTAAAGATGACAATCACTTGGTAGGCGACGCTATAATCAATTACTTGCTGGTAGCTCACTGACATATACTTATTTAAAATAGCTTGATGTTGCTGCGAACTTAAACTATCGACCAACTTATCAAGGATACTGAGTAGTACAGTATCACCGTGAGGAACCGCCATAGATAATTCAAACTTCTCATCAAATCGCCCAGAGACTTTTACTTTCCCGATCCCATGCTGCTGCAGATGCAAACTAATATTTGAATGAGAGTCTGCAAACCCAAACAACTCACCTTGCTCAACCATGTATAAGCCTTGATGAATATCATCAACCGCAACAATATCAATCTCAGGATACTGACGGCTAATCAGCTCTATAAACGCATAACCTTTAATAAAGCCGATTGATTTACCATCGAGAATGCCGATGTCAGCAATGAAATCAGTATCATGAGAAGTTGCAATCACAAGTGGGACGTTGATATAAGGCTCAGTGAAATCAAGAAAGGTCTCGCGCTGAGGTGTCGCCATTGCCAAGGTAATCCAGTCACACTCACCATTTTTCATCCTGTCCATGGTTTCAACCCAAGATTTGGTGGGTAGATATTCAAAGGAGATTTGTAGCTTTTGTTGAAACAACGCCAAAATATCAGCGGTCATCCCTATGTGCTTGCCATTGTCGTTGGCTTCATAGGGGAACCAATTTGGGTCAATACAGTACTTAAAGCGCTTTTTTGAATATAGGTAAGTTTTCTCAGCATGAGTAAACTCAATGTTATGCTCGTCAAATGAACGAAACCAGTGCCGTTTGAGATCATTAGTTTTATATGGGCCTATTGCAGCGATGGCTTTACTGAATATATCAGCCAGGATCTGATGGTTTGGCTTGAAAGCAAAATGCAACTGCTGGTGATTTTTTAACACAAACGCAGTACTGATAAAGTCACGTATCTCCATTTCATCACTGAGGTAATATAGCGACTCGTCGATAACCGCTGCATCAATATCATTCTCCACTAGCGCATGTAGCATCTTGTAAGCGTCTGGAAAGTAAACGATGTCGACATCACCTAGCTCAGCCGTTAACAACTCAGCGTCCTGATGTAATTGCTGAACGCCAACTCTTTTATATTGAATTTCATCAATAGTAAAAATCCCATGATGGTTCATGCGATTAACCACTACCACAGATGGTAATGATAGGTAGGGTTCACTGTAGCGATAACTAGATTGATTGATATGACTTTGAGCTATGTTTGAGAGACCATGAAGTTCACCGTTAGCAACTTTATTTTGTACATGCCCCCAGCTGCCCACTTCAAACTCAATGGTAAACCCTGTTTGCTGTTCAATAAGATCGGCATAATCTCTATCAAAGCCCTGAGCATTATTTTGTGCGTTAAAAAATAAGTAAGGTGCTGTGGCTTGACCCGTACCTAGCTTAATTACTGGGTTATGTAGGATAAACTCTTTTTCAGGCTCACTAAGCACAGTGTTTGAAGGCTCTGCGGCTGATAAGGGGCTCAGACACCATAGAGCTAAAATACAACAGATAGTTGATATTAAGCGCAGCACTCCTTGCTTTTGCACTTCCCCCTCCTTGAATTCAGCCTCGCATAGAAAACCGAACCAGCGCAGAATTTTTGTTTTGTCGCGCTGTTTATGCAGCGCTGTATTATTGCTTTTTGGCTATGGCTTAAGCAGTGCTTCACTTATTAGGGTGAAGCTCACTATTTTTAAAATTGCCCCACGTGGTGAGCAATATTTAACCAAAGATAGGTTTAAACCCCCAAGGGGTCAAGTTTAGTGTTTGACTTAATTGTTATTTCCTGCGAGCAACATATACTTAGCAGAGTTTTGTGTTAAGAAATAAAGGGTTCCTATGAAAGTGCTAGTGACTGGCGGTGCAGGTTATATTGGTTCACACACTGCTCTTTGCTTACTGAATAAAGGCTATGAGGTCGTTGTTTACGATAACTTGTGTAACTCTAGTCTTGAATCTATCAAGCGCGTAGAAAAATTAACATCCCGCAGCATAGATTTTTTCGAAGGTGATGTTTGTGACAAAGCAGCTTTAGAACAAGTATTTACTCAACATGATATAAGCGGTGTTATTCACTTTGCAGCCCTAAAAGCAGTCGGCGAGTCAAGCGAGATACCACTGGATTACTATCAAAACAATGTATTTGGCTCACTATGCCTGCTAGATGTTATGACTAAGCATCAGGTTAATCAGTTCATTTTTAGCTCTTCAGCTACCGTCTATGGTGAAGAGAATAAACCACCATATGTGGAAACATTGAAAATAGGCAATTCAAGCAACCCATACGGGGCGACCAAAGTAATGATAGAGCGAGTAGTCAATGATCTCGCTATCGCCAATGCTGACTTTAAAGGCGTGATGTTGCGTTATTTTAATCCGGTCGGTGCCCATGAGAGTGGTGAAATTGGTGAAGACCCAAAAGGTATCCCAAACAATTTGTTGCCTTATGTTGCCCAAGTCGCAGTGGGTAAAAGAGAACAATTGACGGTTTTTGGTGATGACTACTCGACGCCTGATGGCACCTGTTTACGCGACTATCTTCACGTGATGGATCTCGCTGAGGGCCATGTAGCCGCGCTTGATTGGCTAAACAATAATCCAGGCTTTACCGGCGTCGAGGCCTTTAATTTAGGTACAGGTACCGGAACATCCGTTTTTGAAATTGTAAGTGCATTTGAAAAGGCAAGCGGCGTAAGCATTCCATACACAATTGCACCAAGACGCGCCGGAGACTTACCAGAGTTTTGGGCGGATGCGAGTAAAGCTAATCAAGTACTTGGATGGCACACTAAGCGTGATATTTCAGACATGATGATAGATACTTGGCGCTGGCAATCAGCTAACCCTAACGGCTTTAGCAAAGTGTGAATAGCGCACTAATTTATCGATACGTATCACTACTTAGGCTAACTGTATGGTACTCAATCTTTCAGTTGGCCTTTTTAATGCTCCATTCTCAAGCAGTTCAATAAGCAAAAACAATGTCCAACAAGGGTTCAATGTGCCTAAAGCTCACTGCGATAAAACCTTTGATACTTGAACTTTAAGTTGCGGCAACACCTCCGACTCAAACCATGGATGTTTTGATAACCATATATTATTTCTTGGGCTTGGGTGTGGCAGGACAATACGGCGGTGTTCAAAATCAAACCCCATAAACACGACCTCTGTTAGAGATTGTCGATTATTACCTAGATGATATTGTTTAGCATACCGACCGATAATAATGGTTAGCTGTACCTGAGTTAGGCTTTGCATTAACTGCTCTCGCCACTTGAGGGAACACTCTTTAAGTGGCGCCAGATCGCCGGACTTTCCTGAACCAGGATAGCAAAATGACATAGGTAAAATCGCAAAATTATTACTATCATAAAATTCGGATTCTGATACACCGAGCCAATCCCTTAACCTTTGGCCACTAGCATCATTAAAAGCAATCCCGGTTTCATGAGCTATTCGCCCTGGGGCTTGACCTGCAATCAATACCTTAGAATTTTCACTGGCTTGTATTATTGGTTTGCACTCATGTTTAAGCTTGATAGCGCAGGCGTTGCATTGGCGAATTTGCTGAAGTAAAGGTTCCATCTGTTATTTCTTAAGTGAGTTCTAACTCATGATTAAGCCTTGCTTAATCCGATGATTATATTCTATTAAACGACAGGTTGCGTGTTCAGTTAATTATGCAAGTGATAACTAACGTTAGCCAGCTGCAAACCTCGCCACCAGCGACTTGCACAGCGTTACTACCCTTTTCTTCAATTCCCAAAGCTCGGCTTTGAACGCCAAGTTACGGTTACGCAAATGTAACAATACATCCTCTCTTGTTAGCTAAGTAACAATTAGCCGCACGCCGTGTTATACAATTAATTCAGCAATACCTAATAGTTCTGATCTAGCTCGCATTTTGTATGACTTATAAATCTGACCACCACAAACAATGATTTAGATCACTTTCCTAAAATCAGAACTCTATATTCTCCAACCGTAATTTCTACCTATTTAAGGTTTGCCTTATGCAAAACGACACCATGACTTCAGCTCCAGTTGAGGAGCAATCTGGTTCTAGCCAACTCGCTTGGACCCGCAAAGATACTACCTGGATGTTAAGCCTATTTGGAACCGCGGTTGGCGCCGGTATCTTATTCTTACCAATCAACGCTGGCATGGGTGGTTTTTGGCCACTGGTATTAATGGCATTAATTATTGGGCCGATGACATACCTTGCTCATCGTGGCTTATCTCGTTTTGTGTGCTCATCAAATATCCAAGGCAGCGACATTACTCAGGTCGTTGAAGAGCACTTTGGTGTGGGAGCTGGTAAAGCCATCACAGTACTGTACTTCTTCGCAATCTACCCGATTGTATTAATTTACGGCGTAGGTATTACTAATACTGTCGACAGTTTCATTGTCAATCAACTAGGTTTTGACTCACCTCCACGTGCGATTCTATCTGGCGTGTTGATCATCGCAATGATGTCAGTCATGGTTGCGGGTGAGAAATTCATGCTTAAAGTAACACAACTACTGGTTTATCCGCTTGTAGCTATTTTAGCCTTTATGTCGCTATACCTTGTACCCGATTGGAAAATGGATGCACTGCAAGTGGTTCCAGCAACAACGGATTTCTTAGGTACCGTTTGGTTAACGATTCCAGTATTGGTTTTTGCTTTTAACCACTCTCCAGCTATTTCGCAATTCTCGGTTTCGTTGAAGCGAGATCATGGCAAAGATGCAGCAAAAAAAGCTGATGTTATTCTGCGTAACACCGCTATGATGCTAGTAGGCTTTGTTATGCTGTTCGTATTCTCTTGCGTACTATCACTTAGCCCAGCTCAATTGGCTGATGCAAAAGCGCAAAATCTGCCAATTTTGTCCTACCTGGCCAACGTACATGATAGCGGTTTTGTGAGCTATTTCGGTCCTATCATTGCCTTCATTGCGATTATTTCGTCATTCTTTGGTCACTACTTAGGTGCTACTGAGGGTCTAAAGGGCATGATTGCTAAGCAGCTTCGCAATAGCAACAAAACCATATCAGATGCAAGCATCAATAAGTTTATTCTGGGCTTTATGTTCTTCACCATCTGGGGCGTCGCTGTTATTAACCCTAGCATTCTAGGCATGATAGAAGCATTGGGTGGTCCTATTATCGCGTCAATCTTATATCTGATGCCAATGTATGCGGTTTACAAAGTTCCTGCACTAAAAGCCTATCGTGGTCGCGTCAGCAATATCTTCGTGATTCTTGCGGGTGTACTGGCAATGACCGCCATCATTTATGACTTAATAGCTTAACGATTAGCTCTTTGGTTGTTTTTAAGAGGAGCCTTAACGCTCCTCTTCATATTTTGCGGCATTAAGCCGCTTTTAGGTAAGCATATGTTTAGCGCATTCGACATTTTTAAGATTGGCATTGGCCCTTCTAGCTCTCATACAGTTGGCCCAATGAAGGCTGCAAACGAGTTTGTAAACGATCTACGTGAGCTCGAAAAGCTGAAACAAGTGACCAAGTTTACCGTTGATGTATACGGCTCGCTGTCATTGACTGGTAAAGGCCACCATACTGATATTGCTATCATCATGGGTTTAGCAGGTAACGAACCTCAAACTGTAGATATCGATAGTATTGCGCCATTCATTGCCAACGTTGAAGCCAGTGAAAGCATCACTGTTGGCAACGCAGAGCATGTGGTTCAGTTCCCAAAAGGTGCATTAATTTTCCATACTTACACTTTACCTCTGCACGAAAATGGCATGAAGTTACATGCTTGGAATGGAGATAAGTGTGTACTGAGTAAAACATATTACTCTATCGGCGGCGGCTTTATTGTTGAAGAAAGTGAATTCGATAAAACTCAGACAAGCGACGTGAGCGTTCCTTACCACTATGACAATGCAGAAGAACTTGTACAACACTGTCATGCATCAGGCCTCGGAATTAGCGGCGTTATGATGCAAAATGAATTGTGCTTTAACACCCAAGAACAAATCCTAGGTGGTTTTAGTCAAGTCTGGAAAACGATGCAAAACGCAATTGAGCGTGGTTGTAAAACCGAAGGCGTACTGGCAGGTCCACTAAAAGTATCACGCCGAGCACCAGCGCTTTATCGTGAACTACTACGAGGCGAGCGTTTAAGTAACGACCCGATGGAAATCATTGATTGGGTAAACGTATTTGCATTAGCTGTAAGTGAAGAAAATGCTGCAGGTGGGCGTGTTGTGACTTCTCCTACCAATGGCGCGGCCGGTATCATCCCAGCGGTGCTCGCCTACTATGACAAGTTTATTCAGCAAGTTGGACAAGAAGAATGTACCCGTTACTTCTTAGCTGCTGCAGCAGTAGGCTCTCTGTACAAGCGCAATGCTTCTATTTCTGGTGCAGAAGTTGGCTGCCAGGGCGAAGTTGGCGTTGCTTGCTCTATGGCAGCTGCTGGACTTGCTGAGCTAATGGGTGGCTCACCGGCACAAGTGTGTATGGCGGCAGAAATTGGTATGGAGCATAACCTAGGTCTAACCTGCGATCCGGTTGCAGGTCAAGTGCAAGTACCTTGTATCGAGCGTAACGCCATCGCGTCGGTTAAAGCGATTAACTCATCACGCATGGCACTTCGCCGTAACTCATCGCCACGAGTCAGCTTGGATAAGGTGATTGCCACCATGTATGAAACCGGTAAAGACATGCATGTGAAATACCGAGAGACAAGTCAAGGCGGCTTAGCTATCAAGGTAACCAATCTTTGTGCTTAGCACTTAATGCTTGATTCTCAATGCATAAAAACCAAGGTGTCAGTACATGCTCAATGTTTAGCACTTATAATGAAAAAGCCAGTCATCAAGACTGGCTTTTTGTTTACTCTTCAAAATAAATTAGAAGATATTGATATTCAGTGATACCACTTGCGAAGCGATTTCACCAGGGGTAATCACTTCAACGAGGAAGATACCGGTATTTGGTTCATCTTCACCTTTTAATGTCACCACAAAGTCACGACCACCGTTATGATTACTACTAGGCCATACATACTCGCCAGCGCTCACAACCGAGCCAGCACTTGCGGTGAACTTCACGATAGTACCTGCAGGCATCTGCTGATTGTGTCTATCTGAAATAGTAAACTTCACGCTTGCAGCACCTTTACCTACGATATCAATTGAGCCACCTTGATTTAAGCCATCACGGTCGTCAATCCAAATTTCATTCGCTGGAGTAGCGAAAGCTGCTGAACCAGACATCACCATAACTAGGCTGCGACGCACAAATAACGACTTAGAGTTAGTTACGCCATCTGCACACCCTGCATGCGCAGGGGTTGAACAAAGCACACCATTGTACAAGCCATCAGCTTGATCAAACTGCCCATTGCTATTGAAGTCGATTAACTCTTCTAACTCACCACCAGCCTGTCCAGGCAATTGGTTAGCTGGTTGAGGGTTAAATACAGTGTCCTCGTTGTAATCATTGTACGCATCATCAAGATCAAAACTCTGACCGGTAACGTCAGTTTGATTCAAAAATGCGTCCATTTCATCAGCATCAAAGCGACCATTACCATTGTGATCAGGGAACGATTCTTCACCAATAGCTGTCGCGGTAATCGTTGCACGGCCGCCGTACTTTTGACCGTATACGTTACCGTAGATATCCAAGGTTGGGTAATAAATTAAGCTTGAGTTTGGTACCCGTACTTGAGAGCCGTCGCCACCAATAATTGATTGACCATCAGGACGTGGCAGTTGCGATGTCCACATAACTGAACATACACCTTTGACGGTTTGACATGCATCTTCAATAGAACCACCTTCTGTGGTAAACGATACCGTTGTTCCATCTGGCACAGGGTTGTTAAATGCATCAGCCATACGTGCAGTGATAACCACTTCCGTGCCATCTATATCCCACCCCTCAGCGTTTAGTACTTCAGCTGAAAGTGAGAAACTGTCTTGATCTGGGATACCGGTAGAGACAATCAACTGCTTCGATTGACTCGAAATAGCAGGAACTACACCATTTTCAACTGTTGCCGTCACACGCAGCGAGGTAGCAACAGAACCTGACGTAACAACTGTTTGCACCACACCTTCGTTGTTAGTCGTAGCGACTAAGGGCGTAATACCTACACCACCAACGTTGGTATTTAGCTCGAACGACACTGATTGGTTAGCAACCGGGTTACCATTTTCGTCTAATACTTTGAATTTAACGGTTGAAGATTCATCACCACCTGTACCTAAAATACTGATATTTTCAGGTTCTGCAGAAACAAACACTATGCTACCCACATCTGCAGCTAGCACATTAATCGTGCCTACCGCCGATAAGCTGATACCACCAGCATTAGCCGTTACGTTAATTTGGTCTTCACCCACACAGCCTTGTGCTAGATAAGTTGACGTTGCAACACCATTGCTTGACGATACAGGGCTAGAAATAACCGCTTGAGCTGGATTCTTAGTTGCACAAGTCGAAGAGAAATTGACATCTACAGGCTGAGTAAAAGGATTACCTTCATCATCCTGAATAAGTACGGTAACTGTCGCTGTGCCGCCAGCAGAAAGGTCTGCTGTACTCACTTGAGCTACACCTTCAACAAAAGGATCACCGCTACCCATTTCAACGTTAGTCGCACCTACGACGACAATCGTAGTACCAGACTCATTTGTTGGCAGCGTCGCGGTCACTTCACCAGCACCTAACTCGCTACCAGCATATATATCAACGACAGCTTTACCTTCAGCATCAGTCACCGCCGTTTTAATTGGTAGATCACCAATATCAGCCGCAAACGTTACAATAGTCGGTTTTGTGATGCCCGTAACTGTTGCGGTTAAACGACCAGGCTTTAGGGTTGTAATGTTCTGAATTGAATTACCATCAGTATCTGTTAGCGCAAGAGAAACTTGCGCGCCGCCACCAGCTTCACCACCGTCACCGGCCATGGTTACGTTAAGTGAGTTTGATTCTCCAGACGCTGTTGTTGCTGTTACCGTCGCACCTGTATTTAAATCAGCTGTATTTAAAATAACACTAGCTACACCGTTATCATTCGTTGCTACCTGACCAGTAGATGGAGTGAAAGTACCGTAAGTCGCATTGTTTAATGTAAAGGTAACTAGAGTGCTAACAGGGTTGCCTGAAGGGTCGGTGACAGTTGCAGTGACAATTGCAGGCTCAGCAGCAGAAACTTGCGTCACTGTCGTCTCTATCTTTACAGAGATTTCAGTATCGCCACCAGACTCACCATCGCCGGCCATATTGACGTTGATAGATGCTGACTCCCCCGTTGATGTCGTTGCAATAACTGTAGCGCCGGTTTTAATTGCAGCTGTTTTTACAGTAACTTGCGCTTCACCGTTTGAATTAGTTGATACCTCACCAGTACCAGGATCAAACGAGCCATATTCTTCATTATTAAGTTCAAAGCTCACTAGCGTACTGACAGGGTTACCACTAGAGTCAGTGACTTTTGCGGTAACAGTTGCAGGCTCAGCTGCAGAAATATCTGAATTAGAAATAGAAAGACTTATTGAAATAGTTGTTGGGTCGGGTGTTTCACCACCACTACTGATACTCCCTCCGCCGCCACAGGCGACTAATATAAACGAACACAAAAGCGCAAAAAATACTTTGTATGCTGACCTCATTGTCAGGCTCCCTGTTACAAAAAATAAAACTTACTGCTTACTATAGTTACTTATCGGCAAACATTACATAAATTAAACATAACTATACTATAACTCTAGTATTTTTTTGTACACCTATGACCGCAAACTTTCAAAGCACACCGTTTCATAACCGTAATAATCCTGCTAGGCTTGAGCGGTTAAATAAAACAGATAAAAAGAAGTAAAATAGAAGGAAGATCCTGTGACAGAATCTAAAAAGCTCGGTTTAACGAGTAAAATCCTTATCGGTATGCTGACCGGTATTATCCTCGGCCTATTACTGCGAAACTTATTCCCTGAAAGTGCCTTTATTAAGGATTACATCACTGAAGGCGTACTCGCGGTAATTGGTACCATCTTCATCTCCAGTTTAAAAATGCTCGTCGTGCCTTTGGTATTTATATCTTTGGTATGCGGTACCTGCTCGTTAAGCGATCCGTCTAAATTAGGCAGACTCGGTGGTAAAACCATCGCTTTCTACCTGTTTACTACCGCTATCGCCCTAACCGTAGCTATTACGGCAGCAATCATAGTTCATCCAGGTGCGGCCTCCTTAGCCACTAGCGCAATGGAATTTAATGCTAAAGAGGCACCAAGTCTTGCTGAAGTCATCATCAACATAGTCCCGACTAACCCTATTCAAGCGATGACTGAAGGTAATATGCTGCAAATTATTCTGTTTGCAGTTATTTTCGGCTTTGCGATTTCGCATATTGGCGAACGCGGTAAACGTGTCGCGGCCTTATTCAATGACTTGAACGAAGTTATCATGCGAGTGGTCACGCTAATCATGCAATTAGCACCGTATGGTGTGTTTGCACTAATGGCTAAATTAAGCCTAACGCTTGGACTAGAAACATTTGGTTCAGTACTGAAGTACTTCTTTTTAGTTCTACTGGTATTAATTGTCCACGCATTAGTTGTATATCCTACCTTACTAAAAGTATTCTCAGGCCTAAGCCCACTGATGTTCTTGCGTAAAATCCGCGACGTACAACTGTTCGCTTTTTCAACAGCAAGTTCAAATGCAACGCTACCGGTTACCATTGAAACCGCAGAGCACCGTATGGGTGTAGACAACAAGATTGCTTCTTTCACCTTACCACTTGGCGCCACCATTAACATGGACGGTACTGCGATTATGCAAGGTGTCGCAACGGTATTTATTGCCCAAGTGTTTGGTATTGAGCTTAGCTTTGTGGATTACCTAACCGTCGTGGTTACCGCAACCTTGGCATCTATCGGTACTGCCGGCGTTCCGGGCGTAGGCTTAATCATGCTTGCTATGGTACTGAACCAAGTAGGCCTGCCTGTTGAAGGTATTGCCCTGATTATTGGTGTTGACCGTTTACTTGATATGGTGCGCACAGCGGTTAACGTAACCGGTGATACAGTTGCGACCGTAGTCATTGCAAAATCTGAAGGCGAGTTCGACCAACAAGTGTTTGAAAACTCACAAGCCGGTAAAGTCGCTCACAACTTTGAAGAGCAAGTACTTCACCCTGAGCAACGATAGAAATAAGCTATGAGCTAAACTAAAAAAGGTGCGAATAGCACCTTTTTTTGTCGCTGTAATATAGTCATTCATGTACATGGCTAGCGTAACTTATCGTCAAACCAACAAAATTTGTTGGGCACTCAAGTTCGTGTCATGATGACCTGACATATTTTTATAATAATCAGCCAAATAAACCCCGTACTTTATGGACTCAACTTTACTGATCAGCTTAGCAATCGTTCATTTCATCGCGCTAATGAGCCCCGGGCCAGACTTCGCAATTATTGTTAAACTCGCTACCCAGCAACAAAGAAGCGTTGCATTAAGCTGCGCTTTTGGTATCGCGTTGGCAATTCTGGCTCACACACTTCTTTCTTTAATGGGGATCAGTTTAATGATCCGCCAGTCAGAAATCGCCTATTCAATCGTACAGTTTGTGGGGATAAGTTACCTCGCATGGATGGGTCTTGGCGCACTCAAAGCTGCCATTAGCCAAATAAAAGCAAATAAAGTGCAAAAACAGCTACGCCAAAACACGCTTGATAGTTCAGGCGAAATAGATGACGAGCCGCAAACCGCACCGCTTTCAAACTTTCAAGGGTTTAGAATTGGTTTACTCACCAATATGCTCAACCCCAAAGCACTGATCTTTTTCATAACCTTGTTTACTGTCATGGTTCCAGTCGAAACCAATACGCTAACGAAGGCTGGCGCTACCATTGTATTATTTGGATTGGCACTGCTCTGGTTTGCATTTGTAGCAATTGTCTTGTCGCAACAAAAAGTTCAAGGCTATTTCAAGGCTATTGCTTGCTATATCGATCTTGGTGTTGGCGTAATATTCATTGGCGTTTCGGCAACAATTGCTATCAGTCAGCTAATTTAGCGGTAATGTAACATGAACAACGTTCAGTCATTATTCAGGCAGTGTTAAGTAAACTACTCAAAGCCCAAAAAGTACAGAATTTAAACATTCCAAATAGGGTAATTAATCAGAGTTTTAATTCACTAATTGATTAAGTAAACTCAAACTAACGGTCCGATATTCCAGAGGTAGTTCATGCGCGTGCTAGTTATTGAAGACGATCCAATATTGTCTCACCACCTTGCGACTCAGCTGTCAGAGCTAGACAACCATGTGCAAGTAGCAGACACGGCTAAAGAAGGCTTCTATCAAGCATGCAACTATCCTATTGACGTTGCAATTGTCGACTTAGGGCTACCTGATCAAGATGGTATGAGCCTGATTAAATCTATCCGAGAACAAGGCATCAAGTTCCCTATTCTTATTTTAACTGCCAGGGTTAATTGGCAAGATAAAGTCGAAGGTCTTAATGCTGGTGCAGATGATTACCTAGTAAAACCATTCCAGAAAGAAGAGCTTTTTGCACGACTTGATGCGCTAGTTCGACGCAGTGCGGGCTTCGTTAAACCACAAATAAGCTCAGGGCCACTCACTGTCGACTTAGCAGCAAAACAAATAACCCTGAATGGTGAGTTAATGTCAGTTACCGCATTTGAATATCAAATTCTCGAATATCTAATGCGCCACAATAGTGAAGTCGTTGCCAAGCAACGTATCTTAGACGTTATTTATGCTGACAAGGAAGGCGATCCAAATACCATTGAAGTTATGGTGAGTAGGCTACGCAAAAAGTTAACCCAGGGCGGACTAGAAAACCCTATTTTGACCATTAGAGGTCAAGGCTACAAGTTCAACCTTCCATGCGACTAAACCTGCACCCAGAAAAACGCCTATTAACTCGGGTGCTGGTCACCTCTTTCACCATTATTACATTAGTGGGCTTCGCACTTGCCTGGCTACTCACTCTGGTGTTTGCCCAAAGCAAATACAATGACACCACCACCAAACTTATTGCCGAGCTACCAGTCATTGCGGCGGAGTTTCAAGAAAACAACCTTGTACCGATTACACAGGCTATCGACAACGATAACATTTACACCAAGTATCTAATGGCAACCTGTGACTCTCGCTACCACACTATGTGGGAGTCCAGTGCGGCAATAGACGCGGGCGTTTTACAAATATGTGAACGCTATAAAAACGTTAAGGACAGTTTTGGCGTCAAATACATTAATAACGGTACAGATCAAAATTATTTTGTTTACGCACTTAGCGTGCAAATAGAAGCTCAGGATTACCACCTAGTCATTTTGAAAGACGCCAGTAAATTAAAACAAGAGTTAGACAAGTTTGACCGTTTAACCTTATTTAGATTAGCAATTGTATTAGGTATCGCTTATTTACTACTCACTAGTGCGGCTTATTGGAGTTTGCTGCCGCTTAGGCGCTTAAAGTTAGAATTGCAACAATTAAAAGATGGTCAAAAGCAATCACTGGAGAACGACTACCCTGTTGAGCTGACTGGGATAACGAATTCCCTTAACCAGCTAGTGAGCCAAAGTGAGCAACGCCAAAGCCGTTATCAAAATGCCATGAATGACTTAGCACACAGCCTAAAGACGCGCCTAGCTGCAACACTTGCCATCATAGACGATAAAAGCCTTACACAAGAACAGCAACGTCAGCACGCGCTAACTCAGGTCAATGACATGGACCAACTTGTAAAATACCAACTTAAGCGAGCGATGTTGGGTCGAAAAGGGCTAATCAGTGAGCTTACTCCACTTGAGCCTGTCATCAAGCAAATTACCGACATGCTTGATAAATTGTATCAGTCAAAAGCGGTGCAGTTGGAACTTAAAGTTGCTCCTCAACTACTATTGCCAATGGAAAAAGGCGACGTAATGGAGCTTGTGGGAAACATTCTTGAAAACGCCTACCGCTTGTGTATCAGCAAAGTGCGTGTAACCGCAATTACATCAAATGGAAATATCCAGTTGTTCATCGAAGATGATGGGCCTGGTGTAGAAGACAGCATTAAACAAAAAATTATTTTGAGGGGTGTGCGCGCCGATACCCAATCACCAGGACAAGGTATTGGTCTTGCGGTTTGCCAAGAGATTATTGATAGCTATGGTGGCACCATGAGTATCGAGCAAAGTGATCTACTCGGGGCGCAATTCGCTCTAACACTGCCCGCTCAATAACGAATCAACAATGCAGTAAGTCAACAGGCGAACAAATACATAATCAATCATTACGAGCATATAGCTGCTCTGCACGATTAAACATCAGCCATGACGTCACAATATATTTGTCATTACTTAATGGCGTGTTACCTCTGTGGCTATGAGTAAAGCTAGCAGGCGCTATTACCATAGTGCCCTTTTGCGGTTTTATTTGCTTATTTTGATAAAAGAACTCGGTTTCACCACCTTGCTTAACATCATTCAAATAAAACATAAACAGCGCGACACGATGTAAAGGTTCATTATGGGGCAGCTGTGGAAATTGCTCCGAATGCCAATGAGGGTAACCTCCAACACCTTGTTGATAATGCTGCAAATTTACTGCTCCACTGCGGAACAAGTATTTTACAATAGCCTCTATTCGAGGCAGCCCGAGCCGTTCGAAATTGTCCGGCGTTAAGGTGGTCGGATTGCCCTGCTCATCGTTAACATTAACCGCAACAGCGCCCATCAACGCCAACGGATAGCGCTTAAAATACTCAACAGCATATTTAAAGGTGACTTGCAGTATCTCATTTTTCAGTTGCGTAAGCTCGGCAACTGAGTCCATAGTTAAATCTCGGCTATGCTTCTTTTCTAAGTCGACACCATTCCCCGTTTTCCCTTGAGTAACCGCAGGATGGGTATCTAGCACTTGAATTAAGCTATTGCACAGAGTTTCAGGTAAAGCATTTGGATAAACTTCTATAAAATCCATATCAAACTTTCAGTGGATAAGCATACAAATATGCTGCCATGCTTGTTAAGCTTATGTAAAGCCGCTGCTAAATTTAGTACCGCGCAGTCCCGTATAAATGAGCTTCAAACTTGCGATTGATGCTTAGACGAATATCTCTTTGGCTGCAGTAGATACATTCAACAGCTAAGGCGGCCTGCGAAGATGTGTTTCAGGAATAATAATCAATGAGTCAAAGCGAGAAAGTCTCAGTCCAATTACTTCAAGTCGGCATGTTTATTAGACTGCCCGCTTCATGGAAAGACCACCCTTTTTTATTCAATAGCTTTAAGATAAAAGACACTGCACAAATCCAACTTATTAAGAGACTTGGAATAAAAGAAGTTTTTTACGTTAGAGAAAAAAGCGATGCAAAACCCGCGCAAGCAAATGGCGACGAACAAATCGACCGTCAAGCTTTAAGCGACTTAAAGTCTGAAATGGATAAACAGAAAAACGAGCTTATCGAAAAGCAACAGCAACTTAAACGCCGCTTTAAGAAAACCGAGCAAAAGTTTGACCGCTCATTATCAATGATGCGTTCCATGACCTCTAAAATAAGTAGTCGGCCGCTTAATGCAGTTAACGAAGCTAAAGAACTAATTAACAACCTCACCGATATACTTGTAAGCGGTGAAGACCTCGCACTGCACCTTATGGCAGACGCCAAACCGGGTGACGTGATTTATCATCACGCATTAAACGTGTCTATGCTCAGTATGTTAATGGCTAAAGAGCTTGACTGGCCACGGGAAAAGATTGAACTGATAGGCCTTGGCGCCCTATTTCATGACATAGGAAAGTTCAAAATTCCTTCGAATATTTTGCGTAAAAAAGCGTCGTTAACTGATGCTGAACAAAACTTGCTTAAACAACACCCACTCATGAGCATCAATTTTTTAAAGCTTGCCGACAGTTTCCCAGATGAAGCAAAACCTATGATAGCTAATCACCATGAGTTTCTGGACGGAAGTGGTTACCCGCAAGGACTAAAGCAAGAAGCATTAGATGAACCCTCGCAGCTATTGACTGTGGTGAATGAGTTCGATGCTCTATGTAACGGTACTCACCACATTAAAGCGAAAACCCCAAGTACAGCCTTGGGACAACTATATAAAAACTATAAAACAAAGCTTAACAATGAATATGTGGGCAAATTTATTAAAAAGCTTGGCGTGTATCCACCAGGTAGCGTAGTTGAGTTATCCAATGGGCAATTTGCCTTAGTGATAACGGTAAACCTTCAACAAATATTACTACCCGATGTTATCGCTTACGATCCTTTGGTACCTAAAGAGCAAGCGCCTATTATCTCGCTGCAAGATCACGGTTTAAAGGTCGTACGTAGTCTGCCACCATCGGGCTTACCAGAGAAGGTAATGAAGTACCTCAACCCGCGTACCAACGTAACTTACGCATTTGGTAAATAGCCAATAAGTATCTATTATGTAAGAGTAATTAAACCCGAATGCCCATACAAAAAAACCAATGCATTAGCATTGGCTTTTCAATTTTTCAGTGCAAAAATAATTTACAACCAACCTTTACGCTTGAAGAACAAGTAAGTGCCAGCAGCACTCGCCAACATCATACCTATCGCCATTGGATAACCAAATTGCCAATCAAGCTCAGGCATATTCGCAAAGTTCATCCCATAACTACTGGCGATAACTGTAGGAGGCAGGAATACCACTGCGGCAACTGAGAAGATCTTAATGATCTTGTTTTGCTGTAAGCCGCTAAAGCCCATAGCTGCATCAAGTAAAAAGTTAAGCTTATCGAAGATGAACTGGCTATGAGGCATCAAAGACTCAATATCTGATAACATCTCTCGTAAATCTTTGACGTTTTCTTCAGATAAATGCTCACGATAGTAGCGCTGCATATAACGAAGCGAGCGCTGCGTATCAAGCAAACTTAGGCGAATTTTACCGTTTGAGTCTTCTTGTAGCGTAATGAGTTTAAACACATCATCAAGCTCTTCATTTTCAAACACGTCTTCACCAACACTTTCAAGTACCGAGTACACGTCTTCAATTAAATCTGACAAATAGTCTACTTTGAGGTTGAACAGTTCAAGCATTAGCCCTTGAGGTGTCGTGATATCAAGGCGCCCCAAACGCAGATAATTTCTCAGCAGGCGGATAAGGCCTACATCATCTTCACGAATGGTCAGTAAAAAGTCAGTCCGTAAGTTAAATGACACGTTAATACCGCGCACTTCGGTGCCAAAGCGCTGTGGGAATAACGAGTTAATATGCAAGCCATCCTTACTTTGGAAAAAACGCGCAGATGCCTCAATCTCATTGATATCTTCTTCATCTGGCACATCTTCAGCTGAAAATCGCCTCAACCACAATCGTTCGTCTTCATTGGGTTTCTTCATGTCCAACCACAAGGTGCTATCGGGCAAGCTGTCGTGAATAGTAAGTTCGTGAACGGTTAGCTTTCGATTTTGATAAACATAGGCTGTGATCATGTGTCCCCCTAATAGCGTCACGCTAGGTAACTTGAACAGTAGATTGAATTGGGCGCTAGTGTACTAAATTTGATAAAAAATAAAATGAAAAAATGAAATAATGCCGATGTTATTTCATATTGATTGCCAAACCTGCAAATAACCAACTAAAGTTATAAAAAAAGCGCCATATTTGGCGCTTTAACTTAAGCTTGCTGCTTTATTCACCTTTTAAGCGACGGTCTAGCTGATCCTTGAGGTTGGCTGGTACACCTTTGATCAAAATGGTGTCCGAAATAGGGTCGTAAATCACTCGCTCTCCTAAATGCCCACCATCAAAACTCAAAGTTACCCCACCGCCCGTGCCAGAAAACTTTTTAAGTTGACGCAAACTTGCTTTGTCAGCGGGAAACTCTTCATCTAGCTCATAGTTACCGCCACAAGCAAAATCATAGAACGAATCCATACCTTGGTCAGCAAGTTCATCGGCAAGATCTTTTACTTCAATATCGTTACCTGTCTCTGCACGCTCAGTGCAATAATCAAACACCTTGTTGCGTGCTTCTTGACGCTCGTCTTTAGTAAGCTCGCTGCTGGCGACAAAATCTTCAACCGCATTCATCAAAGTTTTGTTCTGTGCTTTAGTATTTACGCCCTCAACGCACCCCATGAAATCTAAAAAGAAATCGGCTACTTTACGCCCAGCACGGCCACGAATAAACGAAATGTACTTGCGAGACTCTTTGTCAGCTTGCCATTCAGTTAGGTCGATACGAGCTGCTAGTTGAATATTGCTTAAGTCTAAATGGTTATTCTCGCTTAGCTCCATGTCATCAAGTACGGTCATCGAGGACTTAGCATTTAGCAATGCAACAAACAAATAGTCACTGGCCATCACGCTATAGCAAGACATCAACAAAAAACCGCCCTGACTAAAATCATACTTAGACAGCTCTTCTTGCAGCAATTGGCTCGCACTAGAGGTAAACTCAACGAAGCCTAAATCGCCATTTCGGTAGTCAGTAAGCGCTTTTGCAAAGGCTTCGTTAGCTTCGCCATCTTCACCATGAGTACCGAAAAAACCAAACCCTTTACCTCCTTTGCCACTATAGCTGTGGTGGAGCTCATCGAGTATTGCATCAACGGCATGACTATTAAGCAAGGGTTGAGGTCGAAGGCGACAACGCATTTGCCCCTGAGCATCTTGAGAGATTTCATGGATAATGGCGTGTTCAGTAGAAATAGTCATTAAGCAGCGTCCTAAGCAGTTTTCGCAAATGATGCCAATCATATCAAACAGATTGCCTAAGTCGAATCATCTACGAGAACTTGTCATCGAAATGCAGCGTTATTTACTGGTTATTCGGCTAGTTATCATACAAGCCTGACCAAATTTACCAATATTTGTAACTTGTTCGCTGCTGAGATGGGGATTGTGCAATAAATCCATAGGCGACAGGCTGGTAAATCCGTTATCATATGCAGCTAATTCATTCATTTTGAAGTTTTTTGATTATGGCAATTCAATCTAAATACACCAATACTCAAGTAGAAGCATTAATCGCTGAGATTTTAGCTGTGCTAGACAAGCATCAAGCCCCTACAGATCTTCGCTTAATGGCACTAGGTAACACTGTGACTCATTTACTTGAAAACAAGGTTCCTGCTGAGTCGCGTAAAGCCGTGGCAGAACAATTTGCTAAAGCGTTGTCACAATCAGTAAGCCAATGATCTGTTTCAAAAGACCAGTTACAAATGAACAGTTACAAAACTGATTAGTTACACATAACCAATTATCAACGATCGGTTTAAAAAATAGGGTTACAACAAAGCATGGCTGAGCGCAAAAAACAAATGAGCCGCGACAAAATTTCACGCTTAGTGAATTGGGGGCACTGGTTTGCCTTCTTTAACGGTTTTTTAGCCATGCTGATTGGCAGCAGATACATCCGCAGTGTCGGTTGGCCTGACTCCACGCTTGAGTGGGGATACCTCACAATTAGCACCATAGGCCACTTTACCTTTTTAGCGTTTTTAGTGTATTTGGTATTTATTTTCCCGGTTACCCTTGTTTTACCCTATTCCAAGATTTTGCGTGGGTTTACTGCGTTTGTGGCATCACTTGGTTTATATGCATTGTTATTTGATACCTTGATTTATGACGACTACGGTATTCATTTAAGCCCGTTTGCATTCGATTTAGCTTGGCAAGACTTAAGCTCACTACTTCATAGCACTTCTTATATCTCCGTCCCTTTAGCGATCTTAGTGTTAGAGCTCACCGCGGCAAACTATATATGGAAGCGCATCGACAAAATCCAGAAAAAACAGTGGGGGAATAAAGTTGTTATCTTTGTTGGTGTTTGCTTTTTTGCCAGCCACCTTATCCACATTTGGGCCGATGCGACGCAAGTCGATAAAATCACCCGCTATGATGATGTGTACCCGCTGTCATACCCAGCCACAGCGAAATCATTTATGGCCAAAAGTGGTATTCAAAACGAAGACGATAATAGCCAGCCTAGGCTTCATGCCAACAGTCAATTAACGTATCCAATTACCCCTATGCAATGCTCTGCACCAAGTGATGCGAACAATGTATTGATGGTAGTGGTTGATAGCCTTCGCGCTGATATGATCACTGACAAAACTATGCCATTCCTCACTCAGTATCAGCAGAAAAATACCTTATTTACCCAGCACTACACGGGCGGTAATCAGTACTTAACGGGTATGTTCTCACTGCTATACGGCATCCAAACAAGTTATATAGACCGTATTGAATTTAGGCTAACAGAACCTGTACTCACTCAAGTGCTTGCTCAACAGAATTATCAACGTCAATTATTTACCTCTGACGAAAACCTGCAGCTATTGAGTCAAAGTGCGATTGCAAGCCAGTTTGCCGTATCATCGCACTCAGATAAGCGTGGCAGCGCTCAAGTCGACGCCTCAATCACAGAAGATTTTAATCAATGGCAGGCGAGTCAAGCTCAGCCTTGGTTTGCGCTAGTGAACTACTCCTCACCAAGAGACTACGATACACCTGCAGGCTTTTTAGGCATTGAAACTATCGCGCCGCCTATGCCACTTAAAAGCGCTGAAAAGGTATTGTTTAACCAATACCGTCAATCACTTTTCTTTATTGATCAGCAGCTAGAGCA
This sequence comes from Shewanella sp. WXL01, assembly GCF_012263345.1. Taxonomy (NCBI): domain Bacteria; kingdom Pseudomonadati; phylum Pseudomonadota; class Gammaproteobacteria; order Alteromonadales; family Shewanellaceae; genus Shewanella; species Shewanella sp. WXL01. Next base: position 545,983 of record NZ_JAAIKQ010000002.1, on the reverse strand, counting down.
GCTATTAAAAAATGTCGACCCACAAACAACCGTAATCATCACCGGCACCCATGGGCAGGTATTTACCAGTAACAGCCGTGAGATCCGCCGCGACTTTTCACCAGCTAATGTGAAGGTACCATTAATCGTGCATGAAGCTGGCAGAACAGCAAAAGAGATCAATTATCGCACCAGCCACTACGGTCTAGCACCTACGCTAATGAGCCACATGTTTAACTGCACTAACCCAGTAACAGATTACAGCAGTGGCCGCACCCTATTCCAACCTGGTCACGATGAATGGGTCTACATAGGTAACAGCCGGGTCTTTGCTATATACCAAGCTAAAGAAGCAACTGTGTTAGACAGGCATGGCAACTACCAAATCTATAACCTCGACTTTACCAAACAATTAGAAAAGAAAATGAGTGCACCTGAGCTTATTCAGGTGATGCGCGAAGGTAGGCGTTTGTACAACAACTAAATGTCGCTGTATTTTAACTACTTAACAGATTTAGAAAGCCCTTTGCTTATCAGCCAAGGGCTTTTTATTTACGAGCGGTTTGATTCTGCCATCAATTTATTAAGGCAGATGGGACTAAACAAAGTTGTGGAAAATAACAAGTAGCGAGTAGCAGTGTAATAGTAACCGACCGACATTTGTGAGCTTACACACTTACTTGGTTGAGCTATGGCCCCTCACTTTGTCACGCACGCTAATTACTGTAAAGAACCTAAATATCTGCGAATTAACCTACGTGGAATGCAAGTTGTTAAGCAATAGCTTACAGATGAACAAAAGACAAAATGCCCGTTAATCGCTAAATTAACGGGCATTTTTTATTTGGTCGGTATGAGAGGATTCGAACCTCCGACCCCTGACACCCCATGACAGTGCGCTACCGGGCTGCGCTACATACCGAATGGTGGAAAATAAAGCATTTCAAATTGTTCTAACACCCTGCTTTATTTATATTTTATGCGCGAGTAGAGATTATCAAAGCCTGCCTAATAGGTAAAGCTTGAGTAATGTTCACAAGTGTTGATTGTTTATCCATTAACCAAGCTGTTCATCTGGCCTAACTCACTGTGTCTGCACAAGCCCACTTAATATTAGTAAGCAAAGCCTTAGACTAAATGTTACGAATACGGTTTATAAACACCAGTTAGCAGCCCTTACTTAAGTCGGTAATTTAGGACTGAAAGTAAATATCCACCTTCTAAAGAAGGGGGCTTTCAGTAGTTTTGTATTCTCAGCAGCATCTATAAGTGATGATATTTAAAGCCCTGAAAACATGGATGTTTTTGAACACACATGGATGTGCTTGCTGCGTGCTTTAAATATCATTACATAGCAGGCTCAACCTAACATGTCATGTAAACAGAAATACAGGCAAAGCCTACTCGATGATAACCACCTACTGAAGTAGGTGGTTTAGGGCTGAAAACAAAAAAAGCCTCCGCGAACGGAGGCTTTGGGTCATCTAGGGAGAGATGAACTAATTAGAACTTTTGGTTAATACGTAGGTAGAACGTGCGACCTAATACGTCATAAAGACCTGTATTCACGTCACGGTAACCCGCGTAGTCGTACCAAGTAGGCGCTTCTTCATCAAACAAGTTGTTCACACCAACAGTAATAGTACCGTTCCAGTCATGGGTGTAACCGACTTGTAAGTTGTGCTTGAAGTAGTTTGGCGTGTCGATGATGTAATCGTAGCCAAGATCACGCCAGTACTGACCAGACTGGCTACCAATGTATACAGTTGTCCAAGCCGCACTGAAGTCATTGTAGTACCAAGCTGCTGCAAAGTTACCACGCCATTGCGGATAATCTTGAATACCGGCATTGTCAATCGCTACAGATTCAGAATCAGCTTGCTCAACAAACTCTTTAACATAAGTCATATCAAGCTTAAGGTTGAAGTCACCAAAGTTTGTTTCAAAGTTATATGCTGAAGCAAAGTCGAAACCACTTGTCTCAACAGATGCCATGTTGATATAACCACTTTCGATGTATTCAATCTTACCGTCTGCACGACGTGTAACTAAGTCTGAGCCACCATTAAGCTTTTCATCGCGGATAACATCTGTCGCACTTACCGACTCAATCTTGTTGTCATATGTGATGTCATAGTACGAAAGCTCGACGCTCCACGCATCTGTAACATTCCACACAGCGCCTAAAGTTAGCGAGTTGCCTTCTTCAGCTTCTAGATTAGGGTTACCGCCAAACCAAGTTTTGTGCTGATTACTTGCATCACAATAGTCAGGATCTTTTGCTGCGTTCTCAGGAGTACACCAAACAACGTCAGTTGCAGTTTCGAAACTTAGTGATTGTGAAGAGAACATCTCACCCATGTTTGGTGCACGGAATGAGTCACCATAACTCGCGCGGATAAGTAACTCATCAATCGGACGCCAGCTCACACCTAGCTTAGGTACAACAGCATCAAATGTAGAAGAGTTAACAATCTCACCGGTAGCACCCGTAAGTGAACCTGACTGCTCATATTTCTCATAACGAATAGCAGCAGATACGTCTACGTTACCAGGTAGACCTAACTGAAGTTCAGTATAAGCAGCAGTACGGTCACGCTCAGCGTTTACGTCATCACCACCTGAACCACCTGAAATAATACCAGCAGCTGATTCTGGGTCAGAAGTTTGCTTGAAGTTGATCATTTCATACTCAGCACCGACTAGCATAGCTAGTGACAGAGTGTCATTCTCAACAAGTAAAGTAGAAGCCAAACCATCAATTTGAGTGCTATCGAACTTACCTTGGTAAACACCAGTATGAGCAGCTGCACCATAAAGCGCAGTCATTTGCTGATCCCACTCATCATAAGACATACCTGAAGTATTAAAGATATCGTATTTACCAGTATCTAGTTCACTTTGGATGATGTTGTCGTTAATTAGGTTGTAGTTAAACGAGTTAGTGGTAGACCCTGAGAATTGGGCATTAATTTCCCAATCGATACCATTACCAACATCAGAGTAACCTACAAAACCACCTAGGAAATCGTAGTTGTTGGTTTCAGTTAAAGTGTCACGCTCACCAATTTGTACAGAGCGCATATATACTGTCATATCTGCACCCGTTGGGTTATACGGGTTATCAGCAGCTAAAACTGGATAGTTGGTTGACACAGGAGTACCAGCGTAACGAGTCTCTGTTTCACTTAAAGATGCAGAACCACGACCACGGAACTGGATGTCATCAGTGATCTCATAGGTAAAGTTGGTCATGAATGAGTTACGAGTCATGTCACCAAATAGCTTAGTTACTGCACCATAGCTATAGAAACAACGGCCATTGTTGTTTCCATCAGTACCATCGCTTACATTCTCAGTTTGCTCACACATATCTGAGTTTGAGTAGAATGCATAAATTGGGTCTCCGTCTGCATCTACTTTACCTGTGTTATAGTAACCATTAGGTACTGAGCTGAATGAGCTGTAATCACCATAGGTTGGATCATCCATGCGCCAAATATCGCGATCCATTACCGCTTTAGTATCATAGTACTCGTAAGTAAATGTAATGTTACCTTTGTCGGTATTGAAACCAGTAGCAACAGAAAAACGATTTGCATCACCACCTTCAACATCTGGCATTTCAGTGCTGTAGTCTAACTGGAAACCGTCAAACTCTTTCTTGGTGATAATGTTAATTACACCAGCTACCGCATCTGAACCGTAAACAGCAGAAGCACCATCACGTAAGATTTCGATACGCTCTACAATTGCAACTGGAATTTGTGATGTATCAGCTGTCGCACCCGAGCTTGAGCTGGTACCAGGCATACGACGGCCATCTAAAAGAACTAAGGTTGCTTGAGAACCTAAACCACGCATGTTGATAGAGCTAGTCGCACTTGCGCCAGCACCATAGCCAGACATACCACGCCATGAACCAAATGCGTTGATAGATGAGTTGTTAAGTACGTCTGCGACTGTTTTTTCACCAGTAAGAGCAATATCCGCTGCACTTAAAACCGTAACAGGCGAAGAAGTTTCCATATCAACTTGCTTGATACGTGAACCTGTTACTTCAATACGCTCAACTTTTTCTTCTTCTGCAAAAGCAGAACCTGTAAATGCAACTGATGTAGCAGCAGCTGCTAGAAGGCTGCGACGAATCGCTTTGGCCGTTAATGATTCAGAACTCATTTTTATCTCCCTCAATACGTTAAATCAAATAACGCAATGTTTTTTATTGTTTTAGCTGTTAACCGATAGTTAACCGCTTGAGATCGATACTGTTAAATAGGTGTAACCCAATCAACTGAATTCATTATAAAAAAACCACCAAATCACAACTTGATACTATTTTTGCTCAAATGTTAAGCACTGCAACGTAACATTTCATTTAAAATCAGTAGCTTAATGAATGCAGAGTGCAAATCTACCCTAATAAACCACAGGGAAACATAATGTAACACTAGTTACTCGCTGGTATGGATTATGTAACAAACATGTTCCCGATGAGAATTAACCCAAAATAAACACATAATCATTCAAAACTTTTTTCTTACCTGCATATAAAACATTCGAAAGTTAACAATGAAGTTACAAAGCAGAGTAAAAAATGTGAATAAAGGCTTATTTTGACGCAATGTGTTGAAAATAAAGACAGCTACGGGGTGAATAACTATTTATAGAGATCAACGCAGTTTGTTATCTATGATCTAGTAATAGGAGTTTTCTGCGCGATGTAAAATACCTCTTTCTAAACAAAGTGCCTTTGTGTGCCCCCCTAAAATAGAGCCTAACTTCACTAGCTGCAGCGATAACCAAGAGTAATGAGCTAATTATTAAAACCAACAGGTCTAAAAAACACTAGAATTTATAGGAAAAGTTCAATCAAGAGATAACCACTTGTTTAAGCGGGTGGTTTAGGGTTGAAAACAAAAAAAGCCACCCAAATAGGTGGCTTAATTTATTTTGCGTTACAGATTAAAACTTGACTTCAGCTTCAACAAACCACTCACGACCGCGTGCGTTGTATACGCTGCGTGGGTAGTGTGGCCATGAAGTGTCAGTTGGGTCAAAGTTAGGACCTGCATCAAACAAGTTAACAATACCTGAAGTTAGCTTAAATTCATCAGAGATATTGTAAGCGGCAGTTAGGTTCCACTTAGTTTGAGATGCAACCTCTAACTCACTTTCGCTTACATCATCTGTTTTGAATGAAGTGTAGTTAACGCCATGCATTCTAGCAGTGTGGTAAGCACCTAAAGTTGCCTCGAAATCTTGAACAAAGTAACCAAGCACTAAGTTAAAGCGATATTGTGGTAAACCACCTTCATCGATGTTATCAACCACTTCTGAAGTCGGGTCAAGCTGACTCTCAGAATTTATCAAGTAAGTACCATTGAAGTTCAGTTTTAGGTCACCAAAACTATCCAAATCCCAGTTGTAACCGGCAGTTAAGTCGATACCACTAACTTTCTTATATGCCAAGTTTTGCGCTACTGAATTGATATGAGTAATTGTGCCATTGTCATCACGAGTGATCATATGCTCATACAGCTCGTATTCACGCGCTGCTTTTGAAGCACTGATGTCACTAACCATGTCATCAAGCTGCCATTCCCAAATATCAAATGTTGCGTTGAATGCGTCTCCGCCGTATACCGCACCAATGTTGGCTGTGTAACCAGTTTCAGCTTCTAGGTCTTTGTTAGCACCAGTGGTAATGTCAATGTGTAGCTCGTTACAAATCTCGTTAATAGTTGGATCTGGGTGAGTCACGCCTGGCTCGCCACCCAATGCCGCACACTGTTTAAAGTCAATGACTTGAGAGAAACCAGTAGTCGGATCGCCATACACGCGGTGCATGTCTGGAGCACGGAATACACGGCTGTATGAACCACGAACCAACAACTCATCAATTGGACGGTATTCAACAGTTACCTGAGGAGTAAAGTTGCCACCCATATCGTCGTAACGGTCATAACGAACCGCTGCGTTCACAGTTAGCTCTTCAAGTACAGGTACGCTCAATTCAGCATAAGTTGCCCAGTAAGAACGCTCACCTGCACCTGATGAACCACCAGTAGTTAGGATGTTACCTTTCTTAGACTCTGAGTCAGTGTCGGTTGAGTAATCTTGAATTGTGTATTCAGCACCTACCGCAAAGTAAGCATCGCCTTCAGCCATTTCAAAAGCCATACCAGTTAGGTTTGCTTGAATATTCTTTTGAGTAGATTGCGCTTGCTCAAATGGGCTGTAAGACGCTGCTTCTACGTCATCTGAAGACATAGGCTTAAGCAGTGAATTGCCGTTTTCACCTGCCGTGATGTAATCAAACATGCTGCCTACAGTCGCATAACCGCTTCTGAATACATCTACATTGGTGCGGCCATAGTTTGCCGAAACGTCCCAGTTGTACTCATCTGCAAGCACACCTTCTAAGCCAACGGTAAAGAAGTAGTTACGAGTGTTGGTTTCACCACGACGGTTATCAAACTCATGTAAACGACGCACATAGTAATAATCGCCATCGGTAGCATTGGCAAAATCACCACCTAAGGCAGTTGTTTTGTCGGCAAAAGTTTTGCTTAGCTGATTACCATAACTTACGGTTAATTCATTGCCATTAACTTTGATGTCGTAATCATTGATTGCCATTGGCTCAATGTTAGTCGTTGATTTAGCTTGAGCAAAGTCTAAGCGACCAACAAAAGCCACGTCATCGTTTAATTCATAGTTGAAGTTAGTTGTACTGATGAAACGATAGCTCTCTGGCTCAAGGTCTCGCCACTGTGAACGGTCAAAACCACAAATGCTGCGAGCCTCATCCCAGAACCAACCGCCATCTGTACATTCTTGTGCAGATAATTGACGAGCACCAGTACCGGTACCAGCAATACGCGCACCGTAAGAACTGTATTGAGAGTATTCGCTATGAGGTACTTTATCAGTATGAACACCGAATTTTTCACGCTGTGCAGCAGTTAGGCCTTCATTATTGGTAAATTCAATAAAGGTAGATACGTTACCTTTCTCTGAAGAGCTACCCAGAGATAGCGCAATTCGGTCACTTGCACCGCCACCACCAGTGGTATCGCCATGGCGATATTTTAATGCAGCACCATCAAAGTCTTTCTTAAGAATAATGTTGATTACACCACCAACAGCATCAGCACCGTAGACAGCTGAACCGCCTGATTGTAATACTTCAATACGCTCTACAGCTTCCATAGGAAGGTTTGCAGTATCAACAAAGTTATCAGTACCGCCTGCAGGTTTTGGATATTGGTTTAGGCGCTTGCCATCGACCAAAGTCAAAGTACGGTTAGCACCAGCACCACGCAAACTAATAGAAGACGCAGCAGGTGTAAAACCATGTACAGACTGAGTCGTCATTGCACTTGTAGTTGAAGTTAAGCTTTGTAACGCATCTTGAATAGTGGTAAAGCCTTGCTTAGCCATATCATCTGCACTCATCACCGTCACTGGTGTAGCAGTTTCCATATCAGTGCGTTTAATACGAGAACCTGTTACTTCAATTCTTTCAACTTGTGCTTCTGCTTCTGCCGCAATTGACACCTGAGAATACATACCCGCAGCAGCTACAGATGTTGTAGCAACGGCGAATAATCCACGACGGATCGCTTTCGCTGTTAAAGATTCAGAACTCATTTTATCTCCCTATGCGTTATCAAACGTAACGCTATGTATTTTTATTGTGCCAATAGTTAACTAGCGGTTAACCAAAGCACAGGGATACTGTTAAAGAGACGCAAGATCATCAATTGCCGATAACAAATAAAAAACAAGAGGGATACAAGTTGATACAGGTTGGTGTATTAAATAGCCGCTCAAAATAAAACCGGCTTAGTTTTTAATGGTTTATAGAGTTTTTTGAGAATGTGAAGTGATACATTTTGCGATACATATCGATACAACTGAAATAAAGCTGTCACATACGGTTACAGGTAAGTTGCAATTGGTAATGTTAACTATTCAGTAGATCATATAACGCTGGGTAACCCAAAGCCTATTTACCTAACTTTAAGTTTCCTTACTTAAAGTGCATTGTTAATACTAAATCACCATCAAAATTTGATAACAGATGTAAGTGCTATTCATCAGTTGCGAATCAGTTGATTCTAAGTAAGCACGTTTTGTCTGCTTAATTTAGCGAAAATTCACTATGTCGCATTTAGTTCCGTACTTACTATTTCTTGGGAGTTTGCAGACGAGTTGCTAGGTAAAGCTGCAAATAGTTAACGAGATAACGACGAAGATAAGCCCGTTATAAATATGGAGGCCTTTTGAATGAGTCGGCTGTATGTTAACTCCCTAGAAGGAAGCGTAGCCTAAACAGCTATAGTTCAAGCACATAGTTGCGATGCAATTTAAAACCGTTGAAAACAAAAAAGGAGCCAATAGGCTCCCTTTCAGTTAACGCACTAACGTATTAACGAGTACGTGGGCAAAGCTCTTCAGCACTGAAGAAGTATGCGATTTCACGCTCAGCTGATGCTAATGCGTCTGAACCGTGTACTGCGTTCTCGTCGATGCTTTCAGCGTAGTCAGCACGTAGAGTACCGCGAGCTGCTTCAGCTGGGTTAGTAGCACCCATGATTTCGCGGTTAGCTAGAACTGCGTTTTCACCTTCAAGACATTGAACCATGATAGGACCAGAAGTCATGAAAGAAACTAGCGCGCCAAAGAAAGGACGCTCGCTGTGCTCAGCGTAGAAACCTTCAGCTTGCTCTTTAGTTAGGTGTACCATTTTTGAAGCAATGATCTTAAGACCAGCTGATTCAAAACGGTTGTAGATAGCACCGATGTGGTTTTTAGCAACTGCATCAGGTTTGATGATAGAAAAAGTGCGTTCGATCGCCATGACTAGCTTCCTTATATAAGCAAGTAATTTAATTTTCGCGCGGATTATACGTAAATTAGCTAATTGTGCAAAGCGTTAATCACATCACAGCGACAAAATAGTGAGTGTGATCCACATTGAGTTATATATCACCACTCAAAACCTAAAGACTTAACCAGCATGATGGCAAGGCTTAGGGCTGAGCAAGATAGCGTGTAAGCATAGTCGATAATTGTTGCACAAATTGCTCTAGTGGCAAGTCGCTGGCAATCGCAGGTGTTAAGGTCGGATAGAGAATTTGATCGAGCAGTCCATTCACCAACATATAAACTGCCATATCACAGGCTTTAAGCAACTCTATTCTTGCATCTTCACTTGTCGGAACGACCAATGCTTGAGATAGCTTGCCTGCAAATAACAACGATATTCTGCGGTAGGTAGTCGCCCTATCTAGATTAGGGTCGGTAAACAGGTTATTCCCATGTAGACGCGCGTTTAAATGTATGGTTCGAAATACGCTTTTGCGCTCAAGTAGAAATGTCGCAGTCTGATCGGTTAACCATAAAACAAATTGCGCTAAAGTTTGTTGACTTTGCGAGGCTTGAGCTTGTTGCTCCATTTCGCAAACCCAAGCTTCAAGCTCAGCACCAAAATCGTCATAAAGCAGCGGCAACAAGGCTTCTTTGTTTTCAAAACGACGATAAAAGGTGCCAACCGACACCCCTGCTCCTTCAGCAAGCTCCTTAATACTAATATGCTCAAAGTACTTACTTTCAAGCGCGCTGCGCAGCGCTTTCAAAAACTTATCGTGAGTCTGCTGGCTACGTTTTTGCTTAGGGCGAAGATCGGTTGATGTCATAAACTACAGATGACCGCGGTTAATTTGCCACATAATAAATGAAACAATCTGCTGCGAGCAATCGTTTCTCTCAAACTTGTGCTAATGGCGAACTTGCTCATGTTAGAAACCAAACTTCCAATACAAATAGAACAAACTGAGTAGCGTAAGTATAAGTAAACAGCCCAAGGTATACACCTTAAATGCACCTTGCGGGCGGTACTTGTCTTGCACTTCATCACTTAGCATGACCTTATAGTTTAGCCAGGCGTATAGTGGAGCACTAACAAACGATACTGTGGTAACGAAGTCCAACAAACCTTTTATATTGGCGGTATGTGCTGAGATAATCCACCAGCTACCGAGTGACAACACCAATAACGTAACTGGATAGGCATACTTTGCTTTGGACTGAATGTTACCAGCAGCAGTCGTCACGCTTCGTTTTACCGCCAACACAGACACCGCTCGCTGCCATACTTGTGAGAACCCATCAGCTACAGCAAAGGTTGTCGAGAACAAGGCAACAAAGGTCACAATGGCCATCAATAACCAGCTCCACTGCCCTAGCGCCTGGCTATATAAGCCTACCAACTGCCCAGCAAATGCCGCTGCAGAATCAGCAAAGCTCTCACCGCTGCCAAAGAGTAATAATGCCCCCATCCACATAAACACCAATGCTAAAACAAAACTGGTTGCGTAACCCACATTAAAATCTAAACTCGCATTACTAACTGCAGCTTCTCCTTTAGGCTCACCTTTGGCTAACACCCATAACGAATGCCAAACCGACACCTCAATTGCTGTTGGCATCCAACCTATTAACGCTACGATAAAGGCAATAGTTACTGGGCTGGTCAATAATATTTGCGGTGCGCTCTCTGCTGGGCCAAAACCTAATTTACCGATACTGGCAAGCAGTGCGATCAAAGTGCACACAACCAGAACTAACATCATCCACTTGAGCATAGTGTTGAGTAGTTTGTAATGCCCAATAAGCAGTACTGCCGCCACTATTGCCAAGATAACGGCGGTCCACTGTGACAAACTCAATACATCGCCAAACAAGTTCATTGCCAAAGCAGAGGTAACAATCGTTACCCCAGATTGCACAAAGAACATGGTTATGGCAGTTAGCGCTAGAAATAGCAGTAGTGCCCAATTGCCTATGCCTTTATAACCTTCAAGTAAACTGTTGCCTGTAGCTGCCGCATACCTTGGGCCGAATAAGAAAAATGGATATTTGATAACATGAGCAAGCACAATAAAGCCAACAAGGGCGAAGCCAAAGTCAGTCCCTGCACGCGTTGCTTGTACTATGTGTGATACACCGATACTTGTTGCAGCCCACACAATACCAGGGCCTAGTAGAGCGAATATGCGGGACAAGCTATTTGAAGTAGAGATTGACATGGAGATTAACAATGCGCCTGTATTATATTATGCCGCTAAATAAGTTAGCTGTACTGTGAGTCCATCCTTTTTACGACACGTATGGATGTGAACGTTCATTCGCATAACTTACGGTGATAGTTACATAAATGCAACACATTAAAATTCATACTCAAATGTTAAAACACCTTGGTTAGACAACCGCTTGAAATCTGATCACCTTTAATTCAAATGTAAATTACCACCTTCTGAAGAAGGTGGCTTTGTATGAGCTCCCTGGAAGGAAGCCTTGCTTCACCGGTTGAAACTATAAACTAGAGTTGTAATGACATCTAAAGCCGTTGAAAACAAGGATGTTTTCGTCTAGCCCACAGGGATGTGCTTGCTGCGTGCTTTAAATGTCATTGCGACGTAAGCCAACAATCAAAGCTGCCAGTTCTGGAAAACACTAGAATTTACAGGCAAAGCCTAAACAAATGATAACCACCTACTGAAGTAGGTGGTTTAGGGCTGAAAACAAAAAAGCTGCCCTTAGGCAGCTTTCAATACATATTTATCGCTTATTATCGGTTGAGCGATTTACTCAGCGGCATCATCAACAAAATGATGCTCAGACATCATGTGTCCAAGCTGAGTTGATTTGGTTTTTAAATACTGCTCGTTGTAGCGATTCTTACCGACTTGCAATGGCACGCGCTCTTCAACTTTAATTCCCGCCTGCTGCATTGCCGCAACTTTACGCGGGTTGTTAGTCATTAATCGCACCTGATTTACGCCAATTTTTTCAAGCATTGGTACAATCATATCGTACTTACGCATATCCGCTTCAAAGCCTAAACGCTCATTTGCCTCTACCGTATTCGCCCCGCCATCTTGCAATTCATAAGCACGAATTTTATTCAGCAAGCCAATACCACGGCCTTCTTGGCGAAGATACAAAATAAAACCTTGGCCTTGCTCTGCAATAGTTTGCATAGCGGTTTGCAACTGAAAACCACAATCACAACGTAAACTAAACAACGCATCGCCCGTTAAACACTCGGAGTGAATACGCCCCAAAATGGCTTGGTCAGGCGCAAATTGTCCTAGTGTTAAGGCCACATGCTCCTTGCCAGACTCAGTATCTTCAAAGCCATGCATTTCAAACACGCCCCAAGGCGTTGGAAGTTTAGATGTGGCGATATAATTTATCGACATTGAATAACCTTTACGACAACACTCATTCCGTGAGTCATTTCGTCCTGAATACAAATAAAGAAATTAGAACTTAGCTTTCGCGAACCCTGTAACTTGTGTTATGCCCATCTCGCGGCCTAAAGCCGTCATTGGGTGGACTACAACTAAACCTTTAACAGACTTCTTTAACTTGCCCATATCAGCCTGTTCAGCTTTAGTGAGTGCGCGATTGAAAGGTAGGTTTTTGATTTCACCGCCTTGCTTATTTAACTGGCGACTCTGTTGACCTTTTAAGCTGGCAATCTTCTTAGTAACAGCAGCAATTTCACGTTTAAACTGCATCACAATCGCTTGATCGCCACGTTGTTCAGCAGCTGCTAACTTACGGCGAAACTTATCAAGCTTGTCATTTAATGCATGCAGCTCTTGTTTTAAATTCATGGTGTAACCTTTTCACTCATGTGCAGCAAGCGTGATTTTTGAAACAAGTCTCTAACGAGGCTGCACTAATTTGGAGGCAGATTATATACCCAAATTATAGTGATGTGCGAGTTTGACCGCGAACTTATCCTCAGTGATTGACTCACTTCACAGATGTTGCCATGTGTAAGCTAAGCTTTGAGCATGGCAAAATAGATAAATTTGCATTTACAGCAAGGATTACTGAGCGGCTCGACGTAAAGTTAATATCAAGCTGGTTTGAATACCATCATGGCTTTTTAGTTGAACGTCACCTTTTTGTGCCTCTACACACAGCTTAGCTGAGTAAGCTCCGATACCTAAGCCATCAGGCTTACCTGCAGTAACAAACTTATTGAAGAACTGCCCCTGAATATTAATTGGCACCTCACCTTGATTAGTAACGACTAGGCGAATCTCCGATTCCAGCTGTTTTGAAGTCACTTGAATTGGGCTACTTGGTGGTGCAGCCTCAATCGCATTATTAAGCAGATTCGAGAGCATAATAAAACTAAGCAACTCATCACCTAGGTACATGTGGTCTTCACTCAGGTTTAACTCTAACTTAATACGTTTTTGCTGCAGTTTTTGTTTAATGCCGCCGATCACCCGATGCACAACATGCTTAACGCTGACCGGAATAAGCGGCTTATTAAACCTTCCTTGTTCAACCTCTTGTAGCAACCCATATTTATCTAACATTTCCACCATAATCTGAGCGCTATCAGACACGACGCCAATGTTTTCAACATCATCAAGCTCTTTGACTTTAATGGTTGGTAGCACCGACAAAATAGCCATCAGCGGGTTACGGATATCATGATGAAAAGTTTGTTGCAGCTCGTCACGGGAGCGGGCGCTATTAACTAAAGTGTCTATTTGACTGACGAGTTTCTCACGTTGGATAACACTTTGAATATGGGTCGCGACTCTGGCTTTAACAACTTCGGGGAAAATCGGCTTAGTAATATAGTCAACCGCACCTAAACTTAGCCCTTTTACTACGTCATCATTTTGCGACAATGCCGTGACAAATATAATGGGGATAAACTCCGTCTCTGGATTATCTTTTAATGCCTTGCACACAGCCAAACCATCCATTTCTGGCATCATAATATCCAGCAAAATCAAATCTGGCTTTTCAGGTTTAGCACATACTTCTATCGCCCGCGAACCGCTGCGGCACACAATTGTTTTATAATCGTCTTTTAGCAAACCACCGAGCACTTGCAGGTTACTGGGCTCATCGTCAACAATTAACACAGTGCGCTTGGTTGGTTTTTGCTCCGCTTGTTGCTTCTCAGCCGCTAGCTGCGCAACTGCTGAGGTCGGTATTGGCGAAACAAAGGCTTTATGTACCCGCTCACTTAACGAGGCCATAGAAAAAGGTTTGATAAGGTACTCAGATACGCCAGCTTCAATCGCTTCAACAACATCACTTTGCACCAGGTTACCGGTTAGCATAATAAACGGCACATTCTTGTATGCCTCATGACTGCGCACTTTTCGCAGCAGCTCCAAGCCATCCATTTTCGGCATCTTCCAGTCAGAAACGATAATGTCGACAATATTATGTTCCAATCGCATTAAAGCATCTTTACCATTTTTTGCCTTAATAATGGTTTTAAACCCCAAGGTTTCAAAGGCTTTATAAAGGGTTCGGGTAACTGCATCAAAATCATCAACAATCAGTACTGACAACTCTTTGTAGGGTGACTCTTTACGAACCAATTTGTACGTTTGCTGCATATGCCGGCCTTACTATGCTTATTGTTATTTGCTGCTACCTTTCAGATAGCTTTTTACGCTAGGGACTGCGACGCTATTGCTAAAAGCAGTGGTTTCTCATAATACTCGTGCTACTGCACTTCATCGCCATCGGAATATTGCTTGGCGATCTGCTGGAATTTGTCGGTGATTTTTTCAAAACAATCAACCATTAACGGGTCAAAGTGGCTTCCCTTACCTTCCAAAATAATACTGACTGCTTTCTCGTGGCTAAATGCTGGCTTGTAAACCCTGGCGCTAATAAGCGCATCATACACATCAGCAACAGCCATAATCCGAGCTGATACCGGGATATCTTCCCCTGCAAGCCCTTCTGGGTAGCCTGAGCCATCCCATTTCTCTTGGTGTGAATAGGCGATTTCTTTAGCAAACAGTAAGAAGTTATCCGCAATTCCCAATGAGCCTTCTGCAGCTTCAATTGCATCGCGGCCATAGGTAGTGTGCTTCTTCATTTCTTCAAACTCTTCATCTGTGAGTTTGCCAGGCTTTAATAAAATGCTATCTTCCACCCCGACTTTGCCAATGTCATGAAGCGGCGCAGACTTAAACAAAGCGGTAATTACATCTGGTTGCAGGTAATCTTTGTGCTCGTCAGTTTTAGCCAGCTCAATCGCTAAGGCTTTTACATAATGTTGAGTACGGCGAATATGATTGCCAGTTTCTGGGTCTCTCGATTCAGCCAACGCGCCCATCGCCACCATAGCCACATCTTGCAAATCCACTAGTTGTTGCGTTCGCTCTTGTACACGCTCCTCTAACACTTCATTTTGCCTTGCAAGCATGTCGCGAGAAGCTTTGAGCAATAAGTGATTTTTGACGCGCTCTTTTAAAATCGGCGGACTAATTGGCTTGGTAATATAGTCGACAGCACCAAGCGCTAAACCTTTAGTTTCATCTTCTTCCTGGGATTTAGCGGTTAAAAATATCACCGGAATGTCTTTGGTTTCATCGTTGGCTTTAAGCTGGCGACAAACCTCATAACCATCCATGTCAGGCATCATGACATCAAGTAAAATCAAATCCGGTTTGTGTTTCGCAATAATTTTTAACGCGACAGGGCCATTGAGTGCTGCCTGGACTAAATAGTCGTCAGCCAACACCCCTTTCACCACTTCAATGTTAGTCACAGTATCGTCAACGGTTAGTACTGTGGCTTTCTTATTGTCCATCATCTTGTATCCTACTGTACTCACAGCCTTTAGGTGCTATGTCATATTTATCTGTCAGTGACTCGCTAGTATTCCTTATCACGCAAGCCATCAACCTATTGTTATATATAATGTTATAACTATTATTATTGTTTTCTGATATCTATTGCTGAGGCATCATTTACACGAAGCTCGCTACAATAACTGCTTCAACTCTTGTAGCTTCACGCTAGCGTTATCAAAGTCATATTCAGTTAGAATATCTCTAAGCTCAGTCAGCTTAATTTTTTGCGCTGGCAACATGGGCTGCTCAACCAACTCATCAAGTTTATCCACCAGCATTGAGTCATACATCTCAATACCTGACTCGATGATTTCAATATGCTGCGACAAATCAATATAGTCAGGTAAAGCTTGCTCAGACGGTTGCCCCAGAGTATCGGCATCCATGCTAGGGCTTGCAGTTTGCAGTGTACCGACAGACAAGTCCTCTTGCCTTGCCTCAACTGCTAGCACCAATTGGTCTAACAAAGGCTTAGCTTCATCAAAGTCGAACATACTCAGCGCTTGATAAATTTCATCAACTTGCTTGGCAAAGTCATCAGTATCAACACTTAGAACTAACTCTTCAAAAGTGTCTGCTGCGGTACTGTCATAATCTTCAATTTGTTTAAACAACGTTTGTTTCAGCTGAGTAAACTTAACCATATCAACTACAGTATTGGCGCTCGGCGATGCGCTTGCATTAAGCGCCTTCTCAATGGCATCAACCATCTGCTCAACGAGTGGCGCAAGCTCATCGAGCATTGCAGATGTAGCGAGGCGAATATCTTCTATCGGCTCATCTTTTATCTGAGTAAGCTTGTGCTCTAATACTTCACTTGGCTCAATAATAAAATCAGCGCCAATATTGGCCGCAATACCTTTTAAAGTATGCACTGCAATAATTGCCGTCTGCACATCTTCATCTTTTAGTGCTTGCTCAGTGCGTGCAATCACATCGGATTCTGATGCAGCAACCCGCGCAAGGGTTTTCTTGTACGCTTTAACGTTACCGGCCATGCGCATTAGCGCGGTCTGCGTATCAAAGTTTTCAACCTCTATACTGTCGTCTTTGGCCTCTTGGTTAACCTTTTCGTCAATCTCTAACGTCTTACCAGTAGGCGCGATATAGCGAGCGAGCGTACGATAAACCTCTTGCGGGTTAATTGGTTTGGCAAGGTGGTCATTCATCCCCGCCTCTAAACAACGCTCTTTATCACCTGACATAGCATTGGCGGTCATAGCAATAATCGGTAGGTCATCAAACTTACCAAGTTTGCGGATCTCACGCGTTGCCTGGAAGCCGTCCATCACTGGCATTTGAATATCCATAAGCACTAGGTCAAACTGCTGCGACTGCACAATTTCGACAGCTTCCTGGCCATTATTGGCTAGTGTCACTTCCAAGCCTGCTAAATTTAGTAACTCTGTGGCTATCTCTTGGTTAATTTCATAATCTTCTACCAGTAGAATTTGCGCACCTACAATGTCTTTAGCAGCGGATACATCTAATTTATTACTCTTACTTGTCTCAGCAACAACGCTTTGCTTGCCCATCAATCGCATGACAGTGTCATACAAGGTCGAAGTACTAATAGGCTTCACCATAGAGGCGTCAAGCTTGATACTCTCAGCCAATTTGAGCATTTCGTCGCGATCATAGGCGGTGACAATCACGTAATGTGGTTTAATCGCTAGCTGCTGGCTTTGGGTTATCTGCGCCCCAAGCTCAATACCATCCATGGTTGGCATTTTCCAATCAGCTAACACCAACTGATAAGGGCTGCCCTGTTGCTCAGCTAGGATCAGCTTTTCAAGCCCCTCTTCACCTGATGGTGCCACATCTGAAATAAATCCCAGGCTGTCACATTGAGTATGCAAAATTTCCCTAGCTGCCATGCTGTCATCAACAATCAACACTTTTAACTGCTCAAGGTTGGTGCTTAGCGACGCCGATTTACTGCTTTGCTTTGAGATACCAAACTTAGCAGTAAAGAAGAAAGTCGACCCCGCACCTTCAGCACTTTCAACCCAAATCTCGCCGCCCATCATTTCCGACAAGGTTTTACTAATAGTTAAGCCAAGCCCTGTACCACCATACTTGCGCGTAGTTGATGCATCAGCCTGGCTAAAGGACTTAAACAAACGTGCCATTTGCTCGTCGCTCATGCCGATACCTGTGTCAGACACGCCAAATTTAACTAAGACGGCATCGCTATCGCGAGAGACTTCTTGGGCTTTGACAATAATCTCACCGTGATCAGTGAACTTCACAGCATTGTTAGTCAAGTTAAGTAAAATTTGCCCTAAACGCAGCGGATCGCCCACCAAGTCAATCGGTAAATGTGGGTCGATATCGATCAGTAGCTCCAAACCTTTTTGCTGTGTTTTTTGGCTGATCACCTGAACCAAATTATCGACTGCATCATTGAGGTTAAAGTCGATACTCTCAAGATCTAACTTGCCCGCTTCAATCTTAGAGAAATCCAGAATATCGTTAATAATGCCCAATAAGGATTCGGCGGAAGTTTGAATTTTATTGATGTAATCTGACTGCTTACGATTAAGGTCGGTCTGCAGTGCCAAATAACTCATACCAATAATCGCGTTCATAGGCGTGCGAATTTCATGGCTCATATTGGCAAGGAAGTCTGATTTAGCCTGCGTCGCCTCTTCCGCTTTTTGCTTAGCTAGCATTAACTCGCGCTCAGCCTCTTTACGCTCAGTGGCATCGCGCACAATTGCAGTAAATAGCGACTCACCGTTTAACGCGGCTTCACCCACGGCTACTTCGATATCAATTTCACGGCCATCTTTACACAGGCCTTTAAGCTCTAAAATCGAATGGGCGCTACCGCCACTGGCTTTGTGCAATACATACTCTTTGTGAAAGCCTTTATCCATCAAGGTGCTGACCGATTGCGCTAAGACCTCGTCCGGTTGATAACCAAAAATATCGACAGCGGCTGGGCTAAAGTCTTGAATGATGCCAGAACCATCGACAACAATTATGCCGTCTGATGCGTTATCAATAATGTTTTGTGTACGCTCTGAGTTCATTTGCAACTCAACTGTGCGCTCTTTGACTTGCTCTTCCAGCTCGGCTTGCGTTCTAGCTAACGCTCTGGTAGCACGGGTTCCAATACGTAAAGTGAACAAGCTGGTACCCATCATCAAAAACAGCGATAAACCAAGCATCGACCACACAGTCACTTTAAAGGTACGTAGCAAAGCAAAGGCTTCAGCAACATCCATTTCAGCGGCAATACCAAGGCCAAGATTTTGATCCCAAACCCAACTACCTACCACAGGTATACCGCGATAATCGTTATAACCTTGAAGATTCGAACCTGAACGGCGATCAGCAATGCTCTTTGCCATTAAAGTCAATGGCCAATTGCGGTCAGGTTTTAATGGCGTATCAAGAAGATTTACCCCAGGGTCAGCGATTCGAACGTTGAGTGATGCTCGCTGATCTTCCGCGACTAAGCCGATATCTTTAAGTTGATGCTCAAAGCGCACTTTAGACAGCAAAATACCTGAGCGGTCGACAGCATAAGTTTCACCACTACGACCAATAAACCCTGCAGACAACACAGTTGAGAATACACCTTCAAAATTGACTCGTTTAGTCAGCACGGCTATCACGTTATTTCTGCTATCAAACACTGGCACCGCAAAAAACATGGTCGGAGGCATACTGGTATCAAGTGAATTAATATCTTCACTGGTTTGTAGCGGAACATCTGAGCGAATAGGCGGAATAAACACACTGTTGCCAGCCAGCACTGATGCCATTAGGTCAGGACGTTGTTGCTGGATAAGGTTAATTTCGCCTACATTTGAATCACGGCTTGATGCCAAACTTAGCTTATCTGGCGAAATAATAAAGAAACCGAACGAGCTCGAAATGCCTTTACGGCTGTCGATGTAATCACGAATTTTACGTTGTACAGGGGCGCGCTTAAGCTCATCAGGATATGGTGGCAGGCGTAATAACTCCTCCACCATTTCTATCAGTTCAGGGTTCTTAGCCAACTGCTCCAAGCTACTGACCTCTAAATCGACCCACCCTGCCATGCGCTTGTAGGTCGAATTAAGTAAGGTATCTAAGCTGTATTGAAGTGACTTATTACTCTCTTTTTCAGCGTGGTTGGTCACAATAAGCGCAGTCAACACAATAAACACACACAGTAGTGCCTGAACAACAACCAGAGTACGCTTAAAACTATCACTACCAAATTTGTCTGCTAGTTCCTTGTCTGATGCTTTAAAAATACGTGAGGTGATGAATACAATCATTGCTAGCAGTACTACAACAACTGCAACCACAATCCACAGCTTGTCGAACACATCGCTGTTTACAGTTGTGGTAGTTGGCACAGTGTCTGTAGATTTATACCAATCGTTACGAGTTAGAATAAGTTCTCTTAGCTGCAGTGAATCTAATCCCTTTTGAAGAATATCGTGAAGTAACGGATGTTGATTATGGGACAGTAGATGCAAGGTTGATGGCGAAACAACATCTTCGTTGATGTAACGCAATTGATTAATACCAAGCTCAGCGATGCGATCAAGAATAACGGTTTCAGCATCAAGCACAGCATCAACCTCGCCCGACAACACCATCTCTATCGCCTCATCAATCCCCTTTGTCTCAATAACTCGAATGTTTGGGTATAAGGCTTTGATTTTATTAACCGTGGTATAGCCCTCTGATATAGCGATTTTACTGTTGGCTAAATCAGAACTAGTTTGTATATGGCTATTTGAACCAAGCACAAAAAATAATTCACGCACTAAAAAGTAAGGGGTGGTGTAACTACCGTACTGCTTGCGATCTTCACTTAAATAGGAATGGGGAATTAGGTCAATTTCACCTTTAAAGAACATGTCTAACAGATCTTGCCATTGCCCCGGTACTAACTCAATTTTCAGCCCTGTTTTTTCGGTGATTTGCTTAACAATCACACCAGCTAAACCAGCAATTTCACCTTTGTCATTGAGGTAAAGCATAGGCGGCCACTCTTCAACCCCCATGCGAATGGTCGTATCAGCTATCCACTGTTTTTCTTGCTCTGTCAGATTTATACCATCAGGATCGCCCAGTGCCTGCGAGCGCTTTTCAATTCGATTTGCCAAAGTGAGCAACGACGCCATGTAATGGTTCTTACTGTCGTGGTAAGCATCACTATTAATAATCGCCATTGCTGCTTTGCGATCGCCACTTTTGACCTTGGCAATGGCTTGCTCTTCTTGCTGTACCAGATCGCTATTAATTTTGTTCAGCGCCGCGACTAATTCATGGTCGCTAGGATCTTGATTAGCCAGCAATTTACCAATAAGGGCGTTGAGCTTGGGTTCGTACTCGTTATATCGCAGTAACCATTTCTCATCGCCTGAAAAACCATAACTGAGCACCGATGAGGTTAGCACTTCATCAAGGTACTTAAGTTCGACCACGATATGCTTAACTTCAGTCTCGGTAAGGTGGTGACTTGTCGGCTCGTAATCAGCGAGTGTTTGATTTTGAAAGCAAATGCAAAACAGTACTAACAGCAAACTAACTATGCAGGAGTAGATTGGTTGTTTTTTTGTCGCCCATTGCGTCAATAACATTAGTGTCACCTTTTGGCTCAATATCGGCTACAAAAGTACCTTAACACTAGGGTTCCGAGCAAGAATTTTCGGCTTCATAATTAAGGTGTTGTACCGTATCTAAGCCGATTATGATGAGACGATTAAATGAAATTTGGTTACCTATAAAGATGTATGAAATTAACATCATTATGCGAACAGTTCGCCAAAGCCTGTGGACGTTACGCTATAGGTTGACAAGATAAAACATAAGAAACAAAAAACCAGCGGCGATGCGCTGGTTTTAGGACAATATAACTTGTTACACAATTTAGCGTTTACTAAAGGGGGAATTAGACAGTCAGGGTTAAATTTCAACACCCTCGGTCAAGCAGTGAATGCGTTGATTGCTACTGCCACGCCATTTTAGCGATGGGTCGTACAATGCTTGCTCGAACTTACCATCAACTAATACATCTACCTTATCCACAATAGCTTGCTGCTCGGCGCTTAACTCATTAACTAAATACCCGGTCCATAACCAAATGTCTTTACCTGCACACTCAGCTTTAACCCGCTTAACCAGCTTAAGTACAGCATCGACGTTAGCTGGATGCAGTGGATCGCCTCCCGATAGCGACAAACCTTTGCGTGCAATGCGCGTATCTTGCAAATCAGCAATGATTCTATCTTCTAACGCTTGGGTATACTCATGACCAGAGTCCACGCGCCAGGTCGACTGGTTATAACAACCTTTGCAAGCGTGTTCGCAGCCGCTAACGAACAAGGTGCAACGTGTGCCCTTGCCGTTAACAACATCAACGCTATGGTAAACGTGATAATGCATTAGATATGCTTCACTCGGCGTTTCACTTCTTCTTGCTTGCCGTAGTTAAATGGCCGTGCATCTGGGCTACCTAAGTATCCGCATACGCGGCGGGTAACTGACACACGGCTTGGCTCATGGTTACCACATTTAGGGCAGACAAAACCTTTACTAGTACAGTTGAACTCGCCCACAAAGCCACAGTCATAACACTCATCAATTGGGGTGTTCGTGCCGTAGTAAGGCACGCGTGAGTAACTGTAGTCCCACACCTGTTCAAGCGCTTCAATGTTGTGCTGCATGTTCGGGTATTCGCCGTAGCAAATAAAGCCACCATTAGCTAACTCTGGGTATGGTTGCTCAAAGTCAATTTTATCGAATGGGTTAACTTTCTTTTCAACATCTAGGTGGAAGCTGTTGGTGTAGTAACCTTTGTCAGTTACACCTTCAACTACGCCAAACTCTTTAGCATCGATTGAGCAGAAACGGCTGCATAGGTTCTCACTTGGGGTGCTGTATAAGCTAAAGCCGTAACCGGTTTCTTCTTTCCAAGCTAGAATCGCTTTTTTCATGTGTTTGATGATATCTAAGGCTTTTTCACGCAGCGCTTCATCATCAAATACATGCTTGTCATTACCATAAAGTGCATTAATGGTTTCATGTATACCAATGTAACCTAGCGAAATTGACGCACGGCCATTTTTGAAGATTTCTGAGATATCATCGTCGGCATTTAAGCGCACGCCGCAAGCGCCTTCCATATACAAGATTGGTGCGACACGCGCTTTAACACCAACAAGGCGAGCAATACGGGTATCTAATGCTTTGCGTGAAATAGCTAAACGCTCATCAAGCAGCTCATAGAACTTAGCTTCATCGCCATTGGCTTCGATTGCAATGCGCGGCAGGTTAAGGCTAACAACACCTAGGTTATTACGACCTTCATGCACTAGCTCACCATCTTGCTCAAATGCAGATAGGAATGAACGGCAACCCATAGGCGTTTTGAATGAGCCAGTGACACGTTCAACTTGCTCATAGTTAAGAATATCTGGATACATGCGCATGCTTGCACATTTTAGCGCCATTTGCTTAATGTCGTAGTTTTCATCAGCCGCTTTATGGTTCACACCATCACGAATGGCAAATACTAGCTTAGGGAATACTGCGGTTTTATGGTTTTTACCTAAACCAGCCATACGTACAGTCATAATAGACTTTTGAATTAAGCGCGCTTCCCAGCTAGTACCTAAGCCAAAACCAAAGGTAACAAACGGCGTTTGACCGTTCGCGGTATGCAAAGTATTGACTTCATATTCAAGCGATTGGAATGCGTCGTGACATTCTTTTTCGGTTTGCGCCATGGCATAAGCTTCAACATCAGCAATATTCCACTGCTCACCTGTTGCAAGGTGCTTTTGGTAGCTAATTTGCACAAACTTGGCTAACACTTCATCAATGCGGTTAATGGTGGTGCCGCCATAGATGTGGCTGGCTACTTGGGCAATGATCTGCGCAGTAACCGCTGTCGCAGTAGAAATTGACTTAGGCGTATCAATCTCAGCGTTACCCATTTTAAAACCGTTAGTCAGCATGCCTTCAAGATCGATAAGCATACAGTTAAACATTGGGAAAAATGGTGCGTAGTCTAAATCGTGGTAGTGAATATCGCCACGCTCGTGGGCAGCAACCACATCTTTAGGTAGTAAATGGGTTTTAGCGTAATGCTTAGCCACAATACCAGCTAATAAATCACGCTGCGTTGGGATCACTTTAGCGTCTTTATTAGCATTTTCGTTTAGTAGGCTGCTATCGCTTTGCTCAACCAAACCACGAATTTCACGGTTTAGCTTACTCTTAGCTTCACGGCGCACATCTCGATCATGACGGTACTCAATATAGTGACGCGCCACTTCTTTGTATGGACCAGACATTAGCGCATTTTCAACTGCGCTTTGTAGTTCGTGTATGTCGACTTCGTGATCGGCAGCAAATTGTTGCTCGACCACACTCGCCAGCGTTTGAGCGTAATCGTTATCAGATTGACCTGCTGACTCCATTGCTGCGATTACGGCGTCACGAATACGTTCACCGTTAAAAGCAGTACGACAACCATCCCTTTTAATGACAACAAGCATAGATTAATTACTCCTCAACTGCGCTGTTAAACAACACTATATATATGTTTATTTTTTATCACGAACACAAGATGTGGTGTATTAAGCGATAATATGCAAAATTACGCTATGATCTGGATCATATTTTTAAGGGTAAAATTACGATTAAATTTATTTGTGCTGACCCACGCAATGAACCCAGATTTGCCACTTGACCAAGGCAGAATTGAACGCTAAGGGAGGTCTAATTTGAACAGATTTTGCTCATACCAAGAGGTGATTTGTTGCCAGAAGTATAAGTTCACGCATATTGGCCAACAAACGTAGAAACGAAAATCGCCCGTCAGATGACAGGCGATTAACATTGTTAGATCATGCTAAAAAATAGTCAGATACATAACCAAACAACTAGCAATACAAACATAAAACCTGCGCTAAACACCCAACTTTGCTCGAAGGATGTGCTCAACATCTTTAACCGCTTGGTAGCCTGCATCAATGGCTTCTTGAGCTCGGTGAAACTCCATGGTGCCAATACCCGCCACATTAGGAATAATACAAATCTCGGGTGGGTCGCCCATTAACCGCGCTCGTTTGTGGCGCTCTTCTAAAATCTCCATGGATTGAGTCATAACCGCAAGCATGCCAGGGTTTGATTTACGCCCTTGTTTTGCTTGCCCACCAGCTATATCAGCCGCATTCAAACTAAACTTCTCAGACAAGTTACTTACGTATTCTTTGCCACGCCCCAACAAATCCACAAAACTCCAATCGTGCTCTGCCTCTTGTGCTTGGGTTTGCTCATTATCTTGCACATTTTCATGTTCAAAATCATCGGGCTTAACGGAGCTTGCTTCACTGGCCATTTGTTGTGGCAAATTATGAACTGTTTCAGCATGATGTCCGTGTAAATCAACTGCAATCACAAAATCCACATCCATCGCACGGCTAAGCGATACAGGTACTGGGTTCACTACCGCGCCGTCAACTAGCCAACGATTGCCCTGCTTTACTGGCGGCAAAAAACCGGGCATTGAACAAGAGGCTTTAACAGCGTTACGTAAATCGCCCTCTCTAAACCAAATTTCTTGACCGCTGTAGAGGTCGGTGGCAACTGCAGCAAAAGGCTTATCAAGATCTTCAATCTTTTTATCACCGACTCGGCTACCTAGCACATCAAACACTTTCTCACCGCTGATAATGCCGCCCTTGCGCCAGCTTAAATCCATTAAGCCAACAATATCCCAGCTAGAAAAACCGGTCACCCAGCCTTGCAGCTCCTCTAATAAACCTGCTGAATAGGCTGCGCCAACTAAGGCACCGGCAGAGCATCCAGCGACTTTGTCAGGGTAAATACCCAACTCAGCCAACGCCTTAAATACACCAATATGCGCCCAACCTTTGGCTGCACCGCTGCCTAATGCGATACCTATTCTCATTGAAGAGCCAATTTGCTCACCTTGCGCCATTCACACTTCCTCACTTTACGACTATCTGATCTAGCTTACCAAAGCAGAATTTATCCGATTCAAACAATCTATCACCCAAGCACAGATATTATGCGCTTTTACAGCGTTATTGTTGCTGCATTTTCTGATACCACACATTTTTTATGAGCGCTCCATCAACAATTTACATGACATTTAACCCACAAAAATAACAGCTTCACCTAATTGTCATCTCACGCACCATTTCTGCGCCTATTTCATAGCTATAGTAATTGGATGCAGTTATAATACTTGGCTCGCATTTTTTAGGGGAACAACCTTTGCAATTTTCTGATTTTTCTTTAGACAAACGCCTACTCGAAACCGTCGAACACATGGGCTTTACCAGTCCAACACCAATTCAGGAGCAAGCGCTTCCTGTGGCATTAGCCGGTAAAGACCTAATGGCGTCGTCAAAAACAGGATCTGGCAAAACCCTGGCTTTCTTGCTGCCAGCTATGCAGCGCATTATTTCTAAAAAAGCCCTGACCAAACGCGATCCTCGAGCGCTTATCTTGTTGCCTACCCGCGAGTTAGCGCAGCAGGTATATAACCAGTTACGTTTGCTGGTTGCCAATACCCAATATAAAGCGGTTAGTATTTTAGGTGGCGAGAACTTTAACGACCAAGCTAAAGCATTGGCGCGCGATCCTCACTTTATTGTGGCAACGCCAGGTCGTATTGCTGATCACCTATCGCAAAAGCACCTTTACTTAAACGGTTTAGAGCTACTTATTCTTGATGAAGCCGACCGCATGCTTGATTTAGGCTTTGCTGACCAATTAAAACAAATCAATGAAGCCGCTGACCACAAACGTAGACAAACATTAATGTTTTCAGCGACTTTAGATCATGACAACATTGATGATATTGCCCAAACGCTACTTAACTCGCCTGCCCATGTTGCCATTGGCGAGTCACATACAGAGCATAAAGATATTCATCAGCGTATTGTGCTGGCAGATAACTTGACTCACAAAGAGTCGCTGCTAAAGCATGTGTTAACGACTGAAGAGCACAAACAAATCATTGTGTTTACCGCAACACGTGCTGACACCGACCGCCTAGCTGGTGTGTTAACCGAACAAGGGTTTAATACCGCGTCACTAAGCGGTGAGCTTAAGCAAGCTGCGCGTAATCAAATCATGGATCAGTTCAGCCGCGGCGCTGCGCAAATTCTTGTAACCACAGACGTAGCCTCTCGCGGATTAGACCTTGTTAATGTGTCACTGGTTATCAACTTTGATATGCCAAAGTTTGCTGAAGAATATGTACACCGCATTGGTCGTACAGGACGTGCTGGCGCTAAAGGTGATGCGGTATCTTTCGTTGGCCCTAAAGATTGGGACAACTTTAAAAAGGTTGAGCAATTCTTGCGTAAACCGTTCGCCATCACTGAGTTTGAAGGCTTAAAAGGCAAATTCAACGGCATCAAGCCTAAGCCGAAAAAAGCTGCTAAAAAGCCAACAGGTAAAAAAGTGGCGGCTAAGTCAGGCATTAAGGCTAAAACCAACAAACCTAAAACAGCACCAAAGCGTGACAAACGCTTTATGACTGCTGTTGATATTGGTGATGCGCCAATGCGCCGTAAAGCCAAACCAAGCAAGATTATTGAACAAGACGATTCTGCGGAATAACGCAGAATCACGTAATACAGAATTTAGATGCACTGAGGTGCACTTCAGTTAGATAAATAAGGGTAAACATGAAAATTTGTGGTGTAGAACTTAAAGGTGGCGAGGCGATTATTAGCCTACTAAGTTATGAAGGCGAAACGTTTAACGTCCCTGCTTGCCGCCAAATCTCATTCACTTTGTCGGCAGCGTCAAACACTGCCACTATTAATGAGTTTCACTTCGCATTTCACAAGCTGATGCAAGACTACCATGTGGATGAAATAGCAATTATTGAGCGCCCACAAAAAGGTAAGCAGGCAGGCAGTGCAACCAGCTTTAAAATGGAAGCCGCTATCGAAATTACCGACCTGCCTGTCACCATTTTGTCGCCAGTCGCGATCAAAGAGCAGTTAAAGCGTAACCCTCCACAAGTGGAGTTCGACTCGCTTGAGCTTAAGCGCGTACAAAAGAATGCCTTTGAAGTTGCTTACGTGCTGCACAACCACCACATCTTTGGTAAAGCGCAAGCAGCAGAATAAGCGTGAAAGTTTGCCGGTAAGCTGTGCTAGCCTATTAACTTAATTGAATAATCTTTAGTTGAGTAAAGAGCATGCTTACTGGCAAGCCTGACTGAAAATATCGTAACTAAAAATACCAGAGCTAAACATATTAGGGCTTAACACATCTGGGCTAAACGTCACTATCGTCTATGGCTAGTCACTCTTCAAATTCAAAGGATGCAAAATCAAACGCTAAAGCTCCAGAAGCTGCATCTAACGCCGCAAGCCGCAAACGTAAACTTGCCCCACCACCAGTGATGGCGCGCAAAGCGGATGCTAAACTACTCAAGCCTAAAGTTGACGTACTAAGCCTGCCTAACAGCAAAGACTTAAAACCCAATAGCGACCCACTGCGCTTTATTCGCCACTACCCCCAAGCCGTTATTTCACAGGCAAAAACCTTGCTTGATAATAATGAACTAGGCGAACACTTACTCAAGAAATACCCGCGTGTTCACAATATACGTACCGACAAGGCGCTGTACGATTACACGCTGGAAATTAAGCAGGCATTTTTAAAGCAAACCGATCCACTGTCAAAAGTGATCTTCGACGACAAAATTAGTCTCAGCCACCAAGCACTTGGGCTACATAGCTATGTTAATCGTCGCCAGGGCAACAAGGTTAAAGCTAAAAACGAAATTCGCATTTCATCGCGCCTTAAACGAATCCCAGAGCCACTACTAAAAATGGTGATAGTGCACGAGCTCGCCCACTTAAGAGAAAAAGACCACAACAAAGCCTTCTATCAGCTGTGCTGTAATATGCAAAACAATTACCACCAGCTCGAACTCGATATGCGCTTACTGCTTATCTGTGAGTCGATTGGGCAATCGCCTTACTAGTTAATGCTTTACTGGTTAGCGCTAGGTAAGCTGACGAAAGCTTCCCCCAGTGACTTCATCACAGTATTCTTGTCGTTAAGACTTTACTAATAGTGTGCAACATTTGCGTAATTATCGCTGTCATCCTCAACCTAAAGACATACTCGTTCTCGCTTATCTTGATTCTTACTTTCTCTGGTTTTAGTCGCAGTTGCCGCCGAGCACTAAGTCTGGTAAGTTATTGGAATTATTAGTTAAAGTTTGCGTATTCAACTAGGATTTCAGCTAAACTTCAATGGGTTAACCTGATTTACCACCAGTACGCTTATGGAGCAAGGATGCGGCATCTATTCTATTTTCCTCTATTGTTCTTAATCGCTTGTTCAAGCTTGGAAGGCGTTACACAAAACGAATCTAAAATTAATTTACTTGACCAAGATTTGATTCAATTTATTGGAGAAACGTCGAAGAAAAATGCCGAGGATTTAGAAAAGATACTAGCTCAAAGCTCACACCAAGTTAGTACGCTAGTTATAGAAAGTCCTGGGGGAGATATAGTTGGTGGGATGCAAATTGGTCGCTTGGTACACAAGTACAGATTAAAAGTAGTAGTTGAGAATATCTGCGCTTCTTCTTGTGCAAATTATGTAATAACAGCCAGCCATGATGTCAAAGTAAAAAAAGAGGCACTGGTAGGTTGGCATGGTGGAGCTACGCAACCCTTATACATGCCTATGGAAGTTGAGTCATCTTTACTTGAGGCTAGCGAAGACGAAGAAAAAAACTTCCATGAACAGATGAGAATATTGATCAATGAGGAGATAGATTTTTTCCAATTGATAGGTGTTAACCAAGCTATCACGATTCTTGGTATGTCCCCAAAACTAAAGGAAACTCGACACGCTCCTTTATTCTCATACGACACTTCAACGCTTCAAAGGCTAGGCCTAAATATTAAATTTGAAGAAGATCAAAATCACCGTTCCGAACGCAGAACCGAATTAGTTCAGGTTTTTGTACTTTCGAGAAGTCTATTAGCATCATTGTTAACACTCCATGAAAAGAAACTAGAGGATTGGGCTTCTAGCGAACTAAGCACTGAGGACGTCATAAATGAGTAAAGCTCTAATTATATCGAGTTTACTGGTGTTTGTTACAGCATGCGGAGCACAATACTCTAAGTCGATTATTGTCGAATTTGATTCCACGTCTATAAAAGTGAAAGGCAAAGAAACAGATGATTTACTTGCATCACTGAACTCGCTGGAACAGTGCGAAAACGTACATTTGATCGTGGATAAAAACTCAGATCATAAAAAGATTGTTGAAATTATGGCTACGATTAAACAATCTAAATGTGAAACAGTATCAATTCAAAGTATATAGTTCTCAGGCGTGCACACTGATCTGACTTTGGCAATAAAAAATAAGGAACCCCTATGCCGCATTTTATAATGGACTGCTCTGCGGATGTCCTAAACAACCATGACGAACAGCACATCATCAAACAAATTCATTTGGTGGCAAGCCAAACTGGGTTATTCGATGAGGGCGATATCAAGGTCAGGGTAAACGCTTATAACACCTATTTAGTTGGTAACAAGCAAGAGAGCTTTATCCATATTTTTGCTCATATCATGCAGGGGCGCACCATAGAGCAAAAAGCCGATTTATCTCGCCAAATGGTGACAATGCTTACAAGTTTGTTCCCTGACACACCAAACATCGCAATGAATGTTAGCGACTTTGAAAAAGCAACCTACTGCAATCGAGCGATGATATAAATGAACTTTACCCCGATAAACGATGCTCCAATAGATATAGAAACTGAGCGATTGTCGCTCCGCTTAGTGACCGAGCTTGATAGCGCCGATTTATACAAGGTTTACTCTGACCCAGAAGTCATGAAATATTGGAGCTGCTCACCTTTTACAAGTGAGTCGCAAGCAACAGAGCTAGCACAAGCTGGTGAAGCAAGCTTTCGCGCTGGGCAATCGCTGTTTCTGGGGATTGTCGATAAAGAGTCCAAAGAGTTAATTGGCACCCTTAGTGTTTTCAATATTCATCAAAACTCACAACGCGCTGAAGTGGGTTATATCCTATCAAGGAAGTATTGGCATAAAGGGCTGATGTCAGAGGCATTTAGTGCACTGCTCGATTACTGCTTTGAACATTTACAATTGAACAGACTAGAAGCTGACATAGACCCAAACAATACTGCATCAGCAGCACTGCTAATAAAGCATGGCTTTAAGGCTGAAGGTTTGCTCAAGGAGCGTTGGATAGTGAATGGCAATGTTACCGATAGTGAGATTTATGGGTTACTGAGAGCGGACTTTAAAAAACTTAACTCAAAGGAGTAGTTATGTTCGACCATGTCGTGTTTGGTGTACGTGACTTTGACAAAAGCAAAACCTTTTACCAAAAGGTTTTAGCTCCCATTGGCATCAAAACGATTGCCGAAGATAAGCTTGGAATTGAACTTAGCGCGGATGGCAAGTCGTCTTTATGTATCCGCCGCACACCTGAAGATAACCCAGCTCACCTTCACCTCGCCTTTGTAGCCCAAAGCCGCGAGCAAGTACAAACCTTTCATCAAATCGCGCTGCAGATTGGTGCTAAAGATAATGGCGCTCCCGGAATACGCCCTAACTATAGCGGCCAATATTACGCAGCCTATGTTATTGACCCTGACGGGCATAATATTGAAATGGTTTACCACCAAGAATAGCTATAGCTAATTCACTCGGGAAACACTTACAGAAAAAATGCCGACTTGTCATTAAAATAAGTCTTTACGCTGAAGCCTGTATATTGCTGACAAACTTGCCCTTGTAGTATGTTGGAGCCTCTAAGTTCTCAGCTATGTACCAGTTAGCCACATGCTAGTCAGCTACGCCTAGTCAGCCTCATATTGATTAGCCAAAAACACAGGAAGTTTAGCCCAATGCTCCGTCAATCATTGTCCATCACCCTACTCTGGTTATTGTCTTTTAGCGCTTATAGCCAATCTCTTGTGTCACTTAACACTGATATCAAATCCCTTCTAGATTCAAAACAAGCCACGGTTGGTGTATCGATTTGGGACCAAAATGCAAACCCTATTGTCGAGATAAACGCAGATAATCAGCTCCCTATGCAAAGTGTATTTAAGTTTCACTTAGCTGTGGCGGTGTTGCATCAAGTAGATCAAGGTAAATGGTCACTTGCAGACAAAATAACCATTACACCAGACGATCTAGACAATGGGTTGTGGAGCCCTATTAGGAAGAAATACCCGACGGGTGCAGAACTAACCTTAGCCCAAATCATTAAATATACGGTTGCAGTCAGCGACAACGTTGGCTGTGATGTACTAATTGGCATGTTAGGCGGCCCAAAAGTCCTCGAGCAGTACCTGCACCAAGCTGGCATTAAAGACGTAGCGATAAAGTACAACGAAGAGATGATGCAACAGGTTTGGCAGCGACAATTTGATAACTGGACCACCGCCAATGGCGCAAATCAGGCTTTAAGTAAGCTATATGACAACAACGAGCAATTGCTATCCGCCACGAGCCACCGCTTTTTGTGGGATGTCATGAAAAGCTCAAAAACGGGTAAAAACAAGATCCGCGCAGGTGTACCTGAAGGGACCGTAGTTGCCCATAAAACCGGTTATTCTGGCAAGCATAATCAAACGGGTGTGATTGCTGCACATAACGACATAGGAATCGTGTTCTTACCAAACGGTAGCCACTACTACATCAGTGTTTTAGTCAGCGATTCTCGTGAAAGCAGCGACGACAGTCAAAAGATAATTGCCGATATTTCCCAACTCGCTTGGATGCATTTCATCGCTGAAAACTAGTAGGTATTTCACATCTCAGTCTACGGCTAATGAGCAAAGCCTATGGCTTTTAAATTGAACGCGCTATTGCAACAATCTAAGTCGACATAAGAGTAACGCTTGCTCAAATTGAATTAACCTAAGCTCAGAAAGGATAATGCTTGAACATATCCTCAATTTTGTCTTTGAGCAGTGCTTTGTCAGCAGTTATTTTACCAAAGGTGCGTAAACCCGAAATTTGGATTTGTAGATGCTGAGCAAGCTCATCTGGGCTTTTGCCTTGGTTGACTTCGCCTGCTGCCTGCGCCTTAGCGATTAATGAGGCAAACGCCTCGGCGATTTCACCAAGGTGACTTTTGGTGGTATCAACCAAATCCTGGTTATCTTCGGTAAGCTCACCCAAGGTTTTCGCTAACATGCACATACCATTAGGAGCGGAGTTTTGGGTATCAACTACTTGAGACTTCACAAAGGCTTTAAGCGCAGCCAGTGGCGAGTCGTATTGATCGACAAGCAGCTGTAACTCAGCCAGCCCCATATCGGTGTAGTTTCTTAGTGCCTGTTTAAACAAGCCATCTTTACTACCAAAGGCAGCGTAGATGCTACCAGGCCGCATATCAATTTCATCCTGTAAATTACGCATCGATGTCGCATGAAAGCCTTTCTTCCAATAAAGGTTGGTTGCTTTATCAATCACTTCATCACGATCGAATTTTGCAGTTTTTGCCATTATTTGTTCTCTACACTAATTGTCGCTACGCTGATCAGAGCTATGTTAACTGAAGCTTTTTGAACTAACGTTCAATTATAGGTTGTCGTTACCTCAAGGTAAACCCTATGCAGCTGCAACCTCTACACCCAAAAGTTAATCCCACTACCAAATAAAAATTTTTATACGTGTTTATTCTCGAAAATTCATGTACATAGTCAGTCTTACCCCTTTATCTTGAACGATTGTTCAAAATAATCATTGAACGATCGTTCATTTATGTCTATAGTACATCACATCACCGAGGCAAAGCAGCAATGACGCTTCACTCGACCTAAGTTAACCGTTTCAATAATTGGAGATTACAACATGAGCAATTTTACATTTCACACAGTAGAAACTGCACCAGAGAAAAGTAAGCCAATGCTAGAGGGTGCGCTAAAACAAATGGGCGCGGTACCAGGTTTGTATGCTGTTATGTCTGAATCGCCAGAGACACTGAAAGCGTATCAACAACTGCACCAAGCATTTACTTCAACCTCATTTGATGCTGAAGAGTTAACTGTGGTTTGGCAAACCATCAACGTAGAGCATGAATGTACATACTGCGTGCCGGCCCACACAGGCATCGCCCACTCGATGAAGGTCGACTCAGCGTTAACTGAAGCGCTACGCAACCAGCAACCAATGCCAAATGCAAAACTACAAGCATTGCACGACTTTACTCTGGCGATGGTACGTGAGCGCGGCAATGTGTCAGAGGAGCAAATGGAGACATTCTTTGCAGCCGGTTACGGCCACAAACAAGTCATCGAAATCATTCTTGGTTTGTCACAAAAAGTGATCAGCAACTATGTCAATCATGTGGCTAAAACACCTGTTGACCCAATGTTTGAACAGTTTGCCTGGACTAAATAACTCGGATATTTCTATACGTAGCTTGCTCTTTATATTGGTAAAGTCAGCAAGCTGCTCCTATACAGTTAAGAGGCTTAGCAGTGACCCAGAAAATCAAGTTAGACATTATTTCAGATGTAGTTTGTCCATGGTGCATTGTGGGCTATAACCACTTGAACGCTGCGATTGAACAACTTGGCATGCAAGATAAAGTTGAGATTGAATGGCACCCATTTGAGTTAAATCCAGATATGCCGCCAGAAGGTGAAGAGTTACGCGCCCATGTCGCTAGAAAGTACGGTGCATCAAGAGAAGATAGTGATCGCGCGCGAGCAAATATTGCCGCTGCGGGCGCTAAATATGGTTTCGAGTTTAACTATTCTGACGATATGAAAATGGTCAATACCTTCGATGCCCACGTGCTACTTGATTACGCCAAACAATTGGGTAAGCAAACGGATTTGAAAATGCGTTTGTTCGCCGCTTTCTTCACTGAAGCAAAAGACGTATCTGATCGTTCAGTGTTAATTGAACAAGCAGCAGCTGTCGGAATTGATGCAGAGCAAGCACGCAACGCGCTCAACGATGAGCAGCTGCAACAAGCCGTGCGTCAGCAAGAGTCTCATTGGCAACAACTTGGCATTAGCAGTGTGCCAACCGTGGTATTTAATCGCACTAGCGCACTTAATGGCGCTCATCCGCAAGAGACATTTGCTCAGGTTCTACAAGAGTTAGCTAAATCTTGAAGCATGAGCCTTAAGGCGAAAAAAGTGTCAACCCTCATCTGAGCTAATACATCTGAGCTTGTACATCGGGGTTAGTACAAATAACAAAGCCCAACACTTATGTGCTGGGCTTTGTTATATAAAACTGAGCTAGTCCAAGTCATTGCAGTACTTCAGCCTAGTCTAGTTTAAAGCTTAGAGTTTAGATTTTAGAGCTTTAAGCTTAAAACATGGAGCTTAGCCAAATGACATCATCATCTTGCGGCTACTTACAATCTGCTGGAACTCTTGTAACTGTTTCTTTGGCAACACTTTGGCTTCAGCAATATTAGCTTTCATAGGATCTATGGGGCGACCATTTACATGAAACTCATAGTGTAAATGCGGCCCGGTTGACGCGCCGGTATTACCGGTTAATGCGATGACCTGCCCGCGCTTAACGCGCTGACCTTTGCGCACTCTAAATTGCGATAAATGCAAATAACGAGTACGCACCTTATTATCATGCTCAATGACCACGTATTTACCTGCAAAAGCATGATTTTTCACCATGGTCACTACACCATCGCCTGGCGCAACCACAGGTGTGCCAATAGGTGTGGCAAAGTCTGTACCGTTATGCGGGCGCACGCGACCAGTGATTGGATGTTTACGCTTTGGATTAAAGTGTGACGATAAACGGTACTTACGTTTTAGCGGAATACGCTGAAAAGCAGGTGCTAAACTTTCGCCGTTTTCATCGTAAAAATTACCGTCTGAATGTTGAAACGCACTGACGTTACGAGAATACGCGTTAATCGTTACCCCTTGCACCTCAGTATTACCAGTAGGTACACCTTCAATAAACTGATCGTTCATCAAAACTTGGAAAGTATCCCCCGCTCTTAGCTCACGAGCAAAGTTGAACTTGGTCTTTAATAGGTTATTGATACGTTGAATTTCATTGGCGTTCAGTCCTGCTTTTTCAGCCGAGAGATAAAACGAGCCATTAATCTCTCCGCCGATAATACGGTTTTGCCAAACACCTTCAGTAATGATGTCCTCTACTTCAAAGCTGCCATCATCTAAGCGGCTAAACACCACTTGTCTTGCGGCATTAAAGTACAGCTCAAGTTTTTGCAGCTCGCCAGCATCATTGTCCCAAAACTGTATGCGGTTACCTGGCATTAGCGTATCAAGCGCGAGGACTTCGAGATCCGCCTCAAGCACCTTATACATGGTTTGATGGTCAATCCCAGCTTTTGAAAATAGTGAGCCAAGTGTGTCGCCAGGTGCTATCTCACGGCTAAAGATGGGGGCGCGAGTGGTTTCGACTTCTTCGATAAAATCAAGCTGACTCAGGTTGGGCAGTAGTTTTTCTAAATCCAACGCGACAGGAATACGTTTTACTTCAAACTCTTGGGTGGTTGGCATAAGCAAAGCTGCACCAACGAGAAGTACGCAGCTCATTAACGCTGCTTTTTGACGTTGTGAAAAATTGAATGGCAGTGGCGCCCAAGCCACTTTCTTGGTTGATTGCAAAATGAGTTACCCTAAGCATGCTGCTTAACCACCCAACACTTATACCAAATGGTATTAAACCTATGTAGCGCACAGCTAGTCGGCATATTGAGTGGCAAATTTATTGTTGTATTTGCGGCGTAATCAAGGCGCGAGTTAGCAAAAATAAAACTCAAACACCTACAACAAATGATTATGCAGCGCGTATGTGCATATTATGCACTTTCTATTCAAAAAAATGCCGAATAGTTATATCAAACTATCGGCATTTCACAAACTGTTTATTACGCTTTTATGAACTTCATCGCCCTGTTGATAAGGCTTGCAGCCACATTAGCAGCCACTAAATCGACAACGGCATCATCAAGATGCTACTGCATATTGGCTTTGTAGTTTACTGACACCTAGGCCGTTCATTTTATGCACTTTTATCTGTACATCAATACGCTCTTTCATGGCTTCGACGTGGCTTATCACACCAATCATCTTGCCGCTGGCATTTAAGCTATCTAACGCATCCAGTGCAATATCTAGCGTTGTGGCATCAAGCGTACCAAAACCTTCATCAAGAAATAGCGACTCAATTTGGGTTTTATGGCTCACGAGATCTGACAACGCTAACGCCAATGCCAAACTCACCAAAAAGCTCTCACCGCCTGACAAAGTGCGCGTATCGCGGCTTACATCACCTTGCCAGGTATCAATGACTGTCAGCTCTAACGTGGCGCCGCTAACGGTCGCTAACTGATAGCGTCCATGCAGACGATTGAGCTGCCTGTTCGCTAACTCAACCAAATGCGCCAGAGTTAACCCTTGTGCAAAGCGGCGGAACTTATCGCCTTTTTGTGAGCCAATGAGCGAGTGCAGCAAGGTAATATCATCATAATCTTGCTGGGCATAACTTAACTGCTTAATTAAGTCTGCTTGTTGCGCCCGCTGCTGTTTGTCTTGCTCTAACGCGTGCTCAGCTTGCCATAAGCGCTGACGACTGTCGGTGAGTTGCTGCTCTTGCTCGGCGGCTTGCTCAGTTAAGGTATCAAGCTCGGTTAGTTGATAATTATGCTCTTGCTGCAGCGTTTCAAGCTGTTGCTGCTTGCCATTAAGCTGCTCGACTTGTGCGCTCGCCTTGAGTTTGGTTTGTTCAAGGGCTTTGATTTGCTCAGTTAACTGGGCAAATTCACTGTCACTCAGTCTAGCTGCGGTAAATGCGGCTATATCTACAAACGGACTTTGTTCTAATGCTTGCTGCCAGTCACTCGCGGCTTGCTCTTGCTCCGTGCTTACTTGCGTCAGCTGCTCAGTTAACAGGTTAAGTTTCGAGCTTAACTGCTGGGCGTTATCGTTAAGCTCTCGCAACTTAGTTTGCATAGCTTGCAGGCTTTGTTCCCTATCCGTTAATCCATCAAGGCTATGCTGCTTAGCAAGCAGAGCATCATCCGCTACTAACAATTGTTTACGCTGCATGCTGAGCTGATTAATCGCTGAGTCTAATTGGCTCAAAGCCTCAGTTTGACTAGTTAGTTCACGTTGTAATGTTACGAGCTGCTGCGCTTGTTGCTGCTGCGTTTGTGCGAGCAACTGCTGCTCTTGCTCAAGCTTTAGTTTATTTGTCTGCGCTTGCTGCCAACTATTAAGACGGCTTTGCAACTCATCTAACCAATGCTTGGCTGTTGTAAGTTCAGGCATAGTCAGCTCACAAGTCGCCAGCTTGTTTTTAAGCTCAGTCATAGCTTGCTCAAATTGATTGCTTAGCTGAGTAAATTCTTGCTGCAATTGCTGTAACGTTTGCTGCTGACTTTGTAACTGTTGCTGGTTAAGCTGCAATTGATTAAGCGTGCTGTTTGCTTGCTGCTCAAGCTGATGTTGCTGCTCTTTAACGCTGTTAAGCTGAGTTTGTAGCCCTTGCGCTTGCTCAATGGTAGCAGCTAGTGAAGCTTGCTCGTTTGCCGCGCCATCAAGCAGCTGTGCTAACTCACCACTGCCATCTGCAATTTGGCTTAGTTCAATGCTAATACCTAGCGTAGCTGTGTGCTCGGCCCATAACGCTTGAATTTGTGTTTGCTTGGATAGTAAAGCCTCAAGCTGCTGGTTTAACCCCTGAATACTGGCATCTAATTTAGCTTGCAGCTCACCATCACGTTTACCTTGTTGCATAATGTGCTCAAGCTCTTGCTCAAGTGTATTCGCCCGAGTTTGATGCTCGCTCACATCTAAAGCCTGATATTGCTCGACCAACGGGTGCTCAGTAGAGCCACATAGTGCACATGGCTGACCAAGCTGCAGCTTTTGTCGCTCACTAGCAAGGTCGGCGATTTTCTGCTCTTGCTGCACAATCAACTTTAAGTCTTCTAGTTGTTGCTTCTTGTCCTTCCATACACTGCGACTTTGATGCAATTGCCCTTTTACCGCCGCTAACTCACCTTGCTGCTTGGCAATGCCTTGGGTCAATGACGCAACCTGCGCTGCATTTTCAATATAAGCCTTGGCATTAGACTCTAATGCTAGGCGCACACTTTGCTGCGCAATTAACTGCTGATAGCGAGTTTGCAGTTCAGTTACGGGCTGATTTTGCGTGATATTTTCAAGCTGCCTTTGCAGCTGCTCAGCTTGAACAATAAGCTGTTGTTTATTTTGCTCAAATGCGTCGATTTGCGGCTGCGCAGAGTCAATAGCTTGCTCAAGCTGTTGATTGGTCTGCACAAGCTTGTGTTGTTGCTGCTGATTTTGCGCTTTGGCATTTTCAAGCTGATTTAATTGAGCAAACTGTGCTTGCCATGCGGTTAACTCTGTTGCGATAAGCTCTGCTTGGGGCAAGCTGTTTAGTGCAAGCTGAGTTTGCTCAAGCTGCTGCGTCAAGTGTTGCTGTTGCCGATTCTGCTGTTGCTTAAGCTTTTCACACTCGCTAAGTTGCTGCTTAAGATTATTCAGTACATCACCTTGCTGCGCCTGTTGCTGTTGTTGCTGAGCGATTTGATTATCAAGCGGCAACACCTGAGTGTCGATTAACTCAACCAGTTCTTTATGGGCTTGCTTGGCTTGGTCAAACTCTTGCTGCGCTTGCTCCACAACGGCCTGCTCAGCAGTTAGCTCACTTTGGCACTGAGTTAAGGTGCTTTTTGCCTGCTCGGTATCTTTAGTAAGCTGGTTTTGTTGCGACTCAAGCTGATTAAACTTGTCGTAAACTGGAGTCAAAGCAAGTGCCGGTTGATGCAAGGCAAGGCGGTCAAAGCTGGGTTTAGCTTCAATTAGCGCCTGCTCGGCGGCTTTAAGCTCAATTTGCGCTTGCTGCTGGCTTTGCTGGTTTTCTTGCCAGCTTTTTGCCCAGTTTAAATATTGATTGGTTTGCTCGCGCTCAGTGCTTAACTTGCTGACTTGTTTAGTTTCAGTCGTCACTTGCTGCTGAAATTCGATAAGTTGCTCATCACTGAGTACGGCAACATTGTCTGACTTAGCTTTAAGTAAGGCGAGCTGCTGCTTTGAATCACTAAAGTCTTGATGCACTTTTTGCGAAATCAAACCATAGATTTCAGTACCCGTTAGCTCTTCAAGTAGCTCAGCTCTGTCGTTAGCATTGGCGTTCAAAAACGCGGCAAACTGACCTTGAGACAGCATCATCGACTTGGTAAAACGGGCAAAATCTAAACCGGTAATCGATTCAAGTAGTTCTGATTTATGCTTAATCTGGCTGGCGAGTACTTTACCCTCTTGCAAAGTAGCAAGTTCAACCTGAGCATCTTGCAAGTTACCATCAACCTTACCTCGTGAGCGACGCTGACTCCAAAATGCACGATAGCCCTGCCCTTTTACTTCAAATTCTACTTCTGCAAGACAATCTGCGCAGCCGCGAGTCATTAACTCGTTAGTGGTTTTAGAAATTGTGGCGATGCGAGGCGTGCGGTGATAAAGCGCTAAGCAGATCGCATCTAAAATCGTGGTTTTACCCGCACCAGTTGAACCTGTGATGGCAAACAGACCATTGTCGATAAATGGCGACTGAGTGAAATCAATCTTCCACTCACCTTTTAGCGAATTAATATTCTTAAAGCGAAGGCTTAGAATCTTCATGCTTTTGCCTCCACTTGTGATTGCGCTTGTGATTCTGGTTGCAACGGCTCTTGAGCATCTTGCTTGGGCGCAGCTGTTTCTTGCTGCACTTGTTCAACTAACTCCTTGAACTTAACGCGCAGGCGCTCACGGCTCGTTAGTTCATCTTCAGTTTCAAACACCTCTAGCGCTAAGCGACGTTCAAATACATCTTCAACGTTAATTTCACTTAAGGTTTCATTATGGGTGTCGCTCATAGTTTGACTACGTGGTTTACGAGCACGTTTAAGCTGCAATACTTCTAGGGGTTTATCGGCAATGAGTTGCGCGATGCGATTTTGTAAATCGCTGAGTAAATCTTGCTGCTCGACTTCAATACTTAGCCAGATGTTTTGCGCCTTATCATGCTCAGCTGCGCTGTGGGCTAACTTGTCGATGCTAGCTTCAATATCAGCTAGCTTGCCCTTGAGCACTGCCATAGGTTGAAACAATGGCACATCAAGCGCAGTAACCTCGGTAAGCTTATCTTGCTCAAAACTCACCAGTAATACCGATTTGCCCGAGCTAGACTCGCTCTGTGCTGATAGTTCATCAAAGCTGAGCGGGATCGGAGAGCCGCTATAGCGAATATGCTCAGTTTTGGCGACCTTTTGACGGCGGTGAATATGCCCAAGGGCAATATAATCGGCTGCTGGGAATAAGTTGGCGTTAAAGGCGTCGAGCGTGCCGATATAAATGTCACGCACCGACTCTGAGCTAGTGACACCCACTGTGGTTAAGTGGCCAGTGGCAATAATCGGAACTGGCGCGGCTAACTCAGCATTAAGCTTTTGCGCATGTTCAAAGCTTTGTTGGTAATAGTCGGCAATAGCGCTAGAGAGCTTTTGCTGTTTAGACTCACTAGAATCACCTGCTTGGCTAGTCACTAATTCGCGTGGGCGTAAAAATGGCAATGCACAAACCAATGCCATCGGCTCGCCATCTTTGTCAAAGCTCAGAACATGTTGCTCTGGGCTGTCAAAGCCACCAGGGATAACATGGGTATTTAGGTAGGCTAGTAAGCCTTGCGATTCACCAAGGGTTGCCACAGAGTCATGATTGCCACCCAATATCAATAACTGGCACTCGGTTTGTTGCAAGTCAACAATAAACTGATTGTAAAGCGCGCGGGCATAACTTGGTGGCGTAGTGGTGTCGAAAATGTCACCGGCAACAATCAACAAGTCCACTTGATGCTGCTTTATTTGCTCAAGTAGCCAGTTCATAAAAGCTTGATGCTCTGCGGCGCGGCTTTTGCCGTAAAAGTACTGACCAAGATGCCAGTCTGAGGTGTGTAAAATTCGCATATATGATTCGATGTTGAATTAGTCTTTGTTGGCTGCGCGTTGAACGCGTTATTTACTCGCTAGCTTAAACGAGCAATTGAACCCCCTAAGCGTATTGACTCCAAAGCAGCTTGATACTCATGGCGAGCGACATAGTCACAACCAAGGGTTTAATAATTTTTGTGCCTTTAGTGACCACTAATCGCGAGCCTAATGTGGCACCAATGGCTTGCCCCACAAGCATAACCAGCCCCAGTGCCACAGCGACTTGGCCGCCAATTAAAAAGAAAATAAGTGAAGCTATGTTGGTCACAAAGTTCAGCACCTTGGCATGCGCTGTGGCTTTAGCTAACCCAAATCCGGCTAAGGTAACAAACGCCAATGCGAAAAAACTACCTGTGCCCGGACCAAAAAAACCATCGTAAAAACCTACGCCCAATGCACCAGTAAAAGCGAACACGGTTGGGGTGACCATTTGCTGCTTATCATCATCTGCAATTTGCTTTGAAAACAAGAAATAACAGCCAATTGCTAGGATTAAAAACGGCAGAATAAATGCCAGTAACTCAGCGTCAATCATCTGCACTAAAATAGTACCAACCGCCGAGCCGACAAAAGCGCACAGTATCGAAAGCTTAAACTCACTGAGCTTAACCATGCCTTTACGCACAAAATACAAGCTGGCAAAAAAGCTGCCGCCACAGGCTTGTAACTTGTTGGTTCCCAGTGCAGCTGCAGGTGGCAAACCTGCCCACATTAATGTGGGGATAGTCAGCAAACCACCGCCGCCAGCAATGGCGTCAATAAAACCGGCTAATACGGCAACGAAAAACAGCACCACAGTGATTTGTAGAGTCAGTTCAAACATGAAGTTAATTATGAAAATGAGAGTAGAAACGTATTAAACCCGCTTTGGGGCTGAATTACTATATCTAGGCGCTAATAAGCACTTTAATCGCTGCAAAACAAAACAGGGCAACCCGTGGGCTGCCCTGCTGCACCTAAACTGATAATGGAGCGTTACACTTCCCAGAAAATATTGGTCACTATGTACAAAATAACCATAGTAATAAGGTTGATCACAGCGCCAGCACGCATCATTTCAGACTGTTTAATAAAACCAGAGCCAAACACAATTGCATTGGGCGGTGTCGCCACTGGCAGCATAAATGCACAAGATGCAGCAATACCAATAACCACAGACAGCATCACAGGTGATAAGCCTAAAGGCTCAGCGATAGCTGCAAACACAGGCACTAATAGCGCCGCAGATGCAGTGTTACTGGCGAACTCTGTGAGCATTACCACGAAGAAGATCACCGCTAAGATGAATAGCGCTGTATGGGCGTCACCAAAGAAGTCTGTTACCACATGCGCTAAAAATACACTGGTACCTGTGGCTTTAAGGATTGCGCTTAGCGTTAATCCACCACCGAACAAGATAAGTACGCCCCAATCAGTCGTTGATTCAATCTTCTTCCACTCAACCAGACGTAAACCCGCAAGCAGCACCACACAACTTAATGCGACGATGGTATCGAACTTAGCTACGCCACCCAATGCCTGTGACAAAGGTTTACTGAAAATCCAGCTTAGAACAGTGGCTGCAAATATTACCAAGGTTAGCTTAGCGCTAAAGGTCATTTTTTTATCGCTAGCTTCAATATGGCAGACTGCTGATAAATCTGGCTTAAAGAACATGTACAGCGCAATTAGCATCACAGGCATCATTAACGTCACCGTGACTAAGCCAAACTCTAACCACTCACTAAAGGTTAACCCAGCTTGAGCCGCAGCAATCGCATTTGGCGGGCTACCAACCAAAGTACCAATACCACCAATATTGGCGGAATATGCGATGCCTAACAGTACAAATAGATAAGTATTGCGGTGGGTTTTCAAATCAAGCTGCTGCAAGATACCCAATGCTAGCGGCAACATCATCGCCGCAGTTGCAGTATTACTGATCCACATCGATAAACTTGCCGTCACCACAAACAACATGATGCAAGCGATACTTAGCTTACCTTTCGACAATAGCAGTACTTTTTCAGCAATGCGTTTATCAATCCCTTGATGATTCAACGCCGCAGCCAGTACAAAGCCACCAAAGAATAAGTAGATAATCGGGTTTGCAAAATTACCCATCGCTTTAGATGTATCAAACACATCGAACATCACCGCAAGAATGGGGATTAAAATAGCCGTAACACTAATATGGATAGCTTCTGTTAGCCACAAAATAGCGGCAAACACTAAAATAGACAATCCAGTGTTAACGCCCGGTTCAAACGGCAAAAAGTTATATAACAAAGCAAAAAGTAGGATATTCGCCCCTAGAATTATGTACTTTTTACGCTGCGCATCGGAAACCGTCCCTGAACCTAACTGTGGTACCTCACTCATATTCACAACCTTTATTATTGATTTTTGGCCGCTTCAATGTAATTCAATTGTTAAACACAAATAAAGTACAACTAAGTAGTAATAAAGTTAGCGAATTCACTAACAAGAATTTGATTTAGCTCACATGATGAGCAAGTGATTTGATCCAGACAACAAGTCATCTGTAACGAATGTTGTTTTATGACATCAAACCAGCCGTTATGGGCTAGCTATTCAACCGAAATGAATTTTAATTCTAATGCAGATAGTTGGATACGGATCACATTTGGTATAAACCATTAGCGATCTTGGTCACTGTTTTGCGGCAAGTTAAGAGTAGGAACCAATGAGGTTAACTTCAGTGGTGAGGAAAATAACAGCAAAAACGACAAATTGTGCGACGTTATTTGAGCACTGAGCGCACAACGCACAACGCTCAACGCTCAACGCTCAAATAAGCCGAAACTACGAGTGACTTACAATCAACTTTTACTACATACCAGCTTGAACGACTTCCTCGTCTTCTAAACCTAATTGCTCGGCATAGTCAAGATTTGGCTCGATTCTAAATTCAAACTTCAAAATCTTTAAACAAGCATCATAAAGCGCCTCGCCAAACCATTCACGGTCAAATTGCTCCAGCGCTTCTACAATCCCAGCAGCGCCATCATCTTGATGCAACTTTTTCGGTACTAACGAGTCGATAAAGCTGGCGACGAGACCATAAAGATCTTTCTCGGCTTCACCCTCCACGTCCCAAAGTGTTGGATCAGCATATTTAGCGGCGTAGTGGATTTGCGCGATATCGCTACCGATCCCAAAG
Source organism: Shewanella sp. WXL01 (assembly GCF_012263345.1). Lineage (NCBI taxonomy): Bacteria > Pseudomonadati > Pseudomonadota > Gammaproteobacteria > Alteromonadales > Shewanellaceae > Shewanella > Shewanella sp. WXL01. Next base: position 501,069 of record NZ_JAAIKQ010000002.1, on the reverse strand, counting down.
TTCACTAATGTCGCAGTGTCGTGATTACAAATGATGTTTTTAGGACATATTGCGCCATGAAAAATATCAATATTGTGCAGGTATTGCAGCGCGGTAAGAATTTGAATAAACCAAGTGATCGGCTGGCCAATCTCTACGCCCTTCACTTCATCTAATGCCACACCTTGCGCCCAGGCTCGGGCGATAAATAGATCATTGGACTCTGGAAGCTGGCCAAAGCTGAGCACTTTCTCGATATGAGGGTGATAGATTTTAGATAAGCTACGATAAATATTGTTTAGCTTGTGCCACTGCTCATCAACATCGTTATACACGCTAATTGCACAAGGGTAATTGCCCTGAATATGCCTTGCTTGCCAAAGCTGGCTATGATCAGTGGATGAGATAAATGATTCAAGTTTAAAGTGATGGTCAATTACCGCGCCGCGCTCGATTTCAATACGCTGCGGCACGGTATCGCATACGCCCAGCTCGATCAGCGCCGATAAATCACAGCGAATGGCATCTAAATCGACAGTAGTGCCTTTTGCAGCGTCACGATACCAATGGTAAATACGTGGCTGCTGAGTTTGCTCAGCAAGGGTTAAGAACGCCTTAGCATATTCGGCAATATCTTCGGCAATGGTAAGATTGTCTTTAATGTCGATAAACTCAACATCACCTTGATCTGACAAGAACACACAGTTACTTGCCCAGCCGCCAATGGTATAACCCCGGCGATGAATTTGCTGCATTCCACTAATACTGCGGCGTAAAATTTCAAGCAGTTGATAAGTAGATTGTTGCTCAACCTCAAAGATATTCAGCGGAATGCCCCGCGGCATACGAATAGGCAATACCAGCTGCTCGCCGTCCTGTATAAGTGGCGCGCAAAAAGGTACACCACTACAACCAGATAGCGACTGCATACGCTTAAACTCTTCACGCAGTCTAATTTCGTGTTGTTCAGCATCTAATGCGCTTTCAAATTGGCTCTGTACTAGGATTTTAAGTAGCCAGGGTGCCGTCCAACCGCCTGGGTTATATTCTGACTGCCAAACTTCTAAACCTTGTTGCAGGAACAAACATTTGAGCTTGATGAAGTCTTGAATTTTTTGATTACGCTGCTCAACAATGGCGACCTGACCTATGGTATCAAGTACCATCTCTTTTTGTTGCTCAGTCACTTGGTGCTTGCGCGGTGCGGTTAAGCCCCATTCTTTAGTTAGCGCTTGGATAATTTTTGCTGGAGTATAAATACTTAAGTTACCCTGATCTTTCTCGACCAGAATCTCTTCACCTTTGCGGCCAGTAACAAACACCATGCCCTGACACCATGGTGCATAAACACCTACAGGAATTTTGTGCTTTAAGCGACCCGCAAGCACTCTGGCAACATAATTGGCTTTTGACAGGCTGTTATCAACATCGCGACCGTCTAATGACCATGCATGCAGCCCAGCGTTTAATCGACCAATATAGCCCTTGACGTCAACCACATACACGCCCCACTCACCAACTACCAGCGCGTCAACTTCCATTGCCTGACCAGTATGGGTTGGAATTTCCACATTGGTAAGCAACATATAGTCTTTAGGTAATTCATCTGAAAGTAATGAGAATGCCCAACGCTCTGCGTCGTTAACTGGGGTGCCGAAACTGATATGCCTTGCCATACTAATCCTTGAATGCAGATCACATAATTGAGGCTCATGCTAATCATACGGCTACAAAAAAACCACCATAAAGGTGGTTTTTATTAGCGTTTACACAACAAGTGTTCATTTATTGAGCGTGGACACTATTCGGTTTCGGTCTTTTAAGACATCACTTATTGGAGACACAATCTCAAAAGACTATTTCAATCACGTGTTAAAAGAGCCAGAGCATAAGTCTAAGTGCTTTCGACGTTAACCGTTGCTAACCACATAATTGTCAGCCCTAGTAATCGCTCTGAAATACCGTATCCTTCATTCGGAAAATGAGACTCGCAGATATCAATTAACTGATTCAAAGCACTAGTGATATGAGCAGGTGGAGTTGCCAAGGTAACTGTATACAACAACAAAGAAACAATATACCTAAATTTCTTATCGGACAGCCCCGCTTTCCAACTATCTACCAATGCAGCTTTAGAAGAAAAATCTAATTGTTTTAAAATAATCGGAAGCATCTTGCCTTTTAGAGTTTGGCCAAAATCTTTTTTGGTCGGATAGTATCCTTGTAAGGTGCTCTTTCTAACCCCAGCTATCTTAGCAATATTATCGTACGTGACACTCTCCCAACCTGATTCGAAAAAGATCTCCATAATAATCTGGTTGAATTTTTCAAAATTCGCCTCCTTTTCTTCCTTAGAAACCCTTGCCATTAAGACCCTTCCTATCGCTTTAGATCACATCGCTAGTTAAATATAGATAATTATCACATAAAAAATAATTTTTAGGTGCTTGGTACGCAAAATGTTTTGTAATGCGTACCAAGTACGAATAATATACCACCAATACGTACTAGGTACCTATAAATCCACAACCTCGTAAAATTGGACAAAATTTATGAAAAAGTCACTGCTAACTATTTCAGTCATTACTGCGTTACTTACTTCCGGGTGTAGTTCTGATGAGCAATCAACACCAACCGAAGAGATTCGTACTATCGAAGTCAGCACAAACTTAAAAAATGTTTCCAACGTGAATGCATTAAGCTCTAATTGTTTACCCGTTGGAGATAGTTTAACTACAAACGATGATGTTAAAATTCCTGTAGGTTTCGAACACCCAGTTTGTGCCATTAAAGATAACAGAGGGTTTGTTCATTATGTGAGAACAAACGACTATCAAATTACAATTACTGACTCTCAGGGCACTAAATTTACCGAAAGTATTGCTGATATCACGAATTTTCAATTTGAATTTGATGTTGTTGGCGAAGCGGTAGCCGAAGTTCATTTTATCGGAGAGCTGGAAGGTAAGTACACCGACGTATACTCATACTATACGGTAGAAACGCCAAGTAAAGGGCAAACCATCGACCGTTCTGAAACAAACGTAAAAATTGAAGTAGATAATGAACAATTTAGCTACGTCACCTTCCAATCACATAACGATGACGTAATCTTCCAAGAGACGACAATTACAACAGAAAAAGAGTTTCATTTTGGCTTAACTGGGCAACAAACGAACAACTCAGAGGAAGTTGTTGCCTATCGCTACATCAAGCAAGACGCTGATGTGCTGTTTACCGCACGGAACTATGAAATGGCTTATGCATCTATCGAGTTTCAACCTCAAAAACACTTTGATTTTGGAGTATTAGAGATAGATCCAAATGAAGGTAGTATTATTATCACACCTCCTCGTTTCGGTAACCCTATTGACATTACACCAACACCTATAGACAAGGTTATTAATCCCGATCAAGTCCTAGGCGCGACAATAGTTAATTACGAGCCAACAACAGGTGCCGCAACATTCGAAGCACAACCGAAACTTGGTAAAGCGGAACCTTCGGTATATCCAGAAATCCAATTCGAGCCAGATACCTACATTTTGAATCAGTTTGATTTTAATTTTGACGTCGAAACTTCTATTTCAGCTTCTACATTCATGAACATATACTTAATTGATGTAGATAGTAAAACTCTCAATGCAGTTGTATACCCTACTGGTAACGTAACCATTCTCAAAAAAGATACAAATGGAGATTACTTGACCTTTGATAAATTTGAGGGGGACGGTGCTCTACAAAGTTTCATGATTCAATATGGAGAGTATACATTAGCGTCTCAAACAGATAGTACGAAGCGCCAAACCAACTTCATTTTACGTGTAGCTGATGACAATAAAGAGGCATTTGAATTCACAATCAACGAGTTCACAATTGAATTAGTTGATCTACAACCACTTGAGCCAATCGATGCAGCCATTACTGAAAAACAGCTAATTGGTGCAGATATCAAAGAGATTGACCTATGGACCGGCAACACAACAATTATCGGAAAACATAACGCTAGGATTTCTGCGGTACCGACTCTAAAATTCCCAAAAGGCGCTATATCAGTTAAAGATGTTGCAATTAATTTTGATGTTACAGCTCCTGAAAGCGAACTTTCATCGGATGTTCCATATGTGAACATTTACCTGGAAAACGGCGACACATATGACTTATTCATTGGTGGTATCAATGATGGAAAAGTCATCAAACAAAGTAACCTAGGAACATGTGATCAAAACGAACTAGATACGAAAACCTGTTATAACTCTTTCACAGAGTTTCAGGCTGAAAAAGGCGAACAAACTTTGCGTAACTGGGCTGAGTCGGGCAAATTAAATACAAATTTTGTTTTAAGAGTTGGCGACAGCAATGACAACCTCAAGGATATTGAGGCAAAGGTTAACAGCTATAGTGTTAATTTGATTGACGCTTTCTAAGCTGTGTTAGCTAAAAAAAGAGTCTCTATTGAGACTCTTTTTTGTATACTCGTGCATCCTACTCAGCTTCGTCGGCAAACTCGCCATCGCCTTCTTGATGCTGCATTACGCCCCAGCCATCAGAAATGCCGTCAAACTCTTGGGCAAATTCATTCAATGCGACTTCTTTGGCTACCAGTGCATCATACTCTGGCACCATGTTAATACACACAATAACTTCCCACTTTTCAGTGTCTTCATCAAAGTGGATTTCTAACTCGCCTTCAGCTTGGTCTTGAACCAAAGTTTCTAGGGCAGATTCAGCATCACGCTGATCGTCAAATACCAAGAAAAAGTCCACATCTAGCGCTTTAGTTAAATCAATACCTGACTCAGCCATTGCCGCTAGCATTTGGCCGTTATCATCTTCAGGAAATTGCATATTTCAATCCTTATTCAGCTGGAATAATTTTAACTGCAACGCCATTGAACTCAATCACGTCACCAACAACACACTTCTTGCGCTTACGGGTATCAACTTCACCATTCACGGTAACCATACCTTCCGCGATAACGCGCTTAGCGTCACCACCAGCATTCACTAAACCTTGTACTTTTAATACCTTGTATAGCTCAACATAGTCATCGCCGCTAAGTAGAGAAAACTCTTGCATCTATCTTTACTCTTTCATCTATCAATTATCGCGCAAGTATAACCTATGGCAGATTAGCAAGCATCAAGCATTTGCCGGGGATCTTGATATAAATAGCGAAAGCCTAAGTCGCGACAAATTAAACTGCCATCAATGCGCTTGCTAGGTTGTGGTTGCTCACTAAAAGTCGCGCTATCGACACCTAAATGCTCACAGGCTGCGCTGTAGAATTCAGACTTAGGCAGGTGAATTGGCGCACACAGATTATATACCTCTCCCAACAAATCGGGATGATTTAACGCGGCATGAATAATCAGTGACACAGCGGCAACACAATCATCAAGATGCACTAGGTTAACAGCAACATTACCGCCTGGCACATCGGTTTTACCCGCAAAGAATCGCCCAGGATGACGCTTAAGCCCAATTAAACCGGCAAAGCGCACTATGGTGGTCTTAGATACATTACCTTGATTTAGCGTTTCCATGTTCAAGCTTGCCATGACTGATTCGGCTTTTAGCAAAATATTACTGGCAGGCGAGCTCGCTTGTGCCATGGTTTCATCCAATAATGGTCCCAACAGCGCATTAGCATTAACAGTGGCATCATCAGCTTTAGTTGAAACTGAACTCGTCGGATAAACACCTGTGGTGCTAATAAACACTAAGCGTTTGTAGGGTTTACCTGCCAGCAAATGTTCAAGCTTAGCGACATACTCTAAATAGTTTGTCTCGCCTCTGCGCAATCCTGGCGGAATATTAACAACCAAGATATCGCTTTGCAGCGCTTGCTGCATCTGAGCAGATAAGCTCGATTGTACCAACTCTTTGGCTAAATCCAGCGCAAAGCCCCTAATCCCCAACTCATTTAGACTTACAGCATCTTGCTCGCTGCGTTTTGAGCCGAATACTTGATGGCCTTGTTTCACTAAAGACTGAGCCAGTGGCAGCCCAAACCAACCACAGCCAATAACGGCGATACTTGCCATAGGTTATTCCTTTAATTTGATTAACTGCTAGATGAGAAAAGTCACATTATCATACGATTATCGCGCAGCGACAGTTCAAGAGACACAATAGAGGGTTAGTGTTCAAAGTCACTAAAGTAAAAACTAATCGTATTTTCTGCTTGTAGGGTTTTTAACACGCTTTCAGGGAGGTTTTCTAGCTTAACCACTTCACTCACCGACACTTCCTCTTCCATTAAAAAACGCAATGTCGCATCTTCACCTCGAGGGCTACATGCCCAAACGTGAGGCTTTTTCACTTCTGAAGTCGTCATCATCACTTTTGCAAAGCTGCCATCGGTAAGGTTGACTAAGGTTCCAGGCGGATAAATACCCAGTACCTTGACCAACTGAGATACTAGCTTCTCATCATGCTTCTGTTTGCGGCTTTTAAACAAGACACCAAGCGCCAGCTGTGGCGATAGATAGCGTCTTAGCAGCGACTCATAGTCATTCACTAGGCTTACAATTTGCGTGGTGATGGGAATTTTTTTAGCTGTCAGCTTGTCTGGGTAACCACTGCCATCCACAAACTCATGGTGGTGACGCACTATGTGTAACATGGCTTTAGGGTAAAGGTTGTTCTTTACCAGCATTTCGTAGCCAAAATTTGGATGCATGCGCATAAAATTCACTTCGTGATCTGTCAGCTCACCATGCTTGCGGCGGATATTCTCAGGTACCTTTAATTTACCAATGTCATGGAACAAACTACCAATAGCAATATCGCGAATATCACTTGGTGGCAAACCTGCCATATGGGCTATCATCATCGATAGCACGGCGACTGACACTCCATGTTGAGTTACGCTCACTTCAAGTTCATTACTACTGACTAGGGTTAAATGAGGTGAATCAGTTTCATTTAGGTGTTCCATCATGCTTTCAACCAGAGTCACCGCATCACGATAAGCACCTTCTGGGTCGCTGACCACCTTACCAAACACGCCGCGACTGTCATTAACGCAGCGGATAAAGCGCTGCTGACCACGACGAATGGACTTTTTTGCCTCAACTTTATAATCAGGCATTTCGGTAGCAGGCAAGATGGTGACGGGCTCGTCAACGACTTCCGGCTGCTCAGGGATTAAATCATGACCATCTAATAGATAAACAAAAGAAGTGTTTAGCCCGCGAATGAGGGCAATTTGAGATTTTTGCTCAATTTTTACTTTGCTTCGAAAAAACGGGTGCTCGGTCCAAGACAGGGGCAGCTTAATCGTCATTCCCACGACGATCTTGGACACTGGCAACTGAGTTAATTCCGTTTTAGCCAAATGAATTCCCGTTAAGCAAAGTTACAATAATTTCAGCCTAGTTCAAAAAGCTTAGGCGATAAATAACCTATTCGCACTTTTCACTTGTAAATACTGCGACTTAGGGTCACATGTTGTAAAGCTATTTCTTATCGCTTTGCTCTGTTTCTTGCGCATGCCAGTCGCTAAAATACAATTTTAGTCGTTTTGAGTTGAATAAATAGATCAAAGACCAGAACACCAATAGCGAGTCTAGGCCGTAACTAACCTTAAACACAAAGTAGTCGTGTATGAGTCGTTGCACTAACACAGCAGCATCGAGTGCAACCAACATCAGCAGTAGCGTTCGCCCGTGCTTGAAGATGGGTCTCAACCAATCAGGTTTGCGTTTACGCTCAGCGATAATCAGAAAATACACAAACACTGCACCGATACCCGTTAGCAATGCCAACAAAAAGTCTGATTTTTGTGGGTAGAAAAGCCTCACTAAGCCAGACTGGTCGTTAAATTGCGTCAGCGATGCAACGAGCACGCACCAGGCGCGCGCCAGAAACACCAGCATTAAGTACAAAGTTAGTGGTGGCTTAACATGACCTTTGTCGTCTAGCCACTTAATATGACTAAAATTCATTAACGCTTACTACTCTGTGCACTCTTCCCAATGCTCCACGCAAATAGCCTAAAGCCAATAACCCAAGACCAATAATCCCAAGCAAACTGGTCAAAACCAATTAACCTGCGCTGTTGAGCAGATCCAGCAAAGCTTGCTCATCAATCACTTTAATGCCGAGGTCTTGTGCCTTGGTGAGCTTTGAGCCCGCCGCTTCACCTGCAACCAAACAATCTGTATTCTTAGACACGCTGCCAGCAACTTTTGCGCCTAAGGCTTGTAGTTGTGCCTTGGCTTCGTTGCGATTAAGTTGCGTCAAGGTGCCAGTTAACACCCAGGTTTGCCCTTTAAGGCTTAAGTCGGCTTCGTTAACCTCTTCAATTGCTGGCCAGTTAACGCCGGCAGCAATAAGCGCGTCGACGACTTCAACGTTATGCTCTTGCTTAAAGAAATGACTGATGTGCTTAGCGACAATCGCGCCAACATCTTCAACTTCAATCAGCTGATCTAAGCTCGCCTGTTTTATTGCATCAAGTGATTTGAAATGACTGGCTAGGTTTGCAGCTGTCGCTTCGCCCACTTCGCGAATACCCAGTGAGTATAAAAAGCGCGCTAATGTGGTTTGCTTCGCGCTATCTATCGCCGCAACTAGCTTGGTGGCAGACTTCATGCCCATACGTTCAAGCATGGTTAACATAGACGACGTAAGCGCGAATAGATCAGCAGGGCTTTTGATCAACTCTTTATCAATCATCTGCTCAACGACTTTATCGCCTAGACCATCAACGTTTAACGCTTTACGTGAAGCAAAATGCTTAATGGCTTCTTTGCGCTGAGCTTCACAGAATAATCCGCCAGTGCAGCGAAGCACCGCCTCTCCCTCTTCACGTTCAGCATCGCTGCCACATACCGGGCATTGGCTTGGGAAGCTAACATCAACGGCATCTTTAGGGCGCTTTTCAGGCACGATAGCGACAATTTGTGGAATAACGTCACCAGCACGGCGAATAATCACAGTATCTTTTACTTTTACACCTAATCGAGCAATCTCATCTGCATTATGTAGCGTGGCATTTGACACAGTCACGCCGCCAACAAACACAGGCTTTAAGCGTGCTACTGGAGTAATAGCACCTGTGCGCCCCACTTGAAAATCAACCGCTTCAAGCACAGTTAGCTCTTCTTGCGCAGGGAATTTATAGGCGATAGCCCAACGCGGCGCTTTAGCAACAAAGCCTAAGCTTTCTTGCTTAGTGATGTCGTTTACCTTGATCACCACGCCATCAATTTCATATTCAAGCTCACTGCGGCGATTTAAAATGTCGCCATAGTAGTCAAACACCTGCGTAAGCGATTCACATACTTTCACTTCGCTTGATACAGGATGGCCCCACTTTTTAAGCTGCATTAGCTGACCATAGTGCTCATTACTCATTGGCTCGCTAGCACCTTCGACAACACCGAGCGCGTAAGCATAAAAGTCCAGAGCACGCTCAGCGGCAACCTTGCTATCAAGCTGGCGTAAACTGCCAGCTGCAGCGTTGCGTGGATTCACGAACACTTTTTCGTTTTTAGCCAACTGACGCGCGTTTAGCGCATCAAAGGCTGATTTTGGCATAAACACTTCACCGCGCACTTCAACTAACTCAGGGTAATCATCACCGCGTAGCTTTAATGGAATAGAGCGAATGGTGCGCACGTTCTCGGTAATATCTTCACCGACAGTGCCATCACCACGAGTTGCAGCGCGCTCAAGTACACCATTGCGATAGGTAATGCTTACTGCAAGGCCATCTAGTTTTGGCTCGCACACATAATGGACATCGCTCACTTTATCGGTAATGCGCTTGTTAAAGGCTTCAAAGTCGTCCTGGTCAAAGGCATTATCTAGACTGAGCATAGGTTTTAAGTGAGTGATCTGCTCAAACTTATCCAGCGGCGCACCGCCAACACGTTGGGTTGGCGAGTCTGCGAGTTTTAATTCTGGATGCTCGGCCTCTAATCCAATCAATTGTTGCATTAAACGGTCATATTCAGCATCAGGAATCGATGGTGCATCATCAACGTAATAGCGAATATTATGTTGGTTGATGGTTTCAGTTAGTTGCGCCATCTGTGATTGAATGTCTTGCATAATAAATCCAAATATAATCGTTTATATAATAAAGGCCGCTGTTGCGGCCTTTGTCTATCTGTTGGTTTAACGCTGGGCTACTTATTTTCGTAAGCTTTGTTAATTTAAGCTTTGTGAACAATCGCCTTAGCAACTGAGCTTCAAAGGTTAAGCAGCATCTCGGATACGTTGAATGTACTGTTGGCGCGTTTCATCATTCCAAGGCTGACGTCTGTCATCAAGTAATTCCGCGCCTAAATCATCCACCATTTGCAATGCTGAGTTCAGCATTATGGTGAAGTTCATCGTCGCGTCGTTATAGCTTGGTAACGTCATAAACAGCACTACACCTTGGGTCACAAACTGCTCCATGTTGTCTGGATCAAATACCCCAGGCTTCATCATGTTGGCCAGCGAGAATAGCTTTTCACCTTTACCGGCATTATCAATATGACGGTGGAAAATATCCATTTCGCCAAATTTGAAGTTAAGTGATAACAAGCACGGCAGTAATTCTGCACCTTGTAATTGCTCACCTTCTTTAGCGACAACATGTAATACCAGTACATCAACCGGCTCTTGCGACTCGGCCGTAGCTGTTGTTTGTTGCTCTGTATCTTTAATCCCACTCGTAGGCTGTGGAGCATCCTTGGCTGTCACGTCTGCGCCTTGCTCTACTGCACTTTCGTCACCAGCTTGAAGGTTACTTGACTCAGAGTCGCTTAGCTCAAGTTTAACATCAGGGGTTTGCTCGTCACCAATCTCGATATTGATTGGCGCAAAGTCATGGTCTTTATCGCTGAAGCTTGGCTCTTGCTTAAACTCTGGCTCTTTTTGTTGCGACTTCTCATCTTCAGCATCAGTATCTGCAAATAAAGCTTGCTGCTTAGGTTCATGTTGCAGCTGCGAAGCAGAGCTTGCGGTTTGCTTTGGCGGCGTTTCTGGCTCAGGTATGTCATCAAGTTCATCCTGAGGTTCGTTGTCATCAGCCTTGCGAACTCTCACCTCACCTACGCCATCGGCATCAAAACCGTCAGCGTCACGCTTGGATTGTTCCTTGTAAAAATCCACCATTGGGCTTTCTTTCATTGACTTAGGTTGCTGCCGTCTAATTGACCAAAAACCGTGAACTAAAACGCCAACAATGGCCAGTGCACCGAGAATAAACAACACTAATTGCAAGTCTTTCATTATTAACCCTGTATCCATTTCTTATACTGCGTCGGCCATGGCCACCGCAGTGTCTATATCCACAGCTACAATGCGCGACACACCTGGTTCGTGCATTGTTACGCCTATCAATTGTTCAGCCATTTCCATTGTTATTTTATTGTGGCTGATATAGATAAACTGCACACTCTGTGACATCTCTTCGAGCAGTCGACAAAAGCGACCCACATTGGCGTCATCCAAAGGTGCATCTACTTCATCCAGCATACAAAACGGGGCTGGATTTAATCTAAATATGGCAAACACCAATGATAAAGCGGTTAAGGCTTTTTCTCCACCACTTAGTAGATGGATGGTGCTGTTCTTTTTACCTGGGGGCTGAGCCATAATCGTCACCCCAGTTTCAAGCAAGTCATCATCGGTTAGCGCAAGGTAAGCTCTACCGCCACCAAAAACCTTAGGGAACAGGCTTTGCAAATCTGCATTAACCGCATCATAGGTGGTTTTAAACCTAGCGCGAGTTTCCCTATCAATCTTTTTAATTGCGCCTTCTAGTGAAGCCAAAGCTTGATTTAAATCGTTATCTTGCTCATCGAGGTATGCTTTACGCTCACTCTGACTGTCAAACTCTTCAATTGCCGCCAGGTTAATTGCGCCAAGCTCGCTAATATCTTGCCTGGTCTGGTCTAGCAGCTTTTGCCACTTGGCAATTTTAGCGTCAGCTGGCAACTGAGCCGCGACTGACTCAAGTTCGACTTGATGTTCACTCAACAATTGCATCTGGGCATCAATTTGCCCTTTTACACCCTCTCGTCGTAACTTTAACCCGCTTAAACGTTGAGTCAAGCCTTGTTGTTGCTCAAGCTGTTGTTTTTGCTTTAATAGTGAGCTATCTAGCGTTTGTTGTAACTCAGCCTGTTGCGTGCGAATTTGCTGCAGAGATTTATCTAAATCCTGTTGTTTTTGCAAATACTGTTGCAGCTCTTGCTGTAGTTGCTGTTGCTGGCCTTGAGTTTGCTGCTGTTGGTTTTGCGCAAGTTGACTATTTATGCTTGCTATCGCTTGGGCTATTTCACTGGTTTTATTATCAACTTGCAGCTGCTTTTGCTCGCTTAATGCAAGCTCAGTGGCTAACTGTTGACGCTGGGTATTCAATGCTTGCAAACGCTGCGATTGCTGCACTTTTAATTGTTTAAGCTGCTTTAGTTGTGCACTCGCCTGAGTTTGCGACGCTAACACTTGCTCATGACTGGCGCTGGCGAGTTTTTGTTGCTGCTCGTAACCATCAAGCTCACTCTCGCTGTGGGCGATTTTTTCTTGATACTGCGCTGCCGCCTGCTCAGCTTTAAATAGCTGATTTTTAGCATTGTCTAACTTTGCCTGATACTGAGATTGCTGTAACTGAACCGCACGCAGCTGCTGCTCACAATCAGTCAGTAGTGCTTGTTTTTGCTTAGCCGACTGCTTGAGCTCTTGTGTATGCAGCATTGACTCACTTTGCGATAACGCAAGCCCCGACACGCCCTGCTGCATAACTTCCAGTTCAGCATCTAGCTCATCAAGCTTATCACTAAGCTGCTGCTTTTCATGACTTAGCTGAATAACTGGCGTTGCCGCTGCAGCGCTAAATTGAAAACCACTACCAATTAGCTCCCCGGCTTTTGTCACGCAAATAGTTTCGCGCGTATTGGGCGCGTCGTGAGTATCGTGGTTATTCCGTGCAGCTAACGCATGATGCGCCTCGTTTGCATCTTCAACCCAACGTACGTGATTTAACCAAGGCGAAAGGTTCACCTCTGCGCTAACAATCGCGTCTTTCTGCGGATACTGCTGCGCCGTGCTGGTACGCGCAAAACCCAAATTGGCTTGAGTGTTTTGATTAAAATCATCGACATCAAGCACATCTAACTGTAATAAATGCTGCAAAATACTCTCGGCAGCCGCTTGCCAACCTGGCTTGACTTGTAACACTTGCCATAGCGGAAGCGTGGCTTGCTCACTTTGGTTTTGCAAAAGCTCATCAATTAACTCGAGACGAGCATTCACTGAAGCTTGTTGCTGTTTGCCCTGACTCAAACTTGCTTGTGCCTCACTAAGACGCTGTTGCAACTGACTGGTGTGTATCTCACTGTCATTAAGCGCTATTGCCAGTTCATCGATTTGCTCAATCGTTTGCTGTTGTTGCTCGGTTAGCTCTGCGAGTTGATCGTCAAGGCATAACCCAGCCATCTCATCAATTTGCGCCTGATACTGGCTTACATCGCGCTTTGCTTGCTCAAGCTGGGTTAACTCATGGGTCATCTGCGCATTCACAACCGCGAGTTGGGTTTGCGCGCTGGCTAATTTTTGCTGACTTTGTTGAGTGTCTGTTTGAATTTGCTCATATTCATCCTCGAGCAAATGCACTTGTTCATCAGCTATTTCATGCTCTTGTTGCAAACTCTCTATGTCTGGTTGCAGTTGCTGATGGCTTTGTTCAAGCGTTAAGTGACTTTGCTTTAACTGCTCAGCCAACTGCTTTTGCGTTTGCAGTTGCTCACGCAAATCGGCAAGCTGTTTGCGCTGACTATCATCAAGCTGAGTTTGATGGGCAATTTGTTGCTCAATCCGGCTCACCTGATTGCCCGCTTGATAATAAAGCTCGACTTTGGCTTGCTCTGTGGCGGTTAACTCAGCGAGCTGCTGCGTCACTAGCGATTGGCTGGTATCAAATTGCCTTAGCTCGTCATCTACGCTTGCTTGCTCAAGAGTTAGTTTATCGATTTGTTTAGTTAACTTGTCGAATTGCTGTTGTAAGTCTTGCCATTTCAGCACTAATAGTTGCGAATGATAGCTGCGCTCATTAGCTTTAAGCTCTCGATAGGTTTTAGCATCCTTGGCTTGCGCAGCCAGCTTTTCAAGCTGCTCACCTAACTCAAGGCGAATATCGTTTAAACGCTCTAGGTTCTCACGGGTATGACGAATTCGGTTTTCGGTTTCGCGGCGGCGCTCTTTATAACGCGAGATCCCTGCCGCCTCTTCGATGAAGACGCGTAATTCTTGCGGTTTAGATTCAATAAGACGGGAAATGGTGCCCTGCTCGATGATTGCATAACTTCGAGGCCCAAGACCTGTACCCATAAATAGGTCGGTAATATCTTTACGGCGACACTTTTGCCCGTTGAGAAAATACGTCGATTCGCTGTCGCGGTTAACTTGGCGCTTTACCGAAACATCCTGGAAATTGGCATACTGCCCCGCAAGGCGACCTTCGGAGTTATCAAAGGTAAGTTCTACGCTGGCGACAGAGATAGGTCTACGTGATGCGGACCCATTAAAAATCACATCTGTCATGGCATCACCACGCAAATGCTTAGCTGAGCTTTCACCCAACACCCAGCGCACGGCATCAATCACATTAGATTTGCCGCAGCCATTAGGGCCCACAACAGCGGAAAGTGCATGTTCAAACGGAATTTTAGTCGCATCAACGAACGACTTAAATCCAGCTAATTTTATTTGTTTTAATCTCATGCAAGCGTAATTTGGGGATGGAGCTTCAAAGCAGGCTACTGTATTTAGAACGACTCAGTCTAGCAACTGAGCTGCATTTTGTAACGATTTTTTGTTTATCTGACACAGTTTTATACTTGTTTTCTGATACTTGACTGGTCAGACTGGCATACAGTATCAATCAAGGAATTGTTTCATGACCTTAAAATCTATGCCTGTGAAAAAAAGTGGCGTGAATTATTTTTTTGAAGGCTTGCAATTGATTAAGCAGCCTGGGCTTCGTGTATTTGTTGTGATCCCACTGCTGGTTAACTTTGTACTCTTTGGTAGCGCCATGTATTTTGCCTTTGGCAAACTCGGTGAATTATTTGAATGGATGAATGCCCAGTTACCAGAATACCTTGCCTGGCTCGACTTTTTCTTGTGGCCACTTGCAGTATCAAGCTTACTGGTGGTGATGTCATTTGTTTTTAGCTCAGTGATGAACTGGATAGCCGCGCCATTTAACGGTTTGCTGGCTGAAAAGGTCGAAAACCATCTCACCGGTAAATCGCTTAACTCGGGCAATACGGTAGATTTAATCAAAGACTTACCACGCATAATGAAGCGCGAGTGGACTAAGTTTAAGTATTACCTACCCAGAGCAATCGGCTTTTTAGTCTTGTTCTTATTGCCTGGCGTTGGGCAAACAATCGCGCCAATCTTATGGTTTTTATTCACTTCATGGATGATGGCAATTCAATATTGCGACTACCCGTTTGATAACCACAAGGTGCCGTTTGACGATATGAAACGTGCGCTTAGCAATACCAAAGGTACCAGTTACTCGTTTGGTGCATCGGTTACCCTGTTTTCCATGATCCCCATCTTAAACTTGTTTGTTATGCCTATCGCGATTTGCGGAGCAACAGCAATGTGGGTTGACCGCTACCGCGAAGTGTATAAACACCCAGAAA
Source organism: Shewanella sp. WXL01 (assembly GCF_012263345.1). Lineage (NCBI taxonomy): Bacteria > Pseudomonadati > Pseudomonadota > Gammaproteobacteria > Alteromonadales > Shewanellaceae > Shewanella > Shewanella sp. WXL01. Next base: position 485,427 of record NZ_JAAIKQ010000002.1, on the reverse strand, counting down.
TTGCACGCGATTAATCTGCAACTAGGTTAGTTGCAACGGCGAACAGCATTAACATTGAAAATGAAATAAAGAGTGCTGTAAAAAGTTAAGTAAATGCACCCACTAAGCCATAACCTATTAAGGGTTATGGCTTTTTAGTATTAAAGCTCTAGAGCTGCAACAGAAACAATACGACAAACACTGTAACAAATTCACTCAAGTTTTTTAGCATTCAATTAACGACTGCTTCAGCATTTTTTGCCACAATAAGCGCACGTTTATTAAGTTGTAGTGAGTGTCGTGGTTAATTTTCACCCTAACATAAATTGTATCTCGCGTTTAAAACGCCTTGTCGCGCTAGCGTCATTAAGTTGCTTACCGTTTCTATCTGCCCATGCGGGGCATAGCGATAACTTTCATTTAGACATTCCCACTTTAGATAGTGGTGCAACAATTGATGGTGAATTTGACGAACCACAATGGGCAAATGCCACCGAAGTTGAACTGAAATATGAAACATCACCGGGTGAGAATATTGCGGCCCCTGTAACCACCAAAGTTAAAGTTTACGCCACTAACGAAAGCCTATTTTTTGCCTTTACCGCTTACGACCCAGAGCCTGAGAAAATTCGCGCAAACTTGCGTGATAGAGACAGCTCTTGGGGTGATGATCAAATTGGCATCAAGCTGGATACCTTTAATAACGCGAAACTGGCATACCAGTTTTTTGTGAACCCGCTTGGCGCTCAAGGCGACTCAATTGAAAATGAGCTTACTGGCAACGAAAGTGATGCCTGGGACGGTATTTGGTACAGCCTAGGTAAAGTAACCGACAAAGGTTACCAAGTTGAAGTCGAGCTGCCACTTAGGCTATTTAACTTCCCAAAAGTCGACGCGCAAACCTGGGGCATTGAGCTTATTCGCTTCTACCCGCGCAATGAAACCCATCGCTTATCGACCCACAAAATTAGTCGAGATAACAGCTGCCAATTATGTCAGCTCGGCACAGCCACAGGTCTTGTTGGGCTAGAGCCAAGCCAGGATATTCAATTAACGCCGTCTTTAGTCGCTAACCGAGAATCAAGCCGAGGCTTAACTCCACAAACACCATGGGATGATGAGAACAATGTTGAAGCGGGCTTAGATATCCGCTGGGGCATTAGCCCAACGACCTTGTTAAATGCCACGATTAATCCAGACTTTTCTCAAGTTGAGGCAGACAGTGGTCAGCTAAACGTCAACAATAACTTTGCGTTGTTCTTTGATGAAAAGCGTGCTTTCTTCCTTGATAACAAAGACTATTTCGATACGCAAATGAACTTGCTTCATACTCGAAATATAGGTTCTCCTGATTATGGTTTGAAGCTAACGACTCAGCAAAGCGAGCATACCTTTGGTTTACTGGCGGCAAATGATGAACAAACGCAATTCTTAGTGCCTGGCAACCTCAGCTCTGATATCGCCACCATCGACGAGCCTAGCTATAACATTGCTAGTCGCTACCGATATGATGCGAATAGTGAGTTATCTGTTGGTGCGATGATCACCATGAAAAAGTCTGATGACTACCATAACTATGTGGCAAGTACCGACGTTAAGTATCAGCCAACTGAGCATGACACCATCACCGCGCAGTTCGCCCACTCTAAAACTCAGTATCCAGAAGATTTATTCCAACAGTTCTGTCGTGGTGATGACTGCAGCGCACCTGCACCTGATTGTGATTTTACTAACTGTAACTACAACGAGCGGGTTTTGAGAACCAAAAAAGACGGAGAGATCAGCGACAACGTTTATCGTATCAAGTATGTCCATGACAGACGTAACTGGTGGGGCCAAGTATACTATATTTCCACTGGTGAAGATTTCCGCGCAGACCTAGGTTTCATTGAAAACGTTGACTACAGCAAACTTGTTGCTGGTGGCGGTTACCGTTGGTACCCGAGCGATAGTTTCTTTAGCTCAGTGCAGCTATCTGGCGACTGGGATGTCACCCATAATCAGGCTGGTGAACAAATTGAGCAAGAAACCGAAATGTCACTGCGCTTAGAAGGCGGATACCAAAGTTATATTGCTGGCGGTATTGTTCATAAGAACCGCGTTGGCTTGCGTCTTGACCCATCTAAACTTGCTATTGAAGGCAATACCGATGATTTTGATGTCACCTTAAGCTGGCTATATGGCTACTTTACGCCAATTGACCCACTGAAACTGGAGCTCGATATTAACTATGGTGACGAAATTGACTACGCCAACAACCAACTTGGCACTAAAACCATGTTTAACCCTGAGGTTGAATGGAAGATCACTGAGTCGATTGCGCTAGATGTATCACACCGATACCAAACGCTCGATGTAGAGCAAGGCCGTCTATTCACGGCAAACTTAAGCGACCTGCGCCTTAATTGGCAGCTCAGCCTTAATAGCTTTATCCGCCTATCTAGTATCTATACACACATTGAGCGCGACCCAAGCTTATATCAATACCGTAACCCAGATAAGGTATACCAGGACTTGGGTAATGAGTTGTTGTACGGCTATAAGCTCAACCCACAAAGTGTATTTTACTTGGGTTATAGCGATGCCTTTGTCGCAAACGATGACATTGACTCGCTAACCCAAAATGACAAAACCTACTTTATGAAGGTTAGCTATGCTTGGTTGCTCTAACTAAGTCCTAGACCAAACTTTAATCGCTTCAGTAAATAAGATATCACGTCACCAGTGTTTGATAATTTACTGAAGCTTTTACGAGTTAAAATGCTTAGCAGCCGGTTATTACTGGAGACCGAACTTCAACCTTAAAAAGACATGCAAAAAATTTAAGCTTCTCGCCAGTAACTCGGTAATGTTTACCTCACTTCATCATTCAAACTCTAATTAGCATCCCAAGCGACTAAGCTACTTCTAAGCTAATCAACAACGTAAATTCTTCTACTTATATACTGGCAGTTAATCAAACTCGAGCTAAGCTTAAAATTCAAGCGAATGAATTGAATTAAGCTGTGAGCCTAAGCATGGAAGCATATAAGTTCAAATTAGTCATATTACTATCCCTCGCTCTGTTAACAAGCTGCGGTGAGCAACAAACGATAACTCACCCAAGCTCAGAGGTGACCTTCGCCCTACCCAAGCAACTAGGCTCTATTAGCGTGCATATTGCTGCTGAGCAGGGCTTTTTCGCTAAATACGGTATCGACCCTAAAATAAAATACTACCCCAGTGGTAAACGCGCTTTGAATGAGGGACTACTCAGAGGCGAAGCAGACTTTGCCAATACCGCGGATATTCCATTCGTATTTGCGATTGACCGTAAACAGCCCGTAAAGTGCATTGCTACGCTCTACTACACTGATGATGTAAATGGAATCGCTGCAAATAAACTACGCGGAATAAATGAAATTTCTGACCTTCGAGGAAAAACAATCGCTACGCAGAAGTTTTCTACCGTTCACCACTTCCACGACTCGATATTACCTATTTATGGTATAGAACTCGATTCAATAACAACAACATTCGCGAAAGCTGAAGAGCTAGCCGACTTGCTTTACCAGCAGAAAATCGACGCGTTTACAATGCGAGAACCATACCTTTCACAAGCGATTGAGTTGCTCGGAGACGATGTAAAAATATTCAAATTCCCCCATGACTACATTCAATTTGAGGTACTACTTACCACTGACACTTATCTTAAGCATAACCCGCAAATTGTTGAAGACGTCTTATCGGCTATTATTGAAGCAGAGCTTTATATAAAACAAAATCCTGATCGTGCGATTCAAAGTTTTTCAAACGCTTTAGGTGTGCAACAAGGCGTGTTGAAACAAAGTTTTTCTACATCAAATGCACGAATAAACCTCCCCCAGTCTGCGCTCAGCCTATGGGAACGACAATTACACTGGGCTCAACTACAAAATGACACTAATGGAGGCAATGACAAAAACAATATAAATATTATGCAATTCATCGATACAAGCCCATTGGCGACGGTATCAAACGACCGAGTGAGTATCATTACTGATGAATAGCTTAAAAAACACCTTAACTATCTATTTATGTGCGGTGATGCTCGTATTTGTTGGTGCGTCGATTCATTTGACGAACCTACACAGTGACTTAAAGTCAACTGAACATGAAGCAATGGTCGCAACTAACATTTCTAATCACAGCTTTAAGCTATTAGTACTTGCTTATGATTATATGTTAACCCCAAATAACAGGGTGAAGAACCAGTGGAATAACACACAAAACAAGTTAGAGACTGAGTTAAGAAGCCTGAAATATAATAATTTTGACGAACTAGAAGTGTTAAGCCAATCAGCCAAAAGGCAAATGGAGCTACTGCAAACAGTAAATAGTTCACAACGGACGACAAGCGTGACACCTGTCGCACTGATATCCTCTCTTCATCAACTGAACAACTCTTCACTCACAGTATCAAAATCTCTTAGAAACACGATGACTAAACATTTTAACAAAATGTATTTCACACTGTTGTTTGTCACTCTAACGCTAATCATTCTTTTGGCTGCACTTGCAATATTGATCATCACAAAAATATCTAACCCAATAAACGTACTTGGTAAAAAGCTAGAAAAAGTCGGCCAAGGAAACTTAGCATCTCAAATTGAAATAAATGGTTTTCTAGAAATATCACAGCTAGGTAACTCAGCAAATATTATGCGTGAAAATTTACAACGAACTACCGTATCAAAAAATGCTTTGGCTATTGAGGTAGAACAAAGAAGAAAAACAGATGAGCAAAATTTTAAGCTCATAGAAAAACTAAACGAAACGCAGGCACAAGTAGTATCTATGGAGAAACAGTCAACTATTGGTACGCTCGTTGGTGGAGTTGCACATGAAATCAACAACCCTGTGATGGCAATTCTTGGGTACATGGACTTTATATCAACATTGAATACCAACGAAAAGATAGCTGACAAAATAGCCAAAACAGAAAGGCTACTGGGTAGAATACAAAGAATTACCCAGGGTTTGCTCGTATTCTCAAGAAATAAAAAGAAAGGTATTCATAACTGCGATATTAACGCAACCATCGACAGAGTGGTAGAGCTATTCAACAGCAGCATTAACGGCTCAAGCATAGATTTTAAATACCAAAACTTAAGTAACGGAGTAAAAGTTTTTATAGAGGAAGATCATTTAGAACAAGTCGTGCTTAACTTACTTTTAAATGCTGCCCAAGCAATAGAAACACAACCCTCACCTCAAATAACCTTATTAATTATACAGGTAGGTGACATATGTAGAATAACAATAACCGACAACGGGCCAGGAATACCAGATGACATAAAATTCAAAATCTTCGATCCTTTCTTCACAACAAAACCAGTCGGAAAAGGAACGGGCTTAGGTCTTAGTATATCCAACACTTTAATAACCAATGCTCAGGGAAGACTCACTGTTGAAAGCATTCAGGGAGTAGAAACGACATTTACCATTGAACTTAATTGCCTTCAACTCACTAATAAGGAATAGATTAATGAGTCAGAACTACCCAAACATTATTGCTATTGACGATGAAGAGTGCTTACTTGAAGCCTATGAAATGGCCTTGTCGTCTACAAAAGTAAACCTAATCACCTCTAGTGACAGCGCTCAAGGTATAGAGCTAATTGTCAAGCATAACCCCATAGTTGTATTTGTAGACCTGAAAATGCCTAACTTAAGCGGTACTCAAGTAGTAAAAAAGATCCATGAGTTAGGCATTTCTACAAAAATATATATTGTTTCTGCCTATATTGAAGAGTTTATGCCAGAGCTTGAAGATATGAAGCGACGAGGTATTGAGTATGAAATTGCAGTGAAACCTCTATACCCAAAGGAAATTCGCCAAATTGTCACTAGCTATATATCGATAGAAAATAGCGAACCTAAAGCTGAAGAAAAATCCACCTCCAAGACTCAAGATATAGAATTAATGTGTAACTCTCTAACCTTTACAATTCTTGGATTGTTGGACAAAGTCGATGAATTTGAAGCGAAATTACAGAAAGTAGCGAGCTCATCGAATATACAGAGGATTAAAACTACGAAAATACGCGCCAACTACCTACCAGAGAAGAACCCATACAGAGATATTTTTAACAGCGCCCACTTAGAGGCTCACATCGAAAAGCCACTAATAAAACTAATAGAAGAAGCATACACAAGGGACGACATAATACTAGTCGTACAAGTCAACTCTAAGTTCAACATTGTAGTGTAAACGGAGCTCAATATGCTGCTAACTAAGAACAGCTCGTTATTAAATAAAAATTTCGATTGGAAATTAGACCTACACTCTAAACAATTCGAGTCGAAAGAGTTGGTTAACATCATCTATAAGAAAAACTCTGGCAGTATACCTTCAAGCGCCCTCACAACTTTAATTGACGAACATCAGATTGAACAACTAAAAATAAAAATAAAAGAAAGTATTCGCAACAAAAAACCGACCTCATGCAATTTGATACTAAACTTAGATAGTGAAAGATTTCTGGTGGCATTCAACATTATTGGCACAAGCGACTCTGAGATATCAGGAGAAATAACAGTATTAAAAAGATTACTTGATACAAACCAGGAGTCCTTACTTTTAAAAGAGATATTCTATCACGCAGAACGCATGTTGATAATATGTGATGATAAGATGGAGGTGCTCACATCAAATAAAATGGTAACCAAAAAACTTGGATTCAAGAATCACGAAACCATTGGGCAACCTGTAAACATACTTTTTAATAAAGAAGATTCAAAATACAAAGAGCTCATACATAGCTGTAACACAGAGAAAAGGTGGAACGGCAATATTGAGTTGTTTGACACTGAAGGAAAACCGGTTCCCTTTGAGTTAAACACTTCATTTTACTTCTACAAGAAAAACCACACAAAATTGTGCATACTCCATTTAACTCCGGTGGACTTCTTTTATGACGCCGTTGTCGATACAAACTTTAAAGTTTGCTCCTGGGCATGGGAAAACAAACAACAATTCTTTGACGTTATTGATAAGCATAAAGAACTAGTCAACAATGATGAATGCATGTATGTATTCATGATGAATACCTTTAATGCAGGGATCAAAAACTCAAATAAGTTAAACATGATCATTCGACAAAGTTTAGCTGACGACACAACAAAAATAAAATATGGCTTATTAAATAACAATCAAATAAGTGGCATTTGCATATCCACAAAAATCATTAAGGACATTCATAAATCGATAACTGCAGCAATTGATAAAATTGCATCTAATGAAAATATTTTCGAATCCGATCTAAAAATTGATGTTGGCATATCAATATTTGGCACTGACGCTAGCAATAATACAGAGCTGCTTGGTCACTCCGCACAAGCGCTGCTTTCAAAACCTGACGATAAAATACACTATAACAATCACAGGATCTGTTATTACGACAAAAGAGTTAACTCAATCAGCAACAAGAGAGTAAAATTGCAAAACGAGTTAAAAAAAGCTATACAAAACAATACGATAAATGTTGCATATCAACCTATCGTTAGTTTAAAAAACTTAAAAATCTGCTCAGTAGAAGCACTTGCAAGGTTTGAATTCTCTCTACCTTTTAGCTATTCAGTACAAGAATTGATTGATATTGCAGAAGACGCTGACTTAATCGATAAAATTGATAGTATTATTGCTAAAAAAGCAATAAGTGAATTAAGCCAGTTGAGTGAAGTACTAGACAATCCGAACTTAGGGTTATCGATTAATCACTCTATGGTTTTTACTAAAAACAACAGTGAAAATCTGACCAAAACACTTGCAACCATAAAAGAGTCTCATATAGACATATCACGAATAACAATTGAACTAACTGAATCTTCAGTATTCTCAAACAACAAATCCGTCGTTTCCAGTATACATAAAATATGTAATGAGGGGTTGAAAGTCAGCATAGATGACTTTGGCAGTGGTTATACATCGTTTGACAACCTAACAAAATTACCACTTAATGTAATTAAAATTGACAAAGAGATTACCAAAGGCGTAGATACAGATAATGTTAAGCAAAAAATGCTTAAAATGTTTACTAATTTCATTCACTTACTCAATGGCCAGATAGTTGTTGAGGGTGTTGAAACGATTTCGGAGCTAAACACATTGGAACAAATAGGCGTTGATTTAATTCAAGGGTATTTTTTCTGTAAACCAAAACAGCTAAATGATCATACAAACACCCCAAGTGAAATTTGTAAAATAATAAAACACCACAATCTGACCCCAACTTCAAATAGCAACAATATATCAATAACAAACCTATGCATTCCACACGTTCATATTGTGGAACCTGATGATCGAATTCAAGATTTTTTATCAATACTTGATAATGATAGAGTCGTTGCAGTTGTTAAAAACAACAAAATTCAAGGTGTTATCACCCCAACTAATACAGACAGATTAATTAGTCCATATGTAGACACAGATGCTGAAACGTCTAGAGACAGATTAACTTTGTCAAAACGAGCTCATCAAGTAATGGATAAAGAATACGCTACCTGCACAACAGACATTCCAATAAACAAATTGCTTGTTCATTTCTGTATATTTCCTAACTCTCATATGATTGTTGAAGGTAGGAATGGGATTTTTCTTGGACTAATTACCTTTAATGAAGTTAAAAGCTTGATTCTAGATCATTTGCCGTTAATGGAGTAAACAATGAGAACTAAGTAACTTTAACCTGATTACGTCCAGCTTGTTTTGCTTGATATAACAATTCATCAGCGTGCTTAAGCGCACTATCAATACCTTCGCAAGCATCAATTGCTGCTACACCACCACTAAAGCTCACCTCGAGAGGGCCAGCCTCAGTATTGATCATTGTTGCATATGATTGCTGCCTAAATTTGTCAATCAAGGTCCATGACTTTTCAGCATCGAGGCCTTTGAACGCGACAACAAACTCCTCACCACCAAAACGGGCTACTGTAAAGTGCTGACCAAAGGCTTGGTTTAACCGTTTAGCAAATTCAATTAATACTTCATCGCCTACATCGTGGCCATAGGTATCATTTACCTTTTTAAAGAAGTCGATATCCAACAAGGCTACCGAATACACACTCGGCTCTTTAGCATCTTTAACATCTCGGTTGTATTGACCAAAGAAGTAGCGACGAGTGAACGCTTTTGTCAGGTAATCTTTATTGGCTTTTTCCCACAACCTGCGGATCATGTCTAACGAATCTAACGTGTTAAGCACGCGGCAGTGGAACTCTTCATGTACGAATGGTTTTTGCAAAAAGTCATTCGCACCATTTTTAATAAAACGTGCCGATAACGACTCATTATTGTCATTAGATAAACCAATAATGGCTAAATCTTCACGGCTAAAATTCTCTCTAACACGCAAAATCAGCTCAAACCCATCAATATTGGGCATATTGTAATCAGTAATAAGCAGTTGAATGCCCTGCTCTTTTTCAAGAACCTGCAGCGCCTCTGCGCCATCATTTGCTTCAAGCACCTGGAACAAGTGTTGCTCGAGTAAAGCTCTAACAAACTTACGACTAACAACTGAGTCATCTGCTACCAGTACTTTGACATCGCGGTTGCGGTTGAGGCGTGCAATTAGCTTAACCACATATTGGTAGCTAAAGCGGTTTTCTTTAAGAATGTAGTCAACGATACCGAGTTTAAGTAGGTTTTTGCGTTGCGCGCTATCTAGGTTACCGGTTAATACAATACACGGCGTTTGATGCTCAGTGAGCACGGCTCGAACAATTTCGCCATTTGGAGCATCGGGTAAATTGAGGTCAGCCACGACCACAAAATATTTGTTAGTTTTAAGAAGTTCGATGGCACTCTGATAATCAGGTGCCACATCTACCTCGTAAGCTAGCTCTTGAATGATAAGATGTTTAAGAATTTTTGAAACAGCATCGCTGTCTTCAACAATCAGAATGCGCAATCTATCCACCTGCAAACAATTTTTCGCACATCGATGAGCACTTGTCTGAACCTAAACCCTCGTTCAAGTTACCTAGCACTTTTCGAGCACGATACTCCCTATCGAATAACCGGCACCAAACGAACAAAGCAGTCCAAGCTCACCGGTTTTAAAGTCATCTTGATGGCGATGGAATGCGATTATTGATCCCGCTGATGCGGTATTGGCAAACTCATCAAGTACAATTGGTGCAGTTTGTGAACCAACGTTATCACCAAGTAACTTTTTCACTACGAACATATTCATATTTATATTAGCTTGGTGCAACCATAAACGCTTAAATTCTTCAGCTTTTATTTGCTCATTGCTCAATTGTTGCTCAAGGTGTTGATATATCATAGGTAACAATTCTTTAAACACCTTACGCCCTTGCTGATGGAACAGTTTATCTGGCGTAGCAACACATTCCGGATCACAGCGATTTACAAAACCAAAATTGCTTCGGATATTGTTTGAATAGTCTGTCATGCAGCTCGTTGATAACACATTAAAGGCATGCTCTACGTGAGCTAAATCTTGACGTTCCACCACAACAGCGGTTGCCACATCACCAAAAATAAAGTGGCTATCTCTGTCTTTGAAGTTACTTTGAGGTGATGTGAGCTCTGGGTTAATCACCAGTACTCGGTTAGCAGTACCACCTCGAATCGCATTTATCGCGTTGGTAATCGCAAAGGTGGCTGATGAGCAAGCAACTAACATGTCATATGCCATGCCTTTGGTGCCCAATTCACGCTGAATTTCAATAGCTATTGCCGGATAAGCCCTTTGAGTATAAGCACAAGCAACAATGACTAAATCAATGTCTTCTGCTTTACAGTTAGCGCGAGTCAACGCTTGTTTTGCCGCTTCAATGCCCATCTCAGCTTGCATTGATAGTGCTTCAGATGGTTGATCTGCAATCAATGGCATCATCACATTAGGGTCAAGAATGCCCTCTTTAACCATGACATAGCGCTGCTTAATCCCGGAGGCTTTTTCAATAAACTCTGAACTTGAATACGGCAACTCAACTACAGTACCAGCTTTAATTTGTTGTTCATTGTGTTGGTTAAACTGATCAACATATTGATTGTAACTCGCAACTAATTCTTCATTAGTTACCGTATTTGGTGGCACAAAAAGACCACTACCTGAAATAACCACTTTCTTCATTATTCTTGTATCCGCAACGCAAGTGTCCGCAATTTAGGTATCTCACGGCTCATTTGCAGCTACACTATAGCTAGCCGATAAGTTAGAGATACATTGCGATGATTTATGTGGCTATTTTAGTACGTAATTTTTGAACATTTATACACAAATATGCGGTAAAACCGAATGGTCAGACCTTGGATCTGTCTCTAAACCCAGTGAATATTGGGTGCTTTAGAATAATAGGTTTTTGTGTAATAACCAAATGGAATAAAGAAGAACAATTTTTCACTTCTAAAAGCCACCTTGGCGACTATCATGGAATCATGCAAACAAAGGAGCAATGGACTCATGAGCAAGATTTTTGAAGATAATTCATATACTTTAGGTAACACACCACTAGTTCGACTCAACCGAGTAAGCAACGGTAACGTACTGGCTAAAATTGAAGCCCGTAACCCTAGCTTCAGCGTAAAGTGCCGTATTGGTGCCAACATGATTTGGGACGCAGAGAAAAGCGGTAAGCTGACCAAAGATGTAGAGATTGTTGAACCGACTTCTGGTAACACAGGTATTGCGTTAGCTTATGTTGCAGCTGCTCGTGGTTACAAGTTAACCCTTACCATGCCTAACACCATGAGCCTTGAGCGTCGTAAATTGCTTAAAGCATTAGGTGCAAACCTGGTATTAACCGAAGGCGCGAAAGGCATGAAAGGCGCGATTGACAAAGCCGATGAAATCCATGCTCAAGCACCAGATAAGTACCTAATCTTAGGCCAATTTAGCAACCCAGCTAACCCAGAAATCCATGAAAAAACAACCGGTCCAGAGATCTGGAATGACACCGACGGTGCAGTAGATGTACTTGTAGCTGGCGTTGGTACTGGTGGTACTATCACTGGTGCAAGTCGCTTCTTAAAAGCACAAGGCAAGCAAATTACTTCAGTTGCAGTTGAGCCAGTTGACTCACCTGTTATCGCTCAAGCAAAAGCGGGTGAGCCACTACAACCTGGACCACACAAAATCCAGGGTATTGGTGCCGGTTTCATTCCTGGCAACCTAGATTTAGAACTGGTTGACCGCGTAGAAGCAGTAAGCAATGAAGATGCAATTGCAATGGCGCGCCGTTTAATGGAAGAAGAAGGTATCCTAGTCGGTATTTCTTCAGGTGCAGCTGTGGTTGCAGCTAACCGCATTGCAGCGCTGCCTGAATTTGCTGATAAAAATATCGTTGTAGTACTGCCATCAGCAGCCGAGCGCTACCTTTCATCAGCACTGTTTGCTGGTGCATTTGGCGACGCAGAAAACGTGCAGTAATCTCAATAGACAAACCCAATAACTAAATGCCCGCTTGAAAATCCTTATTAGAGGAATGTTCCAAGCGGGCATTTTTATTATTTAACCTCAGCAACCCAGTTAGCCAGCTCAATATTCAAGTCCTTTCAACATAGATATTTTTGTTTTTATGTTGCTCGAACTATTTGCTTTTAGGGCATGCTACGGAGCTTAACTCTGCGAAGTCACCATCTTTTGGTTTTTGGTAAAGCAGCTCGATACGCTGACTACACCCACCACTTCCACAGCTATATTCGTACCTCATCCAGCCCGTTTTTAACGCTTTGGCTTGATAGCGATAAACTCTATCTGCGAAAGTGGCAGCATTAAGCTCATCACATTGCAGCAATGTATAATCGACTCCGGCTTTATCAAACTGCCTAAGCAACGACTCCCCTTCAAGATAAGGGCTATTGATATTTGCATCGATCACAACGGAAGAAACACCCGCGCGAGCTCCGTTAAGCGTCAATGACCAAGCGTGAGGCTGCAAGCGCTTTTTTAATACCTCAATCGGCTTTCCATCAATAGTAACGATAACTTCAGCTTTACGGACAGCGCTATACTCTGAGGCAGAGTCTTGCCAATCAATACCATCAGATTGCCAATTAATTGCAGGATTATTTGCACCTATACGCCAGTCTTGCACGTTAGATTGAGCGTGACTTGGCAACGAGTAGAGCTTAACTAGCTGCACCAGGTCTAACATCTCAACTTTATTACCTGTATGAGTATTTAACCCATCAACTAGCTGCTCTAGTCGCAATAGTCTTTTTGATATTTGCGCATTTTCAGCTTCTAGTTGAGCCAATCTTTCTTCATAAGCGTCGACTTCATTGGTTGAAGCATGCAAGCCAAAACTCACACAACCCAGCGTTATCTTGAGCAAGGTTAATGTGACATGTTTGACTCTGAAAGCTGAATAGGGTTTACACTCTGGTTCAACATGAAAAAACATAAACTACCTTACGTACTTAATTGCGACCTTACGAACCCTTGACTATAACATGCAACAAAAGCCAAATAGTGACTAGCAGCATATATTCCCAAGGCTTGACCCTTATGATGTCGAAAATACGCAAGACTAATCGAATGACAACCGACTGCTGAAGCAACTGATTGAAGAGTGAAAATAAAAATAGCAGCCTAAGGGCTGCTATTTTTATTTATTATTTTTCTCGTATTGGAGCAAATCCAAACTGAAAAAGTATTGTCTAATCAAACTCTTCTTCAGAAGGCATAGACTCTTGTAATTCATCTTTTAACTGATAGTACGCGTTATCGTATTCCTGAATTTCCATAAGTCACTCCAAATAGTTAGGTCGTTTTTTAAGTATCAAAGTGCGCCTAAAGTGGCGTAGGGCCTAGCGTGTTTTTATATAAGACTCTTTTTGCTATCGCATCGGTCTAACACTGCTAGATACAGAAGATAAGCAATCTCTCTGTTAGGGCGCATTATACTCAATCGAAGTGCCGATGCACGCAATAATTACAAAAAACTTTCAGTTTTGAATTAAAATCATGGTGAAATTTTCGTTTATTGCGACTTTTGATAGAAAAACCTGAAAGTGTTACAGGCTTGGTTACGGTTTTTATGCATTTCTATTACAAAGACACCACCGTTTAATGCTTTTCGATCTACTGAGCGCTGCCGGCTTTACTATACTTGTTAGTACCCATGTAGATTAGATGGGGGTTACATTATCAATGGATTAGTCGAGTACGAAGCAAGCATGCTCGTAGACTTACTAGAGTCAGGAGATAGTTTACGCGTTCACATGTTTATGGACGCGATGGGAATGCCTTTTGACGTGCAAGACAGATTACTTAACGAGTTCTCAGGCTTAACACACGTAGATCAACAGCAGATTGCTGACATTATCGAAGATCAAGGTCAGCATTCACTGTCATCACACTTAACGCTTTAGCGTTGCAACATTGAGACCTTTGTTAAGCTAAGCAGTGAGCTAATGTAAGCTTGCTATTCGTTCAAATGCTTTACCTACAACTCAATATGAGTAAGGATTTAGGTACATAAATGCAAAAGGGCCTGCTTAGGCCCTTTTTTATGGTTACGCCTCACTAAATGTTTGAAGATTAGCTTATGGCTTTACTACTCGATTTAGTGGTTACTGCAGTAGCTTTGTTTGTAGCAGCTTTAACAGCATGTTTGGCAGCTCCCCCGCTGCGCCCTTTGTTTGCCTGCGCTTTGCCTGCTCGGCTCGGTTTCAGCCATTGGACAATCTGTGCCCTGCGAAGCCAAAGCAACACGGCAAACACCAACAGATAAATCCCTGGCTCGATGATCTCCGATTTAACCGACCAATAAAAATGTACCGGAGCCAAAATTGCAGCAAGGTAAATAAATCTATGCAAGGTTAACCAGCTCTTACCCATTTTGCGCTTAACCGCTTCAAAAGAAGTCAATGCCAGTAAAACCAATATGACAAAAGCGATTGCGCCGACCAGTATATAAGGCCGTTTAACCACTTCTTGCAGCAAAAGTTGCCACTCGAACAGTAGGTCCAAACTTAAAAATGCCGCTATGTGCAAGCTTGCATAGGCAAACACATACAGCCCAAGCAAACGCCTCGTACGTACAAGTAAACTCTGCTTTAACCATTTAGCTAAAGGCGATACCAACATGGTCGCCAGTAAACTATTGATGGTTCCCATACCGGTGTAATGAATGATTAACTGCACTGGGTCGCCGCCAGCTTGATCAGTAGCGACAATGTAAACCAGATAAATAATGGGCAACAAGCAAGCCAGATGTAATCCAGCCTTTAGCCACCACAAACCTCGTGGGCTTAACCGCATAAAACTGCCCCTTAATAGTTCTTTGTTAAATCTAGGCCTTTATATAAGTGCGCGACCTGCTCGCCATAACCATTGAACATCTGGGTGTCGATACGTTTTGCAGAGAACAAGCCCCCTTCACCGATTGACCTTTCACTGGCTTGTGACCAACGTGGATGATCAACTTTTGGATTCACATTAGCGTAAAAGCCGTATTCATGAGGTGCAAGCTGGTTCCAGCTGGTTGGCGGTTGCTTGTCCATCACTCGGATCCGCACTACCGATTTAATGCTCTTAAAGCCATACTTCCAAGGCACCACCAAACGAATTGGCGCGCCGTTTTGTGGTGGCAAGGTTTTTCCATATAAACCGACTGCCATCAGCGACAAATCATTCATCGCCTCTGCAATCGTTAAGCCTTCAACGTATGGGTAATGAATACCACCGCCCATTAAACGACTTTTTTGCCCAGGCATCTGCTCTGGATCAAACAAAGTTTCAAACGCCACGTGAGTCGCACTGGCTTTCACCCCCGCCTTTTTAAGCAAACTTGCTAGCGGGAAACCAACCCAGGGGATCACCATCGACCAGGCCTCAACACAGCGCAAACGATACGTGCGCTCTTCAAGGGCAAACATCTTGGTTAAGTCATCAGCATCTAACGTTAGCGGGTTATCTACCAAACCATCAATCTGTAATGTCCATGGCTTAACCTTAAAATGCTGCGCGTTATCAAACGGGTCACTTTTGCTGGTGCCAAACTCATAAAAATTATTATGACGAGTGACTTTGTTTTCAGGGGTTAATGCCTGCTGCGCTTGATAAAGTTGTGGCTGAGTAAAATTAAGGCCTTGAGTAACAAAAGGCTGTGCCTGCGGCTTTTTATCACCAAACAAATCAAAAATTCCCGCTTGTACGTAACCAGGAATACTCGCGCCAAGCGCGCCTAGCCCTAGCGCTTTTACGATATGGCGGCGCTGGTTAAACACAGCTTCTGGCGTCACCTGATTATCTTTTAACTGCCAACTGGCTTGATGTTGAATACCTTTGCTAAATGCTTTTTTTGCTGTCATTGCTACCACCGTTATCGACTATGTCAGGCTACTAGGGTCTGTTCGTGTATCCAAATGTTCATGAAGTGCCCACATGCTCATGTATAGATTAGACAGATAAATACGAGTAAATATTTCAAAACGATTGAATTAATTTTCTAACTCGCTAGAAACCAGTTTTATGCCGAAAATCCAAGCAATTAACGCATAAGCCTATAAGCTAGGCTTGCGGGCGAATAGCAAAGCATGCCAAGCTAAGTTTTTTGATTTTTAGAGCCGCTACCATGCCTGTTTCCCTAGACTTTACTCCGCTGCAATTTGCCGCCATTGGCGCAGTTGCTGTTCTCGCCCTCATGCTTGGTGCCTTACTTAATCAGCGACTCACCCGCAAGCGATGGCAAATGCTCACCGACATGCAAATTCAAGAGCATCAAACACAAATCAACGATATGCAAACTCGCCATGATGTCACCCTAGAGCAATTGCAAACTCAGCTCGATGATAAACAAGACAGCGAACACCATCTGCGTGACAAAGTTGAGCAACTGCTGGCGCAGTTAGGTAAATCTCAAGCTCAAGCTCAGCGTTTAGAACAAACCGAGCAGCTGCTAGCACAAACCGAGCACAAGTTAATGGAGTCTAAACTTAACTTGTCTAAATCCAATGCCATGCAACTGAGCATTAAAGCGCAGGCAGATACGCAGCAACAAGCCATGGCAGATAAAATTGCGCTACTTGAATCTGCGGAGCAAAGACTAAAAGAACAGTTTGAAAACCTCGCCAACCGCATCTTTGAAGAACGTAGCGAAAATTTAAAGAAGCAAAACATCAGCCAAATGGATGGTGTACTTGGTCCGCTAAAACAGCAACTTGAAGGTTTTCGTAAGCAAGTTCATGAGTCATACACCCATGAACAATCTGAGCGCAGCGCCCTTAAGCATCAACTTGAACATTTGGCGCAACTTAATCTCAAGATGAGTCAAGATGCCATTAACCTCACCAACGCGCTAAAAGGTGACAACAAGCAACAAGGTAACTGGGGTGAAGTGATCCTAGAGCGAGTATTACAAGAAAGTGGCCTGCGTGAAGGCCACGAATACGACACTCAACAACAACTGAAAGATGACAGCGGCAAGCGCTTCAAGCCAGATGTTATCGTGCATCTGCCAAATGACAAAGACGTGGTTATCGACGCCAAATTATCGTTAAGTGCTTATGAGCGTTACTTCAACAGCGAAGATCCACAAATATGTGAACAGGCGTTAAAAGAGCATGCAATTTCGATTCGCCAGCACATCAAAGAGCTAAGCCAAAAAGACTATCATCAACTTCACGGTCTGAAGAGTTTGGATTATGTGTTGATGTTCATTCCAATTGAGCCAGCGTTCTTGCTTGCAATCGAGCACGACCCTAGCTTAGTTAATTATGCGCTGGAGCAAAATATTATGTTGGTCAGCCCAACCAACCTGTTGGTTGCCCTGCGCACCATTAATAATATTTGGCGTTATGAATATCAAAATCAAAACGCGCAAGCCATTGCCAAGCAAGCCGGTAAAATTTACGACAAGCTTTGTGGTTATTTAGATGACATGGACAAACTGGGACGTGCATTAGAAACCGCTGACAGAACTTACCAACAAGCAATGAATAAACTGTCGACAGGTAAAGGCAATGTCATTCGCCAGGCGCATCAAATGCAGCAATTAGGCGTGGAAACCAGTAAACAAATTGAAAATAATTTATTACAACAAGCATTAGACGAATCGAGCGATAAAAATTAAGATTTCATTAATTACCTCTATTTAAAGTAAGCGTTAAGCATAATATGTAATTGCTCAGCTACACTTGGTACTTGATTCAATCAGTACACAGCTCATTTCAGTGTTGTCAGTAAACAAGTGAGCAAGCACACCAAAGCCGCGGTGGACAGGAGTATACATTCCTAAAAGCCACAGCACTTGCGTCCTTTATATTGTTTTTTGATTGAAGTTTAGGGATAAGCATTCATGCAGCAAAACTGGTTTTCGTATCACTATCCGCGCCATATTGTGAGCCTTCTCATGCTGAGCGTTTGTGCTTTAGCGATTGCCGGTTTCGGTGGCAATGCTGTCGCAAGCAGTAACTACACCAAAGAGCAACAAATCTACCTTGATGCCAAAGCAGCATTAGATAAAAAGCAGCTAAATAAATATAAACAGCTACGCAAGCAAATTCCTAACTACCCGCTTAACATTTATCTCGATTACCATGAGCAGTCAGCTGGCATCATGAAAATGAGCGGCAAAGACGCCAAGAAAGCCCTAGCCAAATTTGAAACCACAGCGCTTTATAACACCTTAAGGTACCGCTATTTATCGGCTGCTGGTGAGCAAAAGCGTTGGCAAGACTTTCTAACCATCTCACCTGACACGCCGCGCGATGTCACGCTGCAATGCTATTACAACCGCGCTCAGTTGCAGCGCGGTGACAAACAGATTGGTTACAAAGGCGCTGAGCAATTGTGGTTACATGGTCGCTCTCGTCCAAAAGCTTGCGATCCACTATTTAAAGTATGGACCAAAGCGGGTAAACGTACGGACGCCCTAATATGGCAACGTATGCTACTTAGCTTTAACGCTAACCAAACCAGCTTACTTAGGTGGCTAGGTAAAAAGCTGCCAAGCCGTAAAGCTGAAGTCGATTTATTGCTAAAGGTATACAGCGACCCTAACAGCTTGCGTCATACCCGCAAATTTAGTGGCAGTCAAAAAGTCGTGGGCGATATTGTCTATGTTGGCCTTAGAAAACTTGCAAAGCGCGACCTGAAACAAGCCACCAAGCTCTATCAAAAATACGATAACAAAGACCGTTTTAGTCAGTATGAGTCGCATCAGCTTAATCACTATTTAGTGCGTCGCGCACTCGTTCATCAAAAACAAAGCGTGCTAGCCTACGCCGACAGTCAACTAAAAGATTTAGATTCAGATGACCTTGTTGAAATGCGCCTACGCTGGGCAATTCGCGACGCTGACTTAAAAGCCTTAGCCCAATTTATGCCTCTACTGTCTGAGAAAGCTAAGGCAAACGCTCGCTGGCAGTATTGGCAAGCAAGGCTTGATAGTAAGCCAGGTCAGTTTGACTCAGCCATGTACGACCCATTAAGTAAAAACCGTAATTTTTATGGTTTTTATGCTGCTGAGCAAATCAAGGTGCCATTTTCAATGAACAACAAGATGCCAGCATCTGATAGTAAACTTAAAGCCAAGCTATACGACGACCCAGGCTTTGCTCGCGTGATAGAGCTTAGAGCTATAGATAAGTTAATTGATGCCCGCGGGGAATGGGTTGCCCTACTGCGCCGTCAAGATAAAGCCATGCGCGCAGAATATGGCCTATATGCACTTAACCAACAATGGTATGACTTAGGTGTTGAATCAAGTATTCAAGCTAAAACCTGGAATGCCCTCAAGCTGCGTTTTCCGCCAGCTGAAAAAGCCACATTCAAAAAAGCCAGCAAAAAATACCAGGTAAGTGAGTACGAAACCCGGGCTATTAGTCGCCGTGAAAGTGCTTTTTATCCTTATGCGACCTCAGGTGTTGGCGCCAGAGGATTAATGCAATTGATGCCAGCCACCGCCAAACAAACCGCCAAACGCAACAAGCTCAAATACGCTGGCACACGCTCATTGTACAAGCCTGAGCTTAATATCATGCTTGGTAGTGCCTACTATGGGCAACTTGTAGACCAATACAATGGCAACCGCGTATTGGCTACTGCGGCGTATAATGCTGGGCCAAGTAATGTGAAACGTTGGCTAAAACGATCTGATGGCAAACTTGATGTGATGAGTTTTATCGAGTCGATCCCTTATCGAGAAACCCGTGAGTATGTGCAAGCGGTATTTAGCTATCGGCTTATTTTTCAGTACCAAGAAAAAGTCGCCGAGCCTATGTTTAGCGAGCAAGAGTTAGCGTTCAAATACTAAATAGCTGTTCAACTAAACGGCTGGGCATCGCTATATCGAACTTTATGCGATTGCCTAGCTTTGCTAATTTAGCTTAATCGAGATACAGTCAACTTACGTTTGCGCATCAATCGCTTATACAATAATTATTACAAGTACAGGTATGTGCTTAACCCAATTCGTTAGGGAGACACTGTGGCCAACGCAAAGATTCACTCACTTCTAACCCAACTAGAGCAAGTTTTAATCGGCAAACCCGATCAAATTAAACTGGCACTTGCTTGTATTCTTGCTAAAGGCCACTTGTTAATTGAAGATCTTCCCGGCATGGGTAAAACCAGCTTGTCTCATGGCCTCGCAAGTGGCCTTGGTATGAGTTACCAACGGATCCAATTTACCAGCGACATGCTGCCTGCAGACTTACTTGGGGTTTCGATTTTTGACCAAAATATCCAGAGCTTTACCTTCCACAAAGGGCCGCTATTCAACCAGATGTTGCTGGCAGATGAAATTAACCGCGCCAGCCCAAAAACCCAAAGTGCCTTGCTTGAAGCCATGGCTGAAAATCAAATCACTCAGGATGGACAAACCTACTCACTGCCGCAGCCATTCTTTGTTATCGCCACCCAAAACCCGGTAGATCAATCAGGCACTTTCCCACTGCCTGAGTCACAGTTAGATCGCTTTATGATGCGCATTTCGATTGGTTACCCTCATGAAGATGCTGAGCTTGAAATGCTCAAAACCCATCAACAAGGCGCTGAGCGAGTCGAAATAAAACAATGTATATCACCACAAGAGCTTCTTGAACTGCAGCGTCAAGTAGGTGAAGTGACAGCATCAGATGCGGTACTGAAGTACTTAATTGCCTTGGTTGATTTTTCACGCCAGCAGGCTGAAGCCAATGGTTTATCACCGCGTGCGAGTATCGCTCTGTTGCAAGCAGCTAAAGCGTGGGCATTTATCAACGACAGACAATATCTCGTACCAGAAGATATTCAGGCAGTATTCACTTCAGTAGCTGAGCATCGAATTCGCAGCGCCAGTGCCCTGCAAGGCCGCGCGTTGTCAGATACAATCTTGACCCAAGTGAACCCTATCCGCTGATGTTCGCTAAGCGCAAAAAATCACCTCAGCCATGGACGAAGCGGTTTATACCCAAGGCACTGCAACAACGCTGGCAGCGTTGGATTAAGCGCCGCCTTCCACCACAAGCAAAAGTCACTCTAAGTCATCGCGGCATTTTTATTTTGCCTAGCGCCTTTGGGCTTGCTTGGTTAACCTTGGTGGTCGTCTTGTACCTGTTTGGTACTAACTATCAAAACAACTTGGTCATAGGTTTAAGCCTGCTACTGGCCAGCGTATTTCATACCTGCATTATCTACAGCTATAAAAACCTCGCTGGACTCACTTTTAGCGCTTTGCCTGCGCCAGAAGCACATGCTGGTGAATCTATGCCATTCCCGATAAAACTAAGCGGCCAAACAACAAAACAACATAAGTCCACCAGCCATCAACAAATTTGTTTAAACTTTAGCGAACAAAGGCATATCCGCGTACATCACAGCAACGAACTAACCGATGCCTCAGTGCCGTTCGACAAACCGAAACGCGGACTACTAAAGCCAGGGCGAATTACCGTTTCATCAAACTTCCCTTTAGGCTTGTGTAAAGCCTGGTCTTATGTCGATCTTGACCTTGAGCATGTGATTTACGCCAAACCGCTGCCAAGTGATATTCAGCTAAGCAGTGTTGACACGCCTGACCCAATTAATGAGCAGCACGGTAAGCTCAAACCCGGTGTCGATGATTTCAAAGGGTTAAAAGGCTATGTGCCGGGCGAGTCGCTTAAACAGGTCGCCTGGAAACAATGGGCACAAGGCCGCGGCATGCTGAGCAAAGAATTTGCCGAGCCAGAAGGCGCACCAGTGTGGCTTACCTTCAATCCTCGAAGTGGTGAGCCACCCGAGTCGCAACTTAGCCACCTTGCCTGGCAAGTTGACACCTTAACCAAGGCCAAGCAAATGTTTGGCTTAGCACTTGTTGGGCAAACTATCGAACCTGAAACGGGTGAGGCCCATCGTCAGGCGTGTCAGCAAGCTATCGCACTGTTTAAACCTGCCATGGCAGCTAATGACTTGCATGACCAAAGCGAGGCCGATGATGAAAGATAATTTCGATAGCATCATTAGTCGCAATACCTTGTTTTGGTTGCTCATCACCAATGTCGTGGTGCTGCTGCCTTTATATAGCAATGCCACCATTTGGAGTATTGGCATTTGTGCCATTTGCTTTGTGTGGCGCATCGGTATTTATTTTGGCAAAGTCTCTGCCCCGCCTAAGCTGCTCGTCACTTCGCTCGCCATAGGCGCAGCTTCAACACTGGGGTTAGTTGCATCCGAAATCGGCGCGCTCAATGCACTCGTTAACTTGCTGCTGCTAGGTTATGCGCTGAAGTATATTGAAATGCGTGAGTTAAGAGACGTAAAAGTCGTGGTGTTAGTAGGATATTTCTTAATTGCTTTTGCCCTACTTGAGCAGCAATCAATGCTGTTTACTATGCAAATGCTATTAGTTGCGGTCATAAACTCTTGCGTGTTGATCAGCGTCTATCAAGACAAAGCCTTGAAAAAAGCCAATGCCATTTTTGCAGCTAAAATCATGCTACAAAGTTTACCGTTAGCGATTTTGCTCTTTGTGGTGTTTCCACGCCTTGGTCCATTATGGCTGGCGCCGAACCTAAAAGTGGCACAAACCGGGCTTTCCAATGAACTTAGCTTTGGCGATATAGGCAAGCTCACCCGCTCTGACGAGCTCGCCTTTAGAGCAACATTTGAAGCTGACTCCGACCGCCAGCAATTAACTAATAGTGAGCTTTATTGGCGCACCTTAGTAATGGAAAAATACGACGGCAAAACCTGGCGCCAAGACCATAGCATTAAACACAAGCAGCGCATGGCATTCGTTGAAAAGCCCAAACGTCAAGTACCCCCAAATAGTGGCGAGCGCCTCGCTTATACCATTATCAGTGAACCAAGCCATAAGAAATGGCTTTATGGGTTAAACGTTGCCTACTCTGACGCGCCCCATGTGGTCGAGCTGCAAGATTATCGCCTGTACTCAGTGCGCCCGATTGACCAGCGCTTAAGTTACCGAGTCGATTCCTATCCTCAGCAAGTAATGGAGCTCGAGCTCAGCGACAATACCCGCAAGATTAATCTAGGCTTGCCCGCAAACCTCAACCCACAAACTCTGGCATTGGGCCAATCATTTAAACAGCAATACCCAGATGAACTAGAGCGTGTCGATGCGTTTATGCGCCACTTTGCCGAAAACGCGTTTTATTACACCTTAACCCCGCCGCCATTGGGCGAGCAGCAAGTTGATGACTTTCTATTTGAAAACCGTGCAGGCTTCTGCGCGCATTATGCTTCTGCTTTTGTTTATTTAAATCGCGCTAGCGGCATTCCAGCGCGTATGGTCACCGGTTATCAAGGCGGCGAATACAACGCGAATGCACGCTATTACAGCGTGTATCAATATATGGCGCACGCCTGGGCTGAAGTGTGGATTGAAGGTAAAGGCTGGCAACGCTTTGATCCAACCGCGATGATCGCCCCAGAGCGTATTCTCGATGGCTTTGACGCAACCTTTAACAGCCAAGACACCTATCTTGCCGACAGTCCATTCAGTACCTTACGTATGAAGGACTACCCGCTGCTTAACAAGCTCAGGCAACAAATGGCGAGTATCGATTTTTATTGGAGCATGTGGGTACTTGGCTTTGATGAAAGCCGCAAACAACAGTTGCTAGCAAACTTATTAGGCAGCGCAGATGCAAGTAAAGTGGCGCTATTTATGCTAGTTAGCCTGATTGCTATTGCCACCATGATCGCCTATTACGCTGGGCTGTTTAGCAGTGCTAAGCAAAAAGACAGCCTAATTAAGCGCTATAACCGAATTTGCACCCGCTTAAATAAACGCGGCATTACAAGACAAAACGGACAGACCGTCAGTCAGTTTGACACTCAGGTGAGTGAAGCTCTGGCATCGAGCAATCCGCAAGTAGCGCAAAAGTTTAGTGAGTTCAGCACCATCTACAATCAACTTAAATACCAACCACTTAGCCAGCCACAAGCCAATGAGTTGCGCAGGCGTTATTATAAATTGTATTTAGGATTACGCTTTTGTGCGCTTTAAGGCAAATTCTTCATTACGCGTACTGATTTACTTGTGCTACGCCATTACACACATACAATATTCTCTTCAAGTTAGAGCTTAGCGGACTGAGCATGCTTAAATTAATTCAATCAAATCAAATGGAAGTGCTATCAGCACAGTTGTCATTATGCTTGGCAACGCCTGCTGAAGGTGCGCCGCTCCTTGCCGATGAATCGATTCTGGTGCAAAGCCCCGGCATGTCGACCTGGTTAAGGTTAGAAGTCGCCAAGTACAATCAAATCGCTGCAGGGCTGACCTTCCCACTGCCATCAAGCTTTACCTGGCAACTGTGCCATAGCTTACTGCCCAATGTGCCTAAAGATAACGCCTTTACCAAAGCAGCGATGACCTGGAAGCTCATTGACCTTTTGCCGACACTGCTTAGTGATACCGACTTTAGCCCGTTAACTCAGTATTTAAGCCTCACGTCGCCAATTGATAATGAGCAGTTAGCGCAAATTGATGGCGTTAAGCTGTATCAATTATGTGGCCGTATTGCCGATATTTTTGACCAATACCTAGTGTACAGGCCTCAGTGGATTTTAGCCTGGGAGCGACAGCAGCCGCTAACTGAGATACACCCCAAACTTAAACTCGATGAAAATCAATTATGGCAAGCCAAACTGTGGCGAGCGCTAATCAGTTATAACCGCGACACCTTGGCGCAAAGCGAGTATCACAGGGCCAACCTACACGCAGACCTACTTAGCGCGCTGGAAAATCCAAATACCGACATCAGCGAACTACCCAACCGTTTATTCGTATTTGGTATCTCATCCATGCCGCCGCAAACCCTTGAGGTGCTGTATAAACTTGCCACGCGCATTGATGTCACTATCTTTTCCCTCAGCCCTTGTCAGCACTATTGGGGCGATATTGTCGACCCGAAAGTGCGTGCGCGTATGGCCTTGCAATATGCGGGCAAAAAGCAGCTTGATGCCAACTGGGAAAGCACCCTAGAAGTCGGCAATCCACTACTGGCTAACAACGGTAAAATGGGGCGCGAGCTATTGGATTTAATGCTGAGCCTGCCAGAATCTCACACCGACTTTGGCGATGATTGCTATATCGAAGTTGAGCCAGACAACCTGCTCCATGGCGTGCAATACGACATTTTGCAAATGGAAACCTTAGGCCGAGCCCTTGGCCCGCAGGCTGATATTTACCAAGACATCAATGGCCGCAGAACGCTGTCAAAAGTAGATGACTCCATTACCCTGCGCAGCTGCCATAGCCCACTTAGGGAAGTGGAAACGCTGCACGATCATATCTTAAATCTGCTAAGCGATAATCCAGAGTTGGCGCCAAAAGATATTGTGATCATGCTGCCCGACGTTGCCGCCTACGCGCCTTATATCGACGCAGTTTTTGGTACGGCCAACAGCCAGCACTTTGAAGACCTAGCCAACTATTGGCATGATGAAAACTCAGCGCACAAGGCCAACCGCTATCTGCCTTATGCCATTGCCGATCGCGGCGCAGCCCAAGAATCACCATTAATTAATAGCTTTCTAACCCTGCTCAATATCAACCAGAGCCGTTTCTCATTAAGCGAAATCATCAGCATACTCGAAGTACCAGCAATTCTGCGCCGCTTTGGGCTTGATGATGACGACTTAAACCTGATCAGACGTTGGTTAGAAGATGCCAATGTTCGTTGGGGGCGTGACGAGCAAAGCCGAGCCGAGCTTGGCCTACCAGAGTTTGGCCAAAACTCATGGGCATTTGGCATCAAACGCCTCATTCTTGGTTATGCCATGCATGATGATGCCGATATTTATCAGCACACCTTGCCTGTTGCAGGCGTTGAGGGGCAATCAGCACAGGCGCTTGGTAAACTACTTAACTTTATCGAAACCATAGATTACTTTAGCGAGCAGTTTAAAGCCGACATCAACAGTCACGACAAACTCGCCCTGCTCGGTCAATTACTTGATGATTGTTATGACGCCATAGATGATGAGCAGCAACAGCTCCTTGCGGTGCGCGAAGCCTTAGCGGCATTAGATACTGAGCTTGCCAATGCAGGTCATAAAGGCAAACTGGAAATTGAAATCTTACGCCAGTGGTTTACTCAAAGGCTGACAGAGTCACGCGTTGGTCAACGTTATCTTGCCGGTAGCATCAACTTCTGTACCCTAATGCCAATGCGCTCAATTCCATTTAAAGTGGTATGTTTGCTGGGCATGAACGATGGCGTCTACCCTAGAGTACAACACCCTGTCGGGTTTGATTTGATGGCGCACTTTGGCGCAGAAAAAGGCGACCGTTCTCGCAGGCTTGATGATAGATACCTGTTCCTTGAAGCCCTATTATCTGCAAGGCAGCAGCTATATATCAGCTATATTGGTCACAGCGAGCGCGATAATACCGAGCGTTTACCGTCAATGTTGGTATCTGAGCTCATTGAGTTTATTCAAATGAGCTACTTGCCTGAAGCTGCGGCGTCAGATAATCCTGCCCAGCTTGAACAAACAATGCTGGACAAAGCCGTGCTTGAGCAGCTTATCATCGAGCAGCCATTACAGCCTTTCGATAAACAGCATTATCAAGCCAATGAGCTAAAACCAAGCTTGCACAGCTTTAATCAGCAATGGTGTCCGCCCACGCAGCCAGGGCAACAAGCGCCAACAGCCTTTATTGGTAGCAAGCCGATTATTAACATTGAAGCGCCAACGTCATCACATGAATTAGATGAAAATCTGTTGCCGTTTGATACCACACAAGACATTGAGCTATCAGCGCTAATGCGTTTTTATCGCAACCCTGCACAGTACTTTTTTAACCGTACTTTGCAGCTGGATTTATCGCTTAATATCGATGCCGATGATAATGACGAGCCATTCGCTCAAGACAACCTTGCGCGTTACAACACACAATCACTGCTCATTAGCAATGCGCTAGCCAGTACATTAGGCAATACCCAAAACAGTGCAGACAATGAACAGGACGACACTTCAGATCAACTAATCAATACTTTAAAAGCTGCAGGAGGATTGCCACTCGCCCCCTTTAACGATTTGATCCTTGAGCGTTATCAGCAAGATATTGCTCCACTGGTGAGCCGCGTACGTTACCTGTATCAAGACGATAATGTTGACGAGCTAACCGCGATTAACATTGATCTAGAGTGCAATGTCGATTTGGGCAAAACAACGCCCCATTTGACTACACTGCAGCTTACCGGCCGTATCGATAACCTATGCACTAAGGGCATTGTGGGCTATCGCCCAAGTCAGGCCCATGGTCGCGATATTATTCAGCTGTACCTGCGCCATCTATGCTTAAACGCCATGGGCGAAACCAAGCATAGCTACCTGATTGATATTAAAAACTTCCATAGCTTTGCCCCGCTTAGCGCCAAACAAGCCAACGCGCAGCTATCACGTTTTATGCGCTACTTTGTCGCAGGTCAATCTACGCCACTTTGCTTACCGCCACGTACCAGCTTTGTATATGCCAGCACCGAGGGTGAGCATCAAGAAAAGTTAAATGCCGCAGAAGGTCAATGGCACAGTAGCCAGTCATCATTTTTAGAGGGCGATGAGGCGCACAACAAACGCTTATTTAGCTTCCCTGACAACTTCGACACGCCAGCATTTACCCAAAATGTCGACTATCTGTTTGCCCCTATGGTGAGCCTGTATCACAGTGATGCACTCGACGAATTAGAAACCTTTGTTACTGGTGCAGCCATCGAGCAGCACGCTCAAGTCGTTAATCAAGCTGCTGGCGCTAAGGAGCTAAGCTAATGTCTGAGTTAAATACCAAAGCCCCAATTGTAAAAGCCACAGTTGAAAAAACTCAACAAACAGCGATGCCACAATCAGCAATAGCCGTTAAGCCACTTAAGCCTTTAGCGCTAAGCTTTTCCGGTACTAACTTGATTGAAGCCAGTGCTGGTACTGGTAAAACCTACACAATTTCTGGTTTGTATCTCAGACTACTACTTGGCCATGGCGGCCAAGCACCGCTCACCTGTGAGCAAATTTTGGTGGTAACCTTTACCAATGCCGCCACCGAAGAGTTACGCGATCGTATTCGCAAACGTATCCAACTGGCATTTAAGCGCTTTATTGGCGTGGCCACAGATGATGAATTTATCGAAGCGCTCTATCAACAAACACCTGAAGCAGAGCGCGAGCTTGCCATTAAACGCTTTGATTTAGCGCTGAAAACACTTGATGAAGCCGCCATTTATACCATTCACGGTTTTTGTCAGCGGGTGCTGGCTGATATGGCGTTTGAATCCTCTTTGCTATTTGAGTCTGAATTTACCCTTGATGACAGTGAATACTTACATCATGCGGTGCGCGATTTCTGGCGTGAGGTGTGTTATCAGCTGCCACCTAGCATGGCAGCGCTAATTAGTAGCAAGGTCGCCACGCCAGATGAGCTAGCCAAAAAGCTAAGACCGCTATTAGGCGCAACCGAGGCGGTGCAATCATTCACGCCGCTAGAGTTTACTAAGCTCAGCCAATCGTTAGTTGAAAGCATTGCTCGTTTAAAAAAACGCTTTGCGCTGGAGCAAGACACTACTCTTGAGCTATTAACAGCGCTACCGCTTAATGGTGCACGTTTTGGTAAGAAAGCCGATGGCTATCCCAAACTCACACAGATGTTCGAGCAACTGGCAACCTGGGCACAATTTGGTCAAGGCCTACCACCGATGAAGGTGCTTGAGCATTTATCTTTATCAACACTCAAGCTCAATAAGGGCGGCGAAATACCCACGGTGCAACAAGCGCCATTGCTCGATCATATTGAGCGCGTTTATGAAGCCATCAATCAGGTTATGCCAGCGTTTTTTGTCAAAGCGCAACAAGGCATTAAACACAGGTTTATTGAGCAAAAGCGTCAACGTAACTTGATGACACCAGATGATTTACTGCTCACCCTTGCCGATGCGATTAAAGCGCAAGGCAGCGTACTCAGTCAGGCCATCTCTAAACGCTTCCCTCTGGCGATGATCGACGAGTTTCAAGATACCGACCCGCTACAGTTTGATATTTTTAGCGCGGTTTACCATCAAAACCAGTCACAAGATGCCGTAGCAGACCGCTTAAGTAGTGCAAGCCCCGCGCTTGGCTTGTTGATGATTGGCGATCCCAAACAGGCCATTTACGCCTTTCGCGGCGCTGACATCTACACCTATATCAGTGCGCGCAAGCAAACTGAGGCGCATTTTAACCTCGATACCAACTACCGCTCTGGTAAAGACTTAGTCAGCTCGGTTAATGCCTTATTCAAGCTGCACCACGACCCATTTATTAGTGACGCGATCCCATTTGATGAAGTCGCAACGCCGCCACAAGCCGCGCAGAAACAACTAATCAATAGTAACGAGTCTTGCTCATTAAGCATTCGCTTGCTTGCTGAAGACCCTGAAGCTGGCCTTAACAAAACCAATGCAAGGCAATTACTCAGTGAAGATGCCGCCAATGAAATTGCAAAGCTGTTAAATGACGCAGCTAACAACCAGTGCTTAATCAAACAAAAGCCGCTACAAGCTAAAGATATTGCGGTACTGGTGCGCGACAGAAATGAAGCCGCAGTTATCAAAGAGTCGTTATCTTCACGCGGCATTGGCGCAGTATTTCTCAGCCGCGACAGTGTGTTCAACACCCAGGAAGCCTGCGACATAGCCCTGATTTTGCAAGCGCTGGCTAACCCTAAAGATGAACGCCGTATTCGCGCAGCGCTCGCTTGCGAGTTAATTGGTTATAGCGCCGAGCAAATCCATCAGTTCAATCAAAATGAAAATAAGCGTCAAACCCTACTCGACCAGTTTATGCAGTGGCATGATATCTGGCTAAGCAACGGCATTATGCCAGCGCTATTACGTATGGCGAGCGACACTAAGCTAGTGCAACGACTGCTGAGCCAGAAGCTGACAAGCTCGGGGCAAACCAGCTTAAATATTGATGACGAGGAAGTTGGCAATATCAAAGCCAGTGGTGAGCGCCGCCTGACCGACTTTAGGCATCTAGCCGAGCTGCTGCAACAAAAAGCCACCGAGCTTGATGGCAGTAGCGCATTGATCAATTGGTTTGAGCAGCAGCTCATCGATGCAAATGGTCAAGACGAGCAACAGCTAAGATTGGAGAGTGAGCAAAACCTGGTGCAGATTGTCACTATTCATAAATCGAAAGGTTTAGAATACCCAATTTGTTTTGTGCCTTTTGTCAGTTTGGTACGCGGCAATAATCGCACGCCAGAGCCACTGCTTTATCATCAAGACGACCAACTCATTTGGGATTTGGATGGCAGCAAAGATGGCTGGGAAATACAAAAACGCGAAGCACTCGCTGAAGATTTACGCTTGCTGTACGTCGCCCTCACCCGCCCTGTGTATCGCTGCTATCTTGGCATCGCCAATCAGTCGCGTAAATTAAAAGCAGGGATCAGCTCGCAATTATTCCAAAGCGCCATTGGCTACCTGCTTGGCATTACCGACAAAAATTGCCTGATTGACGACATCAAAACTCAATTGAGCCCATTAGCAGCGCTCGATTTTATCAACATAATTGATATTGAGCCTCAAGAGGTGTGTTCACTAGCGCAATCTCAGGAGCAAGAAGCCGAGCTTGCTGCCAAGGTATTAACTAGACCACAAGGGATCAGTTGGCGCGTAGGCAGTTACTCTGGTTTAGTAAAAGATAGGGGTTTAGTAAAAGATAGGGGTCTAGTAACAGACGCTCATAAGGTTGAGCAGCACACTCCTGCCGCAATCCCGGGCGCAGATGATGAAGACTTTAACCAAGAAACTAACATCGAGCTTAACCCACAAACTAAAGAGCTCGTGCCTGCATTTATCCACGGAGCAGCAGAGCCCTTTGAAGAAAATACACTGCTAGTAGACGAGGTGCAATACAACCGCTTTACCTTTGAACGCGGTGCTAACGCCGGTAGCTTTATGCATCTGGTGATGGAGGAGTTTGATTTCACCAAGGCAGATAGCGAGCTTGAAGATGCGTTACTTGAGTCAATGAAGCGCTATGGTTTTGATGAACAAATCTGGCTTGCGCCATTAACTCAGTGGTATCAAGAGATCTTGGTAACGCCATTGCAGATCCCAGCTAGCTCGTCAGAGTTTACCTTGTCAAAACTTGGCGCTAAGCAGGTTATGGTAGAGATGGAGTTTTATCTTCCCCTTGAAGCCCTGAGTGCAGATAAGCTTAACAAAATACTTATCCGCTACGGTTACCCAGCTGGATTTAGCTTCGATACCCTATCGGGCATGCTCAAAGGTTTTATCGACTTAACCTTTGAATACCAAGGTAAATACTTTATTGCTGACTATAAGTCTAATCACCTTGGCGATGATTACAGCCATTATGTAGGCGATAACTTAACCGCAGCGATATATGATCACCACTATCACCTGCAATACATACTGTACACGGTCGCCCTGCACCGCTTTTTGCAGTTGCGTCATCCAAATTATGACTACCAATCCCACATGGGCGGCAGCTTGTATTTATTCTTACGCGGCATGAATCCAGCCCACCCTAATAGCGGCGTGTATTACGACATGCCGCCACAAGCATTAATCGAAGAGTTAGATCAATTGTTCAAGTCAGGTCAATCAGTAGGAGCGCAAGCATGTTAGTCACTCAAGCGCCAATTAAACAATTACTGCAGCACTGGCAGCAACAAGGTTTACTTACTCCACTCGATAGGCACTTTGCGCTTGAGCTGACCCGTTTGCAAAGTCGCAATGAAGAAGTTGATGCCGACACCCAGCAGCAACAGGAGTCGCTGCAACTATTAATCTGCGCACTGCTGAGCCAGCGACTTTCAGGTCAGCATACTTGTTTGGTGATTAACTCGATTAATCTTGAAAACCCGCTAGGCGAGAACCTATTTAGTACATCAACAAATACCCCAAGCTGCCAAATCAGCGTTAATCATCAACAACTTGAGCAGCTTATCAGCGAGTTTAGTTTTGTTGGTCAAAGTGGTGACAACAAGCCGTTAATTCTTGAACTTGGTCGTTTGTACTTAAACAAGTACCACTACTTTGAGACTCAGGTCGCGGCCAAACTTTTAGCACTAAGTCAGTCCCATTTTCAGCTGGATATTACCAGTACGCGAAGAGATTTAGACATACTGTTTCCTGTTGATAGCAGTTCACCAACCCAAGGCTTTAACTGGCAAAAAATTGCCACCGCAACAGCGCTGACACAAGCTTTAGCAGTGATAACTGGCGGCCCTGGCACAGGTAAAACCACCACGGTAACTAAACTGCTGTTACTGCTACTAAGTCAGCAATCACTTACCATGAAACTGGTTGCCCCTACAGGTAAAGCCGCAGCGCGATTAACTGAGTCCATCAAAGGTTCCAAAGCGAGGCTTAAAGGCGAGCTTGGTGATAATCAAAGACTTATCGATGCCTTAAACGCTATTCCTGAAGAAGCCTCGACCTTACACCGCCTGCTTGGTGTTATCCCACACTCACATCGTTTTCGTCACCATGCTAATAACCCGCTAAGGCTTGATTTGTTAGTGATTGATGAGGCGTCGATGGTGGATTTGCCCATGATGCACAAAATCGTCAGAGCCCTACCTGCGAACGCAAGGCTCATTTTACTGGGCGATCAAGACCAATTAGCCTCGGTTGAGGCCGGTGCTGTGCTGGCTGATATTTGCTTAGGGTTGAGAAATACCCAGTTTAATCAGAGCTTTAACGGGGAATCTCAGGGGCAAATAAACGATGCTTGGGCGATGCGTTACAGCGCCAATCAAGCCAAGTTAATTGCTGAGCTTACCGGTGAAGATGTGAGCCAATATCAAGTTGCACAGCAAAACAGCTTTGGCGATAGCTTATGTATGCTGCGCCACAGCCACCGCTTTGTGGGTGATGCGGGTATTGGCAAGCTGGCAACGGCTGTGAATCAGGCTGATGTTCGGCAGATCCGTCAGGTGATTAGACGTAATTATCCAGAGCTAGTTTGGTTTCAGCATCAAATTAACGATGCAAATGCTATCGCAGCTAGCGACAACGCGGGCAAGAATGAGCTACTCGAATTTGCTTGCAGTGCCTATCAGCCCTATTTAGACATGATTGGACATAACCAAAACGTGTTTAGCTCACTCGCGTTAAGTGAAGGTGCAACTGACCAAGCAGTTAATGAGCACGCAGCTAATGAGCACGCAGCTAATGAGCAGCCAGCCATTTATACCAGTGAGCAAATCATTGATAGCTACAACCAGTTCCGCCTGCTTTGCGCCATGCGCAGCGGCGAATATGGCGTTGATGGCATTAACGCCAGCATGACCCTAGCGCTGCAGCAAAAGCAGCTACTCAAACCGCAGCAAGAATTTTACCTAGGCAGGCCGATTATTATCCAAAGCAATGACTACAACCTTGGGCTGTTTAACGGCGATATCGGACTCATTTTGCAAGATGATGCCAACCCAAGCAGGCTGATGGCGCACTTTATTCAAGCCGATGGCAGCATTTTAAAAGTGCTACCTGCAAGGCTACCAAAGCACGACACCTGCTTTGCGATGACAGTGCATAAATCTCAGGGTAGTGAGTTTGACTGTGTGGCGTTTGTACTACCAGCTATGCCAACGACTTCGCAATGGCAACTGCTGACAAAAGAGCTGGTGTACACCGCAATTACGCGCGCTAAAAGCTATTTCTATTGCCTAGGTACAGCTAAGGTTTTCGAGCGAGCAAGTACTAACATCACTTTGCGC
This sequence comes from Shewanella sp. WXL01, assembly GCF_012263345.1. Classification (NCBI taxonomy): domain Bacteria; kingdom Pseudomonadati; phylum Pseudomonadota; class Gammaproteobacteria; order Alteromonadales; family Shewanellaceae; genus Shewanella; species Shewanella sp. WXL01. The sequence continues at coordinate 451,281 of NZ_JAAIKQ010000002.1, read as the reverse complement.
AGCTCAGGGCTTGGCGAAAGGCTTTGGGGTTAACTCTGAACAATTCTAAAATGGCTAAATTAGCTCAACTTACTAAAAACAACAAAATTGATTAAAACAACACCACTAAAATGAACAAGCGCTAACATTGCTTGATTGTGCCTGCTAAGGCTCATTATCATGGGCGCTGCTAGTTGGTCTTATAATTACAAGCTACAGTTTTTTGCAGCATTCTGAGCTGTCAAAAAGCAGTGGCATAGGTTTTACGCTTTGGAGCATTTGATGTCGAAAATCAATGTATTGTTATTGTGCGGTGGCGGCGGCGCTGAGCACGATATTTCCCTTCTTTCAGCCAAGTTTTTTGAAACAACGCTCGAAAACATTCCTGAATACCAGGTACAAAAGGTTGAACTAAATAAGCAAGGGCAATACATCACGTCAGATGGTGAGATTTGTGAGCTTACTGGCGAGCGTCAATTGAGATACATTGCAGAGCCATCAAAAACCTGGCCAATTGATTTTGTTATCCCATGTATTCATGGCTATCCGGGCGAAACTGGCGATATTCAATCTTACTTTGAGCTGATTGGCCTACCTTACTTTGGTTGTGACGCAGAGGCATCACGCAACAGCTTTAACAAGGTTACCGCAAAAATGTGGTTTAGCGCCCTTGGCATTCCTAATACGCCTTACCTGTTTCTGCATCAGCTTAATGACCAAGCCATTCGCGACACCCAAGCAGCCTTTGATAAATGGGGCTCAGTGTTTGTTAAAGCCGCGTCACAAGGCTCATCTGTAGGTTGCTACAAAGTCGATAACCGCGATGATATCGCAAACGTACTTAAAGACGCGTTTAAGTATTCACCTTATGTGGTGGTTGAGAAAACCATTGTTGCTCGTGAGCTAGAAGTAGCCGCGTATGAATATCAAGGTGAAGTGATTGCCAGCAAACCAGGCGAAATTATTTGCGATAGCAACTCGTTTTATACCTTTGATGAGAAATATGCCGCAGATAGCAAGGCAAGCACTAAAGTTGAAGCTGACAACCTAACCGCCGAACAGCTTGCCAAAATACAAGCATACTCAATCAAAGCCTTTAAAGGCATGAAGCTACGCCACCTATCACGCATCGATTTCTTCTTAACCGAAGATGGTGAGATTTTACTAAATGAAATCAACACTTTCCCAGGCTCAACCCCGATTTCCATGTTCCCCAAAATGCTAGCGCACAATGGCCATGACTATGGTGATTTCTTAAAAGATGCCGTAACGAGAGCGTTAAACTCATAAAGTGTTTTCCAAGCTTCATTGTGGTTTAAAGATTAATAGCATCGCTATTTGCAACCTACAGTCCAATACAACGTCTTAGCAACTTGAACGTAAAAAAAAAACGCCTCATTGAGGCGTTTTTTGAGTGAAATTTACCTAACTAGACCAGTTATACCTCCAGTCTCAAACCTTCCCCCCTCGAAATTGCCGAAAGGCGCTTAAGAAAATGACGTAATCCAGATAGGACATCTGGATAGCTTTCGTTTGGCCATGGATGGCCTATCGAAAGCGTTAGACATTTTCTTAATAAGCATGAGGGTAACAATTTCGTAGGGACGGCAAAGGGAGATGCAAGAGGGGGATTGCTGTTGATCCCCTTCTTGCTCGGGTGTGGGATGAAATCCCACGACTTTCTCCAAACGAAGTTTGGAAACAGAACTAGCCATCACACCCTAATGGTGTGCTTGCGCCAGTAAACTTCACCTTGTGCTTCCATTGGTCGCTACTTGGATCAATTGGGCTGTGTTGCTTGATATAAAGGTTCAACAAGTCAGCGTCAATATAACCACTGTCTACCGCGTTGCTGAGCACAGGGTAACCATTACCACCACCAGCGTTGTAGCCAGGCAAACTAAAACTATAACGCTTAGTCTTATCAAAAGCTTCACCGTTAATGCTGTGAATATTGACCCTTTGGGTTTGGCAATTCACCGTCATATCAATACCGCTAAAGTGAGCGAACCCGCCAGAGCCGCGACTTTGTGTCGCAACAGTTGCTAAATACTGCTCAATCTCTTTACCCACCATTTTGGTCACTGTCACTGAGTTGGCAAATGGCTGCACGGTTAATACATCACGGTAGCGAATATCACCTTGCTCAATTGAGGCGCGAATACCACCAGAGTTCATAATGCCAAAGTCAGCTTTCACCACACCGCGGCTTTGCGCTGTTGCAATGAGAACCCCTAGCTCGTTTATTTGGCTGCGTACCACTTTACGCGAACCCACAAGCTTGGCAGATGTTGAGCCAACAACTTCGTTAAGAATGCCCTGCCCTTGCTGCTGATAAGGCGTTAGCAGCTCAATCATTTGCGGGTCTTCAGCATAATCACCATGCTGCTTACCTTGCTCATCATACAAGTTCACAGGCAGCAGTCGGTAATTGGCTAAATGCAGCTCATCGTTATAGTACTCAAAGTCAGCGCGGCCAACATACTTGCCCCACTCATAAGCCTGCATAATCCAAGTGCCGCGCTGTCTATCAGGTTGACACTCATCGCCTGGTTTAAAATCTGCGTACTTATTTGGCGCTTCCATACACACAGGGTTTTGTGAGTGACCACCAATAATACCGTCAAGCTGACCTCGCTTTAGGCTTCTAGCCAATGCGACATCACCTGGGGTATTACTGCCATGGTTGCCATCCTGATAGTGACCAATATGGCTAAGGGCAAAGACTAAATCAGGTTTCTCGTTGTGCTTTATCTGAGTTAAAGTATTGCGTAGCGCGATTTGTGGCTTATTAAAGCGCAGCGCTTTCACATACTTAGGGTTACCAATTTGCGCTGTTTGCTCTGTGGTTAAACCAACAATTGCAAGCTTAAGCCCGCCCACATCAAATATGCGGTACGGCTCAAAATACAGTTGCCACTCATCATCAACTTTACGATAAATATTGGCCGACAGCATAGGGAACTGCGCCCATTTACGCTGTTTATCAAGAATCGCCAAAGGGTTATCAAACTCATGATTCCCCACTGCCATCGCATCGTATTTTAATAAGTTCATCCCAAGAAAATCAGGCTCTGCATGCTGCAAATCTGACTCAGGCACACCGGTATTGATATCGCCGCCAGATAACAACAACATACTGCCACCGGCCTCGCTGACTTCCTTGCGAATGCTATCAATAAGGGTTTTGCGTGCCGCCATACCGTATTCGCCTTTGTCGTTTTGCCAAAAGCGACCGTGATGGTCATTGGTATGAACGAGTGTAAAGCGAGTACAAGATTCACCCGCAGCTTCACAACTGTCATATTTAGGCGCACCATCCATGCAACCTGAAAGTGTCGTTAGCAAGGCTAAGTTCGCGACAAGTATGGCTAACTTTGAGCGCGATTTTAATACCGGAGTATTTAAACGAGACCGTGTCATAAAGTCCCTCAATTAATCAATTTTTTAATCATTGTCGCTATGTTAAATCAACGACTGACATTTCATACCAATTGGGATAAATAAGTGATCAGAGATTACGCAGGAAAAATCGCTTAGAACGAGGCATAAATTGCAGCTAGCTAGTTGTTCTACCTACAAAATTTATAACGAAGTTATAGGCGATTTTAACCAGTAAGAATGATCACATACTTGTGCTAATTGGTATCATTAGCTATCGAAACAAAAAAGCCAGCAGAGCTTTCACTCTGCTGACATTAGCATGCTAATCATCCAAAAGATGACCTAATACCTACTTAGATTGACGGCGACGCCAAGCTAGTGGTAATAGCATTAATAGGCCAGCACCAAGGCTACCACCATCAGGCTTAGTCCAACCTGGTTCTTGCGTATTTGTCACTTCTAGGTTAACCAGCTTAGACACTGTGTCTTCACCATTGTCTGCAGTAAACTCAAACACTAAAGTTTGGTTAATATCGACCTCTGGCGCAGTAACATTCAGCGTTAACCCATCAGCAGTAAACTCCGCACTTTGGCCAGACACTTGTTTCCAAGCATAAGTTAGACCTGCTGGCGCATCTGCTATGGCAGCAGTGATGGTAGCTTCTTCGCCTTCAGGCACAACAGTTGCGCCGCTGAAGCTAATATCTAGCTCTAGTGGTACATTGATTAGTGCTACGCTCACCATTTCACTGGTTTCTAATGTGCCATCAGAGACAACAAGCTTAAATGCTAGCGTTGTATTAGCATCAACTTTAGGAGTCGTGATGTTTAGCACTTTAGCAGTGCTATCAAAGCTAACTTCTGGGCCTGATACCTGCTCCCAAGCGAACGTTAGCTCAGTGCCGTCTTCAGCAACGGTTTTAGATGCATCAACAACAAAAGCTTCACCTTCGTTAACGCTTTCTGGCGCTTCGATGATTACATCAACATCTAACTCTGGGTTAACTGGGTCACCACATTGATCGCCATATACCTGTTTAACCCACTCAGGGTTATCGATAAACGGGTTACGGTTACCTTGGTACTTGTAAACTGCATCGTTGCGTTGACGGTCGAAATCATCAACTGGATCTTGCTGATGCCAAGCGTACATAGTACAAAGCTTACCAATTAGCGGCTCGTTGGCAGACACTTCATCAGCTGTGGTGATACGGTCTACAGCGATGAGATCTGGCATGTCATCATCATTACCTTGATAACGCGTATCCATGTACATAATCATACGCGCAACATCACCTTTAATCTCGTCACGAGGTTCAAAGCAGCGTTTAGCAGTATCAAGGTAGTTACCCGGAGCATCGGTTAACTCAGTACCTGTATCCGCACAGTTGTCAAAGTCGTAAGCACTGCGGGTAGAGTTGACTTTAGTATTGGTTGGGCGCAAGTGATGAGCGTCTTTATAACCACGTTGTCCCTCACTTGGGAAACCATGGCTCTTAGCCCAAACGTGCTCTCGGTTCCAGTCGCTAGTGTTACCACCATTGCTGTGTTTAGAGATTGAATTCCCCGTGTACAACTCGATAACGTTATCAGAGTTAGTCGGGTCTTCATCTGAGTAGGTTAGCACTGACCAAACCTGCTTATAAGTGATTTCAACATGGCCTACAGAAATAGCTGCCGAGATAGCATTTTTCCAAGCTTCAGGAGAGTCAAAGTCACCGTTGATCACATTGGAATAATAATCTTCACGTACGAAGGTGTCAGGGTCTGCTACTGGCGTTAAAATTTCACAATTGTTACATGGAAGCGGATCAGGCTCTGAACCACATGCTGCTTCACCCGCACAACCTAGGCCATCAGCCGTATCAATGTCAAAAGTTACCCATTGATTGTCAGTGCCAGGGAAGTCAGCATCTGCAACAGTATCACCGGCTGTCACACTGTCTTTGCGGCGCAAGGTTTTGTTTGCTGTTGAGAAATTAGCGTCGTTAGGATCTGTCCAAGCCGAGCCTGGGTCTTCGCCTAATTTACCAAAACGGTCAATCACGGCACCATCTTTGGTTAATACCAGCGCATCATCTCCGTTGAAATAGGTAATTGTTGACGCCGTACCAATCTTAAACTCATCATTAGCACCACTATTGTGGAACACGATTGACTCACCAACAGCAAGCTTGCCGCTTAGAATTTCGTTGTTACCAATCTCAGTTGCACCATTTGAGTACAAGCCAATTTGATAAACCGCAGCATCGAGATCTAATTCACTACCGCCTACATTTGACAACTCAACAGCTTTGTTACTGCCACTACCTTCAATGTACTCTGTAATTAACAGCACACCAGGCTCGACGACAACACTACAAGCACCTTCACCAGGACAACCTAAGCCATCAGCGGTGTCTTTATCAAACACAACCCACTCATTGTTGGCACCAGGAAAGTCAGCTGTAGCATTCACATCGCCAGTAGTAACACTTGCCTTGCGGCGCAGCGTTTTATCTTTGGTTGAGAAGTTACTGTCATTGGGATCTAACCATTCTGAACCAGGGTCTTCGCCAAGCTTGCCAAAACGGTCGATAATAGCGCCGTCTTTGGTTAACGTTAACGCGTCATCGCCATTAAAATAGGTTACCGTTGATTCAATGCCTACTTTGAACTGCTCGTCTGCGCTTCCATTGTGGTAAACAATGCTCTTACCTGGCTCAAGCATGCCTGTTAATGTTGCAGTATTTCCAGCCTCAGTTTTACCATTTGAGTGAAGGGATAACACATACTGTGCAGCATCCAAATTAATAGTTGTTGAGCCTAAATTAGAAATCTCAACTGCTTTATTGCTGCCACCACCCTCAACATACTCAGTAATCACTAAGTCAGCTTGAGCTGCGGTAGATGCAGTCGCCATTAATAAAGCTACCGCTTTAGCGACTGTTGTCATTTTTTTATTCATAGTCGTATCTTTTTCTTGTGAATGACCAGTGCAAGCACTCAACTTTTGAGCGCTGCACAAGTCATTAAATCCTTGTTATTTACGATTACGGCGACGTAGCGCTGCTAAACCAAGAAGTGAAAGCAAGCTGAAGAAACCAGTGCTACCACCAGTGTTGTCGTGCTGCTCTTCTTTGATTTCAGCGACTAGAGAATCACGCTTGGCTACCTGAATCGATAAACTCTGCTCAGAGCCCGCAACCATTGCACCATCACGCTCTAGGTATACTTTCGCTGTGTAGTGTGCAGCAGGTGCACCAAACACTTCGAAGGTAACCATTGCTTGGCCGTCTTCTGTCAGTACAACGTTTGGCTCAACAAGTTGACTAAGGTCTAACTGAGCTTTGTCGTCAGATGGGGTTAGCTTCACTTTAGCGATATCACCTTTAAGCGCACCGGCAGATGCAGGAACCTGATAAGGCACCTTCATTAGCTTGTTTAGGAGCGTTAGATGTAAAGCATGACCGCTGTCAGCCTCGCCCGGTAAGTAACTTAATGTCACTAACGCTGGGTCATGGTCAGAAGAGCGGAAGTGATCTGCTGCGTAAAAGTTATGACCTTCAGGCTTGTACTCGTCGTTGTAGTCGTAAAGATTCGACTCAGCGGCATTGATGTGCCAGTCAGTCGCATCAATCACGCGGCTTTCAAGAGACGGAGTAATTAGAATATGGTCAAGAGAACCTACTTCATCATTGAACGAGTAGCTCCAACCGTACTTGCCTTTTTCATCGAAAATTTTCGATAGGATATCAACGTAGCCATAAGTTTTGGTGATGTTGACAGGCGTGCCGTCGGTATTGAACTGTGGCTTGGTGCCTACGTAGGTGTAGCTAGCAGTCGTTAGCGTTTTATTACGTGGGTTTTCAGTCAGTACAAGTAGCGGATCTTCTTTTGCGTAAGCATTTAAGTCACCAAGAATGATCTTGTCGCCTGAAATTTTCTCTAGCTCATCACCAAGTTGCACTGCACCAGCAATACGGAACTCAGAACAAGAACCTTGGAAATCTGGGTCTGGCGCTTTCTCAGTCCACTTAGTTGCATCGCCAAATTCCACACCTTGCCAGTCTTCCCAACAAGTAGAACCTTTAGACTTAAAGTGGTTTACAGCAAGGGTTAAACGCTTACCTGTTTGGTTAATAACGAAAGTTACAACCAGTGCATCACGGTGGTAGTTTTGACCGCTTTCAAGGATCTCATCATTGTTGTCTTTAATAACTTCGTTATTGTCGTTAACAATGGTTGGCGCTTTTTGTTGTGGCATAGTCACAACACGAGTGCGCTCAACACTCATCTTGCTTGGGCGATAAATAATACCGGTTGCAATTGCGTCAGAACCAAGCGCGTCCAACTCATCAAGAATCTGATTACCATTGTGGTCAAAACCAACAAACACATAGCGGTTTTCGGTTGAGTATGGTTTGTCGTAGTTATCAGCGTATTCGTCGTTGTAGTAAACGTTAACTTCGTTAACTAGGTCAGCAACTGCGCTCTTAAGACCAAAACCGTTGTTTTCCATTTCCATTAGGCCAACAACGTCAGCGTCTAACGCACGAATAGCTTCAACAAGCTTTGTTTTTTGCTTGTCGAATTCAGCTTGAGTATCTGCACCGCGGCTTTGACCAAACTGGTTCTGATCACCACCAAATGGTGAATTAAAGTAGTTGAACAAGTTTTGTGATGCTACGCGAATAGCGAAGTGGTCCGCTTCAACATCTTCAGAAATATCTGGACTGTCAGTACGCGGGCGATTATGAACAAAGTTAGTGTCGTTTAGCTCATTAGTTACCGTCAGTGCGTAATCACCAAAGCTATAGCTAATGACACCTTGCATACCCACTACACTGTCGTCGATGCGAATGTAGTTGTTTGCAGGGTTTACAGCAAAGTTAGGGTAGTAAGGAATAACGCCATTTGGCGCTTTGGTTGAGCTTTCAATGATTAAGCGGTAATCATCATTTTGCTCAGCAGCTGCGTATGACTCTGGGCTACCTGCTACGTTAAGCTGGTTAGGCTGTAAGTTAGGACGCTTATAAGCAAGTGTAATGTTGTTGCGGTAGCTGTCATAGTTGAAGCTGAAGCTGCGCGAAACGCGCATGTCTTGATTGCCTTCTTCAAGCGGGTTCATATCTTCAGGCAGATTAACTAGCATGCCTTCATAACGCTCAAGCGTTGTTTCGAATGAACCATTGTCTGACTCAAGCACTTCAATGTCAGTTGGTGTGGTAGCAGTGTAATCGCTGTTAGTCACTTCCCATGTTTCAGCAGCAAGTTGAGTCTGACCGTAAGATTCTGCAACGGTACTACCTAAACATACTGTGCGACCAACCATGTTGTCATCAGCGCTGCTGCTTTTAACGAATATACCGTCTGATGTCAGTGGGTTACCGTCTGAGTCGATATCGCGTAAGAAGAAGCCTTTGCTTGGCAACTCAACAACAGCGGTCACCACACCTTCAACGACAACATCTTGACCAGCGATTGGAGAAGCACTGCCTTCACCTTGAACCTCAGAAATTGCTGTTAGGTTCTCACATACGAATGGGATGTATGCGTCAGCAAGGTTTGGAGCACCAACGGTAGAAGTATCAAGTGGGCTGATTGTTTCCCACTGGGCAGCATCAAAGTCACCCGTTTGCGCAGGGGCATTACCATCAGCATCTTTACGACGGCGTAAAGTAGTATCAGGCGCCCACACACTGGTATCGCTGGCATCACCCACACGGTCAATAACAGTACTACCATTTTTAATGTAAAAACCGTCGTTACCGCTCAAGAAAAAGTCGGTGTAACTGGTATCAGCATGACCTGTGCCAATAACATAGCTACCACCATTGTCAGTAATCGTTTTCTTATACTCGTCGCTAGCATCTTTATTGATCACGACGATAGATTTACCCGCATCAACAGTCAAACCACTCATAAGTGGCTGGCCATCTGCATTTAGCATTTGGTTTTCGTATTTGCCGTTACCCCAAATGTACACTGCGGTGTCATCAGTAAAGGTAAATGCATCAGTTGCATGGGTGTTAGTGATCTCTACAGCGCCTAATTCAGCACCATAGTCTTTTTGCACCATTTCAGTGATCAATAGATCTTCAACACCAGCATGTACGCCCGCGCTGAATACACTAGCGACCGCTAGTGATAAAAGTGTTTTTTTCATAATTATCTCGATATTTGCTTAGCGCAATTTTTCAATAAGTTACAACGCGATTAGAAGTACATGCGCGCATAGGCGTAAGCTGCTTCAGGCGCTTCGCCAAAACGGCCTTCCAATGAAAGAACAATGTCGCGTGCAGGACGGTAATTGAAACCAGCACTTACCCACTGACGGTCTTTGCCATATTCAGGAGGTAGTTCTGTGTAATCGAAGTTAGGGCTTTCCACGTCCCAGTTTTCATACTGTTCGTGGTTTGCAGAGGTAATGATTTCCCAGTTTTCATTAAGCACGTATTTACTGCTCAACGTCAGGCCATAGTTGCGGAATGTTTCGTACTCTAGGTACACGTACTCGCTTCCGATCCCAGGAGCACGGCGTGTTGCTAAGTCTTCATCTTCAACAAAAGCGTTAATACCGAAGGCTAGGTTTTCAGTTGTTTGCCAACGAGCACCAGCGCCTAGTAGGCGTTGCTTACCGTATTTTGATTCGCCATTTGAACCAGCGCGAGCTTCAAGGCCAATTACGAACGTCACTGTGTCTTTTAACCAACCAACATAACCATTAACAATGTCACCTTGTGGCGAACCATTCTTATGCTTACCTTCATACGAGTAAGATGCACCGTAAACTAAATGATCAAACTGTGCTTCGTACTTAACTGTGTTTTCTTGGTCGCCTGCTTCACCTGTTTCAACAGCTTTGTTGAACGTGAAGTCACCATAGTGGTCGTACTGGTCGAACGCGGTATCGGTAAGACCTAGCTCAATCCAGTGAACATCGTCAAACTTGTAACCAACATACATTTTGTCGATCGCTAGTTCGAATTCGCCATCACCACCTTTCCAGTTGCGGCGCTGGTAGTCTAGCTCTAGGCGATAAATATAGTTGCTACGCTCGCCTCGCACACCCATGGTGGCAAAGCTGTCATCAACATAGCCTTTGGCTTCATAAAATTCGTCATGGTTATAATCTGCATTGGTAGCAAAATGGCCACCTACACCTACTTCACCATATAAGCGAATGTAATCCCCATTATCACTTTGCTCTAGAGACACAGCAGTTGCTGAACCAACACTGAACAGAGAAGCTAGGGCGATTGCAACGGTAGTTTTTCTTAGCATCGCGTGTATTTCCATCTTTTGGTAAATGCCAACCGTCATACGAGGTTGGGATTTGGCATAATAATTATTGATTGAGTTGTTGATTTATTAACCAGCACACTAATTGGAATTGCCAATATTTCCTAAAGTGAGTTAACACAAAAATTTAACAACAAGAAGCGCGTGCGAATTTGTAATCAAAACGACCCCGAATCCATTCACAAAATCACAACAAAAATACGTAGAAGCAAAAATCGTTGACCCATAAAAAGCAAACAATTGTGGGTTAACAAAAATAAAACCCCTTCAGCACACTTCTAAAATTAGAATTAAAAATGGCGCTATATATCAACAACGCAATGCTAGAAAAGCACAGGTTTAATAACAAGAGCAAAATTAGTGATTAAAGTCACAAAAACAAGCAAACTTATTGACACATTTACACAACAAAGTTTTCAAACAGCATGAACAAGCAAAGTTAACGGTATGTTGCACCAAATAAAAAGCCAAAGCAGCTTATACCACCAGTTTTTAACAAAATGACAGCATAAAACGCTATATTCAAAAATAGGTATGAAATGAGAGGCCAGTGGTTTTTAACTGATTAAATTTTTATTAAATAAATCTAATAGAACAATTTTTAACCTGTTTAAAACAAAATTATGAAGTTAATATTTAATATACAAGTGCATAACAACATGTTTATTTAATACATTACAAAACCAAGCCAATTAAACCAAAAACAAAAACAATAAAAAATGAAAACACATTTATTAGCACAAACTAAAGAACTGTAACAAACACAAGAACCATAACCATATAAAAATAAAAGAATTATATTAAAACAACCACCAAACGGAACTATCCCAATTCAAGAACAGTGAACAAAAATCGAGCTAAAACGCAAATTACCCCTGAGTTTTGTTTGTTTTTTAGCCTAAAAGGTGCCAGTAAAAAGCGATTTAACTCAGTTTTGTGTGGTCTAGTGCTGTGAGATTAAAACGAAGCCAAATGCCCTTAGTTAACAGGACAAAGTAAGCACATTGATATAGTGCTAGATGTAGGGAATAGATTGTGGAAGCAATAGCATCTGTCGATGTACTAAAAGCCAACGGCACGCAAACTGCTGGAAAACACGACATTAAAGCGATAACAACAAAGCTGCCAGTTTTGGAAAACACTAGAGTTTACAGGCAAAGCCTAAACAAATGATAACCACCTACTGAAGTAGGTGGTTTAGGGCTGAAAACAAAATCACCACTTTATTGAATAGCAGCAATTTATGACAACCACTGGCGCAAACGGCGCATACCTTCATCGATACTCACGATAGGCTGGTAATCAAAATCTGCTTTTGCGGCAGATATGTCAAAGTAATGGCTAGTAGATAACTGCTTTGCCACAAACCGAGTCATGATTGGCTCATCTTGTTTGCCCAATGCGTGATATACAGACTCTAGGATACTACCGACAGCAAATGCTAGCCCCGCAGGCACGCGTTTACTCACTGGCGGCAATTGTTTGCAAGCAAGAATGCGGTTAAGCATATCGGCCATGGTAATTGGCTCATCATTACTAAGATAATAAGCTTTTGCGGCGCATTTAGCTTGCTTGGTAAGCTCTAGCGCAGCTTGCAAATGCGCGAGTGCAGCGTTATCCACATAAATGGTATCAACTAACTTGTCTTGCTTGCCCACCAGCTTTAAGCGCCCTGCTTCTGCCCTGGCGATAACCCGAGGCACTAGATGCGGATCTTCAGGCCCCCAAATTAGGTGCGGTCTCAGCGCTGTCACTTTAAGGCTGTCAGTGCTAGCAGCCAACATCATCTTCTCAGCAACAGCTTTTGACTCGCCATAATGATTTAAATAGGTTTCGGCATAAGGTTCAGATTCATTTACGCCATTTTCATCACGCCCAGCAAAGGTCACACTAGGCGTACTGGTATAAACCAGGTATTGAATATTGTGCTCATTGCAGGCAGCAATAACATTAGCCGCGCCATCAACATTAGGCGCAAAGTAGCTCTGCTTACTGCCCCACACTCCCGCCTTTGAGGCAACGTGAAACACACAATCACAGTCTTTAGCAGCAGCGCTAACATCAGCAAGCTTGCTAATATCACCGCGGCGCATATCAATGCCAAGCTCACTTAGCTGTGGATATTCACCGCGAGCTAAACCCACCACCTCAATGCCGGCGCAATGTAAACGCAGCGCTATCGCTTTACCTAAAAAGCCGCCTGCGCCAGTCACTAATACCTTTTTAAAACGGCTCGCCAGATCAGTTAAAACCTGCTGCTCGATATCAGTGAGATTTTGTAAAACTAACGCGTTCATTAAGGTGTTCCTTTGCTTGCTTTATTCACTTTACAACTGAGACTAACTCTAACGCTGTGAAACTATTTGCTCTTTCCACTTTTTATTCCTTCCACTCTCTATTCCTTCCATTGCGCTTGAGCCCAAACGCTAAGTTTTTCGCGGAAAATCTTAGCATTGTGGCGCACATCAACAGGAAAATCAGGATGGATTAAAAAGCGAGTAATACCTTTGGTATGCTCATGCTGCTTAGCAATACTTAACAATGAGGCATACAATGCTTTACCCGAGCTGCAGTTAGGTTGCTTGACTAACTCAACGCAAATCAGTGGCACGGTTTTACCGTTAACTTCAATGCCAACCAGAGCGCTGCGTTTAACATCTTCTAATGTGTTAAACACACGCTCACAAGGAATGGAGTAAAAACGCTTTGATTGCTGCTTACTGTTAGAGTCTAGTTCGTTGCCGTTAGAGCCTAACTCTTCACTATTCAAACTTAGCGTTGCATCAACGCGATGTGCTTTTCGGCCGCACATCCACAATTTGCCGTCATCATCAAGATAACCCACATCTCCCATACGATGACGCTTGCGACCATTCGCATCTTCAATTTTAGAATCAATCGTTGCCTGCACACGCTGATAATAACGCTGGCTCACTTTATTGCTGCTTACCACAATTTCACCAATTTGATTGACGGGTAAGCTTAGGGTGTCATCCCACTGCTTAATGGCGTCTTCATGAATATCGATGATCTGCACATCAACACCATCAACTGGCTGACCAACACAAATACCACCACCATTATCGGTAATAGCTGTGGTATCCATTAATGCCTTGCTGCCAATCATACTGATAGGTAACGATTCAGTTGCGCCGTAAGAGTTAAGCACTTCAACATCGTCGTTAAGCATACGGCTAAAAATCTCAATTGAAGATATGGTTGCTGGCGCACCTGCTGAAATAACCCGTTGAATGCTATTAAGTTTGTGCTGCTTTTCTAACGCATCACCTCGCCCTGCCTGACCTAAACGCTCAAGCAGCGCTGGATTGACAAACATATTGCTACATTGGTATTTGTCGATTGCGGCAAATAGGTGCGCTGGGTTAGCAGTAATAGGTTTGGATGCATCCATATCTGGCACAATTGACGCCATGCCCAATGCCGGGCCAAATAATGAAAACAATGGGAAGGTGGCCAGATCACGCTCACCCGGTTTAATGCCATAATCAAGCTTTAGGGTATCAATTTGCCCTTCAAACATACTGTGACTGTATTCAACACCTTTAGGGATACCTGTGCTACCACTGGTAAACAAGATTGCCGCCAACTCATCAGGCGCTAAATACTGCATTTGATATGCCTCAGCGCGCTTGGCATTTGCTTGCTCACCAAGCTTTGCGATCTCGTGTAGCTCAATACCACCCGTCAACAATCTAGTCAGGCCATTGCCGCCAACATTCACCACCTTAGTGACGCTCGACTTGCCCCATTTCAGTACCCTTCTTGCGATATTGGCTTTAGTAATACCAATAAAGGCATCAGGCTTAGACTCAGCAAAGCACTGCTTTAGGTTTTTAATCCCCATGCCAGGGTCAACCAAAATTGGGATAATGCCAGCTTTAAATAATGCAAAGGTCAAACTGAAAAACTCAACACTTGGCGTCACCATCAGCACAGCTTTCATGCCTTTGACAATGCCATATTGCTCAAGCCCAAGTGCAATAGTGTCTGACTCGCGATGCAGCTTGGCAAAATCGAGCTCTTGATAGCGATAATCACCATTTGATTGCGCCTTTTGTACCGCTACAGCCAGTGCATTAGGCGTGTGCTCGGCAGCGTGAGCAAGGTGACGGCAGATGTTGGCAGATGTTGATGTAGAAGTCATAAACGTGGCATTAGGTTGAGGGTTTAAATAAAAAGGCTCCGAAGAGCCCTTATTTTGTATTTGATTTGCGCTGTCACTTTTTGGCTTATTATTCATTCTTGAGCTTATTCTAAACTCTACAAGCCTATTCTGAATCAAGCCTTAGCAGCACAGTATCAAGGATGCTTTTCAATAAAGCCTTTGATCAAGCCAATCACTTCTTCACTAGCATCTTCAAGAATATAGTGACCGCAATCAGCAAATTCATGGAACTCAGCGTAAGGCATGCGCTCTTGCCACTCGGCATAGAAATGCGCATCAAATACAAAGTCACGTAAACCAAAGCATACCAATGTTGGCGTTTGCTGGAACTGCTTTAAACTATCGCCAATCTCGGTAACCAAATCATAGTTGCGATGTTCAGGCTTTAGCGGAATATCTTGCACAAAGCGCAACGTCGAAATGCGGTTTTTCCAGTTATTAAATGGCGCGACATAAGCTTTGCGAGTCGCTTTATCCATAGGTTTACGTTTTACACCAACGTAAGATGCAATCGATGAAAACGCATTGAAACCACGTACTAACGCTGTACCTAGCAAGGTATCACGACAAATCCATAACGCCCATGGAAAAGGCTTTGATTTAGGTAGATGGAACGCTGCGGTATTGAGATAGACTAGACGCTTGATACGCTCTGGGTAACGAGCAGCAAAACCGGTACCGATCATTCCGCCCCAATCATGCACAACCAATGTGATGTTATCTTTAACGCCTAGGCTATCTAGCAGGGTTTCTAAATCGTCGATGCGCTGCTTTAACGTATAGTCGTAATTGGCATCATCTGGTTTGTCAGACATACCACAACCAATGTGGTCTGGCACAATGCACCGATGATTTTCAGATAACGCACTCACTAAATTGCGGTAATAAAAGCTCCAGCTTGGGTTACCGTGAACCATGACGACTGGCTCGCCCTCACCTTCGTTAAGGTAATGCATTTTATTGCCATTTAAGTCGAGGTAATTCTGCTTAAATGGCATGAGGTCTTGTAACATGACTTCCCTAAATCTTTATTGTTATTTCTATGAAGTGGCTTACTTACCACTTAATGCCTAACATCATGCAGTTCAGACCACTGCCGATGCCAAGGAAGCTCACTTGATCGCCACGCTGAATAAATCCATTGTCGTGGGCTAAAGCTGCAGTAACCGGTAGTGACACTGTGCCCATATTGCCCAGCGATTCATAAGTCGGATACTCTTTGTTGTGAGGAATATTAAGCGCGTTCAACACTTGCTTACGGTTAGACGCACCAACCTGATGACAAATAACCTTATCCACCTGCTCCACAACCCAATCACGCTGCGCTAAGAAGTGATCCCAAGTGTGCTTGGCAAGCTCAACGCCCTCTTTCAGTAAATTCACTGCGTCGGTGTGCATAAACTCACGGTAAAGGTTGTGACCCGCTTCTTGCAGGCCCCATTGGCATAACTCGTGATGCTCTGGTGCAGATAAGTGACTCGCGCCAAGTAGCTGATGCTGACGCTCAGTTTTCAGCGGCAATGAACCGTCGGTTAGCACCACGGCAACAGCGCCAGAGCCACCCGTTAAGGTTGCTAGCGACTGAGCAAAGTTTTGCATAGTTGGATCTTCAAGCATGCGATCGATTGTGGCATCAACGATATCTCGTGCTGATTCACACGACACCACCATGCCAGCTTTAATCTGTCCAAGCTCGATACGGTTAGCAATGTCCAAAATGCCAGATAACACGCCTAAACAAGCATTACTGATATCATAAATTGCCGTGTCTTTTGACACGCCAAGCTCAGCAGCAACGCGGCAAGCGGTAGCTGGCTCATGCTGATCACGACAAACGCCGGTATAAACTACCGCGCCTAGGTCGCTAACATTAATCCCAGTTTCATTCACGGCCTTACGAGCAGCAGCAATAGCACCGTCAGATAGACGATGCCCTTTTGGCCACCAGCGGCGCTCTTTGATACCCGTTAGCGCAGCAAGCTGCCCCATAGGAATGCGAAACTTCTGATAAAGTGGAGCAAGACGGTTTTCAAGATCAAGACTTGATACCACTTGCGGCGCTAGCTCATACGCTAGGCTGTTGATAAAAACGCGGGAGTATTTCATTAAACCGTAATTTTCGCTTAACTTTTGACCGCTTTAACAGCGGCTTTTATTAGTGTTATTTCAATAACCCGCCATTTGAACAAGATTAACCACAATATTCAATCAAAAACGGTATAAACACTGTGTTATTTGGTATATTTTTTCATTTTTGCTTACTCAAACAACGGCTACGCCCCCTTGAGTCAACAAGAGTTGATAAGAATAAAGCAACAGAAACAGCAGCTTAAGATGAAAGATACGCCTAGTAGTCTTAACAACTCATTTTTTGCGCTTGAATAAGCGTATTTCGGGGTGTGATCTGCTCTGAACAAAAATGCGACACTGTTACCTGATAACCATGTTCTTCCATGTAGCAGCAACGGTCTAACACCAAATACTGCTCTAATGCCTTTCTAAATAAGTGAGCGATCAAATCGATACGGCGCGTTAATCGCTGTCGCTGCAGACCAAGTTTAAGATAATGCTGCCAATCAACGCGCTCAGGTAAGGCAACAGACTTTACCTTTGCCGCCCACAGACAAAAGTCACTAAACTCGCCACTTAACTGACTGCGCTTAACACTGGGAATCGGAAGGTACTCATCGCAGTCTCTTGCATCGCGCTGCAAGCTATCAAAGGCCAAACGCCAGGCAATCTCTTGATGACGTAACTGTTGCTGCTTAGGGTTAGCAATCACGCTTTGTTGCAGCGGCAGCTGTAAGTCATGTTTTGACAAAATAAACTTGGCTTGCTTAGCAATAGCAGACAAAGGCTGATAATTGGCATTGCGGATCAAATGATAGCAACAAGGCGAGATAGACACAGCCTGGGTGTTGGCATCGACTGCGTGATGCAGCAGCTCAACGTGTAAGTCACCACAGGCATGCAGAGCTACCGCATGCTGCTTGGCTTTAAGCGGGTTAGCATCAAGAGCGAACACATCGGCGCAGCTAAACGTTTGCGGTAATTGCCATTTATCAGCAAAGGCCTGACCTTGCTCGCAAAGCTGCGCTTGCCACTCAAGACTATGAACTGGTTTGTCGGTTATCTTGGCGAGCAAACGTCCGAGGTGCCCTTTACCTGCGCACCACTCGAACATACTTTCAACTTGTGCGCTTGAGCTGGGCAGTTGACTCGCTTGCAGATTAGTTTGTGGATGGACTTTTTGCTTGGTTTGTAGATAATAGCGGCCAGCGGTTACTTCACTCGCAAAACGAGTTATTTGCTGCCACTTACGCCCTTTTATCCCTGCACTAAAATGACTTAGTTCGCTGCCATTAATAGCAACAACACCTTCATTAACAGACGGCGCGTTATCAACAGGCGCACTATTAATAGGCACGCTATCAGCAAACGCGTACAAGCTGTTATCGTCACCATTAGCTGCAGCGCCTTGCACAAGCAGCTTACTCAGTGCTAATTGCTCAGCTTTTGTAAGCGCGACATCTTGAGCTAATGCAGGTAGAAAGAACTCAACCAAGGCTACTTGGTCTACATCTAGCTCATCAATGTCATCATCAGCAAGCTGCCGAACCTGTTTAGCTAACGTGGGGAACTCACTTTGCCATGGCAACCGCTTGGCTGAAAAAGCTTGTACTTGCCACAGACAAGCAAACCTTGCCAACACCTCATTTAATTCGGTTAAAGACTGTTGAAAATGGCTTGCCGTCATTTATGAAATACTCAAAATTAATCTGAATTAGATTGCTTTGTGGAGTTAGTGTCTGCCGACGTGCTAGCAGCAGCCTTGACGGTTTCAAGCGCAGATTTGTAACCCATACGCTTGCCTAACCAAACACCTAACCCTAAAGGCGCGAAAAATACCACTAATAAGAACAAGATGACATACAAAATCACACTTTTAATGGTGACAATGACTTTTTCAAATACCAAATCAACCGTTTTGGCTGACAGCACATCAAGCTCCTGCATCGCTGCAGCGCGCTCTGAGGCAATAATTTCAGCAATCGCTTGACGCTCAGCCACGATCATTAAACTCACGGCTTCACGCTCTTTACTAAGTTGCGCCAGTTTATCATCTGCCACTAAGCTTAACTCATTGACTAAAGGGGTTAACTCAACGCGCAAATCAGCGGCAAGCTGATGCATCATTTCAGGTGAGTTTTCCATTAGGGTTTGAAAACGCTTTGCGGTTTCGCTCATATTATTAAGCGCGATTTCAATATCCTCTGGGCCAACTTCTGCATACAGCGCATACAGCTCAGCCTTCCAGCCCAAAATTTTTGGCATCTGTTCTGTGGTCATCGCCATACGATCAGACATATCACTCATTACTTCTGGCATGGTGCCAAAGGTGGTGACTGCTTCAAATTCATTGATATTGCTGTAACTTAACCATTCATCAAAGGCTGATACCCGGCTAAAGCTAAAGTCATTGATGGGGTTGGCTGCAACGTATTGCTTTACAAATTCATAGTTACGTTCAAAGCGAGAATTATTAATAAAGCCTTTGATGGTCTTGGCGAATTGATCAGCAAGTGCACGGCTGGCATCGATAGCAAATTGCTGCTGCTCACCAAAAGCCTGACTGCCGTTGCCGGTTGCGAAAAACTGGTGCATTTGTTCGGTAAACACCCAAGTATCGACCATTGCTGCAACGGGCGCAGCCTGAAAAATCGCCCGCTGCACATTCTGCTCAGCGTTGATCTTCCACATAAGCGTGTTGGCGATAACTTGTTTGTCATCAGTGTTAGCAGCAATCATGTCTGCCGTTGTTTCAACTTGAGTATAAAAACGGTAGCTAAACTCACGGGAGAACAGGCGCATGTTGAGTTGCTCCTGGGTCAGCGGCTCTACTCCACTTTCCAATTTCACCTCTAACAGCGAACAGCCCGATACGCTAACCAGCAGCGACAAAGCCAACCACAAACTCATGCAGCGATCTTTTATCAGTACCAAAGCTGAAAACGGTCTAGCATTCATGATACTCTCCCCCGAACTTGCAACATACTAGCAAGTATAACAAAGCAACTTATCAACTTGTTTGCAGCATTTCACTCAAATAGATAGCATTTCACAGTGACGTGGTAACAAGCTGAATTTAAACACATAATAATTAAATCACCCTAAGCACTCCGCTGTATATTGTCTAGCAATATATTAAGCGTAATCACTATATTTTGGCTTGGTAAGTGATGGTCAATACTGACTCATTAATGCTAATGATCAGTTTTACAGTCAAGGATAGAACAAGATGCAATCACCCTGCGTTGCCCGCTGCGGCCTGAATGACGACGATTATTGTATGGGTTGTTACCGCCACATAGATGAAATTGTTGCCTGGTCAAAAGCTAACGATGACTACAAGCAACAAGTAATTGATAACTTAGCCGCGCGAAAGCAGCAATTTGAAGGCGAAGCAAACACGGGCACCTTAACTCGAGATAAATGGTTAGCTGCCGAGGCAAAAATAACTAGCTAACTCATTACGGCTAGTTTGACTCAGCCTAGATGACACCAAGCAAGACTTAACCAATTTGGTGCTTATCGATGCGATACAAAAACGCTTTGTAACCCATGTTGAGGAATTTTGCAGCCTGAGTGCGATTACCGTCAAACTTATCTAGCACCTGAGCTAAACAGCTTTTCTCAAACGCTTCCCAATCTAGACCATTATCTGGCAAGCAAAATGCACTCGGGTCATCTGCCTGAACACGAGTTGTAGACGATTCAGTTAGCTCGCCGACTAACTCTTGCTCATCCCCCAGTAAGGTATAACGCTCTAATCGATTGGCAAGCTCACGTACATTACCTGGCCATGAGTAATCAAGCAGTGCTTTAAGGGTGGCAGGCGATAACGGCTCACACTCCACTTGATAGTGCTTTTGATGCAAACGCATAAAGTGCTCAATAAGTCTGCCAATATCTTCCTGACGCTCCCTTAAAGGAGGCATGGTAATTGGCACCACGTTCAAACGATAAAATAAGTCCTCACGAAAGCGCCCCTGTGCTACTTCTTGCTTTAAATCTCTGTGAGTCGCAGCAATTACGCGCACATCAAGCTTAATGTCTTGATGGCTGCCCAAACGGCAAATCACCCCTTCTTGCAAAAAACGCAGTAGCTTAGATTGCTGCAGCAATGGCAACTCTGCTATTTCATCGAGAAACACCGTGCCCTGCTCTGCGGCCTCTAGCTTGCCAACCTTAGTAGTAGTCGCGCCAGTAAACGCACCTTTTTCTGCGCCAAATAATTCAGCTTCAGCCAGCGTTTCAGGAATTGCCCCACAGTTAATCGCAATAAAGGGTTGATGTTGACGGCTAGAAAGCTGATGCAGCGCCCGCGCAGCTAATTCTTTACCTGTGCCGCTTTCACCGCCAATCAGCACTGTAGCGTCGGTCGCCCCAACGCGCTTTAGGCGCTGATACACCTGCTGCATGCAAGGCGCTTTTCCCACAAGCCCCACCAGCGCTTGCTGCTCAGATAACGCAGCTTCTAAATTGCGGTTACGCTTTTTAAGCTGACACGCCTTGGCGACTTTATCTAGCGACATCAAAAGTGCCTGCCGTTGGTACGGTTTAGTGAGATAATCATCAGCCCCAGCTTGCATGGCATCAACTGCATGGGTAATGGTGCCGTAGGCAGTGGCAATAATAAATCCGCAGTCGCTGTGGTTACGGCGCACATAGTTAAGCAAGTCCATGCCACTTAGCTCACCGAGTTTCCAGTCTGAAAAAATAATATCAGGCTCACTTTGCTTTATTTGTACTATCGCCGCTTCAACACAATCTGTACTGCTTAACAGATAATCTTGATCTTGTAATACCTTTAGGATCAATTCGCGCTGCGCAGGATCGTCTTCAACCACCAACAGCTTTAACTTCTCATCCTCCATTATGATTCTCCTTGTTGAGCAGCTTGCTGGGTGTCGTCGTGAACGTCATTGCTAACGTCATTGATAGCGCCATTTATTGCAAAGCAGAGATTTACCTCACAGCCACCAAGGTCACGATTATGAATTTCAATATCACCTTGATAATGACTAACTATCAAGCGTTTAGCCATATAAAGCCCCATACCAGAACCTTCCGCTTTACTGCTCACATGTGGCTCAAACAATTTGTCGCTGATACTGGCATCTATGCCTGGGCCATTATCTACCACTTGAATACACCAGGCGTTAGCTTGCTGATTTGAGCTGATGTTAATTTGTTTGGTTTGAGTTTGCTGCGCTTGAGATTGCAGCGCTTCGAGCGCATTGACAACAACTGCATGCAATATGGCGCGCACTTCAGTTTCAGCACCTTGTATCAACATTGGCTGTGAGCTGTTAGCTAGCGCAATTTTTACATCAGCCGCTGTCATGGTTAACTCCAGCAAAATATCTTGCAGCACTAAATTCAAATCAATGATGACAGAGCGGTCAACCTGAGTGTTGGCAAGCATTAACAACGACTGAATATTCTTATCCATCACCTGCATTTTTTGCCTAACGAGCTGTGCATTGCGTTGCCGCTCATCAACATCATCTGCAAATGCCGACTGCTCAGCCAGCAAGCCTATGGTATGCAGCGGATTTCGCAAACTGTGGGCAATACCTTTTGCCACCTGACCAATATCGGCAAGGTGCTGACGCTCAGTGACCGACTGCATTTGATTTTGCCAATCCTTGAGCTTCACACTCATATTATTAAAGCCTTGCAGAATACGTTTAAGCTCACTTACCCCACTTGGTTTAATCTGCGCACCAAATTCGCCCTTACCGACTTTGGCAAACCCTTGATGCAGATGACTCAGCGGCTTAGTCACCACGTAAGCAATCCAGTACGCCAGCGCCAACGTCAGCACACTTGACGCAATAATCAACAGCATTAGCGAGTCATTGAATTTTTGTAGCGCGTTATTCGCGCCCTGACTTTGCACATTAAAAGTTTGACTATGGACTTGATTGCCATCGTCTAACTCTTTCACTATCACTACGCCATCATCAAGCCAGTTATCTGTATCTAAGGTTAAACTAGCAACCACTTGCTCAACCTGCTGTTGATAAGCTTTAGCCGCCGTTTTTTGCTCTTCAATTAAAGCTTGTTTTTCACGAATAAGTGTGACTTTTTCATGCTTTAAAAGCTGCTTTACCTGCTGATTAATTTGCGCATTAAGTTTGGCCATTTGTTGTTGTTTTTCACGTTCAGATAAATCGTTTTCTTCAGCGGCGACGGCAATAAACTGTTCGGTCAACTCTTCAATCTGCATTTCAACTTGCTGGGAAATATCATCCACCAGCACGTTAATATCACCAGTGTGTTTATCATAAAAAACTCGCTTAACTTGCTCGTCATCAACATGCAGTAGCTCGATGTCGAGATCGGCAATTTGCTCAGGCGTTAGCCCTTTTAATACGTCTCCATCGAGAACGTCACTTTCTAAAAGCTTACCTTCTAAAAAACCATCACCTAATCGCTGCTCGACCAAGGCTATAGCCTGCTCAAGCTGCTGCTCGGCATGGTGCTGCGCTTTGGCTTTGGCTTTGACTTTGGCTTCGGCTTCGGCTTCGGCTTCGGCTTCGGCATTAACCGCTTGCTGCTGCGTTTTGCGCTCAATGATGACGCGTTGCTTTTCAGTATTTATAGACTTTGGCGGGTGCGGCTGTTTTGGGGCGAGCTGTTGCAATTCATCAGCAGTTTGTTTTAACTGCTCATGCTCGCGATTAATCTGCTTAAACGCGACACTGACAATATCTTGCGACAAGCTTTTAGAGCTTTGCTCTAACTCAGTTTGTAACTCGGCCTTTAAATAATGCATCAACCCTACCTGGCTCACCCCAAGGATGATAATAAGGCCTGCAAACACGGCAAATAAGAACAAACGGATAGACATACTTTCTCCAAAACAGGGCTATTAAGTCATAGCTCGATTAGTTACCCATGATTCAACACTAGATCTGTACACTGCAGTTGAGATAACACCCGAAAGACTCAGTGAACACTTACGCTTTCCATCAAAGCCAGTGCTTACGTAGAGCTATTGATCTATGTACAGCGATAACAAGTTTCATACCAGTGTGGCTTGCGTATGCGATTACCTGGCTCGTCACGCTATTCATCAATACAAAATCCATATCGAGTACTGGAAAATTCCAATAAAAACCAATAACTAATCTTTCGTTAGTTAATGGTAGATAAGTAACATACCAAGCAATTGAGTTTAAATCTCGCCTAGGTTAGACAAACCCTTGGCTCAAGTATGTTCCCATATGCGCAAACCACTTCCCCATATGGGGAAATTTAGTTTAGCCCGACCAACGGGCTGAAGCCCCCAATTCAAGTTAACCCATTAATTAATATAGGTATTAACGTCTTGGCACGCCCCTCGCTATACCTCCTACAATATCTGGTTATCAGCTGAAATGTGTAAACACTGAGCTGTGACCAGAAGCCGCTAACGCAAACGTCTTTAGCAAAGTTTGAATATTCGCGAGCAAACTCATCGGTATCGACAGTTGAATTTGATTAATTAAAGGGAATCATTATGCAAAACACGACTAATAAAACATTTCGCCCAACTCTACTCGCCTGCGCTGCAGGAGCGCTATTTATGGGAGTGGCAGCATTTAGTAGCAGTAATCTTGCCAATGCTAAGGTCAGCGAGGCTGCAATGGAACATGCCGCCAGTCATGCTGTTGATGATAGCGAGCGCTCGAGTATCAGCATAAGCATTAATCAAGACAGCAACGAGATAGTTCACGCTGACGTTACGGTTGATGGCGAAAACTACCAATACGACTTCACTGCTGATGAAATCAAAGACAAACAGGCACTTAAAGCAAAACTATCTGAGCTTCCTGCTAAAGCGCAAAAGACGCTCATGTCTGCGCTAAGTGGCATTGATAAAGGTCATAAAGTCGCCTTTATTAAAAAGGTTCAACTATCTGAACAAGAGAAGAAAAAGCTTGAGGGATTAAAGCAACAGCTTGAAGCAAAGACTGCGCAGATTGAAAAAAAGGTCAAGCTGATTGAAATCGACACCTCCAAACTCGAAGGTAAACAGGCAAAAATGGAAGCGTTAGCCAAAGAGATGGAAAACCTTGGCCTTGAGTTTGAATCGCTTGCTGACCATCAAGTCGCCGAAATCGAGATTGAAGTAGACCAACTTACCGATGGCTTAGATGACATCGTTGAACAAATTGTCGAGTTAGAAACTAAAGGGTTACATGTCATCAGCGACAAGCCCCACGTATTCACCTCGAACCTAGATGACGAGCGCGTATTTATCATCAACGGCGAAGATGGTGACGCCGCTGAGCAAATTCAGCGACTGATAGAAACTGTAGAGCTTTCAGACGAGCAAAAACAGAAGTTAAAGCAATTGTTGAACTAGCTTTAGCATAGTGACCTAATGCAAACCAAGGGCTAGATGTGACTGTACTAGCCCTAATTTTTAAAACTGCCTCACATAACTCAGTTTCAGCGGGGCTAGCAAGCCACAGCTTGCTGTGAGCGAGAGCGCTCATCAATTAAGCTGCGCGTCGGATAACATCTCTTCCCAATAGTCGGTAATGGCATCAGCTAGTGTCTTTTGCGCATTTTCAGCTTCGGCGCTAAACGCCATAATGTGGCCTTTAATGTCATCGTCTAAGCCAAACATCAGCATCAAAGCTGTATCACCTGCATCAGCGCGGCACATATCATTAAACTCACGTATAGCCCGATCAATTAAGCTAAAGTACTGCTTCACTCCAGCTCGATTTTCTACATGATGCTGTGCATCGAAACCCGCACTTGCCACACTTTCTAGCTGGCTACACTGCATGTGGTAGGCAGTACTATGTAACGCAACATCAGTTGTGGCTAATGGCTGCAATTGCGGCCGCAGTCGCACAACCGTATTGCCTGTAACGGAATGGGTACTTACGTGAGATTGCTTTGCGAGCTTTGAGCTTTTAAACGCTTTCGAGAACACCTGCTTACGACTAGATATATCGTAAATTTTAAGCTCACTATCAATCACTTTTGGCAATAACTTGCCTTCAAGCACGCAATAAATTGTTGCTCTATTTCTGCGGATGCCAATAAGGGTTTCGCTTGATGAATGATGATATTGCAGCGCGCAGCATTGTGGGTCTATTACTTCAACACTAACTTCAGCATTAATAGCCTTATTAGTGACAGGAATAGGCTCATCAACTGACTTAAAGAATTGTTTGATGAACTCATCAAAACCACATTGCTGCAATAAATAAGGACCACGCGCAGGCAGGCCAAAGAATTCATTCAAAAAAACCTTAGAATCGATATCACTCATGCTCACCTTTACCACAGCCAATTGCGCACTGTGGGCAAGGTAGCGCGATAGCTATTTCAAGACTTCCCTATGGTTCTTAGTAATAACGTAGTGGTGTTGGTCTTGTGGTAGCAGCTCTATAAAGGAAGTTGGTTTAGGGATGATTATTGGTGCTGGCTAATGCCCCAAACTAGGGATTGCGCAGAACTGAGCTAAGGTTTGGTTGTCCAGCGCTTTATTAGTTAGCTAGGTTTCAGATGCTTCTATCCATTGAGAGTATTCATGCTCCGAGTCAAAAATAATAAAATCATGAACAGAATCCCAAGCGATAGCACAAGCCTTGTTATGCGCTAGATCTTCGATAGTGGCACTAAGTTGTATGTTGCCAACAACAAACAACCGATTTTGAATGGTTTTAAAAGTGACATTTTTCATAGCAAGTGTTTCTTCGTTTGAAGAAAACGATACAACTTTATCCAGAAAAATATTCTCTGTAATCTCAGTCATTTATTCCTATCCATGAAAGTTAACGCCAAGGTAACAGGAGTTTATAGCTTGGCTAAAATAGAGGACGAAGTGAGATGAGCCTAGCTTTGGCTGTCCCGCTTCAAATGGTTGTTAGCGAATACCACTCTTCCCGAAATTTTCCACTAAGACATATAAACTATACAAGTAACTCAGGGGCCAAACAAAGGCTATTATTAGGGCAATAAGTTTGCTCTTGTTTTTAAAACAATGAACTATCGAGCATACCCAAAGATAAAATAGGGAAAATAGCGATAGCGTGAGAAGCAGCATTTCCAACATGTGCATCTCATCACCATCTAGACTCGAATCAGCTAAACGCGGATCGCCAATATAACCTAACAGTACAAAATATACCCACATAGCAAGACTAAGAGCTATAAATAGAGACAGGGATTTAGAATTTAAGAAGTATTTCATCATGCTCACCATGCGCCCCGTTTTAACGGCTTATATTGCTTAACCATAATTTGCAAATTATCAGCAAATGCCAAGCGTTTTGCGTCCTTCGGAACTTACTTATTAGTAGCTTTTAGCAAATAAGCAACACTCTCTATTACCGTAAAACACCCAACTTAAGTTTTTGGGTACCAAATAGAAACAGAGGATGTCCGTAGACTGCTGAAAATGCTTAAAGCTAGCCCAGTTTAAATTTAACTCTGAATTAAGCCTTTTAGTTACACCTGTAGCTTTAAAAACTCGCTCGAACGTCTCAAAAACAAACACCTTTTCATCGGTTTGATACTCACCAATAACTGAAAAGACTTCATGAAACTGCTCTTCCGAAATCCACTGGTCACCTCCAATAATTGGAAATTGCGATATCCTCCAATTTGGCGATAAGAAAGTTAACCCATTTTCATTATCGGTATCGAGTACTGACTTTAGGTCGTTAAATTGCATCAAAGTTTCCTAGGCTACCAACACAGTACTGAGGCGGGTTAAGCTTGGCTATAATGTTAAGCGAAGTCGAACTTAGCCAACTGTTGCTCACGCGGCTTCAATTGCTTTTTATATTTCAATTTCTAAAAACAATGAGTGGTTTTCCCAAAGCAGACCATATTTCTGCCTTAATTGCTTCCCACTCTAATTTTGCTTCTGAACTTAAAGAACCCACTTCTTTCTCTGTTTGATCTAAATCCATAAACATAGAGCAACCGCCAGTTACGTATAAACCATCAGGGGTGGAGTGTGCAAAAACAAGAAACCTATTCCCTATTGTCGGTACTGGACCACCACAAGAATTTCTTTCTGTATATGTTTTTATAAAAACTGACCTCATTACATCTCGATTTTTCCAGACTTTTTGGACTTGCATTTCAGTTTTATAAAATGATGAGCTCCAGTCTCCAGGTGTTGTTTCGGTATTCAACGCTATACCTGTGAAAATCGCATCGTACTTTTTGAAGGTTTCCTCATAAGTTTTAGCTTCGCTAATACAACTGCATCCTAATGCAGTCAAAGGGCTTAGGCTAAGTATAAACGTTAGTAAAATAGTTCTAAACACTCACTGCCCTCCTTTGAAATACAACACCTGCTAGCGTTGAACAACACCACCATACTTAAAATCTTCCTCTAAATGCCAGAGCCCTATTTGTATGAAAATGGCCAAGCTTCAGACACCTTGTTAAGCAAATTGTTAGATGCTGTCCACTAGCTTGATGGGAATGTATCAAACACTGGAATACCCGTTGGTAACACAGCCCACTTGGGTGCTGATGCTGTAAAAATTGCCATTTTAGGTGACAAATGTTCGTCGGTATCAAATGATGGGCCGTTGATTGTGAAAAACTTACCAATCGTTATATCAGCACACACAGTTACACCACAGTCTGGGCAATAATGATTGTGAACATCTGCTCCAGAGCTACCTTTACGCGTGAAAACTTTGGTTTCTGCACCTGTAAATTTAAAATTATCGTGTGAATACCAGACACCAAACCACTTATCACCACCGGTGCGTTGTTGGCAATCTGTGCAATAACAGAACATTTGATTCATTGGCTCGCCAGTTACTTCGTAGCGAACTTTACCACATTGACACCCACCAGATTTAGTCATAATTTCCTCTATAAATCGCTATTCAAATTTAATTTAAAGATAGCACAGAGGCGATTGTTATGTGAACTACCAGTTTATGAGTCCCGAGGGGAAAATAATTATGGGTGGCCATGCTGTTTCTCTTGAAGCGCTAACACGGCATCATTAGTATTTTTTGAAACAGATACGTCAAATAATCGGATATCAGGTTCATCAGCTTTTAAGATCAATGAATCCGCCCATTCTGTGACGTTATTTATTTTTAAAGCCCCACATTCCAAGGCTAATATCATTGCATTAATTTCGACGATGTTCATTTGAAAACTAACGCCCTGTTAAGGGGTTGATAATGTTTGGCTAATATGTCTAGCGAAGCGAAACCGAGCCAAACTTTAACAGTCCTGCACTTAAACTACTTGTTATAAATACTTACTCAAATAGCGCGAAAATTCTTTTATCTGAATGTTGTAAATATGCGTATTTTAACTCTAATAAATGACCTACTAGATCCATAGAATTAACATCCGTATTCTCCCACGAAACTTCTTCAGACCAGTTTACAGCAACTTTTTTCAATGCTTCATCGTCAATTGTTGTGATTGCTTCAGTGAAATTTAAAGGTAATAACCAAAGACAATCACTTAGAGCAGAACTGGTGCAATTAAAGCAGCCTAACAAGTCGCTTATTTGGTTCTTTGTAAAGAAACCTCCACCCAGAATTGAGGACTCAGATATTTCTTCAAAGCTGCTGTAATCGCAATCACTATTTGCTGCGAAGAATGTTACGTCCAAACTAAATCCTTTAGGTATTTATAACGCCCTGTTAATGGGCAAAATACAGTTGGTTAAAATTAAGCGACGAAGGAGCAAAAGCCAACTGTATTTTGTCCTTGTTAAACAGCTTGTTATACGTACTAATCACTAAAGTATCGGACAATTTCTTTGTCGTCTGTAACCATATGATCAGTGATGTGAAATACATCAGAAAGCCAGTCATGCTTTAAAGCCTCTTCTCGGTTTAAAATTTGACCAAGAAAGGTGACATGGCTCCAAGGGCATTCATCGGAATCAATTATTCCAACTTGATAATTGTCACCATCTAGCCAAATTTGAAATGCGAATGCAGTCCTTTGTTCAGGACCTTTTTCATCGTCTCCCCATTCACCCAAACCGATTAAACCGAAAAGAGACTTATCGTCATGGCTTTCAGTGAACTTTGCATAATACACAGCAAACGCATCATTATTTTGATACACAAATCTAGTCAGTCTAGTGGACTCTTTTCCACAACACTCGCATATTTCTTTCTCAGGGGGCTCGAATTCGATATCAATCATAAAAGTACGTATAACAGCGTATTAGCGGGAATTCCGATTTAATCCATTAACATTTCGCCAGAACTCAAACTGCTTCACGCTTTTTAAGTAATATTTCCAATAACTTATCAACCAAATCTAGAAACAGCAATAGCATCTAGCGCTGGAGAAACCGAGAATTTACTTAACCGAGAATTACCTGATCTCGTTATGTAAATAGTGATAACTGAGTAACACTATAACAATTAGCAACTTAACAGTATTTCATTTTGTAAACCGAGAATTTTGTCACTTACATAACGAGAAGCAATTAGCGCTGATTCTCGTCTCAAAATTAAACCTGTACAAAAACACAGCTACAACACGGTTATCGACTGGCAGCCAGATAATCATTAGCTACTGCGAGCTACCAGCACTCTTGCTCTTGCGAAGCAAATGAAACTTCAAGCAATGAAGCACGAATGCTACTTCTTATTCATCATAGCTTTAAGATCAGCAAATGGATTGTAAGTTGCCGCTTCTTGCTTCACCTCAGTAGTGCTGCCATAGCGGATCAACTCTTCGTATTTTGAATGTTCATTGTCATGGCAATATAAACACAACAGCTCCCAGTTACTGCCATCTGATGGGTTATTGTCGTGATTATGATCTACATGATGAACCGTTAGCTCACTCAAGTTCTTGTGGGTGAACTCTCGGGTGCAGCGACCACAAATCCACGGGTATAGCTTAAGTGCTTGCTCACGGTAACCTTTCTCGCGTTTTGCTTTGTACTCAGCAGCTTCTGCCAATACTTTGTCGAGTTTGCTTTGATTCGCAGCCATAGTTTTTATTCCAATCTAAAAAATTACCCCAAGGATAACAGTGCGTATCCTTGGGGCAAGTAGTTGTTGAATGTAGCTTGTGCGCTAATGGTGATTTTGCCTAACGAGTCACACGCTCAATTACGCAAAACACTCGATTAGACCTACTCTGTCACTAACTCAGAGTTCGACAGGTGTAGATAATGCAAGTAACGCTCATACTGATTCACAATGTCAGCAATAATCTGCTCTTCGGTATAACCCATCACGTCATATTGCTGGCCACCGTGCTCAAGAAAGACCTCAACGCGGTAATAATCTTGCTCAGAGTCGAACACTTCCATGTCCACACCATTCATATTGAATGCTCGAATACGCAATCCGTACACAAAACGTGAAGTATCATCGTTACCTAACACTAGGCGCACACGTTCATCCACCTGTACGATTTCAGCTTGCACACTCATTTCTTTGAACATATTACAAACCTTGCTTAAGGCCGGTCTTGCTATGTCGTCGAGAAACTCTTGCGCTTGTGCGTGAGTAGGCTGACTGACTAACACCTCAATACGATCTTTGGCACTCATATTGGTCTTAGCAAACTGCACGCTGGTGTTATGTAATTGCACACTATTAAGCTTAAGCCAGTCATCTTGCAATGCCCGGTACAAGCCCAAGCACATCAGTAGCATGACAATCAAAAACGGTAATGCGCTGGCAATAGCAGCTGTTTGTAACGCTTGTAAGCCACCCGCTATAAGCAAAATTGACGCTACTACACCTTGTAGCACTGCCCAGAAAATACGTTGCCAAACTGGCGCACTTTCATCACCGCCTGATGACAAGTTATCAATGACTAGCGAGCCAGAATCTGATGACGTGACAAAGAAGGTAACCACCAGACACAGGGCGATCACAGACAATAGGTTCGACATAGGCAAGTGTTCAAAGAACTTAAACAAAGCAACGGAAACGTCGGTCGAGACCGCATCAGCTAAGTAAGTCGCGCCATGATTCATGATGGCGTCAATGGCTGTGTTACCAAATACCGTCATCCACAAGAATGTGATTGATGATGGTACAAACAATATACCCACTAAGAATTCGCGGATAGTACGCCCACGACTAACACGGGCGATAAAGGTACCAACAAATGGCGACCATGACACCCACCAGCCCCAGTAGAGTAGCGTCCAGCCACCAATCCAATCTTCTTTTTGATCGTACGCGTACAGGTTAAATGTCTTGCTCACAAGGTCGCTCAAATAGCCACCTGTGTTTTGCACAAACGACTGCAGTAACGATACGGTAGGACCAAGTAAAAGAACCGCGACAAGCAATAAAATCGCTAAACCTAGGTTCAACTCGCTTAAGCGTTTAACACCTTTATCTAAACCTGAGAAAACCGACAAAGTAGCAATAGCAGTGATCACGACAATCAATATCACTTGTACAGTGACATTGTTAGGTATGCTGCTAAATAAATAACTCAAACCTGAGTTAATTTGAAACACACCAAAACCAAGTGACGTTGCCACACCAAACATGGTGCCGATAACTGCAAAAGTATCTACAGCATGGCCTATTGGACCATAAATTTTATCACCAATGAGTGGGTAAAATGCTGAGCGAGGCAACAATGGCAGCTTATGGCGATAACTAAAGTAGGCAAGGCTCAATGCGACAACAGCATAAATTGCCCAAGCATGCATCCCCCAGTGGAAGAAGGTGATTTTCATGGCATCTTTAGCTGCGGCTATTGACTCAGGCGTGGCATCCGGCGGCGCTAAGTAGTGCATCACAGGCTCGGCAACACCGAAGAACATCAAGCCAATGCCCATACCGGCAGAAAACAGCATGGCAATCCAGCTTTTATAACTGTAGTCAGGCACAGCATGATCAGGGCCGAGTTTGATATCGCCAAAACGGCTAACCATAACGAAAATAATAAACAGGATAAAAATCGCGACACTTAAGATATAAAACCAGCCGGCTTTATGCTCAAACCAAGATTGGACTGACTTAAATGCTGTGCCAGCCTCTTGTGGCCAAACAGTGCTGACTAGCACCATCATTGCAATTATGAATACTGAAGAAAAAAATACAGGCGGGTTAATACTAGCCTTTGGCAAAATAACACTCCTTAGTTGGAGACCGTGCAGGAATTCAGCACCTTAGCAGATGCTAATCATCAGTGCGTATCCATCGTTTATCTTGAGAATACTTGAGCACTAGCCTGTTAAAGACAGGCGTCAAAACACGAAATTAACCATTAAGGCTAGCATATTTAGGCGAAGCATAGCTAACAAGTTATCTCTATGCGAACGTGGATCACACTTTCAAAAAATACTCCATCAGTTAACTGTCGGCCAACTAACCACAGGCCTCAAAGACTCATTTAATCGATAGCCAGTCATTGCAGTTCGAGTCTTTAAAAAGGAGATGTGTTAACCCAATTGACATCAAACCACTAAACCACTTGCGTTTTGATGCACGGGCATCTTTGAGGTACGACAAGCTTAAGCACCTGGGGGATTAACTCAAACCGTACCTTTTTATTTGGATAGGGCTCGCCATCTAAATTGAGGGGCAACGGCATATCAAAATCAAACTCAAGCCATGATGTTTGAAAGTGGTGACAAAAATTTGCCTCTCGCTTCATTGACTTTATTTCTTCAACCACTTGCGGCAATTCAACGGGAGAAAAACCTCGAAGCAGTGTCACATCCATCAAACCGTCATTTATATAAGCGTTGGGTGCAAGTACTTGTCCGCCGCCAGCTTGACGCCCGTTACACATGGCCCCCACGATTATCTCACCGCTATGTTGGCCAAATTCTGAATTTATCTTGCCTGGGTATGGTTTGAAGCCAAGTGCCTTTGCTAAACCAGTAAGTGTATATGCCCCACCTCCCAAGAAGTTCTTTAACTCTACTGGGGTTTCTGCTGTCACTTGAGCACCAAAACCCGCAGCAGCAATATTGACGCAATAGCGTTCGTTTGCCTTAATCACGTCAACTAAGGTAGCAGTGCCATTGATAGCTAATTCAAGCGCTTGCATTGGTGTTGATGGTATTTCACATGCAGTCGCAAAGTCATTTGCTGTACCTAGAGGTAAAATAGCCACTTCAGGAAGCGACTCAAGATGCGATGCGTAGTTTGAGTTAAGCAGCGCTGTCACCGCTTCATTCACCGAGCCATCTCCACCACCAATAACAAGCCTGTTTGCGCCCTGCTCTATTGCCTCATCGATTAACCTAGGCATGTCTTGCGATTCCCAAGTGACGCGAACAGACACATCGATTCCCTGATCTCTGTATGCGTAAACAGCCTCGCGGATCTGTGGTAGCCCAGCTTTTTTACCATTCAAAATAAGTGTTATTGCATTTACTGCCATGATTATTACCCACTGATTTTACGCAAATTTGCACCTATATGAGCATAAACGTTTTTTGACAATTTTAATAAAATTAATGCTGTACTGAGAGCTTAGTTATTCCTCTTACCTGAAACTCACTTTTCGAGGCGTACTATTGCTAACTAAATCAAATTCGATACATCAAGATTAACTTTTAATACGCTGCCTCATTAACACTTATCTGTATAAGTACCACCTAAGCTCAACCTTTGTCACTCCATGTATATACAAAGCTAATACTACCTAACTTAATTTTATCTTAAAGCATATAGATAATAGCTCTCAGATATATATCACGCATTGAGAGGGCGACATGAAAAAGACATCAATATCAATTATTTTGGCAACCGTTATCGGTTTATCAGGCTGCGCAAGCACTGAAGGACAAACATCTAAACAAACACAAGGTGCGCAAACTGGCGCACTAATTGGTGCAGGTTTAGGTTTACTCATTGGTGCGGCGCGCGGTGAGCCTGGTGCAGGCCTAGCTGTTGGTGCTGGCGTTGGTGCTATTTCGGGTGGTCATGAAGGTTGGAAGCAAGATGAAGAAGACAACCGCACCGACAAAGTCGTCGCCGCGATTAATAGCCAAAAAGACACAACTACCCAAAATACTGATGCAGAGCACGCGAATCGCGCGTTAATGCGCCTTGTAGGTCAATGGCAATTGTCTGGTTGGGTACAAGACGAAGCTAGCAATACACTGGCTCTTGATGGTGAGCTAAGCGGCAATATAAGTGTTGCAGATAGCATTGAGCTGCGCTTTAAACAGCTATCTCTAGGCGCGGACTCGTTATCTGGCAACATATTGATTGGTAATTCAGCGCAAAATGGTGCTGACATTCTCGTTAATGTTGATGACAACCAACAAAGACTTAGCGGCGGTAAGTGGGACAACGAAACCAAAACGCTAACCTTTGAAAAAGTCGCGAGTGATCAAAGCGATGAGCGAACTGCATTTAAACTGATTATGGATTTGAGCAATCCAAACAAAATCGCCATTACCAGCTATGTTAACAATGATACGGTTGTTGAGCAGTACCAGCTAACCCGCAGCTAGCTGATAACCTTCTGTTTAAAAAAGGTATTAGCGCCCACTCATGCTTTTGCATTGGTGGGCGCTTTACTATCTTTAGCCTTACAACAAACCTTCCACGTTTATATTTTCTAGCAACCTGCTTAAAACTCACCCACCCTTCAAACTGTTAACACCGCACAGAGTTGATTTAATTGACGACTAATTTACAATTTAAAGATACGTTATATCGTATCTATAGCACCCGTTCACAAGTCAGAGCGAAAATCACTCTCTTAACAATGCTGGGGGTTAACAAAGCCAGGGTTAACAATCTCTGGGTTAACATTCTTTGATTAATAATGTCAGGCGCCAGTCATAAGGAAAATCTCGTATGGATCTCACAATCACAGAGCCACAAGCTGATCAACAAAATCTAGGCACAAGCACAAACGTCAATGACGAAACCTGTGGCGAAATCAATGGCGAAACTAAGGGCGAAACCAAAGACAGCGCAGCAATTGAACCTCAAGCCAAAACTCGTCAGGCTGCGATTGCAGATATTCCTAATGTGCTAACCGATATTTACCGCGAAGATACTAACATTGCCCTGTGGCAGCGCTCGCTTAGCCAGGATGTCGAGACAGCAGTCGCAGAATTTGTCGCTGCGAATCCTAATTTTGAAAAGTCTGTCAGTGTGTCGCCAGATGATGTAGTTGATAAGCTCGATAGATTAACAATAGGCTCAGCGCCCAAAGCTCTGGTTGATAATATCGCTGAGTTAGTTGAGATGTTTTGCTGCTTGTTCGAGCTTGAAAAAACTGGCCTTAGACTAACTGTACTCAATAAAGCCATGTGCCCAAGGTTTCATGTTGATCGCGTACCTTGTCGATTAGTCACCACGTATACGGGCAGCTGCACTGAATGGTTGCCTCACAATCAGGTTAATCGCAACAAGTTAGGTCGACTCGCTGGCGGGCAAAGTGATTCGTTATCAGGGCTTTATCAATCAGCTGAGTGTATTAATCAACTCAATTGCGGTGATGTGGCGCTAATCAAAGGTGAAGAGTGGTTAGACAATGAAGGGGCGGGATTAGTGCATCGCTCACCAGCGGTAAATGCTGGCGAACCAAGGCTATTGCTAACGTTAGATTTTGGCGCCTAGCATTTACAAGTTAACGCTTGCACCCTAGCTCTTGGGCTTGTTTTTTGTATTCGCCTAGAAAAACAGCGCGTTAAAACAGCTGCAATGCTATGCGGTTGCTCCCCTTAAACCTTGTCTGTGCGCGTATTGTTTTGTGCAATCAATACGCGCTGTTCAACACTTTTTTATACCACTAAAAATGCCGGATTAATTCCCATTTAAAAGGCCGGGGAATGCCTACGGCTTAGTCGTTGAAATACCTGCAGTAAGATTAAAGCGCATTGCCTCTTCAAACGACCAATCCACCTCAATTAAGTCTTGCTTACGCACTAAACTAGTCACTCCAGCCATTTGATAACTAAGCTGAAATAATACTGGCACCCAATCGCCTTCAGGCAGCGCATCAGTTAATGGTTTTGGTGTTTCATCACCCATAATAAAGCCCACTACGTAACCGCCATTAGCTTGCTTAACCAGCACAGTTTGCTGATTTTTAGGCTTATTATCCTTATTCATCAATGCGGCAATGTCGCGAATACTGCCATAAACAGATTTGAACAGCGGAAATTTCATTAACTGACGTTCTATCCAGCCATATAGCCAAACAATGGGACTAACCGAAAAAAGTAAGCCTGCGATAAACACAATCAAGGCGACAAGCGTAAAACCTGCGCCAACAAACGGTGGCGTGACACTCAGACTTTCAAGTAAAAAACGCCCAAGTTCATCAAGTGAGATAAACAACGACCAAAACAGCCAAATCGACAACACCATAGGCAGTAAATTCATCAGGCCGCGGGTTAGTGTCTTTTTCATAGTTATCCTTGTTGGGGAACAGTTGGTAGAGTGCAAAGCACAGCGGCTACGCACTTGTTACTAGCACAAGCATCATAGATGTTAATTCAAAATAGCTTAAGTTGATAAACTTGATAAAGGAAGATGGTTGGCAATAAAAGCGTTAAAGAAACTTAACCAGATACCAGTGGCGACGAAAACGCTCCATCACTAAACCCACCATCAGCCCAACTGCGGTATTAAACAGCAAACACGCCATGGCTGTGGTGAAGATAACGGCAATACAATAAGGCTTACCGTCGATAAAGCGCCGCGACCAGGCAAGCTGAACGCCTGCGACAGCCAGTAATGCCCCCAGAACCGCCATAGGAATAAGCGATAGTGCAGTGGCAATGGCTTCACCCCAAAATGCGGCTATCGCCAAACAGGTTACACCGAAAATCGCTGGCGCAAGATAGGTGCGCGCGCCAAAGTGATGTTGCACCGCCAAGCCACCAGCCCCATGACACATGGCTACAGCGCCAAATGGTGCCAGCAACAAGTTTGCCCAGCCAGAGCTTAATGCAAAGCGTTTAGCGCTGAGTTTCTTCGGGTTGTCTTCAGGGAATTTAGCTTTTGATAATGCTGAAATCGCAATTACAGCGTTGGTTAGGGTAAGTGCTAATTGTGGCAATGCAAGCAGCAGCGCCGCCCTGCTCCAATCAGATTGCTCAGGCCAGCTTAACTGCCAGCTTTGCTCTGCAGCAAATTGAAAATTAGGTAGCATTTGCGAATTCATTTGCCAGATGATCCCCAACAAAATCACCATAGGCATCATTAGAAATGGCAGCGGCGTAAATCGGCTCGCAAGCAACAAACACAAGGCGGATACACCAATTAGCCACATTTCGCTGATCATCGCGCCGCCAATCCAAATCAGCTGCAGTCCAATAGCCAGCTGAATACCAATACTGATCGCAGGCGATATCTGTTTTGCTAACCACTCAATCACGCCGCTATAGGCCAACACTAACAAGGCGATACCCATGATCATGGCGCTAGCTTGTAACATGCCCGGAGAAAAACCTTCAGCAATTACGAGCGCTGAAATCACCTTCATCGGCTGAGTAGGTACAGGCCTTTTGTAAAAAAAAGCACTAAAAAGCGCAAAGCAACCGAAACCGAAAAAGATGCCTTGAGCAGAAAACTCGTTAAGCGCGATCAAGCCTAATATCAGTGGTAAAAAAGTCCCAAGATCAGCAAAAGCCCCGCCTAGCTCGCCAGACAGCTTATTAAATGATTGAAATGGGCTTGGTTGCCGAGTAGAAGCACTCTTAGCCACCGATGTACGCTCGTTTACCACAAATTTTGACCAAACTTAGTTATCATTCTTTAGTGGTAGGAGCAATTTGAGTGCCAATCTAGCAATCTAGATCTTCCTCACATTTTTTGTGGTTACTCGGCGATGTTCTGGTCAAAGTTGACCACTTTCATTAACAATCTCGGGGACAGAGGGACAGTTTGACCATTAGTGAGCGCTAAATTTAGGACAAAGTAACCCATAGGGTGAAATGAGCATACAGGCAAAGCACAAAAGCTTGGAGTAACGAGAGCGATGGGAACTAGGCTGGTTCAATCAAAAATAAACAAACGACTAAGATAAACAAACGAAGTATTACCAATTGGTATAAACAAAAATAGCCTCAAAATTGAGGCTATTTAGTTATATTAGTTCGCTAATAAAGCGAGACTAAAACGTAAGTAAGCGTAAGCTACTCGGCTACACCGCGCTCCATTTCTTCGTATGAGGTATGACGAACGTCTTTACCTTTAACGTAGTAAATAATGTACTCACAGATGTTTTTACAACGGTCACCTACACGCTCAACTGCGCGCGCTGCCCATAATACGTCAAGTACACCGGGAATTGAGCGAGGGTCTTCCATCATGTAAGTCATTAGCTGACGGATAATACCTTCGTATTCTTTATCTAGCTTGGCATCTTCTTTATGCAGCTCTAGTGCTTTTTCTGCATCCATACGCGCCAGCGCATCTAGGGTTGCATGAAGGCCACGTGTTGCATGACGGCCCATGCTTTCAATGCTAACCAGCAGTGGCTCTTGGCTTTTTGAGCGTTTCTCAACAGCCGCTTTTGCAATACGCACACACGCATCACCAATACGTTCTAAGTCAGTAATGGTTTTAGAGATGGTAATGATTAAACGTAAGTCGCTTGCTGCTGGCTGACGCTTAGCAATAATACGAGTACATTCTTCGTCAATTGCCACTTCCATACCATTAACTTTGTGGTCGCCCTCGATAACTGCTTTTGCAAGCTCAGCATCTAAACCGGCTAATGCATCAAGTGCTTGTTCAAGTTGACGCTCAACTAGGCCACCCATGGCCAATACGCGGTTACGAATATCTTCAAGCTCAGTATTGAACTGTCCAGAGATATGCTTATTTGTATTTAAATTTTCCATAAAATTTGTACCTTAAAACTGTGCTCAATCGTTAATCTGGTTAATATCCTGCAGCTCTAAACTCCTGTGGAGTGAGCATCTAACGCAATTAACCGTAACGACCTGTAATGTAATCTTCAGTTTTACGCTTTTGAGGCGTGGTAAAGATGGTGTTGGTGTCAGCATATTCAACCAACTCACCCATGTACATAAACGCGGTTTGATCTGATACACGCGCTGCCTGTTGCATGTTGTGAGTTACGATAACAACCGTGTATTTCTCTTTAAGATCAGAGATTAGCTCTTCAATCGTCAGCGTCGAGATTGGGTCAAGTGCTGATGTTGGTTCATCGAGCAATAGTACTTCTGGCTCAATGGCAATGGCACGTGCAATCACAAGACGTTGCTGCTGACCACCCGATAAACCAAATGCGTTGTCGTGTAGACGATCTTTTACTTCATCCCAAATTGCTGCGCCGCGCAGTGAACGCTCTGCTGCTTCATCTAACTCACGACGGTTGTTCACACCTTGCAGGCGCAAACCATAAACCACATTCTCATAAATTGATTTAGGGAAAGGGTTTGGACGCTGAAACACCATACCTACGTTACGACGTAGGTTAGCTACGTTAATGTTCTTGTCGTTAATGTTTTGACCGTGAAGCAAGATTTCACCATCAATCTTACAGCTATCAACTAGGTCGTTCATGCGGTTGATACAACGTAGTAGCGTTGATTTACCACAACCAGATGGACCAATGAACGCGGTTACTTGCTTTTTAGGGATCTTCATCGACACATCAAACAGTGCCTGTTTTTCACCATAACGTAGGTTAAGGTTGCGGATCTCTAATGCGGTATCCTGTGCTGGCAGGTTAGCCAGATCAACTGTTTCAGTTTGCATTGCAGTTCTATCTATCGAAATCATTTAATTTATCCTCAGGATATCGCTAATTAGTGTTCTAGCGAACGGAATTTTTCACGTAAATGGTTGCGCACGCTAATTGCGGTTAAGTTCAGCGCAACAATAACCGAAACAAGCAAGAATGATGTCGCATAAACTAGCGGTCTTGCTGCTTCAACGTTCGGGCTTTGGAAGCCTACGTCATAAATATGGAAACCAAGGTGCATGAACTTACGCTCTAAGTGAACAAACGGGAAGTTCATATCAATTGGCAAAGTTGGTGCAAGCTTTACTACACCCACTAGCATGAGAGGTGCAACCTCACCTGCTGCGCGCGCTACTGCCAAAATCAGACCAGTCATAATCGCAGGACTCGCCATTGGGATAACAATGCGCCATAGGGTTTCAGCTTTTGTAGCACCTAGTGCCAAGCTGCCTTGACGCACTGCACTAGGAATACGGCTTAGGCCTTCCTCGGTTGATACAATCACAACTGGCAATGTCAAAATGGCTAGAGTCAGTGCAGACCAAATCACACCCGGTGAGCCAAAGGTTGGCGCCGGCAGTGCTTCTGGGTAGAACAATTGGTCAATTGAGCCACCAAGCATGTAGACGAAGAAACCAAGACCAAATACACCGTAAACGATTGATGGTACACCAGCTAAGTTAATTACCGCGATACGGATCATCTTAGTGATTGGGCCTTTCTTAGCGTATTCATGTAAGTAAATTGCCGCGATAACACCAAATGGGGTAACGATTACCGCCATTAGCATCACCATGAATACGGTACCAAAGATTGCTGGGAATACCCCGCCCTCAGTGTTTGCTTCACGCGGGTCATCGTTAATAAAGCGACCTAAGCCGACAAACCAGTGACCGACTTTGCTGACAAAGCCCATACGGTTGACGTAGCTAACTTCAAGTACAGAATCTAGCTTGATGGTGACTTCTTCACCGCGCATGTCGCGGATAACCACAGCGTCACGCGCAGCTTGGTCGCGCAGATCAAACAGTTGCTTCTCTAATACCAGATAATCATCGTTAAGCTTTTTCGCTTGTGCAGCAAAGTCAGCTTTAGCTGCATCAGTTAACTTACCGTCTAGTTCGAACTTACGCTCTTTAAGACGCAGACGCTCTAAGTCATAGTTAATTGAGCCAATGTCACTTTTTTGCAGCGTTAGAGCCTGGTCAGATAAATCAACCGCGCGCTCGATGTGATCATGCAGCGGCTGCTCAATGTTCGACTCGTTAAGGTCTAAACGTTTGCCATCTTCAATTAGCGCAACTGGATAACCGTAAAAGTTACCGTTTTTAGTACGTTCTACCTTGGCGATGCCTTCAGGCTTAGCACGGCTAACGATGTCTGTTTCTAAAATCCAACGGAAATCTAGGCCAACAAACTCACGGTTACCTGTTTTTACTAGGTAACGGTTAACAAACTCACCCGGATGCTCGTTAAACTTGTGACCAGCTGCAATTAAGCGCTCAGTTGGTACTTGCTCACGGTCATAAACTTCACCGATTAGGGTGCTTTTTACGCCATCGCTATCTTCTAATTCCCACTGGTATACATCAGCAGGCCAGAAGTAACTTAAACCACGTGATGCAATTAGCAGTAATAAGCCAATGACGGCAATCAAACTGATACTAACCGCACCACCAGTCATCCAAATCCATGGGGATCCTGATTTAAACCACTTACCCATTGTATAAACCTCTCAAGACCAATGGCGAAATGTTAATGTGTAATCTCATTTTCTTATCCTAAAGTGAGCTGTAACGGTCACGTAGACGCTGACGTACAACCTCAGCAATGGTGTTGAAGAAGAAAGTAAATATGAATAGTACGAATGCCGCGAGGAACAGCACGCGGTAGTGCGAGCTACCAATTGCCGACTCAGGCATTTCTACTGCAATGTTTGCAGCCAACGTACGCATACCTTCAAACACACTCCACTCAAGGATGGCGGTGTTACCGGTTGCCATCAGTACAATCATGGTTTCACCTACTGCGCGGCCAAGTCCCATCATTACTGCCGAGAAGATACCTGGGCTAGCTGTTAACAGCACCACGCGCGTCAGGGTTTGCCAGTTAGTTGCTCCAAGTGCCAAGCTACCATTTGATAAGTGGCGCGGAACCGAGAAAATCGCATCTTCAGCAATCGAGAAGATAGTTGGAATAACCGCAAAGCCCATCGCAATACCCACAACTAACGCGTTACGTTGGTCAAAGGTAATACCTAAATCGTTGGTGATGAACTGACGGGTATCACCATCAAATAGCCATAGCTCAACGCTTGGGCTAATGGTAAATGAGAACCAACCGATGAATGCGATTACAGGAACTAGCATTAGCTCTTGATACGTTTCAGGTAAACGCTGCTTCCAAGAGTCCGGCATGCTATACCAGGCAAATGCAGTAAGTAGGATTGAGAACGGCAACATCACCAGCAAGATAGCAATACCCGGTAGGTGATCTTCAATTAACGGTGCTAACCAAAGACCTGCTAAGAAACCTAGAATTACCGTTGGCAGAGCTTCCATGATTTCAATCGTTGGTTTAACTACATTACGTACTGCTGGGCTCATAAAGTAAGCCGTGTAAATTGCACCAGCAATGGCTAGTGGCACAGCAAATAGCATGGCGTACATCGCTGCCTTCATGGTACCGAACGCCAGTGGCATTAAGCTGAGCTTAGCTTCAAAGTCGTCAGAGCCAGAAGTTGACTGCCATACATATTGCGGCTCTGGGTAACCTTCGTACCACACTTTTTGCCACAATGCGCTCCAAGATACTTCAGGGTGGGTGTTATCCACCGCAAATAAATGCAGCTTGTTACCAGCATCAACCACTAAGCCGTTTGAACGAGGGCTAAAGCCCATTGCTTTAGCACCGGCAATGTTAAAGCGCTCTTCAAGTAAATTACGCTCACTGGTGGTGTAAAGCAGGGTTAAGTCGCCTTCATCACTTAGCACAGCAAAGCTCTTACGGTAAAACTCAGTCGTCATCACGCTAACTGGCTTAACACCTTCAAAGTCACGGATTTTTTGGTAAAGACGACCTTTTTCACTATTTACCTGGAAGTATTGACTGATGTAACCACTGTCGTAACTCACAAGGATTGAGCTTGCACCCGGCAGTAAATCAAGGCCACTCACCTTGGCGTTGCCTTCTTTTACATCGAGTACCTGCAGAAGTTCAATTTCATCGGCGTAACGAATGTCGTAAATAAAGATTTTATTATTGGTCGACATCATCAGCTGGCGATGATCTGGCGTCATGGTTACCTGACTAACTGATTCAGGCGCATCAGCAATTACAGCTTCAACGGCAACCCACTCGACTTCTTCAGTCATCATGTTCTCTTCGCCTTCTTGACGGTTCAAACGCCATTGGCCTGAATCATCTTGATAAGCAAAGCTCATCATGTCGTCGCTGTAATCGAAAATCAGATTGTGGATACCACCATCAGGGTTAACCACAAACGGCTCGCTGCCTAGTAGCTGACGTATCTTAGGAGTGATAACACGTTGGTTGTCCGGGTAGGTTACGCCAAACTCAATCCCTATGACTTGCACTTCACCGCTGCTTAAACCCAGTGCAAAACGTTGTTCAGCTGGCTCAGAAGCTGCGCTGCTGGTTACAGTTACACCTGGCGCTAACTCTGGCTCGTGTGAGCTAATTAGCTGTTTGGTAGTAGCTGAGTAAAAATTAACAACACCGCTAGTTGAAACACGATAAAGCACTTCATTTTGCTCATCGCTACCAACCATTAACGCTGTAGACTCATCCTTGCTCAATTCAATTTGAGTTACGGGTGTAACACTGGCGCCATCGAAGATGGGCTTAATCACATAAAGCAGGTAGAAGAAGATCAATAAAAGCGCCACAAATACCATTGTGCCGCCGATTGTTACTCCAATTTGTGCTGCTTTATCCTTAATTGCTCTGCGACTTGAATAACCATCTATCAATAGATTGTTTTTCGCCGAACCAGGCTGTGTTACCTGACTTTCCATTAAGAACCTCTAATTAATATTCGTTTGCACTGTCGCTATTCGTGTGAACTAAGCGCTTTGAAACTTAACTTTACTGTGTTACCAATAACTATTTATGACAATGAGTTATCGCGTTATCGGTAGACACGATTTTAAGTGGCGAGAATTATATGACGCAAAGATGACAGTATTGTTACAAACAATGAAATATTGGCAAAGGATGAATAGAATAT
Organism: Shewanella sp. WXL01; assembly: GCF_012263345.1. Classification (NCBI taxonomy): domain Bacteria; kingdom Pseudomonadati; phylum Pseudomonadota; class Gammaproteobacteria; order Alteromonadales; family Shewanellaceae; genus Shewanella; species Shewanella sp. WXL01. The sequence continues at coordinate 406,489 of NZ_JAAIKQ010000002.1, read as the reverse complement.
GATGCGATACCTAATCACACTGCAAGCCCCTGATAGAAAAGGATTAGTTGAACAGATTGCCAATTTAATTAGTCGCCATAACGGCAACTGGCTAGACTCAGAAATGCGTCACATTGAAGGCTTCTTTGCAGCAATATTACAAATCGAAGTGCCAGCGGAGCATATTGACGACCTCATTGAAGGCCTAGAATGTATAGAAGGTTTGTCGTTTACTCACGCAAAAGCACAGAAAGTAAGCGAGCCAGATCACACTTTACGCTATCAACTTGTGGCTAATGACCGCCCGGGCATCGTGCTGCAAATCTCTAATCAGCTCAATAGCATAGGGATTAATATCGAAAAGTTCAGCAGTCAATTTGAATCAGCAAGTCACACTGGTATTCCCTTATTTAAGGCAAACTTTGGTATTAGTAGCGCCAAAGCGCTTGATGAAGAACAAATCGAGCAGGCCTTATATACTTTAGGTGATGATGTGCTACTGGATAAATTGAGTTAAAGCGCTTTACTCTCATTGCGCACATTTTGCTATTTATAGAATCGACTGCCCTTGCAGTCGATTTTTCGTTTCAGCAATATTAATCTATCCACGCGATCAAAATGCGAACAATCAAGTTTATTAGCAGATTACCTCTATCTGAATTACTAATGCTGTTCCTTATCTATCAGTGCTATCATTCTGGCAAAATATAAAAACTGGAACGCAAAATGTTAGGCACACTATCCAAACTAAAAACCAGCTTAGATGAGCAAAATGAGGTGCAATATCAACTGCCTGTTGGTGATGAGCTACTTGCACTTAACCCGTATATTGGCAAAAGCCTTACCTTAAAACACACGGGCAATATTTATTGTTGTAGCTGCGGCAAGAAAACCAAGAAAAGTTACTCCCAGGGCCACTGTTATGTATGCATGCAAAAACTCGCCAGCTGCGATATGTGCATTATGAAGCCTGAAACTTGCCATTATGATCAAGGTACCTGCCGCGAGCCTGAGTGGGCGCAAGACCACTGTTTTGTGCCGCACTATGTGTATCTGTCAAACACCTCAGGCATCAAAGTCGGTATTACCCGCCATAGCCAAATTCCAACCCGCTGGATTGACCAAGGCGCAACACAAGGTCTACCGATTTTTAAGGTCTCAACCCGTAAATTATCTGGTCTTATCGAGATTGAACTCGCCAAGTTCATCAATGATAAAACCCACTGGCAAGCCATGCTTAAAGGCCATAATGATGATGTTGATTTGGTCGGAAAAGCTGCGGAGTTAATTCCGTTAATTGAAGATAAACTGCAAGCACTAGCCGCAGAACATGGCGATATGCAAATTGAACGTTTAGATGAGAACATTCAAGCCATTGCTTACCCTATCAGCGAGTTCCCAACCAAGGTGAAATCTCATAATTTTGATAAAGTACCAGAAGTTACGGGGATATTAAAAGGTATTAAAGGTCAGTACCTTATCTTTGATACTGGCGTAATTAACATCCGTAAGTTCGGCTCATACGAGGTTGAAGTTAATCCGTGATTTTGCGAAGCGCTTTATCGCATGAATAAATTAAAAAAGACGCCTATTGGCGTCTTTTTTGATTGAATACTTGCTTATCCCAAACTCAAGCTAAACTTCACTCTTTGGCAGTGAGTTGAGCATCATTCGTGCTAGTTCATCGAAACGCTGCTCTCGCTTTTCAATCTCAGTTCCTGGCTGGGTAAAGCCTTGGGCAAGAACTCGCCAAACAACTTCATTGGTTTGTGGGTGAAAAAATGCCACAAACACTGAGCCTTTTTCAAACTTCTTATCGATTCCCTGAGTATTTAATCCTGCGACTAATCCAGCACGTTTTAGAATTTCAGCGTCAGACATTTCAGATTCAAGTGCGATAGCAAAGCCAACATACAAACTCGCTGGATTGTTGACTTGCCCCTCGCCAGCTGCAAAACGATACCCTTTTTCCTCTAACTCCGCCTTAAAAGAGCGACGCATATGTCTTTGTAATTCGCCCACTTCTTGCGGGTTATGGGTATGGATTCTGTTTACATCTGGATGCCAAGCAAGGTTTTGACCGTGCTGCTGAATAAAATCCTGATCACCAGAAACAACAACTGTTACACGGCTTGTTGGAGAATTATCAACAATTTCCGGCTGGCTAGTACAAGCCCCTAATGTTAACGCCAAGGCTATCGTTATTGCTGTTGTCTTAGCTGTTGTCTTAGCTTTAGCCACACATTTATCAAAGCGGTTTTGCATCGACCAACACTCCCTTCACACTCGTTAGGTATAGAAACATACTCAAGAAACAAATAGATACTTTTTACAAAGTACGCTTAAGCTGAACCAATAGCAAATTGATAAACATTAATACCCTTATAAAGTTAGCGTACGATTTAACTCAGCGCCGTTTTAGTGAAACTCACTCACCTTAGCTATGCCACTCTGTTTTATCAAACCAATGACGTTTACAATGACTCGCTATCAACAAACTTATAATAAACGGGTGAGACTCTATCAATGGAACTGATCGCAGCCATTGCGCTGTTTGCATTTTCTTCAGGTATTACACCAGGTCCCAATAACATTATGCTAATGACCTCAGGGCTCAATTTTGGCATTAAGCGCAGCATGCCGCATATGCTTGGGATCTGCCTTGGCTTCCCTGCAATGGTATTAGCAGTGGGTTTAGGCTTAAGCGCAGTATTTGCTAGCTACCCAATCATTCACTCGATCATTAAAGTTGTTGGTATTGCTTACCTGCTTTATCTTGCCTGGCTTATTGCCAATAGCAGTAGCAAAATGGAAGGCAAGCAAACAGCCAAACCCTTTAGTTTTGTTCAAGCAGCGGCGTTTCAGTGGGTAAACCCTAAAGGTTGGATTATGGCGGTCGGCGCAATAGCCACCTTCACCAACATTGAACAAGCTCTGCAACCGCAAGTAGTGCTTATTGCCAGTGTATTTTTTAGTGTTGCCCTGCCTTGCGCCATTGTATGGCTTGGTTTTGGGGTTGCACTCAAGCGTTTATTAACCGAGCCTCGCCACCAGCGGATATTTAATATTTCCATGGCGCTCTTGTTAGTTGCCTCGATTATCCCTATGGTGTTACCCGCCAATTAACCCAAAGCTTATTGCTGCAAATTTGTAGAGAGTTGTGTATGTCTGCCCCACTACCTTGTGTTGTTGAAACTGAAAACTGGGTCAAATCAGTCATCATGAAGTACAACATTTGCCCCTTTGCCAGACGCGAGGTTGAGCGCAAAACCATTCGCTACCATGCAATAGAACTGACACAGCTTAAGCTTGTGCTGCAAGACTTCATTCAGGAATGTTTGTTTTTAGATGACAACCCACAAGTTGAAACCACGCTAGTGATTTTACCTAGAGGTTTTGAAGGTTTTTATCAGTACTTGGATTTAGTCGATTTAGCCACTGACCTACTGTACGAGCAAGGTTATGAAGGCATATATCAGCTAGCCAGTTTTCACCCTGATTATTGTTTTGACGGGGAGCCGTTTGATAGTGCTAGCAACTATACCAACCGCTCACCTTACCCAACTATTCACATCATTCGTGAAGCGAGTATGGAGCAAGCTCTGGCAGATTATAACGAGCCTGAAACGATCCCAGAGCGCAACATTGCCTTTGCAGAGCGCAAAGGCAGCGAGTTTTTCGTCAAGCTGCTGGAAAAATGTAAAAGCGATGAACAATAAAACCGCTCTAAGACCTATCTTTAAACGGTTTTGACTCCTTTTATGCTGTAAACCAGCGGCACTGGGTTACCCTGATGCAAATACTGGAACACTTCTTTATTAAGCTGCTCATCGCGCTTTGACGTTAGGTTGTCAAAACAATTGTATGGACTGTAATCAAACTCATTGAACTCAACAATGTGAATCCCAGCTTTGATAAGCGCATTAATCACATCGCTAACCGGGTGCGACCAAGTTATCTCGGTTGTTTGGGTATCTCGATTATTCTCGGTGTAGGTTTGATTGACTTCAATATCGGCTTGTTCATCATGGAAATAACGATAGCCATCAAATACGTCATGTATTGGGTGAAACTCGGCAATAAACAGCTCGCCACCCACTTTTAAATGACTTGCGACTGTGCGCGCCCAGCGGTCAATATCTGGCAGCCAACATAAAACGCCATAAGAGGTGAATACCAAATCAAAATTGGCTTTGGCAGTTTGCTCACTTTCATATACATCAGAGCAAATAAACTCGGCATCTATTCCACACTCACTCGCCAGTGTTGTTGCCGCTTCGATGGCTTTACTTGATAAATCAAGCCCTGTCACCTTTGCGCCAAGCCTTGCCCACGACAAAGTATCTAAACCAAAGTGACATTGAAGGTGCAGCAGTTTTTTACCTGCAACACTGCCAAGCGCACCTAGTTCAATTTGATTAAGGCTCGTGTTACCTGCTTTAAAACTATTTACGTCATAAAACTTTGAGTCGAGATGCACCGCAACCTTGCTATCCCATGAATGCTGGTTCACATGCAAATACTGGCTTTGTAGTGGCGTCGCTTGTGTATTGTGACTCATATCTTTATCAATGTTTTGTTTGCGTGCCAAAGGCGATGAAAGTGTGCATTGCCGTCTTTACCCCTAACTTTCAGACACATGGAACTTGCTCACCTGCGCATTTAGCACACTGGCATCATCAAGTAGCCCTGCATTCAATTCGGCAATCTTACTGGCGATCTCTTGAGTGTTCACATACAGCTCGCTTATCTTCATGGCATTACGGTTCACTTCTTCGGAAACCGCTGTTTGCTCATGGGTAGCGGCTGCAACCTGCTCGTTCATGCTGTCGATTTCGCTCACCAGAGAAACAATAATTGATAGCTCTTCGCCTGCATGCTCAGCCTCCGCCACACTTGCTTCAGCTTGTGTGCGACCACGCTCCATGGCCTTAACAGCAATTGCGGCGCCCGATTTTAAACGCTCAGTCATATTTTTAATATCATCGGTAGAGTTTTGTGCCCTTTGCGCAAGGGTACGCACTTCATCAGCTACAACTGCAAAGCCGCGACCTTGCTCGCCAGCACGAGCAGCCTCAATAGCAGCATTTAACGCCAGTAAATTGGTTTGCTCAGCAATGCTGCTAATGACATCCAATATCGCCACGATACCTTGAATATCGTTATCTAGCTGCTGAATAGACTCACCAGCTTCGTTGATCTCATTCGCTAATTGGCTAATTGCCTGACTAGTTTTGCTCACATCCGAATTACCTGTTTGTGCTTCCTTATTCGCTTTAGCTGACGCTTCAGAGGTGCTTTCAGCATGTTGGGCAATCTCATTCACGGTTGCGGTCATTTCAGTCATGGCTGAAGCAACTTGCTCGACTTCGCTATAGCCTGCATCAACGTCTTGACGAAGCGAATAGGTGAACTGATTAATTTGTTCAACCACAGAAACTAACGCGCCGGTCGTTGATTTAACCTGAGCCACAATCCCTTCAAAATCATCCATCATAACGTTAAAGGCTTTAGCGACCTGACCAAACTCATCCTGACTTTGAATGTCCAGCCTTACCGCCATGTCGGCATTCTCACCGGCTGATGTAACCTGCTTTTGCATGTGCTTTAAGTTACGGTGAATATAGTTGGAAATATTCACCGACATGAACAACACAAATGCGGTTAGCAGCACCAAATTGAAGGTGGCAATATACATGTGAGTTTGGGCACTGGATAACTCAGATTTAGTGATATCAATAAGATCAGTTGCGAGCACTTTTTCAAACTCAGTCAGTACACCAATGCGGCGGGTTGATGTGTCAAACCATTGCTCTGGGTTTTGCGACTGAATTTGCGCCACGTCTTGACTAAAAGCAATATCGCGAAAGCGCTGCACAGCTTGTTCAGCATCGCCCGACATGCGTATCGCAAACTCATTGGCTGTGGTAGAGGTTGCTGCAGCATTAAAACGCTCAGCGTAAGTATTTTGCTCAGACACTAAGGTAACAAATTTTTTGTACGCACCAGGTTTAAAGCCTGCATTACCGAAGGTGCTACTCAGTACAGCACGCTCAATACCCGCTCGTTCTTTAAGCTGTAGAAATGCACCAAATGCCTTGATTTTAATGCTCAGTTCACTGATTTGGCTTTGACTTGCGGCGTCATCTACCAACGACAGCAACACGCCATTCATTCCAGTGTAGTACGCCACTTCTTCGGCTAGAGAAATAGTCAGGTTATCTACCTGTTGGCGCACACTAGCAAGGCGGCCTAGCGAGGCATCGACATTACTGAGCTTGTTACCAAACTCACTTGGCAGTTCGTGACTGGCGATAAATTGTTGATAACGGCGGACTTGCTCATCTGTTAATTGTCGCTGCTTAGGTAAACTCGCAGCAAAAGACTGACCTTTTGAGCCAATAAAGCCTGCGCTCATACCACGCTCTTTTTGCAGTTCATGCACCAGTGCACCATTAACCACGGCTAACTCACTAAGCTCAAGTACTGTACTTAATTGGCTTTGACTTTGGTATTTATTAACAACGAAGGTGCCACCATAAAAAACGAAAGCCAGTAGCGGTGGTAAGATCATCAAGGCAAGCTTATTGGACATTTTGATATTGCCAATCCATTGCAATCCCATTTATTACTCCTTTAGTGGTAAAACGTTAACTGACCTTTATTAAGCGTAGACTATGTGTCGATGGGCATATCATCCATCACCTGAATTCTATCTGATTTGCCCATTGGCGAGCACAAAAAATGGAAAAATGTTACACGTACATGTAAATGTAACGGCAACCTAGCAAAGAGCTAAAGTAATAAATACATCATATTTTTATCAAGCGGTATCAATCTGTTGGCTCAGATAATAAAAAACGCCCTTGGAGCAACCAGGGGCGTTTTGGTAAAAGCTTAATCGCTGTGATTAATTGGCAGACTAATTAATACTATAAGTGACGAACTAGCCTTCGATACCTTTACTTGCAAGGAACTCATCATAAGTGCCTTTGAAGTCAGTCACACCTTGCGGGGTGATTTCAATAATACGCGTGGCAAGTGACGATACGAACGCTCGGTCATGGGATACGAAGAATAGCGTGCCTTCGTATAGCTCAAGGGCATTGTTTAACGACTCGATTGATTCCATGTCCATGTGGTTGGTTGGTTCGTCAAGTAGCAAGATGTTTGGCTTTTGCATGATTAGCTTACCAAAGTACATACGACCTTTTTCACCACCAGATAGCACGGTAACTGACTTTTTAATGTCGTCTGCGCTAAATAGCATACGACCTAAAATGCCGCGCACAGCTTGGTCATCATCTTCAGGTTTGCGCCACTGACTCATCCAGTCAAACAGGTTCATGTCGTTGGCAAAGTCAGCTTCATGATCCTGAGCGTAGTAACCAATATTATGATTCTCAGACCATTGGATCGTACCTTCATCTTGCGGGATATCGTGTACTAAAGTACGCAGTAATGTGGTTTTACCCACACCGTTTTCACCCAAGATAGCAACGCGCTCACCCACTTCAGTGATGATGTCTAAATTCTTAAATAGCGTTTCATCGAAGCCTTTAGCTAGGTTTTCAACCACTAGTGCATTACGGAATAGCTTTTTCTCTTGTTCAAAGCGAATAAACGGATTCACACGGCTAGAGGCTTTCACTTCCTCAAGCTTAATCTTATCGATTTGCTTCGCACGTGAAGTTGCCTGCTTAGCTTTAGAAGCGTTAGCAGAGAAGCGAGATACGAACGTTTGTAGCTCAGCAATTTGCGCTTTCTTCTTAGCATTGTCAGACAATAGACGCTCACGAGCTTGCTGCGCAGCCATCATGTATTCATCGTAATTACCTGGGTAAACACGCAGCTCACCGTAATCGATGTCTGCCATGTGAGTACACACTGAGTTCAGGAAGTAACGGTCATGCGAGATGATGATCATGGTGCTGTTACGGGTATTCAGCGTTTCTTGTAACCAACGAATGGTGTCGATGTCCAAGTTGTTGGTAGGTTCGTCAAGTAGCAGAACGTCTGGATCAGAGAATAGTGCCTGAGCCAGTAGCACACGTAGTTTGAAGCCTGGCGCGATTTCGCTCATCAGACCAAAATGCTGGTCAACACCAATACCCACGCCCATCAATAAATCGCCAGCGCGCGCTTCTGCAGAATAACCGTCCATTTCGGCATATTCCATTTCAAGCTCAGCCACGCGGATACCTTCTTCTTCGCTCATTTCTGGCAAAGCATAAATGCGGTCACGCTCTTGCTTAACTTCCCACAGCTCTTTGTGCCCCATGATCACTGTGTCTACAACTGAGTATTCCTCATAAGCAAACTGATCCTGATTCAACTTACCAATGCGCTCACCCGGATCAATAGACACGTTACCGCTAGTTGGCTCAAGCTCACCAGATAAAATCTTCATGAAGGTTGATTTACCACAGCCGTTTGCACCGATCAGACCGTAGCGGTTACCACCGCCAAATTTGACCGAAATGTTTTCAAACAACGGCTTTGAGCCGAACTGCATGGTGATGTTGTTACTATAAATCACAGAGGTTCCTTTATGCGCACTGAGTGCATTAACGAATACTAGGGCCTGTTGATCTTTGCTGATTAGAATTTGTTCGAATTAAAAGCACTTTAATCGCGACGCGAGCGATGACGTCTAGTCACCTACACCTATCGATTTTAAAAAACAGGGCTCACAACAAACTTAGCTTTTTACTAAGAGCGTAGGTGCTTTTAAACGAACCTTTCAGGCAGCGCTTGTTGTCATTTCTACTGCGTTAACGACTTATCATGTGGAATAACCACACATCAAAGTCGTTGCCTTGTATAAATTTCCAACAAGCAGCTGCAAAAATAATCTTGAAAGATTAACAGACCCTAGCTACAAGCATAGCTAATCACACAAAAATGCCTGCTCAATTGCGGATATTTTCAGCTATACAAAAAATTGCCCGCGATTATACATTAGCGCTGCCGTGCTTTACAGCGGCTTATGACGATTAGCGCATCATCAAGGTAAATCACCACGGCCCAGCAACTCTTTGATAACAAGCCAATCTTAGAACTTGCTGCAATCTGTTATCGAACGTGGGCTATACCAACTGGGATAATGAAGTGATCAGAGACTACGCAGGAAAAACCGCTTAGAACAAGGCGGAAATTGCAGCTAGCTAGTTATTCTACCTACAAAATTTCTAACGAAGTTATAAGCGCTTTTAGCCAGTAAGAGTGAGCACATACTTGTGCTGATTGGTATCAATAAACACCATTTTGGTTGCGTACTTTGCCACCGGTGAATAGTGCATACGTACGCATCGATAAACTCATGCTTTGCACTGCATCCCAATGCTCAACCAAATAGCCATTTTCAACCTTCCAGGTATCAATAATATTAAGCCCTTGGCTATCATCGCCGCGATGCTTAGCTTTGAGCGTCGCATGGGAATGAACTGACACATAATCACCATCCACCAGCACGCGCTTTACTTCATAACTAAATTCAGGGGCAATCTTGATGAAATCGCGCAAGGTACTGAGCACGCCATCAATGCCATCTGCCATAGTGCGATTATGCTGCTTGTAAGGCTTACCTGCATAGCGCGCAGCTAAGCTATCAAAGTCATGCTCGTTCATCAGCTGTTGAATAAACGCGATTACAGCGTTGGCATTGGCTTTGTCCTTATCACTCCAGTGTGTTTGTTCAAAATCTGCTGCATTAATTAGCGGGGTACTCATTTCTCTCTCCTAGAGTAAGTCACGACACTATCGTTAACTTTCAAAATGCAAGTTAAATTATTAGCTTTTATTTTGCAAGTTAATTATTATGAAGATCGAAACAAACTTATCTCTTGTATCTATGCTTTCTATGCTTAATGAGGCGAACGAATGACGCAACGCTCCGACTGCCCTATCTCTACCCTGCTCGACTTTGTTGGTGACAAGTGGAGTTTATTGATTGTGCGTGACTTGATGTTCTTTGGTAAAAGCTCGTTTTCAGAGCTGCAAAACTCAGATGAACGGATGGCGACAAACATTTTATCTAGCCGACTAGAAAAGCTGGAACAGGATGATTTAATCCAAAAACAAACTGACCCAAATGACAGACGCAAGAAGATTTATAAGCTTACCGAGCAAGGTAAATCGCTACTACCGATTTTGTTGGAAATGATTATTTGGAGCAGTAAGCATGCCCAAGAAACGAATTTGCCAGAACAATTATTAGTGCTCGCAGCAACAGACAGAGAAGGCTTAATTGCCGATTTGTTGGCAAGACTAGAACAGTAGCACAAACTGAGGCGAACAAAGCCACGACGCGAAAGGAACTGCACCCTGCTAGCTCCATGCTAGTTCTATGATAAGTCAGGCTATAAAGCGGAGCGCTTGCAGTAAGTAACTTTTTTGAAGATCTGTGGGTTTCATGGTGATAGTCGCAACATCATCAAAGAGCGTCATCAACTTACGTACTATCAATTGGTTTAACTGGGCTTTTTGCGTCTGGGTTCAACCCTCGATAATCATGTCGTTAATATGGATGAAGCTGTCACCTTTGTTATCTGACAACGGCCCAATCAAAAAGTGTCGATAAGGCGTCAACCTGACTTTAACATCGCTTTCATTGAATAGCTCTGACTCAACTGCGCCTTGATATACAAGCTCTACTACAGAAACTGGCGGGGGTTGTTCTAATAAGTTCTCGCTAATCTCGATAACAAAATGAGGCATTGAATACTCCTAAAAATAACTTGTTAGTTTTTATTGCAGGGCAATAATTACTATCCATTAATCTCTAATAAGCCCTTTGCGAGCAACTCGACACACAAAACAACTTTGACTGGATGAATAATCACTGGTACCTCGCCTAATAGCTTTACACTGACTAATTCAGCGCTGGAAAATTCTCTTGTGAGTTCAGGGTTTTCCTCATCTGATACTTTTTGATGAACCTTGAATACATAATAAATTTCATTTTCATCTGTTTGGGTAGATGAAATAAGCTCGAGCTCTCCCAATATTTCCCCACCAAAAACACCTGAATTAACGCGGTACATCTCAACAAAATAGTACGTCAATAGTTGTTCAAGTGTGGTTTCTTCCAGTTCTTCTTGCGTTAGGCCTTGCTCCACAAGATCAGACTCGAGTTCTTGCCTGTACTCGCTAGAGAGCTTTCCTTCATTGACCCTGCACTGCAAAAATTCCGCAATAGTTAAATGACTTTGTAGACTAAACTGCTCCACTCCAATGTACTGATGCATAGCATCATAGTTTTGGGATAATAAATCTCGAAGGTAGTTTATTGCTAGGCTTTCCGCATCTGCTTTATAGCTCATGTTCATTCCTTGATTCGCAAATCGTTATCAGAACAACCAAAGCTACACCAATATAATCAACGGATAAATAGCTATAAAAAACAATTATTAACAATGAGCACTAATATTATTGCGCTAGCTCAGAAAACTTGGCTCCAGTAAGTTTGGCTAAATCATCTGGGCTTAATTCAATTTCTAAACCTCTGCGCCCTGCACTAACATAGATTGTGTTCTGTTGTTGCGCTGACGCATCGATAACAGTTTTTAAACGCTTCTTTTGCCCAAGAGGACTCACGCCACCCAACACATAGCCAGTTGAGCGTTGCACTTCGCTTGGCTCAGCCATGTTTGCCTTTTTCGCACCAACAGCTTTGGCAATGAGTTTCATGCTGAGCTTGGCATTGACAGGAACAATACCGACAACTAGCTCCTTACTATCAAGACTAACTACCAGAGTTTTGAACACCTGCTCAGGTGCTAACCCCAACTTTTCAGAAGCTTCTAGACCATAAGACTCACTGCTAGCATCATGCTGATACTCATGCACTTTATGGGATATTTTAGCCTTTTTTGCGAGATTAATTGCAGGTGTCATAGTGTCCTTAAAAGCGAGTGCGGGAAATTTAATTAAACATTAATCAAGTTAACGGCTTTGTTCAAAACGCTTGAATAACAGCGGTAATGCCCGCTCGCGCCAAAAGTCTGTACATATTGCACCACTCGACATACCGCCATGAGCAAAGTCTTCGACATGTATAGTTTCATCCAAAGACATAGGGCGACCAGTAAGCTCTATAAATGCCGACTCGATTAAATGCTGCAGTTGCTCAATATCTTGCGGCATATCTACAGAATCAAAATGTACCTGCATAGCTTGCCACAAGTAAGGATCACCTCTTAATCCCCATTGCTCTGGGTGAGGGTTAAATAAATCACTTAGCTTCATAAATTGACCTTGTTGATGACATTAATTTACTCAAACTTCATTAGCCTGGAAAAACTGGAAATCGTTGTCAATGATACGATAGTGATGGCTTCAGAGACACAAATGCCCCATAGAATGGTACCCGAGACCAAACTGCTCTTTATAAACCAAAGTGGCACGCCTTGTTTTCAACAAGAGCGCGAGGGATTTTAAGTCTCAAAATTTTACTATTGCTATAAACGCAAAAAAGCCTCTGCATTGCAGAGGCTTTATGCACCATATAATGGTACCCGAGGCCAGACTTGAACTGGCACGCTTATTCAGCGAGGGATTTTAAATCCCTTGTGTCTACCGATTCCACCACTCGGGCAAACTGTTAAAGTAATAACAGAAAGTCAGTACTTTGAAATGTTTGCTTCACTTACAACTCACATGAACGTGTGTCGCTGTGAACGAGTGCATACTTTACTGATTTTTTTACCGCAATCAACTAAATAGTGAAGATTTAAGCTTAATTGCAGCAAAAAACAGCGATATCCAGAGCTTTAACGCGTCAGCTCAGCATAGTATCGCCTAAAGCAACCGATAAAATTAGCGTTTACGGCTTCACTGGCGTTAAACCTTTTTCGCGTTCATCGACAGCTTCATCCAACTCAAAGCCACTTTTAACCCAATTTGTCGCTTCTTCTACACTAAATTTTGCTTTGGCCCACTCTTTCGCAGCATCAACGCTAAACTTCGCGTCAACCCAAGCTTTTGCTTCATCAGCAGCAAAGCCATTTTTACTCCATGTTTGCGCTCCTGCAGCGTCAAAACCTGCAGATTTCCAAGCTGAGATCTGTCCTTCAGACATACCCTCCCAGGTTGGACTAGATGCACAGCCAATTAAAATCAACCCTAATACCATTGCAAAGTATTTTTTCATGTGAAGTCCCTTATTTACGCCAGAAAAAGTAACTTCATTAACCCTAGTTCAGCACTTTGATTTCGCAAATGTTTATTATTAATCAGCGCAAGTATGTGAACACACTTAACTGCTAAACTGGCCTATCACTTATTTGGAAATTATAGTTATATTACATATAGATAGCTACAAACTCTGTCTTATAACAAGCGATTATCCTGCGCCATCTCTGATCACTAATTTATTGCGCTAGGTATAACAACAAAGCACAAAAAAAGTCGCACAAAGCGACTTTTTATATTTATGGCTATTCATAACCCTATGAACACAGTTGCGTATTAACTACGCTGACGAGTTGGCTTTTTGCCACCAGTCACCTTGTGCTTGCGTACTGCGCGGCGAATTTTAGCGCTTTTCACTTTAGCACGTGAAACTGAGTGCTTGTCAGTACCAAGGAATGAGCGAGTTTCAGGCTCTAAACCTGCAACCTGACGTAGGTAGTTGACCTGCTCCATGGTTAACTCAGTCCAGCCACCACGAGGCAGTGATTTAGGTAATTCAATCATGCCATAACGCACACGAATTAGGCGGCTAACTTGCACTTCTTGCGACTCCCACAAACGACGAACCTCACGGTTACGACCTTCATGCAGAGTAACATGCCACCACTGATTAATACCTTCACCACCCGCAGCTTTAACACTGTCGAAGTTAGCAGGGCCATCTTCTAGCATGACGCCTTGGCGTAGGCGCTGCACTGCAGCCTCTGGCACTTCGCCAAATGTACGTACAGCGTATTCACGCTCTACTTCATTCGACGGGTGCATTAAGCGGTTCGCTAACTCACCATCTGAGGTAAACAGCAGCAAACCTGAGGTGTTAATATCCAAACGTCCTACCGCTACCCAGCGTGAATCACGTACTTTAGGTAGTCGGTCAAATACCGTAGGGCGACCTTCCGGGTCCTTACGAGAACAAATTTCACCTTCAGGTTTATGGTAAGCCAATACGCGACAAACAACGTCATCAGCTGATTTGATTGATACCGCGCGGCCATCAATTCTTACTTTTGCATCTGATTCGATACGATCGCCAAGTTTAGCGATTTCACCGTCAATACTAATTCGACCTGCAGCAATCCATGCCTCCATCTCACGACGGGAGCCATGGCCTGCACGGGCCAAGACTTTCTGCAATTTTTCACTCATTAGTTGACTCTTCTATTGTAGTTGGCGGTGCCTCTGACTCTGCATCATTTGCAGGCTCTGGTGCTTGTTGAGCACGCTCAAACATCGCCTGTAGTGACTCAATGTCCGACAGCGGAGGTAAATCTGCTAATCGGTTTAAGCCAAAGTAAGATAAAAATGTATTGGTGGTGGCATACAAGGCGGGTCGCCCTGGCACGTCTTTATGACCAACTACTTTTACCCAATGTCTATCAGCTAAGGTTTTTATGATGTGACTGCTGATCGCCACCCCTCTTATTTGTTCAATATCGCCGCGTGTTACTGGCTGGCGATAAGCAATAACGGCAAGAGTTTCCATTACTGCTCGAGAATACTTAGGTGCTTTTTCTTGCCACAGTGGCTGCAACAGTGGATTAAGCATTTCCAATGTTTGAAAACGATAGCCAGATGCGACCTTCACCAACTGTACGCCGCGCTCTTGATAATCTTGCTGTAACTCATTAACTACAGCCTGAATGCGTGCGCGCGATACACTAAAACCAGCAAGTACAGTTTCACGCATGAACTTAATGGTCAGCGGTTTGCCAAGCACAAATAGGCTGGCCTCGATTAATTGCTTTAGCTGCGTATCACTAATTTTATTATTGTCAGCCATGACTATCCACTTGCCTTAACATAAATAGCATCAAACGGCTGGTTTTGATTGACATCCACCAGCATGTTTTTTATCAGCTCCATCAAGGCTAAAAAGGTCACCACTACACCAGCTCGCCCTTCGCGGACATCAAACAAGGTGCTGAACTCGACAAACTCACCTTCACACAAACGCGCTAAGATTTGACTCATGCGCTCGCGGGTAGATAACTGCTCCTGCTGCACATGATGATCTTCATTGGCTTCAATGCGCGATAGCACTTGACCAAATGCTCTGGCTAACTCAGCAAGTGACACATCTGGCGCCACAACCACAGGCTTAATATCTTTATGGGCAACAGCCTTGGCTTGAAATACATCTCGGCCCAGGCGCGGCAAATTATCTAAATCTTCAGCGGCTTGCTTAATCACTTCATAAGCTTTTAACTGCTTAATTAAGCGCTCACGTGGGTCTTCTTCGTGCTCATCTTCAACCACCATGCGTGGCAGCAATAAGCGCGATTTAATTTCAGCGAGCGTTGCAGCCATCACCAAATAGTCGGCGGCGAGCTCAATGCGTGCTTCGGTCAAGATTTCAATGTAACTTAAGTATTGACTGGTGATTTGCTGAATAGGCAAATCGACCACATCCATTTTTTGCTTGCGGATCAAATACAAAAGTAAATCGAGAGGCCCTTCAAACGCTTCAAGGAATACTTCCAACGCTTCTGGCGGAATAAACAAGTCTTTCGGCAGCGTGTCTAACGCTTTGCCGCGAACAATGGCTAAAGGTAAGCTTTGTTGTGTCGCTTGCATTATATCCTTAGGGCTAGTTGACTCATCTAAATCATTTAACGTTAGATGTAAGTGAGCAAAAATCTATCGGTTTTTACTGACCGCATCGAGTGCGACGCCCGCTAGGCTTGACCAAACGCGCGATTATACGCACAAACGCCTAAGGTTTAAACACACAATGACGACAATTTTGATACTTTACGCGCTCAACAAAAAAGGGGCAAGTGAATAATCACCAATACCCCTTTATAATCAGCATCTTGCTATCGAATTTTCCAAGACGATTAGCGTTATAAATCTAAACGCTTTATTCAAATGCGCTCGCATCGCCAGCGCCGTGACGCAAGACTTCAATGTCACCATCTGACATATCAATCACAGTGGTTTGCTTTTCAGCAAGGTAGCCACCATGAATAATCGCATCGACTTGATGCTCTAAAATATCGCGAATATGCTCAGGATCTGACTCAGCAAACTCTTCATCTGGCATCACCAATGAGGTCGACATTAACGGCTCATCTAACGCTTCAAGCAGTGCCAGAGCAATCACATTGTCTGGTACACGAATACCTATGGTGCGCTTTTTATCGTTCTGCAGACGTCTTGGCACCTCTTTGCTTGCCTTAAAAATAAAGGTGTACGGGCCTGGTGTGCAGCTTTTTAGCAAGCGATAAGCCTGATTATCTACACGTGCAAAGTTAGCAAGCTCAGATAAATCACGGCACATCAATGAAAAGTTATGATCGTTTTCAATGCGGCGGATACGCACCATGCGCTCCATAGCATTTTTGTCGCCAATCATACAGCCTAGGGCATAACCAGAATCGGTTGGGTACACGATTACCCCGCCCTGTTTTAGAATCGCCACAGCTTGATTAATTAATCGCGCTTGCGGGTTTTCATCGTGAATATAAAAGAATTGACTCATTAGCGTTCCATCCAAGATTCCGACTCCCAGACCCAGGTGACGCCCGGTGGCTGGAATAAATTTTTTCCTAGTTCAATCCAATTGCTCGGGAAGTGAAAATCACTGCCTACCGAGCCAAGTAAGTTATGCTGCAAGCTAAGGGAAATCAGCAAATTACGATCGTCAATCGTTTGTTGACCTAACACCACTTCCATTGCATCGCCACCCGCTTGAGCAAACTCTTTAACTAATTTTTTTAACCACTTAGCAGATAGTTTATAACCACTTGGGTGAGCTAATACCGCGATTCCACCGGCCTGATGAATTATCTCGCACGCATTCGCCATATCTTGCCAATTATTAGGTACATAGCCGGTTTTGCCACGGGCTAAATAGCGTTTAAATACACTGGCAGTATCTTTGGCATAGCCGTTTTCAGCTAACCAGCGGGCGTAATGACCACGGCTAATCGCCGCGCCGTCAGCAAACTTCTTAGCACCGTCATAGGCGCCTTCAATTCCCGCTTTGGCTAAGCGCTCACCAATCTCTCTGGCGCGTTCATCACGCAGGCTAACTTGTTTAGTTAAAAATTGTTGCAGCTCAGAGTTTTCAATATCTAAATTGAGCCCAACAATGTGAATATCAAAGTTATGCCAACGAGTTGAAATCTCGACACCATTAATCAATTTCAAACTATTTGGTTGCGCCTGATTAAATTGATGGGCTTCAGCAAGGCCAGCCACTGTGTCATGATCAGTAATTGCCAGCATTTCTACGCCTTTATCCAGCGCGCGCTCGATTAATTGTGACGGAGACAGAACGCCGTCAGATGCTGTGGTGTGGCTATGTAGATCAGCCAAGATACTCTGAGTTGTCATAGGCTTATTGTACTGCACATTCACAGCTAATAGGGGCTAGAAGCTTAATTATTTTCAAATGCGAACAACCCTTGCTGTATTTTTAACCCATTTAACGAGTTTTAATGAATGTCACCTCTGTAAAATTGCCGCAAATGGTCAACTTTTGAGTGATTAGTAAAAAAATACTCAAAATGTAGAATATTCAATTGACTTTAAATCGCTGCTGGGTTTTCCTATAGGCACAGACAAAAAAGCTAAATAATACGAGCTAATTTTAAGAGCTAGATTTGAAGAACTAGCTTGAAGAGCAAAGAGCACAATGACTTTATTCAACGCAAAAAACATCGCTTGGTGGTGGCACTTCCCAAATTAGACGGGTGGTGTGATGCGTTGCGCTTAAATTTAGCAACAAGAATTTACGAAAAAGCCCGCAGAAATGTGGGCTTTTTTGCTATCTGGCCTACATAAAACAGCAACAGATTGAACAAGTTAACTATTTATAGTTTTTTAGGTTTTAGTTTTTTAGGCCAACTCATGGCAGCAACATAGAGGCAAACGGATAATGACCCATAACCGCCCATTAGCACAGGTCAGCACCAATAAGCAGGCAATGACCTACCATGCTGATCCGCTGAATCTATATCAGCATGTGACCAATAATCAGCCCCATACCATGCTGCTTGAGTCAGCTGAAATTGACAGCAAAGATCACCTTAAAAGCATAGTGTTAACCCATGCAGCATTAATGGTGCGTTGTGACAGTTACCAAATCACCTTTAACGCGCTAACGGACAATGGCGCTAGCTTACTCGGCGCGATTGCAGACTTCTTTAACAATGAAGCAGCCTTTGGCAAAACTGAAATATTCCAAGAGCCTAACAGCCTTATTGTTAACTTGAGTAAATCTGATGCCTGTCAGGATGAAGACGCCAGATTAAAGTCAACCTCTCCGCTTGATGGCCTGCGTTTACTGGTAAAACACATCAGCAAAGCCGATGGTGAATTGGCCTTTGAAGATCTATTTTTAGGCGGCGTATTAGCATATGACCTAATCGATACGGTAGAGCCTCTACCACAAGTTGAAAATGCCGCTAACACTTGCCCTGACTACCTATTCTACCTTGCTGAAACCCTTGTCCTTGTAGACCACCAAACTGAAACCGCTGAAATCATCACTCACCAGTTTGATAGCGATCAATCAATTTCGAAAAAGACGGCGCAAACACTTAAACAGCGCGCGCAGCAAATCGCTGCAGACACACAAACATTAAGCAGTGTTGCTGAGTTAATCAGCGTTGAAGCCGAAACTGAGGTCAATATCTCAGATGACAAGTTCAAACAAACTGTAGTTGAACTAAAAGAGCATATTGTTGCTGGTAATATCTTCCAAGTGGTGCCATCACGCAGTTTTAGCCTGCCATGCCCTAATACCCTGGGTGCATACCGCGCCCTTAGACTGACCAACCCAAGCCCGTACATGTTCTATTTTAGAGGCCCAGATTTCACCTTATTTGGCGCATCGCCAGAAAGCGCACTGAAATACGAGTCGCAATCGAATCAAGTTGAGGTTTATCCCATTGCCGGTACTCGCAAGCGCGGTAAAGATGCCAATGGCGCAATCGATGCCGACCTAGATAGCCGCATTGAATTAGAGCTGCGCTTAGATAAAAAAGAACTGTCAGAGCATTTAATGCTAGTAGATTTGGCTCGAAACGACATCGCCCGTATTAGCCAAAGCGGCAGCCGCAAAGTGGCAGAATTACTCAAAGTCGACCGCTACTCACACGTGATGCACTTGGTTAGCCGCGTAACAGGTCAACTTCGTGAAGATTTAGACGCGCTGCACGCTTATCAAGCCTGCATGAATATGGGCACCCTGGTTGGCGCGCCAAAAGTACGCGCATCACAACTGGTGCGAGAAGCAGAGCAAGCGCGCCGCGGCAGCTACGGCGGCGCAGTGGGTTACTTAAATGGCTTAGGCGATATGGATACCTGCATTGTGATCCGCTCAGCCTTTGTTAAAGACAATGTTGCCCACATTCAAGCCGGCGCTGGCGTGGTGTTTGATTCAGACCCACAAGCCGAAGCCGATGAAACCAGACAAAAAGCCCAAGCGGTGATTTCAGCAATCAAAATGGGAGGCGGCCTTTAATGAGCATGCAAGCGAAACAAGCGGTCAAACTCTACCTACTCGATAACTTCGACTCGTTCACCTATAACCTGGTTGATCAATTCCGCAGCCTAGGTTTTGAAGTGGTAATTTACCGTAACGATGTGAGTGCTGATTACCTAGCAGAAAAGCTACTTAACGAATCAGGTAAAAGCGCGCTAGTGCTATCGCCAGGGCCAGGTGCACCACATGAAGCGGGCAGCATGATGCAACTAATCGACAAGGTCGCTGGCAAAGTGCCAATGCTGGGGATCTGTTTAGGCCATCAAGCCATGGTGGAATACTATGGCGGCAAGGTTGAGCGCGCACCGTTTGTGGTTCACGGCAAAGCCAGCCCAACCGTACATAACGGCAAAGGCGTATTTGCTGACTTACCGTCACCACTGCCGGTCGCTCGCTACCACAGCCTAGTTGCGACCAAGGTGCCAGATTGCCTTGATGTGATTGCCACCACAGATGATATGCCGATGGCAATCTTACACGAGCACGACAAAGCCGTTGGTTTCCAGTTCCACCCCGAATCAATTTTAACCACTTTAGGTAGTCAACTACTTACCCAAACACTCAACTATTTAACTGCTGATGCGCAAGCAGCTTCAGCAAGTCAAGGAGACGTACAATAATGGCCGAGCTACAACCTTTACTAGACACCTTATACAAGGGTAACGCGCTCACCGTTGAGCAAAGCCAGCAACTGTTTAGTGCCATTATCGCGGGTGAGATGGAGCCTATCGCTATGGCGGGTATGCTAACTGCGCTAAAAATGCGCGGTGAAACTGTAGCTGAAATTACCGGTGCGGCGAATGCGATGCGCAGCGCTGCTAAGCCGTTCCCGCGCAGTGAGGCATCACTATCGACAGGCGTGGTTGATATTGTGGGTACTGGCGGTGATGGCTTTAATACCATCAATATTTCTACTACTGCCACCTTTGTTGCAGCAGCGGCAGGCGCAAAAGTCGCAAAGCATGGCAGCCGCGGCGTATCGAGTAAATCAGGCGCATCAGATGTGCTATCTCACTGCGGGATAGGTTTGACCATGTCGCCAGAGCAAGCAAGTGATTGTGTTGATAATATTGGCGTGAGCTTTTTATTCGCACCTCACTATCATCAAGGAATGAAACACGCAGTACCTGTGCGTCAGGCACTAAAAACTCGTACTATTTTTAATATACTTGGGCCTTTAGTTAACCCTGCAAAACCTGAATACATGCTACTTGGCGTGTACTCACCCAAGCTGCTGGCTCCTATTGTTAATGTGCTACAAGCGCTAAACGTTAAGCACGCGATGGTGGTTCACGGTAGCGGACTCGATGAAGTCGCCCTGCATGGCGAAACCCAAGTTGCAGAGCTAAAAGATGGTCAAATCCGTTTTTACAACATCACTCCTGCTGAGCTAGGTGTCAAAACTGCCAGCATTGAAGCGCTCAAAGGTGGTGAGCCAAGTGAAAACGCTGAAATCACTAAAGCGATTCTGGCAGGCAAAGGCACTGATGCTCAGCGTGACGCAGTTGCGGTTAACGCAGGTTGTGCGCTTTACGTTGCAGGCCTTGCACCTAATGCTAAAGCGGGTACAGAATTAGCCCTTAAAACAATCGCCTCGGGCGAAGCGTTAAATCGATTGAATCAATTGGCAGCTGCAAGTCAGCAGGCGCAGTCATAAACCAGCGATTAAAACCAGACAGGAACACACCATGACAGCAAGCAAAGACAACAAGCTCGCAGAACTTGAAACCACAGCGCCAATTGCTACGGCTGCAGAGTCAAACGTCCTGACACGCATTGTTGATACCAAAGCTGAGCACATTGCTCAGCTAAAACAACGCTTTGGCGAAGCAGACGCACTCACGCCACAGGTCTCGACTCGCAGCATGTTCGATGCCCTTAAAGCGCCTAATGCACAGTATATTTTTGAGTGTAAAAAGGCGAGTCCATCGAAAGGTTTGATCCGCGATGACTTTAATTTAGAAGCCATTGCCAGTACCTATACTCGCTACGCGGCGGCGATTTCAGTATTAACTGACGAGCAGTTCTTCCAAGGCCACTTCGACTATATTCCGTTAGTTAAAGCCAAGGTTACTCAGCCTATTTTGTGTAAAGACTTCTTTGTTGACCCTTATCAGGTCAAACTTGCTGCGCACCAAGGTGCAGACGCTATCTTGCTAATGCTGTCAGTGTTAGATGATGCTCAGTACCTAGAGCTTGCAGAGCATGCGGCTAAATACAATTTAGATACCCTGACCGAAGTCAGTAATCAGGAAGAGTTGCAACGCGCAATCGATCTAAACGCGCCTATTATTGGTATCAATAACCGTAACCTACGTGACTTAAGCACAGACCTCGCCACCACTGAAGAGCTCGCGCCGCAAATTCCATCTGATCGCGTGGTGATTAGCGAGTCAGGCATTTACACCCATGAGCAAGTTAAACGCCTTAACCCTCTGGTGGATGGTTACTTAGTTGGCAGTTCATTGATGGCACAAGACAACCTAGATCTTGCTTGTCGTCAGCTCGTATTTGGCCCAAACAAGGTATGTGGGTTAACTCGCATTGAAGATATTGAAGCAGTCGCACACGCGGGTGCAAGCTTTGGCGGTATGATTTTCTATCCGCCTTCACCACGAGCGATTGACCTCGATACAGCTAAAAGCCTGCGCGATAAAATGAGCGAGCAGCAACTTGAGCTAAACCTGGTTGGCGTATTTGTTAATCAACCAATTGCTGAGCTAGTTGAACATGCGAAAACGCTAAGTTTGTTTGCGCTGCAGCTACACGGCAATGAAAGCACTGAGTATGTTGCTGAGCTAAAACAAGCACTCTGTAATAATGGTTTAGTCGTTGAAGTTTGGAAGGCGATTGCTATCAATACCAGTGATACAGACGCTGAAATAGAGCTAGTCGCAGGAGCAGATAAATACCTCTATGACAGCAAGCATCAAGGTCAATTTGGTGGCAGCGGTCAAACCTTTGATTGGCAAAGGTCAATTAAAAACAAAGCACAGGCTATGCTTGCAGGCGGATTAAACCTAGACAATATCGACAGTGCCCGCCAACAAGGTTTTGCAGGATTAGATATGAACTCAGGCCTAGAAATTAGCCCAGGCATCAAAGATGCCGCCAAGATTAATACCGCTTTTGAACTATTACGTAAAAATTAGAGTGTAGAAACTAGCTCTAAGCCACAAGCAGATTTTTAAAGGGCATCAATGATGCCCAAAACTAAAGGGATACAAGATGACAACCCTAAAACTAGACCCTTACTTTGGTGAATATGGCGGCATGTATGTGCCGCAAATTCTAATGCCAGCACTCAAACAGCTTGAGGCAGCATTTGTTGAGGCGCAAAACGATGACAGCTTTAAAGCCGAGTTTACCGACCTACTTAAAAACTATGCCGGCCGCCCAACAGCGCTAACACTCACGCGCAATTTAAGCCCGAACCCGCTGGTAAAAATCTACCTAAAGCGTGAAGACTTACTTCACGGCGGCGCCCACAAAACCAACCAGGTTTTAGGCCAAGCCTTACTTGCAAAACGCATGGGTAAAAAAGAGATTATCGCTGAAACCGGCGCAGGCCAACACGGCGTAGCTACCGCCCTCGCCTGTGCACTACTAGGCTTAAAATGTAAGGTTTATATGGGCGCTAAAGACGTAGAGCGTCAGTCGCCAAATGTATTCCGTATGAAGCTAATGGGCGCAGAAGTTATCCCTGTTACTTCAGGCTCAGCCACCCTAAAAGATGCGTGTAACGAGGCAATGCGCGACTGGTCAGCTAGTTATGACAAAGCCCATTATCTCCTTGGCACAGCGGCAGGCCCTCACCCATTCCCGACCATAGTACGTGAATTCCAACGCATGATCGGTGAAGAAACTAAGGCGCAAATTCTTGAAAAAGAAGGCCGTCTGCCAGATGCCGTTATTGCGTGTGTTGGCGGTGGTTCAAACGCCATTGGTATGTTTGCAGACTTTATCGATGAAAAAGACGTCAAGCTCATTGGTGTTGAACCTGCTGGTAAAGGCATTGATACCCCAATGCATGGCGCGCCGCTTAAACACGGTAAAACCGGTATTTTCTTTGGTATGAAAGCGCCGCTTATGCAAGACAGCGTAGGCCAAATTGAAGAATCATACTCCGTATCAGCGGGTCTAGATTTCCCATCAGTTGGCCCACAGCATGCTCACCTAAACGCTACAGGTCGCGCGACTTATGAGTCAGCTACCGATGATGAAGCACTAGAAGCATTCCAGCTACTTGCCCGCAGTGAAGGCATTATCCCTGCACTAGAGTCGTCACACGCGCTAGCCTACGCAGTTAAGCTTGCCAAACAGGCAACCGAGGAAACCATTTTGGTGGTAAACCTATCAGGGCGAGGTGACAAAGATATCTTCACCGTGTCGGACATCCTTGAAAATAAAGAAGCCCAAAACAATAGCTAAGGAGGCGCGTAATGACTGAGCAAACCAATACATCTAGCCAAAGATACCAACGCGCTTTCGCAAAGCTGGCTGACAACAACCAGGGCGCGTTTGTGCCTTTCGTGACCTTGGGCGACCCAGGTGTTGAGCTGTCACTGAAAATTGTCAACACCTTGATTGAAAATGGCGCCGATGCGCTAGAGCTTGGCTTCCCGTTTTCAGATCCGCTCGCTGACGGCCCAGTCATTCAAGGCGCTAACATTCGCGCCCTTGATGCGGGTACAACACCGCAGATTTGTTTTGACATCATCAAGCAGGTTCGCGAGCAACACCCTGATTTACCTATCGGTCTATTGCTGTATGCCAACTTAGTTTATGCCAACGGTGTAGACGCGTTTTACGCTAAAGCGCAAGCTGCAGGCGTAGATTCAGTATTGATTGCCGATGTGCCAATGGAAGAGTCTGCAGAGTTCGTTGAATCTGCCACTAAATATGGCATTGAGCCGATTTTTATTGCTCCGCCAAATGCTGATGAAGCCACCTTGAAACAAGTGAGTACCTTGTGCCGAGGTTACACTTACCTACTATCACGCGCAGGTGTTACTGGTACTGAATCTAAAGCGGGTCAGCCAGTTGATAAAGTGCTGGCTAAACTTGCAGAGTACAACGCACCGCCGCCGCTACTTGGTTTTGGTATTGCTGAGCCAAGTCAGGTTCGTGATGCTATTGCTGCTGGCGCAGCAGGTGCAATTTCGGGTTCTGCTGTGGTAAAAATCATCGAGCGCAATCAAGATGATGAAACCAAGCTACTTGCTGAGCTAGGCGAGTTTACCCGCAATATGAAAGCGGCAACAGCTCGAAGCTAGCAGATCAACGCTAGACTCAGCTAAGCAGCTAAAGCTGAATAACTTAAATTGAACAAACGGCGTATTTGCTAGCAAATACGCCGTTTTTATTTCCCGTCCCTACACCACCTACTTCAATAGGCCGTTATCATTCAATAGACTTTTAGTAATTAGCTCACGTTGCAATGAAATTTAAAGCTCGTCGTGAACACTTCCGTGTGGACTCGATGAAAACATCCATGTTTTCAACGGCTTTAAATATCATTGCAACTACATGCTTTAACTTTCGCAGATTAGGCTATGCTCCCTTCTCGGGAGCTAACACAAAGCCATCTTCTCCAAAAGATGAATTGTTTTTTCGCAATTCATTTCAATGACTATACTGAGAGTAATAAACATTTCTTACACGCAAAAATCAGTCAAAAAAATAACTAAAAATAATGAATTACATGGATACGTTCTTCAATCAAGCTAAGTCATTCAGAGCATCTTTTTGTGCAACCACCATTGCGCACATCATGCTAAGCGCCGCGCTATTTTTGTCGCTATTGAGTGTCAATTACGCTTTCGCTGAAACCAGTCACTCTATCACCCAAGCAAGTCACTTTATCACCCAAGCAAGTCACTTTATCACCCAAACAAGTCACACGGGTTTGCAAACCAATCTTCTGGCGTTAGGGCCAACAACCGCAAGCAAGAGTAAACCGATTGTCATCAAATATAATCTGTCTGCAGAGTTTAACGACAGCAAACAAAGCTACTATATCGACCTACTCGCGCTAGCGCTGGAAAAAACCATCAATGAAGGGCACTATCAGCTCCATGCGGTGAGTCTAGCTATGCCCCAGGGTCGCACGGTCAAGATGGTGGAACAAAGCAAGCTCGATATCATTTGGACCATGACATCCATTGAACGTGAATCAGAAATGCAGGCGGTCTATGTACCGCTACTCAAAGGTATGATGGGCTATCGCATTGGTATAATTCGTAAAGGTGAGCAGGCTAAATTTGACAATATTGATAACCTAAAGCACCTAAAACAAGTGCGCATGGCACAGGGCAGTGATTGGCCCGACACACAAATACTAAAGCACAGTGGATTTAACGTATTGGCTGTACCTGGCTCAGCAAATCAACTGCTCAATATGTTGCCCTTTAATCGCTTCGACTTCTTCCCACGAGCAGTGCATGAACCTTGGGATGAATTGCCAAGGCGTGACGATATCGCCCTTGAGCAGAACATACTGATTAAATATGCTTCGCCCATTTACTTCTTTGTATCTAAAGACAACCTTGCACTAGCGCAGCGAATTGAGCGCGGCTTAATGAAAGCCATTAACGATGGTAGTTTCGACAATTTGTTTTACCAGCATCCGATCACTCAAGACATGCTAAAAAAAGCCCGCATTGATGAGCGCACCGAATTCGAAATCGCCAATCCATTACTATCGCCAACAAGCGCTGCGCTACTCAATGAAACCCAATTGTGGCTCACTGATACTAGTGTGAATAGCGACACCAACTCTGAAACAGAGTCATCTCGTTAGGTCGCTTATCAATTAAGCTGGTAATCAACCAAGCTTGTCTTAATCTATTAAGCGCATAAAGCAAGCTGGCAATTAAGCGAGCCAGCGCTAAATCGACCATTTGGGTTTAACCGAACCTAAAGATATAGAAAATTAACCATGGTTAATCAAACTGCAGCTAAATCGCACCTTCAAGCTCTTCAAGGTAATGGGGCTGCGTGCTACACTGCCGTTCACTATTTTAAGCAATACTTGCCGTTTTAAAGAGCAACCCACAACATGAAACAACTGCTGGATTTCCTGCCCCTCATCATCTTTTTTGCCGTTTATAAGTTTGTCGATATTTATGCGGCAACTGGCGCGCTCATCGTAGCAACTGCAATTCAAATTGCCGTGTCTTACGCGCTATACAAAAAAGTTGAGAAAATGCACCTGATCACCTTTGCTATGGTGACCTTCTTTGGCGCACTAACCCTATTCTTTAAAGACGATGCCTTTATCAAGTGGAAAGTCACCATCGTTTATGCCATGTTCGCCGGCGGCTTAGCGGTTAGCCACTTAATGGGTAAATCCGTACTCAAGAGTATGCTAGGGCAAGAGATGACTGTGCCAGATGCAGTCTGGGCTAAAGTAACCTGGTACTGGGTAAGTTTTTTCGTAGTGTGTGGTCTAGTCAATATTTATGTGGCATTCAGCCTACCGCTAGAAACCTGGGTTAACTTCAAGGTGTTTGGCCTTACCGCGCTAACCCTGATCAACACCGTAGGCACTGTGATTTACTTGTTTAAACACATGCCAAAAGAGTCGATTGAACAGATGCAAAATCAAGATAAACAAGACAAATAGCTGCTTGTTTCGCTATTTCAACAATTTACAAATGGAGCCGTAAAATGTGGTACATGATTTCATCAACTGATGTTGAAAACAGTCTAGAAAAGCGCATGACAGTGCGTGCTGACCACCTAGCAAGACTACAAGCGCTTGCTGACGAAGGTCGCTTACTTACCGCAGGTCCACACCCTGCAATTGATAACGAGAACCCAGGTGAAGCTGGCTTTACAGGTTCGTTAGTGGTTGCCGAGTTTGCATCACTTGAAGAAGCTCAAACTTGGGCCGACGCTGACCCATACATAGCTGCTGGCGTATACCAAAACGTTATCGTTAAACCATTTAAGCGAGTGCTGCCATAATGAAAATTGTTTCGTTCAACATTAATGGTATTCGCGCCCGTCTGCATCAGCTGCAAGCCCTAATTGACACGCAAGCGCCTGACATTATCGGCCTGCAAGAAACTAAGGTTCATGATGAAGCTTTTCCCGTCGCTGACGTAGAGGCTATGGGCTACAAGGTTCACTATCATGGAGGTAAAGCCCACTATGGTGTGGCTATGCTGTCAAAACAAGAGCCAGTTGAAATCATCAAGGGCTACGCCAGCGATGAAGAAGATGCACAGCGCCGACTCATTATTGGTAAGTTTAAGCAAGACAATGGCCGCATCTTAACCGTGATAAATGGTTATTTCCCGCAAGGTGAAAACATTGGCCATGAAACCAAATTCCCAGCTAAGCGTAAGTTCTATAAAGACTTAATGCTGCATTTAGATGCTAACCACAACGCTGATGAAGATATTGCGGTGATCGGAGATATTAATATCTCACCAACCGATCTTGATATTGGTATCGGCGAGCCAAACCGTAAACGTTG
Source organism: Shewanella sp. WXL01 (assembly GCF_012263345.1). Lineage (NCBI taxonomy): Bacteria > Pseudomonadati > Pseudomonadota > Gammaproteobacteria > Alteromonadales > Shewanellaceae > Shewanella > Shewanella sp. WXL01. Next base: position 378,338 of record NZ_JAAIKQ010000002.1, on the reverse strand, counting down.
GTTAAAAACCGGTAAATGTAGCTTCCAACCAGAAGAGCGTGAATGGCTGGCCAAACTACTTGATTGGGGCTTTGTCGATTCATTCCGTGAGCTACATCCAGAGCGCACAGAGCGTTACTCGTGGTTTGACTACCGCAGCAAAGGCTTTGATGACAATCGCGGCCTGCGCATTGACGTGATTTTAGTGACTAAATCACTGGCTGAGCGCGCCCTAGAGTCAGACGTAGATTACGAGCTACGCGGCATTGAAAAACCATCAGATCATGCGCCGATTTGGACGACTTTTAGCTAGTGCCTCTCTACGAGCGCTAGCCAGCTGAAATAGAAAAAGCCCTGATAGATATTGTCATCTAACAGGGCTTTTTATTATTTAGAGTGCTAACCAATTGAATTTAAACGTAAGCTGTTCGATATAAAAACTGTACAGCTTAATCGCAGCTTAAGATTTTAACGTTAACCTAGCCCCCCTAATTCACCATACAGCACACATAATAAAAACAATATGGACAGTAAAGACTATTTCAAAATCGCACTTTTACTTCTGATCCCGTTGGCCATCTTAGGCTATATTTTCTGGCAAGCTGAATCTTGGCAAATGTTTATCGCTTATTTCATTATTGGTGGCATTATGCTTGGCACAACAAAACTCATGGGTATGATTTTTAGTGGCCTTGGTAAGCTATTGAATAGAATACGAAACAGGTGAGCCACAATGGGGCTCACCTGTTCCTTTATCTTCAGCTCTTAAGCTCTACACGAGGCGCGATTTACGCCGTTTTATACTGACTAAGAATATGCGTTAAATTATGAGACGACTCGGTGAGGCCATGTGACACAGTCTCGGCTTCTTGCGCATGCTGCTTAATTTGCTCCGACTGCTGGCGAATATCATTAAGCTGACTGGCAATATCGACCGCGGTAGCACTTTGCTCCTCGGCAGATGTGGCAATTTGGCTGCTCATATCAAATACTCTTTGGGTTGAGTCTGACACCTGAGTAATATCCTCGCCCACTTCACGAATATTGGCGCTTCCTTCAGCCGCCTGATCAACAATAATGGTGGTCATAGCGGTTAAGTTGCTCGAATTCTTTTGTAAGCTTTCAATCATGTTTTGAATTTCAACCGTGGCTTGTTGCGTGCGACTAGCAAGGGTTCTTACTTCATCAGCCACTACCGCAAATCCTCGACCTTGCTCACCCGCCCTCGCCGCTTCAATTGCAGCGTTTAGCGCGAGCAAATTAGTCTGCTCGGAAATGGCATTAATAGTAGTAACCACTTCATTAATTTGTGCCACTTCATTGGATAACTCTTCAACCGAGTGAAAGGTTTCAGAAATCTTGTCAGATAATTGATTAATATGCTGCACAGCTTGCTGCAAATTCCCCTGACTATTAGCAATTTGCTCAGCGTTACTTTGGCTGTAGTTTGATGTATCAACTGCATGATGTGACACTTCGCCAATTGCTGCGGTCATTTGCTCCATCGCCGTAGATACTGAGTCCAAAAATGCATATTGATTATTAATCACGCCGCCACTAACTGTTGCCTGCTGCTCAAACTTCTCCGCTGCCTGATTTAAGGTGTTGGCATTATCACGAATTGCCGCCACCATTTCGCTCATATTATCTGCGCTGCGATCAATCTCTTTGGCGATTAAACTAAAGTCATCGGTGCCAAAAAAGTTAAGCCTTACGGTTAAGTCACCATCGGCCAAACGCTTAATTGCCGCATACATGTCCCACAAACCGCCGCCGAGTGAAGTCGACGTCCAGTAGCACAGCTGAAATAGCGGCAATAACCCCACCAGCGCTAGCCAAAATAACCAGCTTTTATCTTCTGTTAAGCTCGCCTCTAACTGCGCAACAGGCTGCTGCAATACCACATATTGAGCGCCAAGCGGCGCTGAAGCCGTCACAGAATCACCGCGGCGGCTCGTCTGCTCTGAGCTTGCTAAATTTGCCCCTTGAGCGCGAACAAAGCTTGCTTGTTCTTGCGCACTTAAGTTTTGTTGCCTTGCAATTTTGGCGATCATTTCAGCCTGCCCCTGTACATGGGCAATCGATGCCTGCTGAGCAACTTGCTGCATTTGCTGTTGGTTAGTAATGGCAACGGCTAAGGTGATCACAGATACCAGAGCACAAATAACAAAGAATTTTCCGTTAAGGCTAAGTTTAATTAACAGGGCGTCGATTTTGCGAAACTCGATAGCTTTCATAGACTGCTATTCCTAAGCATAAAGTGAAGCGTGACAGGCGGTAGAGTAGTAACAAAGTGCCAGCAAACGCTAACTGGGATTTTAGTATAGTTATTTATCGGCCATATAAACAAAAAGCCCAGATAAAAATCTGGGCTTAGGTCTAGTTTTTTAAACTTTTAGTGATTGGCTAAACATCAAGGTGATGGCTTAACGGTAAATCGCGATAACGCTTGCCAGTTGCAGCAAAAATCGCGTTGGTTAAGCTAGGCGCTACAGGCGGTACACCTGGCTCACCAACACCAGCAGGATTGGCATCAGAGTCAATAATATGAGTAATGATTTCAGGGCTTTGCGGCATACGTAACACAGGGTAGTTATGATAATTTGACTGCTCAACCTTACCGTCTTTGTAGGTGATCTCGCCCATCATTGCGAGCGACAAACCAAAGATAATCGAACCTTCAGTTTGCGAATGTACTCTATCTGGGTTCACCACAAGGCCAGCATCAATCACGCCGATGCTCTTAATCACATTTAGCGAGTTATCGTTCACTTCAACTAATGTCGCAATGCCCACATACGCAGTGAAGCTACGGTGAATCGCAAAACCCCAGCCCTGATTTTTACCTGGCTTACCTTGCTCGTTAACGAGCTGCTCTAGCTTGTCGATAACGCCGTGGTAACGCCCCACATCCACTGGATGATCAGCTAAGGTCTCACCATAGTTGCCGTATTCAAAACCTTGATCGCTAAAGGTCTCTTGGCGAGCCTTACCTAGCATTTCACGCCACATTTGCAAACATGGCTTATTCGCTTTTACCGCTAACTCATCGACAAAGCTACCAATACCAAACCCATGTTGAATATTACATACAGAGCGCATCCAGCCAATTCGGCTATGAGCTTTAGCTTTAACCACTTCAAGCTGCATTGACTCTAGTGCTAACGGCACATCGACAAAGCCCAAGTCCAGCTCGCCGCCAGATGGCTCATCGACACCTTCAGCAAAGGTTGAGCTAATTGATGGAAAGCCTGTGCGCGCAAGTAGATTGGTAACCTTGTCATCAGCGAACTTAGCCTGATAATGCTGGGCGCTAATCGCGTGGTAGTAACCATTTTGAATATCATCTTCACGACTCCAGCTGACTTTTACTGGACGTTCAAGCTGTTTCGACAACAACGCGGCTTCAACACTAAAGTCAGGCTTTGACTTACGACCAAAGCCGCCGCCAAGCATAGTCACATTCACTTTCACTTGCTCTTTTTTAAGCCCCAACACGCCTGCGACATTGGCCTGGGTACTTTGTGGCGTTTGGGTACATGCCCACACTTCACAGCTATCTTTGGTTACATTTGCTACTGCAGCAGGCGGCTCCATCATCGCATGGGCGAGATACGGCACTGTGTAGGTTGCATTAACAACATCATCGCCTTGCCAGTTAGTCGGTGTGTTGCCATATTTGCGCACAACCTTGCCAGGCTGACCACTATTGCCCTGCACTTTTGTCACTAGCTCGGCTAGATAAGCTTTGCTGTCGTGACTATCGTTATCGGCTTTAGTCCATTTAATATTGAGTGCTTTACGCCCCTCAACGGCGCTCCAACTGTTTGAGGCAATCACAGCGACGCCGCCGAGCGCTTGAAACAGCGGCGCACCTTGAGGTACGGGCAGTTTTACAATATCTAATACGCCAGCCACTTTACGCGCAGCGATTTCGTCAAATGACTCTACATCGCTGCCAAGTACAGGCGGGCGCGAAATACTGGCATACAACATGTTTGGTACTTTAATGTCGTAACCATACTCAGCACTGCCATCAACAATGGCGTCTATATCAACGCTGCGTGGCGACTTACCAATAAAGTTAAATTTGTCTGCCGATTTTAGCGTAACTTCACTCTCCTCTGGCGTAGGTAGCGCGCTTGCCTTCATCGCTAGCTCACCAAAGCTTAAAGACTTATTTGAGCCTTTGTGATGAATGCGCCCCGCTTTGGCGTATACCTCACTTGGGTCGACTCGCCACTCATTAGCCGCTGCTGACTCCAGCATGGTTCGCGCAGTTGCGCCCATTTGTCTCATGGTGGTGTAGTGTTTGCGAATGCTGCGGCTGCCATCGGTGTTTTGGCTGCCGTAGCGCTCATCGGCAAGCCCTTGCACCACAACTACGTTATCCCACTCGGCCTCTAGCTCATCAGCCAACACTTGCGGAATACCAGTACGAATACCCTGGCCCATCTCTGAGCGGTGGCAGGTTAAGTAAACCTTGTTGTCCTCACCAATCGCCACGAATAAATTCAGGCTTGCCTGGCGGTCTTGCGCAATCGCCATTGGGCTCCACGCCATACCTGTTGCTCCTAGAGCTAACCCACCACCCGCTGCGCCAAATAACTTCAATACGTCACGGCGGCTAATATTCTCAACTGCAGTAAATGTGCTCATAATTAGGCCTCCGCAGCATCAATAATCGCCGCTTTAATACGCGGATAAGTACCACAGCGACAAATATTACCCGACATGGCGTCGTTAATTTGCGCATCTGTTGGCTTAGGAGTGGTTTTCAGTAGCGCCGCCGCAGACATTAGCTGCCCAGCCTGACAATAACCGCACTGAGGCACATTGTGCTTCTCCCACGCTTGTTTGAGCTTTTCAGCCTCGAGCCCTTCAATGGTGGTAATGTTTTTGCCGCTCACCTGCTTAACACTGGTTAAGCAGCCACGCATTGGCTTGCCATCAACATGAATAGTACAAGCGCCGCATAAACCAGAGCCGCAACCATATTTAGTACCGGTAAGGCCAAGAATGTCTCTTAGCACCCATAGCACAGGCATATTGGGTTCGGCATTAACGGTAAAGTTACGCCCGTTAATGGTTAAGTTTTGGGTTGGGTTTTCCATTTATCTCTCCTTGCTGGCCAACCACAACTGCAAATCGGTTGGAGTATCAATATCAAATTGGGCATTGGCAATAGGTACTTCAGTTACCTTGCCGTGCAACTGAGCTTGCTTAATGATGGCTTTCGCGCCTTTATCACCCTCAAGCTGCATAAGTTTTGAAAATGCTGAATACGGGAATATTGCGGGCACGCCAAGTTGGTCGCGATAACGACTGGCACAAATCTGCCCGCTTTGTTTATAAGCATCGAATAAGCGCTGATAATCATCTGAGCGAATGGCGACCTGATCGCCAAGTGTTATCAACACGGCTTTTATCTGGTTGGTACTATCTTGCTTGGCTTGTTGATTGGCTTGTTGCTTAGATTGTTGACTGGAAAGTTGCTGAGCTTGCTTGTGCTCGCAAGGTTTACTGTTATCGCTGTCGTCATCTTGGTTATCAATGCTATTACCTTGATAAACAGCAGCTTGTAGACCCGCGATAATGGACGTTGAAATGCCCTGATGCCAGTCTGGGTTACAAACCACTTTTACCTTTGGTTCAAAACTTAGTAGTAAATCAGCAAGCTTTGCTTGGTAAGCACCTAACACCACTTTCGGTACGTTTAAGCCGTTGTTAGAGCTAAAACAAACTAGCTCTAACAAGCTAGTTTGTAGCACGCTGCATCCTGGCTGTAAGGGTTGCGCGAGTTTACAGTCACCAAAACGGCGACTACCACCGGCGGCTAACATCACGCATGCAAGCTCATTCGCTCGTTCAGGCGCTGTGCCTGATTCAAAACCAGAGGCTAACTCAGGCATTAGCTCATCACCTTATCTAGGGTGGTCATCTTGCTTTGATACAGCACACTATGGCATTGAGACAACATACTTAACGCAATAGAGCTTGGCAGCTCACCGCCCAAGGCAAGCCCAGCGGGCGCTGAGAACACGCCGGAAAAGTCATCCACCGTTAGTTCTGCTTTAGTCAGCACTTTATCGCGGCGATGCCCTGGCCCAAGCAGCGCCACATACTGCAGCGGGTACTGTGCCAAAACCCGCAGTGCATCGGCATCTAACTCAAGGTTGTGATGCAACACAAACGCGCAGTTGAGCGAGCTAAGTACATCACTTGGCAGCTCATTGGCTTTATGTTTATAAATCTTAGCGCCGGCAAAATCATAATTGCGAGCATAAGCACTGCGGCTATCAAATACCGACACTCGCCAACCCAGTAACTGCGCCATTTCACACACTGGCTTGGCATCTAACCCCCCGCCGAAAATACCTAAATGAATTGGCGCGCGTACGGGCACAGATAAAATGTGCTCAGGAGTATTCTCACCAGTCTCAAGGTTGAGCAGCTGAGTTTTTTCAGTAAAAGGTAAAGCTTGAGTGTTACTATGCAGCACTTCAACTTGCGCACTGAGTTCGTCACACGCAATAGGCTGAGATGGAATACTTAATTGATAGCGACAACTTTGGCCATGATTAAGCGCATCATAGAGTTTTAGCAACCCAAGGTAGTCGTTCGCCTTGGTCAGTGACACCAGCATAATAGTGACGATGCCGCCGCAACCAAGTTGATAGCTTTGATCAGACTCATCGCTGGCATCATAGGTTAGCGTTAAGGTTTGCCCTGTTTGCATCACCCTTTGGGCATGACGGCGTAAATCAGCCTCTAAACAACCACCGCTGAGCATACCTAGGCTTTTGCCAAGGGAGTCAAACAACATGATGGCACCAGGCTTACGATAGGATGAGCCAGACACATGAGTGATCACCGCTGCCACCCAATCTTGCTGATAGCTTGGTAACCAGGCTTCTAGAATTTCGCTAAGTTGCTGCGCCATATTCTGTCCATGAATAAATCGGTCGAAGATGCTCACAATGTGCAGGTAAAAAGTGAGCAGGTTTAAAAAGCAAAACAGTTGAGCAAATGTAAAGCGCTATTCATTAGCCCGACATGAACCTAAAGTCACATAAAACCATAAGTTTTGCAGGGCTTAACTCTACATTGTAAAGACACAAAACCTAAGCTAACAGAGCAGCTCAAACATGGAAAGTAGGAAAATGTTTCAGGGTTTATCGGCGGGTTTGGGTGCAAGCAAAAACACCTGGCTACTAGGTTTTCCAGTCCATTCTCAACAATCGCAATGATCAGATGAATCCCTAGCACGAGTGACCATGAGCAGGTTAATTTGCGCATAAATCCCATTATGTGCGCATGCGCGCTTTTACGGTATGGCGTAAATATGGATAATCTGGTATTTATAATCAATACAGTTGGTTAGCTGCATTCTCACGATTTATATAATTGGCAAAACGAGCATGCGCGTTAATCCCAATATGTGCGCATGCGCACTATATAAATGTTAAGCGAGAATCATGTTCGATCAAGCAATCAAAGAAATTGAGGGTTCTGGAGATATCATTGGCACGCCAAGATCTTTCCAAGACTATGTTGCCGAAACTAAATTAGGCAACAAACGTACGGCTCAATATATTTCAATAAACTCAATTAGCGATCTTACTTCTGAATTAAAGAATTCAGGTTACATGGTCTTCCGATTAGGATCACCAAAAGGCAGTCGCAACACCGAGTTCGCTCTCGCAAAAGCAGTGGAATCGTGGGCTGACTATTTCTTCATAGATGAAGATATATTCTCCAACAGTGAACTTGAGGTATTTTTGCCTAGCGCATCAATTCGTAGTTTATTTGCATTTCAGTTGCTTCCTACGCTAACAGAAACCTCAATAGTTAATTTAGCCATGGCTTCAGGTCTTCTAACAGAAGCTCTAGGTATAGAACAAGACAACAATCAAAGTATTCCAGCCACAGGTCAAAGTGTTTTTACTTTTGATTTTCAGCCAACTTCCCATAGCAATGAAGTGCTAACACACAATCAAGGCCAAGTAGAAATTGACGCATTATTCGTTGGAAAGCGAAAAGGAAAAGAATGCCTTTTCGTGATTGAAGCAAAATCGGGGAAAGAGTTTGATTCATTAGCCAAGCACAAACTCCTTTACCCAATGCTCGCTCTGCAAAATAACATTCCTGCCTACATGGAAGTTATTCCCGTATATTTAAGAACAATTAGAAAAGAAGGTTACATTGAGTTCAATATCGCAGAATGCTCCATCCCAAGAAGAAATGGCGTTTTCGGTGCGTTAAACGAGTTAAAAACAGAAAAAATATCGCGCTTCAGCTTACATGGCTATTAGCGCTTAACAAGTCAATCAACTACGCGCCTTTCAGGCGCCGGACGCAGCAAGCTGCGCCGGTTATTGAGGCGTTAGCTATCAAGTGGCATCACATGGAACAGTATGAAAAAGATAGAAAATGGCTATTCATAACATCGCTTTCGGCAATTGCATATACCGTAAGTGAATCTAGCATCTCAAAGATAAACTTAGGGTTTATCGCAATGAATAATGCTGGATCATTTTTAGGAGTAGCTATCTTCCTCTTAATATTATTCTTTTACATTACTTTCTATCAGTCTTGGCGAAAGGCTGTATACCCATCCATGCATGAGAATATCGATAATTATCTTCTTAAATACTTGACCTCTAAGGCTTTAGATGAGATTAGACAAGACGGTCCTTCTTCATGCAGTATCAATTACGTAGATAGAAAACTAGATAATATTAAGCTTATAGACTTATCAAAATCATGGTTTATATATGACTCTCAAACAAAGAGAGATTATCTAGATATAAGAATACAGCTTACTTATCCATATTCAGTAAATTGTTTTAGTGACATTGGTCATGTCGTATATCATTACAGCGAAAGAAAACTACGCAAGATTATGCCTAAATTCTGGATAAGCTGGGCACTTCACGAAAGCATATTTGTTAAAGATATTCTCCCGTATTTTTTAGGGTTTATCGGCATAGTATCTATTGTAATTTCTGGAATTAGCTAACAATCGCATTAAAGCCGGCAACTGAGACCTTCCCAATGATCTATCGCGAAGCTATGGAAGTTCATTGGAACAGTGAGCGCGGTTATCTCTATGCCACTAAGCCTCGAAAATGGGGCTACGTTGAGTGGTATCATCAAATAATCAAAGCAGCAGCGGAGCAAGGCTGTAAGCTGGTATTTTCTCCTAGTGTTTCGTGGGTAAATGTTTCTACCGAGCTGCAAACGCAAATAATAGGCGGGCAAGGTGCCACAAACACTTAACAAGTTGCTCAAGTACACTCCGGCCGAAAAAAGCGCGGCGTCCGCGGGGCAGCCTACAGTGTGTTCCGGCTGCCCTAAGCAAAGCGTGAATAGCACAAGGGAATTATGCAGATAGATTTGAGTACAATTAAAACGGAAGAACAACTACATGCTCTTTTGTCGTCAGCATTATCTTTCCCTGATTTTTATGGTCACAATTGGGATGCATTTTGCGATTCAATTACAGGTTTAGTTAATTTGCCAGCAAATATAGAATTTACGGGTTCTCAAGAGTTTCGGTTAGCTATGCCAAGTTCATATCACCAACTTACAACGGGCTTCACAGACTTAAAAATTGAGCACCCGAACATAAATTGCAGTGTGGAGTGGAGCTAATGCACCATAACAAAGCGTGATGAGTATGGATGAAACTAAACTTTGGAATTAGCTTAACCAATATGTGGATCACTATAAGTTCACTGGTAGCTTGCGCTGGAAATTGATTTCAAAATTGAAAGGCCAAAAAAGAAGTTGCTCAGATTAGAAGGTACGCCTCACTACCACCAAAAAGCTCAAGCGATTGCTTGAGCTTTTTTCTTTGTAATTCGGTTAAGGCCACGAATAAACCTAATTAAACTCGGCCTCTAGACTCTGTTGCTCTTGGACTTTTTGTACAAAGGCAAGCACATTGTCTCGCTCAAAGTGCTGACGCAGGTTTACTGCTTGCTCTAGGTCGAAATGTGGCTCTTTTGGATGATAGGAGATGTACTGGTTATTGATGCTTTGCATTTTAGGGATGACAAACACTAGTTGGTGATGCTTTGGTGATTGTGAGTAAAAGTGCAGGCTAAGATCGACTGAGCGCCCTACTCGCCACGGGCTATTGCCTAAACGCCAAAAGGTATAGCCGGTTTTAACTTTGGTTATCTCTTTATCGAGGGTGACGGCTTTAGCAATGGCTTTCTTATTCCATGATTCATACTTATAAATCGCTGACATTAGCGAGTCTGCCGCATCGCGAGACAACCTCACACCAACGACATAAATGCCCTCATAGAAATAGATAGTAAACTCATCTTTTTCGGCGTTGTAATCGATACTGGCATCAGCCGCTTTTAGGCGATTGATATCTTCATCAAAATACTGTGGCTGGATATTACTCACGTAACGTTCATCAGCACAGACGCCTGAGAACGACAGTAAGAGCAATACTAAAAGCACTAAAAATCTCACAATCCCCTCCTTGATCAAAAATTTTACATTTCTACGCTAAATAAAAATGAGTAATTACTCAATCAAAAAATCGTCACATTTGAAAAAAATGACACTTGCAGCCATCTTGATTGCGAATTTTAGCCAAGCTAAATCAGCCGGTTGCTTGAACACCTGCAATCCCACACACCTAAAAAATAGGCAACCACTTGGTTGCCTATGTCTTAATTGTGTCACGCTTAATACTGACTTCGACCGTTAGCCCAGTAACTGATCTGCCACAAACGGGTTGTGTTGACGCTCTTCCGCAAATGTCGACATTGGGCCGTGGCCTGGAATAAATTGGGTTTCATTGCCCAATGGCCATAGTTTTTTAGTGATTGAATTAATCAAATCTTGATGATTCGACTGTGGGAAGTCGGTGCGCCCAATAGAGCTTCTAAACAGTACATCGCCTACCCAGGCAGTTTTTGATGATGCTGAGTAAAACACTACGTGACCTGGCGTGTGGCCAGGGCAATGCACCACCTGCAGCTGTTGGTTGCCTAACTCAACAGTGTCGCCGTCATTCAAATATTGATTTGGAGTAAAAGCGCCAACTTCTGGGAAGCCAAAATTTTTACTTTGGCCTGGCAAATTCTCTAGCCAAAAGCTGTCGTCGATATGTGGCCCTACAATAGGGATATTTTGCTGTTCGGCAAGCGCTTGTGCACCACCAACATGGTCGATATGACCATGAGTAAGCAAAATTTTGACTAGCGTTAGGCCTAACTTTTCAACCTCTGTGGTAATGCGATCGATATCGCCACCAGGGTCGACGATTGCCGCTTGTAGGGTGTCTTTACACCAAATCACACTGCAATTTTGCTGAAACGGTGTTACCGGTATGATTTGATACTTCATGAAACTTCCCTCTAAATAAACGGCTTTAATGCGCTGAAAACGAGTTAGGTAGCGGCAAATCTTTGTGCATAATACACCTCAGATTTTACCTAACGCTATTTTGCAATTATTGCTGAAAAAAGCCTAGGGGTATTTGATCTTTATCTAAATAACCTCAACTCGGGATAATAAATCGGTTTCTAACGGCTAGTTTTTAACGGTAGCTTTTTTCGCAGTTGCTCGTTTTGAGGCTGGCTTTTTTGTCGTTGATGTTTTTGATGCCGCTTTAGCATTCGAAGCACCAGATTTACTGTAGCTTTTGCGACCTTTTCTTGCTGTTTTTGCGCCCTTGCCCCAAGATTTTTTAGCTGGCGCTTTAACGCCTTGTAATGCCGTAGGAATATGGGCTGCTGCTTGAGAGACAAGATGAGATACTTGATTAACCAATGGCTGCATAAAGCTGTCGTAGCGTAACTGTTTTTGGCTTATGGCATCTAGGCTTTGCTCCCACAGCGCTGTCATATCAGGCAAGGTAGCCGACTCAGGCAAGCTGTGAACTAAACCTTTGCCTACCTCGGTCGCTATAATCGCTTTGCCTGAGCGCACAACAAAGCCACGTTTAAACAGCAGCTCGATAATTCCTGCCCGAGTTGCTTCAGTGCCCAAACCATCGGTTTCTTTTAAAGTCTTTTTAATCTCTGCGTCGCTGACATAACGGCTAATGCCGGTCATTGCGCTAAGCAAGGTTGCATCAGTAAAGTGCTTAGGTGGCTGAGTCACTTTTTCTACCACTTCGCCTTGATGACAAAACAGCACCTGACCTCGAGTGAGTTTAGGCAGCTTGGCCAGTTCTTCACCATCCCCACTGGCAGCATCATCCTTAGCGCCGTTTTTCACTGCACTGCTGCTTGCGGGGAATAGCTGTTTCCAACCGAGTGATTTGTCGACTTTAGCTTTGGTGGTGAATCTGCCGCCTTGAATCGCTATTTCGACTTGAGTTTCGTCATATACGTAAGCCGGATAAAACTGCGCCAAATACTGGCGAGCGATATGTTGGTAAAGGTTCGCTTCATCGCGAGTTAGCGAGGCTAAGTTTGCCTTTTTCTCGGTTGGGACGATGGCGTGGTGCGCATCGACTTTTGAGTCGTTCCAGGCTTTAGAGACTAAAGATAAATCTGGACTGTCAATTCCTTGAGTGAGTTGCGGCGCATTGGCGCATATAGCCTGGGTAACAGCAGGAGCAAGTGCTAACTGCTCTTTAGGTAAGTGACGACTATCTGAGCGCGGGTACGTGATAAGTTTATGTTTTTCATACAGGCTTTGGCAGGTATCAAGCACAGCTTTGGCGCTTAAACCAAAGCGTTTAGCGGCGTCGATTTGCAGTGACGATAAACTGTAAAGCAGCGGTGGATTTTGCTTTTTGGTTTTGCATTCAAGCTTAGTGATTTTGGCTTGTTGACCGGTAATTCTGCCTGCCACGTTGTGCGCTAACCCTTTAGCAAGCACACGGCCATCTTCGTCCATGTAGGGTTCACAAGCTTTGCTTGGTTGCCACTTGGCGCTAAAGTTAGGCTCTGACTCATTTACGTCAGATAAATGCGCTAACACCTCATAGAACGGCTTAGGTTGAAAGTTTGCGATTTCTTCATCGCGGCGGACAATTAAGCCAAGTATTGGCGTTTGTACACGCCCAACAGACAATACACCTTGATAGCCAACCTTTTTACCTTGAATAGTATAGGCGCGGGTCATGTTCATACCATATAGCCAGTCAGCACGGCTACGAGCCAATGCTGATGTTGATAGTGGAACAAACTCACGGTTACTGCGCAGTTGCCCAAGTGCCCTTTTTACCGCGCTTGGGTTTAAGTCACTCACCAATAGGCGCTGCACCTTGGCAAGCTTGTCGCCCTTAACGCCTAAATGGGAGATGACCTCATCGACCAGCAACTGCCCTTCTCTATCAGGGTCGCCAGCGTTAACCAGCTCATTGGCTTGTTTTACTAACTTACGCAGTACGGTTAATTGGCTACGGGTTTTCGGCTTAGGTTTGAGCTGCCATTTTTCAGGCACTATGGGGAGATCTTCAATACGCCAGGATTTGTATTTGTCGTCATAGGCATCTGGCTCGGCTTGCTCAAGCAAGTGACCGATACACCATGACACGCAATCGCCGTTAGCCGCGGTAATAAACCCCTCAGCTTTTTTAAGTGGCTTAGGTAGCACATCGGCAATAGCGCGACCAAGACTTGGTTTTTCGGCAATATATAGACGCATAGAAAACTGGACAAAGCACTGTATGAATTAACAGTACTTTACCCAGCAAAGCGGTAAAGCGCAATAGCAACAATCAACAACAGCTGATTTGATTAAATCTAGGTGCTTTGCGCTCACGCCGAAAAAGGCTTACAAATGCTTTAGCTTGCTAATCAACCAAACATGCCAGCAACTGAGATTCCATGCCATCGTCAATGGTACTTTTTCCGGCTGCATTAGCTTGCGAAATCAACTCAATACGGCTCTCGAAGCATTCATCAAGCTCAATTTCGGTAATACCGTCCGGCGTTAAGTTGTAGCCAAATACTCCCATGTCGGTGATAAACACGGCTTTCATACGCTCTACCACCAAATTAACTAATAAACGCACCAATGACTGACGCGAGAACACTTTATCTGGCGCAAAACGCCAGCCGACACTGTTGTAGCCTTCACCTTGATTGCTGGCTTTAATCAAGCCGCTTTCTGGCATAGGCAGATCACACGCGAGTGGTTTAGGTTTGCCGTGATGATGGTGGTGATGATGTGTACTGTTGGATAAACCTTGAGTTTTACCCTCAAGCGCACTTAGCGGCAATTTACCATGCTCGGCAAAAATCACTTTCGCATCAGGGTTAGCCTGATTGACATAAGCAATGAGTTGCTCAGCTTCATCAGCGCGATACAGATCTTGCTTATTACCGACAATCACATCAGCAATGACAATTTGCTGATTAAACGTATCGTGCTCAGTATATTTAGGCTCAGCTAGTTTACGGGCATCAACCAAAGTGATGGTTTGCTGCAGCGACAATACCTGACGGTAATGCTCAGATGACAACACCTCAAGCACTTCTTTAGGGTGACCTAAGCCTGTTGGCTCAATCAATAACCTGTCTGGCTTAGCAGTGCTGAGCAGTTGATTTAACGCGATCTCCATCGGCAAACCTGCGGCGCAGCACATACAACCGCCGGGTACTTCTCGGATAAAGACTTGCTGCTCAGCATGCTGGCCTTGAAACAAGCTGCCATCTACACCGATTTCGCCAAACTCATTCACCAGCACTGCCCAGCGTTCATGCTCTGGCTTGTGCTCAATTAGGCTCATAATGGTTGAGGTTTTACCCACACCAAGAAAGCCGGTAATGATGTTGGTAGGTACCTGAGAGATAGGGTTAGAGCTCATTAGCAATTCTCCGGTAACCTTCAACCAGGGTATGGTTTGCAGAAACCACAGACTCAGAAAATGCTGAATATTCTGGTGGTACTTTAGAGATAGTATTTAAGTCAAAATCTGGGCCGATGTTAGTCATTGGCGGCACGTGGAACTGCTCTGGTAAGTCTAAGCCATCAACCACACTGTTATGACGAATAACGCAGCCTTTACCAATTTTGGTAGAAAACACTACGGAGTTAAAACCAATGAATACATCGTCGCACACTTCACATGGGCCGTGGATAATTGAACGATGGGCAATAGAGCTACGCTCGCCAATCGTTACCGCTGCGCCGGCTTTTGAGTGAATAACCACACCGTCTTGGATATTGGTGTCGCGCTTAATAATAATTGGCTCCATGTCGCCTTGTGCGTTCACTTCATCAGCGCGGATAACCGCATAAGGGCCAACAAATACGTTTTCTTCAATGATGACTTTGCCGCAAATAATGGCGGTAGGATCAATAAACGCCGTTTCTGCGACCACAGGCATGTGCCCAGTTGGATTTTTTCTTAGCATGACAGTTCTCGTTAATGTTGTTTTATTCGTTCTATTAAATCAGGAGCGCTAACCCCAATTGGTATGACAAATCACCGCTCAAACGCTAATGCCATTGCAGCATTTGGCGCTTCAATAAGCTTGTCGCCATCAAATACCTGCTGACCATTTACCCAGGTGCCTGCAATTCGTGATGTGAATTCATGGCCAGCAAATGGCGTCCAATTGCAGTGGTATAGACAGTTTTCATCAGTCACTGGTGTGGTTTTCGCTAAATCAACTAACACTAAGTCGGCATAGTAGCCTTCGCGGATATAGCCACGCCCTTCAATAGCGTAACGAATCGCGACATTGTGCGCCGTTTTTTCAACTACTTGCTCTAGGGTTAAACGCTGATGCTGAACATGATCAAGCATGGTAAGCAGTGCATGCTGCACCAAGGGTAATCCGGCTGGCGCTTGCTCATAAGGCACGTTCTTTTCTTCAAGTGTATGCGGCGCATGATCGGTGGCGACAACATCAATTTGCCCTGTGTGCAATGCTTTACGCAGCGCGTCACGGTCGCTTTGGTATTTAATTGCAGGGTTACATTTAATGCGGTTTCCGAGCAGAGCGTAATCGTCAGCGCTAAACCATAAATGGTGCACACAAGCTTCGGCAGTAATTGACTTACCCGCAACAGGGCCTGCTTCAAATAGGTCTAGTTCTTTGGCTGTGGTGATGTGCAGCACATGCAATTGACTGTTGTGTTTTTTAGCTAGGTTTACCGCATAGCTAGACGATGCATAACAAGATTCATCGTCACGCAGTTTTGGGTGATCTTCTATCGTCAGCGGTGAGTGGTCTTGCTTAAGCTTTTGCTGGTTTTCGGCAATAACAGCGCCATTTTCACAGTGGGTCACAATCAATACAGGTGAATGCTCAAAAATCGCCTCAAGCGCTTGTGGATGCTCAACTAGTAAATCGCCAGTTGATGCCCCCATAAATACCTTTACGCCGCAGTGACGCTTGGGGTTAAGTTGTTTAATTTGCTCAAGGTTGTCTTCGGTGGCACCAAGATAAAACGAGTAGTTGGCAGCAGAGTTTGCAGCGGCGATGTCAAACTTGCTTTCAAGCGCATCGATTGTGGTGGTTGATGGGCTAACATTTGGCATTTCCATATAGCTAGTAATTCCGCCAGCCACCGCTGCGCGAGACTCTGTGGCGATACTGCCTTTATGAGTTAGGCCAGGCTCACGAAAATGCACTTGATCATCAATCATACCCGGCAATAAATATTTGCCAGACGCATCAATGAGTGTATCGCCAGGCTTTGCGTCAATATTTGGTGCAATTTCGGCGATTTTACCTGCTTTTATATATACATCTTGCTGAGTAATGCTGCCTTCGTTAACGATACTGGCATGCTTGATCAATGTGGCTGTCATGGTTTGCACTCTTTATTGATGGGGTATGTTGTAAACCTAATTGCAAACTCGAGTAGATCTTATTGAGTATTTGCCGCACTAGGTTCACAATAACGATTATCGATTAGTGAATAGCGGTTTATTACAGATTAACATGGATATGATACAACATATCATTTTAAGCTCAAGCGGATGAGGGTGCATTAACCGCTAATCTGAAAATAATTGAGATAAATTAAGCGTATATAAATACTGACAGTTCACACTAATCGTACGTGACTCATAGTGTCGATTGACATCATTTGGGCACAAACATTACTGTCGAGTATTAGCAATAACAACGATATCGCCGAATAATAAAGATTGACCTAAAGAGAGTGCTTATGAATTTTAAAGTCCCTACACTTGTTGCTGCAATGATTTGCGCACCTACTGCATTTGCTGCTGATAAGCACGTACACGACCAAGGTGAAGTTTTTTTCATCAATGAAGGCAAGCAGTGGAATGTGCAGTTTAATATTCCTGCCATTAACGCATTTGGTTTCGAGCACCGCGCTGAAGATAAACAGCAACAAGCAGCTGTGACTAAGTTTGCCAAACTGGTTCAAACCGCAAGTGATGTGGTCAGCCTAAATGCTAGCTGCAAGCTCGTGTCAGCGACAGATAATGTGGAAAAACAATTTGCTTTAGGTGCACATGCTCACGATAAACATGATGACAAGCACGAGCATGATGACCATGACAAGCACGAGCACCATGATCACGATAAGCATGATCATGACAAACACGAGCACCATGATCACGATAAGCATGATCATGACAAGCACGAGCATCATGACCACGATAAGCATGACGAACATAATCATGCCGATGCAGAGTTTAGCTATGTATTTGAGTGTGATAAGTCAGTTACGTCAGCAGAATTTAACTTGTTTAAGTCATTGCCAACATTAACTCTGCTAGAAGCGCAGTGGATTGTGGGAAGTGCCCAAGGAGCGAAACCATTAACTCCTCAGGCAAGTTCGATTAGCTTTAAATAGCGTTAACGCGGATAACCTTGATCAGGCTATAGGGACGACCATCGCGCATCCCTGTAGCCAGCATTTCAATATTGTGCGCACCTTTTGCCTCAGCGAGAAACGATAAAATCAATTCGCCCTCAGCGCCTTCAAGCGACACTGTAGGCTCTGACTCAATCACCAATTGAGCACCTGATTTAATCTCTAACGCCATGTCTTTATAAAAGCGCGGCACACGGTATTGAATTGGGATTTCGCCATGCTCACCGGCAGACACAGTGACAACATCTTCGTGCTTGAGCTTGAACCTTGGTACAGGCCTGAAGTTGCCTGGACCTGGACCGTGCTGCGCACCAATTGCACCAAACATTGGGCCTGAATGATACTGACAAGCTTGAGCTTGCTGCACTCCTTGCGCACTAAAAAGCCCAAGGGCAACGCCTACAGCCAGCAGTGATTTTACAGTTTTCATTGTTGGACCTCCGGTTCCACATAAGGAACGATAGTATCAACATCAAGTTGATAAGCTGCACTTCCTATGTCTCTTTCCGTCATGGCGATAGCCATTGTGCCTTCAAACCAATATGGCGAGTAAGTTGACGCCATAATGTCGATGCCCTCTTCTACTTTCGAGTAAAGCATTTGGTTTGGCGGTGGCGGCGGCATGTGCAAACAAGCGCCATAATATGGCACGATAAAGAACTCGGTTAGCTTATCTTGCTCGTTGTACACTAAAGGTACAATAAAGCCGGGAATTTTGATATCTGCATTATTGAAAGAATCAACTACACGGGCAGATGTCAGGGCTTGGTAATAGCGACCTATCTCACCACCATTTTTAGCAAGCTCTTGTAATGAATCAATATTATCATTGCTTGCGCCATCTTCAATGTTATAGATTTCTTCGGGCGGGTTTAAGATGATTTCTAGCTCATCTGCAGGCATTAACGCATCCCACACCAACTCTTGATAGTTTTTGTCAACGACGACCGGCTTCTCAGCAGGCTTATCGTAGTAAAAATAGCCCCCTGCAGCAGCTGCCGCTAATACGACTAAAGCGATTATTATATTCTTCATTGTTCGCCACAAACTTTAACCAATTAGGGCGGACAATATAACATAACTCCTATTAAATGGTATGATGCTGCAAACTCTCATTACAATTTGACGAGGCTGATTTTTGTCTTCCCTAGCCATTAATATTAAAGACCTTAGTTATCGTTACAAACAAGCTAACAGCCCCCAATTTCATATTCCTCAGTGGCAAGTTCCCCAGGGCCAAAGCGTGTTTTTACATGGTGACTCAGGCACAGGAAAATCAACCCTGCTTAATTTACTTTCAGGCGTGTTAACCCCGCAGAGCGGCAGTATTGAAATCATGGGCCAAGCGCTCACCACGATGAAAGCGAGCCAGCGCGATAAGTTTAGAGCTAACCATATTGGTGTGGTATTCCAAACCTTTAACCTCATTCCTTACCTTACCGTGTTAGAAAACATTAAACTCGCCCACTATTTTGCTGATAACAAAGGCGACATTAGCGCTAAAGCAAGTGAGCTGGTCGAAGCGCTAAAACTGCCCGCTGGCATATTAACCACGCCGGTAAGTCAGTTAAGTATTGGTCAGCAGCAACGTGTTGCCATTGTGCGAGCTCTGATTAATTCACCGGATGTGCTGCTTGTGGATGAGCCAACGTCAGCGCTTGATGCTTCAGCAAGGGATGCATTCTTGACCTTGCTGGTTGAGATGACCAAAAGCAGCAATACCTGCTTGATATTTGTCAGCCACGACAGTGCGCTGCAAGACTACTTTGATGTAAAGACGGATATTAAGTCGTTGATCAGCAAGGAGGTAAATGCCTAATGTTACTTACCTTAGCGAGAAAAAGTCTGCTTAGCAGAAAGAAAACCGTATTGCTGACCTTCCTGTCTCTGACCATCAGCTTAATGGTACTCCTCAGCGTTGAACACTTGCGTACTCAGGCTAAAACCAGCTTTACCCGCACCATTTCAGGCACAGACTTAATTGTGGGCGCACCAAGTGGGCAGTTAAACCTGTTGCTGTATTCGGTGTTTAGGCTTGGCAGTCCCACCAACAATATTAAATATGACAGCTATCAAAAACTCGTTGATAACGAGCAAGTGAAATGGGCCATTCCTATCTCATTAGGCGACTCGCACAAGGGCTTTCGAGTTCTTGGCACCAACGATAGCTACTTTGAGCACTTCGCCTATGGCGATAAACGTAAGTTAACTTTCTCTCAAGGTGAGCGCTTTAATGGTTTATTTGAAACTGTTGTAGGCGCTGATGTCGCAGAAAAGCTTAACTACAAGGTGGGTGACAGAATTGTAGTCGCCCATGGTATTGGTAGCACCAGCTTTACCAAGCATGACCAATCGCCATTTGTAATTAGCGGCGTGCTCGATAAAACTGGCACACCAGTGGATAAAACCGTGCATGTTAGCCTGCCAGCAATTGAAGCGATTCACTTGCCACCATCAAGGCTCGCGCAAGTGATTGCCAACCCACAGGATGCCAAACTGCCTACAGAGAGTATTACTGCGGTGCTTGTGGGGTTAAACAGCAAATTTGCCACCTTTACCATGCAGCGCGAGCTTAACAATGACAAAAGCGATCGCTTAATGGCAATTCTGCCGGGCGTGGCAATGACTGAGCTTTGGCAATTGGTTGGCTCAGTTGAAAACCTACTACGAGTAGTCGCGGGTTTGGTGATGTTAACCACCCTATTTGGTTTATCTAGCATGCTGCTAGCATCAATGAATGAGCGTCAGGCAGAAATTGCGGTATTTAGGGTATTAGGCGCAGGCCCATGGAAAATCATGCTACTGATATTCTTAGAGGCAATGCTACTCACTTTAAGCGCGATTGCCACTAGCTACGCCTTATTGACCTTTGCATTGACTGCCCTGAAAGACTTCTTTGCTACCGAGTATGGGCTGTTTATTACCAGTAACCTACTCAGCCCAAGCCTTGTTAGCTTAATGATCATGGTATTAGTAGCAAGCTGTGTTACCGCAATTTTCCCAGCAATTGAGGCCTATAAAGCGGCATTGCATAATCGACTAGGTAAGAAGTAGATTAGGTAAGAAATAGATTAGTTAGTACTTGAGCCTAATTAGAATTAACGTCAGAGCCCGCTATTTTTATGAAAATAGCGGGCTCTTTTTTGTAAGTAGCTTTTGTCAGTAG
Organism: Shewanella sp. WXL01; assembly: GCF_012263345.1. Classification (NCBI taxonomy): domain Bacteria; kingdom Pseudomonadati; phylum Pseudomonadota; class Gammaproteobacteria; order Alteromonadales; family Shewanellaceae; genus Shewanella; species Shewanella sp. WXL01. The sequence continues at coordinate 357,400 of NZ_JAAIKQ010000002.1, read as the reverse complement.
CGTGCGGCAGTCATTTTCGCTAAACACCGATTCATCAATCAATGAGCTATAAACTAGTTCCCTGTATACAAGAACGCTAGAGACTCGCGCTCTATAAACCACTTTATCAGCGGGCATTTTATAACGGGCCAAGTTCAACTTGCCATGGTGGGCTTAGTCGATTATCTCCCGCCCAATATAGCTTAACCTTGTTACCGCTTGGGTCGATAACCACCGCCTCTTTCCACAAATAGCTTTGCTCGGTTGGCATCTGCGCGATTTCAATTCCCTTGGAAATTAAGCTCGCTACCCAATCATCGAGCTGCTCATGCTCAAAATAAATAACACTTGGGTTTTCAATACGCTCTGAGGTGAGTGCTAATGAAAACGTTGATTCACCTTGTGGGCAGCGAAAGCGAGCATAGTGGGCGGTATCAACAATTTGCGTCATACCTAGTTTGCGATAAAACACACAAGCAGCCGCCATATCCGTCACTGGAATCGTCACCTGATTTAGATTCATAAACACATCCTTATTTATTAGCCGCTTATTAGTGGACTTTGACTTTGTATTAAAACGGACACTATAGCCAGATGTAAAGAATCCACCTTCTGAAGAAGGTGGCTATATGTTAGCTGCCTAGAAGGCAGCATAGCTTAACCAACTAAAGTTAAAGCATATAGTTGCGATGGCATTTAAAGCCTTTGAAAACATGGATGTTTTCACAGAGCCCACACGGATGTGTTCACGGCGTGCTTTAAATGTCATCACAACGTAAGCTGATTGAATGATAACCATCCATTGAAGCAAATGCTTTAGGCCAGATACAAAAAAACCAGCGTGCGCTGGTTTTTTATCGATTAACAAGCATCAATGCTTATGGATGGCAAACGTTATGCAACTCTAGGTTAGTCCCTATGTCTTTCATGCGGTTTGCTTTGGCATCGTCATTACGTAGCTGGTTGATGTGATCAAGGTAAGCTTGGTCAACGTCACCTGTGATGTAGTTACCGTCAAACACTGAAGTTTCAAAGCGCTTGATTTCAGGATTTTCCATCGCAACTGCATCGACTAAATCTGAGATGTTTTGGAAGATGATACCATCTGCACCAATGATGTTAGCAATTTCGTCAGCATCGCGGCCGTGAGCAATTAGCTCGTTCGATGTTGGCATATCGATACCATACACGTTCGGGAAGCGAATTTCTGGCGCAGCAGAGGCAAAGTACACTTTCTTAGCTCCGGCTTCACGAGCCATCTCAATGATCTGCTCTGATGTGGTACCACGTACGATTGAATCATCTACTAGCAGTACGTTCTTGCCTTTAAACTCTGCGTTGATTGCATTTAGCTTACGGCGCACTGACTTCTTACGCTCTTGCTGACCAGGCATGATGAAGGTACGACCGATGTAACGGTTCTTCACAAAACCTTGGCGGTAAGGTAAATCCATGTGACGAGCAATTTCTAATGCGATATCACATGAAGTTTCTGGAATTGGGATAACCACGTCGATGTCTAAATCGTCCCACTCAGCTTTGATTTTCTCGCCAAGCTTAGTACCCATGTTCACGCGGCTGCCGTAAACAGAAGCTTTGTCGATAGTTGAGTCAGGGCGCGCGAAGTATACGAATTCAAAGATACATGGCGCGTAGCTTGGATTCTCAGCACATTGGCGCGTGAATAGCTGACCATCTAAAGTAATGTAAACCGCTTCACCAGGGGCAACATCACGCATTACTTCAAAGCCAACCGCATCAAGTGCCACACTTTCTGATGCAACCATGTACTCAGTGCCAGTTTCGGTTTCATGTTTACCTAAAACCAGTGGACGAATACCGTAAGGGTCACGGAAAGCAACCAGACCTTGACCGATGATCATTGACGCAACGGCGTATGCACCACTCGTTTGCTTATGCACAGCTGCAACAGCATCAAATACTTCGTCTGCCTCAAGCGTTAAGCTTGTGGTTTTCTGCAACTCATCTGCTAGTAGGTTAAGCAGAATTTCAGAGTCTGATGTGGTGTTAACGTGACGACGTTTTTCAACCAGACTTTGAGTTAGCTCAACGGTGTTGGTTAGGTTACCGTTGTGAGCTAATGAGATACCAAACGGTGAGTTAACGTAAAACGGCTGCGCTTCCGATGCACTTGAACTACCCGCTGTTGGGTAGCGAACATGGCCAATACCTGAATGACCTTGTAAGCGTTGCATGTGCTTAGCTTCAAATACATCTTTCACTAAGCCATTAGCTTTACGTAGGCGAAATGCATTGCCATCAATGGTGACAATACCCGCGGCGTCTTGGCCGCGATGTTGGAGCACAGTCAGCGCATCATAAATGGTTTGATTAACTGACGATTTGCCTACTATTCCGACGATACCACACATGGGTAAGGTTCCTCATTAGAAGTGTTTTTTAAAATTATTGCTTGGGTACAAAGCTTGATGTGTTTTCCATATAGTCGAAGAACCACTGAATCACCACACCAAATTCGGGCACAAGTACTGAGTCAGCCCACCAATCTTGTTGGTTGAGCTGAGTAAATGCGTCCATGAAAAATAGGATTGCGCTGACAATAAGCGCGCCGCGAATAGCACCAAAACACAGGCCTAATACGCGGTCGGTTCCTGATAAACCGGTTTTAGAAACAAGCTGACCTAATAAGTAATTAACGAGTGCACCTAGGATTAAGGTCGCCACAAACAAAATGGCAATTGCCACACCGTTTTTGATGTATTCATCACTAATTTGAGTAAGGTGGCCAGCTAGCTGGGGATAAAATTGGCTTGCGATAAAAAAGGCGGCAAACCAGACAACAAGCGACATCGCTTCTTTGGCAAAACCACGGACCAAGCTGATCAAGGTCGACATGCCAATAACAATTAGAATTGCGTAATCAATCCACACCATGGAGATAAGGATCCGGTATCAGGGTTAAGACGGGCGCGATTCTAGCAAAGTAAACCAAGTTTCTCACCTTTAGTTGTACGAATTATTCATGCGAAAATGAGAACAATGATTTTGAGTTCAACTCAAATAAAAACCTGTACAAGCGCGCGGTTAAAGTTACGCCCAATATCGACTGATATTGGGCGACTTGGTTGTTTAGTTTGTTGGGCTAAACGGCACAATTTTACCTTCTAATCCCGTGAGCTTGCGAATAGGATCGCGCGCCTTTTCAAGCTTGGCTTTATTGGTTTCAGGCCCAACAAATACACGGGTTAACTTGCCATCTACTGGTTTAGCAGGAACCGTATATGCGGTGTAGCCAGACAGCCTAAGCTGCGCAATCAATGCTGACACATTCTTGGCATTATTAAAGCCGCCAAGTTGTAAGGTGTAACCCGCACTCACAGGTTTTATCTCACCAGCAACAGGCTTAATTTGCCCTGCGACAGGTTTAGGTTTTGCAGCAACTTGTTTTTCAGCTTTTGGCTGGGCTTTTTCTTGAGAGCTTGATTGTTGTTTGGACTCTGTACTCGGCTTACTTTTTGACTCATTGCTAGAGCCAGCAGCTTTTGAAGTGTTAGCTTCAGGTGTTGTCGCCGCTATGGGTTGGTCAGCGCTTTGGTCTGCTGACTGCGCATCAAGCTCACCTAAGTCTTGCCCTTGTGGAATGTCGATAACCTGAAAGTCATCATCGCTATAATGCGGCTCGTTAACATTACCTTGATTCATTGGGCGCAGCGGAATTTCAGTAAACTCTTCAACAACTTGGGCTTTTTTGCCATCTAATAAATCGGGTAAGAAAATCACCCCAAGCGCCACCAATACTATGGTGCCGACAAGGCGGTTTTGAAATTGACGATCCACAATAAAATCCTATTAATTCGTTGTCGTTGGCAGCTTAAGGCATTGATTGAAAACAAGCTTGGAACGCGGCAACCGTAAAAAATGAGCCAAATACAATAATAAGTTCATTTGCTTGGCTATCGGATGATGATACCGAAGTCACCATACTTTGCCACGCAAGTTCCATGCTATCAAATTGATTTAGTGAAACTTGTTGTTTCAAGTCACATGATTGCAGTGCAGCTGTGAGTTCATTTGCCGTTGCACCGCGAGGGTTGTCTAGGCTCACCATGTCCCAGTGAGATATCACGCCATCAAAACAAGCTAGAACGCTGGCAATGTCTTTGTCTTTTAACATGCCGCAAATAGCGCGAATATTCATGCCTTGCGCTTGGTATCTTTGTAATTGCACAGCTAAATACCTTGCCGCATGAGGATTGTGAGCAACATCTAACAGAATAACTGGCTGCTCACTCACCTGCTCTATTCGCCCTGAAAGCGTTGCTTTTGCAAAACCTTGGGTGATTTGTTCAAATGTAATTTCAGGCCAAAACTCACTAATTAACGCTAGTGCACTGGCAGCATTAGGCAGCGGTAGACTTGGTACAGGCAACTGGTGATACTCGGCGCTTGCCGAGCTAAAACGCCAGCTGTGTCCATCATTGAGCCGGCGTTCATCATAAGGGAGTGTTTCACCAGGGTTAACTTCATTTAACTGGTAGCTAAAATCATGCCCTACTCGGCGTACAAGGCTGCCAATATCTTTAGCAACAGCCATAACTGACTCTGGCAAATCTGGCTCACCAATAATGCTCAAGCAATTAGCGCGCATTACACCTGCTTTTTCGCGGCCAACATCTTCTCGGGTATCACCTAGGTATTCTTGATGGTCAAGGTCAATTGCAGTAATGATGGTCGCATCAGAATCAATCAGATTAGTGGCATCGAGCCGACCACCAAGGCCGACCTCAAGCAGCACGACATCTGGCTGAGTTTTGCCAAAGACGTAAAGCCCAGCCAAGGTTGCAAACTCAAAGTAGGTGATAGTGATATCGCCGCGTGCTTGCTCAATCGCTTGAAACGCCTCAATGATGAGTTCATCACTCACATCTTGCTGATTAACGCGAATACGCTCGTTAAACTGGTGAATGTGTGGCGAGCTGTAAACCCCAACACTTTTACCCGCTTGACGTAAAATCGACTCAAGCAAGGCGCAGGTGGTGCCCTTGCCATTAGTGCCTGCCACGGTAATCACTTGTGAATTTGGCAGTTTGTCGATGCCAAGCTTGTTAGCGACTTGCGACACGCGCCCTAACCCCATATCAATTTCTGCTGGGTGAATGGCGAGCAAGTGCTCAAGCCAATTGTTTAGGCTAGCGTTTGTTAAGTCAATGGTTTGCTTGGCTGATGTATTCAAGTGTGCGATCCCGAATATGGTTGTTATTGTTACTAGTAGTTATAGGGGGCGGTTATAGGCTTTTGGCTCATTTATGATCACAAGCATGAAGCAATATCAATCGAGCATGAATAGCGGACCCAATGCCAGCTTAGGTAAATCAAACTCTTGTGGATACGTCACATCAACCAAATACAAACCATTAGGTTTGGCAGTAGCGGCGGCAAGATTACGGTCTTTAACCGCTAGTAAATGTGCTATCCACTCAGGCTTTTGATTCTTAAGGCCGACCTCAAGTAATGAGCCAACAATGTTGCGCACCATGTGATGCAAAAAGGCATTAGCCTTAATATCGACCATGATATACATGCCCTGTCGGGTCACTTTGACATGATGAACATTACGAAATGGCGTGTTTGACTGACAACCAATCGCGCGGAAACTAGTAAAGTCTTGCTCACCCAGCAAGTACTGAGCAGCTTGGTGCATTAGGCTCTCATCAATATCGCCATGATAATGACTCACCCCTTGGCGCATAATGCCAGGGCGTAAGCTGTGGTTGTAGATGATGTAACGATAGCGTCTAGCCGTTGCACTAAAGCGGGCATGGAAATCGTCTGGTACTTCTTTAGCCCAGCGCACCGCAATATCATCGGGCAGCTGAGTGTTAATGCCGCGAGTCCAACCCTTTATTGGGCGCACTGCTGTGGTGTCAAAATGCACCACCTGACCAGTTCCATGAACGCCAGAGTCTGTGCGACCCGCACAAAATAGCTCAATAGGCTCATTAGCTACATAGCTGAGTGCTTTTTCTAATTGTGCTTGAACTGAATCTACGTCTGCCTGGCGTTGCCAGCCAAAATATTTACTGCCGTCATATTCGACGCCTAATGCAATGCGCATTAATGAATTACCTTAAAGCCGAGAATGGGCGCTAGTTTAACACAAAAAAAACGGCGCTTTGTATTGCGCCGTTTATCGTGTCTTTAGCTGGGTAACTTTTATTCAATCGTTGAGATTAAGTTAGTCGCTTCATCTTGCTGACGTTGATTGCCATCAATTTGCACTTCTTTAAGCAGCGCGATGGCGCTGTCCTTATCTTCAATCTCAATGTAGGCTCTAGCAAGATCTAACTTGGCGTTTACCGAGTTTTCTTCATCATCAACATCGACCATTTCGGCATTGCCAATGAGTGAATCAACCTCACCGACATCCACATCAACGTCTTTGTATTGATCAACTTGCTCTGTTTCTTCATCCGCATCACTTAATAATTTATCAATATCGATAAAGTCATTTTCGCGCTCAAAACTAGTCAGGTCGTCGTTTGAGATAGCGTCAGATGCTTTAGGTTCATCCAGTGCTGCCAACGCTTCATCAACAGTTAGCTTGTCGTCTTGAATAAAGAACTCATCTTCTGAGCTTAATGTGTCTCGCTCGTCATCAGACAATGACTCAGAAAATGCTGCTAGCAAGTCATCGTCTGTGTAATCAAGGCTTTGCTCGTTGGCCGGCTCTGGTTTTTTATCTAGCGGTTTCTCATCTAATGGCGCTTTGTCAGCACCCTCACTCGTTAATGAGTCCATTTGCGCCTGATTGAACAAATCGGTTTCCCAATCAATGGCATTAGCATCGGCTTTATCGCCAGCTTTTAGGTCATCGAAGAAGCCAGAGTCTTTCTGTACTGGCCTTTCGGCAACAGCATCTGCAACATCTTCAACTTCATCATTACCCATATTGGCAAGCAGTGCTTCTAACTCTTGCGCGGCGGCATCATCATTAACAGGTAGATCTGCGCTCGCTTCTGGCTCAAGTTCAATTTCTGGTAGATTTGAGTCATCTAGGGTGAGTGATAGTTCATCACTGTTAGTCTCAAGAGCATCAGCTTCAAGAGCGTCAGTCTCGAGTGGGTCAGAGTCAGGCTGTTCGCTATCTAACTGGTCAGTGTCAAAGCCAGCTAGCAGACTATCAAGCTCCTGCGCTCGGGCATCATCTTGATCATTCAATGCACTGGTTTGCTCAGCCGCATCGGCTTCGTTTGATAAGCTGCCCAGTAATGAATCTAAATCTTGCTGCGCTTCATCTTGTGCTTCGTCAGTTTGAGCTTCTTGCTCGGCAAGTGAAGCCAGCATCTCATCTAGCTCGTCACTAGTATGGTCAAGCTCTTGCTCGTTTTCTGCCGACGGCGGTGCTAACAGGTCATCATTAGATGCAAGTTGGCTTGGCTCTTCACCTACTGCATCGCCCTGCTCACTGGCGGCATCTGAACCAGTACCAGCAAGATCGGCAAGCATGGCATCGAGCTCTTCGTCGGTGGCTTCTTGATGTTCGCTATCGTCATGCAGCTCTTCATCGAGTCCAAGTTCTGCGGCTAACTCATCTGCATCACTTGCTGAATTTGTGCTCTCAGTAGAGTCAGCATCAAGGTTGGCGAGCAGTGCATCGATATCATCATCGGCAACATTTTCTTGCTCATTCAGCTCTTCAAGCTCAGCGTCTAGCTCTTTGGCAATGGCTTCATCTAACACTGGCGTGTCGCTGGTTTCAGGTGCTACAGGAGCTTCAAGCTCAGCTAATAGCGCATCGACATCTTCAATTTGCTCTTGATCTGCACCAATGCTGTCAAGTTCAGTCTCTAACTCTGCTGCTTGTTCTAGCTCTTGCTCAAGCTCCTCGCCTAGGTCAGCCTCATTGGATTCGAGCAACTCGCCAGTGTCAATTTCTTCAGTTGATGGCAACTCTTCTTCAGGGTCTTGTTCAGCTGAAGGCTGTTGATCGGCTGAAGGCTCCTGTTCGGCTAAAGGCTCTTGATCAGCTAAAGGCTCTTGAACATCATCTTGCAAGCTTGCAAGTAACGAGTCGACGTCATCATCGGCTACAAGTGCTTCATCTTGTTGCACGTCTTGTTGTTCAGCTTCTTGTTCAATCGACTCCAACAATTGATCAATATCATCTACTGGCTCTGGCTCTGGCTCTGGCTCTGGCTCTGCAGGCATATCTAATTCAGCAAGCAAAGCATCAACGTCTTCAACGTTTAAATCTTCTGGCTCTTCAGCTTCAGCGCTTGTTGCTTCAGCACTTGTTTGTTCAGGAGCTTCGTCGGTTTCAGGAACGTCGAGATCAGCTAACAGGCTGTCGATGTCATCTTGCGCTGTTTCGTTGTCAACATTAGCGCTGTCATCGCCCTTTACTGACTCTGGCCCTGGTTCTGCTTCTAACTCTTGTTCGGGTAGGTCAAATTCAGCGAGTAAATCTTCCATGTCTTCTTCAGACTCTGGAGGCAACTCACTTTCTTGAGTATCTTCTATACCATCGAGCAGATTATCGAGATTGTCGACATCATCTACTGATGCTTCATCATCTTCTAGTGGGCCTAACTCTTGATCTTGCTCTTCCATGGCTTCTGCCCACAGATCATCAAGCGAGGTGGTATCATCTTCGTCTACTTGCTCTACCTCGGATTGCTCTTCTAAAACAATGTCTGCTTCTGCACCAAGGTCAGCCTCGGGCTGCATTTCAACATTGTCTAGATCAAGCAAATCATCGATGCTTTCTTCTTCATCGTCATCAAGGTGAATCGCTAGCTCAGATAAATCATCTTCTTCTGGTGAAACTTCAGCCAAAGTTGTTTCGTCAGCTACTGTGTCGACTTGCTCGGCTTCTTGAGCTTGCTCCGCTTGTACTTGCTGTTTTTTCTTACGGTTAAGCAACCAGAAAACCAGACCAAAGATAAGTACAAGTGGCAGTGCAGCGAGTAAAACAAGCAGCCACATATTGTCCATTAGTTTGCGCCAGGTACTAGGCGGCTCTTGTACTACTGCAGGCTCTTTTGTGGACTCAAGTAACGCATCATGCTCAACGGTTAGCGCTTGATGCTTCTCACGCAGAATTTGTAGCTGCTCTTCTAGAGCGCCAATTGATGACGACATTTCGTCAATGCGGTTCTTTAATGCCAGATTATCGTTTTGCGCCACCATTAATTGGTCTTGCGCTCGCGCTAACTCATCAGTCAGCATCAAGTTCTTGCTGTGCTCAGCATCTAGCTCGCTGTTAACTCTTGCTAGCTCGTCATTCGCAGCAACTTGAGACTCAACAACTGGCACGGCTTCTGCAGGTTGATTGACGATCTGTAATGGTTTGGCACTCGATCTAGGTTTATTTGGCTGGGACTGGCTAGCTTGAGAGGAGGCACTTTGCTGAGCACTAGGTTGGTTAACATTAGTTTGGTTTACACTAGTCTGGCTTGCCGTCGCTTGGTTTGCTGCGGTTTGAGGTTGTGATGTTTGACGAATTTGCGCAGCGCGTTGATCTTCTAATTCAGCTCGGCGTTTAGCTTGAGCTTTTGGAATTGCCGCCATCACATCTGCTGACGGGATCATCAGTACCATGTCTTTTTCGAGGGTATTGTAGTTGTTGCCACTAAATGCATGCGGGTTAGCGTCAAACAGGGCAGACATGACCTGATAAACACTGATATTTGGATTAGGACGAACTTTTTGCGCGATACTCCAGAAGGTATCTGATGAAGTGGTTGGGCCGTACTGACGTACCTCAGCTTGCTTCACTTCACCATTAGGGCCGGTGATTTTGAGTGAATCAGCATGCGTGGGCAAGGCTATAGTGGTTGCCGATAAACCTAAACTCACAATCGCTAAAAGCTTAGCAACGTTTGAAGTACGAAAAGTCATCCAATTCTTCCCTAAGTAACGCCTGTCTTAACTTAGCGTTTTCATTTTTATAATTAGTTATCGTTAATGTGCCTAAAACATTAACTTTACGACTATAAACCAGATTACAATGGCTCGCTAGCAATGACAAAAGCTAAAATCAAAAAAGCCTGCAGTCTGCAGGCTTTTTAAACTAAATCGCACTAAAATCACATTACTAACAACGAGATATAAGGCATCGAGTTCGGTTTAGTAATAGTCTCTAATTAAGATTTCAGCGATTTGGACACTGTTTAAAGCTGCACCCTTACGAATGTTATCGGCCGTTACCCATAAATTTATACCGTGTGGGTGCGAAATATCTTTACGCACACGACCTACGTACACAGGATCTTGCCCTGCGGCATCAGTCACAACGGTTGGGTATTCTTCATCAGACTCAAACAACACAACACCTTCAGCCTGACTCAGTACCGCTTTTACATCATCAGCTTCTGCCGGTTGATGCATCTCAATGTGTACTGCTTCTGAGTGGCCATAAAATGCAGGAACGCGCACTGCTGTTGGGTTTACCATGATGCTGTCGTCAGCAAAGATTTTTTGCGTTTCCCACACCATTTTCATTTCTTCTTTGGTGTAGCCGTTATCCATAAACTTATCGATTTGTGGCAACACGTTAAAAGCAATTTGCTTAGGATAAACAGATGGCTCTGCAGGCAAACCTTGCAGCAGCTTGGTGGTTTGCGTCGCCAGCTCTTCAATCGCTTGTTGACCAGAACCAGAAACCGATTGATAGGTTGATACGTTAATACGCGCAATACCAAAAGCATCGTAAATTGGCTTTAGCGCAACCAACATTTGAATGGTTGAGCAGTTAGGGTTGGCGATAATATTGCGGTTACGGAAATCGGCAATTGCTTCTGGGTTCACTTCTGGCACCACTAATGGCACGTCAATGTCGTAACGGAAGTGTGAGGTGTTATCAATCACCACACAACCCGCCTCACCGGCAATTGGCGCCCATTTAGCCGATACATCGCCACCAGCTGAGAAGAAGCCTATTTGCGCCTGGGTCCAGTCAAAGGTCTCTACGTCAAGAATTTCAACTTCGGTACCCTTAAAGTTAACGGTTTTACCGGCACTGCGGCTACTTGCTAACGGATAAAGGTTGGCAATTGGAAAATCACGCTCTTCCAATATTTCGATCATGGTTTGGCCCACAGCGCCTGTTGCCCCTAAGACAACAACATTAAATTCTTGCGACATTTTCGACTTCGACTCCTTACAGCAAACTAGTAAACCAATCTAACCCAGAATAGCGCGCCTTAGCTAGCGTTAATCGGCTAAAAACACCATTTGGAAAGTGATTTTTTCTCAAGCGCTTAAAAATAGCACTTATGTCACCTTAAACCCGAGTTGTTCAGCAGCTAGCATAGGCTCATTAGATAATTGTGCTTGAGCAAAGTTAAGCGTCAATGCACTAAACTCGCGGCGATGCTTATGCTGCTTACGCATTTGATCAAAACCATTTGGCTGCGCAAACCGTTGACGGAATTTGACGTCATCATCGCGCACATCATAAGCCATGCGCGCAAGCCCCAGAAGTTTTGCTTGGTTAGCACCATCAAGCAAATCAGTGTTGACTGATAAACTAAATTCACTGATATGAAATGGCGGCAATAAATCGCTAATGGTTTTTGTTACCTTGGTATTGGTTAACTGGCACAGCTTTTCATACAACATAAAGGTGCCCTTTGCCTTACCTTCCAGGCTATAACCAGCAATGTGCGGCGTGGCAATATCCACCAAAGGCACCAGCTCAGCGATAGGGTTTGGCTCACCTTGCCAGACATCTAGCACCAGCTTTAAGTCGCTTCGCTGCTGCCTAACTTTAATCAAGGCATTATTATCAATTACCTCACCACGGCAGCAATTGAGCAGCCAGGTGTTAGGCTTTAATGCTGCCAGCCTTGCTTCATCAAATAAAAACCAGGTTTTATGCTCACCATCTTTCGTTATTGGCACATGCAGGCTTATCACATCAGCTTCAGCCAGCACCTGCTCCAATGAGTAAAACGCGCGCTCATCACCCTCTTGTTGTTTAATTGGGTCGCACAACATGACCTTGACGCCATAAGCTTCAAGGCACTTTGCTGTGGCGCTGCCTGTATTACCCGCGCCGACAATACCAACCGCTTTATCTTTTAAGCTTTCACCACATCTTGTCGCTAGCTCTAACATAGCGATAAAAGCATATTCGCCTACGGCGGTGGCGTTACAGCCTGGCGCATTCGAAAACGGGATATTTCTTGAGTCTAAATAATCAATATCGACATGGTCAGTACCAATTGTGGCACTGCCAACAAACTTGAGCTGCTGGTTTTGCTCAAGCAGCGCAGCATTGACCTTAGTGATGGAGCGAACCAGCAGTACATCAGCATCTTGTGCTTGCTCTGGTGTTAAGTGGCGACCGTCAACAAATTCTATGTCACCGAACTCGTTAAATAGTTCAACAACATAGGGCATGTTCTCATCAGCAATGATTTTCATAGGGCGTGAATTTGGGCTTAGTGATTAGATTGACATTATTGGTGTATTCTACCGACAACAACGGGGAAATTCAGTAGTAATAGACCTGTAGATTTCAGGTAATAAAAAACCGAGTGTCCACAACGAACACTCGGTTTAAAATATCGATTAGTCAATAAGGCTATTTGAGCTTTATTTGTATTTACGCGTTACTTGTATTTGCGCATTACTAGGGTAGCGTTAGTACCACCAAAACCAAAGCTGTTGCTCATGACGGTATTAAGCTCAGCTTCACGCATTTCAGTCACAACCGGAATACCTTCTGCTTTCTCATCAAGGGTATCAACGTTAATGCTTGGTGCAATAAAGCTGTTTTCTAGCATAAGTAGGCTGTAAATCGCTTCATGTACACCAGCGGCACCTAGCGCGTGACCAGTCATAGACTTAGTTGAACCTACTGCTGGAACCTTGTCTTTAAACACTTCAGTTAATGCTTCTAGCTCACGAACGTCGCCTACAGGCGTTGAAGTACCGTGGGTATTGATATAGTCAATTGGCGTATCAACACCTTCAAGTGCCATTTGCATACAACGTACAGCACCTTCACCTGATGGTGCGACCATGTCGTAACCGTCTGATGATGCACCGTAACCTACGATTTCAGCGTAGATTTTTGCGCCACGAGCTAGTGCGTGTTCTAGTTCTTCAACCACTAGAATACCGCCACCACCAGAGATAACGAAACCGTCACGGTCAGCATCATAAGTACGAGAGGCTTTTTCTGGCGTGTCATTGTATTTGGTTGATAGTGCGCCCATCGCATCGAAGCCCATGGTTAGGGTCCAATCTAGCTCTTCTGCACCACCAGCAAACACCATGTCTTGCTTACCCATTTGAATAAGCTCAACTGCATGACCAATACAATGCGCAGACGTTGCACATGCAGAACTAATTGAGTAGTTCATACCTTTGATTTTAAATGGTGTCGCCAAACATGCGCTTGTGGTTGAAGCCATGATGCGAGGGACAATGTATGGACCTACGCGCTTAACACCGCGTGAGCGTAATGTGTCAGCCGCTTGAACCTGATTAGATGATGATGCACCGCCTGAGCCAACAATCAAACCTACACGGTGGTGTGAGTATTGCTCTTCAGTCAGGTTGGCATCTTCAATCGCTTGTTGCATTGCGATGTGAGCGTATGCTGCTGCATCACCCATAAAGCGCAGTGCTTTGCGGTCAATGTGCTCAGCTGGATCAATCTTAATATCACCCCAAACGTGGCTGCGCAGTTTCATTTCTTCAAACTGTTCAGAACGGGTAATACCACTTTTACCGGCCTTGAGTGACTCAATCACTTCATTTTTGTTATTGCCGATGCTTGAAACCACACCTAAACCGGTGATCACGACTCTTTTCATTTTTATCTATCCATTTGGTACGTATTGGTACTTAATTGCGGCAATCATATCTGCTTTAATGCAATTAAGTGGTCAGCTTTCCATAAACACGGGTAAAATAATGCCAACTAATGTGCAGTGAGTAAAATATTTTGCCCCAAGTTCCACCTATTTCAAATGTTTATCATTCTGTGCAGCAGTGCATCTCGCGCCTGCTAGTAAGCGATTGCTCAACTCAAGTGAATCTCGCTGTTGTCAGTCATTTCCCTGGCGATGCTTTAGCACTGCTACTCAAGCTGTTACCTACAGCAACGGGTAAACAGTCACACAACAACCTGCCGCTTAGTAATCAACAGCATAACAAGCGCGTGCATATCAGCATATATAGCCTCACCCGCGATAACTTGCTGCTAAGCGAGAGCTTACAGCAGTTAGATGTAACCAATATTAATGGCTGCCAACGAATTGAAACCAGCGATTACAAATTAACCATTGATGTACATCAACTGCTTGAACCTCAACCCGAATTGACTAGCTACCTCAAACTGCAAGCTAACACTGAGCAAGCCTTTGATTTGGTGATTGCCTGTGCTGATACGTTACTTAATGACAATTGGGATCACTATTTCAACCCAGCAAATTTTTGGCAATTGGGGCGGTTAAGTCGCGATGAAGCTCAAGTAGCCCTGCTTGGAACAAATGAGCTAGGAAATAATGAGCTAGAAAAGGAAAAATTCGGTTCAAATGAATTAAGTAACAGTGACATCACGACTCAAGTAGCGCACCTTGCTAGCATTTGTCGCTCGACAGGTTTCCTGTTAGTCAACACCTTAACCGATGACACACAAACAACTTCAGCATCGAGGCTCAATCGACAGTTCGAACTCGAGCAGCGACAAGTACTGCGTAGTCAGCAAAGCAATCAGTTTGCCTATAACCCCTTGCCCAAAGCGATTACCTATAGCGCAAACACAAGCAGAGCAATCGCAATTATAGGTGGCGGGCTCGCCAGTGCCTTTCTAGCGCTATCTCTGGCCAAAAGAGGCATTAGCTCCACCATATATTGTAAAGACGAGGCTATTGCACAAGGCGCATCTGGCAACAAGCAAGGCGCAATCTACCCCCTGCTCACCCCAGATAATGGTCCACTAAGTCAGTTTTTTCAGCAGGCATACCTGTATAGCTGTCAACAAATCAAACACCTTGTGAGTAATGGGCATAATATTAGCCACGAGTTTTGCGGCGTTATCCATACAGGCTATGACGATAAATCAATTAGTCGACTACAGAAAATTATTGATGGACAAGCTTGGCCTGAACAAATTGCTCAAGCAGTGAGCGCAGAAAAAGCAAGTGAAATCGCAGGAGTCAAACTCGATAAAAGCGGCTTTTATTATCCTTTGGGCGGATGGGTGTGTCCTTATGAGTTAGCTGAAGCTGCGATTAAAGAAGCGCAGAAACACGCTGAAGTAGATTTGGTTTTAAATACTGAAATTAGCACTATTGAAAAGCCAAACACCGCGACTGAAAGCTGGCTGTTAACTTCCGCTTCTACGAGTGAAAGCTACTTGCACGATCACTTAGTCATCGCTGCTGGCGCGCAGCTGACGCAGTTTTCACAATCATCCGAAGTCGCGCTTACACCATTTCGTGGTCAAGTTAGCCATGTTGCTTCAAAAGGCGAACTCAGCAAATTATCAAGCGTTATCTGCGCCAATGGTTACCTCACACCAGCTAACGATGGCAAACATTGTGTCGGTGCAAGTTATATTAAAAACCCCGAAAACTCTGAATTTTCCATAACAGAGCAGCTGCAAAATCAGGAGAAGATGCGCCTGAGCTATCCGAGCTGTAATTGGACAAAAGACATTGATACCAGTGATAACCAAGCACGCGTTGGCGTGCGTATGGTAAGTCGAGATCACTTCCCGGTGATGGGCTGCGCTGCGGATTTCGAGGAAATTAAATCGCGCTATCAAGCGCAAATGCAATTGAAGCAATGGCAGCAAACACCTGAATATTGGCGAGATACGCCAGCGCCAATCATAAATGGGCTGTACCTTTTAGGTGGTTTTGGCTCTCGTGGGATTAGCACCGCGCCATTGGTTGCCGAAACCCTAGCCGCTAACCTTACTGGCGAAACTGCTCCTTTAAACCTAACCACACAAACTTTGCTAAACCCTAATAGAATGTGGATGCGCAAGCTATTAAAAGGTAAAGCTATCTAGCATCAATAGCTCGTCGAAAAACGAAAAAACCGCGTGAGCTTAACTCTCGCGGTTTTCATCTGTATATGAGTGCTGATTAACGAGTTCTAGTTTTGCGCTAGTTCTAATTTTGGGCTAATAGCTTCTTAAGCTCTTTTTTGAATGCGTCACCCATTTTCGGGTCATGTAATCCGTATTCAACAAAAGCCTTCATGTAACCTAGTTTGTCACCACAATCATGGGATTTGCCCGTCATATTGAATGCTTCAACTTCTTCAGACTCAATCAACATATCAATGGCATCGGTAAGCTGCACTTCATTCCCCGCGCCCGGTGGTGTTTTAGCAAGTAAGTCCCATATTTTTTCAGACAGTACGTAACGCCCAACCACTGCGAGATTTGAAGGCGCAGAGCCCACAGCTGGCTTTTCTACCATCTTAGCAATCTTGGTTGAATGACCTGGCAGCAACTGCTCACCGAAGCAATCTGCGATACCATATTTGTCGACTTCGTTGTCATCCACTGGCGATACCATTATCTGGCTCGCATTCGATTCTTTATATCGACTGATCATAGAAGCAAGGTTTTCAGTGCGCTGATCGGCACTATAACTATCAAGGATCACATCAGGCAGCACCACCGCAAATGGCTCATTACCAATACAAGGTTTAGCACATAAAACTGCATGCCCTAACCCTTTAGCCTCACCTTGGCGCACATGCATGATGGTTACATTACGAGGGCAAATAGACTGCACCTCATGTAACAACTGACGTTTTACACGCTGTTCAAGGGTTGACTCTAACTCATAGGATTTATCAAAGTGGTTTTCAATGGCATTTTTACTGGCGTGGGTAACCAGTACAATTTCCATACACCCTGCACTCACACACTCATCTACAATATATTGAATTAGCGGCTTATCAACTAACGGCAACATCTCTTTTGGAATAGCCTTGGTTGCTGGCAGCATACGTGTGCCGAGTCCAGCGACAGGGATGACGACTTTCATTGATTATCCTTATTCGTTTGCAAATCAACTGTTTCTGGGAGCTTAGCACAAGATGATGAAAATACTTATTTTGTTGGTACTTTCCTGCAAATTATTCACGCAAGCGCTTACATTTTGCCTAGTTATTTGGATTAATAGGGCCTGTTGATCTTTCAAGATTATTTTTGCAGCTGCCTGTTGGAAATTTATACAAGACAACGACTTTGATGTGTGGGTGTTCCACATGATAAGTCGTTAACGCAGTAGAAATGATAACAAGCGCTGCCTGAAAGGTTCGTTTAAAAGCACCTACGCTCTTAGTAAAAAGCTAAGTTTGTTGTGAGCCCTGTTTTTTAAAATCGATAGGTTTAGGTGACTAGACTTCATCGCTCACGCCTCGATTAAAGTGCTTTTAATTCGAACAAATTCTAATCAGCAAAGATCAACAGGCCCTAGTCAAATAACCACTGATTGATATATTGATAAACCAGCGAGTTGGTAAGGACGCCAGTGTGATCGTCACTAACCCCTATCACTTTTCGCGCCTCGCGCTGGGCTTGCTCATTAAGTTGTGACTTCAGTGACACTGAGCCATCATTGGCACTCCCCTCACCGCCGCGACTTTTGGCATAGGCGAATAACAAATAGTGCTGATGATAAGTAGATAATTCAGTCGCAAAAATCTGCTTAAGATACTGACTCTCCGGCACCATGCTGCGCCAAACTGGCGCGACAACAGGTGAGTAAGCGACACCGTAGCTTGCGGCAAAATGTCCGCTCCATGGCGTCGCCATAGTGATAAACTTTATTGAGTGGCTGTTAAGGTTATCACTTGCCACTAATGCACCTCTAGCCACTAGCCCGCCCATACTATGAGCAACAACAGCTAGTGACGATGGTTGATATAGGTTCACCACCTCTTCCAAAGCAACTTGCAAAATATACGCGCTATAATCCAGCGGATAAGCACTTGGATACTGAAACAGTAGCACTTGCACATCTTTAGCCAAGTGCTCTGCAATCTGCTCAAATTGGGCGGGTGAGCCACTAATACCGTGCACAAATACCACGCTTGGTTTATTTGGCTCAAATTTATCTAGCGTATAAAGCCCAAAACCGAATTGCTCACTAAACGCAACCGGTTGCCACATGCCAAGTTGTGCAACTTGCTGTGAAAACCTCGGATCCTGCCAATCAACTTGATGTAAGAACTTATCCTTTGCTTGAGCAAGTTGCCGTTTAAGCCCAAACATACTGACGTCAAGGTTTTGCTTAAAAGTCTGGTTTGGCTCAAGTTGCAGCTTAAGCGCATCCAATTCTTGCAAGCTAGAGTCTTGTTCGTCTAATGAGGAAAGCGCAATTGGAGCAATAGTCTTTTGCCAAAATATTGGTTCTCCTGGTTGATAAATTAAGTCGTCATTACTATCAACAAATGCCAGCAATTCGTATTGCCCCATTGGCATTATCATATACTGCCTTTGCCCGGCAGCTGTGGTGCGAAAGTTCACCATCTCTCTGCTATCACCATTACCTCGGTACACAGCAACATAAACACGCTTTTTGTTATCTGTAAGGATAGTGGTTGGTAGGGTTTCGATGGTGAGTACGCCGTACTCTTGTTTGGCAACCTCAAGATCAGACTTAAGCTTTTGAATTTGGCAGCCTGACAACGCTATGGCAACAGACAGCAATACCAATAACTTCAGACCGCAAAGTTGAGATGATGGGTAGCCTGATTTAGTTATGCTCAAATACTGTCCCAGACTCGAACTAAATGCGAGACAACGTTTTAGGCCAAGGGATAAAAGTCTCAATGTCACTGTGCTCTTTGATAATGCAGGCTGTTTATAATAGTGTTTTACAGCATCCTAAAAAACGCAAGTAATTGTTCCTCATACCAATCACCGAGTCATTATTAATGGTTTCAAAATAAAAAATGTCATCATTTGCAGCTCATCTACGGCCATTTCGACTGCCCATCTTATCGACTATAACGCTTAATTAAGCAAAATTTAGTTGGCGAGGCGGTACTAAGCTTTGCTAGAACTGCTTCGCCGTTACTCTTGTCCGTCATGGGTTAAATGCAAATACTAAGATGAGATTGTAGAAAGCGCTTGCTCGATATCAGCAATAACATCAGTCACATCTTCAAGCCCTGCAGAAATCCGCAGCAAGGTATCACTTATGCCCGCCTCTGCACGTTGCTCTGGCGTGTACGGCGAATGAGTCATCGAGGCAGGGTGTTGAATAAGTGTCTCTGCATCGCCAAGGCTAACTGCGATGGTGATGAGCTTTAAGTTATTTACAAAGTTAATGGCATCATTCATTGAACCTGTGAGCTCAAACGCCAACACTCCCCCTGCGCGGCGCATCTGGTTGCCTAGGTATTTGTATCCTTGATGGCTTGCAAGCCCCGGGTAATAAACCTGCTTTACTCTTGCATGGTTTTGTAAGTGTTCAGCCAACACCTGCGCATTATCGCAATGGCGCTGCAAGCGCACATCAAGGGTTTTCATCCCGCGTAAAATAAGCCAGGCGTCATTCGGCGACAACACACCACCAAAGTCTTTTAACACTTCATATTTTAGTCGGTGCATATGCTCTGCTTGACCACAGACTATGCCAGCAATGACATCGCCATGGCCGTTAAGGTATTTAGTCGCACTATGAATAACCATATCAACACCTAACGCTAACGGTTTTTGCAATAGCGGCGTCATAAAGGTGTTATCAACAATTGACACTAAATTATGACGCTTAGCAATATCGACTATGGCGCTAATATCGAACACATTAAGATGCGGATTGACCGGTGTTTCGCAAAAAATCACCTTAGTGTTGGGTTGAATCGCTCGCTCAATCGCCTCTAAATCATCAAAGTCGACCACGCTGCATTCAATGCCTAAGCGTTTAAGCTGAGTAGTCATCAAAGCAAAGCTACAACCATAAACCGCGTTAGATGCGACAAGGTGATCCCCTGCGCCTAGATGCGTAAGCAGTGCGCTCGATACTGCCGCCATACCTGATGCTGTGGCCGCCGCATCATCGGCTCCTTCTAAGGTGGCGAGTTTACGCTCAAGCTCAGCTGTTGTCGGGTTACCAAGACGAGTATAAATATAACCTTGCTCATCACCTGCAAAGCGAGCGCCACCCTGCTCGGCGTTATCAAATACAAACGTTGCGCTTTGATGTAATGGGCTAACAAGTGCACCATGCTGATTAGCTTGATGCCCTGCATGAATTGCCTGAGTCGCATCATGCCAGTCGTGCCCCTGTTTAAACCCTTTTGCTGTTTGCTCTTGCGAATGTATCGATTGTGACGCTTGCTTGTGATCCGCCATGTGTTCTCCTTGCTTTTTATTATTTTGGCAACGTCCATAACGCACAGCTCTAATCAATTAGGGACGTTTTCAAGATACAAGCAAGAAGATGGTTGCCAATATTTGCCATTAAAGTTTTAACCGCCAAAGTTGTAACAGCATTGTTACAGGCAAAGCTAGAGCCTAGACGAGTAGAGGATTTCGCTAAATTGGATTTACAAACGAAGAAAACATAACTGCTCAAAAAGCAGCCACCAATTAACTAGAAAAACATATGGTGCTAAAAAGTAACCCTACAGGAATCCACTCAACATTTATTAGATAGTATGAACAATTGAAATATCACAATGATAACAGGTGCACATGACACCATAGGGGGCTTTATCGAACGGTACTTTATCGAATCAAGCGCAACTCAGGCACAACTGCCTATGTTGCGCCTAGCTTGATAGAATTGAATTAAGGTTTTGGTGAAATATCAATGCTGTGAACAATCGCACCCGGCATTAATGGCGTGTGACGCTGATTAACATAATCGTTAAAACCACTGCGATAATAGTCTGACATAGGGTGACCTGACTGCCCACCTGGTACAGTGAGTATGCCATTTTCCTCAAATCCTGGCTGAACAATAAAACGCTGCGACGCACCAAAACTCGCCCCTTGAACTGAAGGCATAAAGGTGTCACCAAAACCAGCGTGGGTTGGCATATCAAGCCACTTACTCAATATTGGTACTTGCTTAGAAAATGGGTGCTGCACCTTAAGGGCGTTAACCTTACCCCAGGCAAGGTCAGTCAGCTGCTGACCATCACTGTATTTCGCCAGTAGTTTATTGCGCGCATCTTGATAGGCTTCTACGGTTAATTGCTCCCAACTTGCCATACCAGCAGGTAACCAATCATCACTTTCTTGGCGAATAAGTTGCCAAATTGCAGGCTCTAAATAACGCTTAACCACTGACAGGCTCAAGCCATGTTTTTGTAACTTGGTTTCCACCGGAGCAAATACTCTGTCTATCATCTCTTGCCTGAAATACTTCACAAGGGTGTAACCAACCGACTCTTTACAGGCGCAGCCTTGCCACTCTCTTAACTGTTTAAGATCTTTAATAAAGGTTTGTGAGTCTTGCTCTAGGTGAGTGACTAGATATCTATGCCATGGCGTTAAAAACTGCGCTTGGTTATCAAGCTGTAATTGATAGAAGTCTTGCTCATCAAAACGCTTTTTAGCAAACATACCATCTCGAATTTGGCTCGCTCTCGCCCCTAATGCATAACCGCCATCACCCATTCTTTGATGCTCGGTGGCGCTAACCACTCGAGAATTTGCCGTCCAAATCCGGTTAATCGCTGGATTAATTTGCTCTGGTATATTGGTTTCATCTGTCAGCCATGCATCGGCATTAAACTTGTCAGCATTAATTGCAGTATCAGCAGGTTGCACTCTGCTTGGTATCGCGCCAGATAACTTCCAGGCAATCGAGCCATATTTATCAGCCGCAACAATGTTTTGCACAGGCATGCCAAAATCAACTACGGCCTCACTAAGCTCGGTCACATCACTGACCTGCTCCAAAGCTATCAACCCCATATCAACGGCATATGCTTGATGAGCAACCCAGCTAAGTGCGTATTTATCATCACCTATCGTCTTTACGGGTCCATAATCTGACATTTCTAATTGATAGATATGCTCACCATCTTTGCTGGTGATGATTTCATCTACCGTATAGGTTGGCTCGCCATTAAGTTTGACCCAATCAGCAGTATCAATGTATGCATTGGTAAAGCCCCAGGCGACACTGTTATTGGTGCCAACAACAATCGCTGGAGCACCAGGTAAACTTACACCCGTGACTTGAACCGGCTTGTTCGCTTTATCAGCACTAAAAATATCATTGTCAGCCACATAGTTAAGCTGAGCGCGATACCAGATAATCGGCACTGCGAAGGATAAATGCATATCATCTGAAACCATGCCATGGCCGGATTCAGTCAAAGCGCCAGATACCGCCCAGTTATTGCTACCAACAAGTTCGACAGATTCTATTTTAGATACCTGTGCCGAAGTAATATCATTATGTTTTAAGCTAGGTATCGGCAGTGCCTTTAATGCAAGCTCACTACCATCTAAGGCTGCCTGATAAGGACTGGGCTGGATTAAAAACTCAACCATCTCGTAGCCAAACTGCTGCTGAATTTGGGTCAGTGTTAAATCACGGGTAACGGTGTTTGATTGCAAATCAAGGTACATACTAAAAATAACCAACAAGCTATCTTCCGCTTGCCAAGGCGCTGGACGCGTGTTGGTAAGCAAATACTCGAATGAATGTACACTGTGCTTAGCAAGCGCCGCATTAACCCCCTTGCTATAACTATCTAATAACGTCTTATCTTCTACCGGTAAGGATTCAACAATGGCCTGGGCACGTTTGCGAAATTGATGAAAGCGGCGCTTCTTGTCCAGTTTTAGTGCTTTATCACCAAAGATCTGTGACAGCTCACCAGCAGCATTACGGCGTAGTAAATCCATTTGGAAAAACCTATCTTGACCATGGGCATAACCCAAACCATACGCTGCATCTGCTCGCGATATAGCAGAAATAATGGCTGTACCGATATTGTCTCGATTAATGGTTACCTTGTTGGCGACAGATTCAGCGCTAATGGAGTCAGACAGTTTGGGCAAACTTAGATAAAGCGCGGCGAGTAAAGCAACGATGACAAGCAGGGCTAGTCCAATTACCGATGAGAGAGCAAATTTAGTTATGGTTATTATTTTGTTTGCCATAATGCATACACCTTGAATATTGTGCATGCATCATATCGTTTGTTAGCAAAGTGTTAAACCGCTAATTTAGTGTGGCGATTAGAAGGAAGCACCTACTCCGTATTGCGCCGTAAGCAAACGAGCACCGTACTTGGTGGCGACTCTATGCATAAAGCCATCTTTATACATATCTTCTAATGATGACTGCATAGCGTTATACCGACTGTTATCAAGGTTTTTGTTACATGCCATGGCTCGCAGTGAAGTAAAAAAGACTAGCTCAGGCTCACCTAAGTCGACTTTATTTTGTTGCATGATCCAATTGGCACTAACAAGCTCAGACGCCCATAAATCGATACGATTGCGCTGCACCTTTTTCAGGTTTAATGATGCATTACTGGTGAATTCAACGTTATACCCCATACCTTCAAGGTACTCCCCCACACCACTACCTAAAAAGCTACCAATAGAATATCTACTGGCATCATCGAGGGTGATCAAGGGTTTCGATGTACTATCAGAACTAAACAGTCCGTAGCGAGAAATAAGCACCGGGCCAACCCAACGGTAATTGGTTTCTCTATCCTGACTGCGTTCAATGGGTAACACACAGTGATTGTCTAGGTTCTCACTCATCGCCATGCCGCGCTTAAGCGGATAAAACACCATATGGTATTCAATACCAGCGCGGCGAAATAACTCGTCTAATACTTCAACAATGAGTCCTGAGTCTTTTATATCACCCTCTACGGCGAAAGGCGCTTGCTGAAAAGTCACCACGGTGAGAGGTTTACTGGTGTCTGCAATGCTTGATTTCCCCATAATTAAGGTCAATAAAGCGATGAAAACAAGTTGATGAAGCGATTTATTGCCAAACACGAATCGCCTCCTCATAAGGTAAGGTTTTGCCTTTAGATTTTGATTTAATTTCAGCCTTCGGTGAGCCAGGCTGAGCGAGCCAATGTGAAGGATCTTGTTTTGGGTTTAGTATCGGCGCACACAAGGCACCGCTATCTTGCTTGGCTTTTTGCTCAAGCATCAATAAATGAGCGTCCAATTGCTGAGCAAACTTATCCATTCCCTGTTTTACAGAATACTCACCCTCAATTATGCTGCTGATGTTTTGCCACCACATACTCGCCATTCCAGGGTAGTCAGGCACATTGGTGCCGGTTGGCGTCCACACATTACGCGCCTGGCTACGATAAAACTCAACTAACCCTCCAAGGTATGGTGCTCGCTGTGTCATAGCATCGGACTCAATATCTGACAAACGAATTGGGGTGTAGCCCACTAAGGTTTTCTTAAGTGAGACGGTTTTTGAAACCACAAACTGGGCATAGAGCCAAGCGGCAACCTGACGCTGCTTTGGGGTACTACTTAAAAATGTCCATGCTCCGGCATCTTGATAACCTGACTTCATTCCCCTCTGCCAGTAACGTCCAAGTGGCGAAGGTGCTACCCGCCATTTCGGTGTGCCATCAGCATTAACAATTGGTAGCCCTGGTTGCAGTAGGTCGTCAACAAAGGCGGTGTACCAAAAGATTTGCTGAGCAATTACTCCTTTTGCAGGCCAATCTCCAGCTTGTGAAAATGTCAGTTGTTTTGCTTCTGGCGGTGCAAATCGTGTTAGCCAATCAACATACTTATCAATGGCGTAAATGGCCGCTGGCGAGTTAATTGCGCCGCCACGCTCAACCGATGCCCCCACAGGCCTGCAATCTTCTACGCGTATCCCCCATTCATCGACAGGCAACCCGTTTGGTAAACCTTTATCACCTACCCCAGCCATCGATAGCCAGGCATCTGACATACGCCAACCAAGGGACGGATCTGTTTTGCCGTAATCCATATGGCCATATACTCTCTGGCCATCTATCGTGCGAACCTTGTCACTGAAAAACTCGGCAATATCCTCATACGCTTGCCAATTTTGCGGCACCCCCAGAGGATAGCCATACAACTGTTGAAAACGCGACTGAAAATCTGCTCGTTCAAACCAATCACTGCGATACCAGTATAGGTTGGCAAATTGTTGGTCCGGCAGCTGATAAAGTACGCCATCAGGCCCTGTCGTAAACTTAATACCGATAAAATCATCAAGGTCGAGTGTTGGCAGCGTTGCTTGCTTACCGTGCTCACTCATAATTTGCGAAATAGGAGTTACCGCCTGATTACGAAAATGAGTACCAATTAAATCACTGTCATTAATGTAGGCGTCATACAAATTCTCGTTAGTAATTATCTGCGCGGACAACTTCTTAATGACATCATCTTCACCCGTTAGCTCGTGAATAACATGAATGCCTGTCAATTCATAAAAGGCTTTTGCGAGCACACTCGATTCGTATTGATGGGTATTGATTTTCTCAGACACAACGCGAATAGTCATACCCTGGTACGGCTTTGCCTGCTCGGTAAACCAAGCTAGCTCTTGGCGCTGCTCTGCTTTTGTAAGCGTAGAAGGGGTAAATTCATTATCAATCCAGAAGTCTGCTTTTTCACTCGCTGCTTGTGCGGCAATTGAAACAAAACACTGCAATACGCATAGCATCAACGCACAGCAAAAAACGCCACCTTGAGAGTATTTTTTAGTTATATACTCCAACAAAGCAAAAACTACTTTCTTTTTGTGCGCACTCAGCAGCAAACTCACGTCCTTGGATACTTATTATTAAATTTATCTTAGTTGATAAAACAATGAGATGGCAGCCTTTTTTGGGTTAATTTCGCAAGAAAATACAAATCATTTATAGCAAATAACGTTCATTTGGTAGGTAAATTTGGCGTAGGTTGCAGCCTTAGACCGATACAGGAATTAGAATAGTTAAGCTAAAGGGTGACGCGCCCGAACAAAAAAGAAGCCTGCATCAGCAGGCTTCATCGTATATTTAACAAGTACCGGTAGTAACTGGCGTTTGGTTAGAAACCTTCTACACCTGCCATGTCAGGTAATTGGTGGGCAATACCTTTATGACAATCGATACAGGTTTTCTCACCGCTTGCTAGCGAAGTTGAGTGCATAGCAGCTGCGCGCTTAGACTGGCGAGTAAAGTCCATATAGTCGAAGTTATGACAGTTGCGACATTCAAGCGAGTCATTGGCTTTTAACCTTTCCCACTCATGTTCGGCTAACTCACGGCGTTTGGCTTCAAACTTTTCACGAGTGTTAATCGTACCGAAAATTTTGCCCCAAACTTCTTTAGAAGCCTTCATTTTTCGAGCGATTTTATCTGTCCAGTTATGTGGCACGTGACAATCAGGACATGTCGCGCGCACACCGCTTCGGTTAGTAAAATGGATAGTCGTTTTGAGTTCTTCATAAACGTTGTTTTCCATTTCATGACAGCCGATACAAAATTGCTCCTCGTTAGTCACTTCTAAGGCGGTGTTAAAACCACCCCAGAAGATAATACCTGCCACAAAACCACCTAAAGTCAAAAAACCTAAACTGTAGTGCACACTTGGACGGTTTAGTACGCTCCAAATCAGCTTTATCTTAGCAATTAAATTCGAAATCATAGTGACTCCTACTGCTTTTGCTTCATTAGCTCATGTACATCTACAAAGTCATTTTCAACCAACAACTTAGCATCTAACTGAGGTACGTGACACTGGGTACAATAGTAACGGCGCGGTGATAACGTCGCGAGGAAATTATTATCGCGATCCATATAGTGGGTCACACTGACCATAGGCGCTTGTGAGTGACCTGTGCTGGTTCGCGCATGACACTGCATACACTTATTCACTTTTAGGTCAATCTGGTAGCCATCGATCTTGTGCGGGATCACTGGTGGCTGCATCGGGTAATTACGCACTTGTTTCTCATCGGTATTAATTACCTTTTGCATCGCTGGCGGTGTGACTTCTTTATCTAGCGCGACTTGACGCAGTGTCGCCACTTTTTCGTCCGGTACGCTTTGCGCCACAACCGTTAGCGACAAGCCTGCAAGAGCGATAACAGATAAATATTTAGCTAGTTTCATGATATCTCTCCTTAGGCTTTCAGCACTTTAATCGCACACTTCTTGAAGTCAGTCTCTTTCGACAATGGATCCGTTGCATCCAAGGTCACCTTGTTAATTAACTGACTCGCATCAAACCAAGGTACAAATACCAAACCTTTTGGCGGCTTATTACGACCACGGGTTTCAATACGGGTGTTGATTTCACCGCGGCGAGATACTACGCGAACTTCATCACCTCTGCGTAGGCCACGCTTTTTAGCGTCATCTGGATGCATAAAGCACACAGCATCAGGGAAGGCGCGATATAGTTCAGGTACTCGCTGAGTCATTGAACCTGAGTGCCAATGCTCAAGTACACGTCCGGTTGATAGCCATAAATCGTACTCATTGTCTGGCTCTTCTGCCGCTGGCTCATATGGCAATGCAAAGATAACTGCACGTCCATCAGGCTTACCGTAGAACTCAAAGCCTTTACCTTTACCTACATAAGGGTCAGCCCCCTCACGGAAGCGCCAACGAGTTTCTTGACCGTCAACAACTGGCCAACGTAGACCGTGCTCTTTATGGTAAACATCAAATGGTGCTAAATCGTGAGCCTTACCACGACCAAAGGTTGCATATTCTTCAAACAAACCTTTCTGCACGTAAAAACCATAGTCGTTACTTTCATCATTAAGATACTTAGGATCTGCATCAGAAAGCGGGAATTGGTTAACCTGGCCGTTCTCATACAGCACCTCAAATAAGGTTTTGCCTTTATATTGAGGGTTAGCGGCCAACACCTCTTTCGGCCAAACTTCATCTGTGGTGAAACGCTTAGAGAACTCCATTAGCTGCCAAAGATCTGAGCGAGATTCACCTGGCGCTTTAACTAGCTGATGCCAGAATTGAGTACGGCGCTCAGCGTTACCATATGCACCTTCTTTCTCAACCCACATTGCAGCAGGTAAAATCAAATCAGCCGCCTGAGTCGTAACCGTTGGGTAAGCATCGGATACCACAATGAAGTTTTCAGGGTTACGGTAGCCCGGTAAACCTTCTTCATTCATGTTAGGCGCAGCTTGCATATTGTTGTTCACTTGAACCCAATAACAGTTCAAATCACCGTCTTTTAAGCGACGGTTTTGCTCAACAGCATGATAACCAGGTTTTGGTGGAATAATACCGGCTGGAATTTTCCAGATTTTCTCTGCTTTCGCACGGTGCTTAGGATTAGCAACCACCATATCGGCCGGTAGACGGTGCGAGAAAGTACCTACTTCACGTGCAGTACCACAAGCTGACGGCTGACCAGTTAACGAGAATGGACTGTTACCAGGAGTAGAAATCTTACCGGTTAACAAGTGAATGTTATAAATCAGGTTGTTACACCAAACACCGCGAGTGTGCTGGTTAAAGCCCATAGTCCAGAATGAAGTTACCTTACGATTTGGATCAGCATAAAGCTCTGCAAGTGCAATTAGCTTATCTTCAGGAACACCTGACAGTTTGCTCACTGACTCAACATCATAATCGGCAACAAACTTCTTAAACTGCTCAAAATCAATTGGTGTTGAACTACCTGCTGTAGCCACGTTTTTGGCTTTCTTTTCTAGTGGGTGAGTTGGGCGCAACCCGTAACCAATGTCAGTTTGACCTTTACGGAAATTAACGTGCTTGCCAACAAAGTCTTTGTTCACTTTGTCATTTTGAATAATGTAGTTGGCAATGAAGTTAAGGATGGCGAGGTCGGTTTGCGGTGTGAACACCATTGGAATGTCAGCAAGGTCGAATGAACGATGCTCAAAGGTCGAAAGTACCGCAACTTTAACATGAGGCGCTGACAAACGACGGTCAGTCACGCGTGTCCATAAGATTGGATGCATCTCCGCCATGTTTGAGCCCCAAAGCACGAACGCATCGGCAGCTTCCATGTCATCGTAACAGCCCATTGGTTCATCAATACCAAAGGTACGCATAAAGCCACCCACAGCTGATGCCATACAGTGACGCGCATTAGGGTCAATGTTGTTTGAACCAAAACCTGCTTTCATTAATTTAGAAGCTGCATAACCTTCCCATACAGTCCACTGACCAGAACCGAACATACCAATCGCTGTTGGGCCTTTTTTCTTAATAGTGGCTTTCCACTTCTCAGCCATGGTATCAAACGCTTGATCCCAGCTGATTGGGGTAAATTCACCATGCTTGTCGTACTTTCCATTTGTCATACGCAGCATTGGGGTTTGGATACGGTCACGGCCGTACATAATCTTTGATAGGAAGTAGCCTTTAATACAGTTAAGGCCCTTGTTTACTTCACTCTTTGCATCGCCGTGCGTCGCGACAACCTTACCGTCACGAGTTGCGACAATAACTGAACAGCCTGTACCACAAAAACGGCATGGCGCTTTGTTCCATTCAAGCTTAGTTTGCTCTGAGCTTGTGATTAAATTGCTGGCTTGCGCTGGCAATGCCAGCCCCGCAACACTCGCCGCCGCCATCGCTGCGTTGGCTTTCATAAAGTCGCGTCTATTCATTTTCATAACTCACCCTCTTCAAGTGCTTCACTTTGGTGATAAACCATGGTGGCCGACAACACGCCAGGAATCGCATTAATTGTTGAGATATCATCCATTAGCGACTTTTGGCTTGGTCCCTCGACAACAACGACTAATTTGACTTCGTTATTTGCTGATAACTCAGCATTCTCGATAGCCATAATTTGCTGTCTAACTTCAGCCATCATGTCTGGTTGTACTTGCACAATAAGGCTGGTTACGTGAAGTTCATTGCTCATCAAATTACATCCAATAGTTTTGTTCGTTGTTATTGTTGTTGGATTATCCCGCACCTGGTGGGCCAGTCAGAATTTGACTAAACCAAATGCTAAATCCCAAAGCGCTTACAAGTAAGGCTGATAAAATCGGAGCTAAAAACACGGTTAAGAAGATAAAAATTCGAAACTCGAGCTTTTTCTCATTTTCTTTTTCGGTACTCATGGACCCTCCAAGAGCGATTTTTTTAATGATTAAATTGCTGTTTTCACTGTTATCATTTGAATCGAGCAAATTTTATCGCCAATCAAAATGTGATCTAAATACTCACAAATTGGTAAAGCTGACTTAACTTGATCTAGATCATACAATCGTTTGTTTTACCGCCTATATCAATCAAATCATTCACATACACCGATTAAGATAAGGTAAAGTGAACTATTTACCCTTAAAAATTAACGCATGCTAATGTTCAGTATAAGGTAGGAAACACAACTTTTGTTGTAAAAATGTGAAATTCAGCAAAAATAATTAAAAGGCGGCTGCTTAGAAGGATTTACTGTATATCATGTTGATTTTGAAAGGAGATTGGTTGTCATAGCCGGTTACAAGATGATCCTTATAACCAGCATTTACAATTGAAACATTCCCCCGATGACTAAAACAATTAAAGCTTATACCTCAGAACTTTAAGTGACTTTTGCTCATCGATGTCCTTAAAAATTTCAGCGTTACTTAAGCGCTCTTTAAATCTTAACTCAGGCGCAGTTTGCTCTACCTGTTGCATCAAAAAATCACAGCTTAACTCAGGCGCGTTAAGACACAGCAGGACTTCTCCATTTGGCGCTAACAAACTAGGTAAACGCTTTAACAACCTTTGATAGTCTTTAGTTGCCACAAAGCTGCCCTTTTGATTACTTGGCGGATCAGCAATAATCAAATCGTAAGGACCAAGCTTGGTGAGCTTACCCCATGACTTAAAGATATCATGACCAAAAAAGCGTGCATTGGCATCAAGCCCATTTAGTAAATGGTTACGTTTACCAATCGATAAAGCACCTTTACTCATGTCCATATTCACCACTTGCTTCGCCCCGCCTTGAAGCGCCATCACGCTAAAACCACAGGTATAGGAGAATAAATTAAGTACGTTGGCACCTTGGCTATGCTGCTTAACCCACTTTCGGCCATTGACCATATCCAAAAACAAACCGTGGTTTTGCCCGCGAAGTAAATGCACTTCGAATTGAGCCCCATTCTCTGTAATCACATGAGGCTCGGGCACTTCACCGCAAATAACTTCAGTGATAGTTTGTCCTCCTGCGCGATACTGAAACACCAAATTAAGCGCTACGTCATCATGACTTAACTTCCACTGCTCTGCTACGGCATCAAGCAGTTGCTGCTTAGCTGCTTCATCGAGCTCTTTAAAACTGGTAATGAGCAACACTGGCTTAAACCAATCCGCTAGCAAATGCTCTTCACCTGAAAACAACCCACCACGCCCATGAAATAAGCGCTCGGCGTTGTCTGTGATTTTTGCTTGGCTAATTGCAGCCAACAAACCTTTCATATCTCTTTGCCTGACTTTTTATAAATTATAAATTTAACTGCTAGCTTTAACTTCTTGCTCTACTAGCACTTAATTAAAAGGCAAGAACCTAAAAGTTCTTGCCTTGCTATAAGCTGTAATCCAGTTAACGCGGTTATTTGCGCTAAGCTTAGCTATCTTGACTATTTTCTTGCTTCTGCTGGCCAGCACTATCAATCAGCTTTGGCTGCGCCTCTGATGCACTGTCAACATTGGCAGTATTTTCGACAGATTCCGCATCAAGCTCGCTGGCATCAGAGAGTAAGATAGACAGCCAATTACCAGACTGACTCGACTCCAAGCCAATTTTAACAATCATAGTCAATGGCACCGACAGCAACATACCAACCGAGCCTAGCATCCAGCCCCAAAAAATTAATGACAAGAACACAACAAGAGTCGATAAACCAAGGCCTTTACCCATGTACTTAGGTTCAACCACATTACCCATCACCGTGTTAGTACCTAGATACAAGGCCGCGGTAATACCCGCAGCTCCCGGCCCCATTTGAATAAACGCCAGTAGCACAGCAGGAACCGCCGCGATAATAGAGCCAATATTGGGGATGTAGTTAAACAGAAAAGCAATCACCGCCCATAGCAGTGCATAATCAACCCCAATGATAGTTAAACCAATACCCACCACGGCACCGGTTGCTAGACTCACCAGGGTTTTAATCATCATGTACTGATTCACCGACTGCAGAAATTTGTCGATTTGCTTTAAGCGCATATCAGGGTCATCCAGCGCTAAATGAAACTTCTTCGGTAAGGTTTGCGCTTCAAATAGCATGAACACAATTGTCAGTATGATTAAGAACAAGTTAGCCATCACATTGCCTACGCCTGAGAGCATATTGGTAGTCATACTCAAGGCGACACTTGGGTCAAAGTAATCAAGTACCTTGTCTTTTGAAATATGAATATTAAAGCTTTTGAGCTTTTCTAATATCCATGAAAACTGATCGATTAATTGCGTGCGATAAACAGGCACTTGCTTAGAAAATTCATTGATAGATGATCCAATTAGGCTTGCCAACCATAAACCTATAAGCACGATGAACAACATCAAAATGAGCACCGCCACACCTTTAGGGATTTTATAGCGGGTCATGGTGACGATAGCTGGGTTACAAATCATCGCAAGAAATGCCGACAGTACAAACGGTACTACAATCGGGCTTGCCGCCTTTACCCCCGCCATAATCACGATAAGACAGGCCATCACAATAAAGCTTCTTATTGCCATGGATGAATCCTGTAGTCCCTTCATATATAAACCCTTAGTTGTTGGTGCTGGTTGTTTTCATTTGCTTGAAGTTCTAACACCTGAATCTTTTCGGTGTTAGTTGATTTGAGTTAACGCAAAAGTGCAAAGCAACTGAAAATGCTTTACTGTCTTAACTAAAGCTCTGTGCGTCAGTCTTTGCTAATGATACCGACAATAAATATTTTTAAAACAAGTTACTAGGACCAATATCTATGCTCAACCCAAATACAGCAATTATCCGCATAAAAAACCTTCGCCTACGTACCTATATCGGCATCAAACAAGAAGAAATCGACAACCAGCAAGATGTGATAGTCAATGTCGTGATCCATTACTGTGCTGAGCAAGCGCGTCAAAGCGAAGATATTAACGAAGCACTTAACTATCGTACCATTACCAAAAAGGTTATTGCGCTAATTGAAAATAACCGCTTTTCACTGCTAGAAAACCTAACCAGTCAAGTGCTTGCGATTGCCAGTGAGCACAATTGGGTTGAGTACGCCAGTGTCGAAATTGATAAGCCACATGCCCTGAGATTTGCCGACTCGGTGTCAATGGAGCTCTGCTACCATAAGCACAACGACTGATCTCACAGTTAGCTGACTTCGTATATTTTTGCGTACGAACTAAGCTAAACAAATAACTTACATAGCGCACTTCATTTACATCAACGCGGAGGTATCAGTTTGATGAAGATATTAATTACTGGTGCCACCGGTTTTGTTGGCAAAGAACTTGTATCTGCACTCATTGGCCATCAACTTGTCATCCTCACTCGTGATGCAAGACGCGCAGCCACCACACTTGGCACTCAACACGAGTATGTCGAGTCATTAATTGAGCTAAACGATCTGAACCATATTGACGCAGTTATCAATCTTGCTGGCGAGCCAATCGTTGGCAAACGCTGGAGCGACAAACAGAAACAGGTCATTTGCGACAGCCGTTGGAACATCACCTCAGCGCTGACCCAGCTAGTCAATCAAAGTAGTCAACCACCCCACACCTTTATTAGCGCGTCAGCGATAGGCTTTTACGGCCGGCAAGGTATGACACAAGTCACTGAAGATAGCCCAGTTCATGAAGAATTTAGCCACCATGTGTGTAAAGAGTGGGAGCGCCTAGCACTTGAAGCACAATCTGAGCAAACACGAGTATGCATCACCCGCATTGGTCTGGTACTTGGCGCCGATGGTGGCGCGCTAGAGAAAATGTTGTTGCCATTTAAGCTCGGTCTTGGCGGCCCCATTGGAGATGGCAAACAAGGCTTTAGTTGGATTCATATTGACGATCTTATTGGGCTGCTAAAGTTTTTACTTGAGAACAGTCAAACTCAGGGGGTATTTAATGCTGTATCTCCAAACCCGATTAGTCAAAAAGACTTTGCCACAGCTCTTGGCAAAGCACTGCATCGTCCAGCCCTCATTCCAACCCCAGCTCTTGCACTGCGTCTAGCTATGGGGGAAATGTCAGATTTACTCACTCAGGGACAATATGTGGTGCCAAACCATGCTTTGGCGAGTGGTTATCATTTTGAATATTCAGATATTAATCAGGCGCTAAATCAAATTCTTAATCACTGATAAATTTGCCGCTAAATGAATCTTCTTCAGATGTTGGCACGAATGATGTCAATTACAGCTTTATAACGGCTCGGCAGCTGCCTTTGGTTATTGCTAATCATCAACAAAGGCTCGGTAACATTAACTGAGTTAAACTGGTCAAAATCAGCAATGGTAACCTTGTCATAGTAAGGTGAGTGCTTTACTGCGAACTCAGGTAGCACAGCAAAACCTAAGCCTTGAGACACGGGCAGTAATATCTGGTTGAGTTGATTAACAAACCCACGCACATTTACCTCATGAGCAAGCGGCATAGCTTTGGCAAAATAATGCCTAACAAAACTTAACCAGTAGTGCTGCCCATCTGGATGGTTAATCATGCCAAGCTCAAGCAAGGCATCAAAATCCCACATGCGGTGCGGCTCATCTTTAGGAATAACAACGCATAATCGTTGCTCACCTAATTGCACCACATTCAACAGCGGATGAGATATTTGCTGGGTAATTAAGCCAAGCTCAATATCACCGTCAATCACATGATTAATGATGCTTTTGTTGGGCGCAGCTTCGAGCATTATGGTCAAATTGGGGTGATTGGTTTGGTGCTCAATTAACTTTGAGTACAACTGCATTGCCATTGAACCTGAACTTGCTATGCGGCATTCACCTTGCGTTGCATCATCTTTATCCAATGTTGCAATAAACTCGCTATGCTCTGCAAACAAGCGTTTTGCATATTGATATAGCGCCTGCCCTTCCCTTGTCACTTCAAAACCTTTACCTAAACGATTTAAAAGTGGCCGCTTTAGCTCTTGCTCTAGTTTTTTCACGTGCTGAGTAACGCCTGGCTGGGTCATAAAAAGCCTCTCTGCTGTTTGTCCAAAGTGACCAACATCAACTAGGGTAATAAAGGTTTTTAAACAATTTGGACTCAACATGCGTATTAGTCTCCTACGCTGACACGATAATGCAAAAGTAAATAAAAAATAATTATCAATTTAATCATAAATGATAATTTTAATTTCTTACAGCATTTACCTAAACTGAGCTCATCAAATTGATTGCGACATAAATTAGGAGTATCAAATGGCTAATACTTACCCACGCAGCTTTTCTCACATCGGTATTTCAGTACCAGACTTAGAGGCCGCGGTTAAATTCTATACAGAGGTTCTAGGTTGGTACCTGATCATGGAGCCTACTGAAATTGTTGAAGATGACAGCGCAATTGGCGAAATGTGTACTGACGTATTCGGCGCGGGTTGGGGTTCATTTAGAATTGCTCACCTGTCAACAGGTGACCGCATCGGTGTTGAGTTGTTCCAATTCGTCAACCAGGAAAACCCAGAAAACAACTTTGAATACTGGAAAACTGGCGTATTCCACTTCTGCGTTCAAGACCCGAATGTTGAAGAACTGGCTGAGAAAATTGTTGCAGCTGGCGGTAAAAAGCGTATGAAAGCACCACGATACTACTATCCAGGTGAAAAACCTTACCGCATGATCTATATGGAAGATCCGTTTGGTAATATCCTTGAGATTTACAGCCACAGCTATGAACTGCACTACTCAAGTGGCGCATATAACTAAACTAGAGCTTGTAATTTAGTTAACAATAACGGCGGTAATTTTTAGCGTTAGGTCACTCGTGCTTGTTTAAGAGTGCTAGCGCTAAGATGTACTAGCTAAGACGTACTGA
This sequence comes from Shewanella sp. WXL01, assembly GCF_012263345.1. Lineage (NCBI taxonomy): Bacteria > Pseudomonadati > Pseudomonadota > Gammaproteobacteria > Alteromonadales > Shewanellaceae > Shewanella > Shewanella sp. WXL01. The sequence goes on along the minus strand of NZ_JAAIKQ010000002.1, from coordinate 321,492 downwards.
CTAATAGTTACTGCCGTATTTTCTTTTTATCTCAACGACCTCTACTTGGTATTCCTGATACCACTTTTGTTTACCGAACATTTGCGCCTTAGCATGTTCGACATCTCGGTGCCATCGCTCAATGTCTTTTTCGCTGTTCCAGTACGAAATAGCCACTTCCATATCACCCTCGGTGACCGCAATAAAATCGACACAGTGATATTTCTCGAATGCTAGCTCTCGCATTCTTGCGACCATTTCAGGGTATTGCTCATCTTGCTCGCCCACTTTGGCTTTAAAAATCACTGCATACATATCGAGTTTGTCCTTACTATTGTTTTTATTGTTATTTGTGTAATCGCGCTATGTGCTACTAAACCACTACCGAACCCAATATTTGAACTCTTTATCGAACTCTTTATTCGAGCTCTCTATTCGGGAAAGGCCTTAGAACACGACCGTTTTGTTGCCATAAACCACAACTTTCTCACTTAACACCAACTGCAGCGCCTTGCTCAATACGCTCTTTTCAACATCGCGCCCGTGGTGAGCTAACTCCTGAGCGCTATAACTATGATCAACATTGATGACATCTTGTTTAATGATCGGCCCTTCATCGAGATTATCATTAACAAAGTGCGCTGTCGCGCCGATGATTTTCACTCCACGCTCCCATGCCTGTTTGTATGGCGATGCGCCAATAAATGCCGGTAAAAATGAGTGATGGATATTGATAATTCGATGGGTAAAATGACTAACAAAATTTGGCGTCAGTACGCGCATAAACTTAGCCAGCACCAAATAATCAGCCTGGTAGGGCAAGATAACGTCTAACATAGCCTGCTCATGTTGCTCGCGGGTCACACCGAGATGATCAACATAATGATATGGAATTGAAAACTTCTCGACCAATTTACCAAGTTCAGGGTAATTGCCCACTACAGCAGCAATCTCTACATCAAGCCCACCATAGTAAGCCTTCATTAAAATATCGCCTAAACAATGGGCTTCCTTGGTCACCATGATCACAATGCGCTTTTTACCCGCTTCGACCAGCTTTACGTGATTTTGCTTGGGCAGTACTTTGGCTAGATCATCAAGAAACAGTTGATCAGTGAACTCACCTTCAAGCTCAGTGCGCATATAAAAGCGGTTATTATCGCGGTCAACAAACTCTTTATTTTTTATGATATTGAGTTGATGCTGAAAACACACACCAGTGATTTTTGCTATCAACCCCTGCGCATCGGCGCAGTCTGTAATTAACACTTTGCGGTTAACACTTAAACTTTGCAACTCTGGCTTCTCAGGTTTCTTTGGTTTATCAAATTTCTTTGGCTCGGATGAAGTTTGTTGTGATGTATTGCTCGCTTTCGATAGCGAAAGTTCACTAGGTGATGAAGGCATATATTGGCTCCGCTAAATATTACTTACCAGCAGTGTGACATTGTGATGAACAAGATAGCGATACAAATAGCGATTTCAGAAGATATATGAGCAGGTTTTACTGCAGCAATGAGTTATTAATAAAAAAGCGCATAAATACTGAAGATTATGCAATCCAGACCAACAAATAAAAAACCTTGCCAGCCCTATTATCTGATTTAACGGCGCGACTCCATATACCGTTGCAATAATTTACGAATAGTCTCAGCCTTGGTGCCGTAAACCACCTGAACGCCTTGGCCGACCACTACAACGCCTTTTGCTCCCAGTGCCATTAAACGGGTTTTATCAATAATATCCGCTTGTTTAACGCTAATTCGCAAGCGGGTTAAACATGCACTAAGCTCGGTAATATTATCTTTGCCGCCTAATGCCCCTATCATGGCAATTAAGCTTTCTTTTTGCTGTGCATTTGAGCTTACCGCCACCCTGCCTGGCGTTTTCAAGTTAAAGGCCAAAATAGACACTCTAAACAGACTGTAATAGAGCAGCGCTGTCATCGGGCCAAGCACCCAAAACCAACTGGTGTTTGATGATTGCGAAAACAGCAAAGTAAAATCTACTAGACCGTGTGAGAACACAATACTGTGGTTAATGTTAAGCCAGATACACAGGCTATAAGCAAGACCTGTCAGTAGCGCATGTACAAAAAACAGCAGCGGCGCGACAAACATAAAGGCAAATTCGAGTGGTTCAGTGACACCTGTTAGCCAGCAAGCTGTTGCGGCCGATAACATAATACCTGCAACGCGGTTTTTCTCGCTGGAATCAGCACATTTCCATATGGCAAACCCTGCTGCAGGTAAGCCCCACATTTTTATTAGATAGCCACCGGCTAGGTTGCCGGCAGATGGGTCACCCGCTAAATACCGCCCAATTTCGCCGCGTACTAGATTGTCTTCGCTCATATACTGCCCCACTTCGAAATAAAATGGCGCATTCCATATATGATGTAATCCAAGCGGGATTAATAGTCGCTCTGTGGTGCCATACAACCCAAATGCAAAAGCAGGGTCTTGATACACAGCCCAGTTTGATAGTTGTTGAATTAATTCGAACATCGGCGGCCACAGATTCGCGGCGACGAACCCGAGCAACATAGAGATAGGAATATTAATTAAAGGCGCACTACGCCGCCCTTCAAAAAACGAAAAGATCCCCAAGGACGTGACACGATGACTCAGACTAACCGCTAAACAAGTCGAGGCGCCAATTAGCATACCTCCGGCAATCCCGGTATCTATGGTATCGATACCCCAAATCTGAATTGAAGGTAAATCATATAGCTCTGTTAACGCGCCCATCGTAGAGGTAAACACGCCAAAGCCAAAAACGGCAGAAAATGCCGCGATGCCTTGGTCTTTACAAAACCCAATCGCTATCGACACTGCAAATAACAAAGGCATCATTGAAAAGATTAAATGGCCGACAGCCGAGAAAATTACGTTTAACTCTTGGGGGATAAATGGCAGAGGGTTAACAGTTAAGCCGAGCATAATCCCTGCAGCCGGTAAAATAGCAACAGGGATCAATAATGCCTGGCTTAAGCGCTGAGCGAATCTAAACCAGTGTTGATGAATAAAACTTACGCCGCGTCTAGTGATTGAGCCGCGCCATGCCACACTGAGATCCATTGACTTGCCTCTTGTTCCGGTTCCATGGTTTCACACGCATCAATCTTCAGTGTTTCCGTTAATGCTTGCGCGCCAAGTTCAATAAATAGCTCTTCTAATTGATCCGCAGCGCCGCAAAAGTTCTCATAACTGGAATCGCCCAAGCCAACGATGCTAAAGCGTAACTTTGGCGAGTATGGAGCTTGCGATTGCAGTTGGCTAAACCAAGGTAAGATATCGTCGGGTACATCACCTTGGCCGGTAGTGGAGCTCACAATAATTAATAGCTCATCTTGCGGTGGAGTAAAGCTGGCTAAGTCGACTGGGTGAAGTAACCTGGCGGTGTAACCTAAATCAGCTATCGCGGTATTGATTGTTTCTGCTGTGAACTGTGCGGCTCCGTATACAGTGCCATAAACGATATTGACGGTTTGCATGGTTACTTCTCCATAAGTATTTCAATCGTCTAACGATTGTCGATTTTTCTGACGACTGTTTCGACTGCTTATTGTTAATGTAAGCAGCTATCGAAAAGGTTGCAAGTGTTTAGCTGTATCGCAAGATCTTAACTACAACGCAGCGATGTCCATTGCTGCGCCTGAATCTAAACAGTCATCCATACCCAGTAGGTTAAATACCGTGAGCCACTCATTCTCTAACTCAGTTTCAATGTGCATACGAGTATGGGTGATTGGGTGGATGAAACTTAAGCTTTTAGCAATCAGCCACAGCCTGTTTATACCAGTGTGCTCCCTAAAAAAGCGGTTTTGCTTGCCATCACCATGAGTCGTATCACCAACAATCGGATGACGCAGGTGCGCCATATGACGACGCAGTTGATGCTTGCGCCCCGTTTGGGGTAACAAACGGACTAGACCGTAACGTGAGGTTGGGTAACGCCCTGAGCTGTAGGGAATTTCACAATTAGCCAGTGGCAGATATTCAGTCACCGCATCTTGAGCAGCTTTGTCTTTGGCAGCATATTTGTCACCAATATCATCGGCTTCATATTTAAGGGCGTAATCGAGAATATCACCTTGTAAAATATTGCCGCGCACTAGGGCTAAATAGCATTTCTCAATGGTGTGCTGCTCAAATTGCTGGCACATCAAGTTTGCCACTTCACTTGATTTGGCAAATAGCAAAACGCCTGATGTTGGTCTGTCTAGTCGATGAATTGGAAACACATGGCAGCCAACTTTGTCACGGGTAAGCTGCATGGCAAAAAACTTCTCTTTTCGCGCAAGATAACTGCGATGCACCAACAAACCAGCGGGTTTATGAATAGCAACCAAGTGTTCATCTTCATAAAGCACTTCAATCTCAGGTGCTTGTTGCTCTGCTAATGCCTCTGCTACTAATGCCTCTACTTCAACGTCTGCAGAGTCAGATGTGGCTGGTTTTTCAGTCAAAGTTTCATTTTGATTATCGAAATCATGCTTATTCATTATTACTACCATGCTCTCTATTTAGGCGAGCCGACTAGTGCATCTAGCTGGGCGATAAATTGGATAAGCGCTTTTCGCTCTGTGATGCCATCCCACACGTGCTCAGCCATAGGAGCAATTGCCATGTTTGATGGCAACGGGAGACCAGCTTCTATTAGCGCCGTCATTTTAGGGATAAAAATGAACTGCAGCCACTGCTCAAGGGCAAGGGTATCGCAGGCAAACGGCGCTGAGCTGGCTAAAGCCTGTGCACTCGGAGCCTGCGTTGACCACAGTTGCTGACTCTTCAATAAAGATTCAAGTTCGACTAATTGTTGCTGCACTTGCTGATGACTCATAAAAACTCAATAAAACACCTGAAAAAGGTTGAATATGATACCATCTAGCCCCATTAATACCCACAGATTAGTCGTTGATTGCATAGGCTGCTTAAGCTTAGAGAACAAACCATAAACGACACCAATGAACCGAATACAATATAGTTAGTGCCCTATGACGCAAATTAATACCCTCAGTGAGTTTTTAGCCACTGCCAACACCCAGTTTCAAGTTTATGATTTAGGCCGCAGGGTACAAAGCATCGACATGATGGCTTTCCATCAAATTGAAGAGCTACAAGCGCCTTACCCGTACCCGATTCAAGGTCACGCTCAATTTGCCATCGTATTTTGGCAAGAGTCGCAAACACCGTACATTTGGTTTTTAAAACTGCCATTAGATGAGCGCGGACTATTATCGCCAGCTCAGCGCACTCAATTTATTAAAATGGTTATCGAAGCCTTAGGCCGCGACCCAACGCAGCCTTTATCTGACGAGCAGCAAGAGCAGCTTGGTAACCACCCTTTCACCTTTAAGCCAAGTCAGGAAAAGTTGGCGATATTTAACGCGCTAGTGCGTCAACAGCTTGGGCAACAAGCCTCTAGCCAATATGAGTTTGCTGTACAGTATCTATCGGGGCAAACATCACTCGATAACTGGCAACAACTGGGTATTCAAGGCATTGCCGATGTATGCGTGCGCGCTAAGCAGTTTGACCACACCGAGCAGCTTATTCAATGCTTTGACCTAGCGCCTGTTGAGGTGCAAGCCGCTGTTTGTCAGTGCCTTGAGCATGTTTACATTGAGCCTGAGCTTGCTAAGCGTATCTATCGTAGCCTGAATTTAGTGCCAAACGATCATAAAAGTACTTATCTGCGCGCCCTAGCGTCAAACGTTGAGCTGTCTCAAACGGCAATTAAAGAGCTAGATAAGCAGGATAAACTCGGGCAAGAGTTGCTGATCACTATCGCAGCTCGAAACTGGCTAGCACTAAAAGATGACCAGATCCGCAAAATTTACCTAGAGGCGTTAGCCAAGCAGCCACAAGGCTTTTTCAACCAGGTATTTGCTGATATCGTGGCAATTCCAAGCTTGCGTAATCCGCTGCTGGCTGAACTGCGCAGCCCTGAGCGTAGCAACCAACTTTCTACCGCAATTGGCGGTTTATTTAAGGCATTAAGTCAATGATGAGTGACTTTTTAATTATTGTTGCCGTGGTGGTGATTGCCGCTTTCTTCTGGCAATTAAGGCAAATGGCTGAGCTAAGCAAAGCCTATGCCGAGCAGTCTTGCGGTAAACAACGAGTGCAATTTGTATCTATTGCCATGTTGAATGCTAGCCCAAGTATTGGTGGGCAAACTGGCCTGTGCTGGAACGCGAAGTTTATGTTTGAATTTAGCACCGATGGCGAAAACCTGTTCAAGGCCCACATTGATATGAAAGGCAAAACGATTAAGAAAGTGTCCTGGCCTATTTTCCCAGAACCTGATTGGCAAAGTGCCCCAATGGCACGTGGCAAATTCGGCGGCTGTGGCTCTGGCGGCGGTTGTAATTCAGGTAAATGTCGCTAGTACTTGTTTACCCATACTGGCATAAGTCTTTGAATTAAAAAATTTAGTTTAATAACAGAAAAACGCGGCTGATGCCGCGTTTTTTGTTTCATCCCTAAACCACCAAGCCTTGTCATAACGTCAAGTTACTTAGTGACCGAATCACTTTTGACAAACTTACCTTGATCATCAAATGGCCAATCTATGCCAAGCCAAGCTTTAAGCGTGGCCTTTTGTACATCACTCGGGTTTTCTACACCAGAGATAGCCAGTTTGCCTTTTGGTGCTTGACGTAACGTCAGCTCAACATCGGTTAGGCGATCATTTTTAAAAATGGTCAGCTTAACCTCATCCCCATCTTTAAAATCTTCTAAGCGTTTACTAAAGCCAGATGCCGTCACTTTTAATCCATTAATTGCCACTACTTCATCACCGGCTATCACACCCGCTTGCCACGCAGGTCCGTCACGGCGCACATGGGAAATCGTTAAATCATCGTGTTTGGAAGATAAGGTAATGCCTGCATCAATTGTATGCTTGTCTTTTGGGTAGTTAGCTTTTAAACCGGCTTGCGCGAGCAAAGTATCAAAATCTAGCGCTTTAGGTGCATCGACATATTCTTGCCACCAAGCTTGATAATCTTTACCTGAAATATCCTTCAAGATGTTTTTCACATCGGCAACGGTAAAGCCTTTAGGGATTTTAAAATCACGATAAAGCGCGCGGTGTACATCTCGGTACGTCACCTGCTGCTCGGTGGTTTCAATTAAGTCTAAATCGAGCGCCATCGAGGTAAAGTAACCTTCAGAGTAGATGCTCACACTATGGTTAATTGCATAATCACCATAGGTATTTACCCACTGCCCCAAACTCGACTCGGCAATCGACTGAATATCGCGCCCTGGGGTGTGCATATTACGATCGATACGCTTAGCTAAATCAGCAAAGAATTCTTTTGGCGTCATCACCCCAGCGCGCAATAGCAACTGATTTTGAAAGTAGCTGGTTGAGCCTTCAGACAGCCAAATCAACGATGTCATGTTCTCAGACTGATAGTCATAAGGCACCATACCTTGCGGGCGGTAAGCTTTCACATTCCAGGTATGAATAAATTCATGAGAGGCTGTGCTAATAAATCTTAGATAATCAGCTCGTTCACGGAACATAAATCTAGGTAATTGAATAATCGTTGAGTTTAAGTGCTCGGTAGCACCGCGTACGCCGCTTGTGGCATGCACCATATATACATAACGCTCAAATGGGTAGTCGTCCCAAATTGCGCTCGCTGTACCGCTAATTTTTGCTAAGTCGTTAACCACTTGCTCAGTGTCATAGTTGCCCTCGCCCCAAAACACCACTTCATAATCACGGCCATCGGCTTCAAAGCTAAAATGTTGATTAATACCAGTTTCAATCGGTGAATCCACCAGCACATCATAGTTGTCTGCTTTAAATGAGTGAGATTTACGACCGTTTTCCATGCCTGAATGGCTTTGCCAACCTTTTGGCACATCCATATTAACGAGCACTTGTTGGTCTCTAAACTCAGGGCTGTACATAAATACGCCAGATGCGTCTAGATACGCATGAGAATCGTCGATATGGCGTAGTCTGTCACCTAGCTCGTTAGCATGTAGATCATAAGTAACACTCACCTTAGTTGGCTTAGTTAACTCAACACGCCACTCACCACTGGCACTGCGTACCCAAGGTAATCGTTTGCCGCGACTGTCTGTAGCCTTAAAATTACGAATGCCATCCGCTACAGGTAAAATGTCGTAACGTCCCGTGCGCCAAACAGGCAGGTTTATGACCAATTCATCACTTTGGGCTTTAGGAAACTCAACGGTTACTTTGGCGTTATGATGCTGTGGTTCGGTCAAGTCAATGTGATATTCCACTTGAGCTAAAGCAGATTGCGCCCAAGTTGATGTCGCTAGCGCACAACTAACGAAAATAGCCGTTGAGTTTAGTTTCACTCTTTGTTCCTTCTGGTATGATATTTTTGTGTTTTTTGTAAGAGTCTTTTTACAGTTACGCCCGAACGTGTTTCAAGCATGTTTTCAAATTGCTAACTGGCGAGGCAGTATATCAAGCAAAATAAACTCTCACAGCAAATTACCATCTGCCGTTACAATTTATTTCTCGCCTTAGATGATTGAGATTTCGTTAAAAGGCAGCGTGGTGCTAGTGCAAAGTTAACAGCGAACAAGGAAGAGTAATCACATAATGCGGATCTGTTTTTTATTGATAGGGCTGATGTTGAGCGTGATGGTCAACATGGTTAACGCAAACTCTCTTGAACAGTTGGAAATTCAATTTCGCGAACACCCTCAGCAGCTGTATCAAACGCTACTCAACAAAACCCAATACCCGCTCATCATTAACAATAAGCAAGACTTGCAGCAGGCCGCCGCTGTTACTGGCATGTCAGCGCCTGAGTTACATCAAAACCTAGTGACGCTCGCAAGGTTAACGTTAGAAACCAGTGTGGCGAGTAAAAATAAATACCAACAAGCCCAAACCCTACTTAATCAACTTGACGTACTAGCGCAATCAAACCTAGATCAAGCTATGGTGCTTATGCTGCAGGCAAGGTATAAGGCGAGACGTCACCAGGAATACAAAACTGCCATTAGCGAATTTAACGAAGCTCTCACTAAAGTTGCTTCAGAGTCTAGCCCACATGCAACCTTGTTTCGCTACATAGTCCATGAGCAATTGAGTAGTTTAAATCACCTGATTTACCGCCCAGTGCCTGCGCTGTCCCACTTGAATCATTTTCGCGATATTGCATATCAACTACGTAATGAGTATTTCATCTCATTAGCTGAGTCAGCGCTGGGGAAATACTACAGCCGCAATGATGACAAAGCGAAATCCCTGCAGCATTACAGCGAAGCGTTTCGTATCTCGAATCGCTTGCAATACAAGGCATTGCAAGCTGGCACCCAGCTCAGCCTCGCCCGTACTTATCGCGACTTAGAGCAATGGGACGATGCCTTAAAGTACGGCCATGATGCAGTTGCCACCTATCAAGGCTTAAACAGATTAAGCTATGTCGCTCAGGCCCTAAGTGCCATCGCCATCACATACAAAGGTAAGCAAGAGTGGCATAAGGCGATCGACTATTACCTCAACTCTGAGCAGGTAAATAGACAGCTCAATAACGAAATAGCGCTTGGGATTAACTTTCATAATCTTGGCGAAGCTTATGCTGAAATTGGTGATATTCAAGCATCATTAACGTCCCTGCAAAAAGCCAATGAAGTATTCCGCTCCCGTAAGCTTAATCATTACCTTGTCCACAACGAGCTACTGTTTGCCAAAGTCACTGCAAATGAAAACATGTGGAGCGCTACGATTAATCACGCTCAAGAGGCACTGAAACTCGCGACTCTGCAATCTCTGGATAAAGAAACCTTAGAGGCACTTGAGTATCTAGCCAAAGCCTACAAAAATACTGGTCAGCTTGATAAGGCAATTGCAGTTTTTGAGCAAATGATTGTGGTAGATGACAGAATGGAGTCAGTCGCACAGAATAAAGATAGCACCAGCGATCTCACTGTGCAGAAGCTTAAATTTGAACTTGGACTAATTAAAAATCAGCTTGATGAACAAGCCGCACATAAAAAGCGTAATCAACTTAGGCTTGTCGGCTTGCTTATCACCACTGTGCTGTTTTTCTTAGCCTTTGTTATCACCCTAAAACGCCAACGCTCAGTAGCGCGTAAATTGACTCAGCTAGAGTCTGAGCAGCAGCGTGATCCTATAACACAAGTGAAAGGTTACCAAGGGCTAGTCAACAAGCTTGGAGCAGCCAGTGACTCGCAAGCCCAGCGAACATTATCTCTGGTAAATGTGCGCGCTCTGAATAACGATGATTTAAATTTAGGGCTCACGGAATCAAATGCTAAGACGCAACAGTTTGTTGATCAGCTAGAGCATTTATTGCCGGTTTCAGCATACATTATTCGCCCTGGCGTTATCGCCTGTTACTTTAACTCTCGTCATCTACCAGAACAAATTCTCACAGCTATAGAACAAGCCTTAAGTCGAGTAAAAGAGCAGCAAGCTATCCCAAGATTCCAAGAGCAAGAAAGCAATCAGATGATTGCCTTAGGGCACGTGCATTTGCCCCTATTGGATAATCCAGATGTGTATGTATCACCACAACTGCAAATTGAAGCAGTACAGTTTGCACTAGCCGCGGCTAGTACTATTGGCTTACCCAAAAGCTATATTTCACTTAAAACACTCAATTTTGCCCCTGCGGCAATTTTCGCAGCGCCTCTTTATCTAAATTTAAATCAGGCGCTAAGTCGCGGCATTATTCGAGCTGAGTCAAACCATGATTTAGATAAAGTGAATTGGCCAAAGTTAAAAGTGAGGAATGAATCACTAATTGAGTCTCAATAAGGTGATTTTTGTTCTAAATACTTAATCCAAGGTACATTATCCTTACAACATCACTATAATGGTGCTAGACACAACTTTAGTTCTAGCTCCAAACGGATTTGTACAATTGCTCTAATTTGAGCGTAATATTAGTGCAGTAAAAGGCTATAAATGAAAGATTCCAACATCGCTGTTTCACAAATATCTTTGCTAAAGCAGAAATTAAATGCCGCAAAGACAGCGTTAGATGAGATAAGCAATGATCGTAACGATAAGTTTAAAACGCTCATTCAGTTTATCGGTCACTTAAGTTTAGCTTGCAAGGGGCAAAACCTAGAGCTAGACAACAAGTTAGCTAAGTTACGTCATAACCTGCAGAATATTGATTTATTTGAAGAAGCCCTACCCGAGCTAATTGATATTGAACGCTTACTAAAAAGCCAATATAGCCAAACCATGACTCAGCTCGAAGATAGCCGTGTTGGTTTGTCAAAAATCATTCGCCAGATCCAGCGTATCAACTCAACGCCTGACAAAGTCAAAAAAGAGATTAATTACTTTAAGCAAGATCTCAACAAGCCTTTTCACACAGTTTGGGATTACATTCCAAAAGTTGAAACCATTATTGGCTTTTATGAACAAATACTTGGCGACACCCTAGCAAACGCTGATGACTACGAAATTTTACCGCAGCATATTCAACTTGCACGTGAGCTCGCAGTTAAGATTTCTGAAATTGAATTTAGAAAAGACCAGCGCGACCAAATTTTGGTAATGAAAGAAGTGCTGCAAGGTGAAATTACCCTTGATGTGCTGCTTGAGTCATACCAAACCATTTTAGGGCTGCTACTTGATAATATCGCCCGCGAAAAGTCTGCATCTCAAGACTTCCTATATGCGCTAAATGATGCATTAACTGTGGTACGTGACGTTGTTAACAGCTCGCACAATAATAACCAGCGTAGCCACCAATTAAAGCAGCAGTTAAATAAAGAGATTAACCTTAGGGTGAGTAATGCCGACGGCATTATTGTAGATGTAGATGATGTTACCGACCTTAAGCAGCAGCTCACATCGCAACTTAGCTCATTAAAAGATGCACTATCGCGTAAAGAAGCACTTGAGCAGCGCGAGCAAGCGATTTTGAAAAAGTCGATTGAGTCGATGCGCAAAGAGTTAAATAACATCACTCAAGAAGCCAATAGCTACAAAGAGCAGTTGTTCGAGCATCAAAAACTGAATCTACTTGACCCGTTAACTCAGCTTGCTAACCGCACAGCATTAGAAGATAGAATGGATCAAGAGTATCGTAACCATATCCGCTTTAAAACTCCGCTGTGGATCGCGATTACCGACATCGACCACTTCAAGTCTGTAAACGATAATTTTGGTCACACCACGGGCGATAAAACTCTGCAAGTCATTGCTATGGCGCTGAAAAACTCATTGCGTGAGAGTGAGTTCGTCGCCCGCTATGGTGGTGAAGAGTTCGTACTCTTGCTGCCTGATGTCAACGAAGAGCATATTTCGCAGCTGCTAAACCGGGTGCGTGAGAAGATTAAAAATATCCCATTTAAGTTTAAAAATCAGCGTATTACAGTTACGCTTTCTATCGGCGCGGCTCAAGTAATGGAAAATGAAACCGTTGAAGAAGCATTTGAACGTGCAGATTCAGCGCTTTACAAAGCGAAAAACAATGGCCGTGACCGAGTGGTGATTGACCTTTAAGCCTTGATTTAACGTACAAATGTTTAACGTACAAGTGTTTAACGTACAAACCCTCACACTATTTACTCGTACCGCTAGGTTGAAAACTGTCAGGCAAACGTATTCGAATTTGCCTGACTTTTTAGCCTATATCGTTAGCTGAGGTCATGCCCGATCCTATCTCTAGTTGGCCTATCTACTGATCTCACTAACCTAACCCTATATCGCAACAGGGAGTTGTTATGATTGTTAAAATTAGTCCCCGTGGTAGCTTAGATCAGCTGTCGCAACTTGAAGTAAATCGCCTGCAGCAAGGCGTAAAAAGTGAGCTTTATCAACTGTATCGTAACTGCTCATTAGCCGTACTCGCCTCAGGGCTAATTAGCGATAGCTCAGAAGATCTGTTCAGTGAGTACGCCTCGTTTGATATCGCAGTGTTGCAGCGTGAGCGCGGCGTGCAAATTGAGCTGACAAATCCACCTGAGCAAGCATTTGTTGATGGTGAAATTATCGCAGGTATTCAGGAGCATTTATTTGCAGTGCTTCGAGATTTGATTTACCTCAGCAACAAATACGACAACCTCAAACACATTAACTTCTCCAATGCGACTCATATCACCAATGTGGTGTTTGATATCTTGCGTAACGCCCAGGCTATCTCACCAATGAAAGACCCTAATGTTGTGGTGTGTTGGGGCGGTCACAGCATTAAAGATAACGAGTACAAATACACCAAAGAAGTGGGTTATCAACTAGGGCTACGTGAGCTAGATATTTGTACCGGTTGTGGCCCAGGCGCAATGAAAGGGCCAATGAAAGGCGCAACCATAGGCCATGCTAAACAAAGGGTTAAAAATGCCCGTTATATCGGCCTAACAGAACCAAGCATTATTGCCGCAGAGCCACCAAACCAAATCGTTAATGAATTGGTTATTTTGCCCGATATAGAAAAGCGCCTTGAAGCCTTTGTTCGTATTGGCCACGGCATTGTTATCTTTCCAGGCGGAGCTGGCACGGCTGAAGAGCTGCTGTATCTTTTGGGTATTTTGCTAAACCATCACAATCAGTCGATTCCTTTCCCCATTGTGCTGACCGGGCCTGAATCCAGCGCCGAGTACTTTCATCAAATTGATGAGTTTGTTGGCGCAACCCTTGGCAAGCATGCGCAAAACAAGTATCAAATCGTGATTGACGACCCAGTCAAAGTCGGACAAATCATGAAACAAGGCATGAGTGAGGTAAAACAATACCGCCTGAAAACTGGTGATGCTTATCAATACCAATGGTCACTAAAAATTGAGCCTGAATTTCAATTACCTTTTGATCCAACCCATGAAGTTATGGCAAATTTAGACCTTAACTTTCAGCGCAATAGTGCCGAGCTTGCCGCGCATCTGCGAAAGGCATTTTCAGGTATTGTCGCTGGTAACGTAAAAACTGAGACCATGGCGTTAATTGAGCAGCACGGTCCATTTGCCATTAAAGGCGACCCTAAGTTAATGGCTTTGCTCGACAAGCTGCTGCAAGCCTTTGTTGAACAACAACGAATGAAGCTACCAGGCAGCGACTATACGCCCTGCTACACAATAATAAAATAATGAATAATCTGCTGATCATTGACGGACTCAACCTAGTTAGGCGCATTCATGCAGCCCTACCAGATGAAAATGACATCACTACCGTTACCAATAAAACGCTAAGCGCCTGTCATAGCTTGATAGGCACTCACTCCCCTAGCCATGTCATTGTGGTTTGGGACGGTGATGCAGAGTCTTGGCGCAAAAAGCTATACGCTGACTATAAAAAAGGCCGTAAGGCAATGCCTGAGGCTCTCGCTAAAGGGCTTAGAGACATTAAAACGTCACTCGCTGAGCAGCATATCCATTCATTAGATGCAGCGTCAGAAGCTGACGATGTCATTGCAACACTGGCTTTAAAAGTCGCTGAGAAAGGCAAGGTTGTGATTGTCTCGACCGATAAAGGATTTAGTCAGCTGCCGCAAAACAACCTGTTACTGTGGGACTACTTTAAAAAGGCAGAGTTTGACTTGCTTGCTTATGAGCAAAAGCTTGGCGTGCAGCAACACCAACTGCTGGACTTTATAGCGCTTGCTGGCGATAGCGGCAATAAAATCCCCGGCATTAATGGTATCGGCCCAAAATCTGCCGCAGATTTATTATCTAAGTTTCGTAATCTTGCCAATCTGTATCGCTCGCTGGATAACCTCGGTGCCAAGCAGGCTAAAAAACTTGCAGACGGCAAAGATATGGCAAGACTCAGCTACAAGCTTGGGCAATTACAGACAAACATTCCGCTAAATATTAATTTGAAACAATTTAGACTCTCCCAAACCAGCAAATAACTCTTTCGATGACTTGTAACAAAGTTGTTACTTAGGTAGCGTTAGCAAGGATAATTTTTGATAGTAATACCAATTGGTATAAGAACTGGATGGAACCGTTGTGATTAATAAAGCCCCTGTGGTCATTGGTGGTGTATTTATCGCCTATTTAGTGTTTGTTGGCGTAACGATGACTGTTTATGAACCTAGCCCTGATGATAGGCCTTGGGAAGACAGGCAAGAGCATAATGCCCGCCAAATGAGTGATTTAGAGTTCGGCTACACCATCAAACAGGTCAATCAGCTGCTTGGCAGTGCAGACTTTGTTGAAGCTAAACAAAGCGATGATGGTAACTTTAAATTGATGTATTACCGCACCCACCATCAAAAGTCTGACAGTAAGACCACCAAAGATGAGTGTACTCCACTGCTATTTAAAGACAGCCAGCTTATCGCATGGGGACAAGATACTATCGCCCAGTATATGGAGTTACCTGTACTACTTGGTTTAAATAACTAGCATTCAAACCACCGGCTTGATGCACTTGCATCAAGCAGTTTCATTCAAACTAGCTAAATCACAAACTAATTGAATTGCTGCTAAACGGTAATGTCTTATCTAGCCCTGCTAAGTAGTGTTTGATAAATGACGTGGAACCTACTTCCATTAATTGGAGGTATTAGCGGTTTCGGAAAAACTGCTGAATAGCAAACTCATCTGAAGCTTTTTGCTCTCGCTTAGCTTCAGCAGCTTGTGCGGCGAGGCGTTTCTTTTCAATTAGCATTTCGACCGCTTTACGCTTTTGCTGCTTCTGTTGCCAATTTTCTTGGCGATAACCAACCTGCTTTTCAGACTCTTTTACTGCGCTGACTTGCTGAGCAATGGCATCATCGATTTGTTTAATAAAACGATGAAACTGATGATATTGACTGGCACTGAGTGATTGTCCCTGCTGGGCACCAATTTGCTTCATGTAATCTAAACGATAGTCGTTAAGCGCAGTGAGCTGGTTTTGCCCTTTCTGCAGCTCAAGGCGTGCCGACTTTAGCTGCAACGAGGCTACCTCTTCTTCATCAGCGGCAATTTTTAATACGGTTTTTAATGGGTCAGGTTTAGCCATTAGCTACCTCTTACTGACACTGACCCGCGATTTGCGACATCATCAAGTGACTATCGTCAAAACTAATCGCATCTTTGAAGCTTTGCTGCAAAAACGCATTCATCGCTGGCTGTAGCCTAATGGCGTTATCTATACGTGGGTCACTACCTTGTGAGTAGGCACCAATGGAGATCAGATCTTTATTTTGCTGATACAGGGAGTACATTTGCTTCACCTTGCGCATTGAGTCTAAATGCTCGTCGGTGATCACCATAGGCGCAACACGGCTAATGGATGCTTCAATATCAATAGCAGGGTAATGGCCAGAATCAGCGAGCTGCCTTGAGAGCACCACGTGACCATCTAGAATCGCTCTTGAGGCATCGGCAATAGGGTCTTGTTGATCGTCGCCCTCAGTCAACACAGTATAAAACGCCGTAATCGAGCCTTGCCCAGGTCCGCCATTACCGGCGCGCTCAACCAGTCTTGGCAATTTAGCAAAAACCGATGGCGGATAACCTTTGGTCGCCGGCGGCTCCCCCACGGCTAACGCAACTTCACGCTGCGCTTGAGCATAACGAGTTAAGCTATCCATTAGCAGCAATACGTTATAGCCAAGGTCACGAAAATACTCAGCAATGCGGGTAGAAGTTTCACAGGCGCGCAGACGCATCAGTGGCGAAGTATCAGCAGGCGCAGCCACCACCACAGAGCGCGCTCTGCCCTGCTCACCTAAAATCTCTTCAATAAATTCTTTCACTTCTCGGCCACGTTCACCCACTAGCCCTACGACAATAATGTCTGCTGTTGTGCCGCGGGTCATCATTCCAAGTAGTACAGATTTACCCACACCTGAGCCCGCAAACAGCCCCATACGTTGGCCTTTTCCCACTGTCAGCATGGCATTAATTGCTCTTACGCCAACATCTAATGGTTCACTAATGGCGCGCCTTGAAAGTGGGTTAATGGATGGTGCATGACGCGACGCTTTTTGGTCGGTATTTAACGGCCCTAAGCCATCAAGCGGCTCTCCGCCGCCATCGAGTACGCGGCCTAGTAATGATAAGCCGACATTGAGACCTGACTGCTCGCCCAAAGGCTGTACCCGTGCACCAGGCAAAACACCTCTAAGCTCTTCAACTGGCATTAAATACAGTAGCTTGTCATCAAAACCAATTACCTCAGCAACAAGTTCACCAGCAACGGTTTCAATACTACAAAGGCTACCTACTGGTGCTCGACAACCTGTGGCCTCTAAGGTTAGTCCCACAACACGCACTAACTGGCCGCTAGCTACTGGGCGCAATGGAGGCACCTTTTGTCCAAACGTTTTTATCTTATTGAGTAGCTGATGCTCACGCGTTGCCATTAGTCAGCCTCTTTAGTACTGTCTGAATCTACATCAGGCTCTGCTTGCAGATTATCAGCTTGTGGCACTGCGCCATCAGCTTCAGTGCTTTCATCGCCAACGTCACCTTGACCATTGTGGGCTTCAACATCTTGAGTGTCAGCACCTTCTGCGGCTACATCTTCTATTTCAGCATAGTCAGGAGACTGCACTTGAGGAGCCTGTTCAGATGACGGTTGAATTGGAGGCTCAGCAGAAGGCTTAGCAACAGTTTGATAATTCGATTCAGCTTTGTATTCGTGCAATTGATGGTGCTGCTGGCTCAAGTTTGATTGCATTTCAGAAAATACTTGATTCATTCGCTGCTCTAGCGATAAATCTACGCTTGAACGCTGACTTTCAATGATGCAATCACTCTCACCTAACGCGGGGTCAATATCAATTTGCCAGCTATTTTTCGTAAGTTGCTGTTCGCTATAGCTTTCACTAATTAACTCAGCGTTTGCCATATTGACCTTAATGGTGACAGCTTGGTCTTTGATTGGCAGCGCAGCAATACCTTGGCGCATAACCGATAAAATGTGCTCAGGTTTAGTTTGAATTTCATGGCATACCACCGCTTTGGCAAGCGCCATGGCTACAGAGAGTAATTCGTTCTCTACTTCTGCATCAACAATCTGCAGTGGCTTTTCGATTTGCGCTACCAGTTGAGACAATTGCTCTAGCACTTGCTGAGCGCGCGCTTGACCTGCTTCAAAACCTTGTTGTTCGCCTTGTTCAAAGCCTTCTTTGTGGCCTTGCTCTAGTCCTTCTAGACGACCATTCTCAAGACCTTGCTGATACCCCTCTTGCTTGCCCGCTTCAAAGCCTTCCTTTTCCGCGGCTAGGCTCATCTCTTCTAGCTGAGCAAGCGTCAAAGGCTCGACGCTTTCTTCTTCGCTCACTTCAGGCTTGTGTGGCTGAGCTGCAACTCTACCAAATAGGTTGGAAATACTGGTATCAGGCTCTTCAGTGACATCTGGAAGCTGCCAGTGACTAAACTCTTGGTCTTTGGTCATAGTGACACCTTTGATGTTAACTCTTATGCGTTTTGCGCTTTGTTCTATACATTATTCGTCAGGCGCATGTTTAGTGATGACAAACTTTAGTGGCAATGATGAATATAGTAAGCCTACAAGAACTCTTCACCGCCACCGCCGCCAAGCATAATTTCACCGCTGTCACTCAATCGACGCGCAATCGACAAGATTTCTTTTTGTGCCACTTCCACTTCACTAATACGAATTGGACCCATAGCCTCAAGGTCGTCACTTAACAACTCTGCGGCACGTTTAGACATATTACCCAAAATTTTCTCTTTAAGGGCTTCATCAGCACCTTTAAGAGCCTTCATCAATACATCTTGTTGCACTTCACGTAGTAATGCCTGAATACCACGATCGTCCACATCAATAAGGTTATCAAATACGAACATAAGATCTTGAATTTGCTGAGCCATTTCTTCATCAGACTCACGCATGGTTTCCATAATCTGACTTTCAACGCCAGTATCAAGGAAATTCATAATATTTGCAGCTGCTTTCAAGCCGCCCATCTTCGCCGCTTGTGCACCACCTTGACCAGCAAATTGTTTCTCCATGATGTCGTTAAGCTCTTGCAGTGCTGCAGGCTGAACTTCTTCAAGGTTAGCAATACGCATCATCAAATCTAAACGGGTATTTTCAGGGAACTGGCTGAAAATCTCGGCGGCCTGATCGGGCTCTAGGTATGACAACACAATAGTCTGAATTTGTGGATGCTCATTTTGAATAATGGTGGCAACTTGGCGTGCGTCCATCCACTTGAGCGAGTCTAAGCCTTTCGCGCCGCTGCCCATGATGATTTGTTCAATCAGGTTGCCTGCTTTATCTTCACCAAGCGCAGCAGTTAAGGCTTTACGGACAAACTCTTCGCTGTTAAAACCAATCGACGAGAACTTTTGAATGTCGTCTAAAAACAACTTATGAACGCCAATCACCTTTTCTTGACCAAACTCTTCCATCGCCGCCATCGCCATACCGACCTTTTGTACCTGTTTAGGCTCAAGGTGTTTTAATATCGATGCTGCGTCTGCTTCGCTTAAACTCAGCAGTAAAATGGCGGTTTTTTCAATACCGGTAACGGAATCTGGGTCAAACGACGCAACTGCTTTTTCTACGTCTTGTTCGTTATCATTGCTCATCGTCTTGTAACCAATTCTTCACTACTTGGGTGGACAGTTCAGGCTCATTCGCAACAAGGGCGCGAATAGCTTTAATCATATCATCATCTTTATGCAGATTAGGGATTTGAATTGAACCATCATCTGCATAACTGTATTCCGCTTCTTTGGTATTTAACATACCTAAGGTATCGGCTGCGTATTGATCTTCAATTTCAGCAAGCTCATTACCTAAACGGGTTTCTTCTGGTAAATCTGGGCCCTCAGGGTTTAATAATTTGCTCATCATAGGGCGAACCACTAAGAAGGCTAACAGCAGCATACCAACAAAGCCAAGGCCAAACTTCACTGCGCGCCAGAACCATGGCTGTTCCCACATTTCAGGCTCTGGCAGTTCAACTAGTAATTGATCCATAAATGGCACAGTCACCACTTCTAACACGTCACCACGTTGACTACTAAAGCCAACTGCACCTTCAAGCAAACGGCGGATGTTAGTTAATTCCTGCTCTGTACGTGGTACGCGAGTGACCTGGCCATCCTCACCTGGCGCGCCAGACTTAAAGTCTACAGCCACTGACACACTTACTCTACGTACTGTGCCGATTTGCTGACGGGTATGGCTAATAGTGGTATCTAACTCAAAATTACGGGTCGCTTCTCTAAATGAGTCACCTTGCTGACGATTGGTTTCTGTACCGGCACCCGCTTCTTCAGGAATATTTGACTCCATTGGCGGTTGATTGGTTAGTGCGCCAGGAATACCGCCTACACCGCCAGAGGTTGAGTTACGCTCCACAGTCATTTCACTACGAACAGCAGGTAAGTCAGGAGAAAAACGCTTTGCAGTTTGCTCAACCGCCGTAAAGTCCATATTCACGTCAACTTGAGAGGTAAAGTTCTCAGGACCAAGGATTGGCATCAAGATTGAGTCAATCTTCTTACGGTATTCTGCTTCTTTCTGTTGGACTAGCTCTAGTTCTCGGCGGGCACGAGCTGATGTACCTTCTTGACTACCTGAATTAAGTAAACGGCCATTTGAATCAGTGACGGTAACGCGTGATGGCTCTAACCCTTGCACGGCAGAAGCCACAATATCAACGACACTATCGACTTCCTCCTGACCTAACCCGCCGCGGCGTACGTTCACAACTACCGTTGCACTAGGTTTAGATGCATTGCGGGCAAATACGTTTTCTTTAGGTAAGGCCAAAATAACTTTGGCGCGGCTGATACTGTTTAACTCTTCAATAGCGCGAGCAAGATTAAGCTCCTGACTGTGCTTAAGGCGAGCTTGCTCCATGCGCTGACTCACGCCAAATCCGCTGTCTTTACTTAGATAATCATCAGCGGGCGCTGCACTATCAACTCCGGCGCGGCTAAGCAGCAATTTTACGTCCTGGTATTTGTTCTCAGGAATGCTTAACACATCAACATTGATTTTGTATGGAATTTGGTTCTTATCCAGCACATCAAGTACCTGGATCATTTGATCCGTTTCCATCTTACCTAACGGGCGATACTCTGGCTCTTGCGCCCAGATCATAATAATCACAGCAACAGCTAAGCAGATAGCAAGGCCCAGGATCATGATCACCTGGCGCATCATGTCTACGCCACCCAGGCTGCCAAGTAAGCCTGGTTTGTTCTCTTGTTGGATACCTGTATCTACTGTGGTATCCGTTCCAACCATCACATCTGTGCTCACGATAATTACCTATTTAATCTAAATAACTGTCAATCACTGTCTGCCAACACCAACTAAGAAAGCCACTAAATGTGACTATACTGGCATGCTCATAATTTCTTTATATGCTTCTACTAACTTGTTGCGAACCTGCACGGTTGCTTCAAAAGCTACACCGGCTTTCTCACGCGCAATTACCGTGTCTGACAACGTCACAGTTGTATCACCCATATCAAGGCGCGTTGCCAAGTTTGCCGAGTTCTTTTGCAGCCCACTTACATTGCCAACTGCATCTGACAACAGCTGACCAAAATCAGCTCCCGATGTGTTGTTTACCTGCTGAGTTAATCCAGGACGAATGTTGGTGTCAATTGAAGGAGCAATTTCACCACGTAGTGATTGCATTTCTTGTAGTAGTGGGTTGTTGCTGATCTGCATGTTTAACTCCTTCGTCGATTAATTGACGGCATTCTCAATCTATATAGAGTTAAAGCAATTAGGATGCCAACAGAATAACTGTTGAACTTTTTAGGGAAGTGATTGTTGATTAATTCAGCAAGTGTTGCTGTTTCTTGTGAGGTTTAGCTACACAAAGAGAATAGCCTGCTGCTGATAACAGCATACAGGCTACACTTATTCATATGCACTTAGGCAGGGATCTGAATACCCATATCGCGCATTTTTGCCATCTTGTATCTTAGTGTTCTGGCACTGATCCCAAGCTTTTCTGCCACTTGTTTACGGCTACCATTGCACTGATTCAAGGTCTCAAGAATAATCACGTGCTCTTGCGCTTTAAGCTCACTGCCTAGCGCTTCCACTTGTGGCGCACTCGTCAATTCTGCTGCGGGTTCAACCGCAGCTGGCACGTCAGCGCTATCGAGAATAATGTCGTTAGCACTGATTTCATCACCGACTCGTAAAATCAAGGCGCGCTGCACCACGTTATCTAGCTCTCGCACATTCCCCGGCCAGCGATGAGTCAGTAACCGCCGCGTGGCGGCTTCATCAAGTGTTGGCACAGGTGTGATTGCCAAGCGCTCAGCATGTTTAGCCAGTAAGTGATTAGCAAGTGGAATAATATCCGCGGGGCGCTGGTTTAACGCTGGCCAAGTCAGAGGAAATACATTGATGCGGTAGTACAAATCTTCCCTAAACTCACCTGAAGTTGCCATGGCTTTCAAGTCTCGGTTTGAAGTTGCCAGTACGCGCACATCAAGCTTGATGGTCTTACGTCCGCCTAAACGCTCTACTTCCCGCTCTTGCAAAACTCGGAGCAGTTTTGCTTGTAGACCCAATTCCATCTCAGAGATTTCATCAAGCAGTAAAGTTCCGCCATGGGCTTGCTCGAATTTACCAGGACAGGCTTGATAAGCACCGGTAAAAGCGCCCTTCTCGTAGCCAAATAACGTCGCCTCAAGCATGTTTTCAGGAATAGCCGCACAGTTAATAGCTACAAACGGCGCTTCATGACGTGGGCTGTTGTCGTGAATATAACGCGCCATCACCTCTTTACCCGAACCACTAGGCCCCATGATCATCACTGACGCATCTGAGCTAGCAACACGTTTAGCTAAATTCAGCAATGCCAAAGATTTATCATCTGCCGCTACCGGTTGCCCAGAGTTGTCATTAAGGGGTAAGTAGCGTGACACCTGATTCAGTAATACTTCTGGTGCAAACGGCTTGGCGAGGTAATCTACCGCACCTTGCTTAATCGCTTCTACCGCGCTGTCAATGGTGGCAAATGCGGTCATCAACAACATCGGCGTTTTAGGGTGATGTTGCTGTAAATAATTCAGCAAACCTAAACCACCAATACCTGGCATTTGTACGTCGCTTATCACCATATCAAAGGTATTTTGCTTTAGCGCCATAATCGCTTCTTCAGCACTAGCAACATCAACGCACTCATATTGAGCGAGCATTAGGGTATCAAGTAAT
The DNA here is from genome assembly GCF_012263345.1 of Shewanella sp. WXL01. NCBI lineage: Bacteria > Pseudomonadati > Pseudomonadota > Gammaproteobacteria > Alteromonadales > Shewanellaceae > Shewanella > Shewanella sp. WXL01. The sequence goes on along the minus strand of NZ_JAAIKQ010000002.1, from coordinate 298,413 downwards.
GCCTCACGTAAAGATGCATCATCTTCAACTAACAGTAATTTCGCTTCAGGCATCTTGTCCTCCTTGACGAGCATTTTGCTTATTAAAGGTTAGTCGGAAATGACAGCCCTCGCCCGGTTTGCTTTTAAGTTGAATATCACCTTGATGATTACGCACTACTGATTGCACCACGGCTAAGCCGAGGCCTGTACCTTGTGACTTTGTGGTGAAGAAAGGCTCTAAAATTTGCTTAGCGTTGGCACTGTCGAGACCCTTGCCATTGTCAATCACATCAATAAACACTTGCTGCTGATCTTCACTCGCAACAATTTTGACTAAGTTAGCACCGGCTTCCAGCGCATTAATGATTAGATTGTTAAATGCTGAGCTTAGGGCGCTAGCATTGGCTTGTATCTGGCTCTCACTGGTATTTTCAACGGTTAGTTCGCAACTATGCTTAAGCGCAATCGGCTCACAGTTATCCATAACACGCTCAATCAGCTGACCTAGCGTCACTGTATCAGCTAGTTCATCCTGGCGACCTTTAGCCATTAGCAGCATGTCATTTACTTGGCGCTCGAGCTCATTTAATCGGTCGACAAGTTTGATTTGAAAACGCTGCTTGGCGGATTCTGTTAGTTTAGGACTACCAAGATTTGATGCATACAGCAACGCTGCAGACAATGGCGTGCGCACCTGATGAGCCAATGATGCTACCATTTTTCCTAGCGCAGATAGGCGTTGCATGTGTGATAAATTCTTTTGGAGTAAGCGAGTTTCTGTTAAGTCTGTTAACACTATCAACTGGCCAGGCTCTGGAGTCAGAGGGGTAATCGCCAATTTAACCCTGCGGCCATTTTTCAGCGACACCTCATGACCATCGTCTTTTTGCGGCGCAAATGAGCGATTGATAACATCAAACCACTTTGCCCCTTGCAATGGCCTACCTAACAATTCCGTTGCAACTGGGTTAGCGAGTGTTACTACACCATTACCATCAATAATGACCACTCCAGACGGCATAGCCTGAAGAATGTGCGCCATTTGATTAGACATATTCGCCGCCTCTTTTAAGGTAGAAATAGTCATACTTGCATCCGTGCTTGGTGCTTCAACTGATTGACAATCCACTTGCCTAAGCGCTGCCTGAGGCTGCTTATCATTGTTCGATTGATATTCAGTGATAGCTTGAGCTGAATACATGGAAACTCCGTCAAAAGATTTACGTTTGACGTTACTCTGCACGTATCATGCCAATGGTTAATGTTCGCTAACACGCTAATTCATATTAGCCCCAGTGAGATCTGAAATAGTGCCAGAGCAAACACTAAGCAATATTCAAATCAAAAACTCGCGGCAAAGCCAAACCTCAGCTCATATTAAAGCAGATGTGTCGATTAATTTAATTTGCAATAAAGCTTAAAGAATGACTGCTGAAGGCTAATAGAAGTCAGCACTTGCGCTGTTAAGCCTAGTTCAGTTAGCTTAATTTAGCTCAGCTTTGACAAGGATAAAAGCCGGCGCTCAGGTACAAAAAAACCTGCTGCTGCAGGTTTTTATTTAAAGCACCAATTTAGGCTTAGTCTTTGCCCATGCCATACTTTCGCATTTTCTCAACTAGAGTGGTACGGCGGATACCAAGCATTTCTGCGGCCCTAGCAACGACACTATCTTGTTGCTCAAGCGCTTGACGGATCATGTCGATCTCTAACTCTGCAAGTAAATCTTTCAGATTCACCCCTTCTGGAGGAAGCTCTGTAGGGAAACGAGTCTCAGGGATCTCAACAGGCTCTTCATCATTAAAGATTGAAGCCAATGCATCTCGTTCAAGTTGCTCTTCACTGACCTCAACAGAGTACTCTGGTACGTCAATATGGCGATACTTCCTTGGCAAATCGTTAACATCAACTAGACCACCAGGGTACAGAATAGTTAAACGCTCAACCAAATTAGATAATTCGCGCACATTGCCTGACCAGGTATGCTCTTTAAGTGATTCAATCGCACGTTGAGTAAAACGAACCTTACCACGACCTTCATTAAACACGCGGCTAACAAGCTCTTGCAAAAGCAGTGGAATGTCTTCACTACGCTCACTCAATGCAGGCATTTCAATTGGGAAAACATTGAGACGATAGTATAAATCCTCGCGAAACTCGTTTTCCTCAATCATGGATTCAAGATCACGATGAGTTGCAGCGACAACGCGAACATTAGTATTAATGGTTTTGCTGCCGCCCACACGCTCAAACACACGCTCTTGTAATACACGCAGTAACTTTACCTGCATCTGCAGCGGCATATCACCAATTTCGTCAAGGAATAAGGTACCGCCCTCAGCCAATTCAAACCGGCCTTTACGAGCTGAAATAGCGCCTGTAAACGAACCTTTTTCATGACCAAAAAGCTCGCTTTCTAATAACTCAGGAGGAATCGCACCACAGTTAACAGGAATAAATGGGCCATCACGGCGTTCTGACATGTAATGAATATTACGCGCCACAACTTCTTTACCAGTTCCTGACTGGCCTAACACCAGTACTGTTGCATCTGAACCTGCGACTTGATTTATCAAGTGGCGTACGTTGGCAATACCGTTACTGCGACCGACAAGGCTACGGAAAAGTTTGGTTTGATTACCACTGGTAGGAACTTGTTCTTTTTTGACTTGGCCGAACACCTGACAAAAATGCAGCAGCTCGGTCAATTGAGGGTAACTTAGCGGCTCTTCAACGATACCCAAAATATTGGAAAGTTTTAGCTCAGCTGCACCGAGCAACAAAATCGGTTGCCAAGGCGCAACAGAAGCAATGTTTTTGATAGATTCAGGGACAACTTCATCAGTTGCAATGACAAGAGCTCGATAACGAGCAGCTTCTAGCAGCTCAACCAACGCATCTGCAGTTATAATTTCGCACTGTTCTCCCAAAAACTCGAAAATACAGCACAAGCGGGAAACGCGTTCTGATGGGGTTCCGACAATTAAGATTTTTTGTTCTATTTGCATCATTCAGAAAGCCAAGCTTTAAAAAGTACTAGGTTTACGTTGAGTCATCTCTCCAGAGTAAGCTGAAGTGTTTAATAGTAATCACTATAATGTGACTTTCTTTTACTATAAAAATCCACTTACATACTGTAATTTAGCCTGCTCAACGAACCGTCATTTCGCTATGCAGATATTTCTACTTTCACTACACAATTCACCGACACTTACACATAAGTATTAGCATTCGGTACGAATATACAAATAGTGTATTAAGCTGAAGCTATTAGCAAGCACTGACTAAATATAATCAAACACTCGGTTGATTTTAGTTCAATTTTGCTCACTTTATCAGCTTTTTTAACGCTTTATGGTATGACCGTCAGATTACAGGCACAAAAAAAGACGCCCGAAAGCGTCTTTATTCACTAAAGCTTAATTAGCGCTATCAGCACTACTCATATGATGCTCATCATTAGGGATAGCATCCCAACCTTCTTTGATGGTACGTAGGATCTCTGACACATCATCGATAGCCTTCACATCATTATTGATGTTGGCTTCGGAGAGCTTTATCAACATAAAATCATACAATCGACTTAGGTTAACGGGGATATCTCCGCCTTCGTCCATGTTTAAACTGTTATTTAGTCCATTGATAAGCCCGATGGCCTTACCAATGAAAATCCCTTTGTTCTCAATATCATTGCGCTCAATAGCGAATCGAGCTTGCGCTAAACGCTCTAACGCCCCACTGAACATCATCTGAATGATCCTATGAGGGGAAGCAACTGCAATCTCACTTTCAAGGGAAACTTTACGATAAGACTGTAATGAACCTCTCATCTTTCACCTACCTATTTAAATCTATGTCTTTGTAAACGTTAATTTTTCGCTTGTTTGACTGACGCGTAGTCAGCAAGTCACGACGATGAATTAGCGCTTTATTGGCTTTAGCGGCAAACTCTTGAGTTAACTGAAGTTGAGCCTGCACCTCTTGTTGCGTCACATCCTCACTTTCGATAATAGCTTGTACGAAAGTTTGACGCTCACCAATAAGGTCTAGCAAGGTTTGTACCAACAAATCAGATTTTTCTTCTTCTGCTGGCGTGGTGTCTATCGCATCGAGGAGCAACCCAATCTCATGATTGAGCTGCCCAATATCATTATACTGCTGCAATTTAGTTACCTACTTTGATAACTCTAGTGGGTAGCTTATGTTAACGACTTGCTCTGGATAAGTCTCTAACTACCCATTTTTAAAATTATTGTGAGACGACACCTGGTAATGAGGCGAGCTTAGCTGAAAGTCCCGCGCTCTCGGCATTGAGGCTAGCAACAACAAGATCCATCGCATTAAATTGCTTGGTTAATCTTGCTTCTAGCTGGGTCATTTTCAATTCAAAAGCTTCACGCTGATCCGCTAAACGCTTAGTTTCTTCCGTATAGCTATTGTTACGAGAATCAATCAGACCACCTGATTTTACGTAATTTTCAGCAAGTTCATCAAACTGAACGGCCAGACCAACTGTGTCCTTGGCAAAAAGGTTTTCTAGGCTATCCATATCATTCTTGATGGTTTCATCAAGTTTACTTGAGTCTATGTTCAGCTTACCGTAACGGTCGAGTTCAACACCAATATCATAGAGCGCTGTGGTATTGCCATTACCATCGTCTACACGGTCGCTCACGATCGAGCGAAGTTGAGAACTTAGCGATCTCAACAACGAATCACCTTGCAATGCAGCAGCTTCTTCTTTCTCGGTGTCGTACGTTGAAAGATCTGTTATTGATTCAACCAGAGAGTTATAGGCATCAACAAACCCCTGGATATTTTCTTTAACGCCCTCTTCGTCGAGCCCAATCTTTAGCGTGGTTGTTTCGTTCAAATCTGCTTTGGTTAGCTCTAACGTCACCCCAGATATTGCATTACTGACTTCGTTGGTTTGCGACGTAAGTTTTTGTCCATCAATATGAACAATGGAGTTTTGCGCAGCTTGAACTTCAGTCAGGTTCGCACCATTAAACATATCAGATAACCCAGTACCACTAGTATCTGTTGCATTAACAGAAATTTGACTATCTGTACCTTCGGTATCTGACGTAAATACGATGCGACTACCACCATCACTGGTAATCACAGTTGCAGTTACGCCTATGTTATCTGTCGCATCGTTAACTTTAGCGGCGATCGCATTTAGATCATCAGTCGCTTCAATATCAACTGAAAAGCTCTCGCTTCCTATAGTTAAATCAATTGAACCGGCACCAACTGTTTGCGCAGCATCAGATTTAAACGCACCACCAACTTTGTGGGATTTAGCAAGCTGTTCGACCTGAATTTCATAGCTACCAGCTTTGGCGGAGCTTGTTGCTTCAGCGCTTACATACATACTTTCGCCAGTCGATACCGTGCGTTGGTTAACCGAGCTACCATCTTTAAGCTTTTCCATGGCATCTTGGAAAGCTGAGATTTTACTCTTTAGGGTGCCAATTGCCGATACTTTGGATTTAATATTCGCTTCGGTGTTATCAAAGATAGCTTCTTTTGGCACTTTTTCTGCATCAACAAGAACTTTCACAATCGAAGTGATATCAAGACCTGACCCGATACCTGTTGCTGTTAAAGACATATATTACTCCTTTTACCCAGGTGTTATACCTTAAGGGTAAAGCCAAAAAAAGCGCCAAAGAACAATAGTTTGTTCTTAGGCTTCAATTTTCATCAAAATGCCAGACACTTCACTTAATTTTTCAGCTAAGCGCAGCGCCTCTTCACTTGGAATTTGACGAATCACATCACCAGATTCAATATCTTGAACCTTAATAACTTGTTCACCAGAATCTTTATCTACAGAGAATTTTAGCCCTTTTTGCATCATTGACACCATTTCAGTTAGGTCATCAGCTACCTGGGTTAATTCCTCTTGCTCTTGCTGCTTATCTTCGCCTTCTTTAGCTTTTTCAGCTTGCTTTACAGCCTGAATGCTAGATGTACGTGTTAGCTCTGTCGGCGTCGCCTTATCCTCGGCAGATAGCGGCTGCTTATTTAACTCAGCCTTATTTGATTCAGCCTGAGTAATAAAACTCGCCGCGGTGTTTTGTTGGATCTCCATATATCACCTCGCTTTAACACAATAGCCGTGCGCTTTAGTCAATCATAGTACCGGCTTAACGACAAAGGGAGATCCGTAAACGAACCTCCCTATCACAACTTTTTATTGAACTATCTAACTAGATTATAGTAGTGATAGTGCTACCTGAGGTAACTGGTTAGCTTGCGCTAACATTGCAGAACCTGTTTGTTGCAGTACTTGGTTCTTAGTCATTGCAGAAGTTTCTTTCGCAAAGTCCACATCTACGATACGAGATTTAGCATCTGCAACGTTTGCTTGAGTGTTAGCACTGTTAGCAATGTTGTGAGATAAACGGTTCTGAATCGCACCTAACTCGGAACGCTGAGTATCAATGGTTTTGATTGCAGCATCAATTTTACCTAGTGCTGAGTTACGACCAGCAGATGTAGTAACAACAATCGCATTTACAGAAAGTGTTGTTGCATCGGTATCTTTAACCTTAACAGTTACATCTTCACCATTTTGGTGACCAACCTGGAATGTTTTACCAGCAGAGAAATCACCCGTCATTAGTTTAGTGTTACCAAATGCAGTGGTATCACCGATTGCAGTGATTTCAGCAGCTAACTGAGTAATTTCTTCTTGAATCGCAGTTAAGTCGTCAGCACTGTTTGCACCGTTTTCAGATTGAATCGCTAGGTCACGCATACGTTGAAGCATGTTAGTTTGCTCTTGCATCGCACCTTCTGCAATTTGAGCAATCGAGATAGCGTCGTTCGCGTTACGCATACCTACTTCAAGACCGTTAACCTGTGAGTTAAGACGGTTAGAAATCGCAAGACCCGCAGCGTCGTCTTTAGCACTGTTAATACGAAGACCAGAAGATAGACGTTCCATAGAGGTGGCTAATGCACTGTTAGAACTGTTCAAGTTTTTCTGGGCTTTTAATGATGTTACGTTAGTGTTTACTGTAATAGCCATGATGTTTTTCCTCTATAAAATTACCTGACTTAAAACTTAAGCCTGTTTGCTGTTTAAGCTGAGCAAGTCAGGCATTTCTTACTGGTTACAGTATATTTAACGGCCAGGTATTATTTTGCTTTAGGAAAATTTTAAAAAAAATTGCTATTTTTCACTCACAATCGTTAACATCACATATAAATCAATAGGTTAAGAATCAATTTTTTGTGCTAAAAATGATCAAAACACCTCATTTTTAACCAAAATCCCTCGCAAAATAAGGCAAAGGAAAGATCAGTTCCACAAAACAAAAGCCCTTCTACCAATAAGCAAAAGGGCTCACATCAGCAATAGAACAAATACAGTCACCTATCGCCGTCAGAACTGGCTAGTCTTTATATTAGCCAAGTAATGACAATGCTACCTGAGGTAACTGGTTCGCTTGCGCAAGCATTGACGAGCCCGTTTGCTGTAGCACCTGATTCTTCGTCATCTGAGATGTTTCTTTGGCAAAGTCCACATCTACAATACGCGATTTCGCATCTGCAACGTTTGCTTGAGTATTAGCGCTGTTAGCAATGTTGTGCGATAAACGGTTTTGCACCGCACCCAAGTCTGCGCGCTGGGTATCAATCTTGTTAATTGCCGCATCAATTTTACCTAATGCAGAGTTACGGCCAGCTGAAGTGGTAATATTCACAGTATTAACCGACAGCGTTGTTGAGTTGTTGGTGTTTACTGTCACAGTGACATCTTCAGCTTCTTGGTGACCAACCTGGAATAGCTTACCGCCAGAGAAGTCACCAGTCATTAGCTTAGTATTACCAAACGCTGTTGAGTTACCGATCGCAGTGATCTCTGTTACCAGCTGAGTGATCTCTTCTTGGATAGACGTTAAGTCATCCGCACTGTTTGCACCGTTTTCGGCCTGAATTGATAGGTCACGCATACGTTGCAACATGTTGGTTTGTTCTTGCATCGCGCCTTCGGCGATTTGCGCAATCGAAATCGCATCATTCGCGTTACGCATACCCACTTCAAGACCGCGAACCTGGGAGTTAAGGCGGTTAGAGATAGCTAGACCTGCCGCATCGTCTTTTGCGCTGTTAATACGCATACCACTCGACAAACGTTCCATAGAAGTCGCCAATGCGCTACTTGATTGGTTTAGGTTTTTCTGCGCCTTCATTGACGTAACGTTGGTGTTAACTGTAATAGCCATAAATCTTTCCTCATTCCTAGTTTTGTTGCCAAGACTTGGAGCTTGGCTAAATCTTACAATTTAACGATCTACATCTACCTAGATGTAATTAAATAGAGACAGTGATCCGACTTGACCAAACACACTCGATACTGCATTTAAAGCCAATTGTTGTTTTTCGAATTCTGTAATCGCTTCCGCATAGTCCAAATCTTCAAGCAAAGATAAGGCACTAGAGTTAACGACCTTTTCTTCCGCATGGTTAGTTGAAATGCTTTCTAAGCTTTTCAAGCTGTTACCAGCAATACCGCGAGCAGTACTGACTTGATTTTGACCACTATCAATATTATTCAATAGTTGTGCCAAAATTGATTTATTTTGTGGTGTAGATACAGCATCAGGATCTTCAAGATACGCAAGTGCTTGATTTAGCGTATCTAAAATACTAACGGTTTCTTGTGGTTCTAAGGTAAATGAATCACCAGCGGCTGGTGTCCCTTCTACTTTTACCTCCATACCATTGATCGTGACAGGATTTGTGGGATCAAAATTTGGCACTGTGGTAGTCGCACCATTGGGATCAGTGATCTGCAGGTCAATCACCCCGGCATTATCGACGAAATCAAAGGTGTAAGTGCCTGATACATGGACGTTATCGTCAAAAATACTTGCTTTTTGTACGGTAAAGTCTCCTTGTTGTGACGGCAAATAATTGACGCCATAATCACCAAGCGGATTAGGTGCGTTCATAAACGCCGTATCACCCGGCACATTTGTGCCGATGGTGATCCCACTGCTTACAACACTGTCGCGTACTCCACTATCACCGCTGTATATAATTTCCCCGTTAGCATCAAAAGCGAAAGGCAATTGATTGACTTCGGTACCAGCGAACAAATAGCGACCAGACTCATCCTTGGTATTAGCAATAGACATCAGCTCATCAAGGCTTTGCCTCATTTCTTCGGCAACCATTTGCCGCTCGGTTTGCGATAAACTGCCGTTTGCACCACGTTGCAATTGCTCACGCATGCTAGCAATTAAAGTTTCAGCACTGCCGAGCTTACCTTCTGTCACGCCCAATCGGTTTTTGGCGTAATCGATATTCTTAACGTACTGATCAACAAGTGCATTTTGCTGCGTCAAATTATCGATACCGATCGCAGCGACGGGATCGTCACCTGCAGTATTGATCTTTTTTCCTGTCGATAATTGCTCAAGAATTCTATTCGTATCACTCTGCCTGTTGAGAATACTTGTTGTGGTTTGATGGAACATTTGTCCAGTAGAAATACGCATTGCTAATTACCCCTATCGAACTGAGCCAATCAATGAATCAAAAATGGTTTGTGCAGTTGACATGATTCGAGCCGACGCTTGATAAGTTTGCTGAAAACGCAGTAGATTTGCTGCTTCTTCATCAAGGTTTACGCCAGATTCAGTTTGTACCCGGTTATATGCCTGCTGATAAATGGCATCAGCTGAACCAACGCGCACTTCTGCAGCTTTGGTTTTGCTACCAATATCAAGTTTGGTGTTTTCAAATACGCCAGTCAGCGTGGTTGTTCCACCATTCATTAGGTTTTCGTTGGCAAGCTTAGCCATCTCGATGGCGTTATTGTTGTTACCTTCAGCAAAAGTCAAATCAAACTTGAAACGCTCAGCCGTCGCACCATTGGTGTTACTTACATCAAAACTAATACCAAACGCGTTCACCTCAGGTGGCGTATAAGTACCTGTACCGAGCGAAGTACCTGCGGCATCAAATGCTTCATAAGTATTAGTGGCGGTATTTAACTGGAAAGTAATTTCACTGCCTACGCCAGGAAAGCCAGCGGCCGTTGGATCCATACCATTTAGCGACACACTTGCTGCAGAGGTATTGTTTTCATCTGCGGTAATCGTTGGGCCAGCAACGGCAAGTTTGCGAGGATCAGTCATGGTTACTGCAATACTGCTCGCCGCATTCGCTGTTGGGCGAATTTCAAATCGATCGCCATCAGCCATTGCACCTGCATCAATATTGATAGTAAAACCAGCACCACCTACCAACTCACTTGGCGGGTTTAGTGTAAGCGGCGTGACTTCACCTGATTGTGTATCTGTTAGCTCATAGGTTGCTGGCGCGGTGAACTTTAACTCGTAGCTAGAACCGGTAAGCGTACCCACGTCATCAATGTTGACAGATAGCGTCGCATTACCAGTGTTGGTGCTATAGCTACCAGCGCGGCCAATTGCCATTAGTGGGTCATTGATATCACGGAACATGTCACCACCGACTTCTCCGTTCAAATCAAAACCCTTGGTTTGCATTTGATTAAAAGTGTCTGCAATACCTAAAGCCAGTTGACCAAGTTCGTGACTCGCCGGCATTAAAGACTCATCTCGATATTCAAACAAAGCACCTAGCTGGCCACCTAGTTTACTTGGGTCAACCACTAAAGAATTGTTTCCAGAACTAGTTGTCAGTCTTGGTTCATTTGGATATGGGTCACCAGGCGTGACGCCCATTGTCATTGACACTTCAGCTGACACCAGCATTACAGAACCACCGAGCATAATAGACTTAGCTCCATTCTCTAGTGGAATGACATTCACTGCACTATATTCACTTAGCTCATTAATTAACGCGTCTTGCTTATCAAGCAGCTGTGGATCTTCAGTTTGAGTTTTCATCAGCTCAAGGTTGATGCTACCCAACTCTTTACTGATCTCATTAATGCGCGTGGTGATAGACTCAATTTGTGAATTGGTTTGCTTAACCTGACCATCAATATAAGACTGCATTTGGTTCAAGCTGGTTGCGAGCTGCCCTGCACTGTCAATGACGTTATTGCGTAGACCTAAATCGGTAGGCAAATCAGCCACACTGTTAATGCTGGAAAAGAAGTTATTCAAGCCATCCGGCACCATAGAGCCAACTTTAGAGAATAGCTGGTCTAGCTCACTTAATTTGGAATAGCTAGTTTGCGCAGCACTTGATGCAGTTTGACCAATACGAAGCTCGCGCGCCGCATAATCGTTATAAATACGCTTTACGTCATTAACGTAGCTACCCGTGCCTAAGAAGTTGCCACCTAAATATTGCGATTCAAGTGCAGACTGCGTTGCCACTTGGCGGTGATAACCGTTAGTGTTGACGTTCGCAATATTATTACTGGCCACCGCCAATTGTGATTGAGAAGCCAATACACCGGTGCGAGCAATATTTAATAAATCTACCGCCATTAGTTATTCTCCCCAGGTAACATTGACTTGACACTTTGCGTGACTGATTGCATGACTCTAATTACCTTGTTGGCATATTGTGGGTCAGTCGCGTAGCCTGCTTGTTGTAATTCCTTGATAAACTGCTCAGGCTTGGCGGCAACATTCGTTGCTTGTTGGTAGCGTTCGCTACCACTAATAAATTCCACAAAATCGTTAAAACTGTGCTCAATGCTGTCATAAACTCTAAAATCAGCTTTTTGCTTTACTGCAACACCTTGCTCATATTCCAGCGTGCTAACCTGGGCTTTGTCGCCTTGCCAGCGCTTATCTGCTTTAATATTAAATAAGTTATTGCTCGGCGCGCCGTCAGCGCCTTTAATCACCTTTTGTCCCCAGCCAGTTTCTAGCGCAGATTGGGCAATTAATACTTCAGGCGTAGTGCCAAGTGATTGCGCCGCTTTTTTGGCATATGGATAAAGTGTTGAAACAAATTGCTCAGGGGTATCAAAACCCTGCATAGACGATGATGAATTAGGCAAGCTTTTGCCGCTTTGTAGCTTGCCGCCAAAACCAGCGTTCATTGCTGATGAATAGTTAGTGGCAAGCGCTTGTGATGCCCCGATATTGCCTTGCAAAATACTTTGCATCTGCTGTTGGGCATTAAACTCTTCATCAGGGTTAAAACCTGCAGCTTGCGCCCCGGCAATACCTGCCTGGAAACTGCTAGATAAACCTGTATTTTGAAGGTTATCTATATCAGCCTGAGCTGGCTGAGCCGTATTAATTCGCAGCTTATTGCGCGAGTAATCTACCGCCTGAGTTGCTAAACCCGTCACATCGCTGTCAGTACCATTTCGCAGTACAGATGCGGGTTTAACATTGCTCGATGCTGGGTCTAACTGCTGCACCATCAACTCTGCGAGTCCCAACATGCCTTTGGAAGATAAATCGACCGACATTTGTTGGTCGCGCATCTGCTCGAAAAACTCGGTAGTCTGGCTGTTAAATGGGCTATCAGCTTTAAAGGCGGAATTGGCATCACGCATGCTTTTCATCAGCATTTGAATAAAGATACCTTCAAACTGCTTGGCGGCTGCTGTCAAAGCCCCTTTTTCATCTTTCTGGGCTTGGGCGCGCAGTGAATCTAGGCCCCCTAGATCCAGAAAATGCGATGAATTTGACAGCTTATCCATAGTGATACCATTTGCCTTAGCGACAATTTTTAGATGATGATGAGTTCACCATGCAAAGCACCTGCCATTTTTAGTGCTTCTAAAATTGCCAATACATCCGATGGCGCAGCGCCGACTAAATTCACCGCTCGAACCAACTCATCTAAAGTCGTGCCTGGATTGAACATAAACATACGATTGTCGCTTTCATCTACATCAATGGTGCTTTCGGTGGTCACCACAGTTTGCCCGCCCGCAAATGGATTAGGCTGCGACACCTGAGTTGCCTCAGCAATGGTGACAGTAAGACCACCATGGGTTACCGCAGCAGGCAACAACTTAACCTTTTGGCCAACAACAATAGTGCCGGTACGGGAATTAACGATTACCTTGGCTGATTCATCAGCTGGCTCGACTTCAATGTTTTCCAATGTGGCAAGAAAAGAGACGCGCTGTGATGCATCACGCGGTGCGCTAACTTGAATTGAACTAGCGTCAATCGCTCGTGCCATACCAGGGCCAAGTAACCCGTTAATCGCATCAGCAGTTCTTTTAGCAGTAGAGAAATCTGCTCGGCGTAAGTTGAAGGTTAAATGGTCGCCATTGGCAAATGGTGATGCCACACTGCGCTCAACAATCGCGCCACCTGGGATACGTCCCACGGTTGGTGTATTTTGAATAACTTGCGAGCCGTCTAAACCTTCAGCGCTAAAACCTGAAACTACCAGCGAACCTTGCGCGATAGCATACACGTTGCCATCAACCCCTTTTAAGAAGGTTTGCAGCAGTGAGCCACCACGTAAACTCTTAGCTTCACCTAAACTTGATACGGTAACGTCAAGGTTTTGACCTGGCTTAATAAACGCTGGCATTTCAGCGTGAACAGCCACTACCGCAACGTTTTTAATCTTAGGGTTAACGTTTTCAGGTAAGTTAATACCGAAGTTTTTAAGCATGGTTTTAAAGGTTTGTTCGGTATAGCGAGTTTTCTCACCGGTACCTGGCAAACCCACGACTAAACCATAACCTACCAGTTGGTTGCTACGCACACCTTGGATGTTGGCAATATCTTTTAGTCGCTGCGCGAAAGTGGATGAGCTTAATGTCATCGCAATGAGTGCGATACAAAGAATCAATTTGGTTTTCATAAGCTGCTCCTAGAATGGCCACCATTTGCCATAGAAGAACTGACTTAGCCAACCAACTTGCTGTGACTCGGCAAAGGTGCCAGTACCGCTATATTGAATACGCGCATTGGCCACTCGAGTTGACTCAATCGTGTTGTCTGGAGTGATGTCTTCACTACGTACAATGCCAGTCACGCGAATGAACTCATCACCATTATTAATAGATATCCACTTTTCGCCGCGAATAACTAAGTTACCGTTACCTAGCACCTGCATCACATTGGCAGAGATGCTGCCGTTTAAGCTGTTTGATTGGTCGGCATCGGCTTCACGCTTGGTATTCATGCTATCTGAATAGCGAAAATCAATTGGAACGCCTTTGACTGTGACGTTTTTACCACCGGCATAAACTGGCTCAACACCAATCGAGTTATCTTTTTTCATCTCGTTATTGGCGCTTTTCGTTGCCTGAGTTGACTCTCTTAGCACCACTGTAATGATGTCGCCAACCTTATGGGCGCGAATATCTGAATACAGGCTTGAAGCATGGGCGTCCATAAAAATAGAGCCGGTATTTTGCACCTTAGTCGGCGGAGCGTCCGGGTACACAGGCGCGTAATACGGATCGTCCGGAATTGGTTTATTTTGAGTTGAGCTGCAGCCGAGCATCAATATCAGCGTGCCCATAAAAAGATACTTACCCATAACCCACCTCTATAAGTTTTGGTTAACGTAAGACAGCATCTGGTCAACCGCTGAAATTACTTTCGAATTCATCTCATAGATACGTTGTGACTGGATCAAGTTCACCAGCTCTTCAGTAACGTTTACATTCGACGTTTCCAGCGCGCCTTGACGAATGGCACCTAAGCCGTTTTCAGATGGTGTACCTTGAATAGGTGCACCACTGGCACCAGTTTCTGTGTACAGGTTTTGACCAAACGGGTCTAAACCCGCAGGGTTAATGAAATCAGACATAGAAAGCTGGCCAACTACCTGACTTTCAGTTGCGCCAGCGGTCATCACAGACACTTCACCTTGCGACGATACCGTAATACTGGTGGCATCTTCAGGAATGGTGATTGCGGGTTGAACCACATACCCTGAACCTGGCGTCACGATTTGACCAGTATCATCCAAACTAAACTGACCGTTACGGGTATAAGCGGTATTGCCATCAGGTAGCTGCACTTCAAAAAAGCCAGAACCTTCAATCATTAGATCCAGCGCATTGTCAGTGGTAAGCATATTGCCCTGGGTAAACATTTTTTGGGTGGCAACAACTTTAGTACCTGCACCCATATTCAAACCATTTGGCAACTTGGTGTTGTCAGCGCTAACGCCACCAGCTTGGTTTACAGTCTGATATAGCAGGTCTTCAAATACAGCGCGGCTTTTCTTAAAGCCTACAGTGCTAGCATTAGCGACATTGTTAGAAATAACAGAGATATCGGTTTGCTGAGCATCAAGGCCGGTTTTACTGATCCAGAGTGCTGGGTGCATAATTTGTTACTCCTAACTCATTCTTAATAATGATGATGACGCGCGGTCTAGCTCTTCCGCATTTTTCATCATCTTGACTTGCATTTCGTACTGACGCTGAATGTTGATCATCTCAACCATCTCGTGAACAGCGTTAACATTGCTGCCCTCAACTGCGCCATTTTCAACACGCACTGTTGGGTCTGTTGCTGCAACTTCACCGGAAGCTAAACGGAACAAGCCATCTTCACCGCGCATCATTTGATCGTTGCCTGGGTTAACGAATTTAATCCGGCCAACCTCTTCAATCACTTCAGCGGTCGCACCTTGTGGGCGAACAGAAATAATGCCTTCGCCGGAGATATGAACCTTTTCAATCGGCAGTGGCAGTACAATAGGACCGGCCTCTCCCATCACCGCTCGATCTGAGCTGTTAACAAGCAAACCTGTGCTATCAAACTTTAAACTGCCCGCGCGGGTATAAGCTTCGCTGCCATCTTGCGCTTGCACCGCCATCCAACCATCACCGTTAATGGCAATATCTAAATCACGACCTGTGGTGCGAATAGGGCCTTCTCTGAAGTTTGCGCCAGGGCTTTCAGCCATAGAAAACACGCGGGTAGGCATACCTTCGCCAAAGGCTTGCATGGCGCGAGCCTGATTCATGTCTGCTTTAAAGCCATCGGTATTGGCGTTGGCAAGGTTATTGGCACGCACTGCAAGTGCGTTCATACCTTGTTTTGCCCCTGTCATGGCGACATAAAGAAATTTGTCCATAACCGCTCCGTCAAACTTTTTGCTTTAGTTGCTTTAATGCAAAGATATCTGCAACTGCCGTGCCAAAAACAAAGTTATGTTTAACGACCGAAATAAGACATTGATATAGTTTGATTTAATTTAAAATTAGCGGTAACTAGACGAGTGAGGAGTAGTCAAAAACTTAGCGAGAAGCGGGAATGAAAAATGACATCAAAAATAAGGAAAAGTGTTGCCGCAAGGAAGCGGCAACACGATAGATAGAAGTTAGCGGATCTGCAACACTGTTTGGTTAAGGGTGTTGTTCACTTCTAGGGTACGCGAGTTAGCCTGGAAGTTACGCTGCGCAGAAATTAAGTCAACCAACTCAGTGGTTAAGTCAACGTTCGACTGCTCTAGCGCTGATGAACGAATGCTACCAAATGTGCCGCTGTTTGCTTCACCAGCAAGCGCTGGGCCTGAGTCTAGGCTGGCTTTCCAAGAAGTGTTACCCACCTGAGTTAAGCCTTGCTCATTAGCAAAACGTACCAGTGCAACACGTGCAAGCGGTACACTAGAACCGTTACTGTAACTGGCATTAACCAGACCATCACTACCGATGTTTACATTGGTCAAACGGCCAACCGTGGTGCCGTCTTGAGTTAACTCTGTCACCTCAAATGGCGATGCATACTGAGTTGGGTTGTTATAGTTAATCGTAATTGTTTGTGAACCATCAGCGCCAGGACCCAATACATCAGCACCGTTTACACCTAACACTTCAGTTGTGAGTACTGCAGGGTCTGTACCGGTAAATGCGCCTACATCGTTAAACTTAACAACACTACCAGACCAACCACCAGTTGTTTGCGCAGTACCAGTTGAATCAGGGTTACCGTCACCGGTTGTATCTTGTGGGTAAGTACCTGCTGTACCACCAGTCATATTTACCGGCTTACCATCTACTGCGTAGTATGCTACCCAGTTACTCTCACCTGTATGCGAGCCGCCTTGAGGCTTGACAAAGTAAGTGGTCATAATGTGAGCTTCACCTAGCGAATCATAAACGGTCACTGATGTAGAGCTATTAAAGGTGTCTGAGTCATTTGGATCGAACGCTGCAGGGTCTAACTCACTCTCACCTACGTTAAGGTTCATCTGCAGACCCACGTTAGAGGTCATTACAGGACTACCTGCAGTATCAGGGATTTTAATCGGTTGAGTAGTGGTTAAGCTCACCGAAGTCGAATTACCGTCTTCATCTACTGGGAAGCCTTGTAAGAAGTTACCCGCTGAGTCGACCATATAGTTGTTAGTATCAACTTTAAATGCACCGGCACGAGTAAATGCATGGTCCTGGGTTCCAATTTCAGATGACGTCACAAAGAAACCACCACCGCTAATCGCCATATCTAACGAGTTATTAGTGAACTGTAAGCTTCCTTGATGAAATTGCTGCGCCACTTGCGTTGTTGTCGCACCACCACCAACTGCTGTTTTACTGTTGGAGAAAATAGAATTGGCGTACACGTCAGCAAACTCTGCACGAGATTCTTTAAAACCAATCGTGTTAGCGTTCGCAATGTTGTTCGCGGTAGTATTCAAGTCTTTTTGTGCTGCTGCAATACCACTCAATGCAATATTAAATGACATAATAAACCCCTGTTATTCCTTCGTTTAGCTAGCTTTCTGACTAGCAAATCAATGCTTAAAAAGTTATGTATTAGCTTTCAGATACCGCTAGCACATCAGACAATTTAATGCCGCCTATACCACGTAAATTCAAAATTGCACCTGTTGACGCTGTACCCAATGACACGCTGGTCACGTGAGCATAAGTCGATACAGGTAGCTCTTCTGAAGTACCATCCACATTACCAGTGGCCTTGAGCGAGTATTGTCCCTCAGGTACTGGTTCCCCATTTTTATCTAAACCGTCCCATGACACGTCGATGTTACCGCCGGCGCTGCCATCTACTTCAAATGTCGCTACTGTCTGACCAGACTCATCCTCAACTCGAACCGTGATAGTGTCGACTGCGGAAGGCGTCGTGATCACCCCTTTCACTTCAGGGCTTTCTGCCGACAAATGACCTGTATCAGAAGGCACAAGTACTTTACGGCCAACAAGGCCAGAGGCTTGAAGCGCCTGACTTGAGCTCATTACTGTATTTAAGTTAATAATCTCTTCATTAAGGTTTGCGATACCATCTACCGTTGAAAACGACGCCATCTGAGCAATCATTTGGTCATTGTCAACTGGCTTGAATGGGTCTTGCATTGACAACTGCTGACTGAGCAGAGCAAAGAAGTCTTCTTGCTTAAGCATCTGGTCATTGTTGTTTTCTGGTACCACTTCTTCTTGCAAGCGCAAACCATCTAAATATGAGTTACCTGTAACCACAGTTTCTTTTTGAACAGAGGCACTCGTAACCGCAGAGGTGTTTGAAGTCGTACCCGCTGCTTGCGGCACTGATTGGCTGTAAGGATTAATAATGCTCACGACTTAATCTCCACTAAATACTTAAAATTACTTACCCATGCGAAGCGTTTGCTGCAACATATTCTTAGTTGCATCCGCCACCTGGACATTCATTTGATACGAGCGCGACGCAGAAATCATATCTGCCATTTCTTCCATCACATTCACGTTTGGCTTGTAAATGAAACCATCGTTGTCAGCCATAGGATGATCAGGAGCAAATTCTTTAAGTAGCGGCTTGTCGCTCTCAACGATACCCGCAACTTTCACGCTGTGATTGCCAGTTTGTTGACCCTGTGCCTTTTTCATTTCGGCCTCAAAAACTGGGTGGCGAGCGCGATAAGTTTGGTCAATACTGCTTGATACAGAATCGGCATTAGCGATATTACTGGCAGTAGTATTGAGTCTTACTGACTGAGCAGACATGCCTGAACCAGATACATTAAAGATATTAAATAAGCTCATAATTATTGCCCCGTTAATGCCTTACGCATGCCTTTAAACTTGCCATCTAGAAAACCAAGTGACATCTGATACTCAAGTGAATTTTGCATAAAGGCTGATTGCTCTTGCTGCATATCAACTGTATTGCCGTCTCCGGTATCGGGCTGATTTGGTACCCGGTACTGCACGTGTTGACGACTTAATGCGGCAAGATCAAAGTGTTTTTCTGACGTTTGCGACATTGATAGCCCCTTCTGGCGAGAAGTTGCCGCTTTCATTGCCGCCTCAAAGTTAACGTCTTGCGCTTTATAGTGAGGAGTATCGGCATTAGCGATATTGCTAGAAAGCACCTCAGCGCGCTGGGCACGAATACCAAGCGAGTGTTGGTGTACTCCTAATGCTTTATCAAAATTAATCGCCATAAAATTGCCTCCTTTAACGCTTATTGGAATAAAAGCAAAGGCTGTGCCAACAATTTTAAAGACTATAAAGTAATACGATGGTGGGAGGTTAATTGGCGTGCAATAAAAACGCCACGAACAAACGTACGTGGCGTGTCACAAGAAAAAATATATTAAGCTATTGAATTATAAAATTAAGATTTCTTTTGGTAATAAATCCCTGGATTACAACGCACCATGTCAAATTCGTCAGTCAATCCAGCGATAGACTCAGAAGCCCCTAAAAACAGAATCCCTTTTGGGTTCAAAGCGGCAGCAAATTGCCGCAGTATTTTAGCTTTTGCTTCAGGAGCGAAGTAAATCAATACGTTACGACAAAAAATAATGTCGTATTTACCCAACAAACTATAGCTTTCAAGAAGATTATGAGCGCGGAAATTGACTAGGCGCTTCACATTAGCTTTAACCTTCATATTGCCCGATGGCAAAGCATCAAAAAACTGACGCTTGCGCTCTTCAGACAAGCCACGAGCTAATGCCAAGCTGTCATACTCAGCCTCTTTACACCGCTCTAGCATTGATGGTGACAGGTCAGTCGCTTGAATTGACGCCCCGCCCGATAATGCACCAGGCTTACGTTGCTGATACTCCAGCACAGTCATGGCTAACGAATATGGCTCTTGCCCTGAAGAGCAAGCCGCAGACCAAATTTTCAATGGTCTGCCTAACTTGCCGTAATTCGGCAGTAAAGTATTTTGTAGCAACTCAAATGGGTATCGGTCACGAAACCACAAGGTTTCATTGGTGGTCATAGCATCAATCACCTCGGCGCGCATTTGCCGCTCGGTAGGTTTCATTGAACGTTTAACCACTTCAGATAAAGACGGCAAGTTATACTTACCCATTAACGGCGCTAGTCGACTTCGCACCAAATACTGCTTGTTCTCACCGAGCACAATTCCGCTGTGCTGCTCTAAGAAAAGCCTAAATTGATTATACTCTGATTCAGCAAGTGATTTATTAGTCACATTTACTTCCTAAATTAAGAGCTATCCCTGCCCATGTTCAAACTAATAACTTATACACTCAGGTGCTTGTTAACGGCTTCGGCAAGCTCGTCAGGGTTAAACTTAGCAATAAAGTCGTTAGCGCCAACTTTTTCAACCATAGCCTGATTGAATACGCCACTTAATGAAGTGTGTAGTACCACTTTAATGTTCTTCAGTTTAGGGTCATCACGGATTTCTGCCGTTAATGTATACCCGTCCATCTCTGGCATTTCGATGTCTGAGATGATCAGAGGGATCTCTTGAGACACATCGGTCATCTCTTCAGCAACCGCTTTAAGCTTATCTAACGCTTCTTTACCGTCTTTTGCAGTATCAATCTGTAAGTTCAATGACTCAAGCGAGCGAATAATCTGCTTACGTGCGACAGCTGAATCATCAATTACCATAATGTGGTAGTTCTGCTCACGGTCTATAGTCAGTGTTTCGTCAACTTCTTCACTAATAGCAGTTTTTACTGGTGAGATTTCATCTAAGATTTTCTCTACATCTAAAATCTCGACGAGCTCATTTTCAATCTCTGTCACTGCAGTTAAGTATGAGTAACGACCCGCACCTTGTGGCGGCGGCATAATCGCTTCCCAGTTCATATTAATAATGCGCTCGACTGAACTCACTAGGAAACCTTGAACACTGCGGTTATATTCAGAAATGATAATAAAGCAGTTTTCAGTCGACTCTAACGGGCGGCCACCTGTTGCCGCACTTAAGTCAATCACTGAAATGGTTGCCCCACGAATATGGGCAACACCTTTAATATAAGAATTTAATTTTGGCAGACTCGTGAGCGGCGGACACTGCAGCACCTCTTTCACTTTGAAGACGTTAATCCCAAAGCGCTGACGACCATTTAATTTAAACAGCAGCAGTTCTAATCTATTTTGACCAACCAGTTGCGTACGTTTATTTACAGACTCAAGAATACTCGACATAACACTGCCTTGTTGTTGTTAATGTGTTACTCAATGGCGACACCAGCCAAATAGCTTTGTCTTCTCACGTGGTTGCAAGTTTTTATCTCAACGGTCATCGCCATAACTAACTAAACGACGAATGTTCAAATAGCGCAATCATGAACATGAATGACATTTGCCAAAAAACTGACTACATAGCTGGGCATAGTTTTTGCTTAATTAATGCTAATGCCCAACAGGGAATCCTATTTCAAAATTAACTTTGATTCATTAACTTTGTTCACAAACTTATCGCAAACTTGCGCAAAATCAACTCAAAAGTAGTGTAATTACATTTTGCCGAGCAGCGTGTTGCAACAAATGTTCAATTCTCATGCAAAACATGAAATTTAAACCCAAAGTTATTATTTTGAATAACATTTAAAGAGTATAGGTGTAATCTGGCAAAACTCGCTAGTATCTTCATTATGAAAGTAAAAATTTTATTATTTTGTTTGCTGATAACCCACACCTTGCCGTTAAGTGCCAATCAATCACCGGCAAACGAATCAAATAAAGGTGAGGCTCAGCAAAGCATCGTTACTCCTAACTTATCGACCATAGATATGTTAGCTAAAGAGGTGATTTCTAAAAAAATTGCGCCAAAGCCCAATGCAAAAGTAACGATTACGCCGCAAAACCTAGAAGGCCGCCAGCAACCACCAAGATGCTATGAACCGATTTCAGCAAACCTGGCAACAGATAGAGAAATCTCGCGTACTAATACGGTAAAAATTAGCTGCGATAGCCCCGACCTTGCTTACCCATGGCAAATCTATGTCGCCGTGCGAGTCGCGATTGAATATCCGGTTGTCGTGGCCAAAGAAGTGCTGTCACCAAAAACGGTATTGTCATCAAGCCAACTCACTCTGGCGTACATGGATCAATACAGCCTTCGCGGTGAATATTACTCGAGCATCGATGAGCTTGTTGGCACTAGAGTAAAACGCAAAACCAGTCAAGGCTCACCGCTGTTAAAGCGTAGCCTGTGTTTCGTATGCAAAGGCGATGCAATTTCTATTTGGGCGAAAACCGATACGCTACAAATAAAAACCACAGGCGAAGCCATGCGTGATGGTAATATAGGCGATGTGATCAAAGTCAAAAATACAAACTCTAACAAACAGTTAGATGCGCAAGTGATTGGCATTGGCGAAGTAGAAGTTAAAATGTAAAATAATTCTAAAGTTATTTTTCTACTGGCCGATAGCCTTATTGGGAAACCTCATCACTTACGTTGGAGCCTATTATGGCAATTGACATTAACAAATTAAAAACGGCCACCAGCACGCCTTTGCAGACATCTCGTCAAGCAAAAGCAAGCCAAGATGCTGGCAGCGGTGCTAAAACTGAGCAGGCAAGCTCTGCAGTCAAAGGTGACTCAGTAAGCATTACTTCGCAAGCTCAAGGTTTACAAAGCGCACAAAGTAAAATGGCAGCATTACCAGATGTTGATCAGGCTAAGATTGCTGAAATCAAACAAGCAATTTCAGAAGGTCGCTATAAAGTAGACCCTGAAAAACTAGCGGCAAACATTGCTAGTTTCGAAGCCCAGCTCGACGGCCTGAATTTAAACGAAGAGTAATCGTTTGTCGTTACTCTAAAGATTATTGTTTAGCTCACGTGTTTCACATGGGCATAGACAGGCATAACTATGAGTAACCTATGACAGAAATTGCTAATTTGCTTTCCCAACAGCACGCTACCCTGACGTCGCTGCGAACCATTATATCCGCAGAAAAAGAAGCGCTTATCGCTCAAGATGCGGACCAACTGCTAAAGCTCGCACAGCAGAAGCAGCAATGCCTTACTTCTCTGCAGGAACAAGACAAAACTCTAGCCACTCACCCAGATAAGCAAATGTTGGTCGATGAGCAAGCACTCGCTCAGCGAGTCACAGATGCAAAAGCTTTGCTAGATGAATGCAAACAGCTAAACAGCGAAAATGCTCAACTCATTGAACTGAGCATGGCAAGTCTCAATCGTTTCTCCCAAGCCCTACATGCCAGCCGTAATTCATCAAGCATGACATATACCGACAAAGGTAAAACCTCTACGATTTCGACCTTAGGCAGTAACTTTAAGGCTTAAGGTAAGTTTTACAGATAAATTGATTAATAGAGTCCCTAGTGGGCTCTATTTTTTATTGAAATGACAGTTATGGATGGCCTAAAAAACATAAGGCTCGATAGCAGAATTTAAACAGTTACTTATTCCTCTCTCTTTTCTATTTGCCAGTGCTCTACATTATGCCACTACAAATATGCTGATTGTTCATCTCGTGGACCACTTGATGGAGTTCCTCTTGGTCACGCATCTCCTGAAGTCTTGTAAACTTATGATCAGGTACAACGCCATTATGTAAGTTCACAACTTTGTAGGCGTAATACTTAATATCGTTGTGGACTACTTTTGGAGCTAAATCAAACCACCCAATAGTATCTGCAGCACAAGATGTACTGCTAAAAAATAAACTGAGCATTACAAACCAACACATAAGGAACCGTAGGCTTGCTCAGAATTTAGTATGTATAGAGCATAGTATTTCGCGATCAACTTACCCACCTTAAAGGGCTATTTCATTAAACATGGACCAATGATGCTGTTCTTGTTAAGTACAATAATTGTTCTATGTTTATTAGACATCGGATAGTTAATGCCCCAACTCTTCGAACTCCAATACGTAACTAATTAATGAGCTATCACTAATCTTTCAAATACACTTAATCCCATGGTGAACGTTATGCACAAGTTGATTCTAGTTTTTATTATTTTGGCCCTCACCACCTTTAATGCTTTTGGTAACACCATTGCAGATATCGTCTACACAAATGCAAATATTCGAACTATGAACGAGGCAAAACCATTAGCCAAAGTTTTGGCAATTAAGGGGAATAAAATTGTCATGGTAGGCACAGAAGATGACGCCAAAAGCTGGATAGGAGCAAACACTCAAGTAATTGACTTAGATGGTAAGACGCTATTGCCCGGTTTCATAAGCACACATGATCACCTAATAGCCTCACAGTGGACGACCTCAGGCGTTCAGCTTTACGACGCAACAGGAAAACAAGATGCTCTGGCTAGAATTAAGGCGTACGCTAAAGCTAATCCGGATCATAAGGTGATCAAAGGCGTCGGTTGGGACAAAAACATGTTAGAAGGTCTACCCATCGCAGCGGATCTGGACAAAGCCGTCCCTGACCGACCAGCCATTATCCTAGATAACACGATTCATGATGCTTGGATGAACACAGCTGCGCTCAAAGCGGCAAATATAACCAAGGATACACCTGATGCCGTGCCGGGAGTGACATATTGGGTGCGCGATAGCGAAGGAAATCCAACAGGAGCCGCAATAGAAATTCAATGGTTTCAATCTTATATTGATATTGGGGCATGGGATCCTGACAACATGATCCCTGAGAGCGCTGAGTATCTATTAAACCTTGCTGCGAGCAACGGTACTACGATGGTTTTGGTCCCAGGCATCGTCACGCCTAACATCAAAGATGTTCATGGAGGAATGGAAAAGGACTTCGAGACGGCGATGGACATTCTTCAAGACTGGGCTGATTCTGACAAACTCCCTTTAAGAGTCCAAGCTCAACCATTCTTCAAAACACCTAAAGGCGATCCTCAACGATTTGTAAACTTTGGGGTAAGAATGAACAAAAAATACAACAGTGACTTACTCCGTTCTCGTAGTTTGAAAATCCATCCTGAGGGAAATACAGTAGCTGGTACCGCACCTTTCATCGACCCTTATAAAAATCAACCAGAGCATAGAGGAACATTTAACGTGCAGCCTGACACAACAATGTCGATTGTAACCAAAGCTGCAAAAGAAGGGTTAGATGTATTTATTCATACCGACGGTGATCGCTCCTCTCGCGCAGCCGTGGATGCGATAATAGAAGCAAGAAAGATAGACGCAAATAATCGTAGCGCACTGCACCATGCAATTTGGGTTCACCCTGACGACCAGAAGCGCATCATAGATAATAAGATACCCGTTAACTCAACTCCGAGTTTCACCAACACGTTCGGCGGCGGCAAACTAGATAATGAAAGAATGATTGGCTACCCCCGTATCGAAACTTCTCTAGGTCGCTACGCACACTTTGCACGCAACGGCGTAAAGGTGGGTATTTCAGCCGATGTGCCAAGCACCTCTCCAACTATGCAAGCACCTTTGTTCGTTGTAGATGGCGCTACTACCGGTTTAGATATCTCTGATCCTAAAAATACAGAAGTTTTTCCACCTAGCTGGGAACCTATGACCATTCATCAGGCGATGCGAGCCATCACTATCGACGCTGCTTGGATGCTAAACATGGAAGATAAAATTGGTAGTTTAGAAGTAGGCAAATATGCCGATTTCGTAGTCTTAGAATCAGATCCATATGAGGCTAAGCCTGGCACAGCACATCAAATTTCGCTGTTAATGACAGTTATGGATGGCCGAGTAACACATAAGGTTCAGTAGCAGAAATCAAACAGTTACTTGTTCTTTCCTCTTTAATAATTGGCAGGGCTTTACGCAATCACCCGACTCTGGTTTCCCTATCTCGCAGTACATTGACAGAAAGAGTTAGGCCGCACCTACTTTGAGCGTAACTCCTTGCCGTTATTCAAGTTTTATATTAAGGATTCATAGTCATGCTTTCATATCTACTGGAAGTTCATAGACATTCGATTTGAGTTATAAACCTGTCCAGTATGCTAACTAACTTTTGGGCAAAAACGTGCTAAAGATGCTTACTCTGAAAAGCGATTAGACAAAAATTAATAAAGTTTCGGTCAGTAAAATGCCCCAGAAATTCTGTTTCATCTGTAGCTTGTTTTACATACTTCCTAATCACAAACTTCCCCCTAACTGACAGTAACAAATTGAACAGTTGCTACTTAACCACTGTGACTAATATTTATAATATCTAAAACCTTGAGTGGGTAAATCATGCGAGAGCCCAAAGAGTTACATTTTTTAATGAGGCCTTTGTCGGTTTGCAATTATGTATGACACACGAGTTTTGTATGACGAGGTGGGTGATGGGCAATGATGGGAGTCGATGTAAAACACGGTATTTAAGCAATATATGGTCTCCCCACAAGTGAGGTTTGCCGACTTTAACCAAATTTAACCAATATTTACTAACCTTTATTTTTCAATGCTTTATGTTCAAAACTGGGTTTTTGACATTAACTAAATTTACTGTAAATTAGTCAAAATATATCCCAGAGGCGGCACATAGGCGGCACAATTTTTAAGGCTAAGTGATTATGGAAAAAGGAATTAGCTTTACAAAACGTGGTTTCGAACAGGCAAAAATCACCAAAAAACGCTATAGAATTGCCGATCTAGGGCAGCGAGACTCCGTCAACGGCCTACTTTTAGAAGTTATGCCTTCTGGCAAGCGATACTTTCGCTTTAGACGCAAACACTTAGGAAAAGACGTTACAGTCACTATTGGTCTTTTCCCTGACATTACGATTGAGCAAGCACGTAAACAAGCAAGGCAAGTCGCGGTAAACATTTCAGAGGGTATAAACCCAAATGAATCTAAACGCCAAGCCAAAGCAGAACAAGCTCGCCAAGAAGCATTATCCATCACCGTACAACAACTTTTTGACGCTTATGTCGCCGAGTTTGAGATTAAAATCAAATCTGGTGAGCGCCGACCAAAATCATTGAAAGACGCTCAATCAATTTGGGCTAAACACCTTCAACACATCGGCCACTTAAAAGCGGAAACCATTACTAAGACCGATGCAGATAACTTCATAAAACGAATTATCACCAACAACTCCCCCGCTATTCGCAATAAATGTCTAACTTTGCTCAAATCTATGTTCAACGAGCAACCACTAAACCCGTTCGCACACATTAAGAAACTCGCCGATACCAAACGCGAACGCATTTTAAGTGAGCATGAAGTAAGAAGACTACTAGAGGCGTTAGAACACGAACCGCAAATATACCAAGACGTAGTAATGATGCTTTTGGTTACAGGCCAGCGTAAAAACTGCGTGTTTAGCATGGAATGGAAAGAAGTAGACCATACCAGAGCCGTTTGGATAATACCTACCAGTAAGATTAAGTCTAAAAAGCCTCATGCCGTTCCGCTAACTAAAGAGGCTATGGACATTCTCCAACGTCGCAGCACTGAAGCCAATACAGGTGAAAAGTTTGTATTTCCAAATGAACGAAGTCAATCAGGTCATGTTATCGAGAAGGCAGGTAAAGGCAGCTTTTGGCATCGCATTACAGAACGTGCAGAGCTTCGTGGCACAGAAAAAGGTGATAACGTCACCATTCACGATTTAAGGCGAACCATTGCCAGTTGGAGCGTCATGCGTGGCGGTAACATCCAAACAACCAGTAAGCTTTTAGGCCATAGCGATATCAGTATCACAGCCAGCACCTATGCTCATTTAGATATTGAACATGTTAGGCAAGAACTAGGGATCACCACAGCACATTTACTTGGGACATTTGTGCATGGATCGAAAGTTGATAGATTAGTGAGGGAAATCGAACAGCTAGGTGAAGATGAACGTAAAGAGCTGTTTCAAAAAGTTACTATCTTAGCCTAGATTCTACAGGCCATTTTTACCAAACGTCACCATTCACGATTTAAGGGAGGGTTAAAACACCAGTAATTTACCTGCGGGTGAGTATTTGCAGGGCAATAAACTCTATGTAGTTAATAAGTCAACTGGATTCTACGAAGAAGCAAACCACGAATAATTCATATTGAACGGGTTTCAGACGAGGAAGATGGAGAGCTGTTAGGGCGAGCGACCGATAAAATTTACGCTGGTTTTTTAATTTAAAATGAGTGCCAAGATCGGGCGTAAGGTGTGTGCTACAGCACCTCAAAGATTTGGGCGGGTAGCTACCCTTAGAGGCAAGCTAACACCTCTAAAAGTAAAAGTTTTACGCAGACACGTAACTTTGTAAAACTGGCAACAATAAAATTGTTTGAAACGCACCGACCTTGGCAAGCTGATTCTATTAAGTTAGTAGTTTAAAATCAACTGCTTTTTCTCTAAAGTATTCCATAGATCTGGGTAATCCCAAGATATAAACCACCAATTACTAGAAATAACTTCAAAGAGTTCTGTTTCCTCGACACTTTTAATTTTTTTATTATTTCGAAGCTGAGTATGTAGTTTTTTATTCCATTTTTTTCTATCTATTTCATCTATATAAGGACATGCAATACAATCAAGTGCTAATAACATTACTTTCGTATTCTCAAAGATCATATTCATGTGATTAAGTCGTTTTGATATGGCTTTACATAACTCTTGTTTTATAGTGTTGTACTCACTCTCATTTCCTATGTAGTAAAGAGTGCTAACTATTCTGAAATAGTCGCTGCAACATTCATTATCAATAAAATACTTACTATCTTTATCTATATGCTCAATCCCAAAAACAGAACTAACATTTTTAGGTGATAATAAATAGTCAACTCCCATATTTCTAGATACATACAGTAGGTTTGCTAATTCTATAGAGAAATAGCTATCCTTTCCTATTAAAGAAAGGCAAGAGCTTGATTCAAAAAAGTCTTTGATGAATTGACTTATCAATAGTTTTATTGTTTTTGATTCTGATTTTATATTCTCATCGAAAAAAGCAAATAGAATGTAACAGGTCATAGATATTTTATTGCTGTTTGTTGTATTTGGAGATATCCCAAAGAAATGGAAGGCAATATCTAAGAAAATAATAGAAGCATCCCTAAAGTGTGTGGCATCAGCTTCTGAAATTTCAGTATCAATCTCTGATATTAATGTTACTCTTCTGAGTATTGAACCGATAATATATCCCGCCATAGTTGAATATGCTTTGGAATCGGAATCACAAGCCATCTTAACCTTATTTAAAAATTTTATTACAACTTTTTCTCTTTTTCTAATCGGTTTTTTATTGAGTAATTTGAAAGTTCCATCATCTTGAAAAAATAATGAAAACAACTCTTCCAACGCTTCATTTACGAATAGCTTCGATTTTGATTTTCCAGTAATAAAAGGTCTTTTTTGCTTTATGGTTTTGGCTTGGTTTATATGAAGTCTAAACTTACTTAGTTCTGACTGTATTTCATTTAGTATTGCGCCAGCTACAGTATCATTAATAGAAAATATGAAGTAGTCATCGACATATCTTATTACTTCGTAATCCTTTTCATATTGAAACCCAAGAGCAGACAGAGAGTTTGAAATTTCATTATCTGTTTTCTGAAGAATTATTTCTGAGAAGATTCTACTAATTTCATTTCCAATTATAATTCCGCTAGTTTCATTGTAATTCGTGGACTGCATTAGCTTATCAAAAATTGCTCCAAAGGTCTCTATAGTGCCAGTTGTTGATTTAGAGTGTTTTTTGTTTTTAGTTGCCCATTCAATAGAATGTGTATAAATACTATCGAAAAATTTAGAAATATCAGCGCACCAGAATTCGTTATATTTTTTTTCTAACCTAACAAAGTCAGAACTATCGAAAAAATTGTGCAGCTTTGTATGAGAATTATATGAAAAAAATGAAGTTGCATGTTTGAACTTTGTTTCGTCAGAAGATTTTTCACAACTATCTATTTTGTATTTCTTTGCGTTTTCATATTTATTGGCTACATAGTAACTTGAAGAAACCTTGTATGGATGTCTTATGCTAAATTTACTTTTGGAGCAATAATGTATTATGCTGTTGGTGAAGTTTTTATAAAACTCAATAAATTTGTATTGTGATCTTGGATGTAAAATTCCTATTTCTCGATAGCTATTTTCGTCTTTTCTTATACGAAAGCGCATAGGTATTGTGTGATTATATATATTTTTTTCTTCGAACAGGTCGGACAAAATACATTTAAGAGTTGAATCTTTTTTTGACGAAATAGTACAAGCATGCCGATAAAACCAATTATTAGTGAATATTAGTGGTATATCAGATGGAATAGTCTCTGATAAAAGCACTCGATTAAAGTCGCTTGTTTTTAATTTCTTTTTTTGCTTCATAGCCAGGCTCTATTTATTATTTTTAGTTCATCCATGCTAAATTTATGAAATTTTTTATCAACATGACCTTTTTTAAAACTAAAATGGGATAACTCTCTTCTTAAATCTATGGGGATAGATCTTGATATTCTTCTCGATAGTTTGTTTTTTCTTGAAAATAATAAAAACCTTAAGTAACGATCTAACTCATCAAGATCTGACATTTTATTTATATGTTTGTAATTATAATAAATACCCGATTTTATCCTGACGCCATGGTTATTCATTGGTAGATAATAGTTGCCAGTTAAAAACTTAAGTCTTAGCAAAAGTTCTTCGTAATCAGTTCCCATTGGAGGCTTGCCACATAAATATTTTATAAAGCTCTGCCTAAGCCTATTTTTTAGTTTGTTGACTTTATTTTTTGATATACCAACGTTTACATGTCTTTTTCTTAAGTTGTAAATATTGTCATTTTGATTAACATTATTTGATGCGCTAAAAGAATACCCAAGAAAACTGAATTCAGCGCTATGCGTTATATTCTTAGGGATTGTGTTGTTGGTTTTGTTTAATTTACTGTGATATGTTTTGTCGCCAGACTTATGGAACTCTAGCGGTGTAGGTAACATTTGACTAAGGTTGGATATAATATCTGACCTTTTAGTCGTTGGTGAGCATACTAGGACTATGTCGTCAACAAATCTCGCGTAATAGAAAATATTTTTGTTTTCATTTACTTTTAAATCAAAGTCTTTCATCATCAGCTCTGATATTATAGAGCTAATCCCGAGCCCTCTTACAAGCCCTTTAGAATTAATTCTATTTAGCTCTGTAAATAATAGCTCTAACACTCTTAAACTACTTTTTGAAATAAGTGAATCAGATTTTATTTTTTCTTGTACTTTTTGCCTATCAAAAGACTCATAAAACTCTTTAATGTCAAATCTAAATATAGAGTAACTTGTATTCTCTTGAATAAATGATTTTAATAGTGGGATTATAGTGTCTCTATTACTTGCTTTTACACTATATACGGATTTTAAATTTTCGGATAATAGCTTAAGCACGGGAATAGATGTAGCATTTGAGACAATGAAAGCTTTTTTATCGTTAATCAATTGGCTTTTTAAGAAACCATTAAAAACAGTACCGTTTTCGAGTTGTGTGATCGATTCATTTATCGTCACTTTTCTTATTTCTTCATTAGAAAGTATGTCATATCTATAAATGTCTGAGTACCCGATACTTCTTCTTAGGTTTCGACTAACAAAGCTATTTTCCATATCTATCATTCTTCAACTATTTTCCATGATAATACATTAATTTGAAATTAGTGGGGTCAGAGTAAACATTACGTCATCCCCAAAGATTGCCTTAAAAGTTACCTTATAGATTTTTTCTAGTATTAAGTTCCACAGGCTTTTTCTTTTTGTTCTAACGTTTCAGGGCTATCATCCTGCATTGCTTTCAAAATCATTAAATTACACTTTTTTTGCTTTAATTCTTGCTCTGACTTCAGCTCTGGCTCACCAATATAAGCAACCATAGGTTTGTAACTAAGCGAAGCGTTACAGTACATATTAGTGACGCTGCGGCCTTTGTTGCTCAAATTATCCATGCAAGAAAGCTCTGAACATAATTCAGTGAACATTGCTTTTGCTTGTTGAGTACACTTCGAGAATTGAGTGGCTTGTTGTGAGTGGTTAGCACAAACACTGTTTGGTCTGATTTTCCAGAGCTGATGCTGTAAACGAATATTGGTATTCTGATAAACCAAGCTTTTTGTCGTCACACTTGTATTCATTGAGTCTGTATAGACTTCAGTAATACTGTTAGAGGCTGTATGCAGATAAGCTACAAACAATTGTGACAATGGGTCTATCATTACTCTTCCTTAAGTATCAATATAAACGTGTTTTCAATCCATAACATACTACTTAATTTTCAATGAATTGACAGTGACCAGTTTCAATATAAATGGTTAAAAGTTGTATCAGCACTTTCAGTACACTTATTGACAGTACTCCAAGTAAGGGCATTTTCATCATCAGCCATAGAGTAGCTCAACGTCCATTCGTGTACTCGAGTGATAATCTCAAAACCTAAACAGACAATGCCCTTAAGCTGAGTGATTAGCTCATCACCATACTTATTCATTTTTAGTGGTTCGGTTAACTCACCTGAATCGACTAACCGACTTGTAGATGATTCCTTGAATATTGCAGGATTTTCGGTCTCGATTCCCGAATCTAATTTGGTCATTGCTGGATTGATTTCGGGATTGTTTTCGGGATTTTTCGGTATGTTTACCGAATTAAATTCGGTGATTTCGGTATTGATTGCAGCAATTCTTGGATGAGGAATACAGTCCTCTTGAGTTGCATTTGATTGCTCAAATGTTTCTTCTCTAGCAATATCACGGGATTGGCTTGAGTGCTCGCTATTAGACCTTTGCTGTTTAAACGCATAAAGCGGCCTTATCAGTTGATCTTCACGCTTGCAAAATACACCTCCCATCAATTCGGTGTATCGACACCAATTAGACTCATCAGCTGCTTGTCTAACGTCTTCAATCCACTGTAAGCCTTGGTCAGTAATTTTGTCTAGCCGTCTTAACTCTCTCCACTGAGTGACACCTACACCACCAATTTGCTGGAACTGGCGAATTCCCCAACATGATGCCCAAACCCGAATTCTGATTGCGGCAGTTATCGAGTCATTACCGTATAGGTCATGTTCTACACCTTCACCATCAACTCCCTTTGCAACATACTTAGCAATATAGCCAGTAGCTGACCCTTTGCTTGAATCAATATATTCAACTTTGAAGCGGGACTCTTTTGCCCCTTGTTCATCACCATCTTCTTGTAAGCAATACTCTTCAAAAATTTGAACCAATTTTTCTTGTTGCTCTTCAGGTACAAATAGCAGTAAATGCCAGTGAGGAGTGCCATCATGGTGAGGTTCAGCAACACGAAAACCAAATGGAGTGATTTTATTTCGGTTCAAAGATGCCCTAATTCGCTGAAAAGTTCGGTTTAAGTAATGTTGCCCATCCAAAGGTGTTGCACCCTGCCACTTAGGGTTTTCAGCACCTGATTTAGCAAAGCTTCGATGATATTTTGATGGTGTGGTCATGGTGAGGAAAACAGCTTCATAACCCATTTCAAGCGAGTATTCCTCAAACCCACGGATGCGAACCATTAATTCAGCTTTACGAATTTTAGGGTTGGACACATTCAAATCTGAAAGTTCAGCCAGACTCACACTGTAGTCCAGCTCGTTTGTAGCTAAGGTATTCTCTAGCAATTCACGGTTACTTTTCCATTGTGCTATATAGTTTTCAACGGTTGTGTTACTCGCATAAATCCCACGATGCTTGTTAACCAGGTTAAGTAACCTTGAAACAGTTTCTATTTGCTTATTGTGCAACCGTCTAAGTTTAGGCTTCCACCACGACGCATCACAAGCACGTTTAATAACACCTAACACTTTGATTAACTCTTCCTGACTTAAACAATCATTTTTAAGATTGCTTAATACTTCTTCAGACAAAGGATGTGGTGTTAATTGGTAAGTAGTTACATACCTTACAATTGCGCTATAGGCCTTAAATAAACTTACTGAGTTAAACCTTGCTTCAATAATTGTGCATTGTCGAGCATGGTTATTCGCTCTGATTTGGTAATTGCTATCTTCAATGCTAACGCAGTACATGCTACTTCTATGGCCTAGCACTTTCGATATTGCTTTTGCTATATGGCGAATGTAGGTGTTAGCCTCCCTTCTGTTTGGCTGTTTTTGGTAGTTATTCATAACAGCATTTTTATGGATTTGGGGTAAGCCAAGCAAACGGCTTTTAACCCAATCCGCATCATGAGGATGAACTTCAGGCATGGTTAAGCTCCCCCTGTAATTGGACATCTATTTGTTTTAGCTTTTCTATTCCTCGTTGGTTGATTGTGCATATTAGATAGCGAATACCCGTTATGTAATGGATATCCTCCTTAATGAAACCACAAGCCTTTAGTTTAAATAGTGTTCGCCGTTGAAATGCTTCAACGGTTTTCTGGTCATTTGTGCTCGGTCGTTCACCTCTAATGATTTTGCCAATATCAGGGCATAGTTCGATACACACTGAGATGCTATTGCCTGTTTTACCTAGCCAATAAAGCAAGGCAAGTTGGTCTTTACTTAATGCGGCCATTACTTGCCCCCTTTATTATCAGTAGGAGTTTTCGTTACATTAACGGGCTTATGTTCGTTAACGAGTGCAGCAGCCCGTAACGGGTACATTGAGACCAATTTAGGCGTTGTACCCGTTAACGGGTATAAAGTGGTTTTATCTATCTGTTCCTTAGTGGTACTCGTTAATGGCGATCTGCTGTTAAAGCCTTGAAGCCAACCATTTATACCTTCGAGCTTTGCCTGAAGCTTTATCAAGCCAAAGATAAGAACACAATCAAAAAGGTTTAATGTAAAAAAACTATAGAGTGTGGTCATAAACCCTCCCGTTAACGAAGTTTTCAACATCGCTTTGACGGTACATCACACGACGACCAACTTTGATAAATCTGAGAGGGTAACGTCCTGTACAACGCCATACTGAGAGAGTGCCGATTGTCACTCCTAATTGTCTCGCCACTTCCGCAGGGGTGAGTAGTGTTTGCATAATTAACTCCGATTAGTTTGTGTTTGTCGGAGTTACAATATGATCATGTTGGTAAAGTGTATGCGCTTGTGAGGCTCAAAAAGGTGTTTCTCAGGGTGAGAAGCACTTTTTAGTTTGCTTTTTTTGTTAGCTCTAAGAACCAACGATAAACAGTATTAAATCCTTGATATTCACTAGAGAAAGGGTGCTGCAGAGATTTAGCGTATTCATTAATGCGCGGGAATAGCCGCTCAGCTGCTTGTTTTGGGTTCTTAAACTTCCGCTGTTTGTATAGTTCAAGAGCGTATGCTTTACGTTTCCTATTCTTACTATGGCGGGAATCTTGCCCTTTTTGTGAGTGAAGCTTTGCAAGCTCTATAGCACCTTTATTTTTGGTGATTTCGTCTTGAAACCCAGTGTAAATTGGAGCGTTCATAAACTGCTTTTGAGTAAAGATTTTATAAAACAATTTAGCTTGGTCTGGCAGGCCTGCCATATGACAAACGAAGGCACCTTGAAGTAATTCAGCTACTTCTTCAGGGATATAATTAAAGATTTGAGACTGTTCGGCAGGGAATAAGTCAGCAAGTGCATCAGTAATTGATTTTGCAGCCGCCAACTTTCTGGCTGCTTCAATATCAGGGGCTATATCTTGATCTATAAGGTCACAAAAAAATGCTTCAAAAACCTTAGCGCCTTCCAGCCTTTCTTGTTCGATGATAACTTGGCTTTCGGGTAGTTTAGCCAATTCACGGGCTAGGGTTTCTTCCTTAACACCTTCTGGAAGCAACTCCTTTAATTTTGAATCGCTTTCCATAAGAGCGATGAATGAATCAAGCGTATCATTTGCCTTACCAACAAGATTTGATACATCTTGGTCATCAATATTTGACGCTGCGTTAATAACAGCCCGTATATCAAAAGGCATTTCATCGAAAAAATCTCGTTTAATTCTATCGCCACCAGCTTGGTCGGGACTATTATCAGCGCCAGTACTTTTGTCCTTATTCGATTCACTCATCGCGAAACTTCATCCTTGTCTTTGATTTAGCCTAAAACTATAAAAAACAGAGCTGAAAGTCTATAACCGAGCTTAATGCCTTAAAACTGAGATTATTCGATATGGTTATAACAAAAAGTGCTAAAAACGTGTATTCAAAGGCGGCACATAGGCGGCACAGAACTCAATGAAAAAGTTAATAGTTTGATTTTTAAGGAAAAAACATGCGGACTGGTCTCCCCACAAGGACTCGAACCCTGATCGGCCGCTTAGGAGGCGGCTGCTCTATCCTGTTGAGCTATAGGGAGACTTGGGCTGATTATACGCAAATTCCCGTCGATGAAAACCCTTTGTTATCGATATATTCACGGATTAAACTCGTTAAAATTTAATTGGTTAAATCTTGATCGCTATATCGTTAATCTGGATGTTATTAGCGCTTTCTATTCCAGAAATAATTGCAGTCGCTGTGTTCTCTGTCACTTGATCAATAGTCACATTGGCGCGGGTTTTACTGGCCACGGCGCGCATGGTGTTAATTCTATCGGGGATATTACGCTGCAAAACGATTTGGAATTTATCGCCCATTTTAACGCCATTATTTCGGCCTAAGTTCAACACAACTCTATCACCCTGACGCGCAACGATTTGCCCAAGTAAAGGTCGACAATTAAGTTGGTTATCCAACTCAATTAAACTGCGCTCAAATAACTCATTAAGCTTTAAACCATAGCTGGATTGCCAAAAACGCGCTGAGCTTGTTGATACAGCCTGGCTCTTGTCA
Source organism: Shewanella sp. WXL01 (assembly GCF_012263345.1). Taxonomy (NCBI): domain Bacteria; kingdom Pseudomonadati; phylum Pseudomonadota; class Gammaproteobacteria; order Alteromonadales; family Shewanellaceae; genus Shewanella; species Shewanella sp. WXL01. Next base: position 261,699 of record NZ_JAAIKQ010000002.1, on the reverse strand, counting down.
AACTCCCAAGTAGACGAGCTTTCAAAAGAATCTGACCACACAAGCTCACCACTAATGCCATGATACAAATTAAGCTTAAATTTGATGTAACGCTCTGGATAATGCTCGACCAAACCAAATAATGAGGTCTCATAATCCTCTACGGAAATATCGGTGATCTCAGGCTGCAATACATAATGACTATCGGTCGCCTCACTTAGCCAGCTAGGCAGCACATTGCCGCGATAGTTCGTGAGCTTATTGGTATGGTCTAGTAACTCGTCAGCATGCACATTGGCAACGCTGTACTGGGAATAGGCATTTAACGCATCACCAAATTGAATAGAAAAATCACGTTGTAAATATGCTAGCTGACCGTAGGCTAGATCGCGTTTATTCTTAATTGAGGCTTTCGGCAACATGATTGTCGCCTTTAAACCCTGACTAACGCATTGCTCAGCCCTTTGCTGCTCAACCACTTCCATTCTTAGCACGACTGAGATTTTGTCGTCACTGATTATCTCGCTAACCAATTGCACATCATTAGCTGCGCCAATACGCTGAATTTGAAACGAGTCCAGCGTTAGCTTACCTTGGTCAATTTGTTGATTACTGGAAAAGTTAACCCCGGCTTTAAGACTGGCATAATTTAGCGCTTGGCTAATTGCATCTTCACGGGCTTTCTCAATATTACCATTCACAATGGTTGCTTTACCGGTTACCTCTACCTGCTCAGCAATCGCTGGATTTGACAGCAAAGCAATACAAGCTGCCAGTGCAGGTGCAGCCAAAGCGCGAGTAAACGAACAGCTAGGTAACGAAAAGTGTACTGACAACTTACTACAGTCAGCCAATTGCCAAAACCTTGGAAATTTAACCTGTTCAAGCTTATGTTTCATTCGCTTACCTATTCTACATTTGAGCGTTAACGTTTGTTTGTGATGCGCTGATGACGTTAATTGAGTCTACAGTCAGCACAAACACAGCTAGCGGCCAGACTGCCAAATTTTTGTCTGAATACTACGCCAATCTATACCTAGTTAGATAAAAGCAAATTTTATGCCTAAGCTGCTCAAGTAGCTACAAGTAGTGAAAGCACATATAAGCCATGATTATCAGTAAAGTAATCTGAAGCCGCGCCGATAATTTAGATAATCAGGTATTTGCCATAGACGATTTTTGCGTCAACCATGGCTTAAGGCGAAGGAATAAATATGAAATTGCAGCATTACTTGTCAGTTGTTGCACTTGCACTACTTGGCACCAGCGCATGTAGCTCAACGCAAGTTCCCACTGCTGAGCGCTTATCGTTTAGCAATGACTTGCAGGTAGTTGATGGGCAGATATCAGCAGAGTCGCCGCAAGTAACCTATGATGTCATGGCATCAGGCATTGCACCTAAAGGCCAGGTAAATACTTGGGCAGAGACGTTAGCCAATGAACTCGTGCTGCAAAACGATGGCTTGAGAAGCGACCAACCATTGGTAGTGGCAACCCCGGTGATGACAGCCGATTATAGCCAGACCAACCCACTTGCAGCCCAGTTGCAGCAAGGTTTAATGACAGCATTCCACGCCCATGAATTCAACGTTGTCGACCTCAATGTAGCCAACGCTATTCGCGTTACTGATCAAGGCGAGTTTTTACTATCACGTAACTGGGAGATGCTGCCAAGCGACCTGCCTGTTGCCCATGTACTTGTTTCAACCATGTCACTGACTAATGAAGGCGTAGTGTTTAACGGCCGCATCGTCGATATTACCAATAACCGCGTGGTATCTTCTGTTCAGTCGTTTGTTGACGGTGCAAGCCTGTCAGGTTACCTGCAAGCGCCATCAACTATCGAAAATCGTAACGGCTTGTTATATCGCCACGCCAATGCTGCCGATGGGCGCTATTCAGTTATAGGAGACAACCAATGAGAAGCCTAATCATTGCAGCGTTGTTACTGACGTTAACCGCTTGCGCATCGCCTGATAAATATGTGCAGTGGGAAACTGAAGCGCCTGAAAACTTTCCAACGATTACTGCTGTAGGTTACGCGCCACTTGAGTTACAACTTAGTGACAACAAGTCGCAAAAAGTATTAATGGCAATGCAGGCGTCGAAAATTGCCGCCTACCGTGAGCTTGCCGAGCAAGTCTATGGTCAGCGTATTGACGCTAATAGCTCTGTGAGTGATTGGGTATTAAATGATGATCAGGTTCGCGCCAGTGTTAGTGGCATTATTCGAGGCGCTAAGATAGTGAAAACTTATCCTTCAGGGGAGTTTTATGTCACAGAGTTGTCCTTAGACTTTGAGCAGGTATGGCACTTATATCAGCAACAAAACCGCCCAAGAAAAGTCAAAGAAGTCACCTACTTCTAGATTTAAAGATAGAGATACCTAGCCTGATTAAATCCAAGATAGCTAACATAGTAAAAGGCCGCTAAGTCATTTAACTTAGAGGCCTTCTCTATACATGTGTGCCTGAATATCTAAAACTTCACTTCAAACGACACTGCACCGGCAAATTGGTTTTCTATCTCTTGAGAAAACTCTGTTTGGCTCTGCTCCATTTCACCAGAGAAGTAATAGCCGCCATACATGTTGACATGAACACTTTTGCTCGCCTGCCAACCTGCACGTAAAAAGCTCACCCATTCTTCAATTTCAATGCTGACATCATCATCTTCCACAAGGAAGCGCTCGGTGCGACGTGATGAACCAAATCCAAAGTCCCAGTCATCGTTTAGTTTGTATCTAAGCTCTAGACCAGCTGGTCCACTAAATCCAGCTTGAAATGGGTTAGTCAGAACCCAGTTGTCATTTATCTGCCATTTCACCGCCAGATAAGGAATAGTGCGTACTTTAGAAATATCGTTTAGGTACGCAACACCCATTCCTAACATATTTCCCGACTCAAAGCGGTACATACCCATCCCCACAACACCATAACTCTCGGCGTTAGACGATGACGCGGTATTGGCATAAGCGTATTGCAGCTTTGGAGCAAGCATTAACATCCACTGCTCGTTTGGTCGATAATTGACCGACAAGCCAACACTGTAACGGTTGATTGAATTCCAAGGCACTTCGTTGCTCACGAGTTGGTTACCTTGATTAATTTTCCATCCATAATCGAGGTTGTCGTACCCCAGATTCGCGCCTATCGACCACTGCCTGTTTAACGGCATAGTGGCAGCGAGACCTATCATCCAAACATCACGCTTAAACTCATTACCTTGATCGCCAACTTGAGCATTGGGCGCAGAGGTACGAGCGACGTTAAATTTAAAAGGCGAATAACTATAGGCGGCTTGGGCGCTCCCAATGGAACTGGAAAGAGCTAAAGCAAGAATACTACCGGAAACAAACTTAGCGTTATTTGATACAGTCATTGTCGAAGTCCATTCGTTTCGGCAGGCTAAACCAGATTGCGCTGCCAATAATTATTGTGAGTTGGATCATGTCATAATATACGCCCATGTTCACAAAAATGTTCAATTAAATGAAGAAAATATCGAAATAAAAACTGTATAGCATTAGGGCCAGTTGGTCTTTCAAGATTATTTTTGCAGCCGCTTGTTGGAAATTTATACAAGGCAACGACTTTGATGTGTGGTTGCTCCACATGATAAGTCGTTAACGCAGTAGAAATGACAACAAGCGCTGCCTGAAAGGTTCGTTTAAAAGCACCTACGCCCTTAGCAAAGAGCTTAGTTTGTTGCGAGCCCTGTTGTTAAAATCAATAGGTTTAGGTGACTAGACGTCATCGCTCGCGTCGCGATTAAAGTGCTTTTAATTCGAACAAATTCTAATCAGCAAAGATTAACAGGCCCTAGGTATCGAATGGTTAATTACCGGCTATCGGCTCGGTAAGCGCGTAAGAACATATCAGCACAGTCTTGCAAGTATTGCTGGCGCAGCAACATGTCTTCCTCAAAGTTTAACCCTAACTCTAGTGCGACTCGCTGCTCACCAAATAACATCAGACAAAACCGCACGGCACAATCCCTTGGCTTGTCGAAATGATAACGACCTAGCTCATTTACCTTAGCAAAGTAGGTTTCAAGCAATTCAAAAACATGCAAAGGCCCAGCTTCATAGTAGAGCTTTGAAGTATCTGGGTGAGTATCCGCCTGAGAGACACAAGCCTTATAAACGGTCAGCGCCTCTTCAGAAATAATCATCTCGCCAAAGTGCTTCGCAAAGGTTTTGAGTGCTAACTCTGGCTGAGCAGGGTCTTCCAGCAAATCTCCGGTGAGTTGATGCACCACACATTTAGACTCAATGGCCGAAGCGAACAAAATATCTTTGGAGCCAAAGTGAGAGTAAACCGTTTGTTTAGATACACCTGCAAGCTTAGCGACTTCGTCCATACTGGTGTGCACAAAACCCTGGTTACAAAATAACTCAATCGCAGAAGTTAAAATCTGCTGCCGTTTTTGCTCACTTCGAGTCAGTTTTATCGGGTTGTTTGGTATGTGTTTTTGCATGTTTCTCGCCTTACCGGTTAGCCATAATTTGACTAATGTGGGTTCATTAAAACACAAACTAGACTAGACAGTCCAGTTTGGTTAAATTAGACTTGCCAGTCTAGAATGTATACAAATTGTTGCAAGCAGGCCGCAAACCTTGCGTGATTAATGATGTGAAACATGCGCATTAGCAAACAAGCCTGCTGAGAAAAAGCAACAAAGGATCAAAAGGAATGTTGTAATGACTTATCTAGCCAATTGCCGCCGCACTATGCATGGCATCAACCAGCGTGTATTAAAGGCATCAACCTCGGTTGTCGTCATCGCAGCGCTCAGCGCCGGAACGTTAAGCGGCTGCAGTGAACAAGAGGAGGTGCAAACTCAAGCAAGATTGCAACCTGTCACCACCTTAGCGCTAACTAAGTCAGACTCATTTGATCAACATCAAACCTACACTGGTGTAATCCGCTCTGCTAACACCACAGGCATTGGTTTTGAGCTAGGTGGAAAACTCGATACCCTGCTTGTCGACAGTGGTGATAGCGTCACCCAAGGCCAGATATTGGCAAAGCTCGACACCAGTCTGCTACTTGCTGAGCAAAAGCAGCTTAAAGCCACGTTAAAACAAACCCAGTCGGATCTTGATTTGGCCATCAACAACCTTGATCGCGTAGTCAAGCTAAGCAAACAAAACTATGCCTCAGAGCAACAACTTGACGAGAGTGAGCAGCGCGTTCAAAGCCTCAAAGCAAGTAAACAGAGCCTTGAAGCCAACTTAGATTCCACCAGCTTGCGCATTGAAAAATCAACCCTAGTAGCCCCCTTCTCAGGCATTATCAGCAAGCGTCAGCAAAATTTAGGCGAAGTGGTCAATGCTGGCACGCCAGTATTTACTCTCATTGGTCAGCATAATCAGCTGGCCTACATAGGTGTGCCTGTTGATGTGGCGCAAACCCTACGAACTAATCAGCAAGTCGACGTCACCGTTGGCAAGCACGATATGGTTGGGCTGATTGCTGGTATTAGCGGCGAAGTCGATACCGTTACTCGCACAGTACAATTACGTATCGCGCTCGATCCTAAAGAAACCATCATTAATGGTGAAATTGCCTATCTTGATTACCAGCAAACTATGGCAACCCAAGGTTACTGGGTGCCAATTTCAGCATTAACTGATGGCGTGCGCGGCTTATGGAATGTGTTTGTGGTTAAGCAAGGTGAGCAAGGTCAAACCGTTACCGAGCGCCGCGATGTTGAGATTATTTATACCGATGACACCAAAGCATTTATTAAAGGCGCAATTGATGCCAACGAACTGCTAGTGGTTGAAGGCTTACACAAACTAGTCGCGGGTCAGCAGGTTAGCCCAACACCTGCGGAGGCATTATGATTAAAGCCTTTTTAGAAAATGGTCGTCTGGCAAGTCTGTTTATTGCCTTGCTGGTTGTTGCTGGACTTGGCGCGATATCCAGTTTGCCGCGCACCGAAGATCCACACATAACCAACCGTTTTGCATCAGTCATTACCCAGTACCCTGGCGCATCAGCAGAGCGTGTTGAAGCATTAGTCACTGAAGTTTTAGAAAATGAGCTTAGGCGACTAGAAGAGCTAAAACTGGTTCAGTCTACCTCTCGCCCAGGCATTTCGGTGATTCAATTAGAGTTAAAAGACTCGGTAATTGACACTGAACCAGTCTGGTCAAGAGCAAGAGATTTAATCGGCGATTCACAACATCTACTGCCAGTGCCTGCGCAAAACGGGATTCTGGACGATCAGGTTGGTTACGCAAACACCGCTATTTTAGGCCTGGTTTGGGCAGATGACTCGCCAGTACGCGCCGATATTCTTAACCGCTACGCCAAAGAGCTGCAAAGTAAGCTGCGAGTGCTCAATGGCACAGATTTCGTCAAACTCTATGGCTCGCCGCAAGAAGAAATACTGGTCGAGCTAGACGGTCATAAGATTAGCCAGTTAAACCTAACCCCTGCAGCTATTGCGCAAATTCTGACTAATGCAGACAGTAAAATCTCTGCGGGCGAGCTCAACAACCAACACTTTCGCGCACTCGTTGAGGTATCGGGTGAGTTAGATTCACAAAGCCGTATTCGCCGAGTACCACTTAAAGTTGATCAATTCGGGCAAATCATTCGCCTTGGCGATGTGGCTAAAATAAGTCGTCAGCCGAAAACCCCAGCCAGTAGCATTGCACTGGTTGATTCAGAGCAAGGTATCTTGCTTGCCGCGCGAATGATTGATAGCAACCGCGTCGATAAATGGCAGTTACAAGTTGAAAAGGTCATCGCAGACTTTGAAGTCAATTTACCTAGTAATATTCAGGTGCAGTGGCTATTTGACCAGCAAGGTTACACCAGCGTGCGCCTTGGCGATTTGGTCATTAACCTGTTGCAAGGCTTTGTGTTAATTGTCGGTGTGCTGCTACTGACATTAGGTTTACGCAATGCATTGATTGTGGCGCTATCGCTGCCGCTGACCGCATTATTTACCCTAGCCTGCATGAAATATACAGGCCTGCCAATTCATCAAATGTCGGTTACCGGTCTGGTTGTTGCGCTGGGGATCATGGTTGATAACGCCATCGTGATTGTTGATGCCATTGCGCAAAAGCGCCGCGACGGACAAAGTAAACTACAAGCTGTGCAAAACACCATTCACCACCTGTGGTTACCGCTTGCAGGCTCAACCATTACCACCATGCTAGCGTTTGCGCCAATCGTACTAATGCCAGGTGCAGCTGGCGAGTTCGTTGGTGGCATTGCTATTTCGGTCATGTTTGCCCTGCTTGGCTCTTACATCATCTCTCACACTGTGATTGCTGGGCTTGCTGGACGTTTTTCACAAGATAAAGCGCCGACAGCTTGGTATCAGCAAGGCATGGCATTTCCGCGTCTTAGCCAAGCATTTACCTTTAGCTTGCACTTTGCGCTTAAACGCCCAATATTGACTGCCATCTTAGTGGGTGTGTTACCGGTAAGCGGCTTTATTGCGGCTGGGAAAATGACCGAGCAGTTCTTCCCACCATCAGACAGAGACATGTTCCAAATAGAGGTGTATTTGGCATCTCACGTAAGCATCGACAATACCCTAACTCAGGTAAAATCAATTGATGCCAAGCTGCAGGCCATTGAAGAAATACTTGAGGTAAGCTGGGTTGTTGGTGGTAATACGCCATCGTTTTACTATAACCTCACTCAACGTCAGCAAGGCGCGACTAACTATGCGCAAGCCATGGTAAAAGTGACTGATTTTGAAGCGGCAAATAGGCTAATTTTATCGCTGCAATCCGAGTTAGATGTTGAATACCCACAAGCACAAGTACTGGTACGCAAGCTAGAGCAAGGCCCGCCATTCAACGCGCCGGTAGAGTTGATGATTTACGGTCCATCACTCGACACGCTTAAACTACTTGGCGATGAAGTAAGGCAAATTTTGTCGCAAACACCCGATGTGCTGCATACTCGCGCAACCCTGAGTCCAAGCACGCCAAAGGTATGGCTACAAGTGAATGAAGATGCCAGCTTAATGAGTGGCTTAAGCCTTGCTGATATAGCGAATCAAATTCAAATGGCAACAACCGGTGTTACTGGCGGCAGCATATTAGAGAAAACCGAATCACTGCCAATTCGCGTTAGACTTGGCGATGAAAATCGTGACCAAACCAGTAGTCTTGATGGTTTGAATTTAGTGTCAGCTAACGGTTCAGGAATTCCGCTATCGGCGTTAGCTGACAGTCAAATCAATGTTAGTCGCAGCGCTATTCCAAGGCGCAACGGAGAGCGGGTAAACACCATCGAGGCTTATATCACCAGTGGTGTGCTGCCAGCTAAAGTGCTTAACGCCATTACGGATCAAATTAATCAGCTAGAAATTCCTGCTGGCTATCACATCGAAATCGGCGGCGAGAGCGCTAAGCGTGATGAAGCGGTAGGTAATCTACTGTCAAACATTGTTGTGGTTGTCACCCTACTGCTGACAACCGTGGTGCTGTCGTTCAACTCCTTTCGCTTAACCGGCATTATTTTGCTCAGTGCTATGCAATCTGCAGGGCTGGGTTTACTGGCAGTATACGTATTTGGTTACCCGTTTGGCTTTACTGTCATCATAGGTTTGCTTGGCCTAATGGGTTTGGCCATTAACGCGGCAATTGTGATTTTAGCAGAGCTAGAAACTTACCCTGGTGCGCGCCTTGGCGACTTTGACGGCGTGGTCAATATCGTCAACCGTTGTGGGCGTCATATTGGCTCAACAACAGTGACCACCATAGGCGGTTTTTTACCGTTAATTATTGCTGGTGGTGGGTTCTGGCCACCGTTTGCCATTGCCATTGCTGGCGGCACTTTGTTAACCACTATGCTGTCACTCATCTGGGTGCCAACCATGTACATCTTGTTCATGAAGTCCAGCAAGCAACAGCCTGCAACTTTGGTGGAAAGCGCAAGTACCAGTTAACTAAAATACAGCGAAGTTTGGTGATTAAACCTAGCTAAATTGCACTGTCAAAACAGCGTCAGAAAACTGTCACTCGTCAACTATCTAACGCTTTATGTTGCTCAATAAAAACCGGTGCGGATCTAGCGCCGGTTTTTAACTTAAGTATCAAAAAGTATTAGCCTTTATGTGATTACAATCAATCAAAAAAACACCAAAATTCTTTACATTAAAGCCTCAATTTAATGGGGATTAAATGGTAATGATCAATAACTACAAAAGCTGGCCCTTAGCAAAGCAAATTGGGTCACTTGCCCTACTACTCAGTGTCATCGTTTTTAGCCTTATGTCACTCGTATCTTATATGACCTCAAGTCAGGTACTGACCGACAAAGCGACCAAAGCACTTATTGGGCAAATGCACGGCAACAGCAAGCTAATTGAGCTCCAATATAACAGCATGCTAGAACTCGCCCGTCGTAACGCCGACATTCTAAAAGTTATGTATCCCGGCAATTTTTATCTCAAAGACAAGCGCGTTAAGGTTTTAGGTGTCCGCGCGCCATCGATTTATCACGAGCACGAGCTACTTAACGGCGCCAAGAGTAAAGTTGACCGTTTTGCCAAGCTCACCAGTGGTAACGCCACTATGTTTGTACGTGACGGTGATGACTTTGTCCGTGTATCAACCTCACTACGCAAACCTGACGGTCAACGGGCTATTGGTACTAAGTTAGGTAAGCAACACCCAGGCTACAAGTTATTGATGCAGGGTAAAGAGTATGAAGGTCACGCCAAACTGTTTGGTAGAGACTACATGACAGTTTACCGCCCTATATTTGACGATAACCGCCAAGTCATCGGCATCATGTTTATCGGTTTTGATATTTCAATGAGCGTCAATCAAATCCAACAAACGTTAAAAGAGCTGACTGTTGAAGACACTGGTTTTTATATGCTCATCAGCAACAGTGACTACAAGATTATTTCTCACCCGCAAGTCACTGGCGATCAAGAATTTGACCTTAGTTTCTTAAATGGTCTCGACAAACAAAGCGCGATGCAAACCGAGACATTTAACGAATTTGAGTCACCTGACGGTCACACCATGGTTTCTTATACCGTTGCAGTCAATGGCTGGAATTGGACCATGATCGGCATGACCAAGCTTAGCGAGTTTAACGATGGTAGCGTGACACTATTAAAGGTCATCTTAGGTTTAGCCGCAGTAGGTATAGCACTTATTTCAGTATTGCTATTTGCCGTCATTAACAAAACCACCGCACCTCTGGCTAAACTGCAAACGCAAATGGCTAACCTAGGTGCAGGCGACTTATCACAGCAATTCGATAACGTCAGCGCTCAAAGCAACAATGAAATTGACCAAATAACCCTAAGCACTAGCAAGATGGCTGAAAACTTAAGTGAGCTAATCCACTCACTGCAACAATCAGTCATTAGCCTTGAAGCACAGGCAAACCATGGCCAAGAGAATGCTGAGCTTAATGGCCAAGAAGCGCAAACCTTGCTTGGACAAACAGAGCAAATCGCGACTGCCATTGAGGAAATGTCATCTTCAGTGCGCGAAGTGGCAGATAATGCCTCTCGCGGCGCAGTGCAAAGTCAACAAGTCGATGTGTCTTCACGTGAAGGGCATCAGCAGCTAGATCATGTCGTACACGCGCTTGAAGAGCTGAGCGAGCAGCTAGACCAATCACAAACCAATATTGAAAAAGTAACCACTGAAAGCGAAGCGATCAGTAAGGTTACTGAAGTGATTAACGGCATTGCAGAGCAAACCAACTTGCTAGCACTTAACGCCGCCATTGAGGCGGCACGTGCTGGCGAGCAGGGCCGCGGCTTTGCGGTGGTTGCCGATGAAGTGCGCTCACTTGCCCAGCGCACGCAAACCTCAATCAGCGAAATTGGCAGCACCATTGGCCGCCTGCAAGCTCAGGTAAAACTCACCGCAGAGCAAATGCAACACTGTCAGCAACTTGGTCAACGCTCAGCTCAACAAGGTGAAACGGTCAACGAACAACTTAGCCAGATTAACGCCAGCATTGAAGAGCTAGCACTATTCACTACCAGCATTGCTAGCGCCACAGAGCAGCAAAGCGCAGTGGCAAATGATATCTCAAGCAACTTACATTCAATCTCGACTCTAGCAAAAGACAGCCATGTGCGCGCAGATATGGACGTATCTTCCGCCAAAGAGCTTGCGCAAATGGCTAAAGACATTAAACAGAAGATTGGCGTGTTTAAGGTGAGCTAATAAGCGGTACCCGATTAGTTTTCTACCACTTTTAAGGGCGCACATGCGCCCTTTTTTATCATCTAATTCCACCAAGCTTTCCTTTTCAGCCCAGCACGCTTGCACCAGCGCAACTTGTACAAGCGCACACTTTTGTTATTAAAAGTTCTTAAAAGCGTAATCAAATTGATCAATAAAGGCTTTTTATAGGCCATTGTTTAGCCTGAGTTTTCTATTACAACGCCTGCCAACTTTTCCATTTTTGAAAAAATAGCTCGATACATTTGCTGTTTTCACTGTACTTTTTGCAAAAATAAACAAGTAGATTATCTGACCAACTCAGCTGCTATCGCAAAGTTGGCGATAAGCGACTCGTCTTGCAATATGCAATATAGGCTAAGAACTCAATGAAAATCGCGCTGTTTATTCCATGTTTAGTTAATCAAATGATGCCCGAGGTGGGTATCGCGACCCTTGAACTGCTTGAAAAGTTAGGACACCAAGTTATCTTGCCAAAAGGACAAACGTGTTGCGGCCAGCCTATGACCAACTCAGGTTGCTTTAACGAAGCCCGCGCCACGACACTAAAACTGCTTAATTCATTTAAGAGGGTGGAATGTGATGCCATTGTTTGCCCTGCAGCGTCTTGCTTAGTCGCGGCAAAGGAGAACTTTCATGAATTTGATGACAGCGATGAGGCACAAGCTGTCATTCGCAAGCTTTATGAATTAACTGAGTTCTTGCACGATGTTGCACCTATCGCATCATTCAACAAAGCCATTAATAGCAAGGTTAGCCTGCAAATGAGCTGCCACGGTATTCGCATGTTGAGCTTGGCTACGCCATCTGAAAGCATGGATACGCCTTTTAACAAGGTTGAGGCGGTACTCAGTGGTATCGAAGGCTTAAACATTGTTTACCCGCAAAAGCGCGACGAATGCTGCGGTTTTGGCGGCACCTTCGCCCTAGATGAAGGCGCGATATCAGGCAAAATGGGCAAAGATAAAGCCCATGCTCACGCCGATACTGGCGCTGAGTTCATTGTTGGTTTTGACCCATCATGCTTGCTGCACATTGACGGCACGGTTCGCAGGCAACAACTCCCTATTGCCACGCGCCACATCGCGCAAATTATCAATATGGCACTGTAGGAGCAAGCATTATGACGCAAACACAAACTAAAACTCATGCCTACAAAGCCGATATTTTTTGCCAAGATGAAAGCCGTGTTGATTGGCACTCAAAAGCGCTTTGGACACTAAGAGAAAAACGCGACAGAGCAGCCAAGCAATTACCCGAGTGGGAACAGCTACGAACGCTAGGTTCACAGATTAAACTGCATACCTTGAGCAACCTTGGTCAGTACTTAGAAACGTTTGAAGCCAACTGCTTAGCTAATGGTATCCAAGTGCACTGGGCAAAAGATGCTACTGAGCATAACCAAATTGCTTACGATATTTTATCGCGCCACAAGGTGAAGAAATTAGTAAAATCGAAGTCGATGCTGACGGAAGAGTGTCACATGAACCCTTACCTTGAGCAGCGCGGTATTGAGGTGATTGATACCGACCTTGGTGAGCGGATCATCCAGCTAGCTAAGCAGCCGCCATCACATATCGTGGTTCCAGCTATTCACATGAAAAAAGAAGAAGTTGGTGAGCTGTTCCATGAAAAGATCAACACGCAAGCCGGCGCGTCAGACCCTACCTACCTTACCCGCGCCGCGAGAGCCCATTTACGCGAGCAATTTTTAAGCGCTGATGCAGCAATGACAGGCGTGAATATGGCGGTAGCCGATCAAGGTGCGGTGATTGTATGTACCAATGAGGGCAATGCCGATATGGGCGCCAACTTGCCAGGGGTGCAAATTCATTCCATGGGCATAGATAAGCTGGTGCCAGATATGGACAGCGCAGCCGTAATACTGCGAACGCTAGCACGTAACGCGACAGGTCAGCCAATCACCACCTACTCTTCAGTTTATAAAGCGCCAAAATCTGGCGGAGAGATGCATGTAATCATCGTTGATAACGGCCGCAGCGACATGCTGCAAGATAATATCTTAGCCGAGTCGCTAAAATGTATCCGCTGTGGTGGCTGCTTGAATACTTGCCCGGTTTATCGCCGCTCAGGTGGGTTTAGCTATAACTACACCATTCCAGGCCCAATTGGTATTGCTGTTGGCGCAAGCGACGATGACAGCAACTCGATACCGTGGGCGTGCACGTTATGCGGCAGCTGCAGCTATGTGTGCCCAACTAAGGTGCCGCTAGATAAAATTATCGCGCGCCATCGCCGCTTAAAAGCCGAGCAAGGTCAATTGCCTTATGGTAAACGTCACTACATGCCGCTTGTCGGAAAATTAATGGCCAATGAAACAGCACTAAACTGCTCTATGTCCATTGCTAGAACCAGCTTAAAAATATTGCCACACAGCCTATTGAAACCCTTTGCTGGTGCCTGGGGCAAATATCGTGAGTTGCCTGCGGGTGCAGATTCAAGCTTCGAAGCTTGGTTTAAACGTAACAGAGAGCAAAAGTAGGATGACAACAATGAGTAGTAAACACACCATTTTGGCAGCGCTGAAGCAATCTGCCGTAGTAACCGCGCCCAAGCCTCTAATTAATATTGAGCCGATAAGTGAAAGTAGGTCTAACGAGTCAAACGAACTCAGCTTAGTTGAGCAATTTGCCACTAACTTGAGTACGGTTGCGGGTAAGCTGATTACCCAAGGCGGCAAATCAGCATTAGCAGAGCATATTCAATCTCTTATTGAACAAGATAAAAGCGTGTTATCTTTTGTTGCAGGCGTAACAGGAAACAGGCAATCGCCGGATCGCGCCCACGAGATGCACGATGTTGATTTTACCGTGCTTGAAGGGCAAGTAGCCGTTGCTGAAAACGGCGCTATCTGGTTGACACTGCCTCAGCAGCATCGAGTGACACCTTTTATCTGTGAAAATCTGATCATCACTATTAAGCGAGATACGATTGTCGCTAATATGCACCAAGCGATGAAAGCCATCGACTTTAACGCTTGTGAGTTTGGCGTATTTATCGCTGGGCCTTCAAAAACAGCAGATATTGAGCAAGCACTGGTGGTTGGCGCGCACGGCGCTTGTAGCCTAAATGTGTATCTGATTTAGCCAGCAGTGGCTATCAAAGCCAGATTACTAAACATCTAGTAAACCAAAGTCTCTAGCAAACCAAAGAACCTAACAAACTAAAGCCACTAACACTTGCTGTTAGTGGCTTTTGAATATGTATTGAAATAAGTGCTCTAGCGAGTCGATAAAAATCAACGATTGGCAAAAATATGCTCGGCTTTTGACAACATGAAATCGATAAACAGCTGCACCTTAAGTGGCTGATGACTGCGCTGATGATAAAGCATAGAAATACGTCTGGTCTCACCTTTCCACTGCGGCAACACCTGAACTAACTCACCCGATTTCAACTCAGGCTCAACAAACTTAAGCGGACCATACAAGATACCGCCTCCAGCTTTAGCCGCTCTGATGGCGCCATAAATATCGGATAAGGTAAGCTTGCTTGACTGCTCGTGATAATACTCGCCCTGCTCTTTGTGGGTCAAAATCCAGTTGAACAATGGCCATACTTTAATTAAGTCATAGTCATCTAATTGCTCAGGTGCAGTTAACTCAGGTTTTGACGCCATATATTCAGGTGACGCCACCAGCCCATAGTGCAATACGCCAAACAATTTAGATATCCAGGATGAATCAGGCTGCGCTCCGCCGACAATCGCAACATCCACGCCCTCATCAATAAGATCGATAGTTTGATTGTTCTGGCTAATATGCAGGTCAATATCAGGATACAGTTGCCCAAACTCGGTAAAGGCTTCGATGAGTAGCATTGAGGTGATGGATATTGGCGTTGCAAGGCGCAACGTGCCTTCAGGCTTAGCACGTGAAGGATGGCTTAGCTCATCAAGCTGAGCAATGACACCTTGGTAGCGTTCAAACAACACGCCGCCCTCTTCGGTCAATCTTAAACGGCGTGTACTACGCATTAATAGCTGAGTGTTCAGCAACGCCTCTAGCTTAGCAATTTTGCGACTTACCGATGCCACAGGCATATTCAAATCTGCCGCAACCTGGGTATAACTGCCTGCATTAACCAAATGAACAAACAAATGGATTAGCGCTATTTGTGTACCTGCATGTTCTGCCACTATGACCCCGTTAAGCACGTCATTTCATATCAATGCCACATTGTAATAGTCTGCAGCATGCTTGTAATACTTCAATTTGTCTTAATAAAAAATCCCCTTAACCATAGGCTAAGGGGATTTTATTTTGAACCTAAAAATCAACTAGTCTTCAGTCGACTCGCGGTCCATATTTTCGGTGTTTTCTAACCACAGCGCATTAATAATGCCGAATGAACATGCTAGCAACACACCTAAAATCCAAGCGAAATACCACATATATTATGCTCCCAATTAGTAAAGTGATGCTTTGTTCTTTTCGATGAAGTCGCGGGTTAGGCGACCAAACATCTTCAAGTAAGTCCACACAGTGTAGCTAAGTACAATAGGTACGAAGATAATTGCAGCCACTGTCATGACTTGTAGCGTGATTTGACTTGCTGTTGCATCCCACATAGTTAAGCTCATGTTTGGCTCTAGTGAAGATGGCATAACGAATGGGAACATTGCTGCGCCGCACGTTAGAATAATGCCAGCCATAGCCAGTGAGCTAAAGAAGAATGCGAAACCGCTGCGGTCAAATTTACTCGCTAGTACAACAAGCACTGGCATAAGTAGACCTAACGCAGGGAACAACATAGTGATTGGGTACTTGTCGTAGTTTGCAAGCCAAGCACCTGCTTCAATCGCTACTGTCTTGTTCATTGGGTTTGACGCGCCAGCGGTATCAATTGTTGAAGTGATAACGTAACCGTCAATACCATTTGCTAACCAGAAACCTGCGGCTGCAAACATAACTGTTAGCGCGATACCCGCAACTTGGGCAGCTCTTGCACTACGAACACGAAGCTCACCTTCGGTCTTCATTTGTAGCCAAGATGCACCTTGCATCATCATCATAGATACACAGATAAGACCTGCTAGTAATCCAAACGGATTCAGTAGACCAAATAGGTTACCGTGATACGTTGCGCGCATGTACTCGTCGAAGTTAAATGGTACACCTTGTAGTAGGTTACCAAATGCCACACCTATGATTAGCGGCGGTACGAAACCACCAACAAACAGAGCCCAATCCCATGCTTTACGCCATCTTGGGTCTTCGATTTTTGAACGATAGTCAAAACCTACTGGACGCAAGAATAACGCAAATAAGGTGATCATCATGGCGACATAAAAGCCTGAGAATGACACCGCATAAACAGTTGGCCAAGCCGCAAATAATGCACCAGCTGCGGTAATTAACCATACTTGGTTACCGTCCCAGTGTGGTGCGATAGAATTAATCATGATACGACGCTCAGTGTCGTCTTTACCAACGATTGGTAATAGCGCACCCACACCCATATCAAAGCCGTCGGTAACCGCAAAGCCGATGCATAGTACACCGATTAACGCCCACCAGATAAATCTTAATACTTCATAATCAAACATTGTTAGATCCTCTGATTACGCATCTTGGTTTTCAAAATGATAGCGACCGGTCTTTAAGCTGCTAGGGCCTAAACGCGCATACTTGAACATCAAGAACATCTCAATCACTAGTAATACTGAGTAGAACAAGGTAATCGAAATGATACTGAACCACAGATCTGAAACCGTTAGTGTTGAAGCCGATACATAGGTTGGCAGCACTTCGGAAATAGTCCATGGTTGACGACCATATTCAGCAACAAACCAACCACACTCAATGGCAATCCAAGGCAGAGGCAACGAGTAAAGCGCTGCTTTAAGTACCCACTTCTTCTCTGCAATACGATGACGCGTGCTTTGCCAGAAAGCTGCGGCAAATACGATCAGCATAATCACACCACAAGCAACCATCACACGGAATGACCAGAATAGTGGCGCAACGTTTGGAATCGAATCTTTCGCTGCTGCTTTAATTTGTTCTTCTGTTGCATCTACAACATTGTCAGTGTAGCGCTTCAGTAGCAAGCCGTAGCCTAAATCACCTTTTGCAAGGTCAAAGGCTTCACGAACTTCTGGGCTTTCGTTGCCCGCTTTAATTTGTTCAAGTAATGAATATGCCACCATACCGTTGCGGATACGGATTTCATGCTCATCAATCAGGTCAATAATACCTGTTACTTGCTCATCGAAAGAACGGGTCGCAATGATACCCATCACGTAAGGAATTTTAACCGCTAGGTCAGTTTCCATAGTTTCTTGGTTAGGGAAACCAAATGCAGTAAATGCTGCTGGAGCTGGCTCTGTGTGCCACTCAGCTTCAATCGCCGCTAGCTTAACGCGCTGCACTTCACCTACTTCGTAACCTGATTCGTCACCCAGTACCATTACTGACAGAATCGACGCCATACCAAAGCTTGCTGCAATGGCAAATGAACGACGCGCAAATGGTAAGTCACGACCTTTAAGAATGTAGTAAGAGCTAATAGCAAGTACGAACATAGCGCCTGCTACGTAGCCCGATGCCACAGTATGTACGAATTTAACCTGAGCAACAGGGTTGAAAATCACTTCAGCAAAGCTGGTCATTTCCATACGCATTGTTTCATAGTTAAATACCGCGCCTACTGGGTTTTGCATCCAGCCGTTCGCAACCAGAATCCACAACGCCGACATGTTAGAGCCGATTGCGACTAACCAGGTAATGGCTAAATGTTGACGCTTACTAAAGCGGTCCCAACCGAAGAAGAACATACCAACTAAGGTCGATTCTAAGAAGAAGGCCATTAAACCTTCAATGGCAAGTGGCGCACCAAAGATGTCACCAACATAATGCGAATAATATGCCCAGTTTGTACCAAACTGGAACTCCATTGCTAGACCTGTTGTAACACCTAGCGCGAAGTTAATCCCGAAAAGTTTACCCCAGAACTTGGTCATGTCCTTATAGATTTGCTTATTAGTCATCACATACAGCGATTCCATAATAGCTAAGATAAAGGCAAGACCCAGTGTCAATGGAACAAATATAAAGTGATACATGGCTGTCAGCGCAAATTGCAAGCGCGATAGCTCAACTACCTCTTCAACTATCATTGGCGACTCCTTACTTCAGTACGACCAAATTCGATGGTTTGTTCTAAATTGAGATTGGCTCAATATAGATGCTTCTTGTGCCGTTCGGCCTCCAACCTTAAGCAACCTCTAAACAGGTTAGTAAAATGTTAAATGCAAACATTCTGGGTTTAGTTGGATACTGCCCGACTTTTTATATAAAAAACGCCGTTTCGTCTCGAGTCATTTGAAACACTGCTTTTGAACAAAAAACACACAAATTACAAACAACGCAGACGAAACACCATTAAATACTCTTTATTTTCAGCGCCTTAAGTAAATACAGATAGACTTCAGACTCTAATTTTATACCACTGAGATTTGAGCCAAATCAATAAATTCAGCGGCTTTTAGCGGGTTTTGGGCGAGGGCGCAAACTACAATTATGTGGGTATTGATATACAGCAAGAATCGTGCTAGGAAAAAATTCACAAAATGTCAGCAAGTATTGAATTACATAATCAAAAGCTAATAATAAAAAATGAAATCAACAAAAACAAAACTTAACATTTTATAACATTAATACACCTAAAACGCATCCGTAAACTTAAATACAATAATAGCATTAAAATCAATAGAATAAGAAAATAAAGCAGATTTAAACTTGACCCTATCACACCCAAAAGATTAGATTTACTAATGCGATTTATCATTTTTTCTCGTTTGTGGATTTATTAGGTAATCATTAAACTATCCCCAAGTTAAGAAAACGAATTGCAGTGTCTGCCAGGGAGTCGTTGCCTTAACGATTTCGACTAATCAATGGGGGATATCACATGACTAAAGTGATCAATAACATCGCGAGTTTATATAAGCGTGCATTTGTTGAAATGTACAAAGCGAAAGAGCTTTAATACTTTCGCACTGCTGCTTGACTAAAAGGCAGCAACTTGACTGTTTTGTTAGCGCAAAATAGACGCAAAAACAAAAAGAGAGCCAAACGGCTCTCTTTTTGTTTATCTACTCTACTTGCGCGTATCAGCTACGAGCTATGACCAGGACTTCATCTTGTATCCCTTAACGGCATAAAACAGGATGAACAGGTAGCAAGGTAACATCACAAGATAACCGCCTTGCATGCCAATGCTTTCAGCAGAGCTTGCTAAGCCCCAGAATACAGGCCCAAAGGCACCACCAGCGATCCCCATAATCAATAAAGCAGAACCCGTACTGGTTAACTTTCCTAAACCTGATAATGCAAGCGGCCAAACTGCAGGCCATACAATGGCATTTGCTAAACCTAGCAAGGCGATAAACAATAAGGTGTCTGGCAATTGTGCGCCGCCAAATGGCACAAGCAGTGCGTTTGCTAATAGGTATGACTCATTGTCACCCAATACAATAGCTAGGGTTAATGCGACGCCTAACACCGCACTAATCATCAGAGCTTTAGGTTGTGAGATGAATCTTGGAATGCAAATAATGCCTAAGGTATAGCCTAATACCATGCACACCATGGTATATGAGGTCATCACGCCATAGCTTTCAATCCCTAGCGATAACGCAAATGTGCCAATGGTATCGCCAGCAATAACCTCTACCGCTACGTAAACAAATAAGGCAACCACACCTAACGCTAGATTAGGCTTAGCTAGCGCGGCCTTCATTTGGCCTTTTTCAGCCTGAGTTCCTGCACTTGTTTCATCAACTTCATCTTGCTCCAGCTCAGGTAAAGGCGATTTCTTAACAGCAAAAGCAAGTACACCGATAAATATCGCCATACCTAAGTACGGGAAAATCAAGCCATTCGCCATTTCAGTGATTTGCGTTTGGGTTAGATCAGTGCCGACTCGGTCTTTAAAGCTATCTAAAATCAGCGCACTAAACACTAAAGGGGCTATCACCCCTGCACCTTTGTTCAAAATGCCCATCACACTCACACGCGCAGCGGCTGACTCTTCAGGCCCAAGGCGCACAACATATGGATTAACCGCAGTCTGCAACAAGGTTTGCCCTGTACCCATTACTAGCTGAGCCAGTAAGAATAATGCAAAGACCTGAGTTTGCGCCGCAGGAATGAACATGAGTCCGGCGAGCATCATCACCGCCATACCCAGCGCCATACCATTTTTATAACCTACCTTGCGAATAACCCATGCCGATGGCAATGCGGTAAAGGTTACGGCGATATAAAACGAGAACAAAATCAGTGAAGCTTGGAACGGCGTAAGCTGCAATATTTGCTTCAGGTATGGCATCAAAGAGCCATTGAGCCAGGTGGCAAAACCTAGAATAAAAAACAATATTGCAACTATGGCCATAGGCACAAAGCTACTTTTGTTGGATTGAGTCGTTGCTGTCATTTCCATATTCCTGCTTACCTTCTGCTTTATTATAATATTTGCCTCTACGGGCTTTTAGGTCGTTCAAATACTGATAAATATCTTACGTTTATACAACCAATGCAGCAGTGCGCATTGTACAAACAAGAGTGCGATCACACTCAGAAGTGGCTGGATTAAATCAGGCGCGCCGTTAATCACGCCGCCAAACACACTAGAGGCTAGGTACTGCCAATTCATCAAACTCGATGCCACATAGATAACAATGGCATTGCAACCCACTATGGTAAATACATGCGCCCAGCGTTTGTATTGCAACACATCAATCACTGCATAGAACGCGGCTAATAACAATAAACTCCAGCCACATGTTGCTAATACAAATGTGCTAGTCCATAGGGTTTTATTGATTGGAAGAACCGTTGAAAAAATCTGCGCTGCTGCGATAAATGCAATACCAGCCATAAACATAGTTGCCACTTTAGCCCACTCACCTTTTGCGTGAGGCTTGACAATATAGCGGCCGACAAAACTGCCAATAAGCGCATTGGCGATTGCAGGGATAGTCGATAGCACGCCTTCTGGATCTACGGCTAAATTCTGATAGCTGATCCCAGGTAATAGCAGACTGTCTATATATGCATTGATACTAACGCTTTCACTCAATACCCCTGCCTCACCGCCAGGATATGGCACCACAAGAAGCAGTAATGCATAACCAACAAGAATAACCCCCGTCGAGACTATCTGAGTTGTTAACGAGGTATGCCAAATAAGCATGGCAGCAAAGAACCAGGCAAATGCAATTCTGCCCAGAACGCTCGCATAACGAACTTGCTCAGGGTCAGCCGGAATCCCCGTACCCCAACCGTGATTGTAAATAACGCCTAACAACAGCAATAGTCCAAGGCGTTTTAGTGCGTGTAAGTACTTAGGTTTGCGCTCGGCAAAAGTTAAATGGTCAATGCGTTTGCCAGATAAGCCTAGCGCCACACCTGAAAGGAAAATAAAGAGCGGGAAGATAACATCATAGAAAGTAATTCCGTGCCATACACTGTGGTGCATTTGCCCATCAGCCCAGGAGAGCCATGATGTGGGTAGATTAATACCTGCAAACAGTACTATCAGCGCAGCAAAGAGACCTTCAGCGCCTAATATCCATAGCATGTCGAATCCGCGCAATGCATCAAGCGACTGCAGTCTTGGTTTACTTGCCGTACTCATCGAACTGCACCTTGAGTATTAGCTAAGTTTTGCGCAGCAAATACTCGATTCCCGCTAATATAGGTTGCTGCCACTTGCATCTTGCCCGCTTCACCAGTCAGCTCCACAAAATTCGCCGCTTTACCAATAGCGATTTGGCCTTGCTCAACCCCAGTAAATTGCGATGGATATAACGCCGCCATTCGCAGCGCCTCGGTTAATTCGAGCTGCAGCATATCAACACAGTTATTTACTGCACCCACCATATCTAATACGCAGCCAGCTAACTCGCCAGTGGGTGCATTAAGGCGATCACCTTGGCGAATAACCTGAGTGCCAAATAGCTCAAAACTGGCATCTAAGTCTTGACCGACTGGCGGCATAGCATCGGTAACTAGCATGATTTTGCCTTGGGGCTTAGCTTTTATTGCGACTTGCAGCGTAGCGGCGTGCACATGATGCCCATCAACAATGACGCCGCACCAAGTATCAGGGCTATTGAGCGCTGCGCCTACCACACCAGGCTCGCGGGAAGTAAACGCCGACATAGCATTGAACAAGTGAGTAAAGCCACTCGCGCCAGCGGCAATGGCCTTTTGCGTAGTCTGGTAATCAGCATTGGAATGACCAATACAGACTTGAACCCCGGCATCTACTAATTGTTTTATGACCTCTGGGGACACATTTTCTGGCGCCAGGGTGACGACTTTTACTCCAAGATCATCTCGACAAAACAGCTCAATTTCCGCTTGAGAGATTTGCCTTACATGTTGCTCAGGATGAACACCTTTTTTGGGCACGCTTAGATGCGGCCCTTCAAAATGAATGCCCAGTACACCAGGAACATTCTGGGCTATTGCCTGCGCTACCGCATCTGCAGCTTGAGTCATCACTTCAAGCTCATCGGTGATCACGGTGGGTAAAAAGCCAGTTGTACCAAACTGAGCGTGAGCCTGACCTATAGTTTCAATACACTCAACAGTTGGCGCGGCGTTAAATAGTGCCCCGCCGCCGCCATTGACTTGCACATCGATAAAGCCAGGAGTAAGCAAACCAGACACTTCAGTTACAGCCTCTCCCACCTCGGCAAGCAGTAATTTGCCCTGCTCGCTATTAGCAGGCTCAATTGCACTGATAACGCCGGCAGTTGTTGCGAGCAACACATCTTCACGGTACGCGGTACCATCAAATAAGGTTTTGGCTTTGAAAATATGCTTCATACTGGTATCCATGGTAATAAAATTGCTCGCAACGTGCTGGTTCTGTCTTGCTAAGTACAGCCTGGCTAATTTCTATCTTGCCGAGCTAAATTTCGCCTTGTTCAGCCTTGGTTGGCATCGCTTTTTTTTGCGCTTACGCCAACTTAGCCGTGTTCAATACCTGATTTGGCCTCGCATCGAAGTTGCTACTGCGCTAACAAAAACAATCTTTGCGCTAAGCGACCAAATTGCAAACCTCGTTACAAGGTTTGCGTCACCTTCTTTAATCCTGCTGGTTGATCCGGGTCAATACCTCTGGCGACAGCGACCGCGGCAACGTCAATATAAAAGCGTTGCAACACGGCTAATGGTGCAACCCTTGGGTGAATATCATCGCAGGTCTGATTTAAGTGGATAAGGTCTGCGCCGCGCTGTCTTACATTGTCGATTTGTTCAAGATGGCTTTCGATGGACTCATCTTTGACACTCACATCGACAATCGCAAGCTTTTGTTCGACCAGGGTAACTGGGCCGTGAAGGAACTCCGCACTACTAAACGACTCAGCATGAATCGAGCACACCTCTTTCAGTTTTAACGCGATCTCTTTGGTGACCGCGTAACCTAAACCTCGCCCAAGTACCACAAGGTTGTTGACATTGGCAAGCGCGTCGACACTAAGCTGCGGCTTACCATCGATAGCTTTTTGCAGTGCGCTTGGCATTGAGGCAACCGCTTGACGCAATGAATCGCTTTGCGACCATTGGTAAGCAATTTGGATCAGTGCCGATAAAGTCGCAAGATAACTTTTAGTCGCGGCAACCGCGCGTTCTTCCCCAGCGCACAAAGGCACAACAACATCAACAATGTCTTTAATAGGTGCGGTTTCATCGTTAACCAGCGCAACACAGTATGCACCGGCATTTTTCGCCATACGCGCCTGCGTCAAGATATCAGGGCTACGACCTGATTGAGAAATAACAATCACTAGTGCGCCTTCTAGTTGCAACTGTTTACCATACACGCTGGCAATTGACGGTGCAGCGGCAAAAGTTGGCACACCTAGCTCAACTTCAAACAAGTATTTAGCGAATACACCAGCATGATCAGACGAGCCTCGACCGACAATCATTACAAACTTAGGTTTAATTTCTCTTAAATGTTCACCCAGCGCTTTGGTCACTTGCTCATTAGCCGCAAGCTGCTCAGCAACTTTTATTGGGGCGGTGCGAGCTTCTTGCTCCATGATGGTATTCGTAGACATAGTAAACCCTTTAAAAACAATATATTTATCTAACTGACTTGCTTGCTGCCCTAGAACTAGAAAGAGCAGCAGCAAGCTTCTAATCTTTAGCGTGTTGCTGCATAGCAAAATACACAGCGCCTATTTCTGGCGGTGCAATAGCTGCAGAAACGCGACTTGCAACATCGTCATCAAGCCAAGGTTTTAGTGGCTCAGCTAAGCCACCAATCATTGAAAAGCGCTGTGGTTGCAAGGTAAATAGTTTTCGCGCCATCTCACTTATGTAGAGCGCGCCTTCGGCCACAATCGCTTTCGCGACACTGTCACCTTGCGCAGCACAATCAAGCACGGTTTTGGCAAGCTTGGCATACTCACTGGAAGACTTACCTGCCAGACACTCAACAACACCGGATGCATCATTGACATCAAGCTGACCCATGATTGCTTGCCGCAATTCAATCGCTTGCTGGAAACCATCTAGCGATAACAGCACTTGCTCGACCGCTTGTTGACCTAACCACGCACCACTACCCTTGTCGCCTAAACCAAAACCATGACCACCCAGCGACAAGCTTTGTTCGCCCACGTGGGCATAGCCGCAAGAACCGGTTCCAGTAATAATTACCGCACCATCTTGACCTTCATGTGCGCCGATACAGGCAGTATGTAAATCTGTGGTGAGATACATGGCTTGAAATGGATGATTCCAGGTGTTGATTTGCTCGAACAAGTGAGGAACATTGACGCCAGCTAAACCAACGCCTGCGATAAGCTCTCCTTGCCTATCAGAAGCGATACCAGCATCAGTCAGTGCAAGCTGAGTAGATTCTGAAATTGAATGAAGCGCTTTCTCAACACCATGTAAAGGGTTAGCACGCCCTGAAACACCAGTGCCAATAACGCCCTGCTCTTGGGTGTAGATGATTGCGCGGCACTTACTGCCACCACCATCAATCCCAAGATAAAGCTGGGTTGTTTCACTGTGTTTAGTTGCCATGGCGTCCCTCTTTAATCTTATTGTTATGGGCAAAAACATCGCTGCCGTCGTAACGTTAATGGTATGTTACACCCAAAATGACAGCGTTGTCATTTTATTTTTTGAACTATCTCAAACTTTTTATTTTGCTAACGTGCGCTAACTAACGCTGCGATGAAATAAAGCTCATATATAACAGTTGGTTAACTTTCTCAATCTGAATATAAAAACAGAAAGACTTGCATGAGAAACAGTTGGTGCATAAAAAATGGCGCTAAGCTATCGCTGCGCCATTTAATCTTTTAGTTGAAGTTACTGCGTGAGCTCAACTGCACGCCCTACACGCTTACCGTCTGGCGACACGCTGCGCACCGCTTGCACCTTGTCAACATTAACTGGCTCAAGATATGTCTGCCAATCGCCATTTGCATCAAGGTACTGCATAGTTAAGCCAGGAAACGCGATGTTCATTTCAAGCTTACCACCTTGATAATTTGCCCCAGGAATTGGCAAGCGATAGTTAATAGCAAACTTATCAAATTGAGCCATGGCTTTATGACCAACATGATTGGCTATTTGCTGCCACTGAGCAGCCTGCTGCGCTCGTTTGGTGCTATCAAAGTAATTGGTATTTTGATCATACTTTGCGCCTTGGTATTGATACGGTACTTCCCACTGCGGCTTATGCCAGCCGCGCTCCGCCAGCATTAGCAGTCTTGGGAATATCATGTACTCAAACTGCTCCTGACTGCGAATCGTCTCACTCCAAATCTGCCCTTGAATACCGCCAAACTGTGCTTGCTTTGCAAGTGGCTTCGACGTCACTTTGCCAGACTCATCGACCATGAGAGTGTCATCAGCTGCAAATGGGTTATTTTCAATATCACGCCACTGTTCAGCATTTGCTGGTAAGTTACCTGTCATATAACTAAATAGCTTTTTACTATCAAGCGCACGAGTCGCCCAGTAGTAACCATGCTCTTTAGGGTCGGCCTGATAAGGGAAGTCGAAGTACAATACTTCTGGGTTACTCAAGATGGTTAGCCAGCCATTATTTGCCTGCTTATGGGCATTTTTATAACCACCATGGGAGATAACGTCCCAGATATTGGTTTGGCTCGACTTTGGCATATTGTCTGGATTGGTATGCCCCATGCCATCACTCCAGCCAGCAGGTTGAATGCCCTTCTCTACCAACATAGCTGCAACGCGCTCAATAAAATATGGCCCCAGTTGTTCTGCGCTATTGAGTGACTCAGTATTTGCAATCAATCGCTGACAAATTGGCGACTCTACCCAGGCGCCAGCCGTTTCATCAGCACCTATATGATAAGTTTTCAGCGGCACTCCCGCTTGTTTGTGCATCAAGGCTATTTCATCTACGACCTTACTAACAAAGTTATAGGTGGATGGCATACACACATTTAAGGTGTTGTCGTCGTAATACTGCACCGATGAATACACTGTAGT
This sequence comes from Shewanella sp. WXL01, assembly GCF_012263345.1. NCBI lineage: Bacteria > Pseudomonadati > Pseudomonadota > Gammaproteobacteria > Alteromonadales > Shewanellaceae > Shewanella > Shewanella sp. WXL01. The sequence goes on along the minus strand of NZ_JAAIKQ010000002.1, from coordinate 234,990 downwards.
GTCGTTAACATCATAAAGTAAGTATTCATTCGCCAGTGCTTCTTGGCCTTTTGCCATGTAGAAGTTATACCTTGCCTGCATCGACTTAATTGCGGCGCGAGAGTGGCCAGGCATGTCCATCGACGGAATGACTTCGATATGTCTTGCTGCGGCAAACTGCAAGATATCGATATAATCTTCACGGCTGTAGTAACCATTGACGCTAGCCTCGCTAAACGGGCCGCTACCTAATTGTGGCAGCAGGCACTTTGACTCACTTAAGTCATGACAACGCTTAGCGCCAATATCTGTTAACTCAGGTAGCCCGTCTATTTGTAAACGCCAGCCTTCATCATCCCCCATATGTAAATGCAGCTTATTAAGCTTATAGCTCGCCATTTGCTCCATTAACTTCTTTAGCGTCGCTTTGGAGTGAAAATTGCGCGACACATCAACGTGCATGCCGCGAAATCCATAGCGCGGCACATCAGAAACCGTCATTTGTGCGATATCTAAACGCTTTACATCAAGCGCCGATTGCAGCGATGCTAACGCATAGGAAAAACCACTAGGGTCGGCTGCAGTAATCAAAATTTGCTCAGTTGAAATATCAAGCTGATAGGCGCCAGCTACATGCTCAGTAGGCCATTGTGTATCGCTTAATGATTTAAATACCAAGGGGACTGAGCCATTGGTATCGTCAGCTTGGTCTGAGTCAGTAAACGCGATGCCAAGCTGGCTAAGTCGATGTAGCGCCGGCTGTACATCACTTTGAGCGATATGACTTTGACTAAAACTTGCAGGTGTCAGCGCAAGACCGCGCCTTAAATCCACTCGCTCGCCTTGGTGGATTTGCTGCGCAGCTGGTGTGGGCAAAATAGAGCCGTACGTGGCGCTCACATCAACTGAAGTTGCAGCGTTAGATTCAAAAATTGTGCTGGGTGTTTGCCAAACCAAGTTATCGGTTGCCGAGCGGCGGTATTGTCTTTTCGCATCAGTAAATGGCTCAACATAAGGCCTAAGTTCTAGCTTAGATTCCGCGTCGGTGACTAGCTTGGTGCTTTCAATCACCGCAGGCATAAGATTGTCGTCATCACTGGCGACAATATAGTAATTAGGCATGGCATCAGTTTCAGATAACTGCCATAGCTCACCTCTGAGTGTTAAGGTTTTAGTTTGCCCAGCTTTAAAACCTGTAAACGCCTTAGTGGGGGCAATTTGGTGTAAATCCCCTTTTATACGCTTAACTTCAAACTCTGGAGACATAACTTCTAACACAGGTCGCATTTGGCTGTAGTAAATATGCCAATTTGCGCTTGTTATATCCTTGCTAGCGGTAAAATCAATCTCAGCGATAAAGCAGCGCTCAATATCACTGCCTTTTACACAAGCTTCTTCTGGCACATTGGTGACCACCCGGTAAGTCACTTTTAAATCGCTAGCGAGTGCGTTAAGGGAATCTTGTGTCCAAGGTATGTTGTTATTAGACAATGAAGATGACTGAGTAGGAGTTGTTGATAATGGTTTTGGCGCCTCAGCACAGGCTGTTAATCCTAGGGCGATTGCTATACCTGATAGCGCAAAAAGAACTCTCATATCATCCTCTTAGTAAATTTTAGTTAAAAAAAAGCTGGGGCAATTGCACCCAGCTTATACTCGCTTCTGGGGAGAGAATAAAAGTATAAATAGCTGAGCTTACGCCCAGCTTAACCTAAGTTAAGTGACCTATCTTAATCAAAGGTTGCTACAGTTTGTCATGGCAGATAACTGCCCAAGCATAGCAGTTGGAATCAACACTCTGCGCCGTAGGTTTTAGCATTACAAATTATCGTAAAGGAACAACCTATACCCTTTATTCCAGTGTTCACCGCTTATGTCGCTATATGCTGTGAAAAAGCCTAAACACAATCACTGATTTAGACCTTGAGCAACAAGCCAGACTCATCGACAAACAGGATAACTAATGATGTACAACCTCAAACACAAAGATAATGACAACGCTGTCATTTGTTAAGGTACTTAATATCGCCCCTAAAATCTACAATTAATTGACAAAAAATAAACATTTTCAGTTTAACCACGCGCTTTGGGTGTTTATATTAGGGCCTGTTGTTCTTTGCTGATTAGAATTTGTTCGAATTAAAAGCACTTTAATCGCGACGCGAGCGATGACGTCTAGTCACCTAAACCTATTGATTTTAACAACAGGGCTCGCAACAAACTAAGCTCTTTGCTAAGGGCGTAGGTGCTTTTAAACGAACCTTTCAGGCAGCGCTTGTTGTCATTTCTACTGCGTTAACGACTTATCATGTGGAACAACCACACATCAAAGTCGTTGTCTTGTATAAATTTCCAACAAGCAGCTGCAAAAATAATCTTGAAAGAGCAACAGGCCCTAGTGACTTTATTAATAAAAATCCTAATTAAGCTAGCAAGAATAATAATTAAAAGAGGCTTAAATGAGTCAGTTAGCTCACACAATCAAGCGCCATCGTTGGTGGCTAATCGCTTTAATCACAGTAAGTACTGTGCTATGGAGCTATTGGGCAAGCCATTATCCACCTATTACGCAAACCTTTATAGAATATGGACTTTTTAGCGTATTAGGCGTAGTTGGCGCCATCTTTGCCAACTCTACTGGAGCGGGTGGTGGCGTGATCTTTGTGCCAGTGTTTTCTGCGCTCAATTTTACTACTGAGCAGATGATTGCCACTTCATTTGCCATTCAATGCTTTGGGATGACAGCTGGCTCACTTACCTGGATTTTTCATTACCTAAATCATCACCGTCATGATCCAACCTGGGGAGCATTTTTAAGGTTTACGGTGTTGGCCAGCTTATGCTCAATAGCTGGGCTTTGGACAAGTTTCTCAATGAGTCTTGCTGCGCCGCTGTCTATCCATACAAGTTTTAGCTTATTCTCGATACTGCTTGGAATAATCATTATTGCCCACTCGCGAAAAGCGAGTCGCAATAAACAAATAGCGGCGACATATCAAATATCAAACTGGGACTTTATTGCTTTAACTTGCATAGGTTTTGTTGGCGGTATTATTACATCTTGGCTGTCGGTGGGCGTGGGTGAGATTTTAGTTATATACCTCATGCTTAGAGGCTTTTGCGCAAAACTTGCTATTGCCACAGGCGTTGTGGTGAGTGTGCTAACGGTATGGACAACTGCGCCGATTAACTTTGGCGCTGATAGCGACGTGCATTTTCAGGCACTACTGTTTGCTGGGCCTGGCGCAGTTATTGGCGGCATGATAGCTAAGCGTATCGCCCTGCTCTTCTCAGTCGCGCGGCTTAAGCTGTTTTTCTCGGCATGGATAATCTTAACAGGTATTGTGATGCTAGCTTTAACGCTGTAGCCGAGATTGATTTAACAGCGCTTGTTGTTGCGGCGCTTGTAGTAACTGTGACTAGCTCTAAAGTTAACTTGAAAATCTTGGACTGTAAAAACAAACAAGGCCTCAAATGAGGCCCTTTAGATTAATGGTTAACTCGGGTTACCTAAGGTACTTGAAGCCGTGGCTAAATCACTTGCGATGCAATCTGATCAAAAGCTCAGCTTCAGCTTTTGGCAGCTCACATTCTGTAACTAACTCCTCAACACCAGCACCAAGCTCTACCATTTTTAATGCTCTGGAATATAGCTTAGCTTGCGGGTCTTGTTGACTGGCTTCTTCAAGTTTTTCAGATTGTTTAGTGAGATTGTTCTCTATCTCTACAACCCGTCTACCCATACCGATAGTGCCACTACGAAGCTCTTGTAGTTCGCGTTTTACCGCTTCTCGCTGTCTATCGGACTCTTTTAGCAGCACAGTTACCGCATCGACTTTTGATTTTAGTTTTTGCATTTGCTTGTACATCAATATCATCAGCACAAAACAAACGATCACTAATACCAGTGCGCCTGTAATTAACTCGTCACCCATCTATGTTCCCAGTTCACTTTTCGCTATTACTGACGCACCTAGCGCCAGCATAAATGGATGATAACACAATTAAAGTTGCGTCAGTTCTGCCCATTCTTCGTCTGATAGCAGCTTGTCTAAATCAACTAAAATTAGCAGCTCGTCGTCACGATTACTCACGCCTTGAATAAACTTAGCGCTTTCTTCTGTACCTACGTTTGGTGCATTGTCAATTTCAGAGCGACGTAAATATACAACCTCTGCAACACTATCAACCAAAATACCAATTACTTGCTTTTCAGCTTCAATAATGACAATACGAGTTGAATCATCAACATCTGCTGAATGCAGACCAAAGCGTGAACGAGTATCAATTACCGTCACCACATTACCACGCAGGTTAATAATACCTAGCACGTAGTGAGGCGCACCAGGAACTGGAGCAATCTCGGTATATCGCAGTACCTCTTGTACTTGCATCACATTGATACCATAGGTTTCGTTATCAAGCTTAAACGTTACCCACTGCAGTACTGCATCATCATTACCTGCAGCTACTGCTGCTACACTTCTTGAATCACTCATAGTTAACCTCAGTCAATCGGATCCTGACTACCTAAACCTGCTTCAAGCATTTCGATTAATGCTTTTACATGTAATATTCCACACATTTGCTCTTTTACAACTCCGGCAAGCCATGGGCGCTTACCGGGTTTCTCCCGCCAATTGACGTGAGATTTATTAATTTTTACTGCATTAACCAGCGACTCACAGGTTAAACCCCAATCACTGTCTTCTAGCATCACAATATACTGATAATCAATGGATTCAGCTAGCTCAGGAGTGTATTTTTCGGGCATGACCCACGCTCCTGAATCAACAACATTGATTTGACCATCACGATGTGGCTGCACACCCATAAACCACTTAGGTCGTCCAATAATATTGTTAATGCGCTCAACCTTAACAATTCCGCCTAAACTCACCAAGGGCACAGCTAACGTTAAGCCCGCAACGTTAAAAAACAGAACCTGAAACTCATCATCTAACGCATCTTGCAAGTTATAGGTAACTTGCGGTGGTTGCCCACCTGTTTGTACTTTTGCCTTAGTATCAAGCTCTGGTGTTACTTGCTCAACGCTATCTTTGTTAATAATAGCGGCTTTTGCTTGAGTTGCAGTTGTTTGCTGTTGTTTATTATCGACTAAAGAGTTGATTTCTTTATCAACACTTGCCGTTTTCTGCTCAACTTTAGGCTCAACTGCTGCAGTTTTAACCTTAACCTCACTGCTGCTAATCGCCTGACGAACTTTTTCAGCACTTTGTTTAATTTGCTGCTGAAAATCCGTTAACTCAGGTTCTGGTGTTGCTGTCGGTGCTGGCGCTGCAACTTGAGGCTTTGGCTGTTTAATTGGCTCGGAAACGACAGACAACAAGCGCTCTAACGCTTGCTTATCCACACTTGGCTCTTCAAATGGCCGAGACGTTAAGGCTGCGGCCTTACTACTTGCCTTAGCTTGAGTATGCTGCTCTGTGCTCGCTTGCTTTTGCAACGGCCTTTTAGGTGCAGTTTGATTTTGCTCAGCAACTTTTTGTTGCTGTTTAGCATCTTCAGCCTTATCTGTATGTTGTGGCTTTGATGAGGCCACTTTATCAGTTGCAGCGTTTGTAGCTGGCTGTTTAGTCTCATGCCTGCGTGACTGCAAGGTAGATTGATCCAGAGAAGGATTGGCAACCTCAGCTACAAGTTCTACCGCCGATTCAGACACTTCTTCAGCTTGAGTTTTTGGCTCAGGCTCTTGCAGTAACAAGCTAAAATAATCAAAAACAGTTTCATCAACCGATTTTGACATGTGCAAACTCCTGAGACAGTAAAAAATCTAACAAGCGGTTATAAGCTTTCACGCCACGACTGCGCGGTGAGTAATGAGAAGCTGGCAGGTGCGCCAAACTCGCATCACGAAACTTGGTGTCAACGGGAATAACGTCATCCCATAAGGTTTTGGCATACTTATCCTGTAAGTACGATAAGGCAACTGGCGACGCTTTAGTTCGCTTATCAAACATGGTTGGCAAAATGGAGTAGCTGTATTGCGTTTTCTTAGAGCGCCCCATGAGCTCCATGGTCTTGATCATGCGATCTAGACCTTTAATCGCTAAAAACTCAGTCTGAACTGGAATCACGATGTGCTGACTGGCAGCCAAGGCATTGACCATCAGCACACCGAGTACTGGTGGGCAATCAATAATAGCGACATCATATTTATCTTCAACTAACGTCAATAAGTTGCGTAGCACTAACCCCATGCCTTCTTGATGCCCTAGCGCGCGATCTAGAGTCGCAAGCGCCATAGTCGCAGGGATAATATCTAATCCTTCTACTTGGGTTGGCAATACATGCTGAAGCACGAATTCGCTGGTAAGATTTTGGTGATTAACAAATACATCGTATAACGAGCCAGGCACTTCTTCTGAATCGATGCCAAGATAATAGCCAAGCGAAGCATGGGGATCGGTATCAATCATCAGTACTCTTTGACCACGCTTAACCAGCGCACCGGCAAGGCTCGCGACTGTAGTGGTTTTACCAACACCACCTTTTTGATTCGCTATGGTCCATACTTTCAAACTTGCCTCTCTTGCTGTATTAGCGCTTTAGGTAAGACTTGCAACTATCTATTGGTATCGTCTAGTTCACGTGTTGTCACGCGAATGCCGCCATTGGGCAAACTAATCACCTTAACGCCATCTTCATTTTCTGAAACCACAACCTGCTGAGCTGAATGTCGATTAGCATTACTAGCATCATTGCTTTGCTTTTCAGTTGTAGCACCTTGCTCAGGCTCAGTTGTCTGTTGTTGCGTACTTGGCGGTGTTGCACTGCCTACGGTTGCTTTTTGCTCTGGCGAACTTTTTGCCATTTCGATAAACGCTTTCGTCTGCTCTGGATGGTTCGCCATCCAAGTGGCTATTTCCTGTGCTTGCTCATCTGGCACCATCAGCAAAATCTGACTGGCTTTTAGCTCTTCGATTTCAAGCTGCTGTGCCTTATTTAATTTCGCCGCGTTTACATACAGCATCAATACAACAAGCAAGGCGATGATAAGCAGTGAACTTATCAACAGCAGCAAAGGGTTGTAGGACTTTGCCTTAGCCACGCCCTGACTCTTTCAAAATAGCACTTGCCATATCATCAAGCGCAATAGATTGACTAGACAAGCCAGCTGAAGCCACTGCCTGGGGCATACCATAAACCACACAGCTTGCTTCATCCTGAGCCCAAATGGTTGCCCCTTTCGCTTTAAGCAAGCGTGCGCCTTCGCGGCCATCAGCCCCCATTCCCGTCAATACGACGGCCAGAATATCGCCGTCATAAACCTTTGAAGCAGAAGCAAAAGTAATATCAACACAAGGCTTGTAGTTCATATCAGCCTTACCTGCGACGACTTTTAATCTGCTGCTCACACCTGTCTTTTCAATTAACAGCTGCATGCCACCTGGCGCAAGGTACGCACACCCGGGCCTGACGAGATCGCCAGATACAGCCTCTTTAACCTCGATTTTGCAAAGGCTATTTAAACGTGTGGCAAATGCGGGGGTGAATGCGGCGGGCATATGCTGGATTAGAAAAATCGGATGCGGATAGTTTACAGGAAACTGAGTTAAGATTTTTTGCAGCGCAACCGGGCCCCCTGTTGAGGTACCGATCAATAAAGCCTTGTATTGCTTACCGCTCGCACGAATGGATTGAGCAGGTGTCGAAGCTGGAGATTCAACTCTTGGACGACTGCCTATACTTCTCAGTGGTTGAGATTGGCGGGTGCGATCCGGTGTTTCCCTAGAAATTTCTCGTGTTGGCGTCGCTCTACTTGGGGTGCGAAATACTCGGCGACGGCCGAGCGCTTTGATGCGTTGTTGCAATAGTGAAATGGCATCAGCTTTGTTGGTCGCAATATCTTCAAAACGCTTAGGTAGAAAATCCAAAGCACCCGCCTCAAGCGCATCCAGCGTAGCTTGAGCGCCATCATGGGTAAGCGATGAGAACATTAAAATAGGTGTCGGGGTTTCAGCCATGATTTTTCGAACCGCGCTGATGCCATCAAGCACTGGCATTTCGATATCCATGGTGATCACTTGCGGTTTAAGTTTCGCAGCCATGGTGACTGCTTCTTGACCATTAACTGCGACACCTACAACTTCAAGATCAGGAGATTGATTAACAATCTCACTAACCCTGCGTCTGAAAAAACTGGAGTCGTCTACCACTAAAACTTGTATGGCCATTTAATCCCTTTACTAATGGAACTTTTATTATCAAACTCAAGCTGGGTAGCTCCGGCGTCCCGCACTACCCTCATTCAAGTTATTTGTTTTTAGCGTAATGCTTTAATAGCCCTGGCACGTCAAGGATTAACGCGATACCACCATCAGAGGTAATGGTTGCCCCCGCCATACCTGGCGTACCTTGTAACATGCTGCCAAGAGGCTTAATTACCACCTCTTCTTGACCAATAAGGGCATCGACAACGAAACCGATTTGCATGGTACCCAGTTGTACAATCACCACATGACCGTGCTGTTTGTCGCCATGTTTGAACGAGCTTTGGTCACGGCGTAACCAATGTTCAAGATAGAATAAAGGCACGGCTTTATCGCGAACAATCACGGTTAGCTGACCGTCGACAATATTGGTCTTGGTTAGATCTAGGTGGAAAATCTCATTCACGCTAGATAACGGCAGGGCAAATACTTGCTTAGCAACATCAACCATCAGGGTTGGCATAATTGCTAGCGTTAACGGCACTTTAATTTCAAGTACCGTACCTTTACCCTGCACTGAATCAATGTGAACAGTACCATTTAGCTGGGTGATGCGGGTTTTCACCACATCCATACCTACACCACGGCCTGAGATGTCTGAAATTTCTACTTTAGTTGAGAAGCCTGGAGCAAAGATTAAGTTATATGCTTCATTGTCCGTCATGCGCGCTGCGGCATCTTCATCTAACACGCCGCGGCTAATCGCAATCTCTTTGAGCTTTTGCGCGTCCATACCGGCGCCGTCATCTTCAATCTTTAGAAGAATATGGTCACCTTCCTGACTTGCAGACAAGGTAATGGTACCGGTTCTTGGCTTACCATTTGCCTCACGTGTGAGCGGCATTTCAATGCCGTGATCCACTGAGTTGCGAACTAAATGAACGAGCGGATCGGCTAGCGCTTCAACTAAGTTTTTATCAAGGTCAGTGTCCTCACCCACCATGACTAAATCAATTTCTTTATCGAGCGAGCGCGCTAAATCGCGAACAACCCTTGGGAAACGGCCAAATACTTTCTTAATTGGCTGCATGCGGGTTTTCATTACCGCGCCTTGAAGATCTGCTGTCACCAAATCAAGGTTAGCTAGCGCCTTACTCATTTCTTCATCTTCACGAGTAATGCCTAGACTTACTAATCGGTTACGCACTAATACCAGCTCTCCAACCATGTTCATAATCTGGTCTAGACGAGAAGTATCTACACGAACTGTGGTTTCACCTTGAGGTATCGTTGGCGCTTGACCTTTGGCCGCTTTATCTTTGGCGGGCTCAGGTTTAGGCGCAGCTTTTGCTGGTGCTTTTGCTGCAGGAGTTGGTGCTGCTTTTGGCGCAGGTGTTGATTGTGGAGCTGCTTTAGGCTCAGGTGCTTTAGCTGCTGGCGTACTAGGCGCAGGAGCGGCTTTTGCTGGTTCAGACTTAGGCTCAGCATCGACGGCTTTTGGTGCACCGCCTTTACCGTGTAGCTCGTCTAACAGCGCTTCAAATTCATCGTCGGTAATATCGTCAGCATCCACCATAGGTGGTTGCTCGACCTCAGCAGGCTTAGCATCACTGGTCTTGAAGCTACCTGAACCATGTAACTCATCTAATAAAGCTTCAAATTCATCATCTGTGATTTCATCATCAGCGACCGCTGACGAACTTGCAGGTTCAGCCACCGGCTGCTCTTTCGTATTTGATGGACTACCGCCTTCACCATGCAGAGCATCGAGTAAAGCTTCAAACTCGGATTCATCAATTTCATCAATGCCACCTTCCCCTTCATTAGCCTGAGGCTCCGGAGTAGGTTCAGGGGCAGGTTCTGGCTCAGGCTCTGGGATGGGCTCGGGTTCTACGACAGTAGACTCTACATCACCTCCCATTTCAGAAGGCAGCGGCTCGCCAGAGCTCAGCAGTTTAAGCTTTTCTAATAGTTCTGGTTCTGCTGGATCTTGCTCGATACCTTGCTGAGTTTGTTCAAACATGCTGTTAATCGAATCAACAGCTTGCAAAATAATGTCCATCAACTCAGAGTTGACGTGGCGTTTACCGGTTCTTAACAGGTCGAAGGTATTTTCTGCCTCATGACAGACATCAACCATAGGTGTAAGACTCAAAAAGCCTGCACCACCTTTAACCGTGTGGAACCCACGGAAAATGGCGTTTAATAAATCACTATCGTCAGGATTATTTTCAAGCGCAACTAATTGCTCTTGTAGAAGCTCAAGGATTTCACCCGCTTCAATTAAAAAGTCCTGCAGTATCTCTTCATCGACATCAAAGGACATTAAGTTGACTCCTAATTAGAAACCCAGGCTAGATAACAGATCATCGACTTCATCTTGACCTGTAACAACATCTTCGCGTGTTTCTGCATCCATTATAGGGCCTTCGGCCTCAATATTATTATTTGCTGTTTCTTGTGCTTGCATTGGGTGGTCACCAAACACTGTCAGCATGGTAACTAGGTTGTTTTCCACTTCTCTGACAAGGTCTATCACCCGACGGATCATTTGTCCGGTTAAATCTTGGAAGTCTTGCGCCATCAATATTTGATTGAGCAATTCACGTAAACGATTCGAGTCATGAGCACTGTGAGACATAAACTTCTGAACGTCGTGACATAACACTTTGAACTCGCTCAGTTCTATGTCGCGGCGCATCAATTTATCCCACATAGGGGTCACACTTTGAATGTTTGTAATTATGGTATCGGCCAAAGGTAAACATTCTTCAACCGCATCCATGGTTTTATTTGCAGCTTGTTCCGTCATATCGATGACGTAGTTAAGCCTTTCTTTGGCATCTGGGATTTCTGTGTTAGCTAATTCAGAGAGGCGACTATCAAGTTGGAAGTCTTCAAGGGCACTATGTAACTGACGAGTTAACTTACCGACCTCTTCAAATAGCTCCCTTTGAAGAGGGGCAGCGATTTCACGAATGAGGTTATCAGCTTGCTCTTGCTGATCAGCACTAAGCAGCTCAACCAGCAACTGGGCTTGCTCAAGTGTAATCAATCCCGCGTTTTCTACCTGCATGGCGTATCCCTACTTTATGCTAAGCGTTCAAAGATTTTATCTAGCTTTTCTTTGAGCGTGGCTGCGGTAAATGGCTTAACCACGTAGCCGTTTACACCAGCTTGCGCTGCAGCAATAATCTGCTCACGCTTGGCTTCGGCCGTTACCATAAGTACAGGTAAATGTTTAAGAGAATCGTCAGCGCGAATGGCTTTCAATAAGTCGATGCCTTGCATACCAGGCATGTTCCAGTCAGTTACAACAAAGTCAAATTCGCCTTTTTGTAACATAGGTAGGGCCGTAGACCCGTCATCTGCTTCTTGGGTATTGTTGAACCCCAAGTCTCGCAACAAGTTCTTGATGATACGTCTCATTGTTGAAAAGTCGTCAACAATAAGAATCTTCATATTCTTGTCCAAGGTTTCCTCCGGTGAGCTTACACTTATGTGCTCTATTTATTAATTATTCTTGTGTCCAATGCTTGAGCTTACCTTTTAGTCTTAACATAGCCTGACTTAAAATCTGACTAACTCTAGACTCACTAACCTCAAGAATGGCACCAATTTCTTTTAAGTTTAATGCTTCGTCATAATACAGGGATAAGACTAAAGCATCACGCTCAGGCAAAGTTTTAATAGCTTCAACTAACGCAGATTGAAACTGTACTTCAGCAAGCGACTCAAACGCTTCGTCCGGGTTTTCGTCTTCCGGGACGATGACATCTTGCGACACGCCCAAGTCTTCTATGCCTATGATTTTCCCCACAGAAACGTCGTTTAAGATATGATGGTATTCATCTAGCGACATCTCAAGTTTTTCAGCAATTTCTGTGTCACGAGCATCGCGCCCAAGTGTTTGCTCTAACTCATCGATCACTTGAGTGATACGACGACTATTTCTGTGAACGGAACGGGGAACCCAATCACCACGGCGGATCTCATCAATCATTGCCCCTCGGATGCGGATCCCAGCAAAGGTTTCAAACTTGGCACCTTTACTGCCATCAAATTTTGATGAAGCTTCAAGCAGCCCCATCATTCCTGCCTGCAACAAGTCATCCAATTGCACAGAGGCAGGAAGCCTAGCCAACATATGGTGAGCGATACGTTTTACTAGCGGAGCATACTGTTCAACGATAGACGTTTTGTTATCGAATTGGGTATATGCTGCAGCTTTATTCACTCGCTCGTTCCTCTTGCTGAGTAGGACGATGGACTAAGCGTTCAACAAAAAATTCTAGATGCCCGCCAGGTTGTTGCGGGATTGGCCACGTCATAATCTTGTTAGCTAAGCCATGATAAGCGATAGCCGCTGGCGATTTTGGAAAGGCTTCAATTACTAACTTCTGCTTACGGACAGATTTGCGCAAATTATCGTCAAACGGCACCGTTGCCACCAGCTCTAGCGCGACATCTAAGAACCTGTCTGTCACTTTACTGAGTTTAGCAAATAATTCCATACCTTCTCGCAAAGAACGCACCATATTTGCAACAATTTTGAAATGGAACACACCATGCTCGCGACTCAAGATCTTTATCAAGGCATAAGCATCGGTAATCGAGGTTGGCTCGTCACACACGACAATCAATACATCTTGTGACGCACGTGAAAAACTCAGCACCATATCTGAAATACCTGCGGCGGTATCAACAATCAGTACGTCGAACTGAGTGCGCATTTCACTAAAGGCGCGAATAAGGCCTGCATGCTGAGCTTGAGTAAGCTCAACCATAGCTTGGGTACCAGAAGTTGCTGGCACAATACCAATGCCTTTAGGACCTCGAACAATAATATCGTCTAGCTCTGATTCGCCAGATAGAACGTGAGATAAGTTTTTCTCAGCGCGAAGGCCAAGCATGACATCCACGTTTGCTAACCCTAAGTCAGCATCAAGTACTAATACTCGTTTGCCTTTTTCAGCGAGAGCAACTGCGGTGTTGATTGAAACGCTGGTTTTACCTACGCCCCCTTTACCACCTGAAACCGCGATAACTTTCACTTTTTCGTTATTTGGTTGATTCATCATACGTAAACCGCTTGCTTGATCCCGGGTCATATCTTTACTCAAATGCATAGGCCATCTCATTATGGTTGGCCGTTTGTGGTGACGGTTGTTGCTCTGATTCGTTCAACGCACTTAGCGCTTGCTTGGCTAAGGCTAACGTATCCGCGACCTTCATGTCTTCAGGAACACGTTGACCATCAGTCACATAACTTAATGGTAACTCATTTTGAATCAATACGCTCAGTGCGCCAGCAATTGATATTGATTCGTCTAACTTGGTTAATATAGCACCGGCTAGAGGGATGCGTTTAAAATGATTTACTGCATCTTGTAACACTCTGCGCTGGCCTGTAGCTGACATAACAAGATAACTACGAATTGGAATTCGGCTATTAGCCGTTAAGTTATCTAATTGCTGATATAGGCGCATATCTCGCTGTCCCATACCCGCAGTGTCTATCAATACCAATTTACGACTTCTAAATTGGTATAAAATTTGTTCAAGCTCTGCTAAATCATGAGCTTGCTTAACAGGGCACCCCATTATTTTGCCATAAGTTGCCAGCTGCTCATAGGCTCCAATGCGATAATGGTCTGTTGTGATCATCGCAACTTGATCTGGACCATGATGTGCGACAAATCTTGCTGCAATTTTCGCCAGCGAAGTGGTTTTTCCCACACCTGTTGGACCAACAAATGCCACAACGCCACCACGCTTAACAATATCATCGCCTTGATTATCTAACAGGTTGGCTAAACTCTGTGGCAAAGCACGCACTAAATCTGCTGGCGTATAATTTTGGCTGAGTGCTGCTAGGTTTGCAGCAACTGGTGCAGAAAATTCTGCAGCAATGAGCTTGCTCTCTAACATAGCGCCAACAGGGTCGGTGCGCTTTTTCTGATCTGTCATCAATTCAGAAACTTGATGAGTTAGCAAGCTACGAAGCGATGCCATCTCTTCTCTTAGTGATTCAATTTCAGCAGATGACGATTTAGCCGCTCTAGGCTCTGGTGTAAACTGCGCTGCTTGAGGTTCGCTACGTTGAGCTTTTGGCTGTTTACTTGCTTCTAATTGTCTTGCCCACTCAGGTAACTCAGGTTCTTCCTTACGCTGCGCTAGCTGATCATTAATGCGACTTTGTTGCTTCTCAAGCAGTGCTTGTAAAGAATCCGCGACAGGCGGCGGGCTAACTTTTGCCTGAGTTTTAATACTGGCATTGCTTGACTGCAATGACACTCGGTCATCTGACACATCCATAAAGCCAGGAGCCGGTGCGTTAACGGCTGCATTGGCTTTTGGTTCGTCGTAATCCACAGCAGCGACAATTTCGATGCCACCAGTCACTTTTTTATTGGACATGATCACGGCATCAGAGCCTAAGGTCTCTTTGACTTGTGCCAGCGCGCCGCGCATGTCTTTGGCAAAAAATCGTTTAATCTTCACTGAAACACCTCAAATCTAAAGCTGACCACTATTGTCCAACTGACTGCTGCCCAACGGCTGAAACAATTCGAATTTGTTTCTCATCTGGTATCTCTTGATAAGAGATCACCCGTAGGCTTGGAATAGTGTACTTAACAAATCTTGACAGCGTTGACCTCAGCATACCCGATGTCAATAATATGGCTGGTTGGCCGACCATTTCTTGCTTCTGCGCCGCATCTAATAGTGACTGCTGCATACGCTCTGCAAGGCCTGGCTCAATATTCGGCCCTTCGCCCCCTGTCGCCTGCATAGACTTATGCAACATCTGTTCCAGCTCTGGCGCCAATGTAATGACAGGGATCTCAAGCTCAGGTCCAGAGATCTCTTGTACGATCATCCGTTTCAACGCAATACGCACTGCAGCCGTGAGAACTTCGGTGTCATTACTCTTACCGCCATACTCAAGTAGTGTTTGTACAATTGTGCGTAAATCACGCACGCTAACCCCTTCGTTAAGTAAGTTCTGCATCACTTTAACCACATGGCCAAGTGGCATCACATCAGGAATAAAGCCATCAATTAACTTAGGTGATTGCTTCGCTAGCATATCCATTAGCTGCTGCACTTCTTCATAACCCAGCAGCTTAGCGGCATTGTTACTTAACAGCTGGCTAATGTGTGTTGCGACTACAGTTGCGGTATCAACCACTGTGTAGCCTAGCGTTTGCGCTTGCTCGCGCTGCTCAGGGGCAATCCATACCGCTTCTAACCCAAAGGCTGGGTCTTTGGTTTCTATGCCATCGAGCTTGCCATAAACCTGACCTGGATTGATGGCAAGCTCGCAATCATGGCGAACTTCGGCCTCTCCCACAACTACGCCCATTAACGAGATTTGATAAGCATTTGGCGCTAAATCAAGATTGTCGCGAATATGCACCGCAGGCACTAGGAAACCAAGCTCTTGTGAAAGCTTCTTGCGCACACCTTTAATTCGGCTTAATAACTCACCGCCCTGACCTTTATCCACCAGCGGAATAAGACGATAACCCACTTCTAAACCAATGGTATCGACATGGCGCACATCGTCCCAGCTTAGCTCTTTTGGCTCGGCATCTTTTGGCTCACTCGGCCCTTTTGTAGCCTTCTCTAATGCTTTTGCTTTGTTCTCTTGAATGCGTTTGTGTACAAAGTAAGCTGCGCCTGCAGTAATAAACGCAAAACTTAAAAATGCTAGGTGCGGCATACCCGGCACAATACCCATCACAAATAGCACACCCGCAGCAATTGCCAATGACTTGGGGCTGTCAAACATCTGACTTATCATCATCTGCCCCATGTCACCCGACTCGTTTTGACGGGTCACCATTAATGCCGCTGCAATAGACAGTAGTAGGCCAGGAATTTGCGCGACTAAACCATCACCAATGGTCAGTAAGGTATAGATTTCAATTGCACTGGAGAAATCTAATCCGTGCTGCACCATACCAATGACAAAACCACCAAGAATATTGATGACAAGAATAAGGATACCGGCGATGGCATCACCTTTTACAAACTTCGACGCACCATCCATCGCACCGTAAAAATCTGCTTCTTTGGTTACTTCAGCGCGACGCAGCCTTGCTTGCTCTTGATTTAATACGCCTGCATTTAAGTCAGCATCAATTGCCATTTGCTTGCCCGGCATAGCATCAAGGGTGAAACGCGCGCTCACTTCCGAAATACGCCCCGCACCTTTGGTTACTACGGCAAAGTTAATGATGATCAAGATTAAGAACACCACTAAACCAACCGCATAGTTACCACCAATTACCACGGAGCCAAAGGCTTCAATCACTTTACCAGCTGCATCACCACCATTATGTCCCTCAAGTAACACAACACGTGTTGATGCAACGTTTAACGCTAGTCGCAATAGCGTGGCAACGAGCAATACAGATGGAAACGCCGCAAAATCCAATGGTCTGTCGGTATAAATGGCGACTAGCAGCACCACAAGCGCCAAGGCAATGTTGAATGAGAAAAGAATATCGAGCAGAAATGCTGGCATTGGCAACACAACCATACCAAGGGCTGCAAGTACTAAAAGGGGGGTACCTATGCCTTTAAAACTGGCTGGTTTTATTTGCTTAAACTGCCCAAATGTTGCTTTTACATCCATTTGATGAGACCTATAAATTTAATGCGCTGCTTCGATACCTAAACTAAAGAGGAGTAGCAGTTTATTGACGTTCAATCACAATTAAGCATCAATCTGCAAAATGTAGACCAGCCTTGTATAAGCTAAAACCGCATGAGCAAAATTTGCCCACGCGTAATTCAAATAACAGCTATTAATGAGGATGCTTAAGCTAGTGCTTTAACTCGTCAGGAATGGGTTGGTTAAGCGGAATTGGCGTTGGCTTGCGTCCCTTGCCTTTTTGGTACTGACGCAACTGAAATACATATGCAAGTACCTGAGCCACCGCGGTGAAAAGTCCTTCTGGTACTTGTTGGTCAACTTTGGTGGTGTGATAAATAGCCCTGGCAAGTGGCGGTGCAGATACAATAGCGATTTCATGCTCGCGAGCAATTTCACGAATTTTAAATGCGACCTCATCAACGCCTTTAGCAATTAAAAATGGCGCTGGTGAGCGAATAACATCGTACTTTACTGCTACCGCATAGTGTTCTGGGTTAACCACAATCACATCAGCATTAGGCACTTCAGTCATCATGCGTCGTTGAGCCATCTCGCGCTGCATTTGCCTTACGCGGCCTTTAACCTCAGGTTGACCTTCAGTTTCTTTATATTCATCTTTTATTTCCTGCTTAGTCATTCGCAGCTGTTTGTTGTGGTTCCATATTTGAAACGGCACATCAATCACTACGATAAGTAGCATAGAAGAACAAAGCAGAATAAATAGCCACACCAACATATTGAGCGCGTCGTAAACGTTGCCCGGCAGATGCCCGTTGGAAAGGTTAAGGATATCGTAAAAGTAGAATTTGAGCAGAAAATAAGCCGAGATAGCCACAACTAAAAACTTGGCAAGGCCTTTAACTAACTCAATGCCAGCTTGTGGGCCAAACATCCGCTTAAAACCATTCATTGGGTTAAGTTTACTGCCTTTGGGCATAATTGCCTTGGTTGAGAACGACAAGCCACCCAACGCGACATTACCGGCAAAAGCTACCAGTGCCAGCAAGCTAATAAACCCAATCATTGGCAGCAATAACTCAGTGCCCACTAGCCCCCATACTCGCAGCATAGAGTTAGTATCAAAGATTTGATCTCGCTCCATGGTCATTAGTTGCTTCATAATAGTGTGCAAAGCTGTTGCTAACGCTGGGCCAGTCACAGCAAAACCTACAGATGCGGCAAGCAATACGGCAGCGGTACCCAACTCTTTAGAGCGGGCAACTTGACCTTTTTCACGCGCCTGCTCGAGGCGCCTCGCCGTGGGTTCTTCGGTACGTTCTTGACTGGTATCGTTCTCGGCCATAGTTCACCTAAAACGTCAGTACAGCATCGGTTTGACACTGCAACAAGAGTAAATCACACATTAATAACTGCGCCGCAGCCCAAACTTCTGAAAAGTGCGCCATGATTGGGCTTAGGGTTAACCACAAAATGAACAAGCCGCTAACCATGGTGACAGGGAAACCAATGGCAAAAATGTTTAACTGCGGCGAGGCTCGCGTCATCACGCCAAAAGATAGATTGATCATTAACAAAGCGACAATCGCACTTAGCGACATAGTTAATGCGGCGCCAAACATATACAAGCCCCACTCACCCAACTTACGGTAATTCTCAACAGCAATACCACTCATTGAAACAGGAATGGTTTCAAAGCTAGCGATGAGCATACGAAACATCAGCAAATGTCCATCTACCGCCAAAAAGATAAGCGTGCTTAATAGCAAAAAGAAATTACCGACAATCGGCGTTTGTTGACCAGAGCCAGGATCAACCATAGAGGCAAAACCCAAACTGGTTTGCATACCAATAATTTGCCCGGTTAATACAAAGGTTTGCATCACCATTAGGGTCACAAAACCCATGGCTGCACCGATAATAATTTGCTGAGCAATAATGAACACCGCGGACAGCGACATTAACTCAATGCCTGGCATTTCAGGCAGCATAGGCGCAACCGCTACAGTAATAGCAACAGCAAGCAATAACCTTACTCGCGAAGGCGTGGTGTTAGCACCAAATACCGCCATCACCATTAACATGGACGAAATACGAAACATAGGCAGCATATAGCTGGCTATGGCTTGGTTGATTTCAGCGAATAAGATCTCCACTTGCTAGCCTATTACTTGCGGGATCATATTTACCATTTGATAAAAGAAATCCATCATAGTCTGCACCAGCCAATGCCCCAGAAACATCAAGGCCCCCAGCGTCACCAATAAGCGAGGCAAAAAGCTCAACGTTTGCTCGTTAATTGAAGTTGCGGCCTGAAACACCGCTACAATCAAACCAATAAACAAACCTGGTAGAATAATTGCCGACACAATCAATACAATGACTGATAAAGCCTCACGGAAGATATCAATTAACGACTCTGGAGACATAAGCTCACCTATATTCCAAAGCTGTTGGCTAAGGTCCCCATGACTAATCCCCAGCCATCAACCAGTACGAATAGCATGATCTTAAACGGCAATGACACAATCATTGGCGACAGCATCATCATACCCATGGCCATCAAGATACTTGCCACCACCAGGTCGAGCACCAAAAACGGTACAAACAGCATAAAGCCAATTTGAAATGCGGTTTTTAGCTCGCTAGTAATAAATGCCGGGATCAACACTGACATTGGAGTTTGCTCAGGTGACTGAATATTTTGATAACCGGATATCTCAATAAAGGTTTCTAAATCTGTGGTGCGCACTTGTGACAGCATAAAGGCTTTAAGTGGTTCTTTACCTACCTCATAGGCTTGGGTAAGCGTCATTTGCTCTTCGATGTATGGCTCAACTGCCTGGGTGTAAATCTTGTCAAATACCGGTGCCATAATAAAGAAGGTCATAAACAAACTGATACCAATCAACACCTGATTAGACGGGGTTTGTTGCAAACCCAGCGCTTGGCGCAAAATCGACAACACCACAATGATGCGGGTGAATGACGTCAACATGATGACCATGGCCGGAATGAAGCTGAGCGCCGTCATCAGCAGCAAGATTTGCATGGTCACCGAATATTCAGTGGCCCCGTCAGCACCGGTCGTCACCGTAACCGCCGGTAAAATGCCATCTTGCGCGACAGCAAATGATGGCAAGCTCATAGACAAGATAGCGAGCATTAACGACAGGCTAATAGTGGTCCATTTCGACATTATTGTTGTTCCTTGGCTTGTTTGAGCTTGTCGGCGAATGACAATTTATGGGCAAACTTTTTATCAGCAAACTTTGTTGGCTGCTCTATTGAGATAGGCTCATCAAGCTTATCTAATAAACTGATTTGCTCAGGGGTGACACCAATAAAATACTGTTGCCCCGCTAATTCAACCACCATTAATTTCTCACGTTGACCGATGGCAGTTGCAGCAATAGTTTTAATCGTGCCTTGTTGGTTAGGCATAATATTCAAGCGTTTGACGATATACGCCAGCACAAATATCAAGGCAAGTACCACCAGTAAACCACCAAGCATATTGGCGACAGTAGCGGTATAAGACACTTCAGCTGAGCGCTGAGCTACTTGCTCGGTCACTTTAGCGGCCGTAGCACTAGCGACGGTTTGCTGAGCGACTGCGCCTTGAGATGAGGTCAACAAAGAGAGGATCAAAAAATTGCCTTCCTTAACAAAGAGTCTGATACAAAACAGCCTGAACGAATTAGGTTCAGGCTATTACAGGGCCTGCTGGTCTTTCAAGATTATTTTTGCAGCTGCTTGTTGGAAATTTATACAAGGCAACGACTTTGATGTGTGGTGGCCCCACATGATAAGTCGTTAACGCAGTAGAAATGACAACAAGCGCTGCCTGAAAGGTTCGTTTAAAAGCACTTTTCTCTGCGTTGCGAGCCACTTGTTTAGTCGACTAAACGGCATAGCTCGCGTCTTGATTAAAGTGCTTTTAACTCGAACAAATTCTAATCAGCAAAGACCAGCAGGCCCTGGGCTACTTAAGCTTTTTAATCCGCTCAGTTTGGCTGATAACGTCGGTTAGGCGAATACCAAACTTGTCGTTGACGACAACTACCTCACCGTGGGCAATCAAGGTACCATTGACCATCACATCGAGCGGTTCACCCGCTACACGGTCTAGCTCAACAACCGAGCCCTGGTTAAGTTGCAGCAAATTACGGATGCTAATGAAGCTGCGCCCTACTTCCATAGAAATAGTGACCGGAATATCTAAAATTGAGTCAAGCTTTTCAGCTTCTTCTTTACTCAATGGTTTGGATTCATCGACTAGTTCATCGAGCTGAACTTGCTCTGCCTGCGCCGCCTCTTCTAAGGCCTGCTCAGCCATAGCTGCAGCCCAATCATCACCTGTATCTTCTGTACTCATGGCTTCACCTTATAATTCGGACAGATCACGCGACTTACCTTTCTTGCGCGTAAAGAGTTGTAATTCTGATTTAACAGTTTCTGGGCGAGCAATCTTCTCACTGACTTTCAGCGCTAGATTCTCTCGTGATTGACCAAGCTTACAGCGGAAAGTCGGCAAATCTTCTACTCGCATCATAATATGCTCAGGCAGCTCAACAGGGATAACATCACCTGCTTTAAAATCCATCACTTCCCGCAGTGTTAGCTCTTTTTCAACGATGTTGGCATCAACGCCAACCTCTACATCCATAATTTCATCACGAAGTGCTTGCGACCAACGCATGTCAGTATCTTGTTTGTCACTTTGGACACCGGCATCAAGCAGCTCACGAATGGGCTCAATCATCGAATACGGCATGGTAATGTGGAAATCACCACCGCCTCCATCAACTTCAATGTGAAATGAATTAATCACTACCACTTCTGTTGGGCTAACGATGTTTGCCATCGCTGGGTTAACTTCCGAGTCTAGATATTCAAACTCAACGTCCATTACCGGTGCCCAAGCATCTTTATAATCTTCAAAAATAATTTTCAGCAGCAACTGAACGATACGTCTCTCGGTCGGCGTAAATTCACGACCTTCAATCTTGGCATGGAAGCGGCCATCACCGCCAAAAAAGTTATCCACCAAAATAAACACCAAGCGCGCTTCCATGGTGATAAGGCCTGTGCCTTTTAACGGGCTAAAGCGCACCATGTTCAAACTCGTCGGTACAAACAAGGTATGTACATACTCGCCAAACTTAAGCATCTGAACGCCATTAATCGACACTTCAGCTGCGCGGCGCATCATGTTAAACATGCTGATCCGTAGGTGGCGTGCAAAACGCTCGTTAACAATTTCGAGTGTTGGCATACGACCACGGACGATGCGATCTTGAGAAGAAAAGTCATAGGTGCGCGCATCGGCGCCACCTTCGTCTATCTCATCTTCTTCAACATCATCAACACCATGTAACAGCGCATCAATTTCGTCTTGGCTTAATAAATCACTCACATCAAAGCCTTATTCGCTAAGTTACTCCCGCTTGGGAGACGTTTGATTAGTTTTGTTATAAAGGGTTTCAATACTTCTTACTGCATCACAAACCCAGTAAACAGTACTTTTTCTACAACCTTGCGGCCAGTCACCGCTTGTAAGGTGTTTTGTACATTAAGTAACGCAAGTTGACGCAGCTCATCTTTACCTGCTTGTGAGCTAAGCTTTTGCACATCTGCTGCGCTGAAAGTGGTTAACAGCGCATCCTCAATCAAAGGAATGTGTTTGCGAGTCAACACGTCATCGTCGCCGCGCACCATTAACTGTACTTTAATCTCAACTAGGCGTGAGCGCGTTGCCCCTGGCAAATTGAACAAAAACGGTCTCGGCATACCGACATAATTTGCCTTTCCGGTTGGCTCTGCAGTTGTGGCTACTTCTCCTGGAACCGTCTCACTATCTGCTTGCTCATTCGCTGCATCGTCTCCACTTAAAAAGAAGAACGCACCGCCACCGATAGCCAGCAGTAACACAACACCGATAATGATAAAAAGCATCTTTTTGCTCTTTTTACCTTCACCACCATTTTCTTCTAATTCTAACTCTTGTTCAGCCATGGATTTGTCCATTCCATATAGTCAATTTGTCAGCTTAAATCACCAGAGCATAACGAAATTTAGTTAACTCTTTAGCACTTTAGCTATATTCGTTCACATTACTATAGGTTAACCAGTTATGCATAATAATCTATAGCAGAATGCGACGATGAGGCGGTATTTTGCCCACTACTTGCTTCTGTTGCTGCTATTTCATCCGATTGCTCATTTTGCGCAATCTGACCACAATGAGCGTCACCATCGCCGGCTTCCCCTCTTTGCTGCTGACCTTGCTCTGACACATTGCCGTCGGTTAGTTGCATTCCCTCTTGAGCCAACATCTCACGAAGTCGCGGCATCGCTTGTTCTAACACATCACGGGTTTGCTGCTGCGCGGCCTGGAATTGTACTTGCGTTTGATCACCTTGCACCTGAACTTTGACCATCATAGAGCCTAGCTCTGGCGGGTCGAGGCGGATTTCTGCTTGCTGTACACCATTAGATACCATGGCGACTAACTGCTGTTTCATCACTGGCGCAAACCGCTGGATCATCTCCTGCATTTGTACATTGGTATCTGATGCAGTTCTTAATGATAATTGAAATTGCGGCACGTCAGATTTATGAATTGGAGTAAAACTACTTTGGTTTTGAACGGCTTTGGTGACTACCGAATCAGCAATATCCAGCTCTATGCCAGCAAAATCCATTGCAGCTGCGTTGCTAGCCTGCAGCTTTTCGCTAAGGCCACTTGTTACCGCAGCACTTTGATTGGCGCTTAGCTGGTTTTTATCAGCAGCGACTTTGTCTAAAGACTTATCGATTGCTTTAGCTGCATCGTCAATATTGGCACTAATCTTTCCCGCTACCGACTCTTGATCACCAAGGATGTTGCCTGCCTGAAGATTTTTGGCAACATTACTTAATGACACTTGATCAGCCGTCGATTTATTTTGCTGTAAGCTTTGATTCAACTTGTCTGCAAATTCAGCGTTCAGCTGAGCGCCTTTTGTCTGTGTTGCACTTAGCTCAGCAATGTCAGCACGCTTATCAATTTTTTTAGTAGAACCGGTGTCTGCCTGCGGTAACAACTCATCAAGCATGTCCAATACGGCTTTGTCACTCTTACTTGCGGCTGCTTCTGAGCTTGCTGCAGTAGTATTATTAGTCAGCTTACTGTTATCAATAGGTAAGGTAGTATCGACCGCTTTTGATTTATCAGCCCATTGGGACTCAAGCTCTGCTTCAATATCCGAACTAAGCTCACTGGTAAACTTCGTGGTATCAGCAGTCTTTGACTCGCTAGCAACTTGTTGACCTAATCCGTGTACGGCATACCTAGCTTCGCCCTGCAGGTTGACATTAGTAGTTGGCGCGTCTAAATCTAATTCGGCCATCGCCAATATAGACTCATCAACCACAGGTGCTTGTAGATTAAAGTCATCCACTAATTGACTAAGCTCTGCTGAGGAAAGTTTGTTTAACGCTTCACGGCTATGACCACTAAAAGCCATCAATTCTTGTAGTTGGGAGAAATTGAGCGTTGTAAGATAATCACTCGTTGCTTGTGTTTGAGATTGCGCACCAGCACCATTAACGCTAGCTTTAACTGCTGGCAGAGCAGAGGTAAATAAATCACCTTCATTTGCGCTTTCAGCAGAAGTGGCAGATATTTGACTCGCGCTCGCACTTTGTGAGTTTTGCGCAAACTCATCTGCAAGCGGCAAAGTCTTTCCGCTGCCACCTTCAACAAGCTTTAAGTTTTCACCGAGTTCTCGCTGAGCAAAAATAAACTGAGCACCACCTTCTGCATCTTTACTGCTCTCAAGCATATCGCTACTATGCTCGTCGCCCTTCACAAGTTCAGTATCTGTATCAGCGTCCACAAGCTGAAGATCAGGCGTATCTTCAAGCATTGCCTTGTCAATTGCAGCCTGTTCGCTATCAACTAAAGACAGGTTTCGGTTACTGGTATCGTCCTTGAGCGCTTTGGCTGATTGCGCTGATGACTCTTGCTTCGAAGCGTTATTTAACGCTTCAAGAAAACTATTACTTTCAGTAACTTGGGAGGACTCATCAAAAGAAGAATTCGATTGGTGAGCGTGGAGTGGCGAGGCATTAATAGCTGATTTAGCAGACGCATCTGCTTTAGCATTGCCATTTCCAAATAATAATTGACTCATTTGCTGCATAACTGCCTCACCATTTATTGTTGTTGCGACCGCTCAGCTTGGTGCTAAAGACTTTATAGTGACAACACATCAACTGTTGCTACTGACTTAGCAAACTCATATTCGCGGTTTCATATTAGTGAGTCGGGATCCCGACTAATTTGTTACTTCGGTCATATGAATGCAAATCAAATGCCAATAAGCGGGCAACTCCACAAGTTAGCTAAACCACTATCAATCACTGCAGCAAGAAATCGGCATAAAAAAGCCGCAATCAAGTTGCGGCTTTATAACTAGAGCACCAAGTCACGTTAGTCGTTAGCGCGATACTCCTGATAGGCTTCGCCTTGAGTCAACCATGTCGGCGCATCCTTACCCTTAAGGTAATGGTCAAAGTACTCCATCATGCGAATCGAGTAGTCTAACTTATTTGGATACTTCTTCAGATGGTGCGGCTCGTCTTGATACTGCAAGAACACCACATCTTTACCAGCGCGGCGCATAGCCAAATACATTTCGACACCTTGCTCCCACGGCACCGCATCGTCTTTGTCACCGAACATAATCATCATGGGTGTTTCAATGCGATCGGCATAAAACACAGGTGAATTCTCGATATATTTCAGCGGCGCGTTAAATAGCGACTGACCGATACGGCTTTGACCTGTTTCATACTGGAACTGACGTGCAAGACCACTTCCATGGCGAATACCGCTGTATGCGCTAGTCATGTTAGATACCGGCGCGCCGCTCACTGCCGCTTTAAAAATGTGAGTTTGCGTCACGGCATAAGCAGTTTGATAACCAGCCCATGAATGCCCTTGAATACCAATAGCGTCAGGGTCTGCAATTCCCATATCGATTAGCTTTTGTACTCCGGCGGTTAATGCTTGTACCGAAGAAGGACCAGGATAGCCGATGTCAAAACGCACATCAGGCAAGAACACTGCGTAGCCGTTTTGCGCGAACCAAGCAAAGTTGGGCCTGTGGTTAATTTTCATATCAGGGAAAGCGTGTAAGCGATCGCTCATAAAACGATAGAAGTAAACTAGTACTGGATACTTTTTACCTTCTTGATAATTGATTGGCTTAATCAATACACCATCAGATTGACGACCATGACCATCACGCCAATGCACAAGCTCTGCATTACCCCACGCAAAAGCATCGCGCTGGGCATCAAGGTTAGTAATTTTTTGCGACTGCGCTACAGATTCAAAATCGGCGACATAGAGATCAGGATACTGATCATAACGCTCACTTGAGTACACTAAAGCACCAGTGTCTTTCGCGCGTGCCAGCATCTCTAGTTTGCCGTTGGTTTCAAGGGCAATTTTAACCCCTGACTCACCTTCCATGCCCATATAAAAACTGTCAGCCTTAGTTTTATGGCTATAGCCTTTTAGCAGTAAAGCTTGGTCTTCAATGAGAGGTATATCTTTACCATCTTGCTCAACAAGGCCGGTTAGACGAAACTCAATTTGCTGCTCACGACCTAAACCATTGGTGATCATAAAGCCACGGTGAGACACGGTGTTGAACTGCCACGCATCGTATTTGTCGTAAACCACGATTTCAGTGTCATCTTCAAGCCAAGGACCAAAGCCATAGCCAGGCGCTGGGCTTGGGTAGTCGTGATCTTCATTAGCAAACGGAGTGTTGAGTTCAGCGGTTAGGTTATGCTTACGACCGGTGGCTATGTCATAAAGATACACATGCCCTTGCTGGTAATAAGCCATAAATTTGGCGTTAGGCGACAACGTTGGCTGCGCGTAAGCTGACTGCTGTGGGATCACTAGCGTATGTTGACCTGTGTTTAAGTCAACTAGGTAAAAATCACGATAAAAACCGGCCCAAGTCGTCATTTTTTGATACGGCACATTCGAGCTTGCTACTAAAAAGCGCTTTTGCTCACCATACTCAACATCAGGGATATCACGCGTGGCTAGCTGCACAATTCGATTTGCATTAATATGCAATACCGCAGCAAAGGTCTTCTCTCGCTCTTCTTGATACTCTTTTATTTCGTGAGGTTTAATCTTTGGATCTTCGCCATGCCAAATACGTAAATCACGCTTACCGACGATAATGTTTCTATCAAGCAAATCTTTCTCGTCTTTAAAATCGACAATTTCAGCTTGAGGCGTTACTTGTGGTACGCGGCCAAAGAACAAACGCTCACCGTCCTTACTAAATTTAAGCGTGCTGAACTGGTTTAATACCCAATCTTTATCTGTCGGTAGCTTTTGGGCTTTAACGCTCGCTAGGTCAATTAGGCTTAGCTGATACTCACGGCCCCAACGCAGAGTGTCGCTGCTACCATAAGTAAACGCTAACTTCTGCGCCGCTGAGCTGATAGCCAACTCGCCAATTTGTTGTGTTTTAGAGGTAAAGACTTGCTTGGTTTGTAGCTTTACTAAATCCAGCCACTGAACTTGATGCAACTGGCTTTCGCCGTCGTTAATCGCAATCACCATACCTTTACTAGCATCATCAAATACCCAGCCAGTAACATGGTCGAAATCAAAGCGCTTGTTGCTTGCTAACTCAATAACCGAAAAGCCACTGCCTTTATCAGCTTCTTCAATCTCACGCTGAGGTTTGTCATCCGCGTTGTCAGACTTGTCTTTAGTTTTTGCATCATCTTTTTGAGGCTCAAAAACAATCGCTATAACCTTACCGTCGTAACTAAACTTGGCACTTTTTACGTTTTTGAACTCATTGGTGTCGCCAGTTTGAGTATTGAGCAGCACCAAACCAGTAGACTGTTGTTTCTTATCTAGTGTTTTGCTCTCAAGCAATGTTGGCTTTTGCATCGCAAATACAAAGTTGCCATCACTGGAGGTTTGCACTGCTGATGCATTGGCAAGTTCATAACGCTTTTGCTCAGCACCTAAAACGGTGACCAGCGCACGGCTATCACCGCGATCTGGCTTCGCTTCTACGGCAACCACTTTACCGTTATCAGAAATCACCGGCTTTTGCAGTGTTTCAAAGGTCATAATGTCTTCGAGTGTCAGCGGCTTGGTTTGCGCAGCTTGCGCGCCTCCCGCTGTTACAGCAGCCACCATCATGGCTATAGGCATAAGCTTAAATAATTTCACAACTACCCTCGTTTGCTATTGTTGCTTTTATTGCTACCAGTTTTCTCGATGCTATGCGACCAAAGTCGCCTTGATAACATACTGGCTACATTTATGCTTTGTGACTGAATTTTAATAAGTTATCTACATTAGGGCTAACTTACTTAAGGCATAGGTTTGCCATCATAAAGCAAACAAACGTCAATTAATTCAAATACGGCAAAAATAATGTGATTTAACTCACTATTTTCTGTAAATAAAGATTAAAAGCCGTTAAACTACGCCGCAGAAAATCGATGACATTTTGTCATCATGTAACCGTGCCTAACACGGAATGCCCATTGCAGTAACCACAAATGTGGAAGGAACATCCATGTCAAAACGTACTATAACCGTGATCCCAGGTGATGGGATTGGCCCAAGCATCATTGATTCAGCATTAAAAATCCTCGACAAAGCAGGATGTGATTTCGACTACGAATTTGCTGATGCAGGCTTAACAGCGTTAGAAAAGCACGGCGAATTGTTACCGCAACGCACACTTGATCTAATCGAGAAAAACCGCATCACACTTAAAGGCCCATTAACGACGCCAGTGGGTGAAGGTTTTACTTCTATTAACGTAAGCCTACGTAAAAAATTCAGCCTTTACGCTAATGTGCGCCCGGTAAACTCTTTCAAGGGCACACAAGCCCGTTACGAGAATATCGACATCATTACCGTGCGTGAAAACACTGAAGGTATGTACTCAGGTCTTGGTCAAACTATCTCAGACGATGGTGCGACAGCAGAAGCGACCAGTATCATTACTCGTCAAGGTGCAGAACAAATCACCACTTTTGCCTACGAGCTAGCCCGAAAAGAAAACCGCAAAAAAGTAACTATCGTGCATAAAGCAAACATCATGAAGTCTACTTCTGGTTTGTTCCTTAAAGTGGCGCGTGAAGTGAGCGAGCGTTACCCTGACATCACAACTGAAGAAATGATTGTTGATGCAACCTGTATGAAGCTGGTTATGAACCCAGAGAACTTCGACGTGATTGTCACAACTAACCTATTTGGTGACATTCTGTCAGATCTATGTGCAGGTCTTGTTGGCGGTCTTGGTATGGCGCCAGGTGCCAACATTGGTAAAGATGCAGCAATTTTTGAAGCTGTACACGGCAGTGCACCAGATATCGCAGGTAAAAATCTAGCTAACCCGACTTCTGTTATCCTGGCATCAATCCAAATGCTGGAATACCTAGGCATGGCTGATAAAGCTTCGATGATCCGCAGCGCTGTATCTGCAGTGATTGAAGAAGGTGATCGTACTACTCGCGACTTAGGCGGTACTCACGGTACAACTGACTTTACTCAAGCAGTACTCGACCGTATTAGCTAAATAGCATTAGCAAAACAACTAAAAAGCCCGTTGAATATCATGTTCAACGGGCTTTTTGTTTTAACAACCGAAATTAATGGTGGTTAAATACCTTCAGCGTAATTCACGCCTTTTTCAGGGAATAGCCACAAATGCACAGTCACTTCATCACGATCATGATAAAGATGCTTGCATTGCATTTGGAACTCAATTTCGTTCTCTTCTAAAATGGCGCTCATGGTTTCCAGTACCACTTTCACCTCTTTAAAGCGGCTCTTCATCGGCAGTTTGAGGTTAAATATCGCCTCTTTAAACCAACCATTAATTGCCCAGGCTTCAATTAGCTCTGCCACTCTAGATGGCTTATCAACCATGTCACACACTAACCAATAGATATTCTTACGTGGCGGCTCCCAGCGAAAACCATCGGCGCGGTAATGCTTTACCTGGCCGGTTTCCATTAGCTTTTCATTCATAGGGCCATTATCAATGGCCGCTACCATCATGCCGCGGCGTACCAGTTGATATGTCCAACCGCCAGGACAAGCGCCCAAATCGACCGCATTCAAGCCACTGCGAGCACGCTTCTCATGCTCTTCTTTGGTTAAAAACACGCCAAAAGCTTCATCTAACTTTAAGCTAGAGCGACTTGGCGCATCGGCAGCCATCTTAAGTCTCGGAATACCCATAAAGTGTGGCGAAGAATTATCGCTATTGGAATAACCCACATAGGCTTTACCCGGCGCAATAAAGCACACATGAATTATCGGCTGCTTTGGGTCATCTTTTGCAAGTAAAGCACCCGACTTTTTCAGCCCTTGACGCAGCGGCACTGTAAACTTACGGCAAAAACCTGAAAGCTCTTTCGCCTCATTGGTGTCTGGCATTTCTACTCGTAAATCACCACATTGTTTCAAAGAGCTAAGCGCTTCAACAATTGGCGATACCCTATCCTGCTCAGGCAGCGCATTAAGTAACTCTGCCGCGGCAAACATCTGCCTAGCAAATACCAAAGATGACAGCTTAAGCGCACGAATCAAACGGTCAGCGCCGTTATCTTCAAAACACTGATACACCACATAAGCATCGTTGACATTGGCTTTTACAAAACCGCCAATATTAAGCTCACCAGCACGATATTGAATTTCAGCGGCGCAGTCTTTTTCATAACCAGCGCGGCAATATAGAACGAGGTTTTTCATCAATAACCTTTCACACAAGAGACAAT
Organism: Shewanella sp. WXL01; assembly: GCF_012263345.1. NCBI lineage: Bacteria > Pseudomonadati > Pseudomonadota > Gammaproteobacteria > Alteromonadales > Shewanellaceae > Shewanella > Shewanella sp. WXL01. The sequence goes on along the minus strand of NZ_JAAIKQ010000002.1, from coordinate 204,369 downwards.
CGGCGGGATTATAGCGCAATTTTTGGCGCAAGACTCAGCGCTAAGCGCGGCAGATATAAAAAAGCGCCCTTTATGGTCAATAAATAGCGGTCAAAAAAGGGCGGTCAATAAAGGAGGCTTCAAAATAAATAAACTTAGCAACTACTTGGTCTGCGACGTCTGTAACCTAGACACACTATAAGCAAACAGCAGCCAGCCGATGAGTAGGAAAGTGCCGCCAATAGGCGTGATTGGACCAACCCACTTCACGCCAGTCAGGGCGTATAAGTATAAAGAGCCCGAGAAAAACACCATACCTATGATAAAACACCATGCAGACCATACGATCTGCTTGGTATTAATCCACTGCGAACATATCCCTAGGGCAAGCAAGGCAAAGGTATGGTAAAACTGATACTCCACCCCAAGTTTAAAGATGGAAATCAACTCAGCTGGGGCAATGTTTTTCAATCCATGAGCACCAAATGCGCCCAATGCTACCGCTAAAAAACCACTCACTGTCGCTGTTAATAAGATTGTTTTATTCATTTTGCTCTTCTACTCGCTAGGGCCTAGATACTCTTCAATAAACTTAACTGCGCTATCTAGGTTAACTTCATAGGTATAACCTGACGACTTTCTTGGTTTAAAACTATGATCGCCATCGCCAAGCCAGCGAATCTCAACCCCTTCCCTTAGTGTCCACTCAGTTAACTGCTGTTTATTACCAAAGCTATCGCGCTCACCTTGAACAACCAAAGTTGGCATCGCACTATCGTTAATGCTTGAAAGCCGTGGCTCTTTGCCTTTTGGCGGCAAAAATGGGTAGCCCAAACAAATTACATGACTAATTTTGCTAGCAATATCTGTGAGTTCAGGAGTTAAATCATGCTCGTTTGACATCAAGATAGACGACATACGCCCGCCCATTGACTTACCAAGCAACACGATACGTTTAGGGGCAAGTTTACCAAGCTTGATTAACTGCTCAACATGGGCGAGTACCGACTCATAATGAGCAAGCAGTTTAGGCGCGCGCTCAGGTGGGCGACGCTTACCATCTGCCATATTGTTTTGCATATACATGAAGTTGAAACGCAGCACTTGAAAGCGCCGTGCAACCAAGCGCTCAGCCATTGATTGCATAAACTCATGGTGCATATTGGCACCCGCGCCATGGGCGAATATTATCAGCGTATCGGTAATCTCTCCCTGAAGTACATAATCTTTGGCAAGCTCGGTCATTATTGTTTGTTCTCTACTACTTTTATTTACTGCTGCACTGTAACGCTAATGCAATGAAACTGCTTAACCCGCAAGTAAATCACTGCGCGATTCTTCAGCAAACATATCAACCATCCACTCTCTAAATGCCGATACTTTACCAAGCTCAGAATGGCTCTGCTGGCACACGAGGTAATAGGCATCTTTACTGACCAACACTTCAGAAAAAGGACATACCAAACGCCCGGCTTTAATGTCAGGCCTTGCCAGTACGCTATACCCTAGTGCGATACCCTGACCATGGGTGGCAGCTTGCAGCACTAATGAAGAGTGAGAAAAAATTGGGCCTTGATTGACATTAATGTCGGTAATATCACATTGTCTAAACCAGGCCTGCCAGTCATGACGACTAGAGTCATGTAATAAGGTGTGATGCTTTAAATCTTTTGGCTCATTTAACGGCTTAGGGCCGTTGAGTAACAAAGGTGAGCACACAGGAATAAGCACTTCGTTTCTGAGCTTATCAGCGCGCAGTCCTGGCCAGTTGCCTTGGCCATAATAAATCGCCACATCTACATCATCAGTCAGTGCGCCAGTATCACTATCAACGGCTTTAATGCGCACATCAATATCAGGATTCTTTTCACTAAACTGCGATAGCCGTGGTACCAGCCATTGAATAGCAAAACTAGGTGACATGCTTACGGTTAATGAGCCGACTGCACTGCGCGCGAGCAGCCTGTCAGTCGCCTCACCAAGCTGCACAAAGATATCTTTAATATCGAGAAAGTAGCTTTGCCCCTCTTCTGTTAACAATAATGATCTATTTTTACGTCTGAACAGCTTTAACCCTAGAAAATCTTCTAATGCTTTTATCTGGTGACTTACCGCAGCCTGGGTTACAAATAACTCTTCTGCAGCACGCGTAAAGCTTAAGTGGCGGGCTGCTGCTTCAAATGCTTTGACTGCATTTAACGGTGGTAAGCGTCTAGACATAGTGATCTATCTCGTATTTTTTAATTAGTTTTTCTTATGATTATTGTTATTTTTTGTCGTTTGTAAAGAACACTGTGTTCGTGCAAAATTTAATCATCAAATTTTGGCGAGTTGGACAACCTCTAAGACGTGAATGGGAGTGTCCGACACTACCTTTTTGTTTGGAGAATCACACTTATGTTCAACCCAAAATCACTTATTGTTGCCATGTTACTCGCAGGCTTTACTGCACAAGCTAGCGCTGTAGAAGTTGCCAGCTTAGAGCTTGAAGATTTACAAGCGTCAATCCATGCTGAACTATTGCAAGACATGGAAAACATTCACCAGCAAGCACTAGTTGACACCAACGAGCACCTACTGACTGACACTAAAACTGAAGTCAGCGACAATGATAGTGTCTCTGAATAACTAGATGACTTAAGTTAGCGCTATCGAACTAGTTTGCACAAAGTCTGATAAGACTATCTAAATTATCAGCGTTCATAAACACAAAACCGCCAATTGGCGGTTTTTTTATATTTATTGCAATTAATACATGGATAAAAACAAAGCGCCATCGAGGCGCTTTGCTAGTAAAAACATCTCAGTCCAGACATCTAAGTCCAGAGCAAAAATCCAAGTTAAGGGCGATAAACCTTAACGTTGGTATAGCCTTGCTCGATTAAGTAAAGTGCTTGCAGTTTACTCATCACACCACGGTCACAGTACAACAGGTAAGTTTTTGACTGGTCTAAATCGCCAAACTTGGTAGCAAGCTTAAAGAATGGAATGGTTTCCACCTCACAGCCATCTACCTCTAAAGGCGATTGCTCTTCCTCTTCTGGTGCGCGCACATCAATTACGACTTCGCCAGATTGGATGTCTTGTACTGTTTCAGTTTCGGTTACTTGTTGATCCATTTCAGTTTCAATATTTCGAATATCCATTACTACAGCAGACTCAACAACTTTGTCGATGAGATCTTCTGAGAACTTTTGCTCTTCAGCTTCAATCTTAGATAATACCGCTTTTACGGTCGGCTTTTGTGAGATCACGCCACAATATTCAGGAATAGACTTGGCAAAATCTTCAGTACCGATATCACGGCTGATGTTAATGATGTCTTGCTTATCCATCGCGATCAGTGGGCGCATGATGACGGTATCAGTGCAGCGGTCAATCACGTTAAGGTTAGTCAAGGTTTGACTAGAAACTTGACCTAAGCTTTCACCAGTCACCAAAGCTTGAATACCGTATTTTTCAGCAATTTTTGCCGCAACGCGCATCATCACACGTTTTAAGATAACACCCATTTGGCCGTTATCAATGCGCTCAAGAATTTCTTCAACTACTGGCTCAAATGGCACAGAGATGAAACGCACCTTGTGCGACTCGCCGTATTTCTTCCATAAGTGGAAAGCTACCTGCTTAACACCAATCTCGTGTTGAGTGCCACCTAAATTAAAGAAACAGTAATGGGTGCGAGCCCCCTTTTTAATGAACTGGAAGCTAGAAACACCAGAGTCAAAGCCCCCAGAAATCAGTGACAGCACATCTTCTTGTGTTGCCATTGGGAAACCACCTAAACCTTCAATGCGGCGCTCAACCATGTAAAGCTTGTCTTGATCGATTTCAAGGTTAACCGTCATATCAGGGTTCTTCAGCTTAACGCCAGCCGCTTCAGTAAACTGATTTAAGCCACCACCAACATAACGCTCAACTTCAATCGAATTAAAGTCATGCTTACCTGTACGTTTTACGCGCACGCAGAAAGTTTTACCCGCTAGCTCATCACGATACTTTGGCAAAACTTGCTGATAGATATCATCAATCGACTCGAACGGAGACTCGCTCACCTGAATTACATGAGCAATACCCGGAATACATGACATACGCTCAGCAAACGCTTCATGCAAATGTGGCTTGTCTGCTGGTGCTAATACTAAAATCCTATCGTACTGACGCTGAACCTTGGCATCTTCGTCAATCTTTTTAAGCACATTGCGAATGTTAGTTTCGAGCATTTTAGTAAATCGCATTCTCACCGATTTACTCTTCATCATGATTTCAGGATATAGCTTAACAATAAACTTCATTGATTTGTCCGCAGGCATAAATACAAAAGCTTTCCAGTCAAACATCCATTGACAAGAAAGCTTTCCATTATGCTAAAAATAGTTAATAAGTAGTCGGCTATTAGCTAGAGTTGAGTAACTAATAAGCACAGCAAAATCAGCTTTTTAAACGCACTTTTATCGTGTTTTTTTACAATCAAAAGTACGTTTTACCTGATAGTAGCTACAGCCACAACCCGCTAAAGTTTGATAGATAAAAGCGCTTTAAAAAGCTCCGATTCCGCCAAAGCGGCGAGATTATAGCAAAAAGCACTTATAAACGAAAACCAGTGCTAATAAAAAGACCATCAAATGATGGTCTCGGTTTCGTATCAAAGCGCGCTAACTGAAGAGCGTTACTGGCCAACAGTGATTTCGTCAGACTCCATCGGCTTGCCCTGCTCAATGGCAATTTCTACGCGGCGATTACGAGCGCGGCTTTGATTAGAATTGTTATCGACGAGCGGTTTGTTTGACGCCTCACCCACAACTTTCATACGCCTCTCATCAAAACCTTCAACCTGCATTAACTCATGGGCGACCGCTACTGCACGTTTAGATGATAAATCCCAGTTTGAACTATAAAGCTCATTATTAATATGCGCGCCATCTGTATGTCCAGATACCGTGATGATCCCCGGCACATCTTTGAGTAGCTCACCAATTGAGCGGACAATCGGTTTAAATTTAGGTTGTAAGAAACCGGAGCCTGAAGCGAATGAGCCCTTCTCACGGATACGAATAATAATTTGCTGACCTAATGACTCGATCTCAATCGCGCCATCAACAATCTCTTCGTTAAGTTGCTCGGCCATCTTTTTGACCTGCTCATTAATATTCTCTTGTGAGGAGGCAGCATCTTTTTTTACAGCTTCTGCAGTTTGCTGCGCCGTGGCAGCGGCATTACCACCACGTTGCTCGCCCGATTGTTTCTGCACACCACCAGCACTTGATTCATCACCGGCTTGATACTCAATAGTTTGCTGAGTCATTTCATTAGTTTGCTGATTGATAATTTCAATCGGGGTTGGGTCAGGTTTACCCGGCCTAAACTCCAGCGCAATTACCGAGGTACCTTTAGGAATGTCTTTTACTTCTACTTTGTTCTGCACACCAAATGCATACTTCATTGAACCTGCAATCTGCTTGAACTTCATTACGTCCATTTCAGAGAACGCCAGCAGCAGCACGAAAAAGCACATCAGCAGCGACATTAAGTCAGCAAAAGTCGCTAGCCATAACGGCGCGCCTGGTGGTGGACAATCGCACTTAGGTTTAGCCATGGGCTATTCCCCGTCCGTAGTATCGATTTGACGAGATTTTTCAGCAAGGTAGTTCTTCAAGAAGCCTTCAATCACACGTGGGTTTTGACCATCTTGAATAGCTAGAACCGCATCCATAATTAGATTGCGATTGAGCAGCTCTTCTTTCATACGTAGTTCAAGTTTGTCTGCCATAGGAATCGCAATCATATTGGCGATCATCGCACCATAAAGTGTGGTTAAAAGTGCTACCGCCATTGATGGACCAATGGTTTTTGGGTCATCCATGCTTGAAAGCATGGCAACCAGACCGACAAGGGTACCAATCATACCCATAGCAGGGGCAACATCACCCATGGCCTTAAAAATACTGACACCAAGTTTGTGACGGTCTTCAGTCAACATGATGTCTTTTTCTAGTGCATTGCGCACCACCTCACCATCATGGCCATCCACCAGCATATCAACCGCTTTTTGCATAAAGCTGTTGGTAATTTGCGCTTCCTCAAGCGCAAGGAAGCCACCTTTACGAGCTGCGTCAGCCATGTTGACTGACTGCTCAATCAAGTCTTCAGGTTTATCAATTTTAAACATGAAGGCTTTCATACCAATTTTAATGGCGCCGAAAAATTGCTTGAGATTGAACTTCATCAAAACCACAAACAGCGAGCCCATGAATACAATCAAGATTGACGCGACATCGACGAAAATACCGATACCACCACTGGTCGCCATCGCACCGAGTACGAATGCGAACGCACCAATTATTCCTATAAGGGTCGCTAAATCCACAATATCTCCTCAACCTGAGCTTATACTTCTAATCTGCCTTGATCATGTTGCTAATGAATACCGCATACAGCGCTATCTGTGACTGTTGTAATAATCAACGTATCCCACACTGATCAGTATTCAGTTTTACGCTGCTGATTTGAATTCTATTTTAGGCTAACAAACAGGTATTACAATTACTTATCGGTAAGATGCGAGGCAAGTTTAGAACTAATTAGCGCTTTGTCATAAAAGTTTCTAAATAAAGCGTGTCCTTGTGCAAATATCCGCCGACTTAATTTGACCACAAGTCGTTGCTGATATACCTTGTCACACGCTGAACTTAAGGGAAAATTATCGTGGCCAAAAAGTTAGAAAGCCTCAGTTTTGAGCAGGCTATTTCAGAGCTAGAACAAATCGTTGACAACTTAGAGCAAGGTGATGTTGCCCTTGATGACGCACTGAAACAATTTGAGCGAGGCATCAAGCTAGTTCGCCAAAGCCAAACTAAGCTTGATCAAGCCCAGCAAAAAGTCTCTATTCTTTTAGATGACGACAGTCAGCTACAAACATTTGAGCCTGACAGCGAATAATCTAACGCGACTAGCAAGCGCATCCATAGTTAGCAATTTAACACGGCAAGGTTTTCAGTGGATACTTCCTCACTTCCTCTTTCTGAGGCGATTAAGCATTACCAAACTCGAGTTGATGCCATTTTGGCAGAGACTATCGATCAACTCGACGACTCAGCTTCACACTTAAAAGCAGCCATGCGCCACGGCGCGCTAATTGGCGGCAAACGCATCAGACCATTTCTAGTTTACTCTGTTGGCGAAATGCTTGGCGCTAAACTTGAGCAACTTGATAGCGCAGCCGCAGCCATTGAGTGCATTCACGCCTACTCTCTTATCCATGATGATTTACCGGCAATGGATGATGACGAGCTACGCCGCGGCAAGCCAACCGTACATATCGCCTTCGATGAGGCGACAGCAATTCTAGCGGGTGACGCGCTGCAAACCTTAGCATTTGAGCTCATTAGCGAACCCAATTCTCAACTGGCACCAGCTCAGCAATTAGCTATGGTTAAAGCCCTAGCAAGAGCCTCTGGCTATGTGGGTATGTGTGGTGGTCAAGCAATTGATCTGAGCTCAACAGACAAGCGTATTGATTTAACAAGACTGACAGAATTACACAATAAGAAAACCGGCGCCCTCATCAGCTGCGCTATTGAACTTGCCCTTATTGCCGCCAGTGCCAGTGAGCTAGAACAAACCGCCATGACTGAGTATGGTCAAGCGCTCGGTTTAGCATTTCAGGTGCAAGATGACATCCTTGATATTACCGCCAGCACTGAAGAGCTTGGTAAGCCACAAGGCAGTGACGAGCAATCAAACAAGAGTACCTTCCCTAAATTAATGGGACTAGAGGGTGCCGAAAACTGTGCTAAGCAACTTGTTGAAGATGCACTATCAGCGCTGACTAATTTGCCTTACAATAACCAGTTAATTAAAAATTTCGCCCGCTATATTGTCGAGCGTAGATTATAAAAAGAGCAGAACTTCCCAATATGAGCTTTGATCATAGCCAATATCCAGTGCTAGCCCGTGCTAATACACCGGAAGAATTAAAACAGATCCCACAAAGCCAGTTAACGCAGCTGTCTGATGAGTTGCGACAGTTTTTACTGCAATCTGTGGGCGCATCAAGCGGACACTTTGCCTCAGGACTAGGCACAGTCGAGCTTACCGTGGCCCTGCATTACGTCTATAACACCCCTTTCGACCGCTTGGTTTGGGATGTCGGTCATCAGGCCTACCCACACAAAATTCTAACCAACCGCCGTGAGCAGATGCATACCATTCGTCAAAAGAACGGCTTGCACCCTTTTCCATGGCGCGAAGAAAGCGAATACGACACCTTTAGCGTTGGCCACTCAGGCACATCAATCAGCGCAGCCTTAGGTATGGCTGTGGCGGCTGAGCGAGAAGGAAAAGGCCGTAAAGTGGTCTCTGTGATTGGCGATGGCGCGCTTACTGGCGGCATGGTGTTTGAAGCCTTGAATCATGCAGGCGATCTGCATGACGACATGCTCGTGGTACTCAACGATAATGAAATGTCAATCTCGGAAAACGTGGGCGCACTGAACAATCACCTCGCGCAACTGATGTCAGGCCGCTTCTACACCACTATTCGCGAAAACTCTAAGCGCGCGCTCAAAGATATGCCAGTTCTGAAAGAAATGGCTAAGCGCACCGAAGAGCATTTAAAAGGCATGGTGGTGCCTGGCACCTTATTTGAAGAGCTTGGCTTTAACTATATCGGCCCGATTGATGGCCATGATGTAAACGGTTTGGTGGATACCTTGCGTAATATGCGCAACTTAAAAGGCCCGCAATTCCTGCACATTATGACCAAAAAAGGTCGCGGTTATGAGCCTGCTGAAAAAGATCCAATCGGCTGGCACGCAGTACCTAAGTTCGACCCATCGCAATTTAAAAAGCCTGCCACTAAACCTGGCTTACCCACCTTTTCACAAGTGTTTGGTAAATTCCTATGTGACATGGCGGCAACCGACAACAAGTTAATGGCAATTACCCCTGCAATGCGTGAAGGCTCAGGCATGGTGGAATTTTCACAAAAATTCCCTAAGCAATACTTTGACGCAGCCATTGCTGAGCAGCACGCGGTAACCCTAGGCGCTGGCTTTGCAGTTGAAGGCTTAAACGCGATTGTGGCGATTTACTCGACCTTTTTGCAGCGTGGTTATGATCAGCTTATTCATGATGTTGCCTTGCAAAAACTGCCGGTACTATTTGCCATTGACCGCGGCGGCATTGTAGGCGCAGATGGCCCAACCCATCAGGGTGCATTTGATTTGAGCTTTATGCGCTGCATTCCAAATATGGTAATTATGGCGCCATCTGATGAAAACGAATGTCGCCAAATGCTATACACTGGCCACATGTATCAAGATGGCCCATGTGCCGTGCGCTATCCTCGCGGCAGTGCAACAGGTGCTGAGCAAGTTGAGCAAATGACGGCAATTGAAATCGGTAAAGGTGTGCTAAGACGCCAAAGCGAGGCTAAAAAAGTTGCCATGCTTAACTTTGGTACCACGCTTGCGGCAACGTTAGCTGCTGCCGAGCAGTTAGATGCCTCGGTTGCTGATATGCGCTTTGTTAAGCCAATTGACGAAGCGTTAGTGCTTGAGCTCGCTAACAGCCATGACGTTATTGTTACCGTAGAAGAAAACGCCATTATGGGCGGCGCCGGCTCTGGCGTTCTGGAGTTATTGCAAAAGCATAAAATCACCAAGCCAGTGCTACAAATTGGTCTGCCAGATGAGTTCATTAAGCACGGTGCTCCAAATGAGATTATCGCAGAGCTTGAACTTGATGCCGCGGGTATCGAAAAACAAGTTCGTGCTTATTTAGCTAAGTAAAAGAGTAGATAAGTAGAGCTGGGTAGCGAACCGCTACCTATGTTTATAAGGCCCTAGCATTATGCTGGGGCTTTTTCGTTTTCGAACGAGAAAGGTTGCCTTACTTGAGCAGCTAAAGTTAAAGCATATAGTTGTGATGACATTTAAAGCCGTTGAAAACATGGATGTTTTCGTTGAGTCCACAAGGAAGTGTACACGACGTGCTTTAAATGTCATTGCAACGGGAGCTAATTATAAAAACTGCCACAACAGGAAACACTGGAATTTTCAGGCCAAGCCTAATCGAATGATAACCACCTACTGAAGTAGGAGGTGGTTTAAAGACCAAAAACAAAAAACCGAGCCTAAGCTCGGTTTTTCACTCAATCATAAATGCCCTAGAAAATTATGCTTGGGTATCTACACTGCCGCCACCTTGTGACACCATTACCATTGCTGGGCGCAATAGGCGGTCATTTAACAGGTAACCTTTTTGCATTACCATCATCACCTTGTTCGCTGGGAACTCAGCACTTGGCTGCATACCGATAGCCTGGTGGTGATCTGGATTAAAGTCTTCACCTTGTGGGTCAACTTGTTTCACACCAAACTTCTCAACGGTAGTTAAGAAACCTTTCATGGTTAGCTCAACCCCCTCATGGATAGCTTTGGTTGCTTCATCATCAGCACTGGTGCCTTGAAGCGCGCGCTCCATGTTGTCGATAACAGGTAGTAGCTCGTTAGCGAACTTTTCTAAAGCAAACTTACGTGCTTTTTCAACATCTTGTGCCGCACGAGTACGGATATTTTGTGTTTCCGCCGCTGCACGTAGCTCTACGTCTTTACGCTCAGCAAGCTGCGCTTGAGTCTCTGCAAGCTGTTGCTCTAACTCTTCGATACGGAAATTAGCTTGAGTTAATTCATCCGTTACGCTCTCGACTGTGGCTTCACCCGTCTCAACTTCTACTTCAGTTGCTACCACTTCTTCTACTTGCTCCTGAGAGGCAGTGTTTGACTCGTTGCTCATTTTCACTCCAGCTAAAAATGCTCTTTTAAAAATTCATTCAATAATACCTGAGATATTCGCCAGACTCTGAGGTCGAACACTCACACATTAGGCTAGTTTGGGTATATTATGGGGATCAATTTTACGCTTTCAAGGCTTTAGGCCAATCAAATTCATTTATGAGCAAAAAGTTTCAAACCATTGGATTAATAGGTAAGCCTCACCATAAAGGTACCAACCTTACCTTAAAGCGTCTACATCACTGGCTTTCTATGCAAGGCTATAAGGTCATCGTTGAGCAGCGGGTTGCTATGGAGCTTGGCAGCAATGTTGAATCAATGGACTTACTGGAAATGGGTAAGCTATGCGATCTTGCCGTTGTAGTAGGTGGTGACGGTAATATGCTTGGCGCGGCTCGCGTGCTCGCTCGCTTTGATGTTGCTGTAATTGGCGTGAACCGCGGTAACCTTGGATTTTTAACCGACCTACCTCCTGATGGCTTTGAAGACACACTCGCAAAAGTACTCGAAGGCGAGTTTGAAACCGAGCACCGCTTTTTACTTGAAGCCGAGGTGCATCGCCATAGCAAAATTACCTCTAGCAATACTGCCGTTAACGAAGCTGTGCTTCACCCAGGTAAAATTGCCCATATGATCCAATTTGAGGTCTATATCGATGAGCAATTCATGTACAGCCAACGAGCTGACGGTATGATTGTCTCCACCCCAACAGGCTCAACTGCCTACTCGCTTTCTGCAGGCGGCGCGATATTAACTCCAAATCTGCAAGCGATGATCTTAGTGCCGATGTTCCCACATACGTTATCGTGTCGACCTATCGTGGTTGACGCCTGCAGCACGATTAAGCTTGTGGTGTCACCAAACAATGGTGAAAACCTAGAGGTCAGCTGTGATGGCCACGTGCACCTCGCGGTCCTGCCAGGCGATGAAATCATTATTCGCCGCTCTGAAGAGCGCCTAAGACTCATTCACCCTAAAGGTCATAACTACTTCCATGTATTGCGCAACAAACTTGGCTGGGGTTCTAAGCTTTTTTAAGACTATTTTAGGATTTGTTAGCTAGCATCGAATCGCTTCACCTACTTGAATACCCATAAAGGTATACAAGGTGTTTTACGGCAATATAGGCCGATAAGCAATAATTCTAACTAAAATCACTTTTATAACTTTTTTACCTAGTTAGCTGATTAAAGTCAGCACAACCAGCGTGATCGAGATCACATCGAATAAGGAGCAGAATCGAGTTACTTCACACTTTACTAATGTTGCATAGTTGAAACAATTTCGAATGATCTTGATCAATTTATTAATAAGGCAAATGTCGTCTATTACATGCACCTTTTGACTCGGTAACCTTTTATTAACCGTCGTCAAAAACAAATACCCTTAAATGTACTCAAATAGAGGTACGTATGACTACAATACAACTTCTAGCAAGCCTAACACCTGTGATCAGTGTACTGGTGTTCTTAGTATTGCTAAAACTTCCTGCTTCAAAGGCTATGCCAATTTCTATGGTGGCAACAGCACTCGCTGCAGTATTTGTATGGCAGATGGACAGCGGCTTTTTAGCTGCATCTGTCGTTGAAGGTTTACTCTCCGCCCTTACCCCACTAAGCATCATCTTTGGTGCAGTTTTCTTACTAAATACCCTAAAATACTCAGGCGCCATGGATACCATCCGCGCCGGCTTTACCAATATTAGTAGCGATGCTCGTGTGCAGGTCATTATTATTTGTTGGCTGTTTGGTTCATTTATTGAAGGCTCTGCTGGTTTTGGCACACCTGCAGCCATCGGCGCGCCTCTGCTTGTACTGCTAGGTGTACCACCTATTGCAGCGGCAGTTGTGGCATTAATCGCTGACTCTACCTCTGTATCATTCGGCGCAATTGGCTTACCTGTGCTATTTGGTATGGAGCAAGGTTTAACCGAAGGTGGCGTCAACATGGCCGCGGCGCAAATTGCCGAGCATGGTGGCAGTTTTGCCGACTTTGCCCAATATATTGCAATGCACATGATCACCATCGATCTGATCACAGGCTCTTTGCTGCCACTGGTACTAGTGTGTGTGTTAACCGGCTTCTTTGGCAAAAACAAATCCTTTAAAGAAGGCCTTGAAATTTGGAAGTTTGCCCTATTCTCAGGCTTAGCCTTTACCGTACCAGCTTGGTTAATTAACTATTTCGCCGGCCCTGAATTCCCGTCTGTCATTGGCGCACTGGTTGGTATGGCAATTGTTATTCCAGTAGCGAAAAAAGGTTACTTATTACCAGAGAAAGCCTGGAACGATTTCGAGAAAACTGCTGAAGATGACAACAGCGACACCAAAGCCTTTGCTGGTAATCCTGGAACTGAGGTTAAATTCAGTCAGGTAGCAGCATGGTCTCCATATATCATTATGGCAGCACTGCTAGTGTTATCTCGTGTAATCGAACCATTTAAAAGCTTCCTAACCAGCTTTAACATCAGCTGGACCAATCTATTAGGCACAGAGCTTAAAGCGGGTTTTGCGACCTTCTATGCGCCAGGTATTTTCTTCGTGGTGGTGTGTTTAGTTGGCTTTGTACTGTTTAAAATGAACAGTAAAAGCATCAAACAGTCGTTCACGACTTCTTGTAGTTCTATGTTGCCAACCATTATCTCCCTGGGTGCGTCAGTACCTATGGTGAAAATCTTCCTTAACTCAGGCCAAAATGATGCAGGTCTTGAGTCTATGCCCGTTGCACTTGCAGATTTACTCGCTTCATCAATGGGCGCAATTTGGGCGTGGATGGCGCCAGTTGTGGGTATTTTCGGTGCCTTCTTATCTGGCTCTGCCACCTTCTCAAACATGATGTTCTCAGGCCTTCAGTATTCTGTTGCTGACAATATCGGCATGAACCATGCCCTAGTGCTCGCCCTGCAAGGAATTGGTGCTAATGCTGGCAACATGATGTGTGTGATGAACGTAGTGGCTGCTGCAACCGTTGTGGGAATGGCCGGCCGCGAATCTGAAATCATCCGTAAAACCATGCCGGTTGCACTTCTCTATGCATTTACTGCCGGCACAATTGCAATGATTTGGGGTGGTTTCTAACTAACGCCTACACTTATAGATATGTCGTGCAACTAGTCATTGATGAGGCTAGTTGCTAAATCTTGGTTTGAGTCGAATCTAAGTGCCGTTTGACTCAAACTCACACCTGTATTGAGAAAAACTATGTCGATTAATTATCAAACCGTCATGGATGAGCTTGTAGTTGTACTTGGTAAGGATGCCGTAAGTAACGATCCAGTGCGCCGTTTCGCCTGGTCTACCGATGCAAGCTATTTTCGAATCGTGCCAGAAATTGTGGTGCATGCCGATAATGTAGAGCAAGTAAAACAAACACTAACCATTGCCCGTAACCATCAAGCGCCTGTCACTTACCGTGCTGCTGGTACCAGCCTTTCAGGCCAAGCTATTGGTGAAGGCATCTTGCTAATCTTAGGTCACGATGGCTTTAGAAAAATTGAAATTAGTGATGATGCAAACCTAGTAACACTTGGTACCGCTGTAATTGGCGCTGATGCCAACGCAGCGCTTAAACCGCTTAACAAAAAAATTGGTCCAGACCCAGCAACTTTATCTGCCTGTAAAATTGGCGGTATTGTTGCCAACAATGCCTCTGGTATGTGCTGTGGCACCGCGCAAAATTCCTATCAAACCATCAAGTCAGCCAAACTAGTATTTGCTGATGGCACAGAGTTGGATACAGGCTGTGAGCAATCAAAAGCCGCGTTTGCAGCAAGCCATGCTGACATGCTCAAATCATTGGCTGACCTTGCGCAGATGACGCAAAACAATCCGACCTTAGCAGCGCGTATTAACAAGAAGTTCGCTATCAAAAACACCACTGGCTACTCAATCAATGCCTTAGTGGATTACAGCGAACCGTTTGACTTAATTAACCACTTAATTGTGGGCTCTGAAGGTACACTCGCCTTTGTTAATGAGGTGACCTACCACACGGTAGAAGAAGCTAAATGCAAGGCATCTGCCCTAGCGGTATTTTTCAACATGGAAGATGCGGCAAAAGCGGTGCCGCCATTAGACATCCACGAAGTGGCAGCTGTTGAGCTGCTTGACTGGGCATCGATTAAAGCAGTAACCGGCAAGCCAGGCATGCCTGAGTGGTTATCTGAGCTACCACAAGGCGCAGCAATTTTGCTTATCGAATGCCGCGCTAACGATAGCGAAACCTTGAATAACTACACTCAAACTGTAGTTGAGAAAATTGCCCACATTCAAACAGAGCGTCCAATTGAATTTAGTGATGACCCTGCGGTATTTGGTGAGTACTGGGCAATGCGCTCAGGGCTATTCCCAATTATTGGTGGCGAGCGCGCAAAAGGCACCTCAGTCATCATTGAAGATGTAGCGTTTGAACTACCGCACCTTGCACAAGCTGCCGCAGACTTAACCGAACTATTCCACAAACACGGCTACCCAGAAGGCGTGATTTATGGTCACGCTCTAGCAGGTAACTTCCACTTCATCATTACGCCAACTTTCTCGAGTGAAGCTGACATTCAGCGCTTCCACGACTTTATGCAAGATGTGGCTGAGATGGTAATCAACAAATACGACGGCTCAATGAAAGCCGAGCATGGTACTGGCCGTGCTGTGGCACCGTTTGTTGAAATGGAATGGGGTGCAGATGCTTACACCTTGATGAAGCAAATCAAGCACATCTTTGACCCAACGAACTTACTAAACCCTGGCGTCATTTTAAATGACGATACCGAAATTCACGTTAAAAACATCAAGCCATGCCCAGTGGTTGATGACTATGTTGACCGCTGTATTGAGTGTGGTTTCTGTGAAAAGACCTGCCCTACATCGGCGTTAAACTTCTCGCCGCGCCAACGTATTGCGACCCTGCGTGAAATTGAACGTCTAGAGCAAAGTGGTGATAAGCAAGCCGCGGAGCAAATGCGCGCAGATGCTAAGTATGATGTGATTGATACCTGCGCCGCTTGTCAGCTGTGTACCATTGCCTGCCCTGTCGATAACTCTATGGGTAATTTAGTACGCAAACTGCGCACGCCATACATCACCACGACAGAGCAAAAGGTATTGGACTTCCAAGCCAAGCACTTTGGCGCGGTTAATCAGGTGATCAGCACAGGTTTCGATGCGCTCGATATTATCCACAAAGTCACTGGCGATGGCGTCACTAAAGCCATTATGGATGTTGGCCGTAAGGTATCTAAAGAAGTCCCTTACTGGAACCCTGATTTCCCTAAAGGCGGCAAGCTAGCGAAAACTGCGCCAGTAGACCCAAGCAAACCAAGCGTGGTTTACTTCCCAGCTTGTGGCGGTCGTACATTTGGTCCAACGCCAAAAGATCCGGATAATCGAACGCTACCAGAAGTGGTAGTGACCTTACTTGAACGTAACGGCTACAACGTCATCACCCCAGATAACACGCGCAGCCTGTGTTGCGGTCAAATGTGGGAGTCAAAGGGCGACTTTAAAAACGCCGATGCTAAACGCGATGAGTTGATTGATGCGCTAGCTGAGCTATCTGACAACGGCAAAGTGCCAGTGGTTGTCGATGCACTATCTTGTACCTACCGCGCCCTAACAGGCAACCCAAAGGTCGAGCTGCTGGACTTGGTTGAGTTTATGCATGATGAGTTGCTGCCAAAAATGCAAATCACTAAGAAGTCGAGCATTACTCTGCATCAAGGTTGTAGCGCCCGTAAGATGAAGCTTGAGCCGAAACTGCAGGGTATTGCAGAAGCTTGCGCTGAGCAAATCGTTGAGCCAGAGGGCGTTTATTGTTGTGGTTACGCCGGTGAGAAAGGTTTGTATAAGCCTGAAATTAACGCCAGCGCCCTGCGAAATATTAAAAAGCTAATCCCTACTGAAACGAAAGAAGGTTATTACGCTAACCGTATGTGTGAAGTGGGCTTAACTCAGCACAGCGGCATTCCATATCGCCACCTGGTGTATCTACTGGAAGAGTGTACGCGTTAACTAAGCCTAGTCTTGCTTTAACTCAATAACAAAACAGCCGCTTGAGCAATCAAGCGGCTGTTTTATTCTTAGGTTAATTTAGGCTGGTATACTTTGCGGCTCTATTAGTAACCCAAAAACTGAATGCAACTAAAACGCAGCATTGTTTAGCCAAATATAAGGCACTAAGCAAGCCGCGCTACTCACAAGGATTGTTGCTGTAAAAACTTCCACTGCCGAGTTTCTAGAAAGTAGGCGGTAGCGATCATATAAACACTGGTTAAGACCAACTGTACAATTCTAACCCACATGTTATTGCCTATATCGCCACTACTCATGAGTGTGTTACCGAGTAAAACTAATACCGTCGAAAACGCTGTGGCATAAACAGCGCCTTTACTTGGTTCAGTATAGATTTTTGTTGAAACAATCAGCGCCAAAAATGTAATGAAAATCACGTAGAAACCAAGAGTCGCATTAAGACCTAAGATAACAAAAGCCACAACGGCAATCGCACCACCTATAGCGTTGCTTAAAACTAAAAAAGAACTCAATTTGACGGAATTTTCTTTGGTTATCATAAGCGAGAACACAGCGATAAACATCATAGTAAGTAGTGCTTGAGAGATTTGAAAAACGAAAAAGAAACAAACAACAGGAAATGAAATCAACATTGCTCTAACTGTGGTATACCACCTCTGGTTAGTGGTTAGCATAGGAGCTGGTTCAGCCGTTCGTTCACTAACATCAGGCATCAATATATGCATCAATGCGAATATTGCTACCGCAACAACTCCAGAAACTACTAGACCAAACGCCAGAAACAATGATGCTGATGGACTCGACATTGCGACAAAAGGTAGCATCAAAATGGCAATAATAAGCATGGTCGCAAACAAATTCCATTTAGGGTTCGTAAATAAGAAATACCCCCAAAGCATCATCAAACCAACAAGGCACATTAAAGCTACGGGATACTCCGTAATCCCCCTAGATAAAACAAGACCTAAAGCCATGGTCACAATCATTGCTATCAATAACTCATAAACGGTTGCCCAGTTATATGTTGGCTTATCTAACAAGAACTTTGCTGTAAATACTGGAGCGACGAATGCCAACGGCCAGTCGATCCATGCAGCTAGAAATACCGCAAGCCCCACTCCAAAGGCATAGCGAAAAATGCTAAGTTCGAGTTGTCTTTGTGCTTGAGCGTTATCTTGCATACGACAAATAACTCACAACGCGGATCCAAAACTTACCCAATGTGTTGAAGAACCAATTATCGTCGGTATAAACGATGACATCTGCTTGACCGCCTATTCTCAGCACGCCTTTAGCTTCGTTACGCTCAAACTCTATAGTGATTGGTAACATTTGCGTTTGCCTTAACCAACCGGTTTGGGTAGAGGCTTCAGCAAGTTTTCCCGCCTGATTGCTTTGACCCCAATCTATTCCCCAGTCGACACTCGACACCTTGCCTTTAATTATTTTTCCAGGCGCAAAGTCTAATGCTATTTCAACAGGATCGCCGACTTTTACATTTCCAAGGCTATTTTCCCTAAAATAAGCTTCCACCCACAGGCTTTCGGTTGACACAAAAGTCATTAAAGGCTGCCCCACCGAGGCATAAAACCCTTCAGACAAACTAAAGTTAGAAACACCACCATCTGTTGGCGCCTTTATCACACATCGTTCTAAATTAAGATGTGCTTGTTCTAGTGCTAACAGTGCAGACTTAACCTGAGTGTTTTCCTCACCATCACTACCTAGTTGCTGCTTAGCTCTCTCTAAATCAGCCTCGGCGTTCAGTACATTCGCCCTTGCCGTAGCCAACTTTGCTCTTGCATCGTCCGCCTCAGCATTTGAAATAACGCCTCTTTCTGACATCGCGAGCAAACGCTTAGTTTGTAGCTCTATCGCTTCTTTTTCTACGTTTGCACTAGTTAATCGAGCTTGAGCAGACGCAATACTCGCAGTCTGTGCTCCAACTTGTTGTCCGGCAAGTTCAAGGCTCTGCTTTGCTTGAGCAACAGCTATTTCATAATCTGCGGGGTTTAGCTTAACTAATACGTCACCACGATTGATAAGCTGGTTAGGCTGAACAAGAATATCCATCACTTGTCCCGATACCTGTGGCTTAATCGGCACAACGTAACCCTTGATACGAGCATTGTCAGTGATAGGAATTATGCGATCAGCGATCATACTAAACACAATCATCACGCCAATCAGCAAGAGTAAATAGTTCGTGAGCTTACGAACTTTTTCTGGCTTCTGTGCAATAGCTTCAGCGTCTTTACCTTGCTCTATAACATCTGATCCAGATTCTGCTTCTGAGAGGTTAGCTAATTCGCTACTTTTTTCTTTCATAAAATCAGCCTAAAAAAATTGATTTATCATTAATCAATAGATGAACTTGCACGAAATAACAATCTTGATAGTAACTAGCCAATATGAAACTAGGGGCTACAATAAAATTCGTGTTATCAAAGCATTAGTTCCAAAGGAAAGTATATCGTGAACCTACGGGATATGAGTAATAGGCAGCGAAGGATTCTTGATTTCCTAAATAAGAACAACACTCAATAACATAAGCAAACAGTATAGCTGACAGGCAAGATTGTATTTAAACACACAATAAAACTATGCCTTAGTTGTAATTTTGAAATCTAACTATTGCCTTAGGACTGCGTAATTCCAAAGGAGCTGGCTATGCAAGATGAGTCTATGCTGCCGAAAAACAAACTATCGTGGTGACAATATTTACCTGAACTGATAACTATTTTTTACCATTGAGGTAGAGCCTATTTCATTCACCATCTACGGCCAATATTCAGGCAATACATCTGCGTTTCTATTAGTCTAGTGGTTAGTGGCAGTTAGTGGCAGTTAACTGCATTGAACCATCCAATGCAGTAGATGGTTCAAAATTGAAAGGAAAAGTACCAAAAGCTAGAAGTACGCAACAAACTGAAACTTAACTTTAAGCCAGCTGGTGACACAGTGTTATGACTAATGCCCGCCGACACAGGTTAGCAAACTTTGTTCAAGCTCCTTGTCATCGAGAGGTTTATCGCTGATCAGCTCGATACGCGAGTCTAGCGCATCATCAATCTCAGACAGTGACAAAGCGCCATCAGCATAATTAACCCCAAGAATACCGTCATAGGTAATGACCACCGCTTTAAAACGCAGCACATCAGCTTGCTTTAGGCGTTCAACCCAAGACATAACGCGCTCAAAACCAAAGCTTACTTCTGGCGAAAACACCCAACCGATGCTCGCAAATTCGCCTTGCTGCTGAGAAAAGCGGTGGAAGATTTCACCTTGCCAGTCGAACTCAGCAAGCTCTGTTGGGGCCACTGCATTACTGGGCTTGAACAAGCTAATATCCTGATGACTTGGCACCTGCAACAACTTTGGCTTAACCTGCGGTACACGTTTGGCAAAGGCACTAGGCTGATTTAATAGGTCATAAATCTGCTCAAAACCACTTTGCAACTGCACATCATTAACCAGATGACTGGCAAATTGCCCGTCGGTACTCACAACGTTTTCTGCATCAACCCGGTACAAGTCACTACTCAGTAATTGCTGCGTAGCGCCGCAGCCAATACTGTCTAACCATTGACTTAGCTGCGCGGCCTCATCTGCTTGATACAGACTGTCTTTACTAACCAAAATACAATCCGCCACTTTGGCTTGGTCGATAAATATCTCATGGCTGGTATAACGCTCGTCAGCCACTTTGCGGGCATCTACCAAGGTAATCACTTTGCCAAGGGAAATAATCGGCTTAAAGAACTCGTTTTGCAGGGTTTGCAGGATCTCTTTGGGATGCCCAAGCCCTGTGGGCTCAATCAAAATTCTATCTGGCTTGGCTTGTTGGATAAGCTGATTAATTGCCACTTGCGCAGGCAAACCCGCCGCGCAGCATAAACAGCCGCCGGGCACTTGCTTAATCGCCACCTGTCCTTGATTAGTATTTGCTTGTTGCGCTTTAGTTTGAGAGCTTCCGGTTTGAGCACTTCCGTTTTGGCTGTTGATGGTATGGGAACTGCCTGTTTTCTTACAAGCTAGAAGCTCTGCATCGATACCGACTTGGCCAAACTCGTTAACCAGAACAGCCCAAGTTTCGTCCTCGGGTCGATTCGCCAATAATTGCTGGATTAGCGTGGTCTTACCCACACCTAAAAAACCGGTAATAACATTGGTTTTAATTGTTTTTGCTATGCGCATGACATCCCTTTAGTCATAAGCTCATCTTTGGAACTAATTATTAATTTTAGCTGCAAATACGCATTATTCTCTAGCCTTTGTTAGATGCGTATTTGCCTTGACGACTAGGCTTACTTTTTCCTTTGCTATCTGCGCCACTTTTACCATTGCTAGCTGCGCTACCAGAGCGATTTGTTTTATTACCTGAAGCAAACTTGCCTTTTTTGCCGTGCGTGTGTTTAGTACCTTTAAACTTACCGTTCTTACCCGATGAACTTTTACCGCTCGCCCTTTTACCTTCAGCACTGCTATCTAAATTTAATTCACGATACCTTGCAGGCATAGGCGCGCCAGGCTCATAGCCTTTTGGAATAACAACCGGAATAGTTTGTTCTATTAAAGCTTCAATTTCAGCAAATTTAGATTTTTCTTGTTCACTGAAAAAAGTCATGGCTTCACCTGATAAGCCTGCGCGACCGGTGCGACCTACGCGGTGAACAAAGTCTTCTAGCTCTTCAGGCAATTCAAAGTTAATCACCCTTGGCAGCGCTTCAATATCGATGCCGCGGGCAGCTAAATCAGTGGCAATAAGTGCCCGAATTTTGCCTGCTTTAAATTCATCTAATGCGCGATTGCGTGCACCCTGAGTTTTATCGCCATGAAACACAGCGGCGCTGATACCATCAAGTTTTAGTTCAGACACTAAAAACTCTGCCGACTCTTTACTGCTAACAAAAACCATCGATTGCTGCCAATTGTATTTACCAATTAGCTCAGACAACAACTCAGCCTTACGGCGTTTATCAAGCTTAAATGCCTTATGAGTAATTTGTTTAGTGGTCGCTTCACTTTTAATGTTCACTAAGGCGGGTTGTTCAAGCATATTCTTGGCAAGCTGCTCCACGGCTTGAGAATAAGTCGCCGAAAACATCATGGTTTGATGCTGCAGGTTGACTAAACGGCGCACCTTTTCGATATCTTTAACAAAGCCCATGTCTAACATACGGTCTGCTTCATCAATAACCAGATGCACCACTTGCGATAGATCTAACTGATATTGACCAACAATGTCGAATAAGCGTCCAGGGGTTGCCACCAAAATATCAATGCCTTGCGCTAATGCTTTGCGCTGCGGGTTAATACTCGCACCACCATAAACTGCCAGTGAGCGATAAGGAAGATGCTTGCCATAATCACTAAAGCACTGCTGAATTTGAATCGCTAACTCACGGGTTGGCGTCATCACCAACACCCGCACGGCTCGGCCATGACTTAGCTCAGTTTGCTGGGCAACATCGTTCACTTCAAGCTGCTGCAGAGTCGACAACGCAAATGCAGCGGTTTTACCCGTGCCAGTTTCAGCGCTTGCCAACACATCTTGTCCGTCAACAGCAACAGGAATAACGCGCTGCTGTACTGGCGTGGGCTGCTGGTAACCCACTTCTTCAATGGCTTTTAAGATGGTTGGCGATAAAGGCAAAGATTGAAACGACATGCATCAGACTCGATAAAAAATACAAAGGGTTATTGTAACGGGTTCTGCTGGGTAACTTCAGCTTTAAGGCAAATTATTTGCACGATTATATCAATAGCGAACAGGGGTAACTTTAAAATATAACTTCAAGCAACCTTGAGGTAACAATTTGTATCCAAACGTGTTTTGTGAATTGAAGCACAAACCTAACTCAGGCAACATTTGCCCAACACTTTTTGCAGCTGTTCATGACGGTGTGAAAAGTGCTCACTTATTTCCTGCAGTTATGGATAACATCACCAATGAAAACTCAAACAATAACAACTAGTTTACCCTTAAAAACCTGCTTAACGCTTGCGCTTATCGGCCTGCTTACAGCTTGTGGTGGCTCAGATTCAAGCGACCCTGAGCCGCAACCAGTAATGTTAAGCATCGATCACTGCTTTGTTATGTCAACCACTGAGGGCGACATGACATTAGGTATCGACACCACTAACACCCCAATTACTGGTCAAAACTTTATCGATTATGTTAAAGATGGCTTTTACGATGGTACGATTTTCCATCGCATCGTTAATAACTTCGTCAACCAAGGCGGTGGATTAACAGCAGACTACAGCTTTAAAACCACCAATGACCCAATCAAAAATGAATCAAGCGTTGGTCTCAAGAATGAGCGTGGCACCATAGCGATGGCGCGCACTCAGTCGCTTGACTCAGCAACAGCGCAGTTTTTCTTTAATATTCACGACAATGCAAACCTCGACTATCCAAGCCAAGGCGGCTACGCCGTATTCGGTAAGATCTTAGAAGGAATTGAGATCATGGATATGATGAATGCTGTGACAACGGAAACCAAGACAATTGGTGAGTTCAGCTTTCAAGACGCCCCAGTGGATAATATTGTCATTAACTCTGTGACAGCAACAACTTGCCCGGCAAACTAGTCTATTTAACCTGAGGTCGGGGTAAGGAAGTGTCGATAGCTATCTTGAACAGTGCTATACCAAGATTTATGTTTCTAGCGAGATAGTTTTGTTTAGTTCAAGGCGGAGCTGCGCGTCAATAGCTAGTCTATTGCAAGTGGCTTCAACACAGAAATAACCAAAACTAGCCGTTAGAAACCGTTTTATTATCCCGAATTCAGGTTAATTACTACGCATAACTGGTTTATAGTTTCATACCAGTGATTCTCGCTGGATAAACCGTCAAACAGCAATACATTGTCTATGCCAGAATCGAGGTTCTGGCATTTTTTATGCGCAAAAATGCCATATGGTTAACAAATTACAATCAATTACCTCTAAAGTGATAATCTGGCAACAATTGTTAGCACTAGATCACACTCTCCAACGCCGTAGCCTGCTAATTTTAATTCAGATTTGAAATTTTAAAACATTAAATTGAAACTTTAGAGAGGCACTTATGGCAGCTAAATTCTTTATTCCAAGCGTAAACATTCTTGGTCAAGACAGCGTGAACGAAGCCATTAACGACATCAAAGCGCTAGGCTTTGCCAAAGCACTTATTGTGACCGACAAACCACTCGTTGATATTGGGTTGGTGGCAAACGTGGTTGATAAATTACAAACTCAAGGTATTGAGTCAGTTATTTTTGACGGCGTTCAACCAAACCCAACAACCGGTAACGTTAATGCCGGTCTTGAGCTTTTAAACACCAACAAATGTGACTTCGTGATCTCACTTGGCGGCGGCTCACCTCATGACTGCGCCAAAGGCATTGCGCTCGTTGCAACCAATGGTGGCGAAATTAAAGACTACGAAGGTGTAGACGTTTCAAGCAAACCGCAACTTCCATTGGTCGCCATTAATACAACTGCCGGCACCGCAAGTGAAATGACCCGTTTCTGCATCATTACCGATGAAGAGCGTCATATCAAAATGGCAATTGTAGACAAAAACACCACACCAATTTTGTCGGTGAATGATCCAGAGTTGATGCTCGAAAAACCTAAAGCACTAACAGCGGCAACCGGTATGGATGCACTAACTCACGCAGTAGAGGCTTATGTGTCTATCGCAGCAAACCCTATTACTGACGCCTGTGCAATCAAAGCAATTGAACTTATTCAAGCCAACCTAGTTAACGCTGTGAATAAGGGCGACGATATTAATGCACGCGAGCAAATGGCTTACGCTCAATTCTTGGCGGGTATGGCATTTAACAACGCAAGCCTTGGTTATGTGCATGCAATGGCGCACCAGTTAGGCGGGTTCTACGACCTACCACACGGTGTATGTAATGCGGTTTTGCTGCCACATGTTCAAGAGTACAATGCTCAAGTGGTCCCTGCCCGCCTTAAAGATGTGGCGATAGCCATGGGGCAAAATGTAGTAGGCTTAACTGATGAGCAAGGTGCACAAGCAGCAATTGAAGCGATTCGCACGCTATCTGCCGCAGTAAGCATTCCTGCAAACTTGACTGAGTTAGGCGTAAAAGCCGAGGACATTCCGACACTTGCTGACAATGCGCTTAAAGATGCTTGCGGTTTAACCAACCCTAAACAGGCAACCCACGAAGAGATTTGCGCCATCTTTACGGCAGCGCTTTAATGCTCACTGACTAAGCACAGCTTATTGTCTAGAGTGAGCACAAAGGTTAAAAAGAGAGCTTCGGCTCTCTTTTTTATTGGCGCTTGTTTATTAGCCCTTTTAACTTGCTCTATATCTAGCGTCATAGCGCAGCACTCAGTTTTCTATGCGGATATCTACTTAGCTCAGAGCTTGGTAATTCAGCCAGCAACAGGCACTTAGGTGGTAAAAATGGGAGAGCCAAAAGAAAAATGACGAGAGATTGAGGTAAAGAAAATCAAACACTTCAACCTTACATTAAGCGCCTTTTTACTATTAATCACAAGTGGTTAATTACAAATATTGGTATTTAAATTCGTCTTTGTTAATTAATGGTAGCTAGCTCTAAATATTGCTCGCTAACTTTGACGCTTTCAAAATTTAACGACTATGATGAAGTTAATTCAATCGCAATAGGTAGGTACCAATGACTGCTATTACCCATGTTTACAACTACACTGTTCGCTGCCCGCATTACAAAGATAAAGACCAACCAGCAAGCTGGCTTAACCATATCGAAATCAATAACTCTTCTGAGATTGCCCTTAATCGCATCACCAAATGGCATAACAACTCTGGCACTAAGTTAGGCGAAGTAGAGAATTTTATTATTCGCAAGGCTGACAATGAAGAAGCCTACTTTGTGGTGCAAAGTAATCGCCTGCCTCACGATGGGCATTCACTGGTTACCTTTAAAATCTTCCTCGACGACTGCTGTAAAGACGCTGATCCAATTGAAATTACCCACCACCTAGTTAGCGATTACAAAAACCGTATTGCTAAGGTAGCGTAACAATAGTTGGCTTAAGAGCATGTTACGTAACTAAACGCGGCTTATTAACAGCAAACTTGTCAGTCTTAAGCCTAAATCAAAAAAGCTCGCTAATATAAGCGAGCTTTTTCGTTGAACTGGTACTAAGTCTATTATCAAGCTTTCAGTACAGTAATACCAATTGGGATAAATGAGTGATCAGATATTACGCATGAAAAATCGTTTAGAACAAGGCAGAAATTGCAGTTAGCTAGTTGCTCTACCTACAAAATTTCTAACGAAGTTATAAACGATTTTAACCAGTAAGAATGATCACATTCTTATGCTAATTGGTATGATTAGCAAAGCGCTTGTTTGAGCGCATCAACAAACTGTCTCACACCTTGCTCGCTAATATCTTTGTGAGTAACTAAACGCAGCTTTTTCGCCACGCTAAACACAAAGCCTTGCTTGGCTAGCTCTGCAGCAAGTTGCTTAAGCGGCTTGTTACCCTGCGCTTCACCTAAATAATCACAATAAACCATGTTAGTTTGTACTGGCTCGACATTGAACTCATCCATTTCAGCAAGCAAACTCGCAAGTAAGCGTGCATTAGCGTGGTCTTCAGCTAAACGGTCAACTTGTTCAGTGAGTGCTAGCTTACCTGCAGCGGCTAGCACACCTGCTTGCCTCATGCCACCACCAAGCATTTTACGCCAGCGAATGGCCTTGTTAATCAGCCTTTCATCCCCAAGCAAAATTGAGCCTACCGGCGCGCACAAACCTTTAGATAAGCAAATTGAAACAGAGTCAAAATACTGAGTGATATTGGCGATACTCGTTCCTTGTGCGACAGCCGCATTAGCTACGCGGGCACCATCAAGGTGGATCTTTAAATTATGGTTAAACGCCAATTGCTGCGCGTTAGCTAAATACTCTTGAGGCAGCACTTTACCGCCGATGGTGTTTTCTAAACTCAGTAAGCGCGTTTGCGCAAAATGAATATCCTTGGGCTTAATCGCTTGTTCAATATCGCTCAGTAAAATGCTGCCATCAGCCTGGTTAGTTAACGGCTGAGGTTGAATACTGCCAAGCACTGCAGCACCGCCACCTTCAAACATATAGTTGTGCGCTTGCTGACCACAAATGTACTCATCACCACGCTCACAATGAGCCATTAACGCCAATAAGTTCGCTTGCGTGCCCGAGCATACAAATAACGCACTATCAAAACCAAACATATCAGCAGCAAAGTCTTGCAGCTCATTCACCGTTGGGTCGTCACCATAAACATCATCTCCTACCTCTGCACTTGCCATGGCCTGACGCATAGCTTGAGTTGGCATGGTTACGGTATCGCTTCTGAAATCGAACATCTTCTGTTACCTGGTGTGTTGGATTATTTGGCCGCTATCATAACCTCTCTTCAAATGCTTGTACCTGTTGGCGCCCCAATTTAGTGATAAACGGACATAAAAAAACCAGCCGAAGCTGGTTTTTCATCATTACTGAATTTACTGAGCTGGAAGCTCTTTTACATTCAAATCCATTTGTGGGAATGGGATTTCAATGCTGGCTTCATCTAGTGCATTTTTGATTTGCTCTAGTAATTCAAAGTGTGCTGGCCAGTAATCAGAGGTTTTCACCCATGGGCGCACAACAAAGTTAATTGAGCAATCTGCTAACTCACCTAATGCAACAGTGTAAGCAGGATCTTTTAGCACGTATTGGTTGTTGTCTAATACCGCTGAAATCACTTGCTTAGTTTTGGCGATATCAGAGGTGTAACCCACACCAATGACTAAATCAACGCGGCGATTCTCTTGAGCGCTGTAGTTAACAATGGTGCCATCCATCATTGCAGAGTTTGGTGCAATAATGGTTTTGTTATCGCCAGTGCGAAGCTTGGTAGAGAAGATAGTAATTTCATCAACTACGCCGGCAACGCCTGCAGCCTCAACAAAATCACCTACGCGGCAAGGACGGAAGATAACCATAAGGACACCGGCTGCAAAGTTAGATAGCGAGCCCTGAAGCGCTAAGCCAACGGCTAAACCAGCCGCACCGATGACCGCAACAAGTGACGCGGTTTGTACGCCAATTTGCCCTAGTGCTGCAATAACGGTAAATACAAACACTAAGCCCCAAACCAAGTTTGCGACAAACGAGGCTACCGTTTTGTCGATACCACGGTTTGTCATGAGTTTGTCTGTCAAACGTTTGAACACGCCAGCAAAGTATTTACCCACTACAAAGATAACAATCGCGGCAAGTAGTTTTAGACCATAAGTGGCCACAAACACTGGTGCTTGTTCTAATAAACCTTGAAGGTTTTCCATTGTCTTACTCCCTTAAAATAGCAGAATCATTCTGCCGAAATTACAAACTCTACACGTCGATTAAGCAATCGACCTTGTGCAGTATCATTGCTGGCTACGCTGCGTTTATCCGCTAAACCTACGACATTCACCTTGTCAAAATTAATACTTGTCGCTTCTGCCATTAAGGCGTTCTTGACGGCGACTGCTCGCGCCAATGACAAATTCATATTTACCGAATCACTTCCGCTAGTATCGGTATGCCCTTCAATGCTTAGGCTAAAACCTTTCGGCAAAGACTCAACAACCACCAGCAGTTTATACAAACCCGGCCACTGCGTTGCTGACACCTTATTCTCTCCAACGCCAAAATAAACAGGTGCTAACAAGTTGTTAAGGCAAGTAAATTCTTCAGAATTTAAACCCGCCTTCTCCGCACATGCCTGAACTTGCTGTTTTATCTCGTTAGCAAGTGCTGACTTCATTTTGCTGCTTGCTTGGTCTGGGCGGTTATCATCAAGTAAGGCATCTTGAGCCACTGCTTGCTTGGCGGATTGTTTAAGCGCACTAGCTAGCGCTACATCGTCTGGGTCTTGACAACCGTTTGCCATCACCACGACATTTGCAGGCGTATCTGGGCAAGCATCTTTTTTATCAGGCACCCCATCTTTGTCAGTGTCTTGCCAAGCTGCGCTTGCGGAAAAGGCGACAAGCAATGCAAACAGTAAAATGACACGTGCTGCAGCCCTGATAGCTAAATCAAGCGACTTGCCGTGTTCAAGCAACTTGCCGTTTGAGACGCGAAAAAGGCCTACCTGATCACAGCTAAAAATATTTACCTTCATGTTTTACCTCTACCGACAAGGTTTTAAGCAACACACAGGCGCGTTCACTGTGTAAATAAAAGCTTAAGTGAGTGTCAAACAGGTAAGAGATAGTTAACTTTGGCAATATTGTAAACATTTGTTAATGATATGCAAAAGCAATTTAAGATTTACATACGCATGGCGTTCTCTTACCCGAATTAGCCGATGCCCCACCATTATTGATCTGGTTCGACTTATTTTATATCGGCGAGCAGCTGGATAACTGTACTCACAAAAATGTGGTTATTAAGCCCCTACTCACTCAAAAAATCAAAGTGGTGTAAGTTTGGGATTAGTGCGCGTCTAACAACAAGTAAAAGGCTGACTAAAGTAGGATAAACGTGACAAGTTATTTACATCTAATTTGCATGTCTTATCGCCTGCTAACCGCATTAGCATTGACTTTACCGCCATTAAAAGGGTATATAAGGTTAACTTTTT
The DNA here is from genome assembly GCF_012263345.1 of Shewanella sp. WXL01. Lineage (NCBI taxonomy): Bacteria > Pseudomonadati > Pseudomonadota > Gammaproteobacteria > Alteromonadales > Shewanellaceae > Shewanella > Shewanella sp. WXL01. The sequence goes on along the minus strand of NZ_JAAIKQ010000002.1, from coordinate 174,950 downwards.
AATGTTTGACGGTGTATCGACACCGAAAAGAAGTTATTTAATATAAAAAATAAACAATTAAGCGTGCTTTTTTGAATAGTTAACTTTGATTTACATTTTGTTACGAGTTCATCAACAGCCGCATTTTGCAAACAATTTCTGCAAAGTTTTTTGCAGGCAATCACAAGCTTAAGGTGGAAGACTTAATGAGTGAAGCAAAAGCGCCGGGCACTATGCTTGGGCATCCAAAAGGATTGTTCCTTTTATTCACAACAGAATTATGGGAACGTTTTAGTTACTACGCAATGCGTGCAATCTTGGTACTTTATTTGGTTGATAAAGTACAGTCGGAAGGCGGTAGTGGTCTAGGTTGGACCCAAGCCGATGCACTATCTCTATACGGTACCTTTACCGGTCTTGTTTACTTAACTCCCCTCATCGGTGGCTGGTTAGCCGACAACATTCTTGGTCAACGTAAAGCTATCTATATTGGTGGCTTCTTAATGGCAGCAGGTCAATTTACTCTGGCCGCACCACACAGCTGGTTCCCTGGCTTAGAAACGACTCTTTTCTATATTGGTCTAGGTACACTGATCATTGGTAACGGCCTATTTAAGCCAAACATTTCGACCATGGTTGGTGATCTATACGAAGAAGGCGATCATCGCCGTGACGGTGCGTTCACCATCTTCTACATGGGTATTAACGTTGGTGCTGCGCTGTCTGGCTTCATCGTAGCTTGGGCTTACACTTCATTCGGTCACACAGCTATGGTTGACGGCCAAGAAGTGATGATCAACAACTGGCAAGCTGGTTTCTTCTGTGCAGGTGTTGGTATGGTGCTATCACTGATCATCCAGTTCATGTTCGCTCAAAAACTACTTGGTGACATCGGTACTATTCCGGCTGCTAAGCTTGAGAAGCAAAAGAACGAAGCGAAAGGTGAAGTTCGCAAAGAGCCACTTACCAAAGTAGAGCGTGACCGCATTAAAGTAATCATGGTAATGGGTCTATTTACCATTATCTTCTGGGCTGGCTTCGAGCAAGCTGGTGGTCTAATGAACCTGTTCACCAACGATTTTACTGACCGTATGATTGGTGGTTGGGAAGTACCAACGACTTACTTCCAGTCTCTTAACGCTATCTTCATTGTAATCTTCGCACCTGTTATCGCATCTATCTGGATCCGCTTAGGTAAGAACGAGCCAAACTCACCTGTTAAGTTTGCGCTAGGTTTATTCCTGCTTGCTGTTGGTTTCCTATTCATGATTGGTGCTGTACTAGAAATGGGCGGCGACGCAAATGCTAAGTCAAGCATGTGGTGGTTAGTGGGTGCATACTTCTTCCACACCATGGGTGAACTATGTTTATCGCCAATTGGTCTATCAATGGTAACTAAACTTGCTCCTCTGCGTATTGCATCACTACTGATGGGTGCTTGGTTCCTATTCATCGCGGCAGCGAACAAGATTGGTGGTCTAGTTGGTTCACTAATCGGTCACGGCGGCGAGAAAGAAGAACAACTCGCTAACGCGATGGCAATCTTCTCAGGTATTGCGATTACAGCGACTATTTCAGGTATCATCTTGTACTTCATGGCTGATAAGCTAGTTGACTGGATGCACGGCGCTGAAGGTCACGCTGAGTCTGAAGAAGAAATGCTAGAAGAAGAGATTGCTGTTACAGCTGAACATGAAGCAATCAAGCGTTAATTCTAAGCTTATATTTATGCTAGTTGCACGCGTAGTTAGCTGCATGAACATTTAGTTACATGCGTAGGTTACATAGCTAGCCACTACACAGACAACTAGTCAAAACTAAAAAATCCCCTTGATTGGGGATTTTTTGTGCCTGTAATTCAGGTTATTTCAAAGGATGAGTCAAGCGGCCAACGCTACAATCGCTATTCACACTCTAGCTGAATAAAGCCTCCAGCCTTAGTGTTAGCATCAAACACTAACCCTTCAAACCTATTCTCAAGTAGTGCCTGTTTATGCTCCGGCAAATAGGTCGCAATACAAAGCTGCTCGCCTAGGGCTAAATGACGCGATAAAACCTTTGGCGCCTTCCAAGTAGGAAAGCCAATGGGGTCGGTTTCAGAAATAGCAAGCGGTGCTAAACCTGTTGGATTACGAAGGTAACCCCTTAACCCTTTGCCAGATTGTGCAATGGCAACACGATATTCAGACAAATCTAGGCTAACATAGATAATATCCATCAAGATATGTAACCCAGAGCTCGCCAAGCGCTCATTGAGGTATTCAAGCATTTTACACGGTTGAATGAGCACTTCACTTTGGTCATTACGAAACAGCTTTAATTGCTGATTGACAAAGCTTCTAAGCAGCACGCAGCCAAATGCTGCGCTGTTATCCTCCGGCATAAAGTGCGCCATATACAGCACTAGGTGCTCGTCGCCCACCATGGTAGAGTCAATAAAAAACGCACTGACATCGCTATTTTTATACAAGGTGTAATTAATCAGCGCATTAGGGTATTCAACGCTTGAGGACGGAAATAACTGCTGCTGCACACTTTTAGCGGCCTCAGCGCTTTGCTCTAGCAGTAGCAAATTGTCATTGAGCTCTTGATAAGAAAGCTCAATCAGCTCTGTGCTATGGGGCGCAATAGCCTGCTCTACCGGCTTAGAACCGGTAAGTAGTGCTTGCTCTACCGCTTGCTCGATAATAAACAGATCTGCGACGGGCTTAACCAGATAGTCGCTGGCACCAATGCGCAGCGCCTCTACGACGTCAGACATGGCATCATTACCAGAGATAACAATTGAAGGAATAGCGGGGTCGATATCGACCATCTGCCTAAGCATTTCTAAACCATCAACAATGGGCATGCTTAAATCTGCAATGACGATATCATAATGTTCTTGTGTGAACAGTTGCACGCCCTGCTCACCATTACTTGCTTGCTTAACTGATGCACCCTGAGAAGATAAAAAATCAGCGACTAGTTGACGAAAAACTGGGTCATCTTCCACTAAAAGTACAGCAATATCTGTTAGTGCCATAAACAACTCCCAGACTTAGTCAGGGAGTGGCTTCTCTGACTAATCTAGCTCGTCCATATACTCATCTAATAATTCGTCTTCTTCGTAGTCTGAAGGGACAATACCGTCGTGAACTTTGTAATCCATGTGCTGTAAGTAAGCTTCTTTTACAAAGGTATATGGGTCGAGCGCATTATCTAATAATCTTTCTTGATCGATTGCTGCTGCGCGTTTGTGTAGGCTTTTTAAGCCCCACTTTAAAACTGATTGCCAAAAAGTAAACTCCGACAAAGGAAAGTATAGACCATCCACCCAATCTGTTGTGAGTTCGCGCGTTACATATGGACCAAAGAAAGGTGCCATAAAGTAAGGACCGTTGGGAACGCCATAATAACCAAGCACTTCGTTAAAGTCATCTTGTTTACGAGAAAGTCCCATCATATCAGCAACATCCACCACACCTAGCAGGCCGATAGTCGTGTTGATAGTAAAGCGTCCACCTGCGTTGGCAGCCCAGCCCCACTTACCCTGAAGCGCATTGTTAACCATGGAACTTGGCTCTTCAAAGTTAAGTACAAAGTTATTTACGCCACTTTTTACCGGCATTGGTACATAGTCCTTGTAGCCATGGGCGACAGGGCGAAACAGGTATTTATCAAAATATTGATAATTGAGGTGCCACATGGCGCGGTTAAAACCTTCAAACGGATCGCGCTCGTCGTTATAAACGACTTCAACCACAGGCTGTTGTTCATCTTGTGTGGTATGTGCAGGAGGAAGGCTGCTTGGAAAAGCCGCTAAAGAGTGACTAAACAAGGCTGTACTGGCACACAAAACAGTGAAAAAAGGAAGTAACGTCCTTACATACTTCATATACATCTCTTACTATCTAAACTTAGGATAGGAATTGATACCAACCAACACAACTAAGTGATCATTCTTACTGGTTATTTTTATTGGTGAAAATGGCTTATAACTTTTAGAAATTTGGAAGTTAGGCTCACTAACTAATTGCAATTTCTGCCGCGTTATAAGCGATTTTTCCGGCGTAATCTCTGGTCACTTTATCTATCTAAGTTGGTATTAACCAAACGTCACTGCATCGTTAAATTGACATTCTGGTGAACACACTGTAACTCTCGAACTATAGTGCTAATGCTAAGGTGTGGCTAAAAGCCAAGGCTTAGCTATAAAGCAAGCACTAAAGCAAATGCAATGGTTCTCAAGCAATGAACGCCTAAGCCGATAATAATTGAGAACAACGCAGTGATTTTGCTAGCAAGCATACTGCTTAGTCAGCAACAAACAAAACAAATATTTGTAAAACTTCATAAACAATTGGCCTTGGTAATATCTCATAGCTATATCAAGGGCGATATTGGATAACACGATAACCTTATGAACTCAGCTCGGACGTCACCAGTAAATAGCAAGTCTGATGTCAGCACGTCAGAGCAAACCAATGGCGCGCGCACAAACCTTGTTACTTCAGGTAAGCCTGACCAATTAAGCAAGCAGCAAGCTCAAGTTAATAGTGGACGGACACTTAATACTGAGCAGCGCCAATATAAACAACCGATTAGTCAGCAACAAAGCCAAGCACAAACCAGAAACACAACACCGCGCGATGTAACATCCAACGCAGCCCATGCATCTAACAGGCAACAAAGCATCGATACAAGAACCGTGAGCGTCAATGCCCAACGTGTTGAAGTACATGTGAAAAACCTAGAGCAGTTAAATTATTTAGATAAGCAGCTTGCGCAAACTAAATCTGTTGAAGTTGCTATCACTCAAGCAAAGCCTCAACCTACTGCTAAGTTGACAACTCAGCTAGCTACTCAGTCTAACGCTCAACCTAATACCCAAAACAATCCAAACATCACAGTTCAAAGTAATAGTCAGCAATCACAAACTAATACAAACTCGTTCGCACAAGCCGTGGTTTCGATTTCAGGGAACACCCTGTCGGCAGAATTGTCGCAGTCTCAAGCGAAACAATTGCATCAAGCCGGGCAAGTAGTAATAACACAGGCGCAATCTAAAGCGTTACTCACCGAATTAGCCAAACTTGCAGTAACAGCATCAAGCCCCGATTCCTTAAAATTAGATGCAATAAAACAAGCGGCAATAGCTGAATCAAACCAAGCCACCAGTGCACAGCAGACAAAGCTCGCGAGTCAGCTCATTTTGTTAGCTCAGAGTATGCAAATAAAAATGCCGCAAGCATTGCAGCAATTAGCACAGCAAAATGGCGTTTCAGACACCCAGCTTGCCAACCTGGCTTCACGCTCACAGGGCTACCCGCTACCTACGAGCCAAATTCAACAGCAGCAAATGCAATTTGCTGATGGACCGAAAATTCAGCTTGATAGTCAACCTAGAATAAGTGGTGGCGAATACCTGGCAAAAATTGTGAGCCACGGCGATAAACTCGCACTGCAACTAACAAAAATTCTTGGCTCAATTGATGTTGAACTGTCACCTAAAACGCAATCGAACATAACCACAGCTGAACACAATGATGTCGTCATAGCCAAGCTAGAGCCGGCACAAATCTTGGGGCAAATGCTAAAAAAACTTGATGCTACACCGCTTAATGCCCCCCAAAACGTTAAGCAAAGTACCGGCTCGAATTCACCATCAAGTACAGTGAATCAAGAAGCTACTAAAACGGCGATGCAACCAAGCGCATTGACTCAACAAACAAATTCACCTTCATCAGCTACTTCCGCCACAAGTTCGTCGACATCTAGCCCTTTAAACAGCGAAATGGCAGAGCTGGCAAAGCAAGCAGCAAAGGCTCTCACCGAAGGTAAAATCACAGCTGACAGCACCAAACTGAAACACTCTGCAGAGTTATTAAGTCAATCAGCAAAAAGCGATGCAACTTCAACTAAACCAGAAGTTGTTCTAACTAAACCAGAACTTGCGCCAACTAAAGCTGATGTCGCGAGAGCACAAGCTGTCCAACTACAGAGCGGTCAATCAAAACAAGTTTTAGCCTCGACAATTCAAGGCGACTTAGTGAGTAGCAAGGGCGCAGAAGCGAGCTCTTCGAAAGCAATGACTAACCCAGGTCAAACTGGAATTAACTCAACAGGAACAGCTAGTAACTCAGCAAGTACAGTGCAGGCAAACCTTGATGGAGTAAAAGCCAAAGAAACAGCTCAACAGCAAACCATCGCACCAAATAAATTAGCAAGTGAGGTGAAAGGCGATTCAATAAAATCCGCTCAAGCTGATGCGAAAGCACTAACTTCACAACTAAATGCCGCAGCCCAACAGGACAAATCGATTCTTGGACAAGCGCCAAAGCAGGTTAATACTAAGACCGAGAGCGCCGAGGTCATGTCGCCGCTCAAAGTATTGTCTAAAGCACTGTCAAAAGCTGGAGCAATGACAGCAACAGAAGCTCAGCCGAGTGTAAAAGTGAGTCTTGCCAACGAGCTACTAAAACTCTTACCTCAGCTATCTCCGAAACCACTCACGACGCTTGCAGAGCCAAAACAACTACAAGCAGAGCTTATGGGGTTAGCGTCAATTCAATTAAACCAACCCGCGGCTCACAGCACGCCACTGATAACAGGTAGCGCCATTACCACGTTATTTCAGGTACTTTTAGGCGTGCGCGCCAACAATAGCAACACTAAGTTGTCACCAAAACTTGCCGCCCATGTACAAAAGCTACAACAAACTGCATTAAGTCGATTAGCTACCAGCAGCGGCTTATTAGCGGGACTAGACAAATCAAACACCTTAGAATCACTCGGTCAACTCGCCCAAAGCTTAAACGTATACCAACAAGCGAGTGGTGAAGCCAATCAAGCTGCCACCTGGTATTTTGCCCTGCCCTACATAATTAATAACAAACAGGAGCAATTTGAGGGTAAGTTCGAACAAGAACAGGACGAGCAACAGCAGAAAAAAGGTTGGCGCTTACAATTAAAATTTAATTTATCTCAAGGCGCTATCGTGTTTGCAGCACACAAACATGGCGAGCAGTTCGACCTTAAAATTCAGGCGAGTAATCAATCCACAATAGATAAAGTGGCTAACTTTGAACAGGCGCTCACGCAGAAGATAAACGACATAGGGTTTAACTTGAATAGCATTAAAACCGAAGTGACATCAATCCCGCCAACGCTGTTACCTGGCGACCACTTTCTAGTAAAAACGCTGGCGTAGACGTTAATCAAGCATCTAAAACTAAACGTTGAACGTACGATACGGACACAAGAGCTGAAATGAATGAGCGAAGATAAACAACCACTAAAGAAGCAAGCCGTAGCATTAAGCTTTGATGGCAAGAATGCGCCTAAGGTTAGCGCAAAAGGTGAAGACCTTTTGGCGGAGGAAATTATTGCCGTTGCCAAAGAGGCTGGTGTGTACATCCATCAAGATGAACACTTGAGCAACTTTTTGCAGATGCTAGAGCTAGGCGAAGACATTCCCAAAGAGCTGTACTTACTCATCGCTGAACTGCTCTCTTTTGTTTATATGCTCGATGGAAAATTCCCAGAGCAATGGAATAATCTGCACAAGAAGATTGTTGAGCAGGCTTAAACCTATTTAGCGGCCTTTGTCATGATATTTGACAGCCACTACCTCGCAATAAGGCAGTAACTCTCGATAGCATGCAGCAAACGCTTGCCTAGCGACTTCATCTCCATAATCAATGCGAATATGCTCGGGTTTGTAGTACATTCGCTTTACAAAGTTAATCATATCTTTCTGAGCTTCATGAGCAGAATAACCACTGAACGTATGTACACCCGCCTTAATATCAATACGCTGTTGATCAATAGTCACGTAACATTTATCAATACAATAGCTACAAAATCCAATCTATGACATTGCACTAAAGCAGGTCAACTGATCAGCTTAACTCAAGCCTAAACAATATCTATAACTATTCACAAGTTAAGTGAATAAAGCTTAGTTAATACATGCTCATCATCCCCTCAGTCAATTTGTATCAATAACTCGCAACTGTCCATGATTTTACGGCAGTACCATGGATTAACTCGTTAAATATACTGTTTGCTATGATAGTATTTATTTTGAGTGCAAATTTGATGGACCAAATTGTACCTTTGCATACCAAATAGCTTAGGTTTAATCTCCCTCCATCAAATTAATTCCTTATTATGTTTATCCAACCGCAATACATTAGGTGTATTGGGTTAACTGAGATGAGTTTTCATGAAACTAAAATTGCTTGCTGGAATAACCTTACTCACCAGTTTCACCGCACAGTCAGCTTGGTGGGTAGAGCCAACAGACTTACCACTTAGAGCAGACATTCAACTACTTGCAGATACAGGAGTCATTATTCAACCTGTCACCACCTACCCTTTAATGTGGTCTGCAATAAAAAAGGATTTAGATAAAGCCGCAAACACATCAATGACAGTGCGACAAAAAGACGCTTATGCACGCGTGATGAAAGCATACAATAAGGATCATCAACCTACATCGCTAGGCATAGGGTTAACTGGTGCAAACGAAACGGCACGTTTTATTGGTTATGGTAATGACTACCGAGATAAAGCCGAAGTTAAAGTAAATGCTGAAGTAACTAAAGAATGGTTCAGCGGCCGATTAGCGGCAAGCTATCACCATGACCCAATCGACGGTAATAAATCACGTTTAGACAATAGCTTTGCTGCAGTAAAACTCGGCAACTGGATTGTCATCGGCGGTGCGATACAAAAATACTGGGGGCCAGGTTGGGACTCAGGTTTAATCCAGACCAATAATGCTCGTCCTATGCCAGGTATTACACTGTCTCGAAATGACAGCAACGCCTTTGAAACACCATGGCTTAGCTGGGCTGGCCCATGGACGTTCACTACAAGCTTTAGCAAGATGGAAAGCGATAGATATGTACCGAACGCACGTCATTGGGGAGCTCGAGGCACTCTTCGCCCGCTTACTCAGCTTGAAGTCGGTTTTTCGTGGACCATGCAGTGGGGTGGCGATGGTTACGGAAATAGCTTAAGCGATTGGTGGAACGGCTTGTTTAATGGCGGTGTAAGCGAGGGCGACGTTAAGAACGGCCAGGAAAATATGTTAGCTGGCTATGACTTTAGGTGGTCTGACACAGCCTGGGGGATCCCTTATGGTATCTATTACGAACGTATACATGAAGATTATCATAACGAAAAGCACAAACTTATTAATGCATCAAATATGGGGGGCGTTGACTTCTACTTTGCTGAAATTGATACCCGTTTATTTGTAGAGTACACCGACACTACCGCATCATGTGGGCTGTCAGATAAAGTTTATAACTGTATGTACGAGCACGGATTTTATAAGAGCGGATACCGCTATTACGGCCGCAGCATAGGCACGACTTATGATAATGACTCACGCGTGCTGGTACTAGGTGGTATCACCCGTTTACAAAATGGTCAAAGCCTAACAACTAAGCTACGCTGGGCTAAATTAAACATAGATAGCTCAGATGTAGCAGCACCAGGTGGCAATCCTGTCTCGCTAGGTAAATACGAAATGCTTTATCAACTAGATGCAAGCTATCATCGCCCTTTCTACGATGGCAAGCTCAAAGTCGGTGGCACTGTTGGCTATAGCACTTATCCAGAAGCAACTGATAGCAGTGACTGGGAAACAACCGTTTATGCAGGTTGGGAGCGCAAATTTTAAAGCTTATCAATGTGTTGAGTGATGGCCTTTTAAGTCAGGCCTTTTGTAGAAGCCTTTGTTGTAAAAAAAGCCACCTTCTTGTAAGGTGGCTTTAATCGCTGTTTGGCTGTTAGATACTTCAATTAGAAGTTGTTTTAATTGGCAACAAAAAAGCTATTCAAACCCATTAGGATTCATAGACTGCCACTTCCAACTACTTGCTACCATGTCTTTGAGCGTATGGGTAGCCTCCCAACCTAATTCTGCTTTAGCCTTAGTTGGGTCAGAGTAGCATGAGTCTATATCTCCTGGCCTTCTGTCGACTAATTTATATGGGATCTTTTTATCAGCGGCATTTTCAAATTCGCTGACCATATCAAGCACGCTGTACCCCACCCCTGTACCAAGATTATATGTGACTAATCCTGGATTGGATTTAAGTTTTGTTAGCGCTGACAAATGACCTCTAGCCAAATCGACGACATGAATATAATCCCTAACTCCAGTGCCATCATGCGTATCATAGTCATTTCCAAACACACTCAAGTGTTCACGCTTACCCACAGCCACTTGTGAAATAAAAGGCATAAGATTATTTGGTATGCCATTAGGGTTTTCACCTATAAGGCCGCTTTCATGAGCACCTACTGGGTTAAAATACCTTAAACAAGCTATATTCCAACTCTCGTCCGACTTAGCTAAATCATTCAGTATATTTTCTACCATCAATTTAGACTGACCGTACGGATTAGTTGCAAAAGTTGGAAAAGTCTCTGTGATTGGAAGTGAGGCAGGGTTACCATATACAGTAGCTGACGAGCTAAACACTAAGTTTTTAACTCCAAATTCAGCCATAACTTCGCACAAAGTAACGGTTCCAGTCACATTGTTGTGGTAGTACTTTAATGGTTGCTCTACAGACTCTCCCACAGCCTTTAGACCAGCAAAATGAATTACAGCTTCGATTTGATGTTTAGTAAATATCTTACAAAGGGCTGCACGGTCAAGAATATCACCTTGATAAAAAGTTACCTTTTTCCCCGTTATCTCAGTGATACGCGACAGGCTCTCAGAACTAGAGTTAGTTAAATTATCTAAAACGACGATATCATTCGACAGACCAAACAATTCTACAATAGTGTGGCTACCGATATATCCTGCGCCACCTGTGACTAAAATACTCAAGCTTACTGTTCCTTTAATATTGAAGCTACTGCAGACTTAAACTCTGCGCCAAGCTTCTTGTCACGAATGCCATATTCTACAAATGCCTTTAAATAGCCTAGCTTGTCACCACAGTCGTGCGACTCCCCAGACATTTTGAAAGCTTCAACAGTATCTTGCTCAATCAGCATGTCAATCGCGTCTGTTAACTGAATTTCATCGCCTGAACCTGCTGGGGTTTTAGCTAATAACGGCCAAATTTTTTCCGATAAAACATAGCGACCAACCACAGCTAAATCTGATGGAGCATCATCAGTGGCAGGCTTTTCAACCATGCTGTGAATCACGGCTGATTCACCTTTGCCAAGCTCGGCACCATTACAATCAGCAATACCGTATTTATTGACTTCTTCCTTAGGTACTGGAGAAACCATAATCTGACTAGCACCAGACTCATTAAAGCGTGACATCATCGCGGCTAAGTTTTCTGTTTTTTGACAAGCTGAATAGCTGGCAAGTAGAACATCAGGCAGTACAACGGCAAAAGGGTTATTGCCGATACAAGGCTTAGCACATAGCACTGCATGCCCTAACCCTTTCGCTTCACCTTGACGCACATGTAAAATAGTCACATCTTTTGGGCATATAGACTGAACCTCTTCTAAAAGCTGCCTTTTAACACGCTTTTCAAGAATAGATTCAAGCTCAAATGACTTATCAAAGTGGTTTTCAATCGCATTTTTACTGGCATGTGTTACCAGTACAATCTGCTTTGCTCCAGCTGCAACACATTCATCAACTATGTATTGAATTAAAGGCTTATCCACCAACGGAAGCATTTCTTTTGGAATGGCTTTGGTCGCCGGTAGCATACGTGTTCCTAGCCCTGCTACGGGAATAACTACTTTCATAATAATCCTTTGTATTAACTATAAAAAAATACTTTACTGTTTATGGTAATAAGATAAATACCAATCGACAAAACATTTTACTCCCTCGCTAAAGCTAACGCTTGGGCTAAAACCTGTCATCTCTCTCAGCGGTTCAGTATCAGCCCAAGTAGTGAGTAACTCTCCCTTTTGCATCGGTAACATACGTTTCTTAGCTTGCTTACCTAACACCTTTTCAATCTCAGCAACAAAATCCATTAAATTAACAGGGTTACCACTACCAATGTTATATACCTGGTAGGGAGATGAACTGTGGGCAATGGACTCGGTATACATGGCTTGCTTGGTATCCCAAGCGCTATTTTCGACAGGAGGGTGCTCAAGGACTGCCATCAAACCGTCAATGATATCGTCAATATAAGTAAAGTCCCGGCTTAACTGGCCATGATTATAAATATCAATGGTATCTCCAGCGAGAATAGCCTTGGTAAACTTAAACAACGCCATATCAGGCCTTCCCCACGGGCCATAAACAGTAAAGAAACGCAGCCCAGTTGTGGGTAACTGGTATAAATGAGAATAGCTATGGGCCATTAACTCATTGGATTTTTTAGTCGCCGCATAAAGAGATAACGGGTGGTCTACATTGTCAGCCGTAGAATACGGTGTTTGTGAATTTAAGCCATATACAGAGCTTGAAGATGCATAGACCAAATGCTCGATACGATTTCTTTTGCATGCTTCGAGAACAGAGAAAAACCCCATCATATTGGCGTTCATATACGAATGAGGGTCTTCTAAAGAATGTCTAACACCAGCTTGTGCTGCTAAGTGAATAACGGCGTCAAAGTTGTATTGTGCAAAAATTTGTTGTACGGGCTGGATATCTGCAATATCCAGTTGTTCGAAATGAAACTCAGTATGCTCACCGATCCACTTCAAGCGATTAAGTTTGAGCTCGACATCATAATATTGATTGAGATTATCGACACCTACTACGCTATGTCCCTCAGCGAGGAGTCTTTTTACTGCGTGCGAGCCAATAAATCCTGCAGCGCCCGTTACTAATACTTTCATTTACCGCCTTAATTTATTGGGCTTAAAGAATAATCCGTAATTCTACCAAAACTACTATTAATGTTTGCTGTAATAGTCTTCTGTAATATCGATAAACCGTTGTACCTGATCTGCTTCCAATCGATTGATGCCTGCAGCACCAGCTCGCCCACCACCGGTTAGAAATTGATTACATATATCTCCAGCTCCACACTTATTATTGAGTGGTGCGCGCAGAGAAACTAAATAGCTATTATCTGCATTCGGAGTTAACACAGCATGTGCACGTTCAGGGGCTTGGTTTGCCAATAGGTTACCATATACACCGCTAATACGCTTTGACCAAGTTTCATTTGGTAAATGTATTAATGTTAATAACTTCCCTTGATAACTCGGCTTCACAGAGTTAGCTGAAGCTAAATCACGTTCATACGCAGCCTTAAGTTTGTAATACGGTGAATCTGACGCTTCAAAAACGTCAAACGGCGATGAATACTTGTACAACGCCTGATACAAATCTGCTGGTGAAAAGTGCAAGTCAGCTAATTCAGCGCCATAACCATTGTAATTTATGAGTATACCCAACTCTTTCAAACGTCGTTTCTGCTCTTGGCTCAAACCCGCAGCTTCCGCTAGTTGATCAGCTTTGGCAATAAGGTTATCGCCATAAGCTGCTGTAATTGCCCAAGCATGATACTTGCCACCTAGAAGCTTATCAATAATTAGCGCGGTACAAGTATTCGCATCTAAATCAATATGTGCATCAAGGCTTTTTGATTCAGGGATACTGCCAGAGCGATGGTGATCGGCGTAAAACACATTTGCGCCATTATTTAACGCTTGCTCCAGTGCTACACAATTCTTTTCCATTGAAATATCCAACACAGTGACACGGTCACCCTCGCTCGCATCAACCTGTTGAAGCAATGTAATGTCACGTTTAACACCTGTGATCAAAACTGACTGTTTCGGCTCGTTAAGGCGCAATTGAATCAGAGAGATAATGCCGTCTGCATCTCCATTAAAAACATCAAAATGAGTCATTTTCTACCTACTTAAATATCCATATTCACGTAAATATTCAACTACAAGCTCTGCACATTGCTTCACAGATTTATCAGCCGTATTCACTATAATTTCAGGGCTTAACGGAGCTTCGTAACTCGAGTCAATTCCGGTGAAGTTCTTAATTTCACCTGCACGGGCTTTTTTATACAAGCCTTTGGGATCGCGTTGCTCACAGACCTCTAGCGGTGTATCGATAAATACTTCAATAAACTGGCCTGAGCTTAGCTGCTTTCTGACCATATCCCTATCTTGAGTAAAAGGTGAAATGAATGCTGTTGAAACAATCAAACCCGCATCCACAAACAACTTTGAAACCTCTCCAATGCGACGAATGTTCTCGACTCTATCGACATCAGAAAAAGACAAGTCACCATTGAGGCCATGACGCACGTTATCACCATCCAAAACGTAGGTTTTACAACCGGAGTCATGTAATAACTTGTCCACTGCATTAGCAACGGTTGACTTGCCTGAGCCACTTAAACCAGTAAACCACAACACAGCTGGTTTATGTCCATTGGCACCCACCCGTTCATCATGAGTAACGCTTGCTTGATGCCAAACAACATCGCTCGATTTATCACCAGTAACGTCAACTTGTTTGTAAGGGGATTGAGACATACATAAACCTATATATTTAAATCTATTTTTAAAACGGGAAAAAGTAAGGAACAGAAACTATCACTATCAATCCATAAACAATGCTGACAGGCAGTCCAACTTTCACAAAGTCCCCTAGTCTATAGTTACCTGAGTTGTATACCATAAGGTTAGTTTGGTAACCGTATGGGCTGACAAAGCTACCACTTGCAGCAAAAGCTACAGTCATGACAAATGGCATAACATCCACGCCAAAGCCTAATGCTAAACTGTACGCGATGGGGAACATCAATGCCGCAGCTGCATTGTTGGTCACAAGCTCTGTCATTAACCAGGTAATCAAATAAACGGCAATTAGCGCTAAATACACATGTTGCTCGCTAAAAGCCCCATTAGCTAGTGTACTAATAGATTCTGCTACACCTGCGTTAACTAAAGCGTGCGACAACAGAATTGCCGAAGACACCACTAACCAAATATCAATAGGGAGTCGCCTAATAATTTCATTAACATTAAGTGATTGGGTAAAAATAAGTCCACCAAGCAAAATGATTAACCCTTCTAGCAAGTCAATCAAACCAACGGATGCACTCACAATCATTGCCGCAAAACCAAAGGTTGCCAACCAAGCACGCCAACCACTCAACCGCGTTTCAGTCTCGACACCACTTAACAGGATGAAGTTTTTACTGAGATTACGACGAGACTTAAAATCATCACCTACGGCAAGCACCAAAAAGTCACCGGCTTTGATTTTGACCTCGCCTAACTTACCTGATACCTGTTCTCCATCACGCCTAATCGCCACTACTGCTGCATCAAACAAAGCTCTGAAACCTACTTGCTTTAATGTTCTCCAAACTAAAATGCTTTCATGGCGGACAACAACTTCAGTTAAGTTAGAGTCTTTTAAATCACTCTGGTGGGCAAAGGTTTCTAAGCCGCTAAATTGTTGTAATTGAGCCAGCTTTGTTATATCACCACTAAAAATTAACCGATCATTTTCTTGTAATGTTTCGCTTGGGTAAACAGGACTGATCAGCCTCCCATCGCGAACAAGCTCCACTAGGAACAATGACTCTAAATGTCGTAGTCCATTAGATTCTACCGTTTTTCCTATTAACTCAGAGTCTGAGGTGACTTTAGCATCGATAAAATAGCCTTGCTCACCTTCAGTTTGTTGGTGCGTATTTGGTAAATACCTGACAAAAAAGCCCAGTATAGAGCCGCAAACAACAACCAACATGATACCAATTGCGGTAAAGGCAAAAAAATCAATAGACTTACCTGTCGCATCAATATAAAGGCTATTTACAATCAAGTTGGTAGAAGTACCAATAAGAGTAAGCGTTCCACCTAGGATGGCCGCATATGATAACGGCAGTAGCAGCTTGCTAGCATAGTGGTGTGGGTTATTTCGAATCGGAGATAAAAGCGTCGCAACAACAGCGGTGTTATTTAAAAATGCAGAACATACTGCAGTAGTTGAAAACAACCTAACGAAAGTTTTGGCATAACTAGGAACGATGATTTTTGCGGCAATCGTTCTGAGCGCTCTGGTTTTCTCAATCGCGAATGAGCAAATAATTAATAAAATTAACGTGACTAACCCCGGGTTTGCAATACTGGTGATCAGTTGTTCTTTGGAAACCAAGCCAAAAGTTATCAATGATAGGAATGTCACTCCGAATACCGCCGCAGGTCGATTTTGAAACCTGAGCAACCCAACAATTGTGAGCGTAAAAATCGTGGTAGTTATAATGGCTTGTGGAGACATAGACTCATCGATACACTTATAAAAACAAAAGGCTGCACTGCATCTCGCAGAACAGCCCTAATTTATACATATGCTTCAATTAATAGCAATCAGCTAATAACTTTTGCTCCCCAATGTGGGAAGTGTTTACGCACAAGCGCATTTAATTCAATTTCAAACTCCGAATGTTCTTTTTTATGGGTAATATCTTTATCATCGAGGGCATTACGGATCATACCGGCACCTACTGTTACATTGCTTAGTCTATCGATAATAATAAATGCACCCGTTGAACGATTAACCTTATATGAATCAAATTGAATCTCTTCATTTAAAGCAAAACGACAACTTCCCATTTCATTCAATGCAAGATATGAAGAATTTGAAACCTCAAGCGTGTTTACATCCACACGATTATTGACCTTCTCAACATAGCCATAAACCGACTTACTACCGACCTTGATAACATATTCTCGGTCTACCTGCAGAGCTTCTTCAGCCATCCATACTACGTCGGCATCAAAACTATTGCTTGAATAAGGAAGTTGATGCGGACGAACCAGCATGTCACCGCGACTGATATCAATTTCATCTTCAAGGGTAATAGTAACTGCCATTCCTTCATAAGCTTTCTCTAGCTGACCATCAAAGGTGACTATCGACTGCACTTTACTTTCTTTACCAGAAGGAAGCGTACGAATTGTATCACCAACGCGGATATCGCCTGATGCAACTGTGCCACAAAAACCACGAAAATCGAGGTTTGGACGATTAACGTACTGCACCTGCATTCTGAATGTACTTGATTTATCACGATTGACTGAAACAGTATTCAGCAATTTCATCATTGTCGAGCCAGGGTACCAAGGCATGTTGTCGCTCTCGTTGACAACATTGTCACCTTTAAGCGCAGAAATCGGTACAAACCGAATATCATCAAACTCTAAAGATTCAGCGAACTCTCGATAATCTTTCTTAATTGCTTGATAAACACCTTGATCGTAATTGACGACGTCCATTTTATTGATGGCGATGATCACATGTTTAATGCCTAACTGCGAACATATGAAGCTGTGACGACGCGTCTGGACTTGCACACCATGGCGAGCGTCAATCAAGATAATAGCTAAATCTGCTGTTGAAGCGCCCGTGGCCATATTACGAGTGTACTGCTCATGACCTGGAGTATCAGCGATAATAAATTTACGCTGCTCCGTAGCAAAATAGCGATAAGCCACATCGATAGTAATTCCTTGTTCACGTTCAGACTGCAAACCGTCAACCAGTAAAGATAAGTCAAAGGACTCATCTGTAGTGTTAAAGCGTTTAGAGTCTTTTTCGATAGCAGCCATTTGGTCTTCAAAAATCATCTTGCTATCAAACAGCAAGCGCCCAATTAGCGTTGACTTACCATCATCAACACTGCCGCAAGTTAAAATTCGCAGCAGATCTTTATTTTCATGTACCTTTAGGTAGGCTTCGATATCAGAAGCAATAAGTGACGTACTATTCGACATCGTTAAATCCTTTAAATCTTTACAACAGGCTGAGAGACTATATAAGTCGTTTCTAACAAGAAAAAAGAGCTAGAAGTAACCTTCCATTTTCTTCTTCTCCATAGAACCTGCAGAGTCATTATCAATCACACGACCTTGCCGCTCTGAAGTGGTACACAACAACATTTCTTGAATAATTTCCGGAAGGGTCTGTGCAACAGACTCAACGGCACCGGTAAGTGGATAACAGCCTAACGTTCTAAAGCGAACCATCTTAGGTTGTGCGACTTCTCCCACCTCAAGTTCCATACGGTCATCATCAACCATAATTAGGGTACCGTCGCGCTCTACAACTGGGCGTTCTTTGGCGAGGTATAAAGAAGGAATTTCAATGTTTTCCAAGTAAATGTATTGCCAGATATCTAGCTCAGTCCAATTCGATAAAGGAAATACGCGAATACTCTCACCTTTATCAACTTTACTATTATAGATATTCCATAATTCTGGACGTTGATTTTTAGGATCCCAGCGGTGCTTACTATCACGAAATGAATATACACGCTCTTTCGCGCGAGACTTTTCTTCATCTCTACGCGCACCACCAAAAGCAGCATCAAAGCCATGCATGTCTAGGGCTTGTTTTAAGCCTTCAGTTTTCATGATATCAGTGTGCTTCGCACTACCATGAGTAAAAGGGCTGATATTCATTTCTAAGCCGCGAGGGTTTTTGTGGACGATTAAGTCAAAACCATACTTCTTTGCCATGTTATCTCTAAACTGGATCATTTCTCTAAATTTCCAGTTGGTATCAACATGCAACAAAGGAAAAGGAATTTTTCCTGGATAAAAGGCTTTGCGTGCTAAGTGAAGCAACACTGAAGAGTCTTTACCTACAGAGTAAAGCATTACAGGGTTATCAAACTCTGCTGCGACTTCTCGCATAATATGAATTGATTCAGCCTCAAGCGCTCGTAGGTGAGTTAACCTTTCTTCGTTCATAACAGTTTCGAGTTTCCCAAAATAAAATCGTTTATTGCTCAATCACACAATCAAAGTATGCTGTTCTAAGCTCAAACAATACCACTTCCGACCTGGTTATTCATTACTTACTTAGCTAAAAACATAAATATATATAACCATATGGCATATAAGACTAGCGCCGATTTGTAGCGTACGAGCCGGAAATACCTTTCAACCCGTCAACTAACCCATAAAACATATAACGGATCCTATCCAGCCTATTTTGTTGCATTGTGCTATTCAGAAAAAACCTAACGGGAATAAGCCCAAGACATCTAACTTTCCAATACAAGGGAACATATGAACGTCTACTAAGTAGTAAGATGTTTCTAAATTGATAGTAGAGCCTAATTGGCGAGCCAACTTTATAGGTAACTCCAATAAATTTACTGCGTGAGTCACCCAAACGATGAACCATCTCTATCTTCTTGGCTTTAGCGATTTGCAACCCCATATCTCGGGCCCGCCAACACCATTCATGATCCACGCCATCAATAAAGAGTTTCTCGTCCTTAAAGCCTATTTGATCCAAGAAACCCAAATCGATAAGCATCCCAGAAGCAATAATCTGCGTTACACCGACGAGCTCTTCATACTCAAACACTTCTCTTTGAATAAGCGAGCGCTCAGTTTTATGAGTAAAACTACAACTGATACTAGGGCCGATGGCGGCAATATCTTGCTTCAGGCTTTTAGAGGCCATCATTAAACTTGATAACCTAAAAACAAAATCCGTAGTAATTTGACTGTCTTGGTCAAGCAACAAACCATATTCACAGCCGATAGAAAGTAGATAACGCAAACCGTGATTATGTGCTGCAGCGATCCCTAAGTTTGCAGGAAAATGCATATACTCATAATGTTCGATTACTTTTGAAAAATCGTGAGCTTTAGGGCTGTTATCTACGATAACCACATGCTCAGTTTGGCTGTACACCCTAGTTAGCAATCGTTCAGTTAATGCCAAGTCTGGATTGTAAACAACAATAATCGCACCAATCATAATTTAGTTGTTCTTTTTCATTTTCATCAAGCGCCTATCTATGTAATAGGCCCACTTTATTATAAATCCGGGCATCATACGTAAGGTTAATACCATAGTTGCGTATGTCAGATTAACAACACTCACTTGATTAAGTAAGCGCATCGCCATTAAGCGAGCCTTAAACTCGTTAATAGACTTTCCTCTACCACGACGTTTGTAAAAACCATTGATGCGGCGAAAGTGGAGCAATGGTTCTTTCACGTTTGCAAACTTATAGCCTGCGGCCGCGAGTTCAACCCATAGGAAATAATCTTGAGTATTTAACATATGCCCTAAATAGCGATGCCCTTGTTCGAATACTTTGTAACGTATAGCTACGGTAGGGTGATTAATAGGACAACGTCTAGCTAACGATTTTATAAGCGCCGTATGCTTTTTTGGTAAATGCCGAACTCCTACGCGATTCTCTTTTTCATCAACTTCCCACAATGCACTACCTAGCACGTCGACATCAGCGTGGGAGTCAAGCAGTTCCACCTGCTTTTCAAAGCGATGAGGTACAGATATGTCGTCAGCATCCATTCTAAAGAAGTAGTCAGGTTGATGCGGTTGAACAAAATCAATCACAAAATTCATACAGCGAGCTAAGCCAATGTTACTTTGTGAATGAACCAGCACAACTGACGATTCAGACAACTCGAGTGTAGCTAAATACTTAGACACTTGCTCATCGACATTACCATCAATAACAACTACATATAAACATGGGGGCAAAGTTTGCCGCAAAATACTGTCAACAGCACGCTTTATCCACTCTAACTTGTCTTGTTTATAGACTGACATTCCACAAACAGTTTTAAGCTTACTTGGAATTGGATTTGAAGCTTGTACCACAAACTGCTTATCATCATTATCTATCATCTATCTAACTTCATCCTCACGAGTTGGATTGTGGCTACTCTATCGATCCTTGTAATGTCCACAAGTATACCGTTCGTTTATTGAAAAGTTCTCTTTTTGTTTAGTCAAATGAGGGTGGTACATCGGATCCCGCTCAATATACTTATCCCAACGCCCTTTCAAGTAGTTCAACTCTCGTTGAAACCTTTTCTGTTTGCTTGTTGTATCTTCCCCACCTCGGCTAACTGATTCGTGGTGAAAAAGCACAGCCTCTGCACAAAAAAGGTTTCTTACTCCTAACTGCAGCACTTTCAAGCAAAAATCAACATCATTAAATGCAACAGCAAGGTTTAATTCATCTAACCCACCGACAGCTTGGTAATGAGACTTCTTAACGATGAGACAAGCCGCTGTGACAGCGCTGACATTATGAGTACAAACCAACCTATTTTGATAGCCAGGATGTTCACCAGGAAAGTGCTTATGTGCATGTGCTGCGACCCCGCTTGAGCCACCACATCCTAATATGACACCTGCGTGCTGCACAGTGCCATTAGAATAGAGTAGTTTTGCTCCTACACAACCTATATCTGGACGTATTACTTGCCGAACAAGTTGCTCTAGCCAGTCTGCTGAAATGACTTCGACATCATTGTTAACTAACGCAACGACATCTCCCGCAGCATGTTTTACAGCAAAATTATTTATCGCTGAATAATTAAAAGCATGAGGGTATTCAATAACGGTAATCTTAGGCTGTTTAGACAGGCTCTTAAAGTAACTAATACTCTCAGGGTCATCGGAATTGTTATCTACTAAGATAATCTCAAAGTTATGATAACTGGTTTTAACAAGGATAGAGTCTATACAGGATTTAACTAACGCCTTGGCATTGTGGGTAGGAATAATAATCGAGACTAACGGCTGAGAGCTTAACGGCCAATTCAGCGTGATACTAGAAGCTTGCTTGTTACAGTGTAATAATTCAGCGTGATCATGGAATGTATGCTCAAGTGAACTCACCCCGGCAGACATATCAAATGCTTGGCGCTGAGCAAGCAACACCCAAGGTATGTGGTTAATATCGCCACTTCGTCGATTTAAACCTAAATGACAAACAAAAGCTGCAATACTGTGGTTTGTAACTTGGTTTGAAATAGAACTGAAACTCTCAAGTGCCTTACACCATAGACCAGTATTTACGTAACCATTACTGTATTGAAAATCGGGATTAAAATCAGGTTTAAAATCAGGTTCTAACCATTGGTTGTTAGAAGCAAGATAAATACAAGTATCTACATACGCAAATTGACTATGTTCAGTATTATCGACTAAGGCCAATAGACATCGCGGGTCAAGGATATCCCCACTACTAATAATAAAAATAGGCTCTTTAAGTAAGCCAGAAACACAATCATTTAATCGAGTGACAAAATAGCAATCCAGGTTTAATTTCGACGTGTATAACTCCAGCTCTGGTGTGCATGACCGTGTGCCCCACAAAATAACGCGTGCTTTGAAGCATAGTAATTTTGATATGCTCTCTAGAGTTACTGATATAAGGTCTTCTTGCCCATCTGGGACGCATATTAAAATGTTGCAATCAAAATCAGTGAGTGGCTTTGAAATGAGCTCACTAAGCTGTGTATTCTGCCAATTCAAATAGCGATGAAAACGCTCTTGTTCATGGTCGAGTTCAACTGCGGACAAAGGCTTGGCAACAATATTTGATAACTTAACATGTAACGCTCTAAGTGCAGCGATTTGTTTAAGTTCAGCTTTAATGCATTCAGGGAGCAAGCTTAGCACACTGCCTACAACTTTAGAGATAAAGCACTTTAAGTCAGACAATGTATTTCACTCTCTTTAAATTTAAATACGTATTGCATGTAACGGTTATAAGCCTTAACACTTATTGTATAAGCTAGCATGAAGGCGTATTAACGAAGCTGGGCTTGATACTCTTTAACTTTTCTATTGATATGAGAGCCATTAGGTCTAGCTTGTTGAGCAACAAGCATTAATCTTAGTGCTTGTTGCGTGTCGCTTTTTTGCACACTAATAGCAGAATCTCGAATAAAGTCTATATCTTCATCACACTCGATATCGCTCACCGAAACTGTTGCTAAATCAATCCTAGGTTCAGGTTTTATATGTAAAAATGAGCAACAACGAGAGACTAAACGATCTAAATGTGGTTGAGATACAGATTTGACTGCTTTCTTAAATACTTGTGCTTTAGCTGCATCACCTTCAACATGTATACAGCCATCATCTATCGCTGTCTGGAGTACACTTTTTCGTCGACATTCAAGTAATTTTTCTAGGGTGAATGACACTGTTAGCGGGTGCTGTTCGCCCTGGCTCTGTTCAGTCTTAGTCACAGGTACCAGCCAAGACACGTTAAAATCTTGTAAATTTATTCTGACGTGGCTGCCCACTTCAATTTTTTCATTCGCAAACACAAAGTGCCATGCTTTTTCTAGTGCTTTAAGTTGAAGTCGATTAGGAATAATTTTTAAGGCGGCTGAAATTAATCTTTTTCTCATCTATGTGGCCTACATTTAACTTAAATTTCGACAGACATAACATCAGCATATAACTTCTTGATAAAGTCACTATCTGACTGTAATTCCACAGTTGGAAGCGCAAACACTTTCGCAGGTAAAACAAACGAATCATCATAATTGACGATGTTAGCGTCAAACTCTTTATGAAAGTTCGCCTTTAACCTGTTAAGCACGAAGGTATCCGCTATCGACACCTTATCCTCCCAAGCAGGTAAGTTATCGATTTTTTTTCTTACTGCAGCTTCATTGTTTAAATACTTGAAAAACCTAGCCCTTAACCGCTTTGATTGCGCATTCGTACCTGTCTTCTTACTATGGTATCGATTTAACAACCTTAAAACTTCGATAATTTTCTTATTTGGAGCCTGATTAATCACTTGATTGTTATAACAATAACCCGTGTCATCAATTTGATATAACGCCAAAACCAACTCAACTAAATCTTGGGTGTCAGATTTAGCAATATCATAGTCGACAACGGCAATATATTGCTTACCAAAAACCTTTGCATACTTAAGCAAGATACCAGTGTCACCAAGGCAGCTACTTACAAAGGGCCTTAATAAGTGCTCTAACGCGTAGTCTTGCCATACTTGCACATTGCCGTGTTTAATAGACTCTGACCAACTCGATATCAACTTCTCATCAGCTCGCCTGTATACGTAAAGAATATGGACTTCAAAGCACTTATTAACAACATCGTGAAGCTTTTGAATTTGCTGTTGGTTTAAACGATCAAAATTCTCAGATGATAACAAAATATTGCTATTGAGTGCCTTTAACCTCTCGGTGTAGTGTTCAAGCTGATCATAGTCACCGTTTAGCAACCAATTAACAAAAGGGTGGTGTCCATACTGAAGAATTTCATCGTCTGGATAAGTCCAACCTTTTGATGAAAGATAGGCAGTGTTTTCAAGAAGGCTTTTCTGGATATAAGTTGACGCGGTCTTATGCGGTCCAATATGCAAGACTAGTTTTTTCATTACATTTAACCTTCAGCCAACTTAGGTTTAGCAAATAATGACATCACCTTCTCACTAAGCTCTTGTCCTAGTGTGCCACTAATAACCTGATCTATCTTATTAACCACATTTGCTTCTAACCCGACTTGGCTTGAAGTGCCGCCAACTTTATGATGTAAAGTCTCAACCATAGTAGTAGTCAGTTTTACACCTGCAAAACTTGCAACTTTTTCCATTTCGCTCATTGACTTAACTTCGTCGACAAAGTCTTCGTGGGCAATCACAATTGCACCTAACCGTTCAATTTTTGCTGTATCAATGAAATCTTTCATATTATTAGCCCAAAATCGAATAGGTTGATACGGGTCATTGAAACTTTGGTGGAAGTCCGTAGATAACAACGACTCATAAACTTCATAAGGGTTGCGATAGTGAAAAATGATCTTGCAATCAGGAAATAAGGTTTTCATCATCTCAGCGTGCTGATAAGCATTTTGCCTAACTTCTTTAAACCCCCAACGACGCTTGCCATATTGCGCTAACTGACCGCCATAAGTGGTGTTAAAAAATGCTCTATAGCCTTCTAGCAACTGCTGTGATTTAGGGTTTAGTACAGGGATCCAAGCCTTTTGAAACCCCAACTCCTCCAAAGAAGTATGCTGCCATTCAACTGCTTTAAAATGAGCAACAGACTTGGTAAATGCATTATGAAAAGGCAGCAAGTAATTTGGCTCCCCCCAAATCAGTAAATCATCAGAGGTATTTAAAAAGCGCTGAATTAACGTACTACCTGTTCTCCAACAAGCTGAAAATATAAAAACTTGACTCACAAAAACCTCTTAATACTTAAAAAACACGTTTAATATGCTCTGCAACAGCACCCCGTGAAAAATTATCTATAAACAATTGCTGTTGCTGCGACATCTGTCGTTGCCAATCTTGTTCATTCATGACTAATTTCGCTACCTGATCAGCGAATTTCTGTGGGGTATTACTAGCAACCAGTCCGTAATCAGCGGCATTTATACCCTCTAAGCCAATTGCAGTCGACACCACTGGGGTTCCATAAAACAAAGATTCAACTAGCTTGCCTTTAACGCCTGCACCATGCAGCAAGGGCAAAATGTTAACTGACACCTTTCTATAAAGTGTTGCTAACTCTTCATCAGATACAAAGCCATGAATGATAACGGTATCTGAACCGTATGCTTTGATTGCATCTGGCATCTTGCTGCCAACAATATGAAAGCAAATATCAGGGAGTCTTTGCTGCACCAAAGGCCAAACACTCTCCAAAAACCACAGGACGCCCTCTTCGTTTGGCGCGTGTCCAAAGCCACCAACAAACAATAAATCTTGGCGCTTTGCAAAAGGGAGCTGAGAGTCTGGACTACTGGGCTTGTCATACACAAACAAAGGTACCTGCTGTATGTCGCTTTTTAGATTTAAAGCATCTAAGTAGGCCTTTTCATCATGAGAAAAGGTTAATCCAACATCAACAGAGTCAAATATGTCCAATTCGACTCCTTTCCAATGTTGTGCCTCTTGTTTGGTTTTCTCACAACTTGAAATTTCAGCCGCTCTAGCGAGACGCCAATGATGCAAGTCATGGCATTGATACACTAACTTAGCAGCGCTATGCTGTTTAATAAAAGGTAAGTACTTGGGCGCAATGTGTGGACGATGAAAATACACTACATCGATAAAGCTCTGGTGCTCTAAAAACCAACCTCGCCAGTTTTCGGCGTAGTGACCACCATATAACACCTCCACCCCCATGGACTCGAGCACCTGAGTATAAGGTTGGTGCGGATAAAAGTTATCGCCGATGAACTTTACGTTGTAGCCTGCGTCAACGAAGAACTTTACATACATGAAGGTTGAACGAGAACCTGCATCTTGATCATACCAAGGCACGTAATGATCAATGAGCAAAATCGACTTTTTATTTCGACTACGATCTCTGGCAACAAAACCACCTTGCCCATTTGCAGAGTGTTCTGTCCTTAAAATATTGTGCCATTTCTCTCGAAACTTCTTTTGATTTGTAACTTGGTACGCTTTCAATCCAGAAGCGGTGTTAGTGCCGTGGCTTTTACCTTCAAAGTGGGTTACGACAGATTGAGGTTGAAAAACAGTTTTATACCCTAAATCACGCAGTGCAAAACAAAAGTCTGTATCTTCATAATATGCTGGTGCGTATCGAGTATCAAAGCCTTCTAGTTGATGCCAGCAGGTAGCTCGGATCAGAACACTGGCACCAGAAATATAATCGACCTCTTTATAATAATTATACTCGGGCAAACTAGGGTTGCGGCCATTACCATAATTCCACGCGGAACCATCTCTCCAGACGATACCACCAGCTTCCTGCAATGTCCCATCGGGATACACCAGCTTTGAGCCAACAATTCCAATATCATCATCGCGCTTGATAGTGCTAAGTAAACTCGACAACCAGTGCTCGTGTACAACAGTGTCATTATTTAAAAGGACGATGAAATCACCAACAGCATGCTTAGCTGCAAAGTTACAGTTTTTCAAGAACCCCTGATTTTCTTCAGGCCGAACAATCTTAGCATTGGGCAGGTGCCGCTGAGCATTTATGGTTTCATCTGTCGAGCAATCGTCAGCAACAATCACCTCAAAACTTACCCCTTCAACATTTTCAATAATTGAATGAATACATCTAACCGTGTAATCCCATTGGTTATACACAGGGACAATTATCGAAACTTCGATGTCATCAAATGTAGGAATATTAAGTGGTAATGTAACTTCAAACTCAGAAACGTCACTTACTATGAGGTCAGGGCAAACGTTATCCTCAGAGTCATTCCAACTCTGTGGAGGTGTGCCTCCTAACTTTTGATAGCGTTTCAGTTGCCAAAATCGTTTAGCTCGAGCAATTACAGCACCAGGAGACTCAGTTATCAGCAATCTTACTAGGGTTTTGACACGGCTATACGAAATCAACTTAACCGCAAAGCTCAGCTTGTTAGCCCAAGCTTTAAGTGTTTTATACAAACCGCAACCTATTATCTAAATGAGAAAAAACGCTTCTTTTTCTTTTCTGGCTCATTGAACTCTACAATATTAATGGCAATACCAAGCTTACGTTCATCAGGTGATTTACCCAGTTCTTGAGGAGAAAAGGTATTTGGAAGTTGTACTGCAACTTTAGTCTCATCTACCTTACCTTTAGATTCAGGTATTTCAGCGACTAGGCAATCTAATGTTCCATCAAATTCAATTTTGCTCGATACAACATTCCCATCGACCAAAACTTTGATGTCTTGCTTCATGTCCTCTTTAATTAAGCTCACTAAACGAACCTTAATTTGCATTGGTTGCTCTCGCGAAATCAAAGCTTTAAAATTGGTTATGGGATTGCTTTTCGTCCAGCAGTAACTTAACCCCGTGTCAGTAAGTTCTGCTTTGTCCATATTGGTATTAGTAGCGAAGTGTTGAGTATTAAGAATCACTTTTTTGGATAAATTTGGCAATGCAGCTGGTTGGCTTCGAGAGCCTTGAACTTCAATAGTATTGGTTAATTGATCACCAACACTGCGATTAACAGGTAGCTCAGACGCTAATACAGTTTCCACAATTTGCATTCTAGCGTTTAACTTTGCAAGGTGCTCTGAAACTCGTTCAATGAGAGCTTCTGTGCTATCACCTTCGCTTCTTGATACGTGCTGAGTGATATCTTTTCTTAACTGAGCCGACTCATTAGCGACCATGGCTTTGAAGTGTTTAATATCTGACAAAATACGTTCATTGTCTTTGTGTGCACGTTTCATTTGTTGTCCTTGTAACTTAGATTTTTATCAATTCTATTATTGAGCAACCGCTGTAATTCGCCGCTGGAGTTATTCAATATACCATTTAGAATGTAGATGAACGTCAGAAGAAGACTTCATTTCATTTTTAGTAAACCAACGGTACTGATTGTGCTGTTTCTCCGGTAATGATTCAATATCAATATCGACAATGATCTTGTATCCGATAACCACATAATGTGTCGACACCTCAGTTCCAAAAACATAATCATCATAGAAGTGTTCGTAAGGCCCCAAGCAATGAGCTTGCTGACGAGTAGCCTCAACCCCAAGTTCTTCAACACACAATCTTAAAAAAGCATCATCTAGCTTCTCATTTTTGCGAATTCTTCCGCCGGGTACGAACCAATACCCTTTAGCCGGGCGGTTATTTCTATGGCCAAGCAATACTGCGCCATTAGAGTTTTCTACCACTAAATCAATGGATATTAGCGGGGTAGATTCAATTACCGTTTCGAATGTATCTTTATCTAAAAACATCAAACACCTATGAAATAGTTCACTGCTTTGTATTAATCGCTATGGGCCCGGCGTTTACATGGCAAAATTGAGGAGGGCTAGAAGAAAAGAGCTTTGCTGTTAGTTGGCTGCAGTACATTAAAAATACAACTCCTGCTTTTCTAATCCATTAAGAATTTATCTCTCCATAAGTCGTGCAACATGATAACTAAGCCAATGAAAACCAACAAGCTAATTGTGGTAAAAAGACAGTTATGGGTTATGAATACTCGATAGGTTTAAGGGAGCGGTTTCTCCCAACATCGAACAGCGGCTTTGAACTCCTATGGACTTACATTTTACAATGCTATTACCTCACAGTCCCCAGTAGATATACTTTTTCAGGTAACAAGCACAATGAATCTGAGCATGCTTGAAGCTGTATAGAGACAATGGAAGGTTGCTGCACTGCGGTATAGTCCGAAACAATCACCTCAAATTTATTTTCAAATAAATTTAATGGCACTTCGTCAAACGCTAAGTGCTTCTTTAGTGACTCAGGAAAAACAATACTTAACGGAATATTCTGTTGTTGAGGTGTATCGACTTCAACAACCGTAGCTAAGTAGCGCTTGTTACTAACTAGGTTAGCGTTGATATGCCAGCCAGGGTTCATTGCAAACTTAGCTACAAGGTCAGGACCTTGCATGGACAAACTAATACGGCCATTACCGTTAGCAAATCTAGCGTAGTTAGTATGTACTCTTTTAAGCTCATTGGCTTTAAACCTAGCGTAGCTGTACTCTGAAACAAGCGTTTCTACCTCTGTCGTATCAGCAATATCAAGCTGTTTGCTAAGCTGCTTCATCGACACAGATTTTGTTTGCTTATAACCAAAAAACAAAGCTTCCAGCACCGCTGAGCGTGTTGACGGTATTTCTTCATCGCGGTTTAAGTTCGCAACAGATGAAATGCTATCTTCATCTTTATCAAGCATCGAGACTAACTTTTCAACTAGCCAGTTAGCTCGTGTTTGCATTTTTTGATGAGTATTCGCATCACTTATCGTTTGCTCTGACAAATGGATATAAAGCAACGCAAACCAGGCCACATCTTCTGGCTGTGCGACAATAGACATACGCTGAGAGAACTCACTACGGTAAAGCGTATCTTGACGTTTAAAGGTATGCCACAGCGAATTAGCTAACTGCCTGGCGGCGTTCAAGTAAGCTTGTTGATTAGTTGCCACATAAGCCTCAACTAATCCAACACCGTACATGCTATTCCAATTCAGCAGAACCTTCTCATCGACTAATGGCTTATCAAGATGGCGTCGATGCTCTTTTAACGTTTCTACTTCAGGACTTTTTCGCCAATCTTGTTCGCTAATTATTGGTCTTTTGTAGCCATAAGGCACTTGATAATATGCACCTTCAACACCCGAAGATAATGCAGAAACTGCCGAAGCCAAACCAGTATCTTGTTTTAACCATTGATTAACCCAGTCATGAGTTTGCTCAATAGCAATCCGATACTTGTCATTTAGCGTAATTGAATAGAGCTTTGCGAGTACCTTTAGCATACTCGCCTGTGTATATAGCATCTTTTCGTAATGAGGCTTTTGCCAATTACCATCAACAGCATAGCGATGAAAGCCCCCTTCAACAGCATCATAAGTTGGACTTACAATAATGGCATTTAGGTGGTCCTGAACTAACTGTAAATACTCAGAGTCAAACGTTCTTAAATACTCTTCTAATAACCCTAGGGTCCAAGGCTCACGAAAAAAACGCGGACCTGGCCTTGATTGTTCATCTGACAGCGCTTTGACGGCGGCTTGATGAATGCTTGGTAGAGCCTTACGCCAGTCAGACTTGCTTGCACGAGCTAACTTATCACTAGAAATAGTCAGGAGATTTGCGGCTAATTGTTGCTCTACCCTTTTTGCAACCTGTGATACCTGCGTTGGATTGCTTTGCCACCTTCGCCCCAACCCCTTGATAGTTTTAATGAACTTAGCTTTATCGATGTAAGAATCAACCCAAACTAGCTGGCCATTTGGCGTTAATATCGCGTTTATTGGCCAGCCGGCCTCGCCCTTCAATAGTTCAAGTGCCGACTTAAAATGATTGTCGACTAAAGGCCACTGCTCTCTGTCTACTTTGACACTGATATAACTTTCGTTGAGTAACTCAGCGACTTCGAGACTGTCAAAGCTCTCCTGTGCCATCACATGACACCAATGGCAAGTTGAATAACCAATCGAGATAAAAATTAGCTTACTTTTGTCTGCCACTCCACTCTTTAACTGTTCATTCCACTCAACCCAATTGATAGGCTGCAAAGCGTGAGATAATAAGTAGGGCGAATCAGAATCAATTAGCTCATTAATGAACTTAGGCTTAGTTTGCAGATTTTGAATAACCTGATTGTCAAATAACCATTGTTTTTGACTTTCGAATGATTTGATTTTTGCAGCAGAGCTTACCGCCACCACTTCTGTAGGGGTGATGACAGCAAGTAGAGTAGTAAATACCAAGCTCACAAAAGCACAAGTTCTATATCTTCTACACATAGTTTTTGTCGACACTACTGCGCCTTGTAAGAGATGGTGTAACTGTTGTTCGCAGCAAGTTTCTCAAAGAATGTGCGCTCACCATTTGGCCAAATGACGGTAACTCGCGCGCTGTCAGCTTTGCCCAAGCCAATATGCTGTAACTTAGGGTGAACAGACATATATCCTTGACTACCAGAGACTTGACGCCAAATGTAACCACCACTAGCGGTGCCAACTAGCACCTGTGCTCCAATCGCATCGAGATTAATGCCATCCTCAGGAGAACCAACTAACTTAATTTTCAACCAATTGTTAGACAGCTTTTCGGCATTATTTTCAAACAATTTGGCAGTATCATGGTAATTGTTTAACGCGACATCGAGATCACCGTCATTATCAAAATCTAGGTATGTCGCTGAGCGCGAATTAGCAATAATGTCTATGCCACTTTGCCTAGATACATTATTTAACTTACCGTTATTGTTCAAAAAAAACACATTGCTCGCTTTGGAAGCATCAGGGAAGTGAATATTACTCACAGATTCACCGGTCACAGGGTCGGTGTAGTACGGATTTTTGGTTGAATATACATAGTAGTCATTCATGCCATTAAGCACGTATAGGTCATCATCGCCATCATTATCAACATCGAGGAAGTCTGCATCCCATGCCCACCCTGTCGTTGAGTAGCCTCGCCCTACTAACTCACTTTGCTGATAAGCTAACGCGCCATGTTTATTCTTACCTGATATAAATAAATCATTCCCTTCGACCACACGCATATTTGCCAACTTATCGGGGTTGAATTCAGCTTGGGTATCTTCGGTTGGCAGAACGTATTTTTGATCTTTATTCATTGTAACAATATTGGAAATATACACATCCGCAAGTCCATCACGATTCAAATCGGTGAGACTAATGTTCATGGTATACGAAGGCTTGTCCGTGCCTAGCTTAGCGGCATAATCAATAAACGTTTTGCCTTTACGATTGATATAATAAGCATTAACCCCAAAATCGTTGCCGACTATTAGGTCCTGCCAGCCGTCCATGTTCAGATCGGTATGGGTGACAGATTGTCCCCAACCTGTGTCATTGGCGCCTAAAGCCTCGGCAGCTTGTTCGAACTTAAAGCCTCCTTTGTTAATAAATAAAACGTTTTCACCACCGTTATCATTACGTCTCTTTAAGGTAGGCAAATCACCTTTGAGGTAATTACCAAAGTATTGGATGTAAATATCTAATAGGCCGTCATTATTAACATCAAATGTGGTCGCTGGACCTGCAACCAGCCCTTCTCCACCTAGATTCACTTGGTTTGAAATATCGGTAAATGTGCCATCACTATTATTGCTAAAGATCCGATGTGACTCATCCACATAGGTGATGATAATGTCCTGATCGCCGTCATTATCAAAATCCGCGATCAATGGCTGGCGTGGCTCACCATAATTCTGAGTTTGACCAAATTTAGCGCTTTTTACATCTAACCCAGATTTTGCCGTGACATCGATAAATTTATTGCCATCATTCAGAAATAGCTTATTGCCAAGGCCACTGAGCACCAATATATCAATTAAACCATCACCGTTTATGTCTTCAGCAGCGATACCACTGCCTCCAAAAGCTGGAGGAATCGTGATAACCCCTGTACTGTTGTCTTTCTCTAAATAACTCCGCAGCTGCCTGCTTAGCCAATCAGAAGAGCGATGCTCAGCCTTAAACTGACTCACTTCTGTAATATCATTAAAGTACTTTATCTTCTCTAGTGATTGCGTAGGCTGCGCTGAAATAATCGCTGCCCCTTCAATAACTTCAGGCTTATAAGTACCATGGTGTGCAACACTCGCATTAATTGACTCGTAACTTTGCACTAAGGACTGCGCTGTTAAATGCTCTTTACCAAGCGCTTTTACACTGTCACCAGCGCCTCTTAGCAGCAACACCCCATAGTGAGCAATAGCTTCGCTAATTAGCTCAGCAGCAAAAGGGTCTGCTTCTAATTGAACCTGTTGGCGAATATCAACTAAGGCTTGCTGAAAATATTGCCAGTGAAGACCTGAGTCGCGAAAGGCGTCCATGTCGTAAGACTCAATGACAACTTGTTTAGTGTTTGGGTACTTAGGGTAAAAAATGACGTCTTCATATTCATTGACATCATGAGGCAAAATAGATGAGATCGCTTGAGCTACGTGTTGTTCTTTAATTGTGACGCCCGCATCAACATTTGCCTGTGCAGATAAATAAAGACTGGCAGAAAACGCAATCATCGCCTCAGTAAAGTATTGTTTAAACTCAGCCTGCGCATTTTTACTCTCAGGCATTGCAGCTTTTGCAAAATAAACCTGAAGGTTGCGGTAAAACAGTGGCTGACTGACCTCATTATACTTGTTAAATGCGGCAATCTTTTGGGCAATAACACTATCTAACACTCCGGTTGCAGATGTTCCTTTGCTTGCGACACGAGTTTCCACTTTCCTTGGTTGAGTAATGCTCGAAAATAACGCTTTATCAACCGCAGCGATATGCGTTTTTGCGACTTGATGGGCGTTATCGTCACGAGCTAAAGCGTCAGCTTTTTTCAATAAAGCGAGAGTTAACAAATCGACAAGGCGATTAATCTCATTGGCGGCCTCATCATCTAACTGTGGCAGTTCACTGTCAAAATCTAACAACACGTCTTGCTGCACTGCCAGCATTGCTCTCAACGTATATGCCACAGAGCCATAATGTTGCTGATCGCGCTCATCAATAACTATGATGTTATCACCCACTTCCACATTCCAGCTTGCACCCACAACACTGACTGTACGCTCAATTGAAAACAAATCACTGACAGCTGAATCGACATGGCTTTTATTAAGTGTAGCAACACTCTGACCAGCAACCGTTGCGGCAGCTTGCCAGATAGATTTAACCAGCTGTTTTTGAACTTCAGTTTTTAAATACCTTGCTTGCTCTGAAAGTGGCGTACCGTAAATCAGCCCTTCTAAGCGTGTAGCAGTCGCGTGACATTTAGGATCGCGCTCAGCCTCTAGATTGCCGATTATATCAACCAGCAAGCGAGGGTCTGGCTTTGGTGGTAATTCGACTTTTGCATTTAATACACCTGGTAATGTGCCTAACGCTAAAGCAATACTTAAAACTAAGGCTTTATTATTGTTCTTCATACCTAAACTACGCTATTCGCTCTTCAAAAAATACGCCGTAGTATATACGGCGCATTAACTTCACAAAACATTCTTTTAACAATTATTAGTAATACCGTCTTCGCTGATACCAACACATCATGAGTATTAGTAGAAGTGCACCTGACAGTGAACTAGCGTTATCATCTCTCACAATCGAGGTTTTAACCGTGAAACTGTTATTAGATGCATTAACGTCAAACTCTTTACTTGATACTGCAGCCACCAATTGGTAATCAATAAAGTCATCCATTACTACAACTAATGCAATATCAACCACTTCAGACGCCTGAATCACGCCATAAGAACACACTGCGCGCGAATTAGACTGTTTAACACATTGTGCAGGTAGCTGTTCAATACGCGCTGCGCGTGACAGCTGAATGTCAACTTGCACTTCGCTAGCACTAGATGCACTGTAATTAGTTAACTGCCAACTCAAAGGTGTTGCTTCAGAAATACGTGAGTAACTAATACCAGACGATAAAAGCCCAAGGTCAACATCCTGTCGGCCTAATGACTCGGATGCACTCCAATACCAAATTTTTAAGCCTTCTTGTTGATCAAATACCAGTAAGTCCTGATAGCCATCATTGTTCAAATCCATAAGGTCAACACTGCTAACTGAACTGGCTTTAATCACCATGCCAGTCGGAGACACAATTCCAGAATCGAGTTCCCAAATACTGACTGATGTATCAGATTGCAGCACGAGTTCATGCACGCCATCATTATCAAAGTCACTTGCGATAACATTTTTAGCAAGCGGCAGAGAAATGGCATTTGACTCTGAGTCATTAGACAGCACGTCATAGATGATGCTCCACCCTGAGTCGTCTAGCACTACAGCATCAAGCATTTGGTTTGCATCGAGATCAATTAACATTAAGTTTTCAACAGATGTTGATAGACTATCTACTGCTACAACAACTAACTCTTTACCGTCATGCGAAACTAGCTTACTGCCGCTACCTTGTGCACTAATAATAACTTGCTCAAGGTCTTGAGATTTGACAACTTGCATTAGCACGTCAACTTGCGACTGGGTATCAGGTTGTTGTTCAGTAGCAGGTGAACTCAACTGAGCTTGATCATTGATAGCAAATACGTCAACAAATGTGTAAGTAACATCATCAGCACTGAAGCCTTGATAGATACCTAAACCAAGCGGAGAGTAACCCGCAAACAACACTTCTTTGTCACCATCAAGGTTTAGATCGGTAATTGCGACTAATCCAGCTTGAATGTCATCAAGAGCAATTGTGCTATCAACCATATAGTTATCATCTAACAGGTATGCCGAATTACCGTTACTACCACCTGCAGTAACGACATCAATTGAGCCATCACCATTGATGTCATCAAATGCAACGCTGATAAACGGCGTCGTAATCAAAATATCTGCACTAGGAATTAACTCGCCAGCAGTACTGTTGAGTAGCACTTGCATCGTATTCAGCTCTGCGAGATAAACCACTAGGTCGTCATAGCCGTCATTGTTCATATCGACCACTACACCTTGAGATACATTTGCTTCTAGGAGAATATCACCAAACTCCGTGAGCAAAGATTCTGCAAGGAGCAATGAACTCTTAGCCTCCACTGATGCCTCATTTAAATTCTCACCACTTAAAGAGAGACTTGCATCAGAGAAGCCAGCTGTTACATCGATAACTTCAAAGCCATAAGCATATGATTTTGAATCATCAATCATTAACTGCTCCAGACTACAACTCAGGATGTTTGCAGAAGATTGCTCACAATTATCTGGCAATGAAACCAAGCTAAGCGCACTATCAAACTCGATGCTCCAAGTTAAGTTGTCAGCGTGCGCAAAACCCACATTAGCAATAGTGACAATATGATTCACACTGTCACCTAATGTCGCAGGTGAAGGTGAAAAAAAGCTTGTTACTGAAACATCAGTATTCACCGGGCGCTCTACTTCTAGCGTAAATTCCTGAACGACATAGTCTTCGATTAAGCCATCTGTCAGGCCAATTTGAATACTAAAGGTTTGCTCGCCACTATCTAACGGTGGTGTACCCACCAACTGATTCGAGCCATTGATTGATAGCCACTCAGGACCACTCAATAACATTAATGAAAGCTGAGCATCGGCATCAATATCGTTTATCTCAATCTGATAAACGTAATTCACTAAAGCTTGCGCGGTTAGCACGGGCTCAGAGACAAACTCAGGAACATCATTAACATTAATAACTTCAATACTGAAACTTGCCATGTCAACTTGAATGGTTCCGTCATTTACTGAGAGTAAAATGTCGTTATAAATACCAACATCTTGGTTTTCTGGCGTACCAGAGATGACACCAGATACCGTATCAAAGTTGGCCCAGCTAGGTTTCCCCTGAATACTAAACTGCAACTCATCGTCAACGTCTTCATCGGTAACTACAGGCTCAAAGCGATAATAGTCTCCTTGATCAACACTCAAACTAGGTGTTCCAGAGATCACCGGTGCGTCATTAGTGTTGGCTACTGTCAGATCAAACGCGTTCAAACTTGATGATTCGGTACCATCTGACACTGAAATAACAATCCCTTCAGTAACCCCCACATCCGCATTAGTTGGCGTGCCTGATAGCTGACCATTAGCGCTGCTGAAGGTTGCCCAACTTGGCTTGTTGACAATGCTAAAGGTTAAGGTGTCACTCACATCGTCATCGCTGGCGCTTGGGGTAAAGCTATAAGCACTGTCTTCATTAACTGAAGTGGCAGGCGTACCTGAAATCACTGGTGCGTCATTGGTGTTAGTCACCGTTAAGCTAAAGGCGCTTAGACTTGAGGTGACTGTGCCATCATTCACTGAAATCACGATACCGGCAGTGGTACCCACGTCCGCATTAGTTGGCGTGCCTGATAGCTGACCGTTAGCTGT
>NZ_JAAIKQ010000002.1:0-137756 GCF_012263345.1 Shewanella sp. WXL01 | reverse complement strand
CTAAAGGCGCTTAAACTTGTTGTGACTGTGCCATCGTTCACCGAAATCACGATACCGGCAGTGGTACCCACATCCGCATTAGTTGGCGTGCCTGATAGCTGACCATTAGCAGTATTGAACGTGGCCCAACTTGGCTTGTTGGCAATGCTAAAGGTTAAGGTGTCACTCACATCGTCATCGCTGGCACTTGGGGTAAAGCTATAAGCACTGTCTTCATTGACTGATGTTGCAGGCGTACCTGAAATCACTGGCGCATCATTAATATCATATATAACGCTATAGGTGGTGGCTGCTGTATTGCTATTCGAAAACGAATCTGTCGCGACATTACTAGCAATATCCAATGACACCTGATTTTGAGTCAACGGCGTTACCAGCACTGAATAGGAAGCAGAATTGATTGAAGTAAAGTTTGATAAGCTAGCATTAGTTGCAGCGATATCAGATAGAGTAAACCCTGTAACAGCTTCACTGAATGCAATTGTACTTGTAAAGGCGCCCAACACTACACCAGATGGCCCCCCGATTACGACATCAGGTTGAACATCATCATAATCCACTTGCAACAATATCGAAGCGGTGTTGCCGTTGCCAGCCTGATCTACAACCGAATCGCTACCAATTGATAGAGAGATCTGTACTTCACCCGCGGCCTCTACGGTAACTTGATAATTCTTGGCATCTAACGCGACTAGATTCGAAACCGAACCATTCGTCACATTGATATCGCTAAGTTCTAAGCCTGTGACATTCTCGTCAAACACGATTGACATCGTAAAAGAACTTGATTGATTATTTGTTGCACTTATCGCGACATTCGGCTTTCGAGTATCTACTGCAAATACGCTAGACGGCCCAGCTGACGGTGCCAAATTAACGCTATAACGTGCAGTTCCTTCAGCGATACTCACTCCTAATGTACCATCACCAGTGAAACCACTTAACTCGACGGTAGGATTGCTAGAGTCACCATTGACAATTGCAATTGAAGCGTTAGCCGTACCAGTGGTGTTTAAAGTAATATCAGATGCTAGCAGATTAACCTGCTCGACATCGGTATATTGAACTGAATAGCTTACGTTTTGCGAGCTAGTGAGCAAAGCAGAAGGCGAACCTATAGCAATACTTGGCGTTGGAGCTGGAGCAACCGACTGATAGTTAAATACTAAATCTGAAGCTGCTTCGTTTGAAATACTTGCATCAGCAACATCAAGCGCCATGCCAGCAGGTAATTGAATGGTCACGTCGCCGTCTAACGTAGGGATGACTTCTAAAGTGTAATTCGCATCAGCTCCCGTAAATGCCCCTTTCGTTGCGTTAACCAAAGTAATATCACTAGCATCAAATCCTGATACAGGTGATGAAAATGCTATTGATAGATTCACTAAACTCTCAGATGTTGGGCTAGTAACATCGATATCTAAAGACACAGTTAACTTTTCTACCGACAAAGAAAAAGCATTCGACGTAACTGTTTGACTTGCAGAATTTACCGTCGCGGTAAAATTAGACAAGCCACTATTGTATGTCGCAGGCGCTGTGCTACCAGGAATTGTCACTTGAACCGAGAATGAGCACTGACCGCCTTCAGCAACCTCTATTCCTGTGGCTATTAATGCTGATGTACCACTAGTCGTACTGCCCGCTCCACAAAAACCACTTAAAGCAGCGCTGGTTACTTGAGCTCCTGAGATGAACGAACTAATGTTGTCGACTAAAAAACCCGCTGTTGCATCACCAGCTCCAGCTTGATTAGTGATCAGGTAGGTAACATCTACTGTTTTACTCGCGTTATCGAGTCGCAGACTAGTTGGAGAAATTGATTTAGTAAACGCTAACCCTGAAACTGAAAAGCTAGTACTTGATGCAAGAGAGGTTATTGTTTTTGCGCCAAGCCGTGCAGAGACATTTGAGCTAGTTACAGTAACAGCCCCTACTTGATCCGCTGGCAACTGAACAGGGATACTAAACTCACAAGACTCTCCCGCGGCTAGTGAAGCGGAGCTTAAACTGACTATGCTTGTTCCAATTAAACTCGAACCACTACCACACACATCAGCAAGAGGTAAACCTGTCGCAACCAATCCTGTAAAAGCTGAATCAAGATCAATCGATAAGCCAATATTATCTGCCGCTAAGCTATTGTTAGCACTGTGATCCAACTTAACAATTAAATTAGCGCTGTCTCCCGGCAACAAAGTAGTATCATTCAATGATAACGACACAGTTGGCGCAGTGTTGATATCAAAAATTGCAGATGCAGATACGTCTAATCCCGTGACCAAATTACTATTGATTGTTGCAGACACTGACTCGCTATAAAACGTTTGCTGCCCGGCGTTTGCATCTGCATTAAGAGTCACCAATAAATCAAAAGTACATGACTGCCCCGCCGCTAAATCCATCGCAGAGTAGCTAGCAGCAAATAAATCCGTAGAAGGAGAAATTTGACTGCTCGCTCCTGTACTTTGACAATAGTTATCTCCGGGCAGTGTGGTAATAGTTGCAACGGCAGGCGAGCCAATAAATGTATCAAAACTTATTCCGGTTGCCGCGTTGACTGAATCAATGTTAGTAACGGTATAACGCAGCGTAATTTGCTCACCAGCGGCAATGTCTGTTTCGACGATATCCATTGTCACAGTGGGAGCGTTGGTAACAATTAGTTTGCTTGAAGTGTCAGGATACGCTTGCAATGAAGAGCTAATCGAAGTGATAACATGATTGTATGTGCCATTGCTAGCATTACTAGGAACTGTAACGGGAATAGAGAAACTACACTTTTGTCCTCCGTCTAACGAACCAGCATTTAAACTGGCGCTGCTACTTCCTGTGATGGTAGAACCAGCACCACACACATCATTTATTGGAAGTCCTGTAGCGATAAGCCCTGACAAAGTGGCATCAAAATCAGATACAAATACAATGCTATTTGCTTGGTTTGAGCGATCAAAGTTAGTAATCTCAATATCTAGTGACGTTGTATCACCAGGCTGAACTAACTTAGGGTTAAATTTAGCATTAACAAAACCAATGCTATCCACCGTTAGCGACGTAGCAGCCTGACCAATTTTCACCGAAGTTCCAGTATAAGATAAATCTCCTGTCGCAACTTCGTAATCGCCTGGCAAGTTGCCAGTCACGGGCATTGAAACAATACACTGATCATTCAAGCCATTTACAAAAGCTACTATTTGGTTATTTAGATTGAACGAGCTTAGATTAACTGTGTCATCACCTGTTTTGGTAACAGTTAAGTGCGCCCCACAATTACTTTGGCTAATATTATCTTCAAACGTTAATCCAGCGGGAAGTGTTAAAGAGCCTGTTAAACCATAGGCAAAACCCGCGTTATTGTTGGTAAAGATAAGCTCTAGGTTTGCCGTCTCCTGAAAGGGGATTTGGCTCTCAACAAAACTCAAACTGGCTGATACCGTGTCAGTAGTTACCGCAAGGCTTGTCGAGATATCTGTGGCTGCCCCAAGACTAGATTGGAATCCACTCGTCGCAACGTTAAATGATTGCGGTGTGGCTGACTGGGCGGTAATTGAAAATGACACTTCGCAGGTTTGCCCAAAATTTAGCTCGAATCCGGAAAAACTCACAGAGTTCGCACCTGCAGATAAATTGTGAGTTCCTGATAAACAGCTAACACTAGCGCCTACTGGATCA
The DNA here is from genome assembly GCF_012263345.1 of Shewanella sp. WXL01. Classification (NCBI taxonomy): domain Bacteria; kingdom Pseudomonadati; phylum Pseudomonadota; class Gammaproteobacteria; order Alteromonadales; family Shewanellaceae; genus Shewanella; species Shewanella sp. WXL01. The sequence goes on along the minus strand of NZ_JAAIKQ010000002.1, from coordinate 134,084 downwards.
GAAATCGTCAAACCACTAGGCAAACCTACATCAAATTGAACAGAACTTGCATTGGTATCCACTGAGTTATTGGTCAAGGTATAGGTTAACTTCGAGTTATTGCCCGAGCTAACGCTAGTACTGCTAAAACTTCCGGAAACAACCAAATCCGTGCCAGCGGCAAATGCCGAACTAACAACTATAAAGTTGACAATAAAAGTAAGGAAATAAAGAGGATACTTGAATAGCATTTTTCGCCTGCCAGTCATTAACATTAATTCACAAAATGATAACACCTAATACAAAAAAATGGGCAGCAATATTTATCAACGACAGACATTAATCGTGCCACTGGTTAATAAATGCGCAACTTAATCATCAAAAACAGTCACATACGAAAGTATTATTTCTGCCAAATATGACTGATTCGCCCGTCATCAAACCAGTTGTCTGTTACATTTAGCAACACTAAGGTATATAATACCGTTAACAACATAATAACAACTCAGTTTGTGAGTCTTAAGAATAATATGAAAAACAAAACTACTTTACGTGCTGCCGTACTGGCTATGGCGATAAGCTCTTTTTCCGCAAGCAGTCAAGGGGTGGTGGTCAGTAAAACCGTATTAGATTTCGCCGTTGACAGCCCATTTGATCAGGTTTCGATAACTATCACAGGCCCAAATGGTTTTACTACACAAGTCGACTTGTACAATGATGACTTGCAATTAGACATTGATACTCTCGGTACTCTCTCCTCAGGAAATTACTCCTACAAAGCTCAATACATTAGTAATGGCAAAATTGAAATCATTAGCGATGCGTCTACCGGAAGAGATGGCGCAACTAGGAATAAAGGCCTAGTACAAACGAAAACGGGTTTTTTCAATGTAGTGGACAGTGAGTTTGTAACCGTCGACGAACAAAACCCAGTCATTGAACCTAATTTTCAAGAGCAGTAGTTGAAATAGTTAAACGTCTTATAACAGGAATAAATATGAACACTTTTGTAAAATCTTCACTTGCTGCAGCGCTTGCCGTTGTCGCTAACAACGCGCTCGCAGATCAGGTTTTTAACGATGATCTAATCGTGACAAGCAGTGCTTGTATCGGCCAAGATTGTGTTAATGGTGAATCTTTTGGCTTTGACACTATTCGTTTGAAGGAAAACAACCTGAGAATTAAGTTTCAAGATACCAGTAACAGCGCTAGCTTCCCGAGTAATGACTGGCAGCTAACAGCTAACGACTCATCAAACGGCGGCTTAAACAAGTTTTCAATCGATGACATTGATGGCGGAAAAACCCCTTTTACTATTGAAGCCGGTGCTCAGAGCCATGCTATATACGTTGATGACGGCGGCCGTGTAGGTCTGGGTACATCAACTCCGGTAGTGGAACTTCAAGTGGTAGACGGCGATAGTCCTACCTTAAGACTTGAGCAAGATGGCAGCTCTGGCTTTACTGCACAAACCTGGGACATTGCCGGTAACGAAACGAACTTTTTTGTTCGCGATGTAACTAATGGTTCAAAACTACCATTTAAGATTATGCCAAGCGCACCGACCAATGCATTAGTTGTATCTGCTAGCGGCAACATAGGTATTGGCGATCAAACTCCTGATGCGAAGCTTGATATTGAATCTGGTGACTTACTGCTAGGAAACGGTGATATTAACATCACCAACGCTTCGTCAGACTCAAGAGTAAACTTTATTGACGACAGTGCTGATACTATTGATTGGACAATTGGACAATTCATGTACGATAATCTCACCTCTTCGACGACGGGTTCGTTTTACATCGGCGCAACTGATGGAACAACTAACTTTAGATTATTTGACAGTGGTAGGTTAAAAATTAAAGGGACCGGTGCAAATATATTTGACCTTAGTGCTACTGGTGAATTAACAGTTACCTCAGACATGAACGCCACTGCATTTAACGTAACATCAGATATTAATAAGAAGCATAATATCAATCCTATCAATCCGAGTATATTGTTAAATACACTTGAAGCACTACCGATATCGACCTGGAGCTTCAAATCTGACAAAACTAACACAGTACATATCGGTCCAATGGCACAAGACTTTAAGCGCTTGTTTAATGTCGGGGGCTCCGATAAGACAATTAATGTTGCTGACGCAGTGGGTATATCACTTGCCTCATCTAAAGCTCTCAACGAAAAACTGAAATTAGAAGTTCAGGCTCTTAGAAGAGAAATTGACGAACTTAAGTCCTTAATAGAAAAATAGGAAAAATCGGACTGCCGCGACTTATTTTGTTGTGGCAGTATTTTCAAGACAGGAACATACTTTAACAATGAATATACATTGCTCCTACCACAAATGCCTCACTTCATACACACAAAAGATATTTAACCAACTACTAAACACGGAAGAAAGCGTAAAATTCAAACACTTCAAAAGTAATGTAGATGAATTTTTCAATGAAAATCGAGTATATGAAATCACCTCTATCAATAACCACGCTCTAGATTTGAACAGTCTTCCGCATAAGACTCGAATAACGCGCTTTATTAGGGATCCAAGAGATCTCATCGTGTCAGGCTATTTTTATCATAAACGCGGTGCAGAACCATGGACTAAAATAGTGAACCCTCAAGAAAAAGACTTTAAAGGCGTTAATGGCGTCGTGCCCGAAAACTTGGGTCGTGGGAAGTCTTTTTCATCATACCTTGAGTCACTTTCTTTAGAAGATGGGCTACTTGCTCAACTGGAATTTAGGGCGAACCACTTAACATCAATGCGAAACTGGCCTACAGATGATCCAAGAATAAAACTGTATAAGTATGAAAACATATTGAATAATGAACAAGCGACTATAGCTAGCATGCTTAAACATTTTGCCTACCCGGATAAAGTAGTCGAGGCAGCAAAAGACTTAGCGTTAACCTACTCCGCAGCTAAGCAAATTGGAAAGATCAAACACATCCGGAATCCACAACCTGGACAATGGAAGGATGTATTCACCCCAAAAGTAGCTAAAGAGTTCGATAAACTTTATGGTGACATAATAGAGATGTACAACTATTAAGCAGATTAGAGTTTACAGGTTTAAACACAACGACATTAAACTTAAAGGCTCAAGGTCAATGCAACTTTGCCCCTGAGCCATCAAATTCATATAACAATAAGCTGAAAAACTAAGTTCTCAAAACACTTTGATTATCTAGAAACCACTTGTAAGTATTAGTCAATCCTTCCTCTAAAGAATAACTGTGGCTCCACCCTAAGCTCTTTATACGGTTAACATTCATCAGCTTGCGTGGCGTACCATCTGGTTTGCTCGGATTCCACACTATCTCCCCTTTATAACCAGTTACTTTAGCCACTGTCTCAACCAACTCACGAATAGTGCAGTCAACTCCAGTACCAACGTTAATATGGCTAAGCATCGGGGCTGTGTTCTTGTCATAAATTTCTTTTTCCAGTTCCATAACGTGAATTGATGCTGCAGCCATATCATCAACATGTAAAAACTCACGCATAGGGTCACCGCTCCCCCAGGCTACTACCTGCCTATCTCCATGTAACTTAGCTTCATGGAAACGCCTTAGTAATGCTGGAATGACATGCGAATTATCTGGGTGGAAATTATCATTAGGGCCATATAAGTTAGTTGGCATAACACTACGGTAATCAACCCCATACTGGCGATTATATGACTCACATAGCTTTATTCCAGCGATCTTAGCTATTGCATAAGGCTCGTTCGTTTCTTCAAGCGTACCTGTTAACAGAGCAGTTTCTTGCATGGGCTGTTCGGCCAATTTAGGGTAAATGCAAGATGAGCCTAAGAACAATAGCTTGGTAACACCATTTTGATATGCAGAGTGGATAATATTACTTTCTATCATTAAATTTTCATAAATAAATTCTGCGGGGTAAGAGTTGTTGGCATGAATTCCGCCAACCTTGGCAGCTGCAAGATACACTTGGTCAACGTCTTCGGTCATAAAAAAGTTGGCTACAGCTCGCTGGTCAGTTAAGTCTAATTCACCGCGAGATTTTGTGATAATCTCAACGTCATCGCGCCTTTGAAGGTTACGGACAATTGCTGCGCCAACCAACCCATTGTGCCCTGCAACATAAATTCTGTTAAAGTTATACATTTCCAAAAGTCACCTAAATTTCATAAGGTGCAGCAAAGTCGTACCCATGTTCTTTTAGCAAAGCATTTTTCCTTGCAACAGTAAGGTCGGAGAAAGTCATCTCCTGACAAAGCTCTTCAACAGAAATACGAGGCTCCCAACCTAATTTACGCTTCGCCTTTGTAGGATCACCCAGTAATGTATCGACCTCAGCAGGACGATAGTATCGTGGATCAACCCTTACGATGACATCTCCTACTTGCACCTTTGGGGCCAGCGATGGGTTGACACTTTTAACAACAGCTACTTCATTTATTCCTTTACCGATAAAAGCTAATTCAATACCAGCTGTTTTCGCTGAAATACATAAAAAGTCCCTTACTGAGATTTGCTTTCCAGTGGCAATAACAAATTCTTCTGCTGTTTCTTGCTGTAACATGAGCCATTGCATACGCACATAATCTTTAGCATGGCCCCAATCACGCAAGGCATCCATATTACCAAGGAAAACACAAGACTCTAGACCACAAGCTATGTTAGCGATTGCTCGGGTTATCTTACGCGTAACAAATGTTTCTCCGCGACGCGGAGATTCATGATTGAACAAAATTCCATTGCAAGCGTACATCCCAAACGCTTCTCGATAATTAATGGTAGCCCAATAAGCATATAACTTAGCAACAGCATAGGGACTACGAGGGTGAAATGGGGTTGTTTCAGATTGAGGTATTTCCGCTACTTTCCCATATAACTCAGAGGTAGATGCTTGGTAAAAACGAGTTTTTTCAATTAACCCCAATAGTCGTATAGCTTCAAGAATACGAACTGTACCGAATGCATCTACGTCCGCAGTATATTCAGGTTGCTCAAAACTGACTGCTACATGAGATTGAGCCGCCAAATTGTAAACCTCATCTGGAAGCACCAAGCCAATGATACGGATGAGTGATGAGGAGTCAGTTAGGTCTCCATAATGTAAAATTAAATTGGAGGTCTTTTCATGTGGATCCTGATAAATATGATCAATACGATCGGTATTAAAAGATGATGAGCGCCTTTTAATGCCGTGAACTTCATACCCTTTCGCTAATAAGAATTCAGCTAAATACGATCCATCTTGCCCAGTAATACCAGTTATTAATGCTTTTTTCACAAAATATACCTTAGCCAAATTAAAAAACATTCTAGTTTCTTACGAGCTACTACAACGTTGCTATTTCAATAAATAATATAATGGTCATCAACTTCGACAGTTAATTTACCAAAGTCACATTAATAACCAATTACTTTAGTTCGTTCAAGTGCATAACTATACAACTCTTTTAACTGCAACGTTGTTCTATACTGTTCGATTTGCTTTTTAAAATATTCAATGGGACTATAAGTTAAGCGCTGTCCATCAACCAAACATGAGTAATTGCTTCCAAAGCACTCTTTGCTGCCAAACTCTGCGATAAAGTCACTATCCGCCGGGCATACCAAGGCATCGAGGTACTCTTTGTCAAAAGTCTGGTGAACTTCTACTTCCTGCAGTATATCTATAACTGAACGTGCAACTTTTAAAAGAAGCTCATTTGAAGGGTGGTTAAATACATAAAATAATTGTCTTTTCGAAAACTCTGATTCTAAATAATTACTTACCCTTATATCGAGCTCTTCTTCTCTTTTACGCAGAACGTCGATACTCTCTTTACATTTAGTGCGAGCATTTACAGCGCTTGATTTAGATATAGACTCAACAATTTCCTCATTAGAAAGTCCCGACAAAACACCACGTACAAGCCGTGAGTCATGGTAGTCGCCTAAAACTCCGGGGAGCGTCCCCCCTCCAGGCTTTCGCAAATACATCAGGCTACTAAAGTAGCCTGAAAAATACAAAACCGGAAAAGATATAAACTTTTTGTTATGAAATATTTTTTTTAAGTTGTTAGTACTAAACTCACCAAATGCATTCGAAACAGGCTGATGAATAATAACATCAGCCTTTTTAATAATTTCAGCATATTGCTTTTTGTTTTGGTCATTAATTAGATGGACCAGAATTGGCTGAAGTTTTGTCCAACAAGGCAGCATACGATCCAACATGGCTGCAATTGGCCCAGCTTGGCAATTACCTATCACTACAAATGAACCACTCATGATCTATACAACTCTGTAAAAGAAGGTAAAAATTTAGCGACCTTCGACCTATTCAAAAAACCGTGAACATCCTTTTCAACGATCTGACTCCCAGAAAAACGTCGAACTTCTCGCGCAAATGTTGCCTTCATGGACTCTGCGTTTTCAGCTAAGCACGTATCCATTACATTAAAAGGATATTTACCTACCATTGATGACAGCTTGTGATAACTTGCATTTGTTTTTTTGTTAACAAAATAACACGCAACTAAACGAACAGTTAACTCAGTAATTTTTCGAGAATACTCTGGAACTGACTTATGAGCTATGGCCGACAAGCCTTGCTCAAATTTAGCTCCTATGGTTTCTAGGCCGGAATCTTTGTTATAGATTGTATCCAATATAGTATAAAGCGCGCTGATGTGTTGCTCAGGTGATTTCTTAGTAACCGATGCTGCATGAATAGAATATACTGTGTGAGAGTCACAACAAAAAACTATCTGCCCTCCACCTCTTAAAACACGAGATAGGAACAACCAATCCTCCCCGTAAGAGACACCTACAGGAAATGTTAAACCGGCGATAGCATCAGATTTATATAGTATAGAGCTGATATGAGCCGGGGAGTGAACTCTTTCAAAGCCATACAATAGCCCATTTTTACCGAAATCATTTGCAACACTCAATACTTCATTAGAGTCAATATCAACTAGCTTAGTTTTTGAAAAGGCACCAACTAATGATTCATCACCATTTCTAATTGAACTGATACGAACCCTTAACGAGTCTTCAGAAAACAAGTCATCTGCATCTAAAAAGCCAATATATTCTGATTCACTTAAAGCTACCCCTATATTTCTTGCGCATGAAACCCCCAAACCGATTGTATTTACAATATAGATTGTACCGTTCTCAATCTCAGGCGCGAAATTTTCATTAACTAATGATACAGTGTCATCACTTGACCCCTCATTAATAATAAATAAAGATAATGATTCTTCCGCGTTTTTGGCAGACTTCAATACAGAATGGACACTAGATACTATTGATGATGCCATATTCCTTGCTGGCATAACAATTGACACTGATTTGCTACAGCTAGATAAACTCTCTACCATCGGATTTAAGCATTGAACTCCGGATAAAGCTGGAATATAGCTAGGGGTAACACCTACAACCTTGTAACCGTTTTGCTTCAACTCAGCCAACTGAGACTTAACTGTATTACAATGCTCTATGTAGTAATTATCATAACTAATATCAAAGAACCCTTTAAATTCACCCTTAATATCTTCCATTTGATTATTTAATTGCGAAGATTTATCGTGTTCCCAAAAGTAAGACGAACTATCTTTCTTTCCATCACATCCTCCAACATATATAGTTTTTGCAATAGTCGCAGCAATAGGAAGCATGATATTAGTTAATACGTTTGGTTTAGGCGCACTTTTTTGACTGGCGATTAAGTCAAAGTTTAATGTTTCAATCTTTGACTCAAATTCGTAACAGCCAATTCTATGATGAAACTCCACAGGTAAATAATTCAAATAAATGTGTATATCCCGATGCGGAACCACAAGAAAGAAATCATGAGCATACATTGAATCAAGCAGTTTCGTTCTAAATTCTTCAGCATACTTTCCCCAGCCTGCGTGGAAAATAGGATCGGTAGCGCACACTATGTCTGGCTTCATAAACTCTAGCATTGTGGGGTTTCTAACAACACTATTACATGTAATCACCACACTTTCATTTATCTCAGGAATACAATAAGCATAGCGTAAGCTTGGACCAGTACCAAAGACATAACAATCTCCTCGTTTATTACGTTCTCTTAGTTCTACCAGCTTGTTTTTAAGTTGCTGTTGATAACAAAATGAATCAAAATAATCGGATAAGGACTTCAATAGAAAAGACCCGTGATGCTGGACATCATCATGCACTCTCCAAATATTGCCACTTTTTCTAGATAATAGTTGAAGCAATTTTTTATCAAACACGCTAGATTCAGGAATTGACTTTTCATGAAATATATATGATTTAACACTTCCTTCAACTAAATCATCTACAAAGCCCTTATCAAATTCAGCTACAGATAATAGACTAACTTTACTGTAAATCTCATTAAGCCTCTTGTCTCTAGCCTCTAACCTCCCCCCCTTGACCGAAGCATCTTGAACAAATAGATACACGTTACCCACTCGATTTACCATGGGCGCAATATAAAATAGAAGTTTCTCTATTTGCTTTTCTAGTGGTAAAACAAACTTGTCAGCCTGTAAAAAAACAATATCTGTCTCTGGTTTAGAGTTAAATAACTCTACAGAGCCATGCCTTAACACCTCGTTTAAAACTTCCCCGGAAGAAGGGAGCCCATAACTTGATACACTTTTACCCAACCTCTTTCTGCACATGAACAAATTAAATTCGTAACAGTCAATATCTTGATTATTTTCTAATAACTGTATATATGCACTTTCTGCCTGCTCATAGTCCTTTGATAAGAATAATTGATTCGCTTTTCGTACTAAATCCAACCTAGCCATCACTCAGTTCCTTTAATCTGGGTCACTCAAACATCCTCTAATCCCGCCACTCGCACTAATGCAAGCACCTTGTACAAATCCAGCGTCATCTGATGAGAGAAAAACTGCCAACTTTGCAATTTCTTCTGGTGTGCCGATTCGCCCAATGGGGTGGTATGCTTCCAACTGACTGTATTTATCTTCTTTACCTTCAAACCCTGCTTTCAACATTTCTGTTGCTATTGCAGCAGGCTCAATAGCATTGACCCTAACTTTATCACCTAAATCAAGAGCCATATTCCTCGTCATCGAACTCAATGCAGCTTTAGTTGTCGCATAAGCTACAAACTCTTTCTTGGTTTGCGTTGCATGTATACTGCTGATGTTTACTATGGAACCAGAGTTTTTGGCTAAATCATCTAAAAATAACTGTGATAAGAAAAACGGCGCGGTCAGGTTAACATCAAAGCTACTTTGCCATTGCTTGCGATCCAACTTCGATGAATGAGCGAGAGTTTGCACGGCTGCATTATTTACTAAAACACAAATACTCTGCCCCTGAGTGAACTGCTGAACTCGTCTATAAAATGATTTTGTGTACTCGTCACTTCTCGCAAGCTCAGCCAGATCTAGTTCAATGAATTCAACGTTTTCAACTGACCCCACAGGTTGTTTTATGTCTGTAGCGATAACACTGAAGCCTTTATTTACATATTCTTTAACTAAGGCCTGACCTATCCCACCGAGGGCACCAGTAATTAGTGCCCATTTTTTGATTACTTCCATATTTAGCTACACTGTTTAACTTAATTGATTTAAAAAGTTAGCGATTTCCTCGAGCGCTTTATGTGTTGCCCTACGCACACCCTCTTTAGTATTTGATCCATTGTGAGAACCAAAAATACACTGAGGCATATCCCGTAAAGGCGAAGATGGAGGTAGTGGCTCCTCTTCGAAGACATCAAGACCTGCCGCGTATAAATGGCCGCTTTGCAATGCAGATATTAATGCTGCTTCATCTATTAATGGACCACGGGCGACATTAACCACCATAGCGCCTGATTTCATCGCCGCGATAACCTCACTATTTAGCATATGGCGATTATGCTGATTAAGTGCACATGTGAACACTAAGAAGTCACACTTACCTATATCATTTGGAAAAGGCTGTCGTTCGACGAAACTATATCCCTTATTACCTTCAACACCTGGATCATATACGGTTGCAGTAACGTCAAACCCTGACAACCTTTTAACAAAACTCTCTCCAATATCGCCAAAGCCCACTACACCAATATGTTTACCTGATACGCTCATTCCTGCTGGTTTTGGCCAAGCATTGTTTTGACGTATTTCACGATCGATAAAATGAGTTTGCCTCGCTAGAGCCAACAATAGCGACATACCAACGTCAGCCACTTCACCACCGAACATATTAGGCGTATTTGTAATGGGAATACCCAGTTTTTCACACGCTGTGAAGTCTACATTGTCTACCCCAATCCCCCACTTAACTGCAGCTTTCAAGTTCCCCTCAACTGCGGCAGTGAAAACCTGTTCAGTAGCAGGATCGTCTCCGATAATCCAGCCATCAAATTCAGGAAGAATTTCAATCAGCTCTTGTTCACTAAGAACTTGAGTAGTGTTAGCGGCAACGAGCTCGATACCAAGCTCCTTTGCAGGCTCAACAAACTCACCAAACATTCCTAACATTGGTGGGCAAGTAACTAAAACTTTATACATCCGACTCTATTCCTTAAACTTCAATTAAGCCTTTATCCAACATGTAATGTGTCATAACAACCGCTCTATCCCAATCATCAGGGGTATCAATGTCCGAACACTCAAGAGCAGGTGAGACCATCATAGTCGGTGCGCTACCTATTCGAGCGTTAGTTTTCGCAAAACTATCACGGTTAAACAAGTACAAATTAGAGTTCTCTTCATACCAAGGCTCAAGGTCTTGAGTAGGTATGAGATTATCAGGGTCATGATTTATAGCTTCACAAGATTCAGTATAAAAACGAGTCTGGATTTTATTGACAGTGAAAAGCGAATCAGCTCTACCGGTTAACAACGCCTCTTCATACTTTTCTAATGCCTGTTTGATTGTAGAAGCCGAAAGTAGTGGGTTTGTTGTATGTGTCATTAAATATATATCTGCTTCAATGTTAGCAATATCATCTGCTAATACTGAGTTCATTGACACTTCGTCACCACAAATCTCTTGCTTCCGGTCTCTAATCATTATTCGGTCAGTATCAACTAAACCATTCTCTGCTAAAATATCTCTCGCATCTGTGTTGATAATAACTTTATCAATTGCCTCGACCGCCAATAAGCTATCAAGAATCCATCTAAAAAGTGGCTTACCACAAAAATCTCTAAAGTTTTTCCCTTTAACCCGAGTGCTATTGGCCTTCATTGGTAGCAGTGCAACTACTTTCTTTTTCATGATATTTACCTTTCTCTAAATCTTTTGGATAAAAATAATTTAATTTCTTTTGTTTAGATAGTTTTCTTACTTCGTGATTACCTTTGTACGTTCCCCAATAGTGATTGAAACGAAAGAAAAGAATATCTTTGAAATTCTTCGAAAATGTTTTCTCACGTATTGCAGCAGCACAATCACTCATAACACCAGAAATGTAGTAACGGACAAAGTCCATGAATGAAAAGTGAACGTCTGGCATGATTTCCTTTAACGCATACGCTTCTCGTTCATACCTTGTCCTTACTTGTCGCCAGGTTTCATCATGAATATGATATACAGGAGCAGTAGCAACGTAGGCAACTTGCCCACCACTCTCTACCAACTGCTTAGCCAAATGCATATCTTCTAATCCAGTTAGTTTCTCGCAAAACCTGTATTTTAACCATGCATCCTTTGTTACAGCGGCATTAGCGTTGTTGCAAAAGTAACCTTCTTGGGGGATTTTGCTATATTCTGGAAACCATTTGTTAAAATGACATTGTTCAGAATATTTTGTTGTATCACGGCCAACTTGACGCCCATAACTATATTGAGCAACCCCGTCTAAAAACGGTTTACAGAGCTCATCAAGCCACTCATTTGATGCTGGAATACAATGGCCACTAACAAATATCAGAAAGTTACCATTGGCAAATTCACACCCAACATTTAGGGAGCGACCGAAAGTAAATTCTGATTTTTTGATATGAGTAATTCGAGCCCCAAACGATCGTGCAATATCTAAAGTTCTATCGGTTGAACCAGAATCAACAATAACAACTTCCACATCCACTAAGCTGCATCGTTGATTATTTATAGACGTCAACAGCTCTTCGAGGTACCTTTGTTCATTCAGAGTTCTGATAACGACACTGGCTAGTTTTTTGTCACCCAACGTATTGGCTCCTGTAATTCAAACTTGTTATTGAGTTTTATCTTGATCAACTCACCAGATTTTGGATATTTATCCAACTCAAACTCAGATAAACCCTCTGTGGCAGAAGTCACGTATAATTCCGTGCATCCGGATTGATTGATGACGCAGCAGTTTGTTGGCTGTAATACAGGCAAATCGGATGTATTATAAAGCCCTCCCTTGTTGAACCATCTCAATTGAGCGGCTCCCCAATGCGCAACAACAAATGATTCGCTATTGATATGGCATCCGCCATCAGGCGTACATGAACTGTCTTCAACACAATATATCTTATTGACGTCAGCAGCTCCTTTATTAAAACGAACGCCATACAATGAATTGACGTAGGAATCTGAAACGTAAACAAGGTCTGAGCGTTGATCCCATAAGAACGTATTAGGGATCCCCATTTTTATTCCAGTGTCATGAACAACCAAGTCACTGTCAATAATGTATATATTACCATTAATTCCAGATGGCGAACTCTCCATTGTTCCAAACCAAATAGTATTAGATGGACCAACTCCTGCATCATTTGTGCGAACCCCATCTGGCAAGGACAAATTTACAATTGTGCTTAGCTCGCCAGAGCTAATGGTTAAGTTAGCTAATCTTCTTTCTGTTAATAGTAAAACTGAATCTGATGAATCACTCAATATTACCGCCGTTGGCGTCTCGTCAAGAATCCAACATGCGTCGTATTCAATCGACGTCGAATTAACTCTCTTTTTAAAAACCTTATTTTGATTAATATCAACCCACAAAATTGAGTTAGTTTCTGGATGCCAGACGATTCCTTCGCCAAGGCTACACTTAAACTTAGAAAATGAACTAATCAATATCTGCTCCAAAAGCTTGTTTATAATGCATTTTTTCAAATACTTGACACTTCCCATCAAGCGTTGCGTCTACAATCTGACGGCCATGCTCTTCGTATATCACCTTAGCAAGCCGATAAGACTCTTCAGATTTTACCAAATCAGGGTTATCCCACTTTACCCCATCTGCGAAATAATCTTTATGAAAATGATTCGGGTCATTTCCAGTCATTGTACTCTCTTGGTTAGGTTCGCCTTGATATTGAAAGTCATGATCCATACCGATAATAAACACTTTCGAAAACCCTAGATAAAAAGCTATTTGAAGTGCAGCAAAGGTTACGGTCCAGCCCTCTTCTAATCCTTCAGAAATATCTTTACAAAACCTTGTGCGCGGATTGTCAGTCCTCAAAACGCTTGTGAGTGCATTATCACTGAATAACTCTGGACATCGATTGCTTAGAAACTTAACCGATGCAAGCTGTTTTATGTTGTTCTCCGATTGCCTTAGGACTTTTTCGTTCACAGCCACGTAATATTTAGGGTAAAAGTGAAACTGACTAAATCCTAAATAAATTTTATTTAGTCCAAAGCACACATTTTTTTTTAAAAATGATAAGTCCATTTTATTCAGCGAAGGTCCATTACATACAATAACAGCGCTTTCGCCTTCATGACGATTATGATACCGTTCAACATTATTCATAACCGTATTTCCGTAGCCATAAAAGATGCTGCTTATTGATCGTGGATATACTTTTATCATCAAGCGTGGTTCTATAACTAAGCTTGCGTTCTGGATCAGTTATATGTGTACTGGATAATAAAGTCGTATGATAGTCATTTGTTGGAAGATTCGTTACACGAGAAAATACTTCACTTGCAATTTTTTCATCAAACCCCAATACCTCAACAATTCTTGCAATTACTCGACTTGGAGCCTGCATGAATTCTTCGTAAATGAATTCAAAATTTGATAGATCGTCCCAAACCGCATGTAGTGATCGATTATACTTAGCATACTCTAACACCCCCCCAACCTTTTGAAGCATTGGAAAGTCCCTACGTTTAGCCGACGCTACACTGTCCCTTAAATCCCTACGCGTAGTAAATATATAGCTAGAACGCGTAGCAATATCGTCCCTAAATTCGTGAGTTTTAATTAATAAACTATTACGTTCATCTTCCAAAACCTCTTTACACGATGGTTTTTCCGAATAATCCGACAATAAAGGTACTCCAGATAATTCGTGTGCAATTCGAATGATATTAAACAATGCAGTAGAACCTGAGTGCCTCATACCAGCAACGACTATCACGTTTTGAGATTGTTTGCTGCGAATATCAATAAGAGCATCAAGCTTACTTGCCGCTTTGTATTTTGTATTTGATATATAGGTATTAACTATCAGGCTTAACTTATTATTCTCTGCGATTAAATCAGTTACATTTGGATAGCTAATTGGCTTGGAGCTTATCAAAGACAAGCCACTTGGATTATGTTGCTCCCTGCTAACCCTTTTACACTCTCCCATATATCTGACAAATGTTATCTCATCGATATCAGAAGTAACACCAAGAGCGACTATACTTTGCCTAAATATCTGCTTAGCCCTTTCACCATCGCCCTTTAACAAGTGAACCCGGGCTAAGCGACAATATAACCCCGACAACAATATGTCACAAACAAGCTCTTTTGTAACATCACTGTTTTTTATCAATTCTACCGTTAAATTAAGCTGTTCACTAAATTCTTCAAAGTCTCCAACCTGTTGCAGCACAGCAAGCTTAATCAACTTAGCAAAATCACAAAGCTCAGTCTCATCAGACTCAATTAATGGTAAGATCTTTTCCCAGTTCCCCAATAGCCAATTTGACTGTAGCTTTCGAATATATATTGAGTCCACAGCATTATCAAAATGCAATATATCAACACCGGTTATAAGCGTACCGACATCCAAATACTTTCTCGGTTCAAATTTTTCCATATCTTATTTTAATATTCTTGCTATCAGTTCGATCTGCTTTTCTAAACTACTAATCTCAATTCCTGTAGCCAGCTCATTGTTTTCTAGATGTTTACACTTATCGTTATAGTACTTTTCTTTTGCATTTGAGTCTGCCAATTGTGTTTTTAAAGAAGCTACTTGGTTTGATAACTCTTCAGCATCCTTTAAAATAGATGTGTTCTTATTTTCAAGCGATACACACTGCTTAGATATTTTTTCAGCATTTGACTCCAGTTCTGAGTTGCTGACTAAAGCGGACTCAAGTTGAGCTTGAATCGAAGAAAGCTCAACCAATTGCTTTTCATTAATAGTATTTTTTTCTGCCAGCTCTATTTTAAGCTTATCTCGTTGCTCTGCCAGGACCTCATTGTCATTCTGCAACTGCTGATTCATTGATTTGGAGTCTGCGAGTTCTGCGCTTATTTGTTGTTGCTTAGCTTTTTCGGCTTTATGCTGTCCTTCAAGTAGGTTAGATTTGTTATTAAGTTCAACCTGTAATTTCTCGCGTTCCTGGTTAGAACTTTGCTTATCTTGCGACAACTGCTTATTAGAAGATTTTACTTTGGTGAGTTCTGTACTTAGTTCTTGCTGTTTAGCTTTTTCAGATTTAATCTGCTCTTCAAAAAGGCTAGATTTGTTGCAAAGCTCAATCTTTAGTTTCTCGTATTCCTGGTTATAACTTTGCTTTTCTTGTTGTAACTGCTGATTAGCTGACTTAAGCACTGTCACCTCAGCGCTTAGTTCATCATGAAGCTGTTGTTTTTCTGACTCAATTTGCGCTGTTATCGTTACAGCATTCTCATTGATTGACTTCAAATCAAAAATGTCTTGCTTTAAGTCTGAATTAGTACGTTCAAGCTTTGCTATTTGCTCCAACGAACGCTCATAAGCCTGCTGTAACTCTGTTTGTGTTTGAGTTACAGACTTATTGTCTAATGTCAAAGATTCTACTTTACTGTTAGCTAGCTTTAATGCTTGTGTCAGCTCTCTAACTTTAATTCGTGTTTCATCTTTTACTGCGACGAATTTATTGCCAACTTGCTTCGCTTCAAACCCACCATCTAGTAAATGTTGCTTAGTGCTGCTTTCAATTAATACTTCAGCTTGCGACAGTATTATGCATTCAAATTTAGCAATTAACTGTTCATCGAGGGTCTCGAATATTTTTTGTTGTTCTGTACCTAAATCAAGTATCAATACATTTGCTTTAGCTTGTTCTAACGAGTAACTATTGATTAAGTCACTGATATTCTTAGTCGATAAGCCTTGTAGCTCACTGATCAATGCATTTGGGTATAACTTATTTAAGTCTACTGGCAGACTTAGCCCAGAGAACTTTGTGGGTTTACATGAAAAGAAAGAAGTTGGTGAACCATCGGCGCTAATGATGTCGTTTATCACTACAACATTGCCATACTTCGAGTATTTGCGCTTTAACTTGTTGGTCAACTCAGGTAACGCATCGACAAGCACTAATGATTCAGGGTTTAAGTGAATGAGCGAATTAGTATCTTTAGCTGCACCTGCACCAAGCCAAAAAATATGTCCAAGTTTCTTATTATTTTTACTGAGGATGTTAGAGTTAATAATGCTAGCTAAACTTGTTACAGTGTCCACTATTTTGTAGTCCATTTCTCGATATATTCTATAACTGATTAGATAACCAGCAGCTAAAAGGTCTAAAGATATTTTTATAATAGCGGCTGGGCATAACACCCGAACCGAACATACCTTCAATTGCTTGATGTAGTAAGAACGGTTGAGTGTGAATGTGAGACAATCCTAGTCTGGCTGCTTCTCTGTTCACCCAAGTGTCGGTTAAGCATATCAAAGGTGTATTATAGATAGCGGCTAACCAAACCATACCGGAGCTTTTATGCTGGTATACTTTTTCATCATAGTTCATCAACATAGCTGAGCTTGAGCTAATCAGTGTGGCCATTTGAGCCTCAGGTATAAAGCCTTTTATCAGCCTTAACTTATCAAATTTGTAGGCTATCTGGTCGAGCTTTTGCTCGGTTTCCTGAAGTTCAATATCGCTACTCAAGTTAGTGTAATGAATCACTAACTCTATCTCGCCTGAGTCGATACTGGATACTCTTCCAATTAGCTGCTCTAATAGGTGTGGTAGCTCATTAAATCCCTTATTTGCCTTAGCATCGCCACAATATAACAATAACGACTTGCTCTTAGAAGTATAACTTTCAATCGATGCTACATTAACGTCACTTACAACCAAACAAGGGTGTAAAGGTAATCTATCTACTCCGATTAAACTCGAAACCTCAATTGAGGTTTCATAATCACCTGCAAATATTTTTACTTGTTCAAAACCACTTAATACTTTACATGCTATGCCATACAATGGTGCCGTATGATACTTACTCGTTTGATTAAGTGGATTAAACATGAGTAAAAGTATAATGTTTGGCAACTTACCACTTGCTTTAAACGCCCACTTAGCAGCAAGTGATAACGCCCATAAGTGATACCAGTCCATGGTATGAAACAACACGCTATTGCGACCACTGTCACCACTCAACAACAGCAAGGTTTGGTATTCAGACACGAGTGTCTTTATTTGGCGTTGCTGATCCTTCAACCTTGCAGGCTCAAAAATATAGTTATAAAAAGCTGCACTGAAAAACTGTTTCGATGCAGCCTTTTTATCTTCAACAAGCTTGGTTACTGTTTCATCTGCACCCTTGCTATGCCACACTTCAACCTTTACATTTTGTTCAAGCAAGGCTTCACAGTTCAACACATCGAGTACTGCAGCGTGATGACCACTTACCGAGGTTAACCCTGGGTCTGCAACGATTAACCTGTGTGCAAAAATTTGAGTCATTGTTTATATATTTATTTAAAGTCTGCTACAGGCGAATGTAACGAACCGAGTAGAGCCAGTGTTGTTGGCGGAATATCAGAGAAATACTGAACAGGTTCCAGCTCCTTCATCTTAGCTTCCGCTTCAGTTAGTTTGAGATAATAGAATTCTAACTCTTCTTGTAACTGATGAATTTGTAGTATAGAAAGCTCATTGTCAGACGTCATATCCTGAAGCGTAGCTTTTACCTGCTTAAGTTCTTGCTGCAAAAGGTCAATCTGCTGGTTTTGTGCAGTACCTTTTAACTCACGGTCATTAAGCTGATTAACTGTTGACTTTAAGTCTTGATTCAGTTGCTTCGTATCTTCTAAGCTAAGATGAGTTTGTTCAAGCTCTTCTTGTAGTTGATGCACCTGTAATAGAGTTAATTCAAGATCATCATTCTGTCCTGATGAGCCAATACTTGAATCCAACAATTGCTGATTTAAGTGCTCAATTTTCTGTAAATGCGCATTACATTCAGACTCGAAGTTTTGTAGTTCCACAATGCGAGCTTCAAACGCCTGATTTTCAACTTTGCTCTGTTTCAGTTCTACAAAGGATTGCTCAAGCTCTTCTTGCAACTGATGAACCTGCAATATAGTAAGCTCTTGCTCTGCTTGAGAAGCATTTAATTCAGTATTAATTTCATCAAGTTTTTGTTGTAAATCTTGGAAATCTCTTTTTAGCTCACAATTGCTCCTATTGGCACTTTGAAGTTGATTATCTCGCTCGGCTAGCTCTGCTTTATTTTCAGAATTCAGTTCTTGGCTTTGCTGTAGCTCAATAAAGGCCTGTTTAAGCTCTTCTTGTAACTGGTGAACTTGTAATAGCAATAATTCATTGTCAGAAGCTAATTTCTCAAGTCCAGTTTCATTGTCAACGTTTTGCTGTTCAAGGAGTGATATTTGTTCTTCTAACCCTCGATTGAATAAACTGGCTAGTTTAGTTACCTGTTCAATTCTAGCGTTAAAATCCCCAACACTCTGACGAACGTTAGCGATGGCTATTAGTTCTTCATACTCGACATGAGCGTGATGTTCAGCACCAAGCAATCCCATTGAGGCTAACAATGCTGTAGGCTGGCACCCGTTATCGCCCCAATTGGATATATCAACTTTCCCACCAAAGAATTGTTCAATGCAGTCAACTGAAGTCTCATCAGGAGATTGCAATATACCTTCATCAATTACAAAGGTCTTACTTCTATGCTTGACGACAATCTCAACGAAGGCATTAGATACTGTGGACCATCGCTCAGTCAATGTTTCAACTTTAGAGCTTAAGTCATTACACTCTTCAGCTAGCTCTTCACTCAAGTACTTAGCAACATAACGTTCAGGAACACAGCTAATAGCAAGTATTTTACTCGCCTTTTGAGCAGCTAGGTGTACCTCAGAAGTAGGAGCCGAACAGTAAATAAAGTTGACTTCACATTTTGAATTCAAGCTTGTACTAATTGCTTGCGTACATTCCCGCTCAATGAAACTAATAACTAAAACCGATTCCATAATTAACCTTGTCGTTATATTTTTATGTTAACAATTGCGTCCAGAGTATTTTTAACTAGAAGCTTAGCATTGTCTTCACACATAGATTCTGCATAGCAGCGTAATTCAGGCGCATTGCCTGAAGGCCTCAAATGGACCACATCACCACTATTAAGCGACATCCGTAAACCATCAGTGTTATCTGTATTTACGACTTGTTGATCAATTTCAAGAGCATCTAGCAATGCTTGTGGTTTTTGCTCTGCAGATTGGAGTAACACTTTGCTGCGTTGAGTTTCAAAGTTCTTGATTCGATCGCTGGCGGTATAGCGAGAAGGTAAGCGATTAAGCATCTCGGCAATAGGAGCTTTAGCTGATGCGGCCAAAACAATCAAAGCAGGTAATACGGCATCCCTTGTAGGTAACGCTTTTAAAAGCTTGTTGTTAACCTTTATGTTACTGCCCAACATGAACCCGCCGTTAGCTTCAAATCCCGCCACAGATACGTAATCTTTTGAAAGTTCAGAAAACTGTGCAATAACATATGGCGAACCAATACGAGTGCGAGATACCCAGTAAAATGCTTGGGATAACTCTATAGCTGTATTACAACTAACAGGCACGGCTAGTGCTTCTATGTTTAGCAAGTCCGCACACAAAAGTCCTAGCAAGTCACCTCGCAGCCAGTTGCCGCTTCCATCGGCAACTAATGGGCGATCGCCATCGCCATCTGTAGAAAAAATAGCATCAAGCTTATGTTCATCAGACCATGATTTTGCTCGCTGAATGTCTTCTTCTGCAACCGCTTCAGTATCAATAGGGACAAAAGTGTCAGTCCTGCCTAATGAGATAACCTCAGCGCCTAGACGCTCAAAAATGTCACGGTAAATATCTCTTCCTGCACTAGAGTGTTCATATATACCTATGCGTTTATTAGCAAGCGGTTGCTCGCCGTCAAATAGGCTCGAATAGCGATTAATGTACGCATCTACAGCTCTACTATCCACTTCAAGCTTTGGTAATTCATTAACCAAATCAAAGCCTTTATCGACAGATAATATTGCCAGTTCATCGGCCTTAGTTATCTCACCATCTGGGCGATAAAACTTTAGACCATTTCGGTCAAATGGAATATGGCTGCCAGTAACCATTATGCATGGAATAGCTTGCTCTAACGCAAAAAAAGCTAATGCAGGTGTTGGCAATACGCCATGAAAGTCAACCTTAACCCCAGCCTTTACAGCTGCACTAGCACAAGCCATAGCCATCTGATAACTGCTAGGGCGGTTATCAATGCCGATTGCTATTTTGTCTAGTTTATTTTCAGCTTGCATAACGTCAATAAACGCGTGGGTAAACGCCGAACATACCTCATTAGAAAAATCGGTAACAAGCCCTCTTGCGCCACTGGTACCAAAAGCGATATTAGAGCTTTGCAATACAGTCTGAGTATTTAACATCGCCATTATTTAACCCTTAACTCTACCGTAGCGGTCTTCAAAACGTACTATGTCGTCTTCGCCTAAATAGCTGCCAGACTGAACTTCAATCAACTCTAAATCTACCTTACCAGGATTTTCTAAGGCATGAACTACACCAACTGGGATATAAGTTGATTGGTTTTCAGTGAGGAGTATGTCTTTATCTCCATTAGTCACTTTTGCGGTACCTGATACTACAATCCAATGCTCAGCACGGTGATGATGCATCTGTACTGATAGTTTAGCCCCAGGTTTGACTGTAATGCGCTTAACTTGGTAACGCTCACCACAATCAATCGAGTCATAATATCCCCATGGGCGGTATACTTCGCGGTGATGTTTAAACTCCGTGCGTTCATCAGCTTTTAGCTTGGAGACGATTTCTTTAACATCTTGAACCTGATCTTTATGCGCGGCCAACACTGCATCTTTAGTTTCAACGATAACCACGTCTTTTAAGCCCACAGTAGAGACTAAACGGCTGGTTGCATGAACTAAACAGTCAGATGTGTTATGTAAAATAACATCACCATTAGTCGCGTTGCCGTTGCCATCTTTTTTATCGATTTCCCAAAGGGCTGACCATGATCCAACATCACTCCACCCCGCATCCATAGGGACAACAACCGCGTCAGTTGTATGTTCCATAATGGCATAATCAATGGAGTCATCAGGCGACTGAAGAAACTCTTGCTTACCAGCACGAATAAAGTCAAAGTCTTCACTCTTTGCTTTATAAGCTGCTTCACAGGCTTGGAAAATTTCTGGAGCGTTTGTTTTCAAAGCTTCAAGGTAGACACTTGCTTTGAACATAAACATACCACTATTCCAGTAGTATTCACCTGATTCTAGATAATCTTCTGCGGTAGCTAAATTTGGTTTTTCTACAAAACGTTCAACCTCAAAAGCATCATCAGATAACATTTTGCCACGCTTGATATAGCCATAACCTGTTTCTGGCGAGTTTGCCACAATACCAAAGGTCACTAACTTATTATCTCCAGCTAACGGAATGGCATTAAGAATAGCTTTTTCAAACGCTGACTGATTTTCGATAACATGATCGGCCGCCATCACCATCATCAAAGCATCGCCATCTTTTTCGGCAATATCAAATGCTGCTAATGCAATTGCAGGGGCGGTATTGCGACCAGCAGGCTCCAGCATAATGCGGCCATTTTGATAATTAAGCTCTCTAAGTTGCTCGGCAACTAAAAACCTATGCTCTTCGTTACACAACAACATACAATCTTCGGATGACAGGTTTACTGTACGTTTCACCGTTTGCTGCAACATACTGACACTTGATGCTATCTTTAAGAACTGCTTTGGAAATCGTGAACGACTCAAAGGCCATAGTCGAGTTCCTGAACCACCTGCCATGACTATTGGAGTTAATTTCATGAATTCCTTCCGATTAAGTATTACCTTGATAGCTTCCATCAAGTATTTGCTGCCACCATAAAGTATTTTCTAAAAACCAATCTAACGTTTTGTCAAAACCAGTTTCGAATGTATGCTCAGGTTCAAAGCCAAGTTCATCCTGCACTTTTTGAGCATCAATTGCATATCGTCTGTCATGCCCTGCTCTATCAGTAACATAGGAGATTAGATTTTCACTACTTCCTTTAATTGCTTCTAGTGCGTTAGGGAATTTATGAGCAAGACTAGGATTGTGGCTAAACCGAGCGTTAACTCTATCACAAATTAGTTTTACAATATCGATATTTGCCCATTCATTATTACCACCAATATTATAGGTTTCTCCAACATCGCCTTTATCAAGAACAAGCTCAATAGCTCGAGCATGGTCTTCTACAAATAACCAATCACGGATCTGTAAACCGTCTCCGTATATAGGCAATGCTTTATTTTGCAAAATATTGGTAATCACCAGTGGAATTAACTTTTCAGGAAAGTGAAACGGACCATAATTATTGGAACAATTAGATGTCGTCACTTCAAGACCATACGTATGATGGTAAGCCCTAACAAGGTGATCAGACGCAGCCTTTGAGGCTGAATAGGGTGAGTTAGGCTCGTAAGCATGCTTCTCAGTAAAACCAGGTGCCTCTTTTTTTAACGAACCATATACTTCATCAGTGCTCACGTGATGAAAACGGTGTGACTTAACTGGGTTGCCATTTTGCTGTGGTACATCGATCCAGATTTTTTTTGCTGCTTTGAGCAAACTATGTGTACCTAAAATATTGGTTTCGATAAAGGCATCAGGCCCGAAAATTGAGCGATCAACGTGAGACTCAGCAGCAAAATGCACTATGGTATTAATCTGATGATCTAATATTAACTGTTCCACTAAGTTGGTATCGTTAATGTCACCTTTAACAAAGATAAAATTATCACAGTCGATATGACTCAAATTATTGAGGTTGCCAGCATAGGTTAACGCGTCTAAAACAATGAGTTTATCTTGCGGATTTTTACGTAGCCAATAGTGTACAAAGTTACTTCCAATAAACCCTGCGCCACCTGTGACAAGTATATTTCTCTTTTCCATTAATTATTTTCTTAACCTGATTTTGACTTAGTTTGCTTTAACCTTAATTTACGTTTAGCCTGCTGACTATTAACTATTGTTCGGTATATTCATCCAGCATGCAATCAAGCTGTTGTCGCCAATGTATGGTCTTAAACCCAGTCAAGCGTTCTGTTTCTGTCTTGTCCAGCACGCTATAACTAGGCCTTTTAGCTGGCAAAGGATACTGATTCGCAGTAATTGGGTTAATAAGGGTCGCCTGCTTCAGAATCCCTTTTTCTATGCCTAAATCCCTTATTGCGACAGCAAAATCATACCAAGAAGCTATTCCTGCATCAGTCCAATGATATGTAGTTGGCTTTGCTACAAGTGATTGGCGTTCGCTCTCGCCATACTTTGAAGCTATTTGCCAAATAAACTGAGCCAAACCATTAGCCCAGGTTGGCGTACCTATTTGATCACATATCACGCTTAACTCAGGCTTATTTTGCATCAACGAAAGCATGGTTTTTACAAAGTTATTCCCACTACAGGAATAAACCCAAGCTGTGCGAATCACAACAGCATCCTCAAGCACATTGGTAATAGCCCGCTCACCTCGCAGTTTTGATGCACCATAAACGTTGATAGGATTTGGCGCATCATCAACAAGATAAGGCATCGCCTTTTTACCATCAAATACAAAGTCTGTTGAAACATGTATCAAGCTGCAACCAGCAACCTTACATGCATGAGCTAAGTGTTCACTGCCCAAATAATTTACATCAAAAGCCCGTTGCTGATTGTCTTCAGCTTTATCTACCGCAGTATAAGCGGCTGCATTAATTACAATGGCAGGTTTAACAGCAGCAATTGAACGTTCAACAGACTCTGCATCAACAATATCGAGCTCGTGGGACGACAAAGCAACTACGTCGAATTTGTTAGGGAATACTTTAATTAGCTCGGTTGCTAATTGCCCGCCTTTACCGGTAATTAGAACTTTAATAGTGTCAGTCATCGAATTTTGGTGCATTGGTAAAACTAATCCCGGCTAAATCTTTACCTGATAACTGAACTGGTAAGTTATCTAAAATCGGCCAATCAATGGCAACATCGGGGTCATCCCAGCTAATCGATACTTCAGCATTAGGGTTATAAGTATCTGTACATTTATACGCAAACTCTGCCGTCTCACTTAACACATAAAAACCATGCGCAAAACCTTCTGGTATCCATAGCTGTCGCTTGTTTGTGTCAGATAAATTAACTCCAACCCATTTACCAAAAGTTTTAGAATTTATTCGCAAATCGACTGCTACATCAAACACTTCACCTTGTGTGACCCGAACAAGTTTTCCTTGGGTATTTTGAGTCTGGTAATGTAGGCCCCTTAGCACCCCTTTTGTCGACTTACTATGGTTTTCCTGAACAAACTCAGTTTGGCCACAATTAAGCGCAAACAAATCCGCCCTAAAGGTTTCCATAAAAAAACCTCGTTCATCGCCAAAAACGACAGGCTCAATTACTTTTACATCTTCAATTTCTGTATCAATAAACTTCATTTTTTGCAGCGCTAAAGTAAGATTGTTCTAATACATCTAACAAGTACTGACCGTAGCCAGACTTTTGTAATGGTTGTGCTAAGCGTCTTAGCTGCTCGCTATCGATATAGCCCATTCGATAGACAATTTCTTCAGGGCAACTAATTTTTAACCCTTGCCTTTTTTCAATAGAGCGAACAAAGTTGGCCGCGTCTAACAGGTCGTCAAGCGTACCAGTATCAAGCCAAGCAGTGCCTCGCCCCATGATTTCTACATCTAATTCCCCGCGCTCGAGATACAAATGAATTAAATCCGTTATTTCTAGCTCCCCCCTAGAGGAAGGGGTAACTGTCTTCGCTAATTCAACAACCTTATTGTCGAAGAAGTAAACGCCGGGGATTGCGTAGTTTGATTTAGGTTTGCTGGGTTTTTCTTCTACCGATACCGCTTTACCAGAGCCATCAAAATCAACCACACCATAGGCTTGTGGGTTAGATACATGGTAGCCAAACACTGTTGCGCCTGAACTTTTTTGAGCGACGCGCTGCAAAGAGCTGGACAAGTCATGGCCATAGAACAAGTTGTCACCAAGAATTAGTGCCGCTGGGGCTCCTTGTAGAAATTCTTCAGCCAAAATAAATGCTTGAGCTAAACCATCGGGACTTGGTTGCACCGTATATTCAATGCTGATCCCCCAATGAGAGCCGTCGCCTAACAGCCGTTGAAAGCGGTGAAGCTCTTCTGGCGTAACAATCAACAAAAACTCTTTTACACCTGCCAGCAGTAGGGTCGATATAGGGTAATAAATCATCGGCTTGTCATATACAGACATGAGCTGTTTACTAACTACTTGCGTTAATGGGTACAAGCGCGTTCCCGTCCCCCCAGCAAGGATAATACCTTTACAAGATGGCAAGCGACTTATTGGGCTTAAGTTATTAATAATTACACCTAAAAATAATCTGTTATGCTATTTCTATTGGCCGACAAAACTAACGGAACTCCATTCATGGACTAATTAAGTTCCCTCGCAGTCGCGAGTACGATCTTACCAACGGTGAACAACATTATTAGTATCACCGCAAATAACGTGAGGTTATAAATAATCTGCGGATACTGGTAATCTTCAGGAGTCGTAGCCGACTCCACTACAATTAAATACTTTAATTGTCGGTACGCTTCGATTCTCGATTTTTCAAGTGAGACCTCTGAAGACGTGTATGCTTGCAACGCTAACTCAAGCTCAATTTTGTAATCTGAGTAGTTCGCTAAAACTTGGCTAATGGCTTTGGGCTCGCCAGAATAATTTCCTTCAACGACTGCAGTTTCATTCTGTGCTAGAGACAATCGTTGCCTTTCAGTAGCTAGCTGCTTTTCAAGAGCGTCCAACTCAGCTTGCAATACCATAACCTGTGGAGCCTGGTCCGTCATAATTGACTTCAATGCTTTAAGCTCCGCTCGTTTTTGAGCAACTTCAGCCTCCATACCATAAGCAATTTGCTGCAATGCTATGCCTTCGGCTTCGGGATCTAATAAATTGTTGTTTTGCTGGAAACCAATCAACTGCTTCTTTGCATCATGTAATCGGTTTTCAACCTTGCTGTGCTCTTGTCGGATAAACTTTAGTTGAGCTTCTGCTAGCTGATGGCCTATTGAATTAATGTACCACTCGGCTCTATCAATAATTTGAACCGTCAACTGGTGAGCATACTCCGGAGAAAATCCCTGAGAAAAAACACTAATCACGCCAGATTTGTCATCAATAGTGACTATTGTGCGTTTCAAGTAATACTCGTAAAACTCTTCCTTAGTGGCATCAGAGGCAAGTCTTGAGAAAAAGTCGACATTGCCAGAGGTGTAATGCTCAAACAACCCAAGTTCAGAATTTATGTGATTTAACATGTCTTCTGAGTTGATGTACGCTTTCACCAATTCCGAATCAGTGCCGCCTGCATTACTCACCCCCAATCCTGTTAACAATGCCATCGAAGCATCCATCGTTGCCATACTATCAGGTTGCTGAACGATTAGCTGAGCACGACTTTCATAGCGCGGACTAGACCAAATGATTTGATGAAACGCAAACAATAAGAAGGGAGCAACTACAAAAATAAACCAAGGCTGCTTAACTACTTGCCTAGCCTTATCTTGCTGCTCAGTTTCTCCTAACAGAAGTGCGAATTTTGCTAACAATGACCTTGCGCGAGGTTCACCGCCAGAATTTGATTCACCTTCATCATACTCAGACTCAACTTCGTCAGCTTTAATTTCTCTTTGAATTGTCTTAATCGCGGCTAACACTTGCTCTTCATTCTCTGGTGCCAAAAACTTCGCGCGCCACAACACTCGCCTTGCAAGATAAATATCTTCACCTTTAAGGTCATTTGCTAGATTTAATAATTCTTGCCAACTATTCCAAACTTTTGCATCTTGCTGTTTTTCAAGCTGTTCGAATTTTTGTTCTGTTAAATCACTAATTTCTTTTGAGCTCATAGTTTATAGCGCCTGATAATTTGCAATACCCTCTTCGAGGTCATCGTAAAACGTGAGTTGCCCTTGATTTAAAACTAGAGCGCTATCACAAAAGTGTCGCAATTCATTCATCTCATGGCTGACCATAATTACGTTAGCTTGCTTACTCTTTTCGGTAAGAGCATCCTTAGTGCGTTTTCGAAACTTCACATCACCCACAGAGGTTACTTCATCAATTAAATAGACATCGAAATCAATCGCTATTGAACATGCAAATGCAAGACGAGACCTCATGCCACTAGAGTATGTTCGAACAGGTAACAGGTATCTTTCCCCTAACTGCGCAAACTCCCTAACCTTGTCCTCAAACTCATCTAAATTGGCTACGCCGTTAATGGTACCGATGAAACGCGTATTCTCTTGCCCTGTCATCTGCGGGTGTATTCCGGTTGCCAGTGCAACTGGCCAAGACAAGTTTAAATCAGTAATCACTCGCCCTTTATTTGGATACTCACTGCCTGCAAGGATCCTAAATAACGTGGACTTACCTGCACCATTGCGACCTAAAATAGCAATGTTATGCCCGCCAGGAATAACAAAAGACAAATCCTTAAAAACGTATTGGTTTCCAAGTTTTGAAGGATAGAATTTCGTTAGATTATCAATAACAATCAATTGACTACCTGCTTATAGCTTGTTTCCAGCTAGCGAAGTAACTGCAGCAAGCCAAAAATACCGTTGTTAGCGTACACATTGCCAAGAACAGTTGACTTACACCCTCTAACCCATAACTGGTATATGCCCCATACCTAGTAAGCTCAATTGCATGAGCAATAGGATTCCAATTTAAATATGGCCAGTATTCCCTAGGAACATCTTGAAGTGAGAAGAATACGCACGAGATAAAAAATAAAGGCCGCGACAGTAAACTTAAAACCTTTTGCATCTCTTCTACATAGCAAGCCATGATTGCAAAAGTGCACCCAATTGACATAGCAATTAGCCACAACATTAAGATATTGCTAAGCATTAGTAACGGGTTATCAAATCGCAATTCAATCCCCATCAGGAACATCAGCAGGGCAATCACTAACATAGCAACCAATTTCACCAACAACTGAAACACACCTGAAGCGATAATCCCACTTATTGGTTGAACTTGTCTGAACGCGTATAGAGCCTTGTTCTTCTTAATTGCATTAGACGTATTATTTAGCACTTCAAGAAACAGCTGGATCATCAGCAAGCCTAGTGCCATGAAGGTAAATCCAGGCATACTATGGGTTTCAGGGCCTGAAATTAATGAACGGCCGTAGGCAAGCGCAAAAATGAATACAACAGGGTTAATTACCGCCCAGGCTAATCCAAACTTGTCGTTAAATCCGGTTCTAATTTCTCTTACAAAAAGCGCAAAAACAACATCTTTCCAGACCTGCCAATTATTGCGCTTTATTAACGTCGTCATATTATTTGATCGCGTTAGCCGCTACAGCAATTTGGTAGATAATTTGCGTGATGTCTTTAACATTTTGCATGATCTTTGCGTCAACTTTCGGTAGGACTAGGATCTGGTCTCCAGGCTTAAGCGCGCCTGTTGCGTTTAATCTAACCATACCATTTGGATTGATCACCATAATCTGCTCATAGTTAGCTCGCTCACTATATCCACCAGCCCACGCAATGTAATCTTCTACAGTTGCATTTTCGTTGTACACCAAGGCCTGCGGCATCATCACTTCGCCACCAACCTGAACAAGGTCGCTTTTGGCAGGGATATGGACAATGTCTCCCTGCTCAAGCAAAACGTTGGCTATTTTGCCGTTTTCTGCAATAACTACCTTACCTAGTGGTACAATTTTTCTCGCACGCTCAGTAAATTGCAGAATCATTTGCCCTTCTTGCAACCTGATACTTGCTTCACCATCTGAAGACGCTGGTGCAGTAAATACACTTCGCTCAAGTCGCTCTAAAGACTGATCGATAAGCTCCTTTTGCTTTTGAGCAACACTCTTACGTTGGATATAAACAGATTGAAAATCAGCTAAGTTAGGGTCTACTTCAATATGTGCTAAAAGATCATACAGACGAGTATCTTTTTTGACTGCGAAATACGATGGACCTAAATAGCTGCCGGCAACCTGAATGTCGAAGATTTGTGCTCTGATATCATCGTTAAAAAACACGCGGTCACCGTCTTTTAGCTGAAACTGCGCAAACTCGGCGAAAGGTACATAGATTGAAAATGGGCCGTCAGCTCTATCGCCAACAACACCTACATGGCTTACCTTGGCGTATGGACGCGCAATTTTAATTAGATCAGTACCTATCGACTCGTCTTTATCAAGCTCAAATCGAAATGGGTTTCTTACTGACCCTGTCACCAAAATAGTCGCCTGCTGACGTTCAACTAAAATGACATCGCCGTCTTTAAAATTAAATCGAGGTAAATAACCACCTAATACGAAGTCATATAAATCAATCTCTTTAATCACTTCGTTGTTTCTTAGCACCTTGACAGAGCGATAACTACCTCGTTCTGAGTCTATACCTCCAGCACGTTTCAAATAATACAGTACACTGTCAGAAGCTACCCCAGCATATTGCCCAGGCCGAATAACACTTCCAGTGATATAGACACTCACAGGAGTTGCTGTAAGTAGATTTACATAGATGCTCACACTGGACTTGTAGACTTGTTTAATACGCTCGGTAACCACTTGGTTGAGCTGGCTAGCTTTGACATTGGCCACATTTATTGGGCCGACATTGGTAATAAACAGGTTCGACTGATTATCAACCGTTAGTACCTCTGATTGATTCACTGCCCCCCAAAGCCAAACAGACACTTTATCGCCTGGTGCAACTACGTAATCATCGTTTAAGCCGTCAGAGCGTTCACTCTCATACCCACCAGCGAATAAGTTGGCACCAAATGGCGGCGGCAATCCTTCTTCTGCGGCAGGAAGTAACTCTTGCGCACTAGCCTCACCTGGCAACAAAACACCTGAACGACTAGTCTTATTAAACGTACCCTGCTGTAAGCTAGAATTAGAAATGTTTTGGTTATTGTTACCCAAAGATTGAAGTTGGCTTAGGCTTTGAGGTTGCTCATCAACAGCGACCGCATTTGAGCTCACAATGCAGCCTAACAATAGTGAAATAGCGCCTGCAACGTTCAGTAATTTTGTCATAGTGATAAATCTATCAGTTTATTGTTATTGTTCCGCAAAGACAGGTTGCGATTCTCGGTCAATAATTTGTGGCACGATATACCATGCAGCGTTTGTATCTTTGCAAACGACTAGTTGCTCGCTCATCGATGCTGCTTTACTTACATTTAAGTTTCGACAGCTCATCCCTAACGCAGAGAAGTAGTGTTGACCAACTGAAATCACATTGTTGTTGTGGACTATCTCTGTACCCGATGATGCATGATTTAAGTCTGCCCAATACTGCTGTGGTACTTGTCGATAAAGGGAAATATCTGGAGCTTGTTCAACCAAGCCCACTTTAGGCTCAACAATAGGTGGAGACATCGAGCATCCCGCCATTAGCAATACACCAACAATACTTACTAGATTACATCTAAATTTCATCTGTTAACTCTTCTTGCGAAGCCAAGTCAAAATTGTCCAAATATTCTGTAATGCCCAATTATACATGGCAAATACAATTAAAAACGTGAAAAACATTATCCACTCAGGTACTTGCTCAACTTCTGACCAACAACCTATTACCGCGAAAAACACGCTCATCAGACTGATGATGCACAAGGTTTGCTTACGTGAATACCCTGCTCTTTCAAAAATATGGTGCAAATGCTCTCGGTCGGCTTTAAACGGCGAGACTCCTCGCTTTACTCTTCTAATCATAATCGCCGCCATATCCATCAATGGAATCGCGATTAAGTATAGGGCTGTTACAGGCCTTAGATACTGTTGTTCTGACTGAACGCCAATCACCATAAGCCAAACTATGGTCAGCCCAATAAGCATGTTACCGGAATCACCCATAAACACTTTAGATAATGACCGGTGCAACCCGAGGTTAAACATTAGGTAAGCTGCAAGTGCCGCAATGAATAAAATAGGCAATAAAAAGAGTTCATTTGCGCTATCAGCGAATAAATAAGCTAGAGAGCAAAAAGTAATAATGCTAGTCGAGCCAGCTAGCCCATCAATACCGTCAATCATATTGAATGCATTAATTCCTGCAATAATCCCTACCACTGTAACTAGCGCGCCTATGAACCCAAGTTGTATTTCAAACATCCCAAAAAGGTTGCCTAAGCTAGTTAAGTGTATTTCAGTACCAAATATGATTAGCGAACTTACAATAACTTGAGATACGAGTCTGACTCTAACACTCAAGTCGTAACGATCATCTAATGTACCTAAGAATAGAATTAGCGCAGAAGCGATCAGATACAGATTTAAATGGCGGCTATTGTCGATAAACAGCATTGATGCGGTAAGAATTGAGATAAATATCCCAAAACCTCCGACTAGGGGTACTTCGCCTACATGTATTTTTCTAGCGTTTGGAGAGTCTACTAAGCCAGTTCGAATGGCAATGGGTTTACAGAGTCGAATTGTGGTGAACGCAATGATAAAGCTACTCAAAAGGGGAATAAAATAATCCATACTTGTCCTTAAGTTTTCCTTTGCAGTGATTCAGTTTTTACCGGTCGCTATTATGAGTATCTAAAACCTGTCCTTTACAAACACTTCCTATGCTTGTAGCTGTGTAACATCAACGCAATACGATGCAATATCAATCACTTTCTAGGGCAGAGCTAGTGTAACAGCAAAAGTATACCTCATTTGAGTAAATATGTATGAAGTTTTTTAGAATAATCTAACTACCTGTTTGTACTAGCTTGAGCTTATTTCCCCAATCAAAAGTAACCCCAAAATTAACGACGGATTAAGTCCACTAAACATATACTTAGGTAACATAAAAAGAGCTGCTTTAATAAGCAGCTCTCAAACACTATCTAGGTTACTCAGCTCATCGGATGATTAGCTTTCTGGCTTAGGAGGAAAGTTTAACATCACTTTGTTGATCGCTTCATTGATCAGCTGCTCTCGTTCTTCAGGTGTGCTCTTGTTTTTGATGGTGTCAGCAACTGTACCACGCCATACTAGTTTGTCAGTTTTATTATCAACTAAGTCGATAATCAATGTGCCTACCTCGTACTCGCGCACGGTTGTGTGGCTTTGCATGCTGCCACCGTAACCCCAACCACGGTAGTAATATGGGTTATAACCATAGTTCGTATGGAAGGTGTCTACGTTAATCTTCTTGTCTACTTTGGTTAAGTAGTTAACTAATAAGTCTGCAGATTCAGCGTCGACTTGTTTTAGCCCTTTTGCCGTCATTTCGTTATTTACCGCATTGCGAACACGTTGGTCCATTAGCCCATCAAGGTGGTACTGGCTATCTGATTTCTTTTCAATCCAGGCAAAGCTCTTGTATTGGTCAAATGACACACCCGGATCGAAGTCAGAGTTAGTTTTTAACGAGCTACACGCAGAAAGTGCAGCGATGGCGATAAAGGCAAATAATTTTTTCATGTGTTGCTCCAACAACAGGTTGATTCTCTTTAGCTTATCTGCGCAGTATGGCAAGTCAAGCATAGTTAATGTATTTACATTCAGCGCTACAACGATGTGTAGGCTCACTTAAATTCTTTCACATAACCACATGTAGAAGATTTTGAATGCGACTTAGCTCGACTATAGCTTGAGCTGATAAACAACTCGGGTGGCATACAAGCTTGGGTTGACAGAAAGTTCGGCACCAATTTGCTCAGCTAAAGGTTTCTTTCAGCTTTAAGAGTAACTTAATTATATCTTAGCTAGCTGAACCTTAGCTGACTGCTACACAATCTAGTTGCTACTCACCACTTTTTTATTTTTCAACGTTGTAATATGGCTTTGATCCGAGTACTAGTTAACGTAATGGATAGTGATTGACGGGCAAGATTCCCGCCCAAAAGCGTTACGGGAATGACGTGTAGGTTGTAGATAGGGATGACTGATTGGTTACGTTTTGGGAATGAACGCCGGATTGTACTCGAGATGCAGCTTCCCCTTATACGTAACCCTCGGGTGTTTATCTCCTTATGTCACCCTCGAGGTGCTGTTAATCGAGGGTCTTATACTGGCCGCTAGATTTGATTCCCGCTCAAAGGCATTGCGGGAATGACGTGTGGGTTTAGTTGTAGGAATGACAGGTTGTTGGTTTCTGGAACGACATGTGGGCTCATGCTCCTCCATTAAACTACAATCGAAATGCTTGCTCCACCATGTGTCACCCTCGAAATGCTTTTAATCGAGGGTCTTATAGTGGCAGCTGGATTTGATTCCCGCTCAAAAGCGTTGCGGGAATGACGTATAGGCTGTAGCTAGGGATGACTGGTTGATTTCGTTTTGGGAATGGCCGTTGCATTGTACTCAAGATGCTACTCTCTAATGTGTCACCCTCGAGTGTTTTTAATCGAGGGTCTTATGTCGGTAGCAGGAATGACATGTAGGTTAGGTTGTAGGAATAACTGGTTATTGTTCCCTCTGGAAATGCAGCTCCATCATGTGTCACCCTCGAAACGCTGTTAATCGAGGGTCTTATGTTGCAATATTGCTTATCCATACCGTCTGATATGGCGCTAGCGTCATGCTGGTCATATCCGCTTCTATTTTGGTGCCTGCAATTAGCTCATACCAAGCTTCAGACACAATGAGATTAATTTCCGTCAGCGGTAAAGTCACGTCTTGATCGCTAACATTACTGATACAGAAAATGCTTTGCTGTCTGTCCTGACTCTGCCGCCAAATACCAAAAAGCTGCAAGCCTAGATGCAAGGTGAACTGAGTCGCGTTTGGATGAAATGCAGGCTGTTGTTTACGTAGCTTAATTAAATGATTGAGGCTGCAAAGCACTTGATGGTGCTGGCTATGCTTGTCTTCAAGCAATTCAGTTAATTCATTTACATCCCAGCGATGGCGATTAATTGCCCTGTTTTGCCCGGTTGCAGCTAACTTTTGGTAATCATTGCGAGTGGCCAATAACGAATGAATATAAATTCCCGGTATACCTTCAAGTGCTAGCATGATGGTATGAGCGCAAATAAAACGCTCGAAGCCTAGATGATCTTCTCCCTTAATCGTACCTTTTAGGGCGTCGATTAATGCGATATTGATTTCATAGGCTTTTTGGGCATCTTTATCCGCTCGCCATGACACCTTACCGCCAAACAGTTCCATGGTTTCCACTAATGTATCGACCTCCTCTTGCTGCAGTAAGCCTTCTACAGGCCTTAAGCCTATTCCATCGTGAGAAGCAATGAAGTTAAAATACGTAGTGCCATTTTGTGCTGGCGGCATGCTCATTAACCAACGTTTTAGGTATAAACAGCTGCCAGTAATCAAGGTATTAACTAATAGCGGCGGCAGAGAAAAGTTGTAAATACCATGGGCCTCATTCGCGTTACCAAAGTAAGTTAGATTTTGAGTATTGGGGATATTGGTTTCAGTAATGATCATCGCATCTGGCTGAGCGTGTTCCACCAGCGTGCGCAGTAGACGAATAACTTCATGAGTTTGCGGCAAGTTTATGCACTTAGTACCAGTGACCTTCCACAAAAATGCCACTGCATCTAACCTGAATATATTGACGCCCATATCCAAATACAGACGAATGATCTTCACAAATTGGATTAACACCTCAGGATTACGAAAATCAAAGTCGACTTGATCGTGACTAAAGGTCGCCCACACCTGCTTAACACCATTTTCAGTTCGGGTTGCCCGCAGTAGCGGCGATACCCTTGGACGCACGACATCGGAGATATCAGCATCTTCGTCAACAGTAAAAAAGTAATCTTTGCCAGGTGTTTTTTGCTTAATGAAGTTATCAAACCATGCACTGCGACTTGAGCAATGGTTAATTACCAAGTCGGCCATTAACCTGCGTTTACTGGCAATACGATTAATGTCTTGCCAATCTCCTAAGGCCGGATTCACTGTCGAATAATCCATTACCGCAAAGCCATCGTCTGAGCTATATGGAAAAAACGGCAAAACATGAATACCGGTCAGTTCAGGTAAATAGTCGTCACAAAACTTATCCAGGGTCGCTAAAGGTGCACTGCTGCTGGTTGATGATGGCGCGTTTTCACTAGTAGCTGATGGTGTAAATACGCTATCGCCGTAGGTAATGAGCACAATATCTTGCTCGCTCCACAAATTGTTGTATGGCGTAGGCTCAAAACAATCAGCATCCAAACGCATAGTTTCAACTAAATTTGCCGCAACAGCGCTGTAGTTTTGCTGTAACTCAACGTCTGCATAAATGATTGCCAATTGCTGAACTAGCTTGGCAGTTAAATTATCCAGCAATTGGGTTTGGTTTTTCACATCACTATGTGCTGAGATCTTTTCTTTGATTAAACTCTCACCTGATGTGTTATCAGTAACTTGGAGTTTAGTGTTGTACATATCACTTACCCTTTATTCTGATTGATTTATGCTTGGAGCAACTAACGTATAGACTGACTTATAACTAAAACCGCCAGACATGCAATCGCAAAGCTACATAAACTCCGCATAATCTGCATCAACTGCTGCTTTGAGTTCTGTAAGCACATCTGGCATCGCACTTATCACCCGGCTCCAAGTTGGCATAAATGGTGTTTCCATTGGGTTGTCTAAAAACCGCTGCCCTGCCGTAACGATATTTTGCGCAAACATCTCCACCGCCTTTTCTTCTAGGTGGATATCAGTAGTCAGCCCGTTCATCAAAGCGTCGTTGTGATAGTTCTCAACATAATCCAGGGCGATTCGATAATAAGTCGCTTTTAACGAGCGGAAGGTTTCACAGCTAAAGGTTTCACCTTGGGTTGCAAGCTTGCGGAAAAACGCTTTGGTAATATCAATCGACATTTTCGACAGACCAGCTTCAGTGTTATCTAGCGATAAATCCTGATGCTTGTGATCGTAATTATCGGCAATATCAACCTGACAAATACGGTTGTGAGCATAGTTGCGCTGCATTTCACTGAGCACACCGATTTCAAGCCCCCAGTCACTGGGAATACGTAGATCATTAAGTACATCACGCCTAAATGAAAACTCCCCCGCTAACGGGTAGCGAAAGCTATCCATGTATTCTAAATAATCGTTATAACCAACCACTCGCTTGAGGGCTTTAATTAACGGTGTTACCAGCAACCTTGAAACGCGGCCATTGATTTTGCCGTTGGCGATCCGCGCATAATAGCCCTTGGTAAATTCATAATTAAATTGCGGGTTGGCTACTGGGTATAACAGCCTTGAAAGCAGTGATTTCTCGTATGTCACTATGTCGCAGTCATGCAGCGCAATAGATTCAGACTTACCCGACGCCAGAATGTAGCCCATGCAATACCAAACATTTCGCCCTTTGCCCATTTCTTGCGGTGCCAGTCCAAGCTTTTCCAGCTTGGCATCAAGTTCTTTTAGTCTTGGGCCATCATTCCAAAGCACTCTATGATGCTGAGGCAAATCCTTAAAGAATGTAAGTGCATGCTGGTATTGTGCTTTGTCAGCTCTATCTAAACCAATAACGATTTCACTAAGATATGGCACCTGAGCAAGTTTACTAACGATGTCAGGCATTGCCTCGCCTTCGAGCTCTGAAAACAATGAAGGTAGTATTAAACCCAATGGTCGCACCTTGGCGAACTTTATTAACTCAGCTTCAAGTGCTTCGTCACTTCGTTGGGAAAGGTTATGTAATGTGGTCACTATGCCATTTTGATAAAAATCAGCCATTTCATTTTCCCTCTTTGTTAAGCACCTTGATTAGCTGCGCGGTCACATATTTCGACTAGGCTTGGAGTAAGCAACAGCTCACTTAAACAATGAGCCCAGCCTCTTGGACCTGGATACGGGCTTTTAAGCACCGGCTTTTTGGTATGCAACAAGGGGAAATCATGAACTGGAGATTTAATTTGCACCGCCACGTCTGCAGCGTTAAGCATGGCAATATCATTACCACTGTCACCTAATGCAATGGTGTACATGGTTTGAGCCCGCTCAGAGGCATATAGCATGGTCAACCAATTCATCGCTTGGGCTTTGTCAGACTGGCCACCAACATGCAAAAAGCGTCCACCTTCTAGCATCTCAGCGCCAAGCTGCTGCATTTTTTCGATAAATTGTTGTTTGATATTCTCACTTCCAAGCCACAGTAATGGCTCAGTGTGTTCGCGCATCAGCGCAAGCTTGGCTTTTGCAGGGGTTAGCTCAGTCACACTGCACAACGACTCAACCGTCATTGCAGAAAATCCAACATAGTATTTTTTGAACTCAGTAACCTGGGTCGTAAGCACCTCAATCCAGTGACTACGAGGCTGGCAAAACGATTTCACCC
The DNA here is from genome assembly GCF_012263345.1 of Shewanella sp. WXL01. Taxonomy (NCBI): domain Bacteria; kingdom Pseudomonadati; phylum Pseudomonadota; class Gammaproteobacteria; order Alteromonadales; family Shewanellaceae; genus Shewanella; species Shewanella sp. WXL01. The sequence goes on along the minus strand of NZ_JAAIKQ010000002.1, from coordinate 96,388 downwards.
AGTAATAGCCACGCTCCTCTGTATCTTGCGGCTGCGTGTTGAAATAACCTTTGGGAATGTAAACGGCGGCGCCATTTTCACAAATAAAAGGCGCGTTAAAACCTAAGGTTTGCTGAATCGACTCCATCTCAGCAAAGGTTTTTGAGGTGTTGGCTATGATAGGAATTTTACGTTCGGCCAGAGCCTCCATTACTGGTATAGCCTCGGTAAAGCTATAGTCGTAATGATCTAGCAAGGTGCCATCCATATCGGTATAGATTATTGGCTGTTTTGTCATACCCCTTCCCCATTTTGCTCGATAGTTTTTTGAACTAACTCGATTTCTAGGCAAGAACATGAGCATTTACGATTGCACTGGGAGTAAATTAACTTTGAAAGTGCAAGGCGTAGTAAAACCATTACTGATGACTCCGCTTTAGCATCCCAGCTAAAGAGACTTGCTTTCACAAAGCTCATTCACATCTATAAAAGGTGCAATGATATGTTCATGTTCCCGCTCTAATTCGGTACTGAAATGGTTTCAGGAACTATGCCAGCAAACACAGAGTAGTTAAGCGACACTATAGAATTGACGTAAGCAGCTAATTTTAATAACTATTCATTAAAACAAAGGCTGAATATAACTAAAAAGGTAAGGATCAAGTCAGCCATTTGAAGTACTGATTTAGTATTTGTTGCACCAAGTCAGTGCAACAAGTCGTTGTGAATGGCATTCGCACCGCCCTAGAGAAGCTATTAATCGAGGGTCTTATTTGACTACATAAGTTAGCTAAAGCTGTTTTCAAAATAACTTTCCACAATCAGTACGGCAGATACAGCATCAACTTGCTCTTTGGTCAGGGCTTTGTAACCACCTAGTTCAAACAAGCGCGCTTTAGCATCGGCTGTGGTTAAGCGCTCATCCTGAGTCGCCACCTTAATCCCAAAGCGGCCATTAATACGATTGGCAAATTTTCTAGCACGTTGCGTCATCTCTTGCTCTGTGCCATCCATGTTAAGTGGCAGGCCAACTACAACAAGATCAGGTTGCCATTCTTTAATCAGCTCACCGATTTTATCCCAATTAGGAATGCCGTCAGTCGCTTTTATTGATAACAACGGCCTAGCAGTTGTTGTAACGCCTTGACCAATAGCAATGCCAATACTTTTTGTACCAAAGTCAAAGCCTAAAACCGTTTGTGGCAACATATATCTGTCTCAAATATGAATAATTGTGGGAAGTTTAAATATTAGTTCGAAGGGCGATGTAAATTAAATAAGCCACTTAAACTGAAACAAAAGTAGCTTTAAATATATGAATCTATTAAATCAGCTCTTATAGCTCAAAAGTTCGCAGTAACACTTTATACCTTTAAGCATGGCCAACTTGATCAGTCAATTGCCAAATATCAATACCTAATTGTTTCGCCGCTTTTTGCCAGAGGCTATCGTAATCTAAATCGTAAAGTAGCTCGGGCGTTGCTTTAATGGTTAACCAGGTATTGTCTGCGAGTTCTTGCTCAAGTTGATCTTTGCCCCAACCTGAATAGCCCAAAGCTACAATATAGTTATCTGGCGCATCTTCTGTTGCCAACGAGCTAAGTACATCTCTAGATGAAGTCAGCACACAGTAATCACTTACCTGAAAACTATTACTCCAAGCTTTTTTAGGCGTGTGTAACACAAAGCCGCGCTCTGGCGCCACAGGTCCACCGACCACAACCTGAGCGGCAAGTTTGTTACTTGAGGTCGATGGTGCCACCACCGCGACAACGTCTTCGTCATCTGTTGCCATGGCCATTTGCTCAAGCAAGCTTTCAACATCAATACCTACAGGGCGATTAATAACGAGCCCCATAGCGCCTTTGTCGTCATGCTCACAAATATAAATCACACTCTTCTCAAAGAAGGTGTCGTTAAGAGATGGCATAGCGATAAGTAGATGATCTTGCAAGCTTTCCATAAATGCTTCCTGTGTTGGCTGCGCTTAATGCAGAGTAAAACCTAGCCGCCCGCTAGTTTTACTTTGTAGTCCATTTTTTCGAGTAAAGTTTTAATTTGCTCACGGTTATCGGTTTGGATCTCGATATTGAACTCTTTCACCGTGCCACCACAGCCACATTGCTTTTTAAGCTTTTGCGCCAGCGCTTTCAGCTCTTTCGCATCTAGCCCAAGGCCCTTAATAACGCTAACACCTTTGCCTTTGCGACCTTTGCTATCTTTATGGATACGGACAATACCGTCACCTTGAGGGACTTCTTCCACCGGCTTTTCTTGTTCAATACGACCTTTGTCAGTGCTGAACACCAGTGAAATATTAGGATCAATTCTCATGAGATTAGCTTTACTTCTATACAGATAGGATAGTTTGAGTTTACCAAACCAAAATAAAAGAGGCGAGATCCACTCTCACCTCTTTCATCCACCTGTACAATTATATGGCGCTAAATGCATCAAAACCTTGTGGATACACTCAGTGCAGTGCAAATAGCTTTACTTCAAGTACCGCTTAACCAAACCTAGCATCATCTTGATGTGACTTGGGTGGTCATTCAATGCTTCGATATAGCGGAACTGCTTACCGCCGGCCTCTTCAAACACTTCACGGTTCTCACCCTTGATTTCTTCAAGAGTTTCTAAGCAGTCGGCACTGAACGCAGGGCAGATAACAGCTATGTCATCAACGCCTGTTTTACCTAACTCTTCAATTGTGGCGTCAGTATATGGCCCTAACCACTCAGCTTTACCAAAGCGGGACTGGAAGGTCATCACATAGTCATCTTCAGTTAACCCTAACTTTTCGACCACTAAACGTGTTGTTTTAGCACAGAAGCAATAGTATGGATCGCCAAGCAAGTGATTGCGTTTTGGCATACCGTGATACGACATAACCAACTTTTTAGGCTTACCATGCTTAGCAAAGTCTTGCTCAATCGACTCAGCTAAAGCATCAATATAGTCCTGGTTATCATGATAAGTGTTAATGAAGTTAATCGACGGTACAAAACGCCACTTCATCAACTCACGAGCGATGGCATCAAATACCGTGCCGCTCGTAGGGCCGGCATATTGAGGGTAAAGCGGCAGTACTGTGATTTCATCTACGCCTTCTTTATGCATTTGCTGTAAAGTCGACGCGGTAGATGGGTTACCGTAACGCATAGCTAAATAAACTTTGGCATCGATACCTTGCTCATCAAGTTGAGCTTGTAGCTTTGCTTGTTGGCGTTTACTGATATCCATCAACGGAGAACCATCTTCAGTCCAAATCTCTTTATAAAGTGCGGCTGATTTAGCAGGGCGTGTACGCAGAATAATGCCGTGCAAAATAGTTAGCCAAACCAATCTTGGGATTTCCACCACGCGCGGGTCAGACAAAAACTCTGCAAGGTAACGTCTCACTGATGGCGTTGTTGGCTCATCGGGCGTCCCTAAATTCATTAATAACACGCCTTTCTTTCCTCTGGCTTGGTGACCAGTATCTTTATCTAACCCAGAAAACTTATACACAATTGACTCCAAGTAATCATAGCCTTACTCATTATTGTTGAGTAAATAACAAAAGACTGCACAGTGCTTGGATGTTATCAAAACCATCGCACCATTGTGCAGTCTTAGTTGTAAACTTAGCTTTAAATCACAGTTACTAATTAACCTTAACACGAGATAAGGTTTAACAAATTCAACGTTGTGTGTCAGTGCTACTAAAGAACAGACTCAATCGCCTGCTTTAACTCTGCGCTATCTGGCTTAACACGCGAGTTAAACTGTTGAACTTGCTTGCCATCACCGCTGACAAGATACTTGTAGAAATTCCATTTAGGCGAAGAAGTTTTGTCATTCAAATGTTGAAAAACTGAGTTCGCGCCATCACCGCGAACCTCAGATGTTGCGACCATTGTGAAAGTTACGCCGTAGTTAACAAAACACACATCTGCGGTTTTGGCTTCATCTTTTTCTTCCTGGAAAAAGTCATCAGACGGAAAACCAATAACCACAAGTCCATCATCTTTATATTGCTTATGCACCGCTTCAAGCGCTTCAAATTGCGGAGTAAAACCGCAGTTTGAAGCGGTATTGACGATAAGTACAGGTTTGCCTTGGGTCAGCTCACACAAATCCACCACATCTTCGGAGTGTAGTTTGCGTGCTTTAACATCCAAGTAATCTGGGCAGCTTGCCGCTTGCGCCGTTGAAAAGCTCAACGCTGATAGTGCTAGCGATCCGATAAGAAGTGACTTGACGCTTTTAAGATTTGATTGCGATGAAGATAAAACTGAAGTCATGTTATTTCCCTTAACCTGCAGGTTAACCAATTCATTTTGAACTCAAACTGCATGAATAATTTAGCTGTTAAATATGTACTCACTTTATACGCTTTAAGGCACAAATTCGATCAAAAATGCCGTAACTTAAAGTTACGGCATTTTGTATATCGCTTGTGTTAGTACTCATATCGAGCTTTAGCTAAACACACAATTAACCAATATCTGAGGGCTAATCCAAATCTAAGGTGACACCTTCCATAAAGCCACCAGTACTTGAGGTATCGTTGTTTTGTAGCTTAATCATCAAGCGTAAATCATTTGGTGAGTCAGCATGGTGCAGTGCATCTGCATAACTAATTTCACCCTCAAGGTATAAAGCTAATAACGCCTGGTCGAATGTCTGCATCCCTTGCTCGTTTGATTTTGCCATGGTCTCTTTAAGCAAGTGTAGATCATTCTTAGCGATTAGGTCGGCAACACGCGGCGTATTAATCAAAATTTCAATCGCAGCGCGACGTCCGCTGCCGTCAGACTTAGCAACAAGCTGCTGCGCCACAATACCGCGTAAGTTCAAAGATAAATCGAACAATAGCTGGTTGTGCTTATTCTCTGGCACAAGGTGCATAATACGGTCTAATGCCTGGTTAGCATTGTTAGCATGAAGCGTTGCCATACAAAGGTGGCCCGTCTCTGCAAACGACAGTGCAAACTCCATGGTCTCTTGAGTACGGATCTCACCAATCAAGATAACATCAGGTGCCTGACGCAATGAGCTTTTAAGCGCAGCATCGAACGATTCAGTATCAATACCCACCTCGCGCTGAGTAATAATGCTTTTACGATGATCGTGCACAAATTCTACCGGGTCCTCAATGGTTAAAATGTGCCCGCGAGCGTGAGCATTACGATAACCAACCAAGGCTGCAAGCGAGGTAGACTTACCCGTACCTGTACCACCAACCATAATAATAAGACCACGTTTACTCATAACTAGGTCTTTTAAAATTGGCGGTAGTTTTAGTTCTTCCACTTCAGGAATGCGCGTTTCGATACGACGCATCACACAACCTGCAGATTCACGTTGCCAAAATGCGCTAACACGAAAACGGCCAAGTTCTTTAGCAGCAAATGCAAAGTTACATTCGCTGGTGTCTTTAAACTCTTGTTTTTGCGCCTCAGTCATTAGCGACTCTACAAAATCTAATGACTGCTCAGAGTTAAAGCTATGCTCACTTAACGCACGTAGCTCACCATCAATTTTGGCGCTGGGTGGAAAGCCTGCAGTGATAAATAAATCCGAGGCTTTCTTCTCAACCATTACTTTTAGAAATGGTGTGACATCCATTGGGTAGTCCTTTTATTATCTCGCTAATCTACCAATTAAAAGTTAGCTTGTTTATTCGAGCTCTTCGACATCGCATCTTCACGGGTAATTTGGCCGCGGTTAACCAGGTTTTGCAAACATTGCTCAAGCGTCTGCATGCCATGAGCCATACCAGTTTGAATTGCCGAGTACATTTGCGCGACTTTATCTTCACGAATGAGGTTACGAATAGCTGGCGTACCCATCATGATCTCGTGAGCGGCGACTCGCCCGCCACCGATTTTCTTGATAAGAGTTTGCGAAATAACCGCCTGTAGTGACTCTGACAACATGGTTCTTACCATGTCTTTTTCACCCGCTGGGAATACGTCAACCACACGGTCAATGGTTTTTGCCGCTGAGGTGGTATGTAAGGTACCAAACACTAGGTGACCGGTTTCTGCTGCCGTCATTGCTAGGCGAATGGTTTCAAGGTCACGCATCTCACCCACAAGAATAACGTCAGGGTCTTCACGCAGTGCACTACGTAGCGCAGCGTTGAAGCTATGAGTATGTTTGTGCACCTCACGTTGGTTAACCAAACATTGTTTGTTCTGGTGCACGAATTCGATAGGGTCTTCAATGGTCAAAATATGGTCGTGACGATTCTCGTTAATATAATCGACCATAGCGGCAAGCGTGGTTGACTTACCCGAACCAGTAGGGCCAGTGACCAGCACTAGGCCACGAGGGAAACTAGAGATCTTTTTAAAGATTTCAGGCGCGCCTAGCTGCTCAAGAGTTAAGATTTCAGAGGGAATAGTACGGAAAACCGCACCAGCACCGCGAGACTGGTTAAATGCGTTTACACGAAAACGCGCAAGACCAGGTACTTCAAACGAAAAGTCAATTTCAAGGTGCTCTTCATAGTCTTTACGCTGCTTATCGTTCATGATGTCATAAACTAAGCTATGAACACCTTGATGATCGAGTGCTGGCACGTTAATTTTACGCACTTCACCATCAACACGGATCATAGGTGAAACACCTGCAGAAAGGTGCAAATCTGACGCCTTGTGTTTTACACTAAAGGCTAGTAATTCAGTGATTTCCATTTAAATGACATCCATATAATCAACACTATGACAACAATAGCAGACAGAATATCAATCGCCCAGAGTAGAATTCATCAAGCGGCGCAAAAATGTGCACGCCAACAACACGATATTGCGCTGCTTGCCGTGAGTAAAACTAAACCTGTAGCTGACATTATAGAAGCTTATGAAGCTGGGCAGCGTAAATTCGGCGAGAACTATGTCCAGGAAGGCGAGCAAAAGATTGCTGAACTGAGCGAGCAATACTCTGATATAGAATGGCACTTTATCGGCCCACTGCAATCTAACAAAAGCAAAATCGTTGCAGAGAACTTTGACTGGATGCATACAGTTAGCCGCGCCAAAATTGCCACACGATTGAGTGAACAGCGCCCAGCGACTAAAGCGCCACTTAACGTTTGTATTCAAGTTAATGTCAGCAATGAACAATCTAAATCGGGTGTCGCATTAACTGAAGTCACAGAGCTCGCTGAGCATATTCTGCAACTAGATAATCTTGTACTTCGCGGCCTTATGGCTATTCCAACAGCGACCGATGATGCAGAGCTACAGCGACAAGAATTTGCAGCATTACATGAAGCATTCAAGCAGCTAAAAGCCAAATATAGTCAAGTCGATACCTTATCGATGGGGATGAGTAACGACTTAAATATCGCCATTGAACAAGGCTCAACTATGGTACGTATCGGTAGCGCCATTTTTGGTAAACGAAATTAATTTCAATATGGATGGTTAGTCGTTTGCTCTAAAAGAAAACAGACAGCCTCTTAAACAATTAAAAGAACAAAACTAATTATTCAGGAACAACATAGATATGACTCAAGCAAGCGTTTGCTTTATCGGTGCCGGCAACATGAGCCGCAGTATCATCAGCGGCATGGTAAATAATGGCTATAACCCTAAATTGATTTACGCCAGCAACCCTAGCCAACCAAAACTCGATGCCTTACAAGCTGACTTTGCCATTAATATTAATAACGACAATTTAGCGGTAGCAAAACAGTGTGACGTTATTGTTTTAAGCGTCAAACCGCAGCTAATGGAGCAAGTTTGCAATCATTTAGCCCAGTTAGATCTTAGCGATAAGCTTGTAGTGACTATCGCCGCGGGTATTCCAGCCAAACGTTATCAAGATTACCTAAAACAGCCGATTAAACTAATCCGCACTATGCCAAATACGCCAACTCAAATTGGTTATGGCATGACGGGTCTGCACGCGCAGGAAAATGTTAGTGATGAGCACAAACAAATCTGTGAGCTGCTAATGCAAAGTGGCGGTAAGGTGGTTTGGGTTGAACAGGAAGATGAGCTTGATCAGGTGATTGCGCTTGCTGGCAGTTCTCCAGCGTACTTTTTCTTGTTTATCGAATCCATGATTGAAACCGGCATAAAAATGGGTATGAGCGAGCAACAAGCGCGTGAGCTCGCTCAACAAGCGGCATTGGGCGCGGCACAAATGGTAATTCAAAACCCAGAGCAATCACTGGCAACCCTAAGAAACAACGTTACTTCAAAAGGCGGCACAACCGCGCAGGCAGTGAACACCTTTGAGCAAGGCGATCTACGAGGTCTTGTTGATAAAGCAATGCACAACTGTGTTGCACGCGCAAAAGAAATGGCAAAAACCTTTTAGATTGTTAAGAGGACTTTGACTATGAGACCCTCGATTAAAATCACTTAGAGGGCGACGTATTAGGGCATTCCCACAACCTATCCGACACAGTCATTCCCGCAATGCTTTTGAGCGGGAATCTGCTCCAGACATCCCACCGCCCCTCGACACAGACCATCAACATAGACCCTCGATTAAAATCACTTCGAGGGTGACGTATTAGGGCATTCCCACAACCTATCCGACACAGTCATTCCCGCAACGCTTTTGAGCGGGAATCTATTCCAGACACTAACATTGCCCCTCTCTAACATTCCCCTCTCTAACATTCCCCTCGACATAGACCCTCGATTAAAAGCGCTTCGAGGGTGACATATTGAGAGGAAGCATCTCGAAAGTGACGTATTAAGAGGGGAGCACTTCGAGGACGGCAATAAGGGGCATTCCACAACAAACCACCTCATGTCATTCCCGCAATGCAACCCAGTTCATTCTCACAACCTATCCGACACCGTCATTCCCGCAGCGCTTTTGAGCGGGAATCTACTCCCCCCAAAAACACAAAAGCTTTCACTGAGAGACCAGAGAATATAGGTTGAGTTAGCAAAAATTAAACCTAAATATTAATTTAATCAGCACCAAGCGCCATTAATGCTAATATGTCACCTTAACAAAAGTTGATTTAACAAACATGAATTCAAAGGCTCTATATGGATGCAATGACTTTTCTTGTCGATACCGTTTTTGATTTATACCTGATGGTTGTGATCCTACGTTTCTGGCTGCAGCTGGTACGCGCGGATTTCTACAACCCGTTTAGTCAGTTTGTAGTAAAAGCCACCCAACCGATTATTGCGCCGATGCGTCGCGTGCTGCCATCGATTGGAAGCGTAGACACCTCATCGATTGTGCTAGCAATTCTGGTGGTGATGACAAAATTGTTAGTACTTACTCTCATGGCTGGAGCCCAGTTTGATGCGCTAACGTTTATCTTGTATTCAGTTGTGGCAGTGCTTAAAAAGACAGGTGTATTGCTGTTCTGGATGCTGTTAATCCGCGCAATTTTGAGCTGGTTCAACCAGGGCTACAATCCTGTAGTGATGATTATGGGGCAACTTACTGAGCCACTAATCGCACCTATCCGCCGCATTATTCCACCTATCGGTGGTTTGGATTTATCAGTACTGGTGCTGTTTATCGCGATGAACTTTTTAAATATTCTGTTTAGTCAGTACATCCCGTTTTGGGCTTTTATTTAATCAAAACAAAGCCAAGTACTCATTCGGGGACAGTAAGTAACTACTTACTTTAATACCGGAATAGTCCAACCAAGCTAAATCAATGAATAAGCCGTGATCATCTACTGATTCACGGCTTTTTTTTGTTATTAAAAACGGTTACCCTGAACGGACTTAGATCACACTTCTATCTTCACTTATATCACCAAATCAAGGATGCAGTATGTTGAGACAACTCAGCTTAGCCTTAGTTTTTGCCGCCTTAACGCTAATCAATGCCTCAGTACATGCTGAACAAAAGCAAGTGGTTGGTCAGTTTGAAATCCACTACATGGCGCTAGACAGCACCTTCATTACGCCTGAAGTTGCCAGCACCTACGGCATAAAGCGTAGCCGTTACAATGGTTTGGTTAACATTACCGTGTTAGATACGCGCCAAGACGGCAACCCTGCAGTTGCCGTTGATATTAAAGGCTTTGCCAAAAATTTACTTGATGCTCGCGCCGAACTCGAGTTTAAAGAAATCCGTGAAGGCCAGGCTATTTACTACATCGCTCAAGTACCTTTTCGCGATGAAGAAGTTATCCACTTTAACTTAGCCATTCGCCATGACAACGAATTGAACACCAGCCTAAAGTTCAAGCAAAAATTCTATGTAAATTAACTTCGACAATTCGAAGGAAAACTTCAGGCTCAACCAAGTCATGAGTGATTAAGGGCAGTAAGCAAAGCAGGCTTATTGCCCTTTTTCTTTGATTACTGTTAAGTGCGTTAACCGCTAGCTTCATTAACCGCAAACTCAATAATCCAGTTCAAAACCATCAGATAGCAGAGTATGATATGCGCCGATTTATCGTTTCTAGCTAGAGGTGCTTCATGCAGCAAATCGTACTTGCCAGCGGCAACAAGGGTAAACTTGCCGAATTTGATCAAATGCTCGCCAAATTTAACATTCAGGTTCTGCCGCAAAGCCAATTTGATGTGCCAGAAGTCGCCGAAACCGGTACCACCTTTGTGGAAAATGCGATTATTAAGGCGCGTCATGCGGCCAAAATTACTGGCAAACCCGCCATTGCTGATGACTCAGGTATTGAGGTAGATGCGCTAAATGGTCAACCAGGCATCTATTCTGCGCGTTATTCAGGTATTGATGCGACAGCGAAATCAAACTACGAAAAGCTATTACAAGCAATGAGCGGTGAGCAAAACCGCAGTGCTCGATTCCAATGCGTACTGGTATACATGCGCCATGCTGATGACCCAACACCGATTATTTGTCAGGCTGCTTGGGAAGGTGAAATCAATCATGCGCCAGTGGGTGAGCAGGGCCATGGTTATGACCCAATTTTTGTTGCTAACGGCTATGAACAAACGGCCGCTGAGCTATCAAGTGATGAGAAAAATGCCATCAGTCATCGCGGAAAAGCACTAGCCTTATTACTAGAGGCATTTAAAGCCAAAAGCGTTATTTAGCCAACTCGCTATTTTAGTTAGCACTTGAGTTAGAGCCTAAACTAGATTTCACATTAGAGCTTGAGTCGGATTTAGCTGAGCATGTTTAAATACCGCACCAAGGTCAGTAAGCCCTAACTCAAGCTGTTTTAATGCCAGAATTTTTTAACCAATCCGCAATTTACCGAGGGCATTTGGATGCTGCAGCTTCCCCCACTTAGTCTATATATCCATATTCCTTGGTGTGTACAAAAATGCCCCTATTGTGACTTCAACTCCCACGGACAAAACGGCGAGCTACCACAGCAGCAATATGTCCATGCCCTGCTGGAAGATCTAAAGCAAGATTTAAAATACGTCCATGGTAGACGCATCCATACCATCTTCATTGGCGGCGGCACGCCATCATTATTTAGTGCTGCTGCAATCAAGCGCATCCTCGATGGTGCTAAGCAAATGATTGGTTTTGAAGATGATATCGAAATCACCATGGAAGCGAACCCTGGCACCTTAGAGCATGATGACTTTAGCGCTTATCGACAAGCTGGTGTAACCAGGTTATCTATTGGTATTCAAAGCTTTTCAAAAGACAAGCTCAACTTGCTCGGGCGTATCCACGACGACAACGAAGCGGTAGTCGCTGCAGCAAGCGCTAAACAGGCTCAATATCAAAGCTTCAACCTTGATCTTATGCATGGTTTGCCAAGCCAAAGCTTTGATGAAGCCATGCAAGATATCGAGCAAGCTGCTGCGTTGCAGCCACCTCACCTGTCCTGGTATCAGCTCACCATTGAGCCCAACACCCTGTTTCATTCAAAGCCGCCACAGTTGCCAGATGATGAAAACCTGTGGCAGATTTATGAGCAAGGGCAAAAGCGCCTCGCCCAACTCGGTTATCAGCAGTACGAAATATCTGCTTATGCCAAACCTGGCTTTCAATGTCGCCACAATCTCAACTATTGGCGCTTTGGAGATTATTTAGGTGTTGGCTGTGGCGCACACGGTAAAATTACCGATGTTGAAAACCATCGCATTATCCGCACAGTCAAAATTAAGCACCCAAAAGGCTACTTAAAAACTGACGACTATACCTTTGACACTCAATACGTAGACAAAGATGAGCTGGCAATTGAATACTTGATGAACCGTTTGCGTTTGATTGAGCCAATTCTAAAATCAGAGTTTGAGCAAAGAACCGGCCTTGCTGCAAACTCACTTGATGAAGGAATGAAGCAAGCCAAAGAGCGTGGGCTGATAGAGGAAACCGAACACCATTGGCAGCTCACTGCGAAAGGGCAGATGTTTGTCAACGAAGTACTGTCGCTATTCTTGTAATTAGTAGCACCTCGAGGCACAAACGAGGAGCAATCGATTCTGTGCTTATGGCAACCTTGCTGTCATAAGCATTAGTTGCATAAAAATACCCAGCAAATGGCAATTAACACTCCAAGCCGATCAACTTGTCACTCATACTAAAACAGCAGTTTGCGCTCATTTGATATGCTGCTGCAGGATTATCTGCGTCAATTCCAAAGCTCTACCACACACTCTAACCTTGCTAATACGCCCTGCCGTTAACAATGCAACACACTTGCTAACATTTTTGTTAACACAAACGACTTTTCCTTTATTAGGATGTGCGCTGGATAATTCGCAATTTACTTAAACATCAACTGCTGAACCAAGCTATATCAGGGTGCCTGTCACAACAAATAGCAACGTCAAATTCAGTAATTATTTAAGCTAGATTTACTCATCACTAATGGAAGTTAACGATGGCAATAAAAACCAAAACAACCCTCATCGCTCTCGCTATAGCAACCGTATTTGCAGGCACAGCTTGTACTAACGTCAACTCTTCAAGTTCAGCTACGCAACCTGTAGCAGAACAAGTAGAGGCTAAAACTGAATCGCAAAAAGCCAATGAGCTTTACCAAGCCATCTTTATGGAAAATGTGATGGCAAGCCCTGTGTACCAAACTTATCTTGGTATCAAGAAGGACTATGGTAAATGGGACGACATTAGCGATAAAAACACTGATGAAAATCTAGCTCGAGCTAAAAAACACCTTGCCCAACTTGCTAAAATTGACGTAACTCAGTTAGATGAGCAAACCGCACTTAGCCAAAAGTTATTGGTTGCTAATCTAGAAAACCAAATTGCTGATGATAAGTGGCGTCACCACAACTATCCAGTTAACCAAATGTATGGCCTGCACTCTATGGTTGCATCATTTTTGATTAACCAACATCAAATTGCCGAAGTTAGTGATGCTAAAGCCTACATTAGCCGCTTAAACGGCACTAAGCCAATGCTCAAACAACTTGAAACTGAGCTGCAATTGCGTGCAGACAAAGGCATTATCGCGCCGAAATTTGTGTTCCCATACGTTATTTCAGACAGTCAGAACATTATCACCGGTGCCCCATTTGATAACAGCGGCGCAGACAGCACACTGTGGGCAGACTTTAACCGCAAAATTGATAAGTTAGAGTTAGATGCAGACAGCAAGCAAGCACTGTTAGATGAAGCAAAAGGTGCGCTCATTAACAACTTACAACCGGCATATAAGAGCCTAGTTAGCTACTTAAACAAGTTAGAGAAACAAGCCGATACCCGTGATGGTGTGTGGAAGCTGCCTGAAGGTGACGTATTTTTCAATAACGCACTCAAGCGAACTACCACAACAGACATGACATCTGAGCAAATCCACCAGCTAGGACTGAGTGAAGTCGCCCGCATTCACGGTGAGATGAAGCAAATCATGGCGAAAGTTGGCTTCAAAGGTAACTTACAAGAGTTCTTTACCTTTATGCGTGATGACGAGCAATTCTATTACCCAGAAACGGATGAAGGTAAAGCGGCTTACTTAAAAGAAGCGAAAGCCATGATTGACGTCATGGAGTCACGCTTAGATGAAGTATTTAAAATTAAACCTAAAGCGCCACTAGTGGTACGTCAGGTTGAGGCATTCCGCGAAAAATCTGCTGGTAAGGCGTTTTACAGCCAGCCAGCGCCTGATGGTTCACTACCAGGCATTTACTACGCGAACCTTTACGACATGAAGGCCATGCCTAAATACCAAATGGAAGCACTTGCCTACCATGAAGGTATTCCTGGCCACCACATGCAAATCGCTATTTCACAAGAGCTTGAGGGCATTCCTATGTTCCGCAAGTTTGGCCGTTACACAGCTTACACCGAAGGCTGGGGACTCTATACCGAATACTTCCCGAAAGAGATGGGCTTATACCAAGATCCATACTCTGACTTTGGTCGTCTAGCAATGGAGCTATGGCGCGCATGTCGCCTAGTGGTTGATACAGGTATTCACACCAAAAAGTGGACTCGTGAGCAAGGTATCGCATATTACGTTGATAACACGCCAAACGCTGAGTCTGATGCAATCAAAATGGTTGAGCGCCACGTAGTCATGCCATCTCAAGCAACCGCTTACAAAGTAGGTATGATCAAAATTCTAGAATTACGTGAAGATGCCAAAGCTAAACTTGGTGACAAATTTGATATTCGCGACTTCCACACACTTATCTTAAAGAACGGCCCTCTGCCGCTTGATGTTTTAGAGCAGCAAGTTGACCAATGGGTTGCGAGTGTTAAGTAAGCTAATACTTAGCTTATAGACATAAAATCGCTAAAAAGGACAAGCAAACGCTTGTCCTTTTTTGTTGCCACAATCACAGCACGCAACGGTTAGTATGAGTGATTAACTATCGGATAAAGCGTGCTTAGATACATCGCTAAGGTAGAAACACTTAGACAAATTTAAAAGGCGAGTGTCACTGCAAGTCAGCTGAATTACAGGCAAAAAATAACCCCAGACAAAGTCTGGGGTACCAAAATTAGGATGATGGTTTGAAGGCTAGCACTGTTTGATAAATAAAACAGCTGCCAGCTAAGATCCAAAACTGCGAAGTTGCTGATTTGTATATTTAAAAAAGAAGGGGTCATTTCTTTTTTAAATATAGGGTTCAAATCATTTTGAATCAGATGAGGCCATTGTATTTATTTCAGAACAGAGTGCAATAGGACTTTTGCCAAGATCACCCTAAGCCATTGAAGTTAACTTTTTACCAATGTGATCAAGATCAACCTAAACAACTGTTTCGATTACAAAAACAAAAAGCCGCGAACTAATTCGCGGCTTTTTACTAAATTCCGAACAATGTTTTCACCATGTATGGTTGGTGACTATTTGCGCATTTTATATAAATGCTCACATTTCGCGTCCCAATATGGCGGGCTACCAATGTGCTCTTTAATAAAGTCGATAAACGCACTAACCTTAGGCGCTAAGTGCTTACGGCGTGGGTAAACAGCTTGCAGTGGTAAGTTATTGGTTAACTGCCACTCAGGTAACAACGGAACCAAGGTACCCTGCTCTAACTCATCTTCAAGCAGGTAGCTTGCAAGGTAAACCACACCCAAGCCACTTACTGCCGCAGACTTAAGCGCTGGTGCATTATCCACACGGAAATTACCAGAAACGCCTATCTCGCAATAATCGTCACCTTTCTTAAACTGCCACATGCTGTGCTCATGCCACTCACCTTGGTAAACAAGGCAGTTATGGTCAACTAGCTGTTCAGGGCGAGTTAAGGTGCCGTGCTTAGCAATATAATCAGGCGACGCAGCTAACAAGAACTGACACTTCATTAGTGGTCTGGCAACCATGCCAAGTGGTAACTGCTCAGACATAGTTAACAGTAGATCTAAGCCTTCACTTACTACGTCAACCTTATGATCAAGCAAGCTCACCTGCAGTTCTAACTCAGGGTGCTTGGCCATAAACTCTGGCAGTGCCGGAATGATGTGCATGGTACCGAAAGACTGGGAAATACCCACCTTAAGTACACCACGAGTTGCATCATTGAGGTTATGCACACTGGCGACAGCTTGCTCAGCATCACGCAGTAGCTCTTCACCTTGAAGGTAAAGCAGATTACCCGCCTCAGTTAAACTTAAACTACGTGTCGTACGTTGAATAAGTTGCACACCAAGTTTGTGTTCTAAGTCAGCGACTTGAGTACTCACTTTGGATTTAGAAATCCCAAGACGTCTAGCAGCAGCACTAAAACTGCCTGCTCGAGCCACATGGGTAAAAATTGCAATGGGTTCTAACAGTTCTAACATGGAAGTCGCCTTAAATTGATTACGACACAAAAGTATTAAGCGAAGTCCTTCTGTTCATAAGCGGTCTACTTATTCGGCTAACATTACTCAACCATTGTGCTAACGGTTGCAACAATGCACCTCAGAAGGCGTCTACATCTTGTTAACGATTATCCGAAATAGCCAACTATTTCAGGAATCCAAGTTATTTTTCTTATAATTTTTATGAGTATAACAAAAAATTGTCCAATTGCTCTATATTTATAATTGACAATTTTTTTAGCCGAACAAAGTTGATATTTTTTGTGCAACTGATAGGAAACTATTTGTGCGACCAGCCCGTGAACAGGCAAAAAAAGCCCCTGTTACCTTGGATGAAGTAACAGGGGAAGGTCAGGATATTTGTTAAAATATCGAGGGAAGATTTTACGTGCTGCGTCTTCAACAACTTCGAAAGCAACAGCTTCGAATTCAAAAGCTTCGAAGAATCAAAACTCTAGGACTGACAACACAGGTTAGCTAATTTAGATAGCTAGTTAACACCTTATTCAGATTTAGCCACATACGAGCTAGGTTGCGTCAGTATATAAGGTGCAAGCTCTGGTACTTCTCGGCGTAGTTGCTGCTCTAGCTCAACAACTGACTGGAAGTTCTCGCATACTTTTTCAGCTCTATGTTCGATGTCTTTTGACTGCTCAGCGATTTGCATTTCGATGTCATCGCCAATGTTTTCCATTTTACGGCCAAAGGCTTCCATCTTCTCTTCAAAGCTGCCACCTTCAGAAGACATGATTTGACCACCTAGCGCCATCATCATGGTGCCAATAGAGTTAGTCATCACCTCTTCAATTTCTTTCTCGAACTCTTCGTTGAACGCATTTTCCATTGTGGTTTCTGTTGCGCCTAAGAAGAAACGATCACCTTGCTGATAGGCTAACTCATCAACTCGGTCTTGAATGCCAACCATTAACTCATCTATTTGGCTACCTGCCGCATCACCTAAGATTGGTGTCAGCGCCATGCTTACAGCTTGAGTGGCTAACACTACAACGTCACCAACTAGGTCAATCACTTCAGGTACTTGTTTAGATACGGCGTCAGAGTATTGATTAACAAGCGCTTGTTGTTTGGCATCAAGTTCAACTTGCTTGCCATTGACATACAACTCACCCATTTCGATACGATATTGCTCTTTACCTTGATCACTTACCTGCAAACGTTTTGGCTCAACAGTGATATCGTAGTTAAGCGCTACGTTGCACTCGTCATCGCTGAATGAAATCTTTGCTTGGGCCGGCATAGCAAAAGTAGTCGATAATACTAAGCCTGTTACCGCAGCAGCTTTAAGCAAGTGTTGATTAGTCATTGTCATCATCCTTAGTCGTTTAAGTCTTTCCAATTTGTTTAGGATAAAGCACGAGGTGTGCCAAATATTAAAAACCAATAATTTTCATGAACTTAAAGTTAAGGCAATGTCTTTAGCAAGTTGGACTTGATGAGCGAAATAACTAACAAGTTGGTTTTTTTAACTAGAGTTGAGGAATTTAACCAATGAGTGAATAACAGGTTAAATAATAGAAATCCAAGTTTGTGCCACAAAGCACTAAGTGATTTAAGCTGCAAGTGATTTAAGCTGTAAGTGATTGAACCAGCAAACGAGAGATAAAAGTAACTTGCCGCAAATAGCGGTAAACAAACGCTGGTGCGATTGGAAATATGCACTTTAGCCAATACCTCTTTAAAGAGATGTTGGCTAAAGCTGTGAGCTGTTGTTAGATAAGTGACTCGCGTTAAAAAATTGAGCGCCCAAGTTGCTGACAAATATGCTCAAGCATGGCTGTGCCAGCGAGCGAATTACCGTTAGCATCAAGCTCTGGTGACCATACGCAAATCGACATATCACCGGGAATAACTGCGATAATACCACCACCAACACCGCTTTTACCTGGCATACCAACACGATAGGCAAACTCTCCCGCGCCATCATAAAGTCCAGAGGTTGCAAGCAAGGCATTAAGCTGACGGGTTTGTACCGGGGTAATAAGCTGCTTACCTGCAAGCGTCTTACCTTTGTTAGCAAGATAAAACATCGCTCTTGATAGATCGGCGCAGTTCATTCGCAGTGCGCAGTAATGAAAGTAGCTCTTTAAAACCGTATCAACATCTTCATGGAAGTTGCCGAATGATTTCATCAAATAGGCAATCGCGGCATTTCGGGCACTGGCTTGATATTCAGAGCGAGCCACGGTTTTGTCGTAGCAAATAGACTGATTACCCGCCATCTCCCGTACCCGCTCAAGCATTCTATGCTTAGGGGCACTCAATCTAGACTGAATAAGGTCGGCAATTACCAGCGCACCAGCGTTAATAAACGGGTTACGCGGCTTACCACGCTCAAGCTCAACTTGCACCAGTGAGTTAAACGACTGTCCTGACGGTTCTTTACCAACTCGGCTCCAAATCTCATCTTCTTGATAAAGATTAAGCGCCATAGTTAGACTAAACACCTTAGAGATACTTTGAATCGAGAATGGCTCTAAATAGTCACCCGCACCGATAGTCGTGCCGTCAATGCTAGTAACCGCAATCGCTAGCTTATTAGGATTAACATTCGCTAGTGCGGGAATATAGTCAGCGACTTTGCCCTGACCTAAAAGCGGCCGAACTATGTCGACCGCTTGTTTAAGTAAATCTGCTTGTGGCAATGTTCATTAGTCCCAGTAAAGGTCGTATAAAGCACTCACTTCAACATCTTTCGCAGGCTGCTCTGCCCAAAAGGCTTTAACCGCTGCCATGTCTTCCTCGGTGCACTTACCTAGAGTTTGAGTAGCGATAATGCCCTCCCACTCTTTATGGCCGCCACCATGGAAACCTAATTTGCGCGCCTCGATTACATCATCGATAAACTTATCAACAATCTCGTCAATCTGTGACTCTGTCACCGAATCTTCGAAAGTCCAGTTAACGTCGAATCCAAGCTCTTGGAACTCATCAACGCGTAGTTTCTTACGTAAACGACGGCTACGATTCTTAGCCATGTTATCTCTCCTTAATTGACGAAAAAGCAGCGAGTTTAAGCAGTGCGCTCAAACATAATATCCCAAACACCATGACCAAGACGGTGGCCACGAGCTTCAAACTTAGTTAAAGGGCGACTATCTGGGCGCTCGACAACAGTGCCATCTTTAGACTGGTTTTTAAAGCCTTCTGCATCATGCATCACTTCTAGCATGTGCTCACTGTAGTTTTCCCAGTCTGTTGCCATATGGAAAACACCACCAATTTTAAGCTTGCGGCGAATAAGCTGAGCAAATTCAGGCTGTACAATGCGACGTTTGTGATGACGCTTTTTATGCCATGGATCAGGGAAGAATAACTGCACGCGAGCAAGCGAGCCATCAGCAATCGCGTTTTCTAGCACTTCCATCGCATCATGATGGTAAACACGTAAGTTGCTCACACCAGCTGCGCCAGCGTCAGATAAACAAGAGCCAACACCAGGCTTGTGTACTTCGATACCAATAAAGTTTAATTCTGGTGCGTCAGCTGCCATTTCAACTAACGACGCTCCCATACCAAAGCCAATTTCAAGCACTGTGTCTGCGTCACGGCCGAACACGTGAGTCAAATCAAGCGGCTCAGGGCTGTAGTCTAAACCCATAGTCGCCCAATGTGAGTCAATTGCTTGTTGTTGTCCCTTGGTTAAACGTCCTTCTCTTAAAACAAAGCTTCTGACTTTGCGAAGGTACTTACCTTCTTCGGTGAATTCCGCTGTGGTTACGTCGCTCATTGTTTCCTCTTTTATCATTAGAGACATCTCAGACTCAAACCTAGCCTACATTTAGTGCTTGATTAAGTCGCTTAGCTAATGATAGTCAATTAATTTTTACTAATCGGTCATTATACTCAATCAAGCTGCGGGAGTGGTAGTGTTATTAGCCAATAATGCCGCCAAATATGGCTACTAAACTAATCAACATGAACTCGCTAAATTCAACTGGGTGAAATTCTGCGATACATGCTTGTGCTTGCACTCTTGTACTTAAAGGCTTGCCTATATACACTGCCCCGATGAAATCAAAAGCCTCATTTTCCTCTCGCATTATTACTTGGTACGACCAACACGGGCGTAAAAGTTTACCCTGGCAACAAAATATAACCCCATACAGCGTATGGATTTCAGAGATCATGTTGCAGCAAACCCAGGTCGCGACAGTAATTCCTTACTATCAAACTTTTATGACCCGCTTTCCAACCGTGGTGGATTTAGCCAATGCCGAACAAGATGAAGTACTGCATCTTTGGACTGGGCTTGGCTACTACGCCAGAGCGCGGAATCTTCATAAAGCGGCTCAGCAAGTGCGTGATATTCACCAAGGCGAGTTTCCAACTGAGTTTGAGCAAGTGTTAGCACTGCCAGGCATCGGCCGCTCAACAGCGGGGGCGGTCTTGTCTCTATCTCTTGGTCAGCACCACCCTATTCTTGACGGTAATGTTAAGCGCGTACTAGCTCGTCACAGCGCTATTGATGGCTGGCCAGGTAAGAAAAGCGTTGAGCAACGTCTGTGGCACAAAACTGAAACGGTTACTCCCAAAAAAGATATTCAAAAATTTAATCAGGCAATGATGGATATGGGCGCCAATGTTTGCACTCGCTCAAAACCAAAGTGCGAACAATGCCCTATCGCTATCGACTGTGAAGCGCAGCTTCAGGGCAAGCAAACCCAGTACCCTGGTAAAAAGCCGAAAAAAACGATCCCTGCAAAGCAGGCCTGGATGCTAGTTGAGCTAAAGTTAGATAAAGCAACAGGATTGGTGGGTGATTCTCCTGAGGTAAAACTACTGCAAAGGCCACCAAGTGGAATTTGGGGCGGACTTTGGTGTTTCCCGCAATTTGATTCACAAGCTCAGCTTGAGCAGTTCGCAGCAGATAATCAGCTAACGTTAGCTGAACATGAGCTAAGCGGCTTTAGGCATACGTTTAGTCATTTTCATTTAGACATCACGCCAGTGTTGGTGATACGCGACAATCAAAGCAATGACGCGACCAAGGTCATGGAACAAACTCCAGAGCTTTGGTATAACATCAACCAAAGAGCAAAAGTCGGCTTAGCAGCGGCGACAGAGCGCATACTAGAAAATTTATCTTATATAGCCAACCGTCCAATAAAGGAGTAATCATGGCTCGTACAGTTAATTGTGTTTACCTTAAAAAAGAAGCTGATGGCTTAGACTTCCAACTCTATCCAGGTGATTTAGGTAAGCGTATTTTTGACAATGTTAGTAAAGAAGCTTGGGGCCTATGGCAGAAGAAACAAACCATGCTAATCAACGAGCACAAGCTCAACATGATGAATGTTGACGACCGTAAAATGCTTGAAGAGAACATGGTGAACTTTTTATTTGAAGGCAAAGACGTAGAAATCGAAGGCTACGTACCTCCAAGTGAAGACGAGTAAAATAGTTAAGATAACTAAGCCGTCTTAAACGAATATCAAATAGCCCGCATCCTGCGGGCTATTTTTATACCTCAAAACATCTCAATTAACATTTTATTAAAAATAATACTGGTGATTATCTAATCAATGGCATACATTAAAATAAAAATGTAAGCGCTTTCATTTCTTTTTTTGTCGATTGTGTCAAATGTGTCTAGCTAACACATATAAACGACTTGGCCAGAATAAATAAGCGTAAATTGAAAATGGATGATCATTATGACAAGCACCAACGATGCTCAAAAAGCATTGCCATTAAAAGAGAAAATTGGCTACGCCATGGGCGATGTAGCGTCTAACTTCTATTGGCGCGTGTTTGATGTATTCCTATTCATCTTTTACACCGACGTATTTGGCTTATCCGCTGCTGCCGTTGGCACCATGATGTTAGTCACCCGGTTAATTGACGCGTTTTCAGACCCGCTAATGGGCGCCTTAGCTGATCGCACCCAAACCCGATTTGGTAAATTCAGACCCTATTTACTGCTTGGGATCATTCCAATTGCAGCAGCAGGTGTGCTCACCTTCACCGTTCCAGACTTCAGCGATAGTGGCAAACTCATTTGGGCTTATGCCACCTACATTTTCATGATGCTCGCCTACACCTTTATCAATGTACCTTATGGCGCACTGCTCGGTGTGGTTACAGCTGACAGTCAGCAAAGAACCACCCTAACCAGCTTTCGCTTTATCGGCGCGTTTAGTGGCGGAACCTTGGTCGCCTTTTTAACACCAGAGCTAGTGAATTTACTCGGCGCAGGTGATGAAAAACTCGGCTGGCAGTTGACTATGGCTTGCTATGGTATTGTCGCTGCATTGTGTTTTTATATCAGCTTTGCTGCGACTAAAGAACGCATCGCCCCGCCTGTCAATCAGCGCTCTACAATTACGCAAGACATTAAAGATTTAATCAGCAACAAACCCTGGTTAGTACTGTTCTCGCTCGCGCTTATCATCATGCTAACCATCACCCTGCGAGCCAGTACAGGTACCTTCTACTTTAAGTATTATGTGGGGCGAGAAGATCTTATTGGCTGCTTTACCGCAACTTACATGCTAGCGCTAGCTATAGGCGCTGCAAGTACACCTTTGATGACTAAGTATTGCGATAAAAAGCCGCTACTTATGTACCTAATGTCAGCAGTCGCCATACTTTGTATCGGTTTTTATTTTATCCCCGCCACTAGCATTGAATTGATGTTTGTCACTCAGGCATTAATCGGTTTTTGTTTAGGCCCTAAATCACCTCTGGTGTTTTCTATGTACGCCGATACCGCTGACTTTGGCCAATATCAAAATGGTCGCCGCGCCACAGCCATGACCTTTTCTGCCGCCGCATTTTCGCAAAAACTGGGCGGCGCCATTGCTGGTGCCATGATGGGCTGGATTTTATCTGGCATGGGCTATGTCGCCAATCAAACGCAATCTGACAGCTCAGAGATGGGCATTGTATTGCTCAACACACTCATTCCCGCTGTGTTTGCCGTTATTTCGGTATGGATAATTAGCCGCTACAGCTTAGATGAAGCCACCATGTATAAGGTGAACCAAAGCCTTCATGGTGCGCCAAGCAGCTAATTTGCTGTGTTTTATTCCAAAACTAACAACAAACAGCCCGACAACTAATTAAGCAAGAGATATGAGTATTTTGAACATGATTGACTATCAATCAAATGGTCAGGTGAGTCTAACAAGCCCAACGGACATGCCTAACGCAGTAAGCTTTTTGTGGAACAAACAAATGATGGTGAGCTTTAATTGCCGTGGTTACGCTGTTGGGCAGTTTATGCAGCCAGAGCCAGCTAAGTACGCTAAAGGGCCGAATATTGAAGCAACAACCTTTATTCAACCCGAGCATCCCTACTACAGCCATCATCCAGGCAGGTTTTTCTATATTAAAGATGAAACCAATAATGAGCTGTTTTCTGTACCTTATGCGCCTATCAAAAAGCCGTTAGACAAATTTAATTTTATTGCAGGTCAATCAGAGATTTGTTGGCACATCGAGCACAACCAACTTGAAGTAAACTTGAGCGTCACTCTACCCGTTGATGACGCCGCTGAGCTTTGGCGTATTATCGTCAAAGATTTATCAGGCAAACAGCGCAAGCTGCATCTTTATAGCTACTTCCCAGTGGGTTATATGTCATGGATGAATCAGTCGGCTCACTTTGATAGCGAGCTTAATGCCATTGTCTGTCAAAGCGTTACCCCATATCAGAAGGTCGCTGATTACTTTAAAAATCAGGGCAGTAAAGACAATACTGTGCTCATCAGTCAGCGCAGGCCAGACAGCTTTGAAACCAGGCAAGGCATTTTCGAGGGCGAGTCTGGACTAACCAACCCTGAGGCAATACAGCACGTAAGGCTAGATAACGGTGAAGCTAAATATGAAACACCGGTTGCCAGTATGCACTTTGCACTGACGCTTGATGCGCATAGCACTGATGAGCTTGAGTTTGTGTTTGCGCCAGTTGCCAATAAAGCGCAAATAAAAGCCTTATCCGATAACTATCTGCCGACAAAGCACAAGCAATCATCAGGGCTATCGAGCGATGATAGTTGGAATACTGCATTCAAAGAGTACATAGATCAGGCGGTCAATTGCATCGACATTAGCACGCCTCATGATGAACTTAATCACTTTGTTAATCACTGGCTAGCAAGGCAAGTTTTTTATCATGGCGATGTCAATCGCTTATCTACCGATCCGCAAACTCGCAATTACCTGCAAGATGCCATGGGCATGGTGTACATCAAGCCACAAGCAACAAAAGATGCATTCATCACCGCCCTTAGCCAGCAACATAGAACGGGGGCGATGCCAAATGGCATCTTACTCAATGAACAAGCTGAGCTTAAATACATTAATCAAGTGCCGCACACCGACCACTGCGTATGGTTAGTGATCTGCTTACAAGCCTATTTAGATGAAACCAATGATTATTCATTCCTGCAGCAAACGCTACCGTTCAAAGACAGTGGCGAACAACTAAGTGTATTTGAGCACATAAATCTTGCTCTAGAATGGTTAGTTAAACAGCGCGACCATCGCGGCTTGAGTTATATCGCACAAGGCGACTGGTGCGATCCGATGAACATGGTGGGCTACAAGGGTAAAGGGGTGTCAAGCTGGTTAAGTTTGGCGACCTCTTATGCCCTCAGGTTGTGGAGTAATGTTGCCATAAAACTTCAAGAGCACGAACTTGCAGAGCAGCTATCTGTATTGAGCCTGCAGATAAATGATAGCGTCAACCAACATTGCTGGGATGGCAACTGGTACGGTCGAGGCATCACTGATGATGGGGTAAAGTTTGGCGTTAGTGATGATGTAGAAGGCCGTATTTATGCCAACCCACAAAGCTTTGCCCTGCTAGCAAATGCCAGTGACGAGCAGCAAAGCCAATCTATGATTGAGCAAGTTCAGCAACAACTATTCACGCCCTTTGGGCTTATGATGCTGGCGCCAAGCTACACCCAAATGCGCGAAGATGTTGGCAGGGTCACGCAAAAGTACCCAGGAAGCGCTGAAAACGGCTCAGTCTATAATCATGCCGCGATTTTTTATGCCTACGCGCTTTATGATGAGCACTCAAATAAGCATAAAGACACAGCCTGGCAGGTGATGAGTAAAATGCTACCTAGCAGCGAGCAAGGCGATCAAATTGCCCGTGGGCAACTCCCTGTATTTATTCCAAATTACTACCGCGGCGCCTATTTTCAGCACCCTGATGTAGCAGGTAAATCAAGTCAGTTATTTAACACAGGCACAGTCGCCTGGTATTACCGATGTTTAATTGAAAAACTGTTTGGATTACAAGGCTGTGAGCGAGGTTTAAAGATTGCGCCGCAATTGCCAAGTAACTGGCCTCAAGCTAGCGTTACACGCCGTTTTCGCGGCGCAACCTTTGAGGTTGACTATAAGCAAAGCCAATCGAGTGAAGCTGCCAGCACAGTTAAAGTTCGCTTAAATGGACAGCCGATTGTTGGCAATATCATTGACGATATCGAGGCGGGTAAGCACTACAAGGTTAACGTAGAGCTGAGTTAAGTTGGTGAGCGAGGTTACGGCGAATAAACAGGCACTTTCAGAGTGAGACAGAACAAAAAAGCACAAGCTAATATGCTTGTGCTTGTGCTTGTGCTTTTGCTTTTGCTTTTGCTTGGATTATCTCAAATTTAACCTGATAGTTTACCGCTTTACGAGCGTTAGCTACCCGAGCAAAATTACTGCTTAATACCCTCAACTACTAACTCAAGATCCACATAGGCAGATGCAGGGCCAAGATCCATCTTCACACCGTAATCTTTCATCTTAAAGCGAGTAGTACCGGTAAAACCCGCGCGGTAGCCGCCCCAAGGATCTTTGCCCTCGCCCACCATTACAGCATCGATCGCCAACGGCTTAGTCACGCCATTAAAGGTAAAGTCACCATTAACAACCAGCTTACCGTTGCCTTTATCTTCAATTGATGTCGATACAAAGCTTGCTTGAGGGTGCTTGCTGGTATTTAAAAAATCAGAGCCGCGCAAATGCTTGTCGCGCTCAGCATGGTTTGAATCAACGCTTTTGGTATTAATCGTTACGTTGATTTTACCAGCAGCTAGATTGTCCTTGTCATAACTAAAGTCGCCAGAAAACTCATTAAAACGCCCCATCACGAAGCTGTAGCCCAAGTGGCTCACTTTGAATTGAATAAATGCATGGGCACCTTGCGTATCAATTTTGTAGTCAGCGGCATTAGCGCTAAACGATGCACCTAATAAACTGGTTGCGGCAACTAGGCCTACTATTGACTTACCAAAGAGTGATTTTTTCATTGCTATTCCTTTATCTAAATTAATGAAACTGTGTTGTGGGGCTACGCTTATTATTCAGGGCGAAGCATACGTTTAAGGGTGTTATCTTTGTCGACAAAATGGTGCTTAATCGCGCCTGCACCATGGACAACAACGAGTGCAATTAAGCTATAAGCTGCGTATTGATGAATTAATCCAGCAATATCTGCCTGATTTTCAAATAGCTGCTCTTTACCAAACAGTAAACCTGGTGATGGCAGCTCAAACCAATCAAAAACTAAAATTCCACGGCCATCTGCTGTCGAAATCAAAATACCTGACACCATAATCGTGAATAACAGCATGTAGATAAGACCATGAGCAATGCTTGCCGCCTTTTGCTCCCAAGCTTTATGCTCTGCAGCTTTACTGACTTTAGGATTTAGCTGTTTCCAAGCGATTCGTATCACTGTTGCCAACAACAGCATCAAGCCGATACTTTTATGCCAATGAGGCGCTACCTGATACCACTTACTGTAATAAGTTAGTTCGACCATCCAAAAGCCAACCGCAAACAAGCCAATTACCGTAATAGCTGATATCCAGTGCAATCCGATGGCAACCCAGCCATAACCTTGATTTGTATTCTTGAACATTGAACTCCCTTTAACTCCTGCGCTTACTGCTACTAGCTATGTGCATCTATTTGGTGTCTCGTTTAATTGTTGAACTCATTCTATACACCCATTTTTTAGATTTAAATTGCAAAGATTCGCCATTAACATTCTATTTTTTAGAATCAAACTCTATGTAGTTAATCAAACATAAGGTTTGTACTCCCTAAAATAGCAGTCATAGGCGACACCAAGTAAGGCTGAGTAACATTGATTCAAATGCGGTGAATAAGCCTCAACACTAGCAACTGCAAGCTAAGCTAACCTTAAAACAGTTAAACACTGAACAATTTGCGCATTAACTAGGCTAACGACAATAAACCCATTAAAAAGCACTTGCACGATGAAAACCACCGCTATAATATGTGCGCACTCCGAACGAGACAGGGCTTATAAGCCTAAGTTAATGTTCGAAGTAGACGACAAACACTGACGTTTGTTGCCCGAATAGCTCAGTTGGTAGAGCAGAGGATTGAAAATCCTCGTGTCCCTGGTTCGATTCCGGGTTCGGGCACCACTATTTAGCCGGCATAGCTCAGTTGGTAGAGCAACTGACTTGTAATCAGTAGGTCCCGAGTTCGACTCTTGGTGCCGGCACCATATACAACGAAGCCACTCAATCGAGTGGCTTTTTTGTTTTCTGCACTTAATTGCACTCCACTGACTGCAACTAAATACCAATTGGGATAAATAAGTGTTCAGAGATTACGCAGGGAAAATCGCTTAGAACAAGGCGGAAATTGCAGCTAGCTAGTTGCCCTACCTACAAAATTTCTAACGAAGTTATAAGCCATTTTTACCAATAAAAAGTAACCAGTAAGAATGATCAAATACTTGTGCTAATTGGTATAACGTAGTTGATAGTCAAACGCCATATTCTGATAGCTACAGTAATCTTTATTTGTGTTATCAGACTCTATTGCGCCACTTGCCTGTTGCCAATGCTCCGCCTTTGTTAGTGTTAGCTCAATTTGCTTACCTTGAAAATGACTAGTAAACATTTGTGATTTGTCAGCAGAGTTACATAGGTTATGCGCCGCTTTTAGATAATTTTCACCCGTAAAAATATCATTAACTCCAGCGCTTCTTGACAACGTTACTGGCAAAGTGACGGACTCAGTGACTGAGGTAGTAGCTTTTACTTGCTCATCGCTCACGGAGGATGCTTGTTTCCAACTGGCAAAATCAATAGTTAACTTACCAGCTTGCAAACGCATGCGATCGTCTCGGGTAGCAAAATGAGTCAAAACTTGGTTTTTCTTGCCGCCATCAGCAAGTTTATTTTCAACAACAAACACACCAGTTTGACCAACAACCTGCATTTCAAGCTGCTCTTTAGACTGCCACGACACCACTAATGCAGTGGCTTCATCAACGCCAAAAGCAAATCTAGACTGAGTATCAGTAACCAACTTTACCAATCGCCCTTGCCTGCCGCGCTCAGAGAAATGGGTGTCCATAATGCCCCACTTGAACAGACCCATTCCGCCTTGACTGTTGTAGGTTAAATCATCATTAAGTAGCTCACCACATTGGTTATCTTTATTGCAGCCAGCACTTGGCAACACATCTGCTTTCGCCCCTCTAAGTAGTGCAACTTCACTGCGGCCGTTAGTGATCATAGGAACCTGCTTTTGTTGATAGACGCCACCAGACATCACAGCTGTGCCTGCGCTAGTGCCGCCAACAATAAGCTGATTTTGCTCAAGCTGCTTACGAATGGCCTTCAGAAGCGCGTTGTCAGTCCCATCTTTGTTCTTAAACGCTTGTAATGTAAGCGACTGATCGCCGCCGTTGATAAATAAGCCATCAGCTTGTTCAATCGCATTGATAAAAGCTGCAGGCTCACGGCACCATTGTTGCTGGTTTACATAATGATCGGGATACACAAACTTGCGCTTTATTGTGCCTAGTACCTCGGCTTGATATTGCTCCAACTGCGTACAAGCAGCTACCTCGGTTCCTTGCTGTTGCCAGAGTGTATTTAGCGCAGCATCTATTGGCAACCAGCTGACCTCGGCGCCAGTTTCAGCGAACACACTTTGATAAAAATCTACCGCTTCAAATGGGTCACGCGCTGAAGCAGTCACCACTAGAATTTTTGGTTTAGTTCTTTGTTTTATTTTGGCTTTTACAGCTGCAAATTGGGTGAAGCGATTAAAGACTTCCTTTGAAAATGGATTGCGAGTATTAGCAACAGAGGCCCGCTCTTGGCGACGAAAACCTTTGTCATCAACTAAACCAAGTTCTAGCGCATCTAACAGCAAATAAAACTCACGATCGGCCAGTTGATTAACCAGCTTTTTGCCCCCATTGGCAACCCATAAACTGCGTAACTGCGACTTAGTCAATACGCCAGGATTGTCACGGCGCATATCAATTAACAACCGCTTCAACGAGTGCTTTTGATGCTCAAGATGACCTTGTGGCCAATGTTGAAACAGGAAATCAATGTTGTCTTTTGACACTTGATACAAGGGGCGGGATTTGTCGGATTCATGAATAAAATCATCAGATAGACATTGGCTTGGAGACATAGATGAGCAAGTTTTTAGCCCACCACCAACTAAAAACAGCTTGGCATTTTGACCAAATTCATCGGCAAAGCCGGAAAACGAGAAAACTAAACCGGCAAGAAGTATCGATGGCGTGCGCAGCATTTTTCAATTCCTTGTGTAAACATAATGTTGATAGAATTTTGCAAAAACGCTATTGACAACAAATTCTATCAGGAGTAATTCTAAAAAAAGAGAACGAAAAATTGCTTGCGCCAACAAGCATCCTATTCACCCATCTAGGGATGTCGTAGACACCCTGAAGTTTGAGATAAGATATTTTTATATGTACAAGAAAGCATTCTCGCTATCAACATATTCTTATCAAAACTACTACCTTTCGGAGTGGTTTGACGAATAAACATTTGAAGCAAGCTATTGTTTCGAAGACGTTTTGTCATTCGTAGCTCACTATCTAAAAAATATTATTCATTTTTTATTTCCGCGCACGGCACAAAAATAGATCACAAGTGCGTCTGGAATTTAGGAAGGTAGATAACATGACTCTGTTCAAACCCAACACTATTGCCCTTGCGCTAGCTAGCCTTTGCTGTACCAACCTTACCTTTGCTGCAGAGCAAGATACCCAGCAGGTCGAAAAAATCACTGTTACTGGTAGTCAAATCAAAGGTGTCGATCTAGAAGGCATGCAGCCTATGGTGGTCATTTCAAGCCAAGATATTAAAGACTCTGGTGCTTCGACCATTTCCGAGCTTATGAGCCAAATCACCCAAACTCGCGGCGGTGAAGGTTCGTTTACCACATCAGAAAGTGGCGCTACATCTACCTCAACTCCTGCTGGGCAAGCTGCGGCCTCACTTCGCGGCTTAGGCCCAAGCTCCACATTAACGTTAATCAATGGTCGCCGAGTTGCTGCCAGTTCATTTGCATCAGGTACGCAGAACTTTGTCGACGTAAATAGCATTCCGCTAGCCGCAATTGAAAGAATTGAAGTCTTGGCAACAGGCGCGTCAGCAATTTACGGCGCCGATGCGGTTGCTGGGGTAATCAACTATATCCTAAAAACAGACTACCAAGGCGCTGAAGTCAATCTGTCTTATGGGAACAGCTTTGCCGGTAGCGACGAAGGCAGATACAACCTCAATGCGGTATGGGGCACAGAGCTACTAGGAGGCAGGTTAACCCTGTTTGGTGACTACTATGACCGTAATAGCTTTGACGCCCAAGACCGTGACTTTACCCGCAATCCTGCCTTGGCAAGTAACTATTCATATCTACCCAAAAACACGCCAAATATTTATTATTATTCAGCCGTTTCAGGCGACGAAATCGGCGCACCAAACTGTGCTACTGAACTAGTCACGACCGAGTATGGCGAACAAATTTGTGCTTATTACAGCAACCAAGATGACGAGCTGATAAGCGAGCTTGAAAGTGCTTCAACAGGATTTATCTTCACTAAAGACATCGGAGAGATAACCTGGAATACAGACTTTTTCTACAGCCGCACTAAATCTGTCGCGGTATCTTCCCCTGCACCAATTAACGATATCGATGATGGCGAAGGCCCATGGGTAGATGAGTCGGCTCTTGATGCGTTTGATGAACAAACACGTAATGACCTGCTCGATCAAATGTATATCGACCCTTTCCCTGAGCTAACGCAAGCAGGGCAGCAGCTATACGGTTTTCGATTTGATGCCCGCTTTGCATCACCTCGTACGGTTGAAGTTGAAACCAACGCATTTCGCTTAGTTTCCAGCTTAGAAGGTCAAATCAAAGGTTGGGACTGGCAAAGCGGGATCACCCTGTCGCAATCAAAATCAGAGCAACAAGCCATTGCTGGCATTTATAATCGCTATAAATACCACGCCGCGCTAGCAGGAGAGCTATGTAGCGATGGCACTATCGCAAGCTTTGACGGTAACGATTTGAGCTGCGCCAGTGGCGATTTAGTTGCCATGTACAACCCGTTTTTAACGGGTGATAGTTCCAATGACAGTGTCCTTGCCATGACGCAAGAACAGCCAACTCGTGATGGTAAGAGTACCGTTTATGCCTGGGATGCGAGCATTTCAGGGAAATTATTTGAGCTCGGCGATAACTATGTCATGGCGGCTTTTGGCGCTGAAATACGCAAAGAAGAAATCACTGACGTTCCTTCTGAGAATTCCCGTGCCCGCGCTGAAGATGAATACCTTGTTGATGTATTTGGCTTTGGCTCAAGTCTGTCAGAAGCGAAGCGTCAACAGTTTGCCGCTTTCGCCGAATTCCACATTCCACTTACCGACCGCCTAGAAATGCAGGTCGCAGGACGCTACGACAACTATGATGATTTTGGCGATACTTTTAATCCCAAAATCGGCTTTAGTTACCGCCCTGTAGACTCTTTGGTGTTACGTGGTTCATGGTCAACCTCATTTAGAGCACCATCGCTGACACAAGCTGGTGTAAAACTTAGAACCACCACGGCAACCTATGACTGCGGAGCCAATCAAGCGGTTGCGGACTTGTACTGCAGTGGTGAAAGCTTTGAGTCTAGCCCGAATGTACTTGAACTAGGTAACAAAAACTTACGTGCAGAAGAGTCTGAATCCCTTAGCTTTGGCCTCGCATTTAGTCCAACTCAAGACACTAACCTGACCCTTGATTATTGGCAATTTGAGCATGATGACCTTGTTGATACTGACATGACAGCCGTGCTTGATGCGGCAATTACCGACCATACGCTGCGCCATTGCGGCATCGTGCCTGAAGGACAAATGGGGATTTCATACGATGAAGACCTATGCTTAGTAACGGACAATTCAGGCTTAACCATCGAGCAAGCTGGCGCAAACTTAACAGAGATCCTTGATGCATGGGTCGATTTCGATAACCCACGTGATGCTGAACTGCCACTATATCGCGACCATATCATTCAATTGCAAAACACGGGTAAACAAACCGTAAGAGGCATAGATCTGGCAATGAGCCATGATTTTGAATTCGAACTTGGCCGCTTGTCATTATCGCTAGATGCGACACATTATCTTGAGTTCGAGCGTAACAAGCCTGGCTCTGATGAAGTTGAAGAGTTAATTGGCACCTGGCGTTACCCGCAAAACATTGCCAATTTCAGAGTTGGTTGGGTACAGCAAGACTTCTACGCAAGTTTAACTGCGCAATACACTGACAGCTATGCCGATGACATTTCTGGGTTAAGAGGACGAAATATCGATGAGCTGGAAGATTTGGGTGAGTTAGATGCCAATGGCGAGCGAGATGTAGATTCATGGACAACAGTGCGCGCTAACCTAGGCTATGACTTTGATAACATGAATATTAATCTCACTATCAATAATCTATTTAACGAGAAACCACCTGTAGCTTATGGTTCGCGCCGCGGTTTTGATTCCATTAATCACAACGCCCTAGGTGCTAACTATAAAGTGTCGTTTAGCTATTTCTTTTAGATAACCTGAACTCTGGTTAAATAACCTAACCACAACTTGCCTGAGCAATTCACTTGCTTAGGCAAGCTATTTCCCAAGGCACCAGTTATATACACGCGACTGTTTGCGGTAGAATAGCCAACAAAAATAATTAAGAGTGCTCTCAATGACAGACCCGAAAAGCCAAGGCAGCGATAAAACTAAATCGGTTAACTCTAGGTCGGTTAACTCTAGGTCGATGCCAGATGCCTTTATCATCTTATTTTTTGTCGTGTTAGTCGCGGCAATTGCAACCCACATTATTCCTGCAGGTAAGTTTGCCACCGAAATTAACCAGGAAACGGGCAAGAAAGTGTTGGTCTCCGATAGCTATCAAGTGGTTGAAGACTTTCAAGGCGTGCCGCTATTTGCCGATGGTGGCAATGCCGGATTTTTAAACTTTGCCTTTGAAGGCATGGTGTCAGGCGATAAATGGGGCTCTGCCATCGGGGTGATGATGTTCATCATTCTCACTGGCGGCGCCTTTGGTATCGTAATGAAAACCGGCTCCATTAATAATGGGGTGATAGCGCTTATCAGCAAAACGCAAAAGCTCGAAGTGTTGTTTATTCCCATACTATTTACCCTATTTTCACTGGGCGGCGCGATTTTTGGAATGGGCGAAGAAGCCATCGCATTTTGTATTGTGCTATTGCCATTAATGCTGGCAATTGGCTATGACTCTATCACCACTGTCATGGTCACCTACGTTGCCACCCAAATTGGTTTTGCCGCCTCATGGATGAACCCATTTAGTGTGGCAATTGCCCAAGGCATTGCAGATATACCTTTAATGTCTGGTATGGAGTTTCGCGTCATCATGTGGTTTGTATTAACTGCAATCGGTGTTGTATTCACCATGCGTTATGCGGCAAATATTAAGGCCAAGCCAGAGCTTTCAGCTAACTATCTAGTTGACAAAACCTATAAAAGCGAAACGCCAAGTACTGCTAGCACGTTTGATAAAACTGACACGGCCATTTTAGCGAGCTTTTTCTTAGCTATTATTTGGGTGATTTGGGGCGTAGTAGCTAAAGGGTATTACATTCCAGAAATTGCCAGTCAGTTTTTCACCATGGGCGTGGTCATTGGCTTGATTGCGGTAGTCTTTAAACGTCTAAGCGTGAATGAAGTTGCTGATGCCTTTAAACAAGGTGCTAAAGACTTATTGCCTGCCGCTATGATAGTGGGTATGGCCAAAGGCATAGTGATCATTTTGGGCGGCGATCAGGCCGATGAAGCATCGGTACTCAATACGGTTTTATACGGCGCTGCCAACGTTATTGGCGAACTACCAACAACCTTATCTGCATTGTTAATGTTTGTTTTTCAGTCGGTATTTAACTTCTTTATTGCCTCTGGCTCAGGGCAAGCTGCACTGACCATGCCACTAATGGCACCACTAGGCGATCTCGTTGGCGTAAGCAGACAAGTGGCAGTATTGGCATTTCAACTTGGTGACGGCTTAACTAACCTTATCATTCCAACATCGGCGTCGTTGATTGGCTGTTTGGGTGTTGCTCGTATTGACTGGTTGGTATGGGCTAAGTTTATCAGCAAGTTCATGTTACTTATCATGACTAGCGCCGCCCTATTTATTGTCGTCGCAGTGTTTATTAATTTCTCATAACGCTGCAGTTAGGACTATTTTATGAAACTTTTTAAGCAGGCAAGCGTGTTTGCCCCCAAAGAGCTTGGCGTCAAAGATGTATTGATTGCCGGTGGCAAGATCATCGAAATCGCCGATGACTTGAGTAAGTTTGAGCACGATGGCGTTGAGGTCATCGACGCAAAGGGCAAGATTTTAACGCCGGGTTTTGTCGACTCTTTAGTACATATTACCGGTGGCGGCGGTGAAGGCGGATATGGGACTCGCACCCCAGAGATGACCATCAATGAAGCCATTGAAGGTGGCGTAACAACTGTCATAGGTGTATTGGGGACTGATTCAATCACCCGCTCGTTAGAAAACTTGCTTGCAAAAAGTTACGCCCTTGAAGAGCAAGGGATCAGCGTTTATAGCTACACTGGCTCATATCACTTACCTGCGGTGACTGTAACAGGTTCAATCACCAAAGACATTATGCTTATCGATAAGTTTATTGGCATTGGCGAGGTTGCCATTGCCGATCACCGTGGCTCGCAGCTTACTGAGCAAGAACTTGCAAAAGCTGCATCTGAAGCGCGCGTTGGCGGCATGCTATCTAATAAGGTAGGGATTGTTAGCGTCCATGTGGGTGATGGCGAGTCTGGCGTTAGCCTATTGCATCAAGTAGCTGATGAAACTGACATTCCGCTATCCCAATTTTACCCTACTCATATCAACCGCTCTCAAGCATTGCTTGAGCAAGGCATTAAGTTAGCAAAAGCAGGCGGCGTGATTGATTTCACCACCAGCACCAATGAACAAATTCTGGCATCGGGCGAAGTAAAAGCCGCGCAAGCATTAGCCATTGCCCTTGAGCAAGGCGTGCCAGTATCGCAGCTCACGATGAGCTCAGATGGCAATGCTAGCCTGCCGGTATTTGATGAAGCGGGTAACTTAACAGACTTGCAAATTGGAGAGGTCAAAAGCCTGCATCAAGCCATGGTCGAAGCTGTGCAGTGCTTTAATGTGCCGCTTAGTGACGCGCTTGCAAGCATTAGCTTATCACCTGCGAATATCTTAAAGCTTGATAACAAAGGGCAAATAAAATCAGGGCTGGACGCCGACATTAACTTGCTATGCGCTGAAACCTTGGCGATTGAAGCTGTGTATGCCAAAGGGAAACTGCTCGCCTAACCTTATCTAGCCTACCCCTGCCTGAATGTTGAAAGTGTAAAACAACAAAACGCCGACTAACTCATTGAGTTGGTCGGCGTTTCTAATCCTACTTTGGTTAGTTTTTCAATCACTCAAATAGTTAGAACCTCGCTTGTATGGAGATACCAGTTGAGTTTGTTCCCTCATTTATGCCTGTATGGGTATAACCGAGTTTAAGGCCGACATAATTGTTAAAGGCATATCGAATGGCAACCCCTGCCAAATAACTAAATTGGGTTTCTGTGTTGCTGTAATTATTGATAGGCTCGCTTTCATCGCACCCTTTGAAAATTATTCCGTCGTCAGCTTTACACGACCTGAAGTCAAATTTCTCAACTCCATAAACGCTGCCCATTGAAGCATCAAAATACCAATTCCCAGAAATATTGGCGCTATAAGTCGCCTCTAGTGAATATAATTTTGAACTGTAATCAGCTCTGAGTAACGAATCGTCTTTGAGTGAACTTGACGTGCACGCTCCAAACATATCCGTTAACCAGCAGCTTTCACCAGTGTGGGCTGCAAACTTTACTCCCAAATTCGGTGTAAACTGGTAACCTAAAGCGAGTCGAACCGAGATAGATTCTAAGCCAAAATCTAAGTTTTGGTAGCTAAAGTCATGATACTGAAAGTACTGAACACCAAACTCGACTAACCATTTTGGGGGAATTGAAGAACTAAGCTGTGTTGTTTCGTTTTGAGCTATTGAGGTCGGTTTACTCGCCAACTCTATGTCAGCTGAAGGTTCAACCTGTTGTGCAAAAACACTGTGGCTATGTAAAACACTAGGCAACAATACTGCGGCCAATAAACCTAGATTATTGTTCATATATTTCCTTATAAGAATGCTCCTTGAAAGCACTAGCCTACATCACTCTTTGGTAATTCACCACTTAAGTCATATAGATAGGAGAGTTTTATCCAAAGCCAGTGTCACTTCCCCCATTCGAGTAAGCGCTAGCTTTTTGAGCAGTTAACATTTTTAGTTTAAAAAACTAAAAAAAGCGCTTGCAGGATAAAATTCATATCTATATTATGTGCCCCACTTCGAAGGCGCAGTGCTCGTCATAAAATGAGTTGCTCAACTTTGAAGTAGACGACAAACACTGACGTTTGTTGCCCGAATAGCTCAGTTGGTAGAGCAGAGGATTGAAAATCCTCGTGTCCCTGGTTCGATTCCGGGTTCGGGCACCACTATTTAGCCGGCATAGCTCAGTTGGTAGAGCAACTGACTTGTAATCAGTAGGTCCCGAGTTCGACTCTTGGTGCCGGCACCATATAAAGAAACCACTCAATCGAGTGGTTTTTTTTCACCTGAAGAAACTGCAAAGCAGCCCTTCAAAGCTATCGATTAGCGTCTTGCGGAATAACGTCCGGCAAATTGTTCTATGTAATTGCTAGAACAATCAATTACCTTCCTTTATATTTAACAACTATGTAACAAGATGTTTTGATATTGGCTTGCCCTACTTTTGCAAGCCACTCTTTATGAGACAAAGTGCTTTAGTTAAAAATCGGCACAGTAATCAGACTAACCGACTCGGACAATAATAATGACAAATAAATCCAGTAGTGAATTAGTTATCCGCAGACTATATCAGATCACTCAAAGCCATCATCAGGGGTTTGAGCAGCAACTTTCTGAGTTGCTAAAAATGGGGCTTGAACGTTTTGAGCTAGATATTGGTATTCTTTCCAATATTGAAGGAGACAACTACCTAGTCGAGCACTGTGTCACACCCGATGATGTTTCGCTCAAGTCAGGTGATTGTTTCGATTTTGGTGAGAGCTATTGCAATATCACCTGCAAAGCGAAGGGACCAATTAGTATTGAGCACATGGGAAAAGATGATAAGTATGCCAGTCATCCAGCCTACAAGGCATTTGGACTTGAGTCGTACATTGGCATTCCACTGCGTCTTAATGGTCAGCTATATGGCACGCTCAACTTTTCCAGCCCAAAGCCATACACTCGTCACTTTAAAGAGGTCGACATTGACGCATTGCAGTTAATGGCATCTTGGATTGAAGTCGAGCTCATTCGCCGCGAGCAAGAACAACAATTAAAAGCATTAAACGAAGAACTGCGTCAGCTCGCTGATTTTGATTCGCTAACCGAAATCCCTAACCGTCGCGGTATGCGCAAAACGCTGCAAAAAGACATCAACAGGCTCAGTAGAGTCAAAGGCCAAGGCACACTAGCGCTTATTGACATTGACAACTTCAAGCAGCTTAATGATGCCTATGGCCATCAAACGGGTGATCAAGCGCTTGCAGAGGTTGCTAAAGTGATTAACTCAGGGCTAAGAGATTACGATTTAGTCGCCCGCTTCGGTGGTGAAGAGTTTTTATTGTGGTTACCTGACACCC
This sequence comes from Shewanella sp. WXL01, assembly GCF_012263345.1. NCBI lineage: Bacteria > Pseudomonadati > Pseudomonadota > Gammaproteobacteria > Alteromonadales > Shewanellaceae > Shewanella > Shewanella sp. WXL01. Next base: position 58,177 of record NZ_JAAIKQ010000002.1, on the reverse strand, counting down.
AGGAAAGTGGCTGTCAAAAAGTTAGCCGAAGAATTATGAATGATATTGGTCAAATCAAACTGACCAATAATCCAATCACAGTATCGATTGGTTCATGCAGCTTTGATTTTAAGGCAATGCTGCACCATTCATCCAGGTCATTAAACATAGACAAGATTATTGACGATGCGATTTCCATTGCCGATAACGCCTTATATGACGCCAAAGCTCAAGGTCGTAACCGCTTGATTACTACTGAGCACCAATTTTAAAAACCTCTTATCCAAACTAAAGCTCAATGTCGAGCTTTGGCTGTGATGCGTGCTGCTGCAATTGATACTGTTTAAGCCAATGACGTACAGCGAAACTCTCAGCTCTCACAATAAAACGGTTTGCACTGGTTTGGGTGCAAGCCTCAATAATATCGCTACCATTAAACCACACCACACATCTATCGCTGTTGGTACCACGCCTGCCGCTTAAAGAAACATAAATGCCCCGCTCGCCTTCTGTCATTTCACCTTTTCTCAGCTTAAAGCAGTAATCCTTATCATCATTTAACGGTAACTTGTCGTAGCAAAGCATTGGCTCAGTCATTATCTTATCTTGATATTGCTTTTCCAATTGCTGCATTTTCTTATCAGCTTGGTAATTCGCTCCTTGAGTACAACTTTCTGACTTGCACTGAGCTAAATCACTCGCTAAACGCTGCTCAAGGTGCGAAAGCTTCACCTGCAGTTGATGCTGCCAGTAGCGCGATGATGCTTCTACAATGTTTTGATAACTAGCACTTTGACCATACTTGCGCGTTAATAATTCATACATAGACTCAAACGAGGTTAAGCTAGACTTTTGTCTGTGACTAGACAGAATATAATTGCTTGAGTAAATAACGTCAGAGCTATAGTCAGCCACTCCCAGGTTAATGCTTTCTGTCAGCTCAACACCGTTTTGGCTAACTTTACTCCCTAATGACACTAATCGCCCCTGACGCATGCTTTTGATAGTAAATTGCTTATCACATAGTTTCGCCATCGACTGATTCATATCATCCCCAATTGCGATGCCCTTTATCTTGAATATACTTTTAACATCGCTATTCACCCCTTGCGAAATCCAGGGCTTAAACACCCTTGGCGTATCACATTTTGCCAGTGCACTTTGCGTAAAAAAGGTAAGGCTAAGTGCGCACAGCATACAATAGGCAGGCGAAATAAAGCTAAGGAAACGCATGGTTAAACATCCAATGTTAGAGGCGACAATTACCTCAAACTAGCAGTAAAACACGAGGCTTCAATGGCAAACCTATAAATTCATACTTTTATTGGAACAGGCACAAAAAAGGCGAACCAGATGGTTCGCCTTTTAGCATTCTAATGCTGTTACGTGAAAGCTAGCTTAGCCGAACTTAACGCGTGCGTTGCGGAACATACGCATCCATGGGCTATCTTCGCCCCACTCATCTGGGTGCCAAGAGTTAGCAACCGTTCTGAATACACGCTCAGGGTGCGGCATCATAATGGTTACGCGGCCATCGGTTGTACAAATACCTGTCATACCATTTGGCGAGCCATTCGGGTTAAGTGGGTATTGAGTGGCGATTTGACCGTTGCCGTCTACATAGCGTAGTGCCACTGTGCCAGTCGCTTCCGCTTTAGCTAACGCATCAGCAGATTTAAACTCAGCTAGACCTTCACCGTGTGATACCGCGATTGGCATACGTGAGCCAGCCATACCTTCAAAGAACACAGATGGACTTTGTTGCACTTCAACCAAGCTAAAGCGTGCTTCAAAACGCTCAGAGCGGTTACGTACAAAGTGTGGCCAGTGGTCACTACCAGGAATGATCTCTTTCAAGTTAGAAAGCATCTGACAACCGTTACACACACCCAGTGCAATGCTTGCATCACGCTCGAAGAAGCGGCTGAACTCGTCACGTGCACGGCTGTTGAATAAGATTGACTTAGCCCAACCTTCACCAGCGCCCAGTACGTCACCGTATGAGAAACCACCACAAGCCACTAGACCTTGGAACTCTTCAAGACTAATGCGACCTTCTAGAATGTCTGACATGTGAACGTCACGGCTCTCAAAGCCTGCTCGGTCAAATGCTGCTGCCATTTCGATGTGCGAGTTAACACCTTGCTCACGCAAGATTGCCATTTTAGGTGCGACACCTTTGGCAATGTACGGCGCAGCAACATCTTCACTTGGGTCGAAACCAAGCTTAACTTTAAGGCCTGGCGCGTCAGCATCTTGCTTAGCTTCAAACTCTTGCTTAGCGCACTCAGGGTTATCACGTAGCGCCTGCATGCGATAAGTGGTTTCAGACCAAAGGGTGCGCAGTGCTGTGCGAGTATCGCTAAATACTTCACGCTCGCCATCTTTAATGGTGATTTGGTTGTCACTGGTTAGTGAGCCGATTGCATGACATGCAACGCCTTTAGCTGCGAATTGTGCTTTAACCGCTTCAACATCGGCTTTAGCCACTTGAATTACTCCGCCTAACTCTTCATTAAATAGACGCTCAAGATCGCTACCAGCAAGCGCTGCGATATCGATATTCAGGCCAGTGTTACCAGCAAACGCCATTTCAACTAAGGTAGTAAATAAACCGCCGTCACTGCGGTCATGGTAAGCAATAACAGATTGCTCATTTACAAGCTTTTGCATCACTTCAAAGAAGCCTGCAAGTGATTGCGCGTTATCAAGGGTTGGCGCAACATCGCCTAGCTCGCTGTAAACTTGCGCTAAACAAGAACCACCTAAACGGTTTTGACCATTGCTTAAATCAAGCATTAATAGCTCAGTGTCACCTTTGTCAGAGCGAAGCTCAGGAGTCACTGTTTTACGAATGTCTTGTACAACACCAAACGCTGTGATGATTAGCGACATAGGTGAAGTAACTGTTTTGTTCTCGCCGTTATCTTCCCAAGCCGTCTTCATCGACATTGAGTCTTTACCCACAGGGATAGTCAGACCAAGCTCAGGACATAAGTCTTCACCAATGGCTTTTACTGCTTCATAAAGACCTGCATCTTCACCCGGGTGACCTGCTGGCGACATCCAGTTAGCAGAAAGCTTAATGCGCTTGAACGAGCCAATATCAGTACCAGCAATGTTCATGATTGACTCAGCAACCGCCATACGCGCTGATGCGTCAAAATCTAGTAGTGCAAGCGGCGTGCGCTCACCCATAGACATAGCTTCACCTGTGTAGCTGTCAAAACTTGATGCGGTTACTGCACAATCAGCTACCGGAACCTGCCATGGACCAACTAATTGGTCACGGTTAACAAGGCCGGTTACTGAGCGGTCACCAATGGTAATAAGGAATGTTTTATCAGCAACTGTTGGCAGAGTAAGAATGCGCTTAACCGCATCTTTCAGAGCGATTTTGCTTTGATCTAGCGCTGGTGACTCAGCCTTAGCTGATACCACGTCACGGCTCATTTTAGGTGGCTTGCCAAGTAATACTTCAAGCGGTAAGTCGATAGGCTTGTTATCAAAGTGGCTGTCGTCCAGCGTTAGATGACGCTCTTCAGTCGCTTCACCCACTACTGCAAATGGTGCACGTTCACGAGCACAAATTTCAGCGAACTTATCTAAGTTTTCTGGCGCAACTGACATAACATAGCGCTCTTGCGACTCGTTACACCAAATTTCTAGCGGGCTCATGCCAGGCTCGTCAGACGGTACGTTACGTAGGTCAAACACACCACCACGGCCGCCGTCATCAACTAGCTCAGGGAATGCGTTAGATAGACCACCCGCACCCACGTCGTGGATAAATTGAATTGGGTTGTCATCACCTAGCTGCCAACAACGGTCGATCACTTCCTGACAACGACGCTCCATTTCTGGGTTTTCACGTTGTACCGAAGCAAAATCTAAATCTTCGCTTGATTGACCAGACGCCATAGAAGACGCTGCGCCGCCACCAAGACCGATGTTCATTGCAGGGCCACCAAGTACAATCAGCTTAGCGCCAACGGTAATTTCGCCTTTTTGTACGTGCTCTTCACGGATGTTACCTAGACCACCAGCAATCATAATTGGCTTGTGGTAACCACGCACTTCAACGCCATTGTGGCTGCTAACTTGTTGCTCATAAGTACGGAAGTAACCGGTTAGCGCAGGACGACCAAACTCGTTGTTAAATGCCGCGCCGCCTAATGGGCCTTCAATCATAATATCTAGCGGAGTAACAATACGCTCAGGCTTGCCGTAGTCACCTTCCCATGGTTGTACAAAACCTGGAATTTTAAGGTTAGATACAGTGAAACCAGTTAAGCCAGCTTTTGGCTTAGAACCACGGCCGGTTGCACCTTCGTCGCGAATTTCACCACCAGAACCAGTTGCTGCACCTGGGTATGGGCTAATTGCTGTCGGGTGGTTGTGGGTTTCCACCTTCATCAATACGTGCATTGGCTCAGTGTGGTAGTTGTAGGTACCATCTGGGTCTGGGAAGAAACGACCCGCAACACTACCTTCCATTACTGCTGCGTTATCTTTGTAGGCAGACAGTACATGCTCAGGTGTGGTTTCAAAGGTGTTCTTGATCATCTTGAACAATGACTTAGGCTGAACTTCGCCATCGATTGTCCAATCTGCGTTAAAGATCTTATGACGACAGTGCTCAGAGTTTGCTTGAGCAAACATCATAAGCTCAATGTCGTTTGGATTACGGTTAAGCTTGATGAAGTTCTCAACCAGGTAGTCGATTTCATCTTCAGCAAGTGCAAGACCTAACTGCACGTTAGCGACTTCTAATGCGCGGCGGCCTTCACCTAAAATGTTCACGCTAGTGAATTTAGCTGGCTCAGTGCGCTCGAACAATACGCTCGCTTGTTCAAAATCGCTTAGCACTACTTCCATCATACGATCGTGTAGTAGCGCGTTTAATTGTTTTTGCTGCTCGCTACTTAGCTCACCAGCCTCAACATAATAAGCAATACCACGTTCTAAACGAGTAACTTTATCAAGACCACAGTTGTTAGCGATGTCGGTTGCTTTTGAAGACCATGGAGAAATGGTGCCAGGGCGAGGCGTTACGAAAATTAGCTGACCTTGTGGGGCGTGAGATTCAATCGCCGGGCCATAGGTAAGGATACGTTCTAGTTGCTGACGTTCAGTGTCATCAAGAGCTGCTGTTAAATCCGCTAAATGAACATATTCAGCATAGATATTTGTCACAGGAAGAGCCGCGCTATCGCAGGCCTCCATGAGTTTTTGAACTCTAAATGCAGAAAGTGCAGGGGCTCCGCGAAAGATTTCCATCACGTCTTTTCACCTTATATTTGTATAGCAGGGTCAGAATTGGGCGCAATTATAGGGAATTTACTACTACAAATCACCCGCAACAGCATATGAAAACAGTGTTTCCCGTTATGGGAAATATCACATTTTTTCAAAGCCAAAATCACCGTGAAAAAGCCTTACAATCTGGTGATATTCCATGGTGAATTGTGCATTTGTTTTAGCCGATTTTCGCCAAAGCTGTTAACCAATGTTAAAGTAACAACCTCAATTGGCGACTAAAGACATATAATTAATTTAATAATCAGCGGCTAGAGTAGTAAAATTGCGCCTTTGATTTAACAAACACACAACCGAACAACCTCATAGTTTCAGTAACTTATAAGGCACATCCAAAGCAACCTATGCTCAACAAGTTTACATTTGTCTTTTTCTGTATCCTACTTAGTGCATGTAGCAAGGTAGTGATTGAAGAAGTCCAGCTCAACCAGACTCCGCCTAAGCGCACTGTGCTTAAGGTGGGGACCTTGTATGGGCCGCAAATATACTTGAACTCAGAGCAAGGTGAGTCGGGATTTGACTATGAAATGGCCAAGCGTTTTGCAGACTACCTTGATGTCGAATTGCAAATGGTCCCGTTTAGCGATCGGCCGCAATTGTTTGCCGCGCTAAAAGCAGAAGAGATAGATATTATCGCTGCGGGTATTTCCAAAACCCCTGCCCGAACTGAGCAATTTAAGCTGGGGCCAACCCTCTACTTTGTTAATCAAGTACTGGTTTACAAAGCAGGCAAACCAAAACCCAGAGAGCTAAATCAGATTAATGGCCGCATGATGATTTTGCCTGACTCAGCCGCTGAAAATGCTTTAATCAAACTGCAAAACGATTACCCCGATCTCAATTGGATCACCGCCAAAGACAAAGAGTACGAAGAAATTTTGGCAATGGTGGTCAATGATCAACTTGACTACACAGTGTTAGACTCTAATAGCCTGCTGATTTCACAGCGTTTTTTACCAGAACTGCGCGAAGCATTGACGCTTGAAGAGAAAGTCGAAGTCACCTGGTTATTGCATCCGCAGCAAGACGACTACTTGCTTAGCCAACTGCTGGATTTTTGGCATCAAGAAAAACGTGCTGGTACCTTTGAGTACCTAGATGAAAAGTACTTTGGCCACGTTAAGCGCTTTGACTATGTCGACACCCGCGCGTTCATTCGTGCTATCGACAATGTGCTGCCTGAGTATCAGGCCATGTTCGAGAAATACGCTGGCGAGCTAGACTGGCGTAAATTGGCTGCTACCAGCTATCAAGAATCACACTGGAACCCAAGTGCCCGCTCACCAACGGGTGTGCGCGGCATGATGATGTTAACCCGCCCTACCGCATCTTATGTTGGGGTAAAAAACCGACTTGATGCCGAGCAATCGATCCGCGGCGGCGCTAAGTACTTACAAAACATGATTGACCGCCTACCGGAGTCAATACCAGATAATCAAAGAATTTGGTTTGCCCTCGCCTCGTACAATGTCGGCCTGGGTCATGTGGAAGATGCGCGCAAAATGGCGCAATCCATGGGGTTAGATCCAAGTGCGTGGCGTGACGTCAAAAAAGTATTGCCGCTATTGCAGCAGTCTAAATACTACAAGCAAACCCGCTATGGCTATGCTCGCGGCGGTGAAGCTGTGCATTACGTTGACAATATTCGCCGTTACTACGACACGCTAGTGTGGGTAGACAACCAAACTAAGCAATTAAAAGATGCAGAACCGGAGTCTGAAGTGGAAGTGATTGCGGAAGATACAACTCAGCAGGTTCAAGAGTCAGCGCAATAGCTTGCTCAAAGCTACTTAACCCTAAAGTGTTTACGCCAAAACCCTTGACCAATAACGCCTGCCCTACAAACTAACGGCACCTAACCCTTTCTCAATAAACACAAGTTATATTTTAAAGGTTGATTTTGTGATAACAATTATTCGACATTTGCCCTTGGTTGTTAGCACATAACTGATTACACTTAGCGAGTCCTTTTAGCCTGTAAAATAACTCTGGCCATCCCAATGCGTATTAAAGCACTCAATAACTCGTCGGCATCGCGTCGTAGGATCATGTTAAAACAGCAACGCCGCCGTACTCATGAACGCCAACGCACCCACTTTATGTTTTGGATCCCAAACTCTACTGAAACTAAAAGCTAGTTGCCTACTCAGACACAATAGAAGGCATGCTAAAACAGCTAGCTTAAGGCTGACTAGCTTGCAGTTGTTGCTGCTTTTTCAGCGCTTTTTTCTCTGCGCGGCGACGTTTAAAAAAGTTACTTAGCTGGGCAGCACATTCATCAGCCAAAATACCTTTAGTTATCGCTACATGATGATTAAATTGCTCATGCTGCAATAGATTAACCACACTTCCCGCAGCACCTGTTTTTAAATCATCGGCGCCATACACCACTCGCTCGATTCGACTATGCACCATGGCGCCCGCGCACATCGAGCAAGGCTCAAGAGTCACATACAAGGTGGTACCCAGCATACGGTAGTTTTCTAGTACCTTACCCGCAGCTTGAATACATTCAATTTCGGCATGTGCTGTTGGGTTGTGCTCGCAAATACTTAGGTTATAACCGCTAGCGATCAGCTCATCATCTTTCACCAGTACGGCGCCAACAGGCACCTCTCCTTTAGCCTCAGCGAGCTTGGCTTGTTCCATGGCAACACGCATCCATTTTTCATCAATGGCTTGTTGTTCTGGGCTGAGCTCACTCACAACTTGCTGACCAAGATGATTGATGCTAACTGTCGTTATCGCAACTTGAGTTAAATTAACTTGCTTAGAGGACATTTCTGGCGAGGACATTTCTTGCGAAGACACTTTTGTCGAGGGCATATGACTCTCAAAACTTGATAAAACTTATGCCGCTAGTGTAAAACAAAAAAGGCGCAAAATGCGCCTTTTTCAAAATCAGGAATTAATTATTCCCACTCAATAGTTGCCGGAGGCTTACCAGAAATATCGTATACCACACGAGAAATACCATCGATTTCATTAATGATGCGGTTAGATACGCGGCCTAGGAAGTCATATGGTAAGTGTGCCCAGTGCGCAGTCATAAAGTCGATAGTTTCAACCGCACGTAGCGATACAACCCAATCGTACTTACGACCATCACCCATTACGCCAACCGAGCGTACCGGTAGAAATACAGTAAATGCCTGGCTCACCTTGTGGTAAAGCTCTGCTTTGTGCAGCTCTTCAATGAAGATAGCGTCTGCGCGGCGCAGCAGGTCACAGTATTCTTTCTTGATTTCGCCTAGTACACGAACGCCTAAACCTGGCCCTGGGAATGGGTGGCGATATAGCATGTCGTAAGGTAGGCCAAGCTCTAGACCAATCTTACGTACTTCGTCTTTAAACAACTCACGTAGCGGCTCAACAAGGCCTAGCTCCATATCATCAGGTAAGCCGCCCACATTGTGGTGAGACTTGATCACGTGTGCTTTACCAGTTGCACTGCCTGCAGACTCAATCACATCTGGGTAGATAGTACCTTGTGCTAACCACTTAGCGTTAACGCATTTTTTCGACTCTTCATCGAAGATATCAACAAATACGTGGCCAATGATTTTACGCTTCGCTTCTGGGTCAGCTTCGCCTTTTAGTGCATCTAAGAAGCGGTTTTCAGCATCAACGTGAACAATGTTCAGACCAAAGTGATCGCCAAACATATCCATTACTTGTTGGGCTTCGTTTAAACGCAGTAGGCCGTTGTCAACAAACACACAAGTTAGCTTGTCGCCAATAGCGCGGTGCAGCAGCATAGCCACTACTGATGAATCAACACCACCAGAGAGACCTAGGATAACTTCATCATCACCGATTTGTTTTTTCAAACGTTCAACAGCATCTTCAATGATTGAAGATGGTTTCCAGTTAGCTTCACACTGACAGATATCAAGGGCGAAATGCTCAAGCATACGCTTACCTTGACGAGTGTGAGTCACTTCAGGGTGGAACTGTACGCCGTAGAATTGCTTGTCCTCATTTGCCATCGCAGCAAATGGACAAGTTTCAGTGTTAGCAACGGCAACAAAACCAGCTGGAATTTCAGATACCTTGTCACCATGGCTCATCCACACGTCTAGTAGTGGTTTACCATCGCTGCTGATTGCATCTTCAATGCTCTTGAATAATGCAGATTCAGCTTGCACTTCTACTTGCGCGTAACCAAATTCACCTTCACCAACACCCTGGATAACTTTGCCGCCAAGCTGCTCAGACATGGTCTGCATGCCGTAACAAATGCCAAGAACTGGTACGCCAGCATTAAATACATATTCAGGTGCACGTGGTGAGCCTTCAGCTGTTACGCTTTCTGGGCCACCCGCTAGAATAATACCGTTTGGAGCAAACTCTTTAATTTGCTCTTCAGATACGTCCCAAGCCCAAAGCTCACAATAAACACCGATTTCACGGATACGGCGTGCGATCAGCTGAGTGTATTGCGATCCAAAGTCTAGGATCAGGATTTTATGGTCATGAATGTTGCTCATGGGATACCTTATATCTGGATTTAATTCGAAATTAGATACTTAACTTCAATCAACTTGATTGAAAAAAGGCGGCAATTAATTTGCCGCCCGTGGGTCGATATTAAGAACCGCTACGGTAGTTAGGCGCTTCTTTACTAATGGTCACGTCATGTACGTGAGACTCGCCCATACCAGCAGAAGTGATCTTCACAAACTCTGCTTTTTCGTTTAATTCTTTAATGGTTGCACAACCGGTTAAGCCCATGCATGAACGTAGGCCGCCCATGTGCTGGTGAATAATTTCTTTAAGCTTACCTTTGTAAGCAACGCGACCTTCAATACCTTCTGGTACTAGCTTGTCTGCTGCGTTATCGCTTTGGAAGTAACGGTCAGATGAACCTTGAGTTTGGGTCATCGCGCCTAGTGAGCCCATACCGCGATATGACTTGTATGCACGGCCATTGTATAGCTCAGTTTCGCCTGGCGCTTCGTCAGTACCCGCAAACATAGAGCCAGCCATGATGCATGATGCGCCAGCGGCTAACGCTTTAGCTAGGTCACCTGAGAAGCGAATACCGCCATCAGCAATAACTGGAATGTCTAAGTGCTTAACTGCAGCGGCTGCGTCAGATACAGCGGTAATTTGCGGTACACCTACACCTGTGACGATGCGAGTAGTACAGATAGAACCAGGGCCAATACCTACTTTAACTGCATCAACGCCCGCTTCAACCAGTGCTAGTGCACCTTCAGCTGTTGCGACGTTACCACCAACGATTTGTAAGTCAGGGTACGCTGCGCGAGTGTCGCGAATACGTTGTAGTACACCTTCAGAATGACCGTGTGATGAGTCGATAAGCAGTACGTCAACACCAGCTTTAACCAATGCAGCAACACGCTCTTCGTTGCCAGCACCAGCGCCAACTGCTGCGCCAACACGCAGACGACCTAATTCATCTTTACAAGCATTTGGCTTACGCTCAGCTTTTTGGAAGTCTTTTACGGTGATCAGGCCTTTAAGCTTGAAGTTATCGTCAACCACTAGCACCTTCTCAACACGGTGTGAGTGCATTAGGGTTTGTACTTCGTCTAGCGGCGTACCTTCAATAACGGTTACTAGGCGATCTTTAGGAGTCATCACCTTTTCAACAGTTAGGTTCCAATCAGTGACAAAGCGTACGTCACGTCCAGTGATAATGCCCACTAGCTCGTTAGCATCGTTGATTACAGGGTAACCCGCAAAGCCATTACGCTCAGTTAGCTGCTTAACTTCAGCTAGTGTAGTAGATGGCTTAACCGTTACCGGCTGTTGAACAATACCCGCTTCATAGATTTTAACTTTACGTACTTCTTCAGCCTGCTGTTCAATGGTCATATTCTTGTGAATAAAACCTAAACCACCTTCTTGCGCCATTGCGATAGCAAGACGTGCTTCAGTCACAGTGTCCATTGCAGCAGAAACAATTGGGGTGTTCAGTTCAATCTTTTTAGTCAGACGAGTTTTTAGAACAGCGGTGTTTGGGAGAACGGTTGAGTGAGCAGGAACCAGTAGGACATCATCGAAGGTTAGTGCGTCATTTCTTAATCTTAACATGCAACATCTCCCAGTAAATTGTAGGGTAGGAAAGGGTAAATATTGCGGCGGGATTATACCTTGCATATATTGGTCGGTAAATGGGAAAATGCTTCAAAATAGCCCTTACAAAGCGTTTTATTATGCTAACTACGAAAAACAATGTTTACACAGTTTCTCGATTAAACGGAGAAGTGCGAAATTTGCTCGAAGGGCAGCTCGGCAGAGTCTGGCTGGAAGGTGAAATTTCCAACTTTTCTGCGCCGCACTCAGGGCATTGGTACCTCACCTTAAAAGACAGCCGCTCACAAATTCGCTGCGCCATGTTTAAAGGCCGCAATCAACAAGTGCGCTTTACCCCAACCAATGGTCAGCAAGTTTTAGTTAAAGGCAACATTAGCGTGTATGAGCCACGGGGCGACTACCAGCTATTACTAGAATCTATGCTGCCTGCTGGCGACGGGTTATTAGCCCAGCAATATGAAGCGTTGAAAATGAAGCTGGCAGCAGAGGGCTTATTTGCTACCGATACTAAAAGGCAGTTGCCAGATAATATTCAGCGCATTGGTGTTGTCACCTCGGCAACAGGCGCGGCGCTTAGAGATATTCTCCATGTACTGAAACGTCGTGATGCCTCATTAGAAGTCGTGGTTTACCCTACGCAAGTACAAGGGGCTGCAGCGAGCCAACAAATATGTCAGGCAATTGCCACTGCAAATGCCCGCCTGGAAGTGGACGTAATACTAGTTACCCGAGGTGGCGGTTCACTAGAAGACTTATGGTGCTTTAATGACGAGCAGCTGGCCCATGCGATATACAACAGCGCCCTGCCCGTTGTTAGCGCAGTTGGTCATGAGGTTGATACCACTATTAGTGATTATGTTGCCGATTTGCGCGCGCCAACGCCATCTGCCGCAGCAGAGCTATTGTCAAAAGACAAAGGTAATAAGCAAGACAAGCTGCAACTAGTGCTTAACCGCTTGAAGCAAAGCATGCGTCACTATCAGCTTAATCAGCAATCGCTATTAGATAACCTAAACCACCAGCTGCAGCGCCAAGACCCGCAGCGACAACTACAACAATTTGAGCAGCGCTTTGATGAACTGCAAATGCGCCTTGAAACCGCACTGAATCGCAAGTTAACCAGTGCACAATTAATCAAACAACAGTTGCAACACAGGCTCGCGCAAAACTCACCAGCGCAGCATATTGCTATGGAAGCCAACAAACTGTCATTTTTAGACACCAGATTAAATAAGGCGCTGGAGTTGCAAATGGACAAAGCCAAAGCTCGCATCGCCAATGCTGCTCATCAGCTGGAAACCGTCAGTCCATTATCAACATTAAGCCGTGGCTACTCGATTACCAAAGACGCCAGCGGTAAAGTCGTACAAGATGCAACTAAGCTGAATAGCGGTGATAAGCTAATAACCCAATTAAATAATGGTGAAGTGCTGTCTGTTGTTGAGTAGCAGGCTTTTTTGGATACAGCCCTATGGGTTTGTGTAAAAGTTCTGGGAGCTATTGGAGCAAGATTCTACGGCATGGATGCCGTAGTATAGCCATCATGGATGATTTCACGGCGCCTTGCGTAAATAGCTCTCAGGGTTTGTTGATAACGTGAGCATTCCTTACCAATATGACGAGCTACAGTGTTAAACAAATTTAGCCTACGGCAAAAAACCTTAATACAGCAATTAAGTGAATTCTTGCAGCACGCGCTGCCTTATATGAGCAATAAAGATAACTATGCTAAAAATTATTTCGAACCAAGATTTTGAACAATTTTCTCAAAACGCTAAAGATGCACCGCGTCAGCGCAGTCATCATAATCTGCATGAAACTTTAGATGCGGGTGTACAGCGCTTATTTATCTCAACTGAGCCTGATACCTATATGCGCCCGCATCGCCATAGCGAATCACACAAGTGGGAGCTGTTTCTGGTATTGAAAGGCCAGCTTGACCTACTTATCTTTGATGATGAAGGTACTGTCACCGAGCGCCATAGCTTGTCACCAGAGACTAACCGCGCTATCGAAATTCCACCAGGCACTTGGCACGGCTATGCTTGTATGCAATCGGGCACTGTTGGCTTAGAAATTAAACAAGGTGCTTACGTGCCAACACCCGCCGAGGACTTTGCGCCATGGACAGCCGCTGAAGGTGAATCTGGCGCGGATGAGTACCGCGACTGGATGCGCAGTGCACAAGTTGGCGACAAAAACTAAGTGCTTAGAAATAAGCATGTAGAAATAAGCGATTGAAATAGAAAAACTCGTATTGAGATAGCACCATCCTCATTTAAATATCGTTAATATAAGCTGACAGTCATTTGCTTATTGCGTTAGGCTGTCGGCTCTTATCGCAAGAAATCACTTAGAAACCCATCACTTAGAAACTCATCAAATAATAAGCAATATGGAAATTATACTTATCCGTCATGGACGCCCCACTACGGCCGGCAACCCCAAAGTATCCGCCAGCGGTTTTATTCAATGGGTTAGGCACTATCATCACGCTAAGGTGTGCAACACAAGCCGCGCCAATCATCAAGTATTTGATAATAGCCATTACCTAGTCTCAAGCGACTTAAAAAGAGCTATTCACTCTAGCGAAATATATTCAGGTAAAACACCTCAGCAGCAACTTCCCTCTCTACGCGAGATGGACATTCCGCGCTACAAACTGCCATTTACACTAAATGCTTGGACCTGGGTTTACCTCAACCGCGCATTGTGGATGTTGGGTAAAAAAGGCAACTTTGAGTCTTATAATGATGCAAAACAGCGCGCGATAGTTGCAGCCGATGAATTGATAGCCCTCGCCAAGCAACATAAAAAAGTAATGGCATTTGGCCACGGCTTTATGAACCTTCATATTCGCCGCGAGCTCGCAAGAAAAGGTTGGCAGGTAAAAGAGAAAGACAACAATTACTGGGGTAAAAATACACTGGTTTGGACTAACTAAACTCGAAGCTCCCCCAGAAAAACAACAGCCTGGCATTATTGTCAGGCTGTTTTGTTATTCCAACAAAAGGTTACTCGATTCGATACTAGCCAAAGGCTTCTCAATGAATCGCTTTACGCCTAACTGCGACAATGAGCATCACAAACAAACCAAAAGCACCTAAACTACCTGCGGAATATTCTTCAACAATCACAACCTCGCTGCTGCCCGAGTCCCAATCTCGGCTTTCCAGAGGCAAGGCATACAGGCTATCGACATCTTCACTGCTAATCGTTGCGACAATATCGCTGTAGCCAACCTCATATAAATCTATCAACACATCATAGTGATCAGTGGGGTAGCCACTGGCAAGGGTGGTAAGCACTTCATAATCATCGTCAGTTCTATCACCTTCAATAGTGAAAATATCTGTGGTGTAATAATGCTCCCACGGCCCACCGTTTCGACTTAGGTACATTTCAGCGTACACATTGGCAATTTCATAACCCGTAGGACCAAGAATATCGGCGTCAAAGGTCACGCTAAATGTTTGATAAAAACCGTTGTAATTGAAGTCATCAAACAAGCGGCTATATGCATCGTAAATACTAAAGTCATAATACAAAGCGGCATTAGTGGGTTGACTCACCTTCACGCTCAACAGAGACTGGGACTGCGCAAAGTCAGCTGATTGAGCAGATTGACTATCTTCTTTTGCCTGCTCTTTCTTTTGTGCTTTCTTTTGCACAATAATCCACTCGCGCAGTAAGCCCTGATATGACGGAGTGTCTACTTGATGCTGGTTTGATTGTACAACCTGCTTTTGCTCTAACCTTTTTTGTAACGCCAGCTGCAGCTTGTGCTGCAAATGGACTAGCAACTCGTCACTAGCATCTTTCTCTATATTCGTATCGGCATCTTCCGAGCTTACTGACGCAGTAGCCTGCACCTCTGACGCTTTTGTCTCTTTACGCTCATCCGGTGTGGAATGCTGCATACCAACACTAATCACCTGCTTAGCTGGCGCGGCATTAGTAGCGGCAACTCCATCATTACTATTAACCTGAGCTGATTGCTGAGTTTGCGCAAACGCTGCATGACAACTTAGCCAAGCAAACACAGCCAATAACATGATTGGCAGCGAAGTTAACTGGCGATATTTTTTGTGCTTGCTGACTTGATAACGAGACTTTTTCATAACCTTCCTCGACAATTGTATTAAGCAGTCTCTGTATTAAAGCCAAGGCATGATGAACATAAGCTGAACAAAAACAGCATCTTAATCGTTCATCTTATGTTCATCTTGTTGCCAATAACCTAAGCACTTCCGACAGAGCGTTGAGAATGAGAAAAGTAGAACTTAGAAAAGGAAGGGTATCGCTTTGAAATAGCAGCAAGCGCTAGTGAATAGTCTACCGAGTTCATAATTCACGACTAACTCACTGAATTTATAAGGCGTTAACTGTTTATCACTATTTCTTCAATACGGTTAATCTTTTACACTGATAAAACGACGATGAAATGAGTAACCAAGATGACAATTGCCAAACACGTTAAACCTTGCCTATTGAGCCTATTGCTAGTGACACCACTAAGCCAGGCGCACACGGATGAGTTAAGTGCAAGCAATAGTCAGTCACGCTTTCTCACTCCAGGTATTACCCAGCAATATTCTCCTAACTCCACGCCTAGAAAAAATAAGCCCACTTTAGCCATCAAAAGTAGTCAGCAAGCTATCGCCAGAGTCCAGCAGCAATATCAAGGCAAGGTGCTGAGAGTGCAGAGCAATCGCTCTGGCAATAGTTACCAAGTGAAGATGCTAAGTAGTGATGGCCGAGTGTTTTACGTAACAGTTGATGCCAGAACGGGTGCAGTGAGAAGGAACTAGCAATGAGATTATTACTTGTCGAAGACGATCAAGCATTACAAGCTAACCTGAAGCAACATTTACAAGACGCCAATTATCAGGTCGATGTGAGCAGCGATGGTGAAGATGGGTTATTTCAAGCCCAAGAATACCAATATGATGCCGCCATCATCGACGTAGGCTTGCCTAAAATCGACGGCATTAGCTTAATCACCCAGCTGCGCAGTCAAGGCATTGATTATCCGGTGCTAATTTTAACTGCGCGGGATAGCTGGCAAGACAAGGTCACTGGGCTAGATGCTGGCGCAGATGATTACTTAACTAAACCCTTTCAACCAGAAGAGCTAGTTGCGCGAATCAACGCGTTAATTCGCCGCTCAGCAGGTAAAGCCAGCCCGTTAGTCAGCAACGGACCAATTACCATCAATACCCGCAGCCTTGAAGTGTTTAAAGCAGGACAGACAATCAATTTAAGTAGCTCTGAATACAAGCTGTTTGAATACATGATGCATCATGTCGAAGCTGTGCTGTCAAAATCTGAGTTAATCGAACATATTTATGATCAAGATTTCGACTTAGACTCAAACGTGATTGAAGTCTTTATCCGCCGCTTACGTAAAAAACTTGACCCAGATGGTCAGTACAAACTGATTGAAACCCTACGCGGTCAAGGCTATCGCATGAACAAGGTGGAATAAGTTTTGATGCGCTCGTTAAAGGCAAGGATCATCGTTAGTGCATTGCTACTGGTATTAGTATTGGTGCCAACGATTGGTATTGCCTTACACAAAGCGTTTGAACAACAATTAACGGACTCAACCAAAGAGCAACTGCAGGCTTATGTATACTCAGTGCTCGCTGTGGCTGAGGTGGATAATGGTGAGCCGCAAATGCCGCCTCACTTAATGGAAAATCAATTTAACCTAACTCAATCAGGCTTATATGCGGTTATTACCTATCAAACTGGCATTAACCCTTCTACCATAGCCTGGCGCTCAAATTCATCAATCGGCATTAAACTGCCATCCAACTACCCAACACCTAAGACAGGCCAACAAACCTTCGCGCCCTTAAACATTGATAAAATTCCGTATTGGATATTCAGCTTTACCGTGAGTTTTGAAAAGGCGGGCAATGTTTACCCTATCACGCTGCATATCATTAAAACCCAAACCGAGTATCAACAACAGCTTGACGAGTTTAGCCAAACGCTATGGAGCTGGCTGATCAGTTTGATGTTAGTGCTATTAGTAGTGCAGTTAAGCTGGCTATGGTGGACGCTAAAGCCTATGGCTGCTTTTGTGCGTGAGATTAAACAGGTAGAACAGGGCCAATCACAGCAGCTCAGTAGCCGCTATCCAGTTGAGCTTAAGGTGTTGGCTAAACAAATCAATACCCTTCTAACCTCTGAGAAAAATCAACGTAGTAGATACCGCAATGCGTTGGCTGACTTAGCCCATAGCTTAAAAACGCCGCTAGCGATTATTCAAAGCCAAACAGATTTAACGCCATCATCAAAAGAGCAAGTTGCTAACATCAACAATATTATTGCCTACCAACTCAAACGCGCACAAAGCGGCGCGGGTCAAGCATGGCATGTGGGCTTTAATGTTGATGAAGTGCTGACTAAATTAGTGCGCACTATGGCTAAACTTCATATTACTAATGCTATTGATATCCAATACCACAGCGCTGCGGATGTGATGTTTAAAGGCGATGAAACTGACTTTAGTGAAATGGTCGGCAATGTGTTAGATAACGCCTGTAAAGCGGCGAAGTCTCAGGTCATTGTCTCAGTCGCAGGCGATCAAGACCAATGTCGCATCATTGTTGAAGATGACGGTAAAGGTATTAGCCAGTCTCAGCAGCAGTTAATTTTTCAACGTGGCGTGCGCGCCGACACTTACCAAAAAGGCCATGGTATTGGACTCGCGATTACCCAAGATTTAGTGCAAAGCTATCAAGGGGCATTAACAGTCACTGGCTCTGATACACTTGGCGGAGCAAAGTTCACATTTACCTTTGGGGCAAATCCCCCTCAGTAATAAGTTTGTAAAACTCTCTCTGCCCGACTACTACTCTAAACAAGCCACCGCGCTATACGAACCAGGCTGCCCAGCAAGCCTGGCGCTCGCACAACCTACACTCTCCAAAACAGCACATATCATTAGCAAATCTGCCTAAAATCACTTTCAGCTTATGTTCATCTTCACTCAGATATCCTGTTATCAACATCAATAAAAGTCAGTTATTGACCGGGAGAAATGATGAACACAGCTAAATTCAATTCAAGGAATACCAAGCTGCGCTTTAAAAGTCTTATAGGCATCTTGCTTATAGGGGTAACCTCGCCAATGGCTAACATTGCTCAGGCATCGCAGCAGGATCTTACTCAGGGTCAATATGAAAACTTGGCTCAGCAATCTGACTACACCCAAGCTACCGGCACTTCACAAGCTACCGGAAGTTCTCAGGCTAAAAGCAGTGCTCAAACAAATAAGTTAGCTGATGAAGATAGTCACTTTTCAGATGCGCAGCTAGCGCAGGTTTTAGCGCCTATTGCCCTGTATCCTGACAGTTTATTAACTCATATCCTCATCGCTTCTACCTATCCGTTAGAAATCGTTCAGGCACACAGGTGGCGTAAAAACCAGAGCGATGACACAGCTCGGGTAATGCAAGATGTTGAGCAACAAAGTTGGGAGCCAAGTGTTAAGGCATTAGCTGCTTTCCCAACTGTACTTGAACGCCTCAGTGATGATTTGCAGTGGACGCAAAACCTCGGCGATGCCTTTTTGCAAGATGAAGGCCGAGTACTAGATGCGATTCAAACACTGCGCCATCAAGCAGATCAGGCTAACAGTCTCGATGATATGGAAAATGTCACCGTAACTAAAACCGACAAGCAAATCATTATCGAACCGGTACAAAAAGAGATAGTTTACGTGCCGTATTATGACACCCGCGTGGTTTACGGTAACTGGTACTGGGCGCACTACCCACCGGTATATTGGCATCCACCGGTTTACTGGAGGCCGCCTGTGTATGTGTCACATAGGCCAATATATTGGGGACCAGGGATCCACATTAGTTTTAACTATTATTTCTCAGCGTTTCGTTGGAGCTATCGCCGGGTAGTGGTAATTAACCATCGCCACTCGCACATCTATCGCCCTGCGAGAAAAATTGCCTACAGCTCAGGGGCACAGCGCTGGAGACATAAACCGCAGCATCGCAAGGGTGTCGCCTACCGCTCAGTTTCTGTGAGCAAGCGTTATCAAGGCAGTTATGCTAAGCCACATGTGCGTGCCAAGCCTACTGTGGCGATTAATCATCACAAAGCGCAAGTGACCAAGGTTCATCGTGGTCTAGATAGAGCGAATCTAGATAGAACGAGCCTAGATAGAAAAAGCGTGGCAAAAGTCACCAATAAACCAGCTAACTACAAGGCGAGTACTAAACAACTCTCTACGCAATACAGAGATAAGCAGTACAAACCAAGTAGCAATAGCAAGCAGACCCACGCCCAACAGTTATCAAGAAACAAGAGCAGTCATGAGCAAAAAGCGCGGAATTTAACCCAGAAGTTGCAGCAGCAAAGGTCAACAGCATCGCGCCAAAGCTATGACAAGAGTGCAAAACAAACCGCTTCGCAGTCTTTGCATCACAGCAATAATAACTCAAGCTATTCCCAGCGCAGCGCGAAGTCGAATAGCCAGGCTAAGTCATACAACCAAAGGGCAAACTCGCCATCGACACAAAAGCAAGCAACAAGCAGTTATAGAGGCAGCGATATGAATAAATCACAAGCACGCAGCTCGTCTTCATATAGTGCTAATTCAAAAAGCTACTCTTCGCGAAGCAGTGCAAATCACAGCAGCCAATCTAGAAGCCAGCCTTCTCGAAGCAGCCCTTCACGAAGTAATCCTTCTCCTAGTAACAAAGGCAATAAAAGTCGCGCTAACCGCAATCAATAGCGGATAGCCCTAAACGCAAAAGAGCCTGACATCAATGTCAGGCTCTTGGTATTTGCTCTAGCGTTCAACTGCTGCCAAGTAGTGCAGCTCAATCGTGCTGTTGAGAGTTAGTCCGCTTGCTTCTTATTGCGATTTTGCAAGTGACTCATTGCGCGTTTACGGCGACGTTCCTGGCTTAAAGTTAACTTCTCTTTTTTGCCCTCAAACGGGTTTGCACCTTCGTGGAAACGAATTTGAATTGGTGTGCCCACTACGTTTAACGAGCGGCGGAAGTAGTTCATCATGTAACGCTTGTATGAATCAGGCAGCTTACTAACCTGGTTACCGTGTACTACCACGATTGGTGGGTTGTAACCACCTGCATGCGCATACTTAAGCTTAACGCGGCGACCGTTCACTAACGGCGGCTGGTGATCGTCTTGCGACATTTGCATAATACGCGTCAACATTGAGGTACTTACGCGGCGCGTTGCACTGTCATAAGCTTCTTCAATTGATTCATATAAGTGGCCAACACCTGTGCCGTGCAATGCCGAGATAAAGTGTACACGCGCAAAGTCGATGAAACCTAAACGGCGGTCAAGCTCGCTCTTAACGCGATCTTTCACTTCCTGATCAATGCCATCCCACTTGTTTACCGCAATCACTAGCGCACGACCAGCGTTTAATGCAAAGCCTAACAAGCCAAGATCTTGCTCAGCGATACCTTCACGGGCATCGATGATCAGTAGCACTACGTTTGAATCTTCAACCGCTTTTAGGGTTTTAATGACCGAGTACTTCTCAACCATTTCATGAACTTTAGAGCGGCGGCGCACACCTGCGGTGTCGATAAGAATATACTCTCGACCATCGCGCTCCATTGGGATGTAAATACTGTCACGGGTGGTACCTGGCGCATCATATACCACGACGCGCTCTTCACCGAGTATACGGTTAGTTAGGGTAGACTTACCTACGTTTGGCTTACCGATAATTGCCAGCTTAATAGGCAGGCTTTGCAGGCGATTTTGCTCGGCTTCTGCTTCTTCTTCGGTGTATTCACGAACTTCTTCTTGCTCGTCATCTTCACCTTGCTTGGTAATACCCATGGCTTCAGCGAACGGCGTTAGTGCGTAGTCAATCATGTTGGTTACGCCGCGCCCTTGCGCCGCTGCCATTTGATAAACTTCACCTAAGCCAAGTGACCAAAACTCAGCACAGGCTGAATCGCCATCAATACCGTCAACCTTGTTTGCAACCACAAAGGTCACCTTGTCACGGCTACGTAAATGCTGTGCAATAGCCTGATCCGCTGCGGTTAGGCCCGCGCGCGCATCGGTCATAAACAGTACAACATCGGCTTCTTCAATCGCTGCTAGCGACTGCTCAGCCATTTTAGTTTCAATGCCTTCTTCGGTGCCATCGATGCCGCCTGTATCAACAACGATAAACTCGTAACCCGCAAGGAACGCACGACCATATTTACGGTCACGGGTTAACCCCGGAAAATCTGCAACCAATGCATCACGAGTACGTGTAAGACGATTAAATAAAGTCGATTTACCGACATTTGGTCGCCCCACAAGGGCCACTACAGGGATCATGATTTTGCCTCAAAAAAATAACTTTCAATAAAAAGCCCCCGGAAAGCTTCCAGGGGCTCTAGAGCTTAAAATTCTTTAACGCCTAAGGAAGCGTAACCGTGGCAACTTTACCACTGCGTCCTTGTAGGTAAATTTTACCACCAGAAACTAATGGTTGCGCGTATAAACCGTCTGAGTCGATTTGGATACGACCAGCCAGCTCACCTGTATCACGGGTAATGAAGTGCAAGTAGCCTTCAAAGTCGCCAACAACAATATATGGACCAATGACAGCTGGTGAGGTCAAGGTGCGATTCTTTAACTCGCTGTTGCTCCATAGCTCCAGACCATTACGCTTATCTACTGCGTAAATACGGCTGAAATCGTCAACAACAAACAGGTTTAAACCAGCTTCAGCCAGCTCGTTAAAGCTAGAGTACTTACGGGTCCAAACAACACGACCTGTACGCAGCTCCATTGATACCAAGTTGCCATTATAACTGACTGCGTACAAATTCTCGCCTGAAATGATTGGCGTCATATCAACGTCAGCCATACGCGTAAACTCGTTACCCCCTTTCGGATTGTAAACGGTTTGCTCCCAGGCAGTTTGACCATTGTTCTTTACAACAACCATGACCTTGCCATCAGCGGTGCCGAGGAAGAAACCACCAGCCTCGTATGCGGCAGAGCCTGTACCACGCAAAGTTAGCGTAGGTAGTTGCATTTCGTTAGTCCACAGCTGCTCACCTGTATCAACATTGTATGCAGTAAAGGCGCCTTTACTCGTGCTTACCGCAACCACATCTTCAGCGACGGTTGGCGCAGACAATAATTCACCATCTGCAAAAACTGAC
Source organism: Shewanella sp. WXL01 (assembly GCF_012263345.1). Classification (NCBI taxonomy): domain Bacteria; kingdom Pseudomonadati; phylum Pseudomonadota; class Gammaproteobacteria; order Alteromonadales; family Shewanellaceae; genus Shewanella; species Shewanella sp. WXL01. The sequence continues at coordinate 35,624 of NZ_JAAIKQ010000002.1, read as the reverse complement.
CAAACAACTTTACCTGTGTCTTGCTCAAGCGCCACTAGCAAACCTGACTCACCGCCAACAAACACTTTGTTACGCGCCGCGGTTACACCTGCAGCAATGCGAACACCTTTGGTTTTGGTTGCGAGTTGGTCGCTTAGTTCGCGCTCAAGGTTAACACTCCAAAGCTTGTCGCCAGACGTTTGGTCAAAAGCAACCACTTCACCTGAGCGATCAGCAACAAAGATTTTATCGTAGCGCACTGTTGGACGCAGCTGAGAGTAGAAGTCACCTACCCCATCACCCACACTGGTTTGCCAGCTAATTTCTGGGAAAACCGTTGCTTGAATTTCAGTTAGTTCACTAATCGGCTCATCTTCAACATCGTTAGAAGAACAAGCTGAGATAAGTGACACCCCAAGGCCAATGGCCAACAAGTTTTTACACCACGACTTCATCGGCGCTTTCCTTATGCCTTGTTTAAGTTGTCTAGTTTCATCGTTAACGCTGGGCTTGAAGTTACGCCGCCCTTATCTATTGCCGCTTGGTAAGCAACACGTGCGTTATCAATGTCACCTTGACGGACTAAGTAATCGCCTTTTAATTCGTCACGTTGTGCAGCAAAAGCTGCGTCAGTTACTTGCTCAAGCGTTTCTAAAGCAATACCTACGTTGCCTTGCTCTGCTTGAACGCGAGCTAAACGCAGCGTGGCAACGCTTTCGATACCGGCACCAGGCTTAGCGGCAATAATTTGCTTAAAGGTTTGCTCAGCTTTAGCAAGGTCGCCCATTTCAACAGCAGACTTAGCTACCATCATGTCTAATAATGCTTGGTAACCCGCTTCCGAGTGATTTTTTGCAAACTCAGGCGCAGCGTCGATAACCGCTTGCGGCTGCGCAGCTTTGTCTGTGATAGTTTGGAACGCAGCTGATGCATTTTCGGCTGATTCTAATTGCTTAGCTGAATAAGTATTCCAACCATATAGGCCACCTAGGCCTACTACTGCGCCGATCATAATCGCAGTACCATTGTCTTTCCAGAACTGCTTAATAGCATCTACTTGTTGTTCTTCTGTGCTATAGACTTCCACGCCAACTTCCCCTTTCTAAATCAGTTCTGCAATTTGGCTTGCCAATGCTTCGCGGGCAACCAATTGTTGTTCAGTTTTTTCACGCAGCGGTTTAATCGCTACCTGGTTATTATTTAATTCGTTCTCGCCAATAATAAGCGCGAACTTAGCACCGCTCTTGTCGGCACGTTTCATTTGTTTCTTAAAGTTACCGCCACCACAGTGAGACATGACTTTAAGGCTTGGATGCGCTTGACGCAACTCTTGTGCAATCTTAAATGCTTCAGCAACACATTGCTCGCCCATTGCGGTGACGTATACATCAACCTCTGGCGCAATATCTTTGGTTAGCTCTAAGGTTTCAAGCAGTAATACAATTCGCTCTAGGCCCATAGCAAAACCAACAGCTGGGCTGTCTTTGCCACCGAGTTGGCCTACTAGACCATCATAGCGACCACCCGCAAGTACCGTGCCTTGCGAGCCAAGGCTTGTGGTGACCCACTCAAACACAGTGCGGTTATAGTAATCTAAACCACGTACCAGACGAGGATTAACCTTGTATTGGATGCCAACTGCGTCTAATAGTTCACACAAAGTATTAAAGTGTGCTTTTGACTCTTCGCCCAGGTAGTCCATTAACTCAGGTGCATCAACTAGAATTGCCTGAATTTCAGGGTTCTTAGTATCTAATACACGCAGCGGATTTGAATACATGCGGCGCTGTGAGTCTTCATCAAGCTTGTCTTTGTGCTGCTCTAAAAAGGCAATCAGTGCATCACGATATTTAGCGCGCTCCTCAGCATCACCTAGAGTATTTAGCTCTAGCTCAACATGCTCTTTAATGCCTAACTCTTCCCACAAACGGTTAGATAGCATTAATACTTCTGCATCAATGTCAGCACTCGCAATACCATACACTTCAACACCAAATTGGTGGAATTGACGGTAACGGCCTTTTTGTGGACGCTCGTGGCGGAACATAGGACCTGTGTACCATAGGCGCTGCTCTTGGTTATACAGCAAGCCATGCTCGTTACCGGCACGCACTGTTGATGCCGTACCTTCAGGGCGCAGCGTTAAGCTATCGCCATTACGGTCAGCAAAGGTATACATTTCTTTTTCGACGATATCGGTCACTTCACCAATAGAGCGTTTAAATAAGTCTGTGCTCTCAACGATTGGTGTGCGGATCTCGCTATAACCGTAGGCGCTAACTGAAGCGCGGATCACGGCTTCAACTTTTTGCCAGATTGGGCTTTGGCTTGGCAGAATGTCGTTCATTCCGCGAATTGCTTGAATTTGTTTTGCCACGTTTAACTCGTCTTAATTTACTTTTATCTAAAAATTACTTTTCAGTGGTGTCAGTTACGTCAATACGATTAGCCATAGTGCTAACCTTGGCGCGGATTTTGGTCTCTAGCGCATCAACAAGATTGTTGTTGTCAAAGCGCTCTTTTTGGCGCACGCCATCATCGTAGTAACCACTCTTATTGTGACCGCCAGTTAGGCCGATATCAGACACTAGCGCTTCACCTGGGCCGTTAACCACACAGCCAATGATTGATACATCCATTGCGGTGGTCACATCTTCTAGGCGACGCTCTAACTCATTAACAGTGCCAATTACATCAAACTCTTGGCGCGAGCATGATGGGCAGGCAATAAAGTTAATGCCGCGGCTACGAATACGTAGCGACTTTAAGATATCAAAACCGACTTTAATTTCTTCTACTGGATCAGCTGCTAGTGAAATACGCAGCGTATCACCAATACCTTCAGCTAATAGCATGCCTAGGCCAACTGCTGATTTAACTGAGCCTGAGCGGAAACCGCCAGCCTCAGTAATACCTAGATGCAGAGGCTGTTGAATTTGTTTTGCTAGCAAGCGGTATGACTCAACAGCTAGAAACACATCTGACGCCTTAACGCTGACTTTAAATTGGTCGAAGTTCAAACGGTCAAGAATATCAACATGGCGCATCGCTGATTCAAGCAGCGCTTCTGGTGTCGGCTCTTTGTACTTGTCCATTAGGTCTTTTTCTAATGAACCGCCGTTTACACCAATGCGAATTGGGATATTCTTGTCGCGCGCACATTCTACTACGCTGCGAATGCGCTCTTCATTACCAATGTTGCCAGGATTGATGCGCAAGCAATCTACGCCGTATTCAGCAACTTTAAGTGCAATGCGGTAATCAAAATGAATATCGGCAACCAGTGGCACATCAACAGACTGCTTAATGACTTTAAATGCCTCTGCGGCATCCATAGTTGGCACAGACACACGTACAATGTCGGCACCGACTTTTTCTAATGAACGAATTTGTGCAACTGTGGCTTCCACATCAGTCGTTTTGGTGTTAGTCATTGATTGCACGGCAATCGGCGCACCATCACCAATCGGTACGTCACCTACATAAATACGAGTAGAAGGACGGCGAATAATAGGAGATTCGTTATACATGCAAATTTGCTCTAATTTGATTACTTCTGTATTTGGGTATAGCTAGCTATCGGCCACGCTTGCGTTTGCTAACACTGCGCTTATTCGTTAACGCTAGAGCGCTAGCGCGACTGCGGCAAGGTTAGTCGTGCCACCTGACCTTCACGGTATCCAGATAAGTCAACAGCTTGGTCATTAAACGTCATTGTGACAAATTGCGGCGCACCGATAATCACTTTAAGTGGGCTAACGCCATTTGCCTTAACCTCACGAGCCGATGATTTTACGCCATCCACAATCACCTTACCATTGGCATCAGTAACATTAATCCAACTGTCACCTGTAAGTGTGAAACCGATACTTGCCGCGCCTACGACATTTTGGTCGGCAACTGCAGCTGGAGTAACTTCTGCCACAGCATTATTAGCAACATCAGTATTACGATTATCGGTATCGCGACTTGCTGCATTAGTATTGGCTGCGTCATTTGACGCAGATAGCTGCTCAGCACTTGGTGCTGCTCGTTCTGTTGCTGATGCAATAAGTTGCGTTGACTCTGTTTGCTCAGCGCTCAACGCTAGCGTGTCACCCGAGCCAACTTCAACAGGCGTATCAGCCTGCTCTGCAACAATTTGCGCAACGAGTTCTTGCTCAGGCGACTGTCTAATCGCGGTTTTTTCTGCTTCAATCTCTTCAATACTTGGCTGTGAGAAATCATTGACTGCAAACTTATCGTCTTTTTGCACCCACCAAGTCACCATTAACCCAAGTAATACCAAGGCAATCACATAACCAAACCATTTCACCTGGCTATCGCGAGCCTGACGTTTAGTTTTGCGCGAGAAGCTTTGCATTGTTGGCGGGGTTGACTCTGGTAGCTGCTGATCTAAACAGCTGGTAATCGCCGCTAGGTCAGCTTCAATATGCTTGGCGTAATTACGAATATAACCACGCATATAGGTGGTAGACGAGTCATCACCAAAGTTGTCGTTCTCAATATTTTCTAGCACTTGAGGACGTAGATTTAGCGCAATTGCTACCGCATCAATGCTTAAGCCTTTATTTTCACGCGCATTACGTAAAATGGCGCCCGCGGTGGCAACTTCTTCAAGTAATTCAGTTTGTTGATCTTGTTCTAATTCTTTCTGGTCATTCATTAGTGCATGTTAGCTCTGTATTCTTTCGCCTGCTTAGACTGTGGGAACTTGGCAATAAGTAAAATACCCAGACGTTTCGCCGCCTCGATATTATTTAATTCCCGCTCGATCTTTATCCCTAAAGCTAAACTCTCAGCTGTCTCACCCGATAGTTTGTGGTAATAAGACAGGTATTTCTGAGCACCACTATAGTCAGCATCTTCCATTGCTAACTCAATTAAATCATTTACGCTTGCCGTTCTTCTTGGATCGTACTTCAACGCCATTTCAAAGTACTCACGTGCTTTAGCGTTATCACCTGCTTTGCGGCTACATACCCCTAGGTTTTCATAACTTGAGGCGGTACGCGTGTATTTTGGCATATTAATGGCTGCCAAAAACTGCTTTTCAGCGCGCTCGTACTTCTCTTGCTGGCACAAGAACACACCAAAATTATTACGGGCATCACCAGTGGCATTGCCCGAATTAATCGCATCTTCATAGGCGTCTTCAGTACGAACTAAGTCGCCTACGGTTTGATAGTAATAAGCTAGTGCCACGTGCACTTCACTTAAATGCGGCGCGTAAGACACCGCTTTATCAAGATTAAACTTGGCTTGTTCGCTATTACCGCGCTGTAAATAGGTTAATCCTAACTGCATTCTTTCACGGGCAGCGGCCTCTTTATCCATTGCTCGTTCAGACACTGGCACATCTGTGCCAGAATAGGTGCGCTCAGTTACGCATCCAGTAACGGTTAAAGACAGTAGCGTTACACCCAGTAGATGTGGCAGTCCGTGCTTCATTGAATAACCTATTTATCGTACAAACAAAGAGTTAGTCCATTGTGACCGAAATCTGATTTTGTTGCATTTGTTTTTTTGCCAAACGCTTAGTCCGGTCACGAATATCACCAGCTAGCTGACCACAAGCGGCGTCAATATCATCACCACGCGTTTTACGCACAATGACGGTTAGCCCATATTCCATCAACACTTTCGAGAAACGGTCAATGCGTGAGTTAGACGATCGACCATATGGAGAGCCAGGATAAGGGTTAAACGGAATTAAGTTAACCTTACATGGAGTATCTTTCATGACTTTCGCAAGTTCATGGGCCTGATCTGTGCTGTCGTTGATATGATCGAGCATCACATACTCCACAGTCACCTTGCCGCGGTTAGCATTTGATTTAGCAAGGTAACGACGAATGGCTGCCAGAAAGTCCTCTAACGGATACTTCTTATTCACAGGCACAAGCACGTCACGCAACTCGTCATTTGGGGCGTGGATACTTACCGCTAAGGCAACATCTAACGCATCACCAAACTTATCAAGCGCTGGCACGACACCTGAGGTTGATAAGGTCACGCGACGTTTTGACAAACTAAAACCAAAGTCATCAAGCATTATGTCAATGGCAGGAATAACGTTAGCTAGGTTAAGCAGAGGCTCACCCATACCCATCATTACCACGTTTGTAATTGGACGCTCACCGGTATCTTTTTGGAAACCTAAGAATTGCGACACACGCCAAATTTGGCCAACAATTTCACCAACGGTAAGGTTACGGTTAAAGCCTTGCTGCGCTGTCGAGCAGAAAGTACATTCTAAAGCACAACCAACCTGTGAAGACACACATAAGGTGGCGCGGTCATCTTCAGGAATATAAACGGTTTCAACTTCCTGACCTTGACCCACATTGATGGCAAACTTAATAGTGCCATCTGAAGACTTTTGGTAGCTCGAAATCTCTGGGGCGACAATCTCACAACGAGCAGCTAATTTAGCCCGCAGCTTTTTGTTGATGTTGTTCATTTCTTCGAAGTCGCTAACACCAAAATGATAAATCCATTTCATTAGCTGATCAGCGCGAAACGGCTTTTCACCCATTTCGACAAATAAGGCACGTAACGCCTTACGATCTAAATCTAATAAATTGATCTTTTTCTCACTCATTTTTGTTTAACCTCGAACACCAAAGACAGCCACAGGGCGGCGAATTATACAGATAATGGCATTTATTAGCCAGCACTTGTGTAAGCAAGCTAAGCCACAATAACCATGCTTTAATGTGCAGCATCTGGAATGTTGATTTTAAATATAAACAGATAGGATTTATCAAAGACTATGCTAAAATTCCTTGGCGTTAATGTTAACGCGCCACTTAAAGACTTTAAAAACCCCATATGATAACCCTTATCATTATAGTGATCGTCTCAATCGGCGTATCATTTTTGTGCAGTATATTCGAAGCTGTTCTATTGTCTGTTACCCCAAGTTATATCGCCTCGCTCGCCAGTAGCGATCCAAAAGCGGCTAAACGACTTGAGGCGCAAAAAGAAAATGTTGAGTCACCTCTAGTGTCTATCCTTACCTTAAACACGGTCGCCCATACTGTAGGCGCAGCGGTAGCAGGTGCTCAGGCAGCAAAGGTATTTGGCGATGAAATGCTTGGTATTTTTTCGGGCGTACTGACATTCCTTATCCTGTTTTTCTCAGAAATTATTCCTAAAACCTTAGGTGCCAACTACTGGCGTCGCCTAGCACCTATGGTTTCATTTATTTTAATGTGGCTCGAAAAGCTCACTATGCCACTTATCTGGATGTCACAAAAAGTGACCAAACTGATGGGTAAAGGCGATGAAGGTCAATACATTCGTCAGGAAATGAGCGCAATGGCTGCAATTGGCCGTGAGTCTGGTGAGTTAGACGAACAAGAATCCGGCATTTTAACCCAGATGTTGTCGGTCAAAGATATGCCAGTAAAAGCGATTATGACGCCGCGCACGGTTATTTATAAATTAGCCGCAAGTACCACTCATCAGGAGTTTTTGCAGCAACATCTTGGCGTACCATTTACGCGTTTACCTGTGTTTGCTGATGACGATCGCGACAATATTGTTGGTTACATTAACCGTAACGACATATTGGCAAACGCCGCTCGCACACCACAAGAAAGCATTGGAATCCACAAAAAGAATTTACTGGTTATCCCTGAAACTGCAAAAGTACTACCACTGTTTCAGCTAATGACCCAGCGCAAGTCTAAAATGGCAATTATTGTCGATGAATACGGCTCAAGCGAAGGTATCATCACCATTGAAGATATCGTCGAATCACTGCTTGGACTTGAAATCGTTGACCAAAATGACCCGGCTATCGACATGCAACAGCTTGCCCGAGAACAATGGCAGCGCCGCATGAAGAACAAAGGCATTGTACTTTCTGCGGATGACGGTGAATTTGCTAATGCAGATGCAACTCAAAGCCCGCCAGCTCAGTAATACTTAGGGTACTATCAATATTTATCGGATATAACTCTCTATTGACAGATATAACTCTGTATTCTCGGATATAATAGATAAAGCGCTACTTTAAGTAGCGCTTTTCATTTCCACCTTTCCTGATCAGGAAACAACAAGCAGGACATCATATGCAACAAAGCTACCGCTTACACCTGGCACATATTAACGATACTCACTCCAACTTTGAGCCATGTAATGTACGCTTTACCATCACAGACAAAGAGCACACCCAAGACCCAAACCAAAACGGCAATCAAGGTATATCGCATCCCCAGTATCAAGTCGCCACGTTTTCCGGCGGTTATGCTCGTCTAGGCTATCAAATAGAGCAAGCCAGGACGAAAGCGCTACAAAGTGATAGCGAGTTTTTATTCTTACACGGCGGCGACAGTTTTCAGGGCACCTTATACTTTCGTGAATTTAAAGGCGCAGCTAATGCCCACTTACTCAACTTGCTAAAGCCAGATGCGATGGTACTTGGCAATCATGAAATTGATGCAGGTAACAGCCCAGTTAAAGCTTTCCTTAATCGCATTGAGTTTCCGCTGCTAGCTGGCAATATGGATTTGAGTCAGGAAGATAAAACCAAAGACGCCAAGTTAAGCGGCCACCCAATGCTGTATGACTATGATAACGACAGCGCGACAGCCAAGGTGCTACTAAAACCATTTTACGATCAAAAAATTGCCATTGTCGGTATCACCCTAGATCAAATGAAGCTGATCGCGAGACCCGACGCTGACACGCACTTTGTTCACGCCATTGACTGCACCAGACGCACAGTACAAGCGCTAAAAGCTCAAGGTATTCACCACATTTTGATTCTGAGCCATTTAGGGCTAGAGCAAGACCGTGAGCTTGCTCAAGCAGTTGATGGCATAAGTTTAATCATTGGTGGGCACTCACACTCTCTGCAAGGTGATTTTAGCGAGCTAGGACTGGGTAAACTTGAATATGGCGAGCGGATTAATAAAACACCCATCGTTCAGGCAGGCAAATATGCCGAGACCTTAGGGCTTGCACAAATTGAATTCGATAAACACGGTAAAGTTATCGCACTTGAAGGCGGCAATCACTTTATGTTGTCTCAACAGGTGGATATTAGACCGCAGCCAAGTGAAAACTCAGATGAAACAAGTAGTCTTGACCCACAATCGTTAAGCACGATTACTCTTGAGCGCATTAAACAAACATTGAAAACCCACTCGGCAGATCTTGGCGATACAGCAAACCAGGCTATAGATGATGTGATTCATAGCGACTACCGCCCTGCACTCGATAAGCTAGAAGATGAAACCCTCGCCTATATTCCTCGCGACTTTATTCATACTCGTCTGCCAAGCAAAGACTTCCCTCATGGCAGTGAGTTAGCACCTTGGGTCAGTCGCAGCATGTACAAGGCGGCAAAAAAGGCCGAGCAAGATCTCGACTTTGCCCTGCACAATGCTGGCGGCGTAAGACAAAACTTAACAAAAGGTCGTTTGTCGATGGCTGACGTTGTAGGGCGCATTTTGCCATTTGAGCTGCCGCTGACGTTATACCAAATTCAAGGCGTGCACCTTAAAGCAGCATTAGAGTCTGCAATTGACGCTGCGACCAATAATGGCATTGCAGGAACAGGCACCGGCAGTTTCCCTTACCCATACGGCTTAAGGTTTAGCTACGATGGCAAGAAACGTCCCGGCGAGCGGGTATCTGAGGTGCAAGTTTATCGCAACAAGCTATGGCAAGCGCTTGAGCTTGATAGCTTCTACATAGGTGTTTCAACCGCCTACACTGCCTCAGGAAAAGAAGGCTATGGGCCGTTACTTAAAGCGCAATGGCAAAAAGAGTTACAGCAGCAAACCCTGCAAGAAGCGTTTGTGGATTATGTCAGTCAATACTCAGACAAGATCACTGAGCCTCTCATGCGCAACGTTGACTTTGCTCGCCACAATTAGCCCATCTCCCCAATCGCGAACTCAGACTTTAATTTTAGCGGTTCACAATCGAGCCGCCTCACATTTGAACCGCTTTAGTAGCGTAAACCTGAGTCAAGAAGTCGGTTAATTGGTGTTGGATCACAGAACATTAGTGATTTACATGACTATCAAGATTTTACGTGCTTAACTAGACTCAGCATGCTGCTCCTAGCATGAAAGAAAATAGAATCAAATACATTTAAATGTGCGAGTTTGTTACTGAATTCAATCGATTTAACAGAAGATTCGTATATATATTTAATCGCGTAAATCGTTAGCGCAATAGATGAGATAGGACACATTTCCATGAAAGCAAAACTGATTAAACTTGCCGCTGCAGCAACTTTGGCTTTAGGTTTCTCTTCAGCGTGGGCACAAGGTGTGATCCATGAAGGTGAAGTTGTAGACACTATGAATGGTGGCGGCTACACCTATGTTCAAATTAAAGACACAGAAAAAACTTACTGGGCTGCAGGTCCACAAGTACAAGTTGTTAAAGGCGACAAAGTACAAGTGTCTGAGCAAATGTGGATGACTGATTTCAAAAGCTCAAGCCTAAACCGCACTTTTGACAAAATTATGTTTGTTGGTCACATCAACAAACAATAACACTTACATTCAGATTGAATAATAGGCTAATCAAACGATTAGCCTATTTTGTATACGCGCTTATTATACCAATTGGGATAAATGAGTGTTCAGATATTACACAGGGAAAATCGTTTAGAACAAGGCGGAAATTGCAGCTAGCTAGTCGTTCTACCTACAAAATTTCTAACGAAGTTATAGGCCATTTTTACCGATAAGAAGTAACCAGTAAGAATGATCACATTCTTATGCTAATTGGTATTACCATGCAGATAGTTCGATACCAACCACATCATGCTAAGGCCATCAGTCAAGTGTTTCACCAAGCTGTACAAGCCATTGAGCACCCAAGGTATTCAAAAGCCAAACTGAATGCTTGGAGCTGCTCACCGCGCTCTGCAAAGTATTGGCATCTGCGCTGCAAAGCGTATATGAATAAATCCAATCATAAACCACACAAGCATTGCGGCATAACCTGGGTTGCGCAAACTCATAACCAACAAGTTGTAGGGTTTATCAATATGGCGGTTGGGTTCCATCAGGCGGGCTATATAAATCACCTCTATGTTTTACCAGAGTATTCAGGGCAAGGCATAGCATCGCAGCTTCTATATCAGGCTCAACAATGGGCTGAAACCATAGGTTATGCCAAGTTAAGCGCGGATGCGTCATATCTATCAAAAGCACTGTTTGAAAAACATGGGTTTAACTCGCTACACACCAGTTTTCAGCGTAAGCGAAACTGCACCTTCAATGGCTTTTTTGTCGAAAAAGGGCTGTAATTCCCCCCCCTACACGCTAGTCCCTAAGCAAAGGCTGTAACATTGCCTCCAACCCATTGAGTTTAACCTCATATATCAAAGCTAACTGCTCACCAAGTTTCCCTTCAGGGAAACCGTTAGCATGAAACCAAACTAAGTAGGGTTCAGGCAACTGTAATAGTTTACGTCCAGCATACTTGCCAAAAGGCATCACCTGATTCACCGCTTCAATAAGCTGTTGCTGCTGCATAACCTACTCTCCAAAACCTAACTGGTTCTTCAAAAAACATGTGTAGACCGCATGTGTCAAATAGCCAAGACCGCAGTTCGCTTGAAACAAAAGCACTTTGCGGCGTTTTATTTTTATATCAAATTGAAATTAACCAGCAAATTAACCAATCATTTTAGTTATTAAAAATATAACATTGCGACTAGTTTAGCGCACAATATACGCACAAAGCCTGAGCTGCAAAAATTTGACATTAGTGCAAAGCCAGTCACAACCAGCGCTTCACACTTTGCGCCTGCTAAACCGACAAACTAAAGTCAAAAAACCGCCAAACCTAAGTTGCACGTCAATAAAATATCATCACGACAAATAGAAAAAATCGTCAAAATTCAACCAATTGACGTATCACAAGCTGACTTTTAAGCTTTAACTGTGAGCGCTTTCACCATGTATGAAAACTAAGTAAATAGATACTACGCAATAGTTTCATCGGCAAGCATACAGCTTAAGTGGACGATGGCAAATAAGCTTTCACGTTAGACGAATTTTAGGGCAGACAAGTTTACAGTCTTAAGGACGGCATTATGATTTTGTTAGTAGGCGGAGAAAAAGGCGGCAGTGGTAAAAGTTGCCTAGCTCAAAACATCGCCGTATTTCTCACCACAGAGGCAAAAGCTTCAGTCATTATGGTTGACTGCGATCCCCAGCGCACCACCTCAGACTGGATCCAAGCTCGCAACAATAATACAGGCCTCGCCGCAATTAACTGCGTTCAACTTTACGGCAAAATTCGCAATGACTTATTAAGTCTTGAACAGCACTACGACTATGTAATTGTCGATTGTGGAGGCCAGGATAACCTTGCGCTGCGTGCAAGCCTCTCTGTATGCTCTCATGCGTTAATGCCACTAAGACCAAAACGCCGCGATCTAAAAACCGTTGGCCACATGGACGACATCGTTGCCACTTGCATGATGATAAACCCCAAAATGAAAGCCTCATTTGTGATCACCCAATGCCCAAGCCTACCCAATCAAGCGAACCGCATTATCGAGGCAAAAGACGTTTGCCGAACCTATGACATTAACGTGCTTGATGCTGTCAACTATAGCCGCAACATTTATGACGACAGTGAAGAGTCAGGCTTGTCTGTTTTTGAAATAGAACCTAACGGCAAAGCGGCCAACGAAATGCGTCAAATTGCCTGTGAGTTGTTTGAGGTGAGCAATGCGAAAGAGCTGGTTCGCACCGCGCATGCAAATGTCACCAACATGGGAGGAAACTATGGGTCTAGCCGATCTCAAGAAAAACGCTTCGTCATGTAAACCCGCTTTTAAAAAACAGATGTCTGTCGATGAGTTTATCGAAACGGCTAATTTGTACGCTGCAGGTAAAACCGTAGAGTTTCAAGCAAACGAACAACAAGATAGTGAACTAACATCAAATGAGTTGATTGAGGCTACCAACATCACCTCAATTGATAGCCATCCCAAACGCATTGAAAAACGTTTGATGGCGACGGTACACCCGTCAAAAGTAGCACCTAAAAATCAGTTGCATAAACAAACATTAGCGCTGTTGTCGCAGCTTGAGATAAGCCGCATGGTAGAGCAGCCAACGCAAACCGTTAAAGCAGGCAAAGTAAACAAAAAGCCCTTTAAACGTGCCACCTTTACATTAAGCGAGTTAGCCATTACCCAGCTAACCACCCTCAGTCAAAGTAGCAAAACGGCAAAATCTAAGTTAATTCGGCAGTTAGTGGATCATCACTTTTCACTGACGCCAGCGCAAAGAGCAGAAATTGAAGCATCGTTAAATATTGATTAATAAAAGTCAATTCATCAATAGGAGAATCATCAGCGTCATAGTTGTGGTACCGAAGGGGCCTTATGCCACTCCCTACATAGGGCTCATTTTCGGGATATTTGGACTATCCTCAAAGTCACGCTAACTAGTTAACCAAGCCAACTAGTTAGCGTTTTTTTTCTGCGTAGCGGCGCTATTCAAAGATACAGCGTAATCAATTGACCTAACCCACAACTCACCCCAACAAATCAGGCCAGCTAACCTCATCTAAATATGTTGACTAACACACCCGATTAACATTTCCCCTTGAATAATCCACAGAGCTCCCCCATGTCTAAATCATACCAATCGGGATGAATAACTGAGCAGAGGTTACGCAGAAAAAATTGCTTAGAACAAGGTAGAAATTGCAGCGAGCTAGTTGTTCTAGCTTCAAAATTTCTAACGAAGTTATATGTGATTTTAGCCAGTAAGAATGCTCAAGTACTTGTGCTGATTGGTATCAACAACAGGGAGAAGCTATGTTAGCAATCATTGTGTTACTCATTGCCGCCAGCGGCGCGATTTACTATCTTGCCAGTAGCAATGGCCGAGCCAAACGCAGACGCGTGAAAATTACCGCTCAACCATTTCCAAAGGCCTGGCGGCAGATCCTTAAACGCCGTTTCCCCTACTTTCAGTCCATGCCAACAGACCTGCAATTACAGCTGAAAAAACACATTCAGGTGTTCGTCGCTGAGAAGCAATTCGTCGGCTGCGCGGGTCTTGAGATTGATGATGAAGTAAAAGTAACCATTGCAGCGCAAGCGTGCCTGCTGCTACTTAATCGCCCCAATCATTATTATCCAAAGCTGAAACAAATACTGGTTTACCCGCACGCATTCGTTGTGCAAAGTCAAAGCGTCGATGGTAACGGTGTACATGCTAGTCAACGCCAGGTTCATTTGGGTGAGTCTTGGGAAAATGGCAAGGTCATTTTATCCTGGCACAGCGCCAAAGCTGGTGCAGATGACCCATTTGATGGCAGCAATGTGGTGATCCATGAGTTTGCCCACCAATTGGATCAGGAAACAGGAACAGCCAACGGCGCCCCTTTTCTAGGCAAAATTGATGACTACCCGACCTGGACTCAAGTGCTAAGTCGCGAATTTGAGCAACTGCGCCATTGCGCTCGCAACCATATACCTTCATTGTTTGATTATTATGGTGCGACTAACCCAGCAGAGTTTTTTGCAGTGATCAGCGAGACATTTTTTGAAAAACCGCAACAGTTTCACCAACAACATCCAGATTTGTATCAAGAACTCAGTCGTTTCTATCAGTTAAACCCGATACACTGGCACTAATTTAGTTAACTCGCTCCTCAATAAAACAAGTAGGTGGGAACGAGAGTACCAATACAAACTAACAAAAGCCTACTTAGCCACGCAGCAATAGTTAATAGCTAAGCAGCAACTCACAACTGCAAAGCACAGTTAAACCAACGCTCAAGGATAAACATGACACTTAGCATCATCAAACTTGGCCTTATCGCCATGCTAGTTACCACAGTCACCGCATTCGACTGTCTAGCGAACGATACCAAAGTAGAAACCGACGACAAACCGCTAGAGCAAACCACAACCTCTAGCCTTACTATAGATACTGAGCTGAACACCCAAAGCGAGCAAGTCAGTAAAGAGAGCGCAGGGGTTATCACAGATCTCAACGATGCAATAAAGCTTAACGATCCACAGCAATTAGACGAAAAAGATCGCCAATTAATTAATAGCCTACTTAACCAGTTGCATGAGAGTGCAGAAACCGCTGACTGGCAACTCTACTTTTCGCTGTATCATGACCAGGCGGTATTCATTGGCACAGACGCCACCGAACGTTGGGACATGAAGCAATTTAGGCAATACGCCGAAAAGACCCAGGGTTGGCGCTATGAATTACAATCGCGCAAATTAATCAAGGTCGGCGACACTGTGGTATTTGATGAGCAGCTATACAGCGAGTCTTATGGTGTTAGCCGAGGAACTGGCGCCATGGTATGGACACCACAAGGCTGGAAGGTATTGCAATATCACTTAAGCTTCCCTATCCCTAATGACAAAGCTAAACGCATCACTAGCTTGATAAAGCAGTAAGCTCCCCTCCAAAAAAACAAATTCTGCTACAAAAAATAAGTCCACCAACTGGTGGACTTATTATTACTCCAAACCTTTAACTCAAACTTATGTCTCAAATTCGCCTTAGGCATGAGTAATGACAGTTTTAGGATTAGCCAGAGGCACCTCATAGAACCAGAGCTACTTCATAGAACCAGAGTTACTTCATCGAAGTAGCAAAGCTCAAACCAGCCAGTTGCACTAAATGACAAAAGCCCTGAAAGTCTTGTTCGGTTAACATCTGTTGACTAATAATGCGGTCGGCATAAAACACACCTAGTACTTTATCTTCCACGACCAAAGGCGCAATCATGAAACCTTGCTTGTCGATTAACTCTGCAACCGCCTCTGGCAACAAGGTTAAGCAGCTCTCTAATGCTAATTTATCAACTAGCTGAGCTTGCTTTAACCTCACTGACTGAGTGAACACCGCGCCGCTTTCATCCAGCAAAATAACCAATGATCGCTTGAGTAGTTCCTTATCCTCTCCGTACATAACTCTTGGTTCTAGCTGCTTACGATTAGGTGATAGCAACAACAAGCCACAGCGATCCATACCAACGCCATTAAGGATCCCCTCAAGCGTCTGCATAGTGACGGTATTAAAGTCCGTTTTAGTGATAATGGCTTCGGTAAGCAAACGAATTTGCGCTAATTGAATCGTGAGATTAGGCAAATTCCCTTGCTGGAAATACTCAGCATCATCAGCAGCAAAGGCTTCAATTCTAGCTTGCGCATTGGGTAAGAACTCGGCTAAATCCCCAGCACCGTAGGCATGGGCGAGCTTTTGGGTTTGCTCGCTACATTGCAATACCTTCTGCGCGAACTCTTCGCTTGATACACCAACCAACTCACCCGACTGCTGCATCACTTTTTTAAACTTAGGCAAATCTAAACGATCAGCCATAATCACATCAGCGAGTTGATCAGCCATGTAAATACTGCGTATTTCTGGGGTACGCTCATCAGGGCGTGTTAGAGACTTCACTAACAGCTCACCTAAGCCCCAGTTACGAGCAATCCCCTTCGATAACTGATTGAACGATGTGCCAAGCTCAGCATTGATGGTAGCCCTTACCGACTCAGCATCCGCCATTTTTAGCTGCTTGTCTAAACGCTCTGACTGAATATCCCCAACACTCCAAAAGCCAACTTCGCCAATGCGATACAGTAGTGATGCGATAAAGGCTTCCTCACGCAAGGATTCATCATGATCATCTAGCATCATGCGGGCAAACATAGCCGCCTGAAACGACTGCGCCATTAGCTTTAGCAAGCGTTGGTACACATCTTCAGTGAGGTTTTTGGTTTCTAGCAAACTCGACAGCATCTTAGCTGTAATGCAGATATTGCGAATCGTATCAAAGCCAAGCACTACAGCTGCGCGGCTTACCGTCGAGACCTGATTATTACCTTTGTTGTAAATCGCGCTATTGGCGACCCGTAAGATGCGCGAGGTAAGCGCATTGTCGTGCATTACGCTCTGCCCGAGCTTGGCAAGCGACGACACATCATCCTTGGCGAGCTTTTCTAACTCTCGCACCGTTGAGCATAATGCGGGAATTTCTTGATTGCTGATCCGCTTTGTCCAGTAATCAGCCCCACGTGGCTGATTTTGATTTTGTTTTGAATTAGACGGTGAATTCAATTGCATTCCTTTACATGAAAAGCTGACTCGCGTTTTAACAGTATAGGCATAACTTTATGCGGTTGAAATTGCTTATTGGTGCAGACCTTACGCTAAACGGACGAAACTCAACAAACTAAAACGTGACCAACTAGAAATAAAAGGCGAAAAAAACGGCTCCTAAGAGCCGCAACACAAACAATGTGGTTGAAAACCTCACGGGTAGGAAAGATCCAAACCAAGAAACTAACCACTACCTAGTTCACTCTTTTAAAAACAGTCTCTGAACATAACCATTTATAAAAACATAAGCATAGCTAATTGAATTGGACAAAAATCCTGTGTGGCCTGTAGGTGAACCGCACAGGGTTTACTCAAATCAGCTTATGAGTGCTCGTAATAAACTGATTTGAATAACAAGGTTGTTAAACATGGCAATGCGTAACAACAAAAAGTGAAAGTAAAACAATGGTAAAGCTGGTACTCCAGCCTTACCGATACAGCTCGTTACTGCTAAAGCTGCCTTAGAACTGCTCTTCTTCAGTAGAACCAGTTAGGGCTGTAACCGAAGACTTACCGCCTTGAATGCAAGTGGTAACTTGGTCGAAGTAACCTGTACCCACTTCTTGCTGGTGCGATACGAAGGTGTAGCCTTTTTCTGCCGCAGCAAACTCAACTTCTTGCACCTTCTCAACATAGTGTTTCATGCCTTCACCGCGCGCATAGTCATACGCTAGGTCGAACATGTTGTACCACATGTTATGAATACCCGCTAAGGTGATGAACTGGTACTTGTAGCCCATGTCCGACAACGCTTGTTGGAAGCGTGCAATCGTTTCGTCGTCGAGGTTCTTTCTCCAGTTGAACGATGGCGAGCAGTTATAAGCAAGTAGCTGATCAGGGTATTTAGCATGAATCGCATCAGCAAACTTCTTCGCTTCTTCTAGACAAGGCGTTGCCGTTTCACACCAGATAAGGTCAGCATACGGAGCGTAAGCTAAGCCGCGAGAAATTGCTTGGTCAATACCATTTTTCACGCGGTAGAAACCTTCTTCAGTGCGGTCACCAGTGACAAAGTCACGGTCATATGGGTCGCAATCAGATGTCATTAGGTCAGCTGCGTTAGCATCGGTACGGGCAATCACTAAGGTTTCAACACCATTCACATCAGCCGCAAGGCGCGCAGCTACAAGCTTTTGTACCGCTTCTTGAGTAGGTACAAGTACTTTACCGCCCATGTGACCACATTTTTTCACTGACGCTAATTGGTCTTCAAAGTGAACGCCAGCCGCACCAGCATCAATCATGCCTTTCATTAGCTCGAATGCGTTTAGTACGCCGCCAAAACCAGCTTCAGCATCAGCAACGATTGGTAAGAAATAATCAGTGTAACCTTCATCACCTGGGTTAATTTCTTTACCCCATTGGATTTGGTCAGCGCGGCGGAAAGAGTTATTAATGCGACCAACTACCGCTGGAACTGAGTTCGCTGGGTATAGTGATTGGTCTGGGTACATGGTGCCCGCTAAGTTAGCGTCAGCCGCAACCTGCCAACCTGAAAGGTAAATCGCTTCAATACCCGCTTTAGCTTGTTGAACCGCTTGACCACCGGTTAGTGCACCTAGTGAGTTCACATAACCTTTTTTAGCACCACCGTTTACTAATTCCCAAAGCTTGGCTGCACCACGTTTAGCAATTGTGTTCTCAGGTACGACAGAGCCACGTAGCTTTACCACTTCTTCAGCAGTGTACGGACGCTTCACGCCTTTCCAACGTGGGTTTTCAGCCCAATCCTTTTTAATCGCTTCAATCTGCTGCTCGCGAGTCAGTGTTTCAGTAGACATAGTGCTTCTCCTTCCTGTGTGTAGGGCTGGCAAGTGTGCGGCATTATGAGATAACTCACTCGCCACTTGCCTAATTTCCGTTGTTTTTGTAAATCTGTAATTCAGTGTTTGTTAATTAGAGCTGGGTAATCGGCTTAGGCTGTTAGCAGCTCATAACCAGGCAGAGTTAAAAAGTCGACCAACTCATCTGAGGTAGTAATCTGCTCAAACAATTGTGCCGCTTGGGTAAACTTGCCCGCTTGATACCGCTCCGTACCTAGCTCTTGCTCAACATTTTTCAGCTCTTCAGCTAGCATTTGGCGGAACAAGTCTTTGGTCACCAGCTTGCCGTTAGATAAGCTCTTTTCATGTTGGATCCACTGCCAAATCGAAGTACGTGAAATCTCTGCGGTTGCCGCATCTTCCATCAAACCGTAGATAGGTACACAGCCGTTACCCTGGATCCAGGCTTCGATGTACTGCACCGCAATACGAATGTTCAAACGCATGCCAGTCTCGGTACGCTCGCCATCACAAGGCTCAAGCAACTCAGCAGCTGGAATTGGCGCGTCAACGTCACGGGTAATATGCAATTGGTTGGTGTTGTCACCGCCAATGTAGTCGTTGAAAATGCCCATGGCAGTATCAGCAAGACCAGGGTGAGCAACCCAGGTGCCATCATGGCCGTTGCGAGCTTCTAGCTCTTTGTCGCCACGAACTTTTTGCAATACTTGCTGATTGGTAGCTTCGTCTTTTGCTGGAATGAACGCCGCCATACCGCCCATCGCCAGTGCACCACGTTTATGACAGGTCTTAATCAGCAGACGTGAATAAGCACTTAAGAAAGGCTTGTCCATGGTCACAGCTTGACGGTCTGGCAACACTCGGTCTGGATGGTTTTTAAGGGTTTTGATGTAGCTAAAGATGTAGTCCCAACGACCACAATTCAGCGCCACAATGTTTGAACGAAGCTCATATAAAATCTCGTCCATCTCAAACACAGCCGGCAGGGTTTCAATCAAGCAAGTACACTTGATGGTGCCAGGTTGCAGGCAGAAACGCTCTTCAACAAAGGAGAATACTTTTGCCCACCAGCGCGCTTCATGATGACTCTCAAGCTTAGGAATGTAGAAGTATGGCCCAGAATTTTTCGCCAATAACTGACGATAGTTATGGTAAAAGTACAAAGCAAAGTCGGCTAATCCGCCAGGAATGGCTTCGCCTTCAAACTCAATATGCTTTTCTTTTAAATGCAGACCACGTACGCGAGCAATCAATACAGCAGGTTCTGGGTTTAATAAATAGTGCTTGCCTGTGTTCGGCGCGGTAAACTCAATATCACCGTTAACCGCATCATGTAGGTTAATTTGTCCTTGAACCACTTTCTCCCAGCTAGGTGCGAGTGAGTCTTCAAAGTCGGCCATAAACACTTTTACGTTGGCGTTTAGTGCATTAATAATCATTTTGCGATCAACAGGACCTGTGATCTCCACACGGCGGTCTTGCAAATCTGCCGGAATACCACGAATAGACCAGTTACCATCGCGAATTGCACGTGTCTCAGGTAAGTAATCAGGCAGCTCGCCCGCATCAATTCGCTGTTGCTTATGGCGGCGCTTCTCTAATAGCTGTGGCACTTCGGCAGCGAACTGCTCACATAGTGTTTCCAGTAATGCTAAAGCACCTGAGTTAAGGATCTTCTCTTGGCCTTCAACATGGCTACCCAAAACTGCCAGCTTTGAGCTCGACTGGGTTTCGGTTTGCGCTGAATATTTAGCGACTAATTGATCTGCCGTCATAATTGCATCCTTGTGCTTAGATTATTGAGACTGTGTTGGGTGCCGCCATATTTCTGTTTTGGCATCCAGCGGTCTTAATAAAACTGACCCGATAAATATTGAGTAACTGTTATTGAGTAACTGTTATTGAGTAACTTTAGCTTTTGCTAGTCGAATCCTTCATCAGAGGTGCCCTGCCAATTTAGAGCATTCACTCTTTAAAAACCGTAAGCAAAAACTTTCAAATGTTTGCGTTGAACTAAAAACTAACCACAAACATTTGTAATTGCAACAATCTAAACGCAGAAAAAACGAGCAAAAATAGACTTAAAAACCATCATAAAATTGGTAATACCAAGACTTGCAACATAAGTATTTTTCATTAAAATTCAGATAATTAACCAAGACCCACCCAGAGAGATTAACAGCAAAACACCAGCAATAGAATAATTTGTCAGACCAATAACCCTAACAAACGCAATGTAGTAAAATTACAACCATAAAGCACGCATCGTACAAATATTGTTACGCAACTTTAGTCGAATTAGTAACAATAGGAATCAACTCTGCGTTTTGAGCTGCCGCTAGCGGAAATAGTGAAAGAGCATATATTTCATACATTTAGATAACAAACCTAGACAAGCCAACTTAAACGAACGTTTTAATCTTACGTTAACGTAAAGGTAACCGAAATAAGGTTAATTTATTGTTAGGCGTGGCTACGTATTAACCGAACAACACTCGATTTGTCCGCGAAAAATATTCAATTTTTTTTAAATTTTTTCAAAAAAAGTGCATAAAAAGTTCAAAAGAGCCAATTTGGTGCAAGTTTGCTGAATTAACTTGCTCATGATGAATGGAGCTTTCTGAAAGCGCACCAAAATGGTGGAGAGATTTGGATGGCGCAAAAATTACAAGTGATAGCCTCAAGGGGAAGTGTTAACTACGAACTGTTATCTATAGCGCGACTGCTGATCGACTTGCAGTTCAATGTCAAAGATACAGTATTCACACCTTGGTTTTGTTTAAGCACAAGCTAGGGTCTTATTCCTGTTCTTGAAGTCGAGGGCTAGATTCCCGCTTAAAAGCGTTGCGGGAATGGCAACCAAACGGTCACCCTCGAGATACTTTTAATCGAGGGTCTCGCTTTACTCTTGCAATCGAGAACTAGATTCCCGCTTAAAAGCGTTGCGGGAATGACACTGTTGGTAGCGTTGTTGGAATGACTGTGTTAGCAGCCTTGCGGGAATGGCAACCAAACGGTCACCCTCGAGATGCTTTTAATCTAGGGTCTCGCTTTACTCTTGCAGTCGAGAACTAGATTCCCGCTTAAAAGCCTTGCGGGAATGACAGTGTTTGTAGCGTTGTTGGAATGACGATGGTAGCAGCCTTGCGGGAATGGCAACCAAACGGTCACCCTCGAGATGCTTTTAATCGAGGGTCTCGCTTTTACTCTTGCAACCGAGAACTAGACTCCCGCTTAAAAGCCTTGCGGGAATGACACCGTTGGTAGCGTTGTTGGAATGACGATGGTAGCAGCGTTGTGGGAGCGACAAACTAGTAACGACTGGTTAAAGACGAGAAAATAAATACCAGAGAGTAAAGGCGCACTATAAAGGCAACGTCACTGCCGCGAGATGAGAGAACAAGAGTTACACCACAACAAACCGGCTTTTGGTGACAACAAGCATGCCTAGCTTTCTACTATTACCATTTCCGTATCGGCTTGGCTTTGTTTCACTTTTACAGGGTTATAAACCACAGCCTGGTTCTTACCTTGCTCTTTTGCCTGTTTAAGCCCTAGGGCTGCACGGCTGATTATCGGGTCAAGGCTTAAGTCTTGCTCTGTCCAGCAGCTTAAGCCTGCACTCACCGTAATGGCAAATTGATGGCCGGTCAGTTTAGTTTCAATGCTGGCTACTTGTTCGAGAAATTGCGTTGTCAGCTCATATGCTTGCTCAATATGAGTTTGCGGCATGAATAGTCCAAATTCTTCGCTGCTCATCCGCAACAAAATATGTTTTTTATCAATAAGCTCATTTAGCACATTGACTACCTGCTGCAATGCCCAGTCACCATTAGCATTACCGTATTGTTCATTAATTTGCTTAAGCGAATCGAGATCAAACAAGATTACCGAATAATCCGAATGGCGAGTTTGACATTGAATCAGCTGATTTTCAGCCATGTTTTGCCCAATAAAACGGCTATAAACGCCGGTAAGTTGGTCACGCTGGGCCTGGCGTTTGTAGTTGCTACGTTGAGACCAAACCGCTACGAGCATCAGGAATAAGCAAATACTGGCTCCGGCGAAAATGGTTGAAAACATATATGAGTAACTGCGTTGCTGATTCAACACTTTGCGCTGCTCACCAAAAATATCGTAATCCTGAACAATTTTATCAAGCTCACGGGTTTTCTCGGCAATTTCAAATTGTGCCATTTGATAAGCGTTTTGTTTTAATCGCTGCTCATTAAGCAAGGTCTCGCTTAACATCTGCGATCTTACTTGATGCTCATACGCCTGCTGATATTGCTCAGCGTCTCTGGCTAATAGAGCGAGTATGCCGTGGGCGCGCTGTTTCGGGCGAATATTCATTTGCACTTGCGCCAGATCAGCTACTCGCTGGGCATAGTCTCTAGCCTCAGCAAACATCCCTAGGTGATAATAAGTTTCAGCTAAAAACGCCCAGTTACTGTATATCTCAATGTTAAAGTTAAACTTTTCGTAGGCTTCTAAAGAAGATAAAAAACCAGGTAGT
Source organism: Shewanella sp. WXL01 (assembly GCF_012263345.1). Taxonomy (NCBI): domain Bacteria; kingdom Pseudomonadati; phylum Pseudomonadota; class Gammaproteobacteria; order Alteromonadales; family Shewanellaceae; genus Shewanella; species Shewanella sp. WXL01. Next base: position 12,204 of record NZ_JAAIKQ010000002.1, on the reverse strand, counting down.
GCGTTAGGGTACTTTTGTTGCTCAAATAAAGCCCGAGCTTGACCTTTAACTGACATCGCCACGATTAGAGGGTAACCATGCTTTTGACAATAATCACCACTACGCCTGAAATACTCAGCCGCAGCTTCGTGCTTATCCAGTTCAAGATTCGCTACCGCTAAGTAGAGCATGCCATAACATTCACTTTTAGTATCTCTACCCTTATTGAATGCCAATACCCGATTAACCACCAACAGCATCTCTTTGTAGGCTTCCAAATCAAGATACACATTCAACAAACGTAAATAGGACTGCACCTTAACATGAGTATCATCGCCCTGCTCAATACGTCTTAAATTCTGCTCTAGCTGTTGAAATGCTTGCTGGTATTCACCTAATCCAATACTTACTGTTACCTTGTAAAGATAAATCTGAGTGAGTAGTTCTTGATTGGGATTTAGCCCCTCAGCTTCATCTAACACGCGTTTTGCAGCAATAAAGTTACCGGTATAAAGGTGGTTAATGCTTTTCAAGGTTTTAAATTTTGCTAATTGCTGCGAAGTAAAATTGCCGGTTCTAGGTTCAAGACTTTCAATAAGAGAAACGGCTTTAGGAAGGTCAGATTGCAACAATGAGTCTAGCTCGCCTAACTGGCTATCAATATCACTCGCCTTGACGTTGACACTCAACATCAAGGCAAGTAAAGCTGAAATCAGAAGACGAGATAACAAGAGCTTATTCCGAGTGATTAGCAATTAGCATAAACAACTTCATATTCTTGTCACCCGACAATGATTGGACTTTGCTCATGTCACCTGACATCACAGCTTCGGCTTCTTCATCGGTTAGACCATACTGCTGCATCACGCCACGAGGGTCCTTTTTGTAGGCTTGTTGCAGCTTTACATCCTGATTTAATTCTGTAAAAAAATCGGTCAATTTAGACATACTATTTCCTTATTTGATGTTTCAAGGGAGAGTTTAACACGCTATTGCGTCACGACTAACCGAGATCGCTCTCGGAAATTCCTAATTTTGCCAACATTTGTTGGTTCAATTTTAATTTGCCTACTGGCGGGATCATCAGGGTGCTAATCATAGTTAAATCAGCATCTGACAAATCCTTTAGTGCAAGCCAATCGATGCGCGGCGACATTAAAGGTAGATTAGGCGCTTCGTAAATGACAACCTGATGATCTAACGGATACCACTGGTTTAAATGTTCAACCAATATCTGCAACCTATCTTTAGTGGTAGCAAACTGAGTTAATGAATGCTCACCAGCTAAGGCTATTTGCCACAGCAAAACATGGGTATAGGGGTTAATTTGGTGGTTATAAAGCATAAATTGCGTGGTTTCATAACTTTGATGGCCAGCTTGGCCTGGGTCGATACCAAGATCTGCCCAAAGACAAGCTTCTGCAGAAACGCCAGGCAGCATTTGTGCTTCAAACCCTTCGACTTTAGCTTGCTTAATTGCAAGGTGTGACACACAAGCAAAGATCCCTGGGTGGCCATATAAGGCTACAACTACATCTAAACCTTGGCGGACTTGCTGCAAAATAGCTTCAACCATTTGCGCATAAGTATCGCGGCGACTTTTTACCTCGCCCTCTTGGGCATAATACGGCTGTAAAGAAGCATGTTTTGGGTTTAAGCCAACGAGCCATTGCTCGCAAAAAACATCTGGCACTAATGAAAACACAATATCAGCGTGTTCAATATGGCTTTTGCTCAGTGCACCGATATGAGCAGCTAACTGCAATCCGGTGCCAACAAAAACCAAACTCCCCTGTTTATTCTGCTTATTTTCCATAATCGTCGTACGCGACCTTATATTAGCGAACACTAATTAGTGTGCAACACTCTAAACTTGACATACTTTTATTGACCACACAAATTTAGCAAGCCCGTTTTACCCTCTCAAGTTAAATCGAGCAAGTTTGGCTTTTATCGATATGTTTTGTTTAAAGCTGAACTTAAAGCGCCCTAAGCACTCAAACACACAAACATAAGCCTGAACCCTTGTCATTTTAGGTCGCCCTTGGGTATCATGGCCGACAGAATTTAGGAAGTATTACAAATAATGATTAACAAAAAACAACGTTTTACCTTTTTGAGTGCTGCAGTACTTAGCCTTTCGCTGTCTGGATGTGGTGTATTTGACTGGCTGATTTACAAGCCTGACATCCCACAAGGTAACTATATGGAAGCGCAACAAGTAGAGCAGTTGCGTGTTGATATGACTAAGGAGCAAGCTGAGTACATCCTGGGGCGCCCTGTACTACGCGACAGTTTTTCTGACAACACCTGGTACTATGTTTATCACTTTAAGAGTGGTCGTGATGCGAGCATCATCCACAAAGAGTTAATCATTCATTTTGAAGATGACAAAATCGCCCGCGTTGAAGGTGATTACGAACTCAGTGAAGACTTTAATACGCCACTAGGCCAAGGCGAATTACCAAGTATTTCAGGGCCATCAAAAGATGAGCCACTTGTACCTGAGTCGCGTCCAGATGCAAAACCGCTAGTTCAAGAGAAGGTGGTTGAACTGCAAGAAGGTTTAAAACAGCAAAACGACGACGCTGAATAGTTTGAACCCAAAGCGATAGCCTACCTTAAGTAGGCAATAAAAAAGCAGAATGGTAACCCGTTCTGCTTTTTTAGTTTTAACATGGTCTGAAAACCATAGGCAAACGCAAGTTAAGCACTCACCTTCGCGCCAGTGGTCTTATTAATTCGCCCTTCTTCTTTGGCTTTTTCAGCGCGGCGGCGACGAACATCTTTAGGGTCGGCGATTAACGGTCGGTATATCTCCACTCGCTGACCAGCTTGCAATACCTCTTGATGCTTCACCTGACGACTAAAAATACCCAGCTTTACTTTTGCTAGGTCAATTTCAGGGAAAAACGCAACAATATTGGACTGCTCAACCGCTTCAATACAGCTAGTGCCCGGCGCAACATTCACCGTTATTACCTTTTGCTGCTCAGGTAAGGCATAAATGACATCAACTGGAAATGACTCAACTTCTTTAGTCACGATAAATCACCTTAGCTCTATCTGTGAATGCGGTTACCATCGAACCGACTAACTCTTTAAAAACTCGCCCAAAAGCAATATCAGTTAACGGGTTTGAAAATTCAAAGTCCAAGTCAAACTCAACCTTGCACGCCTCTTCCGTTAGCTCGGTAAACTTCCAATTGCCATGTAAGAACTTAAACGGGCCATTTTCTAACTCTAACGCTATCGACTTGCCTTCAACGACTTGATTGCGCGTCGTAAAGGTTTTCTTAATACCTGCTTTACTGACATCAACCGATGCCACCATGGTTTTGCCATCAAACTCAAGCACCTTGCCACCGACACAGCCGGGTAAAAACTCATGGTAAGACTCAACATCATTCACTAGGTTATACATTTCTAATGCGCTAAACCGGACCAGCACACTTTTAGAGATTTTTGGCATTGTTGCTCATTGGAATACTGTAATTTGCACGGGATTTTAGCACGTTGGTAAAAAAAGGCATCCCTACAGTTATCAGCCGTTATAAAGCTCAGACGATCTAACTCACAAACCTAGGTACTGGGCAAACAAGTTAATCCTCGCATCTTCAAGCTGTTGGGGTATAATCCCTTGAATTAGATTATTCTCTCCCCCATATCTGCCTTTAAGAGCAGAAAAATAGATGGGCAACTGCGAGTTAACCACGCAATTATGGCAAAAAAGAATTCCAAAAAAGCAAAGAATCCACCAGCAACAATTACCCGCAACAAACGCGCGACCTTTGAATTTAAAATCGAAGACAAAATTGAAGCCGGATTAGAGCTACAAGGCTGGGAAGTAAAATCCCTGCGTATGGGTAAAGTTACCCTAGCTGATTGTTATGTTTACATTAAACATGGCGAAGCATTTATGCACGGCTGTACCGTACAACCATTAAACACAGCATCAACTCATGTTGTATGTGACCCAATTCGCACCAAAAAACTACTACTAAAACGCAGCGAGATCGACAAGCTAGAAGGCTTGATTGAACGCCAAGGCTACACATTGGTGCCGCTGTCACTATACTGGCGCAAAGGCGCATGGGTAAAAGTTGAAATTGGCTTAGGTAAAGGTAAGAAAGATCACGACAAGCGCCAAGATACGAAAGAGCGCGAGTGGAAGGTTGAGCAATCACGCGTGATGAAAAAGTCTCGTTTGGGCTGATAAATAACCAAACAGTGATGTTTTGCGAAAATGTCGCTAGGCGTTTTGCTAAATACTCGATACAATTAACAAACTTTGGGGGCGATTCTGGATTCGACAGGATTCACGAAACCCTGGGAGCATGTCGAGGGGCGGTTGGCCTCGTAAAAAGCCGCACAGTTATAGTTGCAAACGACGATAACTACGCTCTAGCAGCTTAGGCTCGCTAGCCATCAGCCACACGTTTCGCACATGGGCAGTGGATTTTGATGGTCATCTTACATAGTGCTAGCGAGGGAACCTTGTTCGGGGGTGAACCGCGAAACAGTACCGGACTCGCCTGATAATATCCTGTCTTTCGGAGCTTATCGGGTTAACCAAAAGAGAGACTAAACATGTAGCGCCTTGGATGTAGGCTTTCTGGACGCGGGTTCAAGTCCCGCCGCCTCCACCAAACATTAAAAAGCTCACCTTCGGGTGAGCTTTTTGCTTTCTACGAAAAATTTCACAAGTAGAATAACTAGCTGCAATTTCTACGTTGTTCTACGCGATTTATCTAGCATAATCTCTGTACGTTGGTTTATTACAATTAACACTGTATTGCGTACTCCCCTCCGCCTTTGAACTCAAATTAATTGAGGTGAAAAAACTGCACGACAATGCATCCATTAGCTATCTGTAAAACAAGCTTGATAATAACCGCTCAATGTAAACTAAGTTTTCAGCAACAAAATGGACGCTAAGAATTTAAATTCAGGTCTAATGATATGCTCATCTAAAGCCCTCATTTTTAAAACCCACTCATTTGGACTACACATACGGTTTTAGTCACAAAAATTCCACAAAACATAGTCTTTTCACTAAAATTACTACTAATCTGGTAATAGTAACCGCTCAAAAATCGTTCCGTAATGACGTATCTCCCCCACAACAAGGAAGTAAGCAATGACAGACAACTTTAGCCTGCTAATCAAAAACCGTGCTTGGGTCGAGCTATTGCTTTCGTCTACCTTGATTAACTTGCTGTCATTGGCACTGCCTTTCACTATGCTGCAAATTTACGACCGAATTCTGCCGAATCAAGGGTATGGCACTGCCAGCGTGCTGGTTTCTGCCGTGGCCGTTGCCATTTTATTAGAACTGGTTCTGCGCTATGCACGCAGTTGGGTACTTGCTTCCAGCGCGGCAAATTTTGAACTTCAAACAACTACCCATACCGTAGGCGCGTTATTGCAATCTGATTATAAGCGGATTGAGTCTTTAGGCACTGGGGTGATTGCCAACGGGTTAAACAGCATTGCCACTATGCGAGAAATCTATTCAGGCCAAGCGCTTGTTGCATTGATGGATTTTCCCTTCGTGCTGATTTTCTTGGCTTTAGTGGCGTATATTGGCGGCCCACTGGTGCTCATCCCCATCGCGGTATGGGCGGTAATTGGCGTACTTGTTTACCTGATTGGTAAACAACTCAATCAAGCCACCCAAGCTTTAGGGCTTACCGAGGGTGAGCGCTCACGCTTGCTTATCCAGGTGCTATCGGGACTCACTACCGCCAAAGCTCTGGGAATGGAAACCAAACTCAGTGGTATGTACAACGAGATCAATTACCAACGACTCGCCCAGCAGCAACAAGTCGACTGGTTGTCGTCCAAATTACAGGAACTTATTCAAGGTGCTTCGCAAGCCACCACCTTGCTTATCGTCCTCATAGGTTGCTTGGCGGTGCTCAACGGTGATTTAACCACAGGGGGACTCGCTGCTTGCTCTATTTTGGCCGGCCGGGCAATCGCCCCATTAAGTGCCATCATCAGCTTACGTTCACGGTTGGCTGTGGCGAAAACGGCTATGTCACAGGTTGAGCAGTTGAGCCAGCTGCCAGGGGAGGTTTTTGATGGCACAACCCAATACCAACAAAAACTTCCTCTAGGCCCAATACAGCTGCACCAAGTTAGCTTGCAACAAACCGGGGCCAAGCTCGTTGATGTCAATATTGAAATTCCAGCAGGGAGCCTTGTGACAGTGACCTCTAACCCGCTCACTCACGCTAGTCTGCTACTAAGTAGTATTGGCGCGTTTCATCGGGTAGAAAGCGGAAAAATATTGATTGCTGGTGTCGAGCAAAGCCAACATAAACGCAGTGAATATCGTCAGTCGGTACTGCACGTATCCCCTTGGCCAACCTTGATGGCTGGCACGCTGATGGAAAACATGACCTTATTTGCTGCTGACAAAGAACCGCAAGCTATGGCCATAGCGGAAACCTTAGGGTTAACAGAAACCATCGCGCAACTGCCTGCGGGCTATCAAACACTTGTGGGCAATAACGACAGCCAAATGTTGAATAAAGGTGCGATTAAGCTCATTGGCTTAGTGCGGGCATTAGTCCAATCGCCCTCAATTTTACTGCTTGATGAACCGATGATCTCATTGGATGCAGACTCACAACAAAGGTTGCTGAAATTATTAGCTAGCTATCGCGGCGACATGACCATCATATTCGCCAGTTATTTTACTAGTATTAGAGCATTGAGCGACATACATCTACATATTGATACCCAAGGACACTGCCAGCAGCAAGCGAAGGAGGTGTCAGCATGAATTCCGTCGTTCATATGTCACAAAATAATGACCTGAAACAGGCCACAATTTCGCTGTTACAACAACTTGGGTTATACGCGCAAGCCAGCCATTTGCTCAATGATCAACAATCACAACCTTTCGATACGTTATCGTTAAATCAGCTGTTAAAAAAACACAAGCTGAGCTTTCGCGTGTTGCAGTTTAGTCCGCAGATGATGGCACAAACGAGTCACCCGTGTTTGTTTATTCCAGATAACTCACCAGCCCAGGTTATCCGCCGGCGCCATGAACACCTTGAACAACTTGGTAATAACGATCAGTGGCAACCTCTTACAGCCAAGACAGGCGGTCACATTCTGATTGTTGATAGCTTGCCGACGGATAAGCAAAACACCAAAGCCTTTGCCCATGAGCTAAGTAAAAAGACCAAGTGGTATCGACCGGTTTTCTGGTTAAGCCTTCTGGCCAGTATCACCGGCCTTGCGGTACCGCTGTTTACAATGGCGGTATATGACCGGGTGATTGGTGGCCAGAGCCCATCGGTATTGCCAACCATTGCTTTAGGAGCCGCGTTAGCAATCAGTATTTTGGTCTCAAGCAGATTAGTGCGTGCCAAGGTACTCGCCAATACCAGCAATCGATTTGCTCGCGATCTGTCTAATTTGACCTTCGATCGTTTGCTGAGCATGCCATTGACCGTACTCTCTCGCGTCGGACTGTCTAATCATATCTCCAGAATGCGCAATGCTGAAAAAATGCGAGTACTACTATCTGGTCCCGCAGGCACCGGTTTAGTCGATGTTCCTTTTACCTTAATTGCACTGGTTACCATCGCGCTATTGAGTGGCTGGTTAGTCGTAGTGCCGCTGAGTATGTTGGCGCTTTTTTATTGGGTTATGAAGCTGACCAACAAATTCACTCAATCGGCCTCGCCGACAATTAGCAGCGACTATCAACAATCGTTGAACGAGTTAGCCAAGAACCTACTTCAAGTCAAAACCAGCGGCCACAATGAAGGGTGGTACGTTAAGTTTTGTCGTCAATGTCGTGAACATTGCCGACAAAACTTTATCTACGCGAAACGCAGTGGGCTCAATGCCGCGGTTGCCCATGCGATGAGTTTATTCACCGCGTTAGTCACCGTATTTACGGGCATTTTTTTAGTGCTGAATCAGAGTATCAGCCCTGGGGCGCTCATCGCCTGTGTGATGTTGATTTGGCGTATCACAGGCCCTGCACAACTGGCATTTTCATCGAGCCAAAAGATCACTATGGTTAAAAGTGCTGCCGAGCAGTTTGACCGCTTCATGACCGCTTCTACTGAACATAATGAACTCCGGCTGGATTTACCTGATACTAGCCAAGCTCCGCAGCTGAGCTTCCAACATCTGACCTTACGTTATAGTGCAGATGCTGAGCCCGCATTATCAGGCATCTCGGTAGACATAGATGCCGGTGAAAATGTGGCGATTATTGGCCCCAATGCTTGTGGCAAAACCTCGCTGCTGTTAGCGGCGATTGGCGTGGTTGAATCTCAGGCGGGCTTTGTCACGATTAACGGCAAAAACTTAAAACAATATGACCCGCAAGCGCTCAGGCAATGGGCAGCTTATAGCCCAGCTCAAGCTGATTTACTACCAGGTACCTTAGCTGACAATATCCGCATATCTATGCCTAGTGCTAGCGATGAAGAACTGATTAACGCGCTATACGCAGCCGGTGGTGCCGCCCTATTTGATGCACTCGACAATAACATCCATTGTGAACTGTTTAAAAACGGCCATAGTCTGCTGTCTCCCGTGGAAAGTGGCTATATCAGCTTAGCAAGAGCACTATTGAAACAGTCCCAGTTGATCTTACTTGACGAACCGATTGCCAATCAAAACCCCCATGCCAAAGCGCAGTTACTCGAAACCTTTGCTAAGTTGAAGGGCAATACAACCGTGTTATTTACCAGCCACGACGCCGACTTAATTCAACAGGCTGACAAAGTGATCATTTTAGATAAAGGCACTGTGGTCTATGCAGGGCCAGTCCCCGACCCAAGCGCCCCCAACAGCGAAAACAGCCAACTACCTCAGGAGAGCAGCCATGGATAATCGACAGCTTGCCAATCGAACTTGGCCTGCTCATGAGTTTACAGAAGCAATAGAAGCCCCTACAGAGAAGAAACTCATCACGCGGATTATCATCCTCATCGCCAGTTCCGTTTTGGTCATGCTACTGTGGTCGATATTGACCCAAGTAGAAGAGATATCAAAATCCAAAGGCCATGTTGTACCGCTAGGACATCGGCAAGTGATTCAGAGCCTCACCGGCGGTACCATAGCCTCTGTGGTGGTAGAAGAAGGTGATCAGGTCAAAAAAGGTGATGTGCTAGCCAGTTTTGTCGCCATTGATAGTCAATCTGCAGAAGAGGAATTAGAGAGTAAACGCGCTAACCTGCTACTGAGAATTGAACGATACGATGCGTTTATTCAACAACGCTCAGCCAACTTTGATGAGTTTAATAGCACCTACCCACAACTGGTCAAACTCCACACGGCATCATTGCTGCGCATGAATCAAGAACGCGAAGCCATGCAGCAACTGTCGGCGTCTGAAATCGCAAAATCTCAAGCGGAACTTGATGGGCTAGAAACGGAAATCCCCCCTTTAGAAGATCAAATTAATACCGCCCAACAAACCCTAAAAATGATGCTCTCGGTTACCGCCGAGCAAGCGGTATCAAAATTGCGTATTTTAGAGTCGCAACAAAAGCTTGATGCCTATATGCGCGAACTAAAAAGCATGCAAAGTAAACAGCAAGTTTTGGCCAAAAACCTGATCAATCTCGAGCAACAACTTAAACAGAAACAAGCCACTCAACTTAAAGAAGTTGAAGAAAAACGCACTGAAACTCAGGCCCAACTACTGGGCATTCTGGCGCAACTAAAATCATCTGGCTCTTTAGTGTCGCAAAACACGGTGACCGCACCTGTTGATGGCATTATTCAATCAATTCCCTCTACATCTAGCGGCAGCGTTATTCAACCCGGAGGCACGGTAGCCGTCATTGTACCCATGACAAAAACAGGCTTGATGGAAGTGAAGTTATCACCGAGAGATATTGGCTTTGTTCGTGAAAATCAGCCTGCCAGAATCAAGATAGATGCGTTTGATTATAGTCGTTACGGTGCGCTCGACGGCACTGTCACTCGCATCTCTCCCAGTACAGACAAAGATGAGAAAGGTGGCGTTTTTTATAAGGTACAGATAAGCATTGATAAACCCTATTTTGGCGAACACCCGGGTCAATTTGATCTGCTTCCAGGGATGACCGGTGAAGCCGATATTGTTACTGGTGAGAAAAGCGTATTTCAATACCTTTGGAAGCCTGTATTTACTAATGTTACTGAAGCTTTTGGTGAGCGATAGGAGTCAATTACGATGTCACACGATGAAAATCGCCCACACAACAAAACTCAGCATGGCGAGCAAGCAAGTAAATCTAAGCAGCAATTAAAACGGGAAAAAATCGCCCAATCCAAAGCGAAAAAAGTGGATGCTGATGTTGATAAGCTCAAAGCAAAAGAGCTTCGTGACGGCAAAACCAGCCAAATAGGTAACAAAGATCTTGTTGCAGATAAGCCTTGGCAAGTCGGTCAAACTGCTGCCATTCCCCATCCACAACACACTGATGAGACGCCCCTCGCTGACAAATCCAACAGCGCGCCAACCACAGATGGTGATGCAGATGCTTCAGCGCAAATTGCCAGTCAATCAACATCAGAATTAACACCAACCGATATAAAGACAACAGCAAGCAAAGCGTCCCATGCTCAACCGATAATCGAACATGGTAGTAGTGAGACCACAGGGATTGAACAGCAGCATATCAGCATTTCACACGCCCAAGTCCCTGGCCTTTCAACAATTGCACAAGCCTTGTCTGCAAACCACAACAGCGAAAACCCTGCCAATTTTACCATCGCTTTTAATGTGACCCCAAAACCCGCCCAAGTGACTGCTGTGCCATTTACAGAAGTGACCACTGGCACTGGCACTGGCACTGGCACTGGCACTGGCACTGGCACTGGCACTGGCACTGGCACTGGCACTGGCACTGGCACTGGCACTGGCACTGGCAGCCATGAAAAGCCGTTAACAATTGAAGGTCAACATAAAAATCAACAAGTTAAGGAAGATAGCAGTGTTAATTCAGTTCATGGCACTTTAACTGCTCATGGTGAAAACAGCCAACATGTGACATGGGCGACCAATCAACAACAAGGACAATATGGTCATCTACAGATCGATAGCGCCACAGGTCAGTGGCAATACCATTTGGATAATAGTCTATCCGCAACAAATGCTTTAAATGAAGGTGAGTTACATCAAGAGCAGTTTGTGATCACCGCGACAGATAACCAAGGTAACCAAGTTAACAGCCTAGTCATTGTCAACGTAGAAGGTAGTAATGATCTTCCCACCATTTCAGGTGTTCATCATGCTGCATTAAATGAGCAAGGCAGCGTTGATACCGCAATCGGCCAACTCATTGCAACCGATGTCGACCATGGCGATAGTGCTACTTGGTCGGTTGTTAATAGACAAGGTCATTTTGGCCACATACAAATCGACCCACAAACTGGAATGTGGCAATACCATTTGGATAATCAATCTGCCGAAACCCTAGCGTTAAAGCAGGGCGACATCGCCAGCGAACGCTTCATTGTGCAGGTTACTGATAGTTCGGGTAATAGCGTTAGCCAACAGATAACAGTCGACATCCATGGTCAAAACCAGATTGCGCAAATACAAGGAATCAATCATTCCAGTGTCACTGAAGATCTTCACATCGACAGCCATGGCATGCTGCATACACAGGGACAACTATCCGTTGTCGATCCTGATTTAGGTGAAAGTCAATTTATCGCGAGCAATCTACAGGGACAATTTGGTCAGCTTAGTATCGATACTGATGGCCATTGGACCTATACCACGGACAATTTACAAACCGCGATTCAGGAGCTAAAAACTGGCGAGTCAATAACAGACAGCGTATTAGTGCGCACCGTGGATGGGACTGAACAAAAAATAACTGTCACTATCCATGGTACTGATGACAAAGCGGTAATTGCCAATGTCATCTCATCAACTGGTAATCCCACTCTATTAACCGCACCAACACCTGGTGGAGATACATACGCCTTCGTCAAAGAAGATTACAATGTCAGTCAAGGAAACTTGCATGCCGAAGGTCTGCTTTCGGTGACGGATGCAGATAAAAACCAAGCCCACTTCGTCAGCAGCACGTTGCAAGGTCAGTTCGGCAGTTTATCGATTGACGTGAGTGGCCATTGGATCTACAAAGCTGACAATTCACAAACGGCAATTCAAGGGCTGAAAACAGGTGAGTCACTCACCGACACCCTGCTGGTACACTCGGTTGATGGCACTGAGCAGAA
>NZ_JAAIKQ010000019.1:1718-5044 GCF_012263345.1 Shewanella sp. WXL01 | reverse complement strand
GCGTCTGGAAATGACCTACTCTCACATGGGGAAACCCCACACTACCATCGGCGCGATTGCGTTTCACTGCTGAGTTCGGAATGGATTCAGGTGGGACCACAATGCTATTGTCTCCAGACAAATTTGTTATCTAACCGCTACTTTATACTTTGTAGCCATTAGATTAATTCGGAAAGCTGTTATTGCTTTTTGTAATTGAGTCACACTATCTAAGTGCTCTATCTAAAATCTAAGGTTATAACCACCTAGCAAAACCCATCTGGGTTGTATGGTTAAGCCTCACGAGTCATTAGTACATGTTAGCTCAACGCCTCACAACGCTTACACACCATGCCTATCAACGTCCTAGTCTCGAACGGCTCTTTAGAGGTCTTAAAGACCTAGGGATGACTCATCTTAGGGCTCGCTTCCCGCTTAGATGCTTTCAGCGGTTATCGATTCCGAACGTAGCTACCGGGCAATGCTATTGGCATAACAACCCGAACACCAGCGGTTCGTCCACTCCGGTCCTCTCGTACTAGGAGCAGCTCCCTTCAATCATCCAACGCCCACGGCAGATAGGGACCGAACTGTCTCACGACGTTCTGAACCCAGCTCGCGTACCACTTTAAATGGCGAACAGCCATACCCTTGGGACCGACTTCAGCCCCAGGATGTGATGAGCCGACATCGAGGTGCCAAACACCGCCGTCGATATGAACTCTTGGGCGGTATCAGCCTGTTATCCCCGGAGTACCTTTTATCCGTTGAGCGATGGCCCTTCCATTCAGAACCACCGGATCACTATGACCTACTTTCGTACCTGCTCGACGTGTCTGTCTCGCAGTTAAGCTAGCTTATGCCATTGCACTAACCACACGATGTCCGACCGTGTTTAGCTAACCTTCGTGCTCCTCCGTTACTCTTTGGGAGGAGACCGCCCCAGTCAAACTACCCACCAGGCACTGTCCTCAACCCCGATTAGGGGCCAGAGTTAGAACATCAACACTACAAGGGTGGTATTTCAAGGTTGACTCCACACAATCTAGCGACTGCGCTTCAAAGTCTCCCACCTATCCTACACATGTAGGGTCAATGTTCAGTGCCAAGCTATAGTAAAGGTTCACGGGGTCTTTCCGTCTAGCCGCGGGTATACGGCATCTTCACCGCAATTTCAACTTCACTGAGTCTCGGCTGGAGACAGCGTGGCCATCATTACGCCATTCGTGCAGGTCGGAACTTACCCGACAAGGAATTTCGCTACCTTAGGACCGTTATAGTTACGGCCGCCGTTTACCGGGGCTTCGATCATGAGCTTCGCAAAGCTAACCCAATCAATTAACCTTCCGGCACCGGGCAGGCGTCACACCGTATACGTCATCTTGCGATTTTGCACAGTGCTGTGTTTTTGATAAACAGTTGCAGCCACCTGGTATCTGCGACTGCCAGCAGCTTAGGAAGCAAGTTCCATCACCGCCAGCAGCGTACCTTCTCCCGAAGTTACGGTACCATTTTGCCTAGTTCCTTCAGCCGAGTTCTCTCAAGCGCCTTGGTATTCTCTACCCGACCACCTGTGTCGGTTTGGGGTACGATTCCTACTAACCTGAAGCTTAGAAGATTTTCCTGGAAGCATGGCATCAACTACTTCATCACCTTAGTGACTCGTCGTCAGCTCTCGGTATTAGGTGCCCGGATTTGCCTAAGCACCCTACCTACTACCTTAAACGCGGACTACCAACGCCGCGCTAGCCTAGCCTTCTCCGTCTCTCCATCGCAGTTAGCAAAAGTACAGGAATATTAACCTGTTTCCCATCGACTACGCCTTTCAGCCTCGCCTTAGGGGTCGACTCACCCTGCCCCGATTAACGTTGGACAGGAACCCTTGGTCTTTCGGCGAGGGAGTTTTTCACTCCCTTTATCGTTACTCATGTCAGCATTCGCACTTCTGATACGTCCAGTGTGGGTTACCCCTTCACCTTCAACCGCTTACAGAACGCTCCTCTACCGCTTGCAGTAAACTGCAAACCCGTAGCTTCGGTGGTATGTTTAGCCCCGTTACATCTTCCGCGCAGGCCGACTCGACTAGTGAGCTATTACGCTTTCTTTAAAGGGTGGCTGCTTCTAAGCCAACCTCCTAGCTGTCTAAGCCTTCCCACATCGTTTCCCACTTAACATACACTTTGGGACCTTAGCTGACGGTCTGGGTTGTTTCCCTTTTGACGACGGACGTTAGCACCCGCCGTCTGTCTCCCGCATAGTACTCATTGGTATTCGGAGTTTGCAAAGGGTTGGTAAGTCGGGATGACCCCCTAGCCTTAACAGTGCTCTACCCCCAATGGTATTCGTGCGAGGCGCTACCTAAATAGCTTTCGAGGAGAACCAGATATCTCCCGGTTTGATTGGCCTTTCACCCCCAGCCACAAGTCATCACCGCATTTTTCAACATACGTGTGTTCGGTCCTCCAGTTGATGTTACTCAACCTTCAACCTGCCCATGGCTAGATCACCGGGTTTCGGGTCTACACCTTGCAACTAAACGCGCAGTTAACACTCGGTTTCCCTACGGCTCCGCTATTCGCTTAACCTCGCTACAAAATGTAAGTCGCTGACCCATTATACAAAAGGTACGCAGTCACGGTCTCAAGAACCGCTCCCACTGCTTGTACGTATACGGTTTCAGGTTCTATTTCACTCCCCTCACAGGGGTTCTTTTCGCCTTTCCCTCACGGTACTGGTTCACTATCGGTCAGTCAGGAGTATTTAGCCTTGGAGGATGGTCCCCCCATGTTCAGACAGGATGTCACGTGTCCCGCCTTACTCGATTTCATCACTGGTTAGTTTTCGTGTACGGGGCTATCACCCTGTGCCGCTGTGCTTTCCAACACATTCCACTAACACCCCAATGACTTAAGGGCTAATCCCCGTTCGCTCGCCGCTACTAGGGGAATCTCGGTTGATTTCTTTTCCTCCGGGTACTTAGATGTTTCAGTTCCCCGGGTTTGCCTCCTAACGCTATGTATTCACGTTAGGATAATTGCTTATGCAATTGGGTTTCCCCATTCGGACATCGTTGACTCAAATGCTTGTTACTAGCTCGCCAACGCTTTTCGCAAGTTACTACGTCCTTCATCGCCTCTGACTGCCAAGGCATCCACCGTATACGCTTAGTCACTTAACCATACAACCCAAATGAGTCTTACTAATGTAAGTCATTCAAGCCACATAGGTGACTAGCTGGTTTATTTGATAAATCACACCAATGAGTAAACTCATTCATGTGTATCGCCTTAGTTTTAGAATATTCAAGACACTTAAATAGTGTTTTGAGAACTCAATTATTTCGCATT
>NZ_JAAIKQ010000019.1:0-1580 GCF_012263345.1 Shewanella sp. WXL01 | reverse complement strand
GTCTAAATTCGTGTCGATAAGGAGGTGATCCAGCCCCAGGTTCCCCTAGGGCTACCTTGTTACGACTTCACCCCAGTCATGAACCACAAAGTGGTGAGCGTTCTCCCGAAGGTTAAACTACCCACTTCTTTTGCAGCCCACTCCCATGGTGTGACGGGCGGTGTGTACAAGGCCCGGGAACGTATTCACCGTAGCATTCTGATCTACGATTACTAGCGATTCCGACTTCATGGAGTCGAGTTGCAGACTCCAATCCGGACTACGACGTACTTTCTGAGATTAGCTCCACCTCGCGGTCTCGCAACCCTCTGTATACGCCATTGTAGCACGTGTGTAGCCCTACTCGTAAGGGCCATGATGACTTGACGTCGTCCCCACCTTCCTCCGGTTTATCACCGGCAGTCTCCCTAAAGTTCCCACCCGAAGTGCTGGCAAATAAGGATAAGGGTTGCGCTCGTTGCGGGACTTAACCCAACATTTCACAACACGAGCTGACGACAGCCATGCAGCACCTGTCTCAGAGTTCCCGAAGGCACTAAACCATCTCTGGTAAATTCTCTGGATGTCAAGAGTAGGTAAGGTTCTTCGCGTTGCATCGAATTAAACCACATGCTCCACCGCTTGTGCGGGCCCCCGTCAATTCATTTGAGTTTTAACCTTGCGGCCGTACTCCCCAGGCGGTCTACTTAATGCGTTAGCTTGAGAGCCCAGTGTTCAAGACACCAAACTCCGAGTAGACATCGTTTACGGCGTGGACTACCGGGGTATCTAATCCCGTTTGCTCCCCACGCTTTCGTACATGAGCGTCAGTCTTTGTCCAGGAGGCCGCCTTCGCCACCGGTATTCCTTCAGATCTCTACGCATTTCACCGCTACACCTGAAATTCTACCTCCCTCTACAAGACTCTAGTTCGCCAGTTCCAAATGCAATTCCCAGGTTGAGCCCGGGGCTTTCACATCTGGCTTAACGAACCGCCTGCGTACGCTTTACGCCCAGTAATTCCGATTAACGCTCGGACCCTCCGTATTACCGCGGCTGCTGGCACGGAGTTAGCCGGTCCTTCTTCTGCGAGTAACGTCACAGCTAGCAGGTATTAACCACTAACCTTTCCTCCTCGCTGAAAGTGCTTTACAACCCTAGGGCCTTCTTCACACACGCGGCATGGCTGCATCAGGGTTTCCCCCATTGTGCAATATTCCCCACTGCTGCCTCCCGTAGGAGTCTGGGCCGTGTCTCAGTCCCAGTGTGGCTGATCATCCTCTCAGAACAGCTAGGGATCGTTGCCTTGGTGAGCCATTACCTCACCAACTAGCTAATCCCACCTAGGTTCATCCAATCGCGAAAGGCCCGAAGGTCCCCTCCTTTCCCCCGTAGGGCGTATGCGGTATTAGCAGTCGTTTCCAACTGTTATCCCCCTCGACTGGGCAGATCCCTAGGCATTACTCACCCGTCCGCCGCTCGACGCCGTTATCGTTCCCCGAAGGTTCAGATAACTCGTTTCCGCTCGACTTGCATGTGTTAGGCCTGCCGCCAGCGTTCAATCTGAGCCATGATCAAACTCTTCAATTAAAAGTTTTTAC
>NZ_JAAIKQ010000018.1:0-5888 GCF_012263345.1 Shewanella sp. WXL01 | reverse complement strand
TTGCTGTTATTGATTTGACCGTGGACACCATCAAAGATGGCGGTCACTGTGTCGTTTTTCTTGTGACACATGAGGCAGGAGTCTGCCCCTTTAGAGGAATATTTACCTTCGCTGAACTTTTGTTCGAGCTTAGTTTCAAGTTGCTCGCTTGTTAAATTTTGCCAAGGAGTGGCTAGGGTGTGGCTACTCCAAAAACAAAATATGGCGACCGTTGCTATAACAAGATGACTGCGTGCGTCCATAGCATTTTCTACCTTGGTATTGGTTAATAATTGTTTGCGTTATTGAACTATTTACATTGTATGTATGTTATTTAAAACGTCATGCTGATTCGTTTGCTTAAAAAAGCATTAATTGAAGTCGATCACAAATGGCTTGGATTTACATATCAAAATAAACACAGATCTTCTTATAGTTGTTGGTGGGAGGAGAAATATGATTAAGTTTCAGGTTAGGCCAGCACTAACAACAAAAAGTATGTTGGATTTTTGTCAGGCTAAAGGTATTTCTGTGCCTGATGAATATGCCGTTTTTAAAGGTTTGCTTGATTTTGATTTAACAAATGCAAGTTCGCCAATTAGGTTGTTAGAGTATTTGTCTCAGCATGAAGGTGTAGATTTGTTATTTATTGAACAGCTGTTTTGTTATTCAGCTGGTCAGTGGCTAATTCATATGGAGCCTATATTGTCGCAGTCGTGTGATAAGTCGATAGCGAATCAAATTTATGACTTCTTTATTAACATGGTGGGGGTGAGAACTAACCTAGATTGGCGTCTGCAAGAAGATGAAAATCAGCTTAGGTTTATTGTTAATCCTGCATATGGATCGGTTTACGAAGAGTTGGTTTTGTATCATTTCTTTGCTGCTTTGCTAGCTAGGATTGATGTTAGTTATGATGAAGTAGAAATAAAGTTTGCTAAGGATATAGCTAGTTACAGTCAGTATAATTTGTTGCCTTATTGTAATTTTGATAATGGCAGGTTTGAGTTGGTTGTGGCTAAAGAGTCTGCAGGTAAAATGATTAATCCATTATTTTTAAATAGAATTATGTCGGATTATGACTTACTTATTGCCGCGTGTAATATGATCCCTGTATCTGAATTAAATGTGACTTCTTTATCTTTTATTTTAAGTATGTCAAAGCGAACATTGACAAAATATTGTGAAGAGATGGGTATTTCTCTGAAAACGCTGATTAATCATGTTAAGTATAAGCGGGCGAGAAGGTTGTTAGTGATCAATGACGGCAATGTTAAAGCCACTGCTTGTGATTGTGGATATACCGACCAAGGTAGAATAAGTAAAATATTTAGCCAGATATCAGGCCAATCGCCAAGTGAATATTATAAAGAACAGCAATAATTCTCATTTAAATGAATCGCTAGTTGTATAAAGATAAATTTAACGCATCGATTTAGGGCTAATAACTCCCCATATTTGACTTGCTGAGCTAATTCAGTATCGCGATGGATAAAACATTGCAACTGTAAGAAAAGTCTACTTTTCTATTGCTGCTTAGTGGACTGAATTAGACTCATAACTGGGTGCTGGTAATTATAGGTTAGCGAAATAGACGTTGGCTAACAGGTACCACGTTTAGGGCGCTTGCTAGCACTTGTTCAAAGTCTGTAGCTAACATAGCGATGGCGCGATAAAAGTCGGTTTGCGCATGTTGCTGGGCAAGCTCGTGGCAACGACCCGACCAGGTAAGCAGATGCTGTTGCAGTAAAATGCACAAGGTGCGCTCAGCTGCATGACTGTCGTTTTCGCTGTCATTTTCACTGCCGCTTTGTGTCTGTGGCGTCAATAACACCTCAAGTAGTTGATCAATCACGGCATAGAATAATGCGATATGATCAACAGGTTGCTGGTGCTTCAACTCGAAACTCACGCCTTGCTGCTTGTAAAAATCCATCAGCTTAATGGTGGAGTCGTCGTTTAAAATACCTTGCTCACCTAAATACACTGAGCCCCATGGCATGGCTTTAGGTTCACCAGGCCCAAAATACAACTGACCATAGTCGAGCTTAGTTTGGTTAAGTTGCTCAGGCGTCCAACTTGCCAAGTATGCTTCTAGCAATAGTTTTCCGGTTTTGTTGTGCTGGTTGCTGGTTAAATCAGGCCATTGCTGGGCGATTTGATGTTCGATTAAATACTCAATACTTTCTTGAGTTGGGTAGTCGATTAGCAGGTTATGCAGTAAACGGGAGATTGCTTGGAGTTCGAGTAAGGTTTGTTGGTTGCTCATGATGCACCTTTAAAAACGTGGCGCCTCAGGCGAGGCGCCATAGTTGCTTTACACTTCAGCGAAGTTTAGTACTTGGCCTTGGCGTCCAGAGTTTTTATTTGCTTTCACAATCAGGTTCGGTGATGTGATGCTCTCTGGCGGAAGCGGCGCAGCGTGGTTGTCACCGACTCCGTATTTTGCTTCAAGCTCTTCGCGAGTACCAAAGTCGATAGCGCGCATTGGGCAAGATTCAACACAGATAGGCTGCTTGCCTTCTTGTAGACGGTCAAAACAACCGTCACACTTGGTCATTACCTTGCGCTCAGTATCGAGCTGTGGCGCATCGTATGGGCACGCTTTAGCGCAGCTGCTACAGCCTACACATAACTCAGTGGCTACGTGCACTAGGCCATCTTCGCGACGTTTGTGCATTGCGCCTGTAGGGCATGCTTTGACACACACAGGCTCGCTACAGTGGTTACAACCAATTGAGGTGTAGTGGGTAAATACGTCTTGCTCAAACGTACCAGTATTTGGGTCTACGCTCCAAACACCGCCGCCATATTCGTACACACGACGCCAGTTAACGCCATTAAGTGCAGGAACGCCTTGCTCTTTTGGGTTGTTGCCTTTGCGAACGATGTCGCCTTGGCGATCTTTACAAGATACGTGACACGCTTTGCAACCAGTACATTTAGTGGTGTCAACATAGAAACAGTATTGTTTATTTTCGCTCATAGTGGACTCCATTAAACGATTGCGCGAATTTGAACACGGTTAGTGTGCTGTGGGTTACCTTTCGCCACAGGGCTAGGGGCATAGCGAGTTAGCGAGTTGATAGCGCCTCCCACGTCGATTACCTTGCCTGTCGTGCCTTTTCTGCCGTTTTCATCAGCTTGGTACCAAGCACCTTGACCTAGGGCAACAATGCCAGGCGCAACGCGTGGTGTTACACGAACCACAACTTCAATTGAGCCACGGTCGTTGTACATCTCAACCTTGCTACCTGAAGTTACGCCGTATTGTTGTGCGTCCATTGGGTTCATCCAAACCGCATCTTCAACCGCTTCACGCAGCCAAGGTACATTGTGGTAGCTTGAGTGAGTACGGCCTTTAGTGTGGTAACCCGCTAACTGCAGTGGGTATGCATCTTTGGTGTCTTCGTCTTCATAACCATCCCAAGTCACTGTGTACTGAGGGATAGCTGTGATGGTGTCACCTTTCCACTTGTTTTGCGTCCAGTTAGCCGCGCGCCATGCAAGCTCAGCTGAGTAGATCTCAATCTTGCCTGATGGAGTAGATAACGCTTGACCTTGGTTAACGTAGCTGTCCATAGCAACAAAGCGCTCATGCTTGTTGCGGCGGAAGAAACCAATTTCTTGTGCTTCTTTATAAGTTGCTGGGAATGCTGGTTCAACACCGGCATTTGATGCGCTATCGCGAGTCTGTTGGTATAGGTGCTCTAACCATTCTTCTTCAGTGCGACCTTCAGTAAACTCGTTACCTACGCCCATTTTTTCAGCAATAAGCGCTGCAACTTCGTACATCGACTTACAGTCCCAAATAGGCTCTACCGCTGCGCTCATGGCAGTGATGTAGTCTAGTGAACCTGAAGCGTATGAGTCGTTGACGAGATCGTTCGACTCTAACCATGTGGTATCTGGAATGATGATGTCGGCAAACTTGGCGCCTGGAGTCATCCAGCAATCACAAGATACGATTAGCTCAACGCCGCTTTCATCAGCCAGAATGTTGGCTGTGTGATTGATTTCAGCGTGTTGGTTCAATAGTGAGCTATCAGAAGCTGAGATGATCATCTTGATGTTAGTACCAAGTGGCGTGTCTAGGTCATCAGTACCTGTAATACCGTGGGTACGAGCAGTCATGTTCTCGCCGTTGTGGATTGCTTCACTCCAGGTAAAGAATGAAATGCGCTCTTTAACTGGGTTTGAACCAGAAGGAATACCGGCGCGGTACATGCTGGTCATTTTCGGAAGCTCACCATTTGATGAACCATCAACACCAATCTTACCGGCAAGTACGCTTAGCATGTAGATTGCGCGTACAGTTTGCTCACCGTTTGCCTGACGGTTAACACCAGCACCAGCAATGATGTAAGGTGCTTGTGAACCCATTAGGTCGTCTGCAATCTGTTTGATTTTAGTTGCAGAAATACCAGTGATCTTCGCTGCCCAATCCGGTGTGCGCGCACCCTGGTCGGCAAATGCATTAAGGCCCAAGATGTAGTCATGGTAGTTTTGCGCAGGGTCCATGTGCTGAGCGTATTCTTGCTCTTTCGCATCACTGCTAGCTGCGAATAGGTCTTTTTGAGCCTGGATAGAAGCTGCGTCGTAACCAACTGAGAACTTGTTGATAAAGTCGAGTGAGTTAGCGTCAACCCAACCTGAGCTGATCATTTGGTAAGCAATTGCTTCAGCTAATGCCGCGTCAGTACCAGGGCGGATAGGTAACCAGTCAGACTCTTTACCTAACATAGAGTCAGTGTAACGAGGGTCGATTAGGGTCACTTTCAAACCATTGCTACGTTGCAGTGCTTGCAGGTAGTCGTAACCTTCACCTGAACCAGATTGGCGGATCTCACTTGGGTTGTATGCAAAACCAAGTAGGTAGTCACTGCTGTCTAGTGTAACAGTCGATGAGCCTTTGGTTGAGCTGCTACCGTACATGTGCTTAGCAGCTTCTTGCTGCTGTGCCCAAGAGTAGTTACCGTAGTATTGCAGACAGCCACCAACGAGGTTGAATAAACGGTTGAAACAAGCATTTGATGCAAAACCGTAGTAAGCACCAGAACCATAGCTGCGGAAAAGCGCCTTGTTGCCGTGGGTGTCAATGATTGACTTCATTTTGCCAGCAATTGTGCTTGCAGCTTCGTCCCATGTAATAGGTACAAACTTACCTTCACCGCGCTTACCCACTCGTTTCATTGGGCTTTTTAAGCGATCTGGTGCATAAGTGCGCTGACGCAACGAGCGACCACGAGCACATGCACGTACCTGATGCATGCCGTATTCATCTTCAACTTCATGATCAGTTTCAACACGTGTGATAACACCATCACGGCTATACACGCGAACTGGACAGTTAGAGCCACAGTTAACCAAGCAAGCTGACCAGGTTAGGTCTTCTTTTACCGGTGGTTGCGGTGGGTTAACGTTTGGGTCATCAGAACTGGTTTTACAACCAGTTACGGTTGCAGCACAACCCAGTGCTGCACTGGCTTTTAAAAAGCTTCTACGTTCCATTTTTTATCCTCTCAAATCGTTACCGAAGTGCGTTAACGCAACTTGTAGGTAAACGACAGCATCACTTGGTGAGCGTTATAGTTGTGGTTGATATCGCCTAGGGTGATCATCCCCGGAATACCATTGATCTCTACATTGGCTGGGTCGGTATCGAAATAGCGTTCATAGCGGTAGCTCAGTTTTAGCGCCATCTCATCACTGATGGCGTAATTGGCATAGGCTGTCGCGCTGTGGTTATACGAGTAGTAGTCGCCGTAGTAGAGGCTTTGGCCATCTGTGGTTGTTGGATAAGTGTCACTTATCGAATTACTAAACAGATAGTCGATACCTAGGCTGAGCTTGTCCTGCATAAGGCCGGCATAGTTAAGTCCAGCACCCAGGTTGATAAATTGGTCTTC
>NZ_JAAIKQ010000017.1:0-12539 GCF_012263345.1 Shewanella sp. WXL01 | reverse complement strand
TATACATTGTGCGCAGTTGAAAATATTTCCTGTTTTCAATATGATGCGCAAGCCGCGTAATACTAACGGATGACGCTCAAACAGTCGTTTTGTTATGTTTTGCTGTTGCGGCTTACTCAAGTTAAACGCTCATTCGTTAGGCGGTTTTAATAACCCTACGTAATTTGAGTGGTGCTTGTTATGGCGAAACAGTCTATACAACAAAACGCGCATACAGGATTTAAAGGGATGAAACCTGACACGCGAAAATTTTTTGTGAGCAACCTTTCTAAGATTGGCGGCGCTATTGATAAAGATAAAGCGGCGGCGTTTTTCGGCGTAACACCGCGAACCATTGCCAATTGGTGGCGCACTGGCGCACCCAACTGGGTTGATAATTACGTGCATTATTATGAACGCTCAATACCTGACACCAAAGAATGGCGCGGGTATTACTTTGCACGGGATGGCCGCTTAATGTCGCCTTATCGTGGCTTGTCATTTTCGGCTAACGAGTTATCACACATGGATATGGAACGTATGTTTGCCTCGGCAACACGGCGTGAAAATCAACAGATTCGCAAGCAATTGGATTCGCTACGCGATGAAGATGAAGTGAAAGCAATTAAAGCCGAGTTTGACAAGATTGTTAAGACGCTTGAAGCGCTCAAGCATAGCCCCGCACTTGCCGTAAAGGGCAAATATATCAAGCCAGTTTCTAAACGGGCTTAAACACTAAAAAGCCTGCTAGGTTGCAGGCTTTCGTTAAATGGGGTCGCTAGGTTGCGGCCTTTTTTTATCTTCGCTTAACCCACGCTGCAGCGACTATTACCACGGCGGCAAAGATGGCGATTAACTCGCTACTTGGCTGAATTTTGACAACAACAGGGTCAGGGGTTTTAACTGCAACGGTGTAATCACTGGGTAGTCCATCAAAACCAAGCATGCTAACCCCCTGCTTCAACGACTGTTACGCGCTTGTCTAGTTCATGCACCAATTGCGTGAAGTAGGCTTTTTGGTCGCTCATTGCGGCGCTAATGCGATAAAGCAAGTAAACGACTGCTACGCTTGCAGGGTCAAGGCCAAGCTCTTTTAATAGTCCAAATGAGATTAAATCCATCACCACCCACCTTTATGTTTTGGGTTTTGCTTGCGCTCATTGCGGAACGTTTCCCACGCGCCGATTGCACCCACGGCGGCAACACCTAAGCCTTGACCGCTCACTACCGCGTCACCCAAAGAGACAACGGCGTTTGCTGCGTCTGGATGAATACCCGCGCTAGCTGCTGCGATTAGCGCTAAACCGCGCCATGTTGACCACTGTTTAAATTGATTAATGAGCTTATCAAACATTACAAATCCCCTTGTGTGATTGGCTGGCCGACTAAATGTCGGTATTGCGGTTTTAAAATTTGGTTGTTAAACAGAACTATCATTAGCGCGGCGTAATTAGCATCGCGGGTTAAAATTTCCCACGCTTCACTGCTGATTTGATATTGCGCATTCAGGTAGTGCGGCTGAATAACTAGCGGTGTTAGTTCTACGCGATGATTACCGTTAAACCACGCAGTTACATCTGATAACGCTTCACCCGCTGGCGCGGTAGCGCTTTCGGCGAGCTTGTCCCCTGCTCTATATGCCTTTTGCGCTAGATACAGGCCGTAAATCACAGCAACAGCAATCAAGCCATTGCTTAAGCTATTCAAGCCCTGCGGCAACTGCGGTAATAATTTCTGTACGGTCATACGGGTTATATCCGTTTTCAAAATGAATCATTGCCGCCACAACGTGCGGGTAGTCGCTATCTGCTAGCGCTTGGTTTTCGCTTACGCCCGCTTTAGCTGCGACAAACTGAATGTATTTTTCGGTTGGGTTGTTGTCAGATGGCGGTGCCCAGCGGTAGACAATGCCGCGAACCGTGTTCAAGCCGTGTTTATCGCGGTACGTTTTAAGCGTTCGGGCTGCTGCGCGAATGCCATAAAATGCCGTAGTGAATTCTTCAAAACTTGGGTCTAAATCTTCGGGGTGTTCCCCTACCCAGTCATAATCCACTTGATGATTCTCACGCAGATTAAGCGGGTTATTATTTGCGATACCTCGCGGCATGGCGTTGTCTCCCGTGGTGTATACATCGTTGTAATGACCGTCATTTGCTGCGCCGCCGAATGAATCAAGCAGCGCACCAAAGTCAAAATTCAAGTAATCGGGTTGCGTTGGTGTTTGACCAGGCTGTTTAACCGGTGCGGCGTTAGCGGCTTGTTGGGTTTTGTACCACCAAAACCCAGCGCCGCCGAGTAAGCAGATAATGCCAAGCGCTTGAGCGTGGCGCATCAGTTGATTTCCGCAAGCCATGACACGGTTACGCCGTCTAAGTAGCCCTCAGTTATAGATACGGGGTAACTTAGTATTGCGGTTAGCGGGCTGCCACTGTTTGTGCCTTGAAACACTTTGATAGTGTTGTCGCTAGAGTCATAAAAACCAGCGCTTGGGAATGTTGCTGTGGGCTCAGTCAGTGCAACGCCGCTATCATACCAATTAATATCAAATGACTGGGTTACATCAGTAATCACACCCACACCATTTGAACCCAGCAAAATCACAGACGCACCAACAGCGAGCGCAAGGTTTACACCACGCATTTCAGGGGTTGAGCCTGTTTTCACAGTGGAGAATGTTTTACCGCCATCAACTGACGCTTTAACGTAGCGCGTACTTGATATATTGCCGCCAACTCTCACGATAATATCACCGATAATTGCCGTGTTAGATGGGAAGAAAAACGCGCCGCTAGCGCTGCCGTTTTCACTTAAAACCCATCCGCTTGATGGGTTGGTTGTGTCAAAGATATAAAACTGGCCGCTGCTATATAATAGGTAAATTGACTTTCTATCTGCTGATAATCGTACGCCTCTGCACTGCTTTGCGTCACAGCGCGGCGTTACTAACCAGGACTTGCCGCCATTGATACTTAAAAACGCTCTATCATAGTTTGCATATAGAATCGTATGCCCAGCATCTAGCACTTGCCCGCCTATATCGCCTGAGTAGGTCCAGTATGAGCCGTCATCAATGTTGTTGCCGTCCAAATCAACGGAGCTTTTCACTGTAACAACATGGTCAAAGTTGACTCCATCAACGCTCTTGTATATCTGCCCCGCACCAGTTGTCACCCATAGCACACCATCATCTGATGGCATAACAACATTCACCCACTCTGGCGCAGTTGATTGCACCCAAGTTACACCCTCATCTGTTGATGTGGCGATTGTCTTGCGACCACCACCACGAAACGCAAATAGCGTACCGTTCGCCAATCTGCCAATATCGCCAATGCAATATTGCAAGCCGTTACCTGTGCTATCAAAGTGCTGCTCTTTTGGTGCTGGAAATTCCGCAACACCGTCTGCAACAATCACTTTAGCAGGCTCACGATAAACCCAAATATCACCGCGAGATTCCGCTTTGATTTTTTCGTTTGGCTCCAGAGTAAAACCATTAAACGTTGAAACATCTAAGCCGCCTATCTGGCATGTGTCACTTACTTTGATTGACACAGCCTTGCGGCGAAAATCGGCGGGGATGGCGAGTGATTTACCCGCTGGACAAAATACAGTGCCGCCGTTAACGTTGGCAGCTGCGCCGCCTGCGGCCAGTTTTGAATAATCTAGCTTGGTATCAGATAGCCAAAACTCAACATATTGCGCTGACTCAGATTTAAGCACTACTTCATCAATAGAGCTTTTGAATGTGGCGCTCATACCCTCGCGCATTTCCGTTTCATAGTCTTGCGTATGGTGAATACTGTCACGCAAGCGAACCGTTAAAATATCTGCTGCAGTCAGTAAGTAAAAATACTTGCCTTGCTTGCTGATTGTGTTTGGTACGCCAGCATCTAAATTTGTTCTATAAATCATTATTTGCGCCCCGCAAAAATTAATGCGCCAGCAATTAAGACTGTGCCACCCATCATGTAAAGCATGGTTTTGTTATTACTCTCGGCAATTGCCGCGCCGTCACTGCGTGAAAAGTCATCCGCGAATGACATCATTGAATCAAAGCCGCGCTGAAGTTGCCCCATTGCCGTTTCAGCAGCTTCGTTATTACTGTCTAGCGCTTGCGTTGTGAGTGACTCGGCCAAGTGGGTGTTGTTGTTATTGGCGTTTTCTAATGCGCCAGCAACCACCAATGCCAAATCGTTGTTGCCTTTCATTGCCGCCTGTGTGGCTTCAAGGTTGGCAAAAATAGCCGAGTCAGCAATATCGCTAACGCTGGCCATTGCATCGCTTGTCACGTTACCCGCAAAATCAAATGCGGCATCTTGCGAATTTTCAAGTAATCGGGTTGTGTCGCTTAGAGCGTTACCCGCAAAATCAAATGCTCGCTCTTGCGAGTTTTCAAGCGTTTGCGCGGTGTCACTTAACACGCCTGCGCCTAGCTCCATCATGTATTGTTGAGTGTCACTGACTTCGCCGAAAAGTGAATCCGCTGTATTGAGTAGGTGTTCGTTTTGACGCTCACCCATTAGCGCAACATCGGTCACGGCGTTAAATCCATCCGTAACCATGCCCGCGCCTTGACTTAAAATGCTTGGCAGAATATCGACAAATTGCCCGATAATATCGAACGCGCCGCCGTCTGTGATTTGATTACCTGAGCCGTTCAGCACTAAACCGGAGTTGTCCCCCTGAATACCGAACGTGGTTGAATTGTTTTCTGTTGCTTGGCTCGACTGCGAGCGAGAAGATGAACCCATTACAAGACCGCCCTTAAGATTGTTTCGGCCTTTTCATAGCCTAAACTTTTACCCATACGCAGCATTGAGTCAGGGCGCTTTGTGTGAATGCGAGTCGATACAAAACCCTGTAATTTAGCCTGCTTATGAATTGTGTGAAGATGCGGCAGCGAGTTTTTACCCGCCGCCGCCACGATGACTAACTCTTTACCACTGGCGGCTTGCTCGCCACGTAACACGGTAAAAAATTCATTGTCACCCCAGCTGATAAGCTGCGCCGCGCCTTGCTGCACTTCGCGTTGAATTATGCGCAAGTCGTCACCCAAGGCGGGCGCGAGTTTTTTCCATGCCAGCGCGGTTATTTCTTCTTTAGAACTAGGTAGGCTGCCACTGCTGCAACACCGATAATTAGCCATAAATTAGAACCTGTTCCACTGCCTGCGCCGAAGTTAACACTACCGCCCTGAAAGGCGGCGTTGTTGGCTTGGTCGCCAGTGCCGCTACTCGCGGCGCTGGAGTTTGACATATTCGGGATACTCATTAAGCACCCGCCTTAGATGTCTTTTTAATCACGCCGTGTACCACTAAACCCGCAATAACAGCGGCGGCGACTTGTTTCAAAAATGCTTTATTAAACATTTCGCCCCCTATTTTTTGGTTAAGAAGTAAAGCAGCGCAACACCACCAACAACAAGTGCTAGCGTACCCGTGCCAATTTGCAGTCCTTTCGCCATACCTTGCTTAAGCTGGGCAGCTGGGGTTGCCGTTGGGTTAGGGTTTGGTGTTTCAACCGTGTTTGACAGCTCTTTTTGCGACTGCCCAGCGGCGTCTTTCATGGCTTCGATTTGCGTATAGCCCTTGTATAAATCAAGCGCATCATTGGCAAAATCACCAAAGCCATTGAAAAACGAATTGTTGAATGCCGAACCCTGATTAACAGGGTTTGGCAATACGGCGGTACTCATTAATGGAACCATGTTACCCCCTTAAATACCTTTTAAGCCGTCTAGGTATTCGACAACAATGTCGGCGGCTGCGGCATCGTCAGAGTAAATGCGAATGCGAAAATCTTGCGTACCCTGCATTGATAGCGCCTGCAAAATATCACCCTCAAGGATGAAGTCTTGCGACACTAAGCCGTCTTGCGGTTGGCGACCGTGGTCAACTTGGATTTTTTCAGCTAGCGTAATTGGTAGCTCGTAAATCTTCATTGAGTCGAGTTCAACCTCAACACGGGTAATCGTTGCCGCCGAGCGCACATGCACCGCCATAATGCGAGCGGTACGCACAAGGCGGTCAACTTCGGTTACACCTGCGTTAAGTGCAACATAAGTCGTTTTTACCTTGGTACACATACCAAATGGCGCGGGATTTGATTGAATCGCGAAGGCTTCAAGTTTTGGCGCGGTCGCTGCTGCGTCAATTTCGATGCGCAGTGTCACGTTTGCGATTTGCTCAGGCACAACCGTCTGCTTGGTGCGTTGGTCAACAAATGGCGCGTTTGATGTGCCAAGTGCGAACACTCGCGCATCTTCTAGGGTTTTCATTTCGTCACGCTTGAAGTGAAAATCTAAAACACCTGCTACAGCGTTGCGGCCATAGTATTTGTTGTAATCTTGAAGTGCTTGGCCGTCAGGAAATTCAATGATTGCCTTGCCGTTGACTTCTAAGCGAATGTTTTTCATTTGTGCCAGCGTTACACCACTATAATTAACGTGCAATTTGTCGTAAGTACGGCCAATTGGTAACTCTAGCGTGGCGGTATTGCCTGCTGATACGTTTGAAAAACTTGGTAATTCTGGAAAGCTGCGAGCCATGTTTGTATCCCCTTAGCCGATAATTTTGCGAACTGATGGGACACGGTTAGCTGCGTATGTAACAGCTACAGCGATTGCCAGAATTGGCAGATATTTTTTAATCATGTTTAGCTCCTGCTAAGGGAATAAGACGCTTCACAGCGTGTTAATGCCGACATTTCACAACGTGGGCTTGTTTCGGGTTTATAGAATTACGCCCTTTTAACCCAAAAAACTAGCGCACCCGTTAACGGGTACATTTTGCTAATTTGTTGGGATTTGCTCGGTTTTGCGCTTATCAATCGCCCCTTTAATCACTACATTGGTGTTCATGTCTTTCTGGACATATTCCAACGGGACGAGCTTGGAGATCTGCTTAGGGTCGATATCCATTTCATCAGCCATCATTTTGCGGTCTTTGGCTCTTGTTAACCGACCACAACGCACTAGCGTTGCATTACCTAACAGGGTTTTATCGGCCTCGGCTGGGCGCTGGGATAATCCGAAAATCGGCGCTAGCCCTCGGGCGCGGCCTTTGCGAATAACTTGCCCCCACCACGGCGGCGCTTTGCTTGGCGTGGTCACGTCTGCGATTTCTTCGGCAACTACGGCGGCGTTACACCATGAAAACGCGCATCTAGCCCAAAGCTCAAACAGACTAAAATCACTGGTAACAAAGCGAACCTTTAGCGCCCCTTTTGGATAACGGCGCAGCAAATCGACCAACTCAGTAGCGCGGGTTACTTTGATGATGTTGGGCAATTCGCCGTATTCGTCAACGGGGTCCCATATAATCACGCGGGAACATTTAAGGCGCTTAAGCTCTTTTTTTACATAGCTAGATTTGGCGCTACCCGTTGCGCCATACACTGCCCGCACATCTGCCTTGCGGCTGGTATCAACTCGCGGTTTGGCTTGGCGTGTCATCGTTTGCGGCCTCCCGAGTTGTATCAATATCTTTTTCAATGCGGCGCGGCTTGCCGAGTCTCGGCGTTACGATTGCGCCCGTAATGAGCAGCGCATTTAGCTCAACACCAAATGAACCCGCACCGTCAGGGAAATACTTGTCGATTAGTGCGCCGTAACTGTCAGCTAGCGCTTGTTGTTCTTCGGGCTGAATATCCCAATTAGGGGCTAACAGTGCGCAACCAAGTTGCACCACTGGCGCGATGATTTCAGCGCCCGATACATGGGGCGCGGCGGGTGCATGCTCAGGGTTTGCGTAAACTGATTCGGGTTCGAGTGAACCCTCTTGTTCGCGGGCTTGCATCATGGCTTGGTCGAACTCGTCAAAATGACCTTGCTCAACACCTGTTAAGTCATCGCCATGACTTTGCTCGTTAATGGGTAAATCTTCCATCTTAATCACCTTTTATGATTGGGAATGTAACGGCTCACGCCGTGGTAAAATCTCGGGTTTAGCCTATTAGCCATTTCATAAAATCAGGCTTTTGCGGCGCGTTTGGGTCATCGTTAGCCGCTGGCTCGTTAACGGGTTTTGATTGTGCCGCTGGTAGTGTTTTTTTAACAGTGGACTCGTTAACGGGTACATTAGCCACTTTTGGCTGTGTTGCGGGTGGTTGCTCTTGCGTGATTTGCGGCGCTGGCTCGTTAACGGGCTTTTTACCTAGCGGCCATATTGTTGCGTTGTCTAACATCCAATTTTGACCGCTAGGCAGATTGGGTTTAATCATGCCCGCTTTACCGACATAGTAGAGTTTGCCATTACAATCACGGCGTACTAATGCGTCATCGCCACAAATCGGACATTTGATTGTGCCGATATCTGCGTTTTTTGGTTTTCTAGCCATTATTGCCACCCTCTTTGTGTGCCGCATTGAATTAAGATTTGATGCTTGCTGCAGCGAGAACAGCGGCGGTGTCCGTGCTGCTCGCTCCAATCGTGAAAGCCGAAAAAGCATTTCACTTTATTAAGCAGGCGTTGTAAGAAAGTCGGTTTTTCTGGCGTTGACCAAATACCCAGCTTTTGCAACAGCCAACGAATCAGACCAAGCGCAAGCGCTTGCCAGTGTTCGCGGCGGTTATCGCTATGACTTTTCATGTATCCCCCTTTGTTTTTCAAGCTCTTTTACTCGTTGATTTAAGTAATCAAGGGCTTGTGCTTGATTTTTAAAATGGTTGATTAGCGCACCCAGTAATTGGTGTGATTTACGGGCAGCACGTTTGGCGAGCCCAATTGCATTAAACGGCATTGCTTTTTCTGCACCGTCTAACAATTGCTCTAGCTGTTGGTGGTGCGTTTCTAACTCTGTACTGTTTGACACTGGTTTGTCTCCTTTGGTTGGTTGTTTTATATAAGCCCTAATAGCCGCTTTTCATGCTCGGTTAGCTTTGCATGTGCGGCTTTGATTTCCTTTGCGGTTTTTGCCTCGCGAAGCTCTTTCTCTGCCCTCGCCCTGTCGGCGGCTTGGTGGTCACGCCACCATATTTGAAGCTCCAAACTGTAATCCGCAATGCTTGCGCGGTTGAGTTGGCAGAACTTGCATAATTGCCTTGTGTGTTCATCAAGCATTGCCACATTGCCAAACTCGCCAATCTGACAATTAAGCAAACCCACTTCATTTAAATAAGCTATAACCCTTCTGCTTTCCCGCTCTCTAGCTGATGGAAGTTTAATGTCGTATCTGCAACCCATAACTAAGCCGCCTCCAATTGTTGATAACTGCAAAAATCCTGTAACCGCTCATTGTTGAGCTGTTCAAAATCTATCTCTGGCGGCAACATGGCTTTTAACCGGTGCGACCAATCTTGTTCGCGCTCAATTAATCGGGTCCTAACTTTGCTGAATGACTTGCGCATGGTTTCAGGGTTGACCGTCATTAGTGAGTCGATAACCGTGTGCGGCTTGGTGGTCTGCGAGTCGAACGCGCCCCATAAGCGCACGCCGATAGCCCATTCAAAAAACTTTTTAAACGGTGATTCGCCTTTAAAGCTAATGTGATAATCAAACGCCATAACTGGCGACTCTCTTAGCTCGGCTTTGTCTTTTGAAATGGCTTTTTCAATGGCTTTGATACGCTCATCAATTCGGTGAACGGGTTTAAATTGCTTTTGAGCAAAAGCCTTGCCGCGAACCTCGCGCCCGATTTTTTTGTAATTCTCTTTGATGCGGTGAACGATTGGCGCGGCCTTTCGTTCAAGCTTGGCTTTCACTTCACCAATTAGACTTGCCATGTGTTCGGCGTGAAAGCTGGCGATATGCTCCCAAGGTAAAGCGCGGGCGCTCTTAGATATGTTGTAGCGATTACCCTTGATTGTGCCTTGGTCGCTTGCCTCTTTTTGCTCGCCTTTGAGTAAGTAGCCAAGCGCTTTAAGCATGTAACCGCTGGCGGCTTTGGCGTTTTTAATGCGCTCAAGCTTGGCAAAGCCATGCCCCCACATTGATTCGATACGCTTAGCCCATGCACGGAATAAATGCGGCTCAACTTGCCAGCGCAGTAATACATGACAATGCGGATTTGGTCTTGCATCCACGCTATCAAAGCCGTTTTTAGTTTCGATTACTTCGGGCTTGGCTGGCGCTTCAGCTACCCATAGATAATCTAGCTTGTCGCCGATTGGCTCGATAAATTGTTCATCGTTGGCAATACATGCAAATTCACTGCTGTGAAACATGTCTTTTTTTAATTCGTTTTCTGGTATCTCGAATTGTTCAGCCGTCCAGCCACGCTGGTACATCTTTTGGAGCGCATCGAAAAAGCGCGAACACTCAGCGCCGATGGTCGATACACCATCATTGATACGCTGTCGCGCATCTTCGTTAAACGTGAGCGTTAAGAACGTGGTAAACCCGCCTTGAGTTGCCGCCACGTATGCGCCGCTATCTAGAATATTTTTAGCGGCGCGAGTGGTTAGGAATTTGGTCACACGGTCACCCGCTTGCGCTGGCGGTGCTTGGGTTGGGCTGTTTTGTGTGGTCACGCTGATGCGGTATTCGTCTGACCATTCACGGCGGCTTAACCTCGCTATGGCTGTGCGGCGCTCAGTATCAATATTTGTGATTTCACCCGTTTTTTTATTGATAGTGAACGTTGGCAGCGCACCCATTTCCGCGCAGTGTAGCGCGTGCGGCTGTGCAATCGTTTTCTCGCTTGCGTGTATGTATTGCTTGCCTCTTTGCTGCAAATACACATCAAAGGCGCTCAATTTCGACTGCTTTATGTCGTTTTCTAAGTCGCGTTTTGTCCGTGTCGGACTTTTGCACTCCTTGACTAGCCTAGCTTTCTCACGCTTTGCGTGCCCTGCGGGGCTTAGGGTTTTATATAAATCTGATGTGAAATAATGCTGACTTGCAGACATTAACTCAGCATCTAATTCAGCCTTAGCCCGGTAATCTTTTTCGGGTACAAAAATACCGCTCTCGGGAGCGGTTAAATTTAAAGGTTCAATATGGTGTGATGGTGGTAAATCGTCTGTTATCTCAACAGTCGTTAAATTGCCACCATTTAATTGATGGGGCTTATCAAACAGCCCCCTTGCGAGCCTTTCTTTTGGTTTAAACACCCTTTCAAGGTTTGGCGTATAATTGTCGATATGCCCTAGTGGGTAATAATTGCCTGCTTTAATTTTCACGCCGCACCCCTTAGTAATTCGGCGGCGCGTTTGCGATTGTCTGCTGCAATAGTCATGCATTCATCATGCTTGAGTTTGTTACCAGCTAATCGCCAGTAACGCGCATAATTCAACATCGACTTAGCGGTTATTATGTGCGCCTCAATGGTGCTCTTTGTTTGACTCGATATGACTTGCCCCTCAAAATTTGGGGTGTAATTGTCGATATGGCCGACTGGGTAATAAGCGCCTGCTTTGATGCTCATTTACTCACCCTCCCACGCATAAACTATCGATTTCGCTAGATGCGAATCGCCCGATTTAATCACGGCGTGAAGCGCATCAATGTGAAGCTCTCTTTGAGATAGCTTTGATTTGAACTCAGCTAGTAGCAGTCGGTTAAACGCTGTTTCCTTTTTAAGCTGACCATCAAGCCAACCCATTTCATAACCCATATCTGACATTGAATAAGCGGCGCTTGCTTGTGACCAATCAACGGTTTTTTGATATTCGATAAGCTCGGCAAGATTGCGGCGAATAGCGCTGGCGCGGTTTAGGCAGTTAGCTTGATAGCCAGTGCTAGCAAAATCGCTATATGTTCGTTCTTCTCTCGCGATACTGATTAGAGCCTTGACCCGTCCAACCAACTCAGCTTTGAGCGCTTCAAATAATTCCTGTCTCATTTGCGCGCCCTCGCTCGTTGTAACTTGCCCTTTAAAAAACTGATGGCTTTGCGGCTGCGTTCAAGTTTGGTTTGTGAAAAATTTTCCTGCGTGACAATCATCGAACTGGGTAGCCAGCTCGCTAGTTGTATTGTGGTGTTGCCGATAGGCTTGCCGAATTTCATGTGAATCCCTCCAGTGCTTGTTTTTACAGTGCTGAAGTTTGCGGTGGGATTGGGTAGCTAATTCCCAATCTCCACCGCAGCACTGTAGACGGGATAAAACATACACCTCAGCGCTTAATTTTACAATGTATGTACTGAGATGCATTGCATTGCTTTGTTGGTGCTACTAAGCTTTGAGTATTAGCACTGTAGACAGGTACTAAAAATGAATCCCTCTCAATTA
Source organism: Shewanella sp. WXL01 (assembly GCF_012263345.1). Classification (NCBI taxonomy): domain Bacteria; kingdom Pseudomonadati; phylum Pseudomonadota; class Gammaproteobacteria; order Alteromonadales; family Shewanellaceae; genus Shewanella; species Shewanella sp. WXL01. The sequence continues at coordinate 389 of NZ_JAAIKQ010000017.1, read as the reverse complement.
CTCGACCTCTTGAAAGCCGCGACAGGCTTGACTACTGATTATCAAATTCATAAGAAACTTGGGTTTTCACAGACTGGCGTATCAAATTGGCGTACTGACCGCTCTTATCCTAAGAATGATGTGTTAATTAAGTTTGCTGAAATACTTGATATGAATGCAGGCGTATTGATGCTGTACAGCCTAGCGCGGCGGGAAAAGAACGAAAAAGCTAAGGCTGAATTGAACCTGTTACTTGATGCAATCGCAAATGCAAAGTTTGATGATTCATTCATTGCCAAAGACGAGAAAGAGGCGTTCGAGTTGGAAAAAATTTCCAGCGCCCCTGCTAAATATTCTCTTGAAAATCATACGCTTAACATGATGTGGTGATTTAACTTGTTATACATTGT
>NZ_JAAIKQ010000016.1:0-48005 GCF_012263345.1 Shewanella sp. WXL01 | reverse complement strand
AGCAGTGAAACGCAATCGCGCCGATGGTAGTGTGGGGTTTCCCCATGTGAGAGTAGGTCATTTCCAGACGCCTAATATACGAAATAGCCCCAGCACGACGTGTTGGGGCTTTTTTGTATGTTCAGCTTTTGAAAAGCTATTCGAACATGGGGAACAAACAGGGCATGCGCAGCATGCATCATTACCATGTGATAGTAGGGTGAAACATCGCCGCTTATAAAGCGAAGCTTTATGGTGGTGTTGAACGCGGAGAATTTATTCGAATCTGGTCATTTCCAGACGCCTAATTTCTCGAATAGAGAGTAGTGAAGAAGCCACCTAGTTTAGGTGGCTTTTTTGCGTTTGGGGCAATGTAAACTCTGCTGTCTTCCCCATATCAATGTTATTGAGGTTAGGTGACTTATTCACTTAATGTAGATATGAATGCTTACCTAAATATCCGTTCTTGCGCTTTTCTGCTGACACTCTTTGCGTCTTTAGTATTGTCAAATACTCGGTTGTAAAAACAAAAATGCCTGCATTAGAGCAGGCATTTTCACATTTAAATAATTGGGTTTCAGAGCTATTCAGCGTTTTGAATTTGCTCTCTCATTTGTTCAATAAGCACTTTCATTTCTACCGCTGCGGCTGTTACTTCTGAGCTTATAGATTTCGATGCTAGCGTGTTCGATTCACGGTTGAACTCTTGCATCATGAAATCAAGTCTACGGCCTTGTGCACCGCCTTTACTCAGAATACGACGTGTTTCAGTTACGTGTGCTTCTAAACGATCCATTTCTTCGGCAACGTCTTGCTTTTGTGCAAGTAGTACCATTTCTTGCTCGATACGGGCTGGATCTAGTTCACCTTTTACTTCTGCAAGGCGGTTGGTTAGCTTTTCACGTTGATATTGCATTACCGTTGGCATGTGCTCACGGACAATAGCGACTTGCTCCATGATGCCATCTAGGCGCGTACTAAGCATTTGCTCAATGGCTGAGCCTTCACGACCGCGCGCTTCAATAAACTGATCTACAGCGTTATCAAATGCTTTGAGGAGGTCGGCGCCAATGGCGTCCATGTCCTGCTCTGCGCTTGCTAATACGCCTGGCCACTTCAGTACATCTGTTAGATTTAATTCGCCTTGATTGGCTTGTTGTTTTAACCAAGTAGCAGCTTCAAGAAGTTGTTTAGCCAGTTCTTTATTGAGTTGCAGCTCTTTGCTGTTATCGTCTGCGATTTCATAACGCAGGTTGACTTCAACTTTACCTCGGTTAAGACGTTTTCTTAGTCGATCCCTTAATACCGGCTCAAAGCTACGAAATTGCTCAGGCAAACGTAAGTAGGTTTCAAGAAAACGCTGGTTTACAGAACGAATTTCCCAAGAGGCTGTGCCCCATTGTGCTTTGTGCTCGATACGAGCGTAGGCGGTCATGCTTTGGATCATGAAAAGTCCCATGTGTATTATCGAATGTGCTGTAGATTATAGCCGCTTAATGCTATGGGATTAAAGGTTTGTATTTGCATGGCATATACGGCGTTCACACTCTATAATAGCCCCTCTATTTTGTTTGCAATTCACCTACAGGAAATGCCAATGCGCCCTAGCAATCGTACTCCCGCTCAAACTCGCCCTATTACTATTACTCGCAACTTTACTGCTCATGCTGAAGGTTCTGTATTAGTAGAGTTTGGTGACACTAAAGTTCTGTGTACTGCGAGTTTTACTGAAGGCGTACCACGCTTCCTAAAAGGTCAGGGGCAAGGTTGGGTGACAGCCGAATACGGCATGCTACCACGCTCGACACACAGTCGTATGGACCGTGAAGCGGCCCGTGGTAAACAGTCTGGTCGTACACAAGAAATTCAACGCCTGATTGGCCGTTCATTGCGCGCGGCGGTTGATATGAAGTCACTAGGCGAAAATACCATTGTAATTGATTGTGACGTGATCCAGGCTGACGGTGGGACCCGTACAGCAGCGATTACCGGTGCATGTGTTGCTTTGGTTGATGCGCTTAATTGGGCGCGCGGTAAAGGTATTATCAAAACTAACCCGCTGAAGTTCCTGATTGCTGCAGTGAGTGTTGGCATTTATGAAGGTGAGGCAATTAGCGACCTTGAATATGTAGAGGATAGCGCTGCTGAAACAGATATGAATGTGGTGATGACTGAGACCGGTAAGATTATCGAGATCCAAGGTACTGCAGAAGGTGAACCATTTAGCCACGAAGAGCTATTGGAGCTACTTGCCCTGTCTAAAAACAGTATTCGTGAAATTGTCGATGTTCAAAAAGCAGCATTGAGCTAAAATTGCCAACAAATCAGGGACCCTTAGTGGTCCCTTTTTTAAGATTGATTATTGAGGATATAAAGTGAAAGCCTATCAACGCGAGTTTATTGAATTTGCTCTAGAGCGCCAAGTATTACGTTTTGGTGAGTTCACCCTGAAATCTGGCCGTACAAGCCCTTATTTTTTCAATGCGGGTTTGTTCAACACGGGTAAGGATTTAGCGCGTTTAGGTCGCTTTTATGCAGCAGCGTTGGCGGATTCTGGTATCGAGTTCGATTTACTGTTTGGCCCTGCTTATAAAGGTATTCCGATTGCCACAACGACCGCAGTCGCTTTATGTGATCATCACGACCGTGATGTGCCTTATTGCTTTAACCGAAAAGAAGCGAAAACTCACGGCGAAGGTGGCAACCTAGTCGGTAGTTCGCTTGAGGGCAAAGTGATGCTGGTTGATGATGTTATCACCGCTGGTACCGCGATTCGCGAATCAATGGAAATTATTAACGCTAATGATGCCAAACTAGCGGGTGTGCTTATCGCCTTGGATCGCCAAGAGAAAGGTAAAGGTGAGCTTTCTGCAATTCAGGAAGTAGAACGTGATTTTGGTTGTGAGATTGTCTCCATTGTTAAGCTGGCCGACCTAATTAGCTATCTTTCTGAAAAGCCAGGAATGGAGGCTGAACTCGCTTCAGTAAGTGCGTATCGCGAGCAGTATGGCATCGAGTAATAACTGATTAGTTGTCATTGTGACTACAACAATTAAAACGCCTCGTTATCGCTAGATAGCGAGGCGTTTTGTTATTAGCTCTAGGGATATTGGTCATCCCGAACTTAGGTTCGTTAAGCAGAGTTTGGGCTATTTACTTTGCTGCAAAAACTCAGCGCGGGTTGCTGGGTTTGATTTAAAAACACCACCTAACGCAGTAGTGGTTGTCGAGCTTGTTGAGTCCATCACGCCACGAGATTTAACGCAGTAGTGCACTGCATCCATTTTTACTGCGACGTCTTCGGTATCAAGAAGTGTTTGAAGTGCAACTAATACCTGTTGAGTTAGGCGTTCTTGCACTTGTGGGCGTTGAGCAAAAAAGCGTACGATGCGATTTATCTTTGACAGGCCGATAATCTTGGTTTTAGGTAAGTATGCAACCGTTGCTAAACCATCAATCGTAACTAAGTGATGCTCACAGGTGCTGGTTAGACTGATGTCTTGCACGCGGATCATTTCATCCACGCCCATTTTGTTTTCAATGACTGTGATTTTAGGAAAATTCTCGTAGTCTAAGCCAGAGAAGATTTCCTCAATGTACATTTTTGCGATGCGCTTGGGGGTTTCAGCCAGGCTGTCATCTGTTAAGTCGAGCGACATCAATTGCAAAATCTTCGTCATATGATGTTCGATTTGCGCTTTGCGCTCGTCTTTAGGCATAGTCGTTGGCAGCATCGGGGTTTCTAAACCATGCTCTTTGAGTGCGGCTTGTACTGTTAATGCGGCTTCGCTAAGTGCCATAAAATTCTCCAGGTGCAAACTTATATTTTAATATTGTACGCTGGTGCCAGCCATGTGGTTCAGCGTTGTCTTAATTCGTTGCGGGCGGCGATCATACCGCGAATTGAAGCAAATTAATATTATTGAAACAAAAAAGCCGACCTTGTTAGTCAAGTATCGGCTTTATGATTTGAAAATGCTTAAAGTTAAAGGGCTAGGCTATCTTTAATAAAGCTGATCATTTCATGGTAGTACTTTGCACGGTGTTTGTCGTTATAAAAACCATGACCTTCATTATCCATAACAAGCTTCTTGTAAGGATAGTCAGCAGCTTTTAATGACTCTTCTAGGGCTTCTAGTTGCTCGATAGGTGCGCGCTCATCGTCCTCTCCGTGTACTAGCATTAATTTGGCTTTGAGCTTGTTGACATGTTTAGTCGGCGACATGGCGTGTAAAACAGCTTTGTCTTCTCCTAGCACTTCTTTAAGGTAGCTCATGCCAGAGCGTCTATCGGCAACGTCACCTTCTTCAAACATTAGCTCTAGGTCGTAAACGCCCGCAAAGCCAACTGCACACTTGTACATATCTGGTTCGATAATAGAACTTTGTAGAGCGCTGTATCCACCAAAACTACCCCCAACGATACATACCTTATCTTTGTTGGCGATACCTTCGTTAATAACGTATTTGGTCGCGTCAATAATGTCATGTTGCGTGTCTGTTCCCCATCTTCGCTTGCCAGCATCTTCAAAGGCACTACCGTAACCGCCCGAGCCTCGGAAATTAACTTGCAGAACAGCAAACCCTGCTTGAGCGAGTAATTGGTTTTGTTCATCAAACCCCCACCAATCTCTGACTCCATGTGGGCCGCCGTGAGGGTTTACGATTAGCGGCAGATTTTTAGCTTCTTTGCCGTGTGGCAATGTGAGGAAACCACTAATGTTAATGCCATCACGATTGGTAAAGTTGATTGGCTTCATTTCTGCCATTAATTCTGGGTCAAGCCATTTCCTCTCAGATGCTAAGTACTCTAAACTCATTTTTTCTGAGTTAAATAAGTAGTAATCTCCTGGGTTGCGGTCATTAAATGCTTTGACTACAAATATTTTAGAATCTCGAGTTTCACTTACAATATGAATTTGGTTTCCAGGCAATGAAGCTAACAGTTGTTTGAGCAGAGTACTGTGTTTATCTGCTTTATCGACGAAGGCATAACTCGGATATCCATCTTCAAACTCAACAGCATAAAGCTGTTTAGTTTGTTGGTTAATCCAAAACTTACTTGGATCAACTTTTTCATCATGAACAATCTTGTTTTTTTTGCCTGTTTTTAGGTTTATTTCATAAATACTGTTTGGCTCCGAGTTGGTGCTTCCAGCGGCATAAATGGTATTTGCATCATCTGCAAATGCGATTGGATAAAAATCGTTTAGTCCGAGGTTTAGTTCATCGCTATTTACCCATTCACTATTCTCCCGGTAGAAAAGTTTGTTTTCATTGTTTTTGTCTACGCCCGCGACAAACTTAACTTCTCCAGAGTTATTAGTGAGGAATTGGCTATGGGGAATTGGTGCTGTGACGACTTTTTTACGCTTACCGCGATAGATATCAACTCTGAAAACTTTATGAAGTGGTTCCGAAGTTGCTGCCCAAGGGATGGCATGGACTAACATATGCCTGTCATCATCCGGCAAAGGGTCTAATATGTAGGCCGTTGCTCTAATTGCCGTATTTTTTTTGATATGAGAGCCAGTTTGCCCCCCACCTTGGTAGCCAAATAAGTATTTAGGTTGTGAACCATCGGCATTAACTGCCATAAGTTCACCATAATACAAAGGTTGCTCCGACCAACCTTTCTTGTACATCTTCTGTAAAACGACACGCTCTCCATTTACCCATTCATAACCTCCTACCTCAGAGTTACCAGGAAATCTAACAGCATTGATTAGCTTTTTCGTATCCGTTTTTAGAAAGATAAGTGTCTTCTTACCATCGTGAGTAGTTAGAGCGCTCAAATAGTCTCCATCAGGAGAGATTTTTACATTGGAATACTCTGCGCCTTTGGTGAACAGTTCAGCTTTTGATAGTGAAACTGAGAGAGCAGAAAAAGAGGTGCACGCAAGCATTGTGCTTGCTGCAAGTAGCAAGATATTTTTCATGTACGTCCTTGTTTATGTTGTAGCTATTGCTGTTACTTTTTGTGTTGTTTTGTTAAATGTTATTATTTTATAAGGAGAAAGGAAACAAAAAATGCACCGTAAATAGTGCATTTTTGTATCAGGTGATATTGGAATATGAGACAAATAAGCAGTTAACTTCTAAGTAGTTGCTGCTCAATAAACTGCCATTGCTGGTCGAAGTGCTGCGTTGGCTTTTGAGTAAACTCACTGCGAATATATTGCGCTATCCTGCCCTCTGCAAAGCTTAAAAGCAGGTTAGCTAGAATGGCTTCATCTAGGTTAAAACCTTGTCCTTCACGAAGGGTTTTCTCACGTAAAATTTGCTTCAGCTGAGTTTCAATTTTGGCGAATACGCTATTTACACGGCTACGCAGACGCTCATTTTCACCAAGCAGGGCGTCACCATTTAAAATACGTGAAATGCCTGGATTTCGCTCTGAGAATACCAGTAGCAACTGTAATACCTGACGGCAACGCATCATGGTGTCTTTTTCTTCATTCATGATGATGTTGAGACGTGAAAGCAACGCATCTTCAATGAATTCAATTAAGCCTTCAAACATGCGTGCTTTACTTGGGAAGTGGCGATAAAGCGCAGCTTCTGACACGCCAACTTCTGCGGCAAGTTTAGCTGTGGTAATACGCTGACCTGGACTGGTTTCCAGCATTTGTGCAAGGCACTGTAAAATATGTTCGCGACGGTTTATTTTTGGGCTAGACGCCATTGTTATTTCCTTGGGCTCAGAACTGCTTAAGCATGCACGATTATTTCGCAGCATTGCTTATTCTGGGCGGTAAAACTTGTTTACTCGGGTAGACAGGCTTGGGGTTGTCTCAAACCTTAAGAGCTGGCGTAACAAGTCCAATGCGTTACGCCAATCTACTTTGTTATTTTTGTTGATATCGCTCGACGATTAACTCTAACAGTTGCTTTGCCAGTGTTAGCTTATCTGTAGCAGGTAGCGTTTGATTACCTTGTTGCCAAAACACCTGCAGCGCATTGCTGTCTGAGTTAAAACCTAACCCTTGTTGTGACACATCATTGGCGGCAATCATATCCAGCTTTTTACGCTGCAATTTACCTGTTGCGTACTCTTCTACGTTACTGGTCTCAGCAGCAAAGCCCACGGTAAATGGTCGTTGCTTGTGGCTGGCGACGGTGGCTAAGATATCAGGATTCTTAGTCAGCGCAAGCTGCATCTCATCTGCATCTTTTTTAATTTTTTCATTAGCAACTTGAGCGATGCGATAGTCCGCGACTGCGGCGCAGCCAATGAATATATCTTGGCTTTCAACATCAGCCATCACCGCATCTAACATTTGCTGAGCTGATTCTACGTTAATACGGGTAACATTTTCAGGCGTGGTTAGATTAACAGGGCCTGAGACTAGGGTGACTTCCGCGCCCATTTCAGCAGCGGCAGTCGCTAGAGCAAAGCCCATTTTGCCTGAGCTGTGATTAGAGATATAACGCACCGGGTCAATCGCTTCACGCGTAGGGCCAGCTGTTAACATTAGCTTTTTGCCTGCAAGCGGCTTTTCTTGTGCATTAGGCTCAAAATACTTCACTAATCGCTCAGCAATGTCGGTTGGCTCTAACATGCGCCCCGGGCCAACCTCACCACAAGCTTGCGAGCCTGAATCTGGCCCCCAAATGGTTAAGCCTTTACGGGCAATGTTGGCAAGGTTTTCCTGAGTGGCGATGTTTTGGTACATCTGCTGATTCATGGCTGGGCAAATAATCACGGGCGCGCTTGTTGCTAGCACTGCTGTGGTAAGTAGTTCATCTGCCATGCCGGCATTGATGCGCGCGATCAAGTTGGCTGTAGCTGGTGCAATAACGACAGCATCAGCCCAACGTGCGAGTTCAATGTGTCCCATAGAGGCTTCTGCTGTAGGGTCTAATAAATCGCTTGAAACAGGATTGCCTGACAAAGCTTGCAAGGTTAGCGGGGTGATAAATTCCATGGCGCTTTGGGTTACCATTACGCGCACTTCTGCGCCGCGTTCTTTTAAGCGACGAATAAGATCGGCGCTTTTAAACGCGGCAATACCGCCACCAATTCCTAATAACACTTTTTTGTTTGTCAGCATGTTACATGTCCAGCTTGGATGATGCCGCTACCTTACCATAAGCGGCTAAATTGGAGCGAGATCCGTTTTCAAAAATATCGACCATACTACATAACCAATCTCGTGTTTACGCAAGCTTAAATCCTCATTGAGATAAAAGCGTAAATAATCAATCACAGCAGATTAATGGACTAATCGATATGGAAAAGACTTTGACCATAAAACAATGGCCAGATGGAGAAGGGCCGCGAGATAAATTGCTATCACAAGGCGCGCAAATGCTCAGTGATGCCGAGCTACTAGCTGTGATTCTGCGTAGCGGTCTGGTTGGGCATAATGCGATAGATGTGTCACGCAACATGCTTAATCACTTTGGCGGCTTAAGAAAGCTATTCTCGGCGTCTCAGCCACAAGTATGTCAAATTGCTGGGGTTGGGCCGGTAAAATATGCTCAGTTGCAAGCTACAGCAGAGATTGCTAGGCGGATTGCCAAAGAAAGTTTGCAAAAAGGGCAAATTTTGACAAATCCTGATTTAACTCGGGACTATTTAATGAGACAATTAGCAGACCGATCCTATGAAGTGTTCGCTTTATTATTGTTGGATAGCCAACATAGAGTCATTCAATTTGTAGAACTATTCCGTGGCACCATAAACTGCGCGTCGGTATATCCTCGCGATATAGTTGCGCTTGTGCTGGAAAAAAACGCAGCAGCTGTGATTGTGTGCCATAACCACCCGTCAGGCATTGCAGAGCCTAGTGAAGCTGATCGGCGAATAACTAGGCGGATAAAAAATGCATTGGAAACTATCGATGTTTCTCTACTAGATCATATGGTTGTAGGGGATCTACAGATAGTCTCGTTCGCTGAGCGTGGATGGATTTAATAAAGATTGCTTGATCTTACACGACATATCGTGTATAAAATGCGCCCTCTTTGTGCCTCGGGCGACGGCCATACGAGGTACATTAATGCTCGAGCGTTAAAAAATTGTTTTGGAGAAGATTGACATGTCAAGAGTATGCCAAGTAACTGGCAAGAAGCCAATGGTTGGTAACAACCGTTCGCACGCTAAAAACGCGACTCGTCGTCGTTTTTTACCTAACCTACAAAACCACCGTTTTTGGTTAGAAGAAGAAAAGCGTTTTGTTCAACTACGCGTTTCTACTAAAGGTATTCGTATCATCGACAAGAAAGGCATTGAAGTTGTAGTTAAAGAACTTCGTGCACGTGGCGAAAAGGTATAATAGAAAATGGCTAAATCTAAAGGTAACCGCGAGAAGATCAAGTTAGTATCTAGCGCTAACACTGGTCATTTCTACACGACTGAAAAGAACAAGCGTAACATGCCAGAAAAAATGGAAATCAAGAAATTTGATCCAGTTGTTCGTAAGCACGTTATGTACAAAGAAGCTAAAATCAAGTAATTGATTTTACTCTTTTAAAAGCCTCCTTCATGGAGGCTTTTTTTTGCCCAAAATTTGACATGCAGTGAAACTCTGCTCTGGATTAGTATCCGCCAGTCGGGCTTTCAAGTTTCACTCAATGCAGGGCTCTTATCTTCATTAAGCCGCTGGCACTGAGCCGAGTGCACCGCTGACGACTCATTCTTGGCAAAAATAGTTGTTGTAATTGAATTATTATTCAATCTTGGTTTGACTTAGCTATCTCGAATTACAGGCTTAGTTAGTTGCAGTTAATATCCTATCAACGTCAATATTTACTTGGGTTTTAGTGTTTTTTAACCTCTACCTATCCCGTAATTATATCTTAATAGTCTACTGTAATAATAATCCTTAGTTAGATAAAAATTCTTTTCAAATAAATATAAATGCAATATTATGCGTTTTAACTAGGTATCTATTCAGCTTATGCGGCTAAGGGTAAATAAATTGAGAACCACTGAGCTGGTCGACAGCTTTCGTCATTCAGCCCCTTATGTGAATGCACATAGGGGCAAAACATTTGTCATCATGTTAGGCGGTGAGGCGATAGCTAATGGTCACTTTAAAGCGATATTGAATGATGTCGCCATGTTGCATTCGGTCGGAATTAAAATCGTACTGGTTTACGGTGCGCGTCCGCAAATCGATGAAGGGCTAATGCGCGCTGGGATTGAGCCGCACTATCATAATGCGATACGTATTACCGACGATGAGAGCTTAAAGACGATTAAGCAGGTCGCTGGTGAGGCACAGTTTGATATCACCGCACGTTTATCGATGAGTTTAGGTAACACGCCGATGCAAGGCTCTCAAATTAACGTTGTAAGCGGTAATTTTATCATTGCTCAGCCGTTGGGTATTGATGATGGTGTTGACTATTGTCTTACCGGTAAGGTTAGGCGGATTGATACGCAAGGGATCCGCCGCCAGCTTAACGATAATGACATAGTGTTAATGGGGCCGATTGCAGCTTCGGTTACCGGTGAGAGCTTCAACCTTACCGCTGAAGAAGTCGCGACTCAGGTTGCCGTGAAACTCAAAGCCGACAAGATGATTGGCTTTAGCCAAACTAGTGGCTTAATTGACGCGCAAGAACGAGTGATAGCCGAGATGATGCCTAATGAGGCACAAGCCTGGCTTGATAGTCGCAGTGAGCAACAAGCTGCCTGTACTTGCAGTGACGCCTTTGTTAAAGCCAGTATTGATGCCTGTCGTCGCGGCGTGCCGCGTTGTCACCTGGTCAGTTACTTGGATGATGGCGCCTTGCTACAAGAGTTATTCTCACGTGAAGGCATTGGTACGCAAATCGTCACAGAAAGCGCTGAGCAGCTCCGTAGAGCCACAATTAGTGATATTGGCGGCGTGCTTAACCTTATTCGCCCACTTGAGCAGCAGGGAATTCTGGTGCGCCGCTCTCGTGAGCAGCTTGAGATGGAAATAGAGCAGTTTATGTTGATTGAACGCGATAACCTGGTGATCGGCTGCGCAGCGCTATATCCGTTTGAGGAAGACAATGCTGGTGAGTTTGCTTGTCTAGTGGTGCACCCAGAGTATCGTGATGCTGATAGAGGCAGTGTGCTGCTCAACAATATTATCGCTCAGGCAAGGCTGCGTGGGTACGAGCGCTTATTTGCTTTGACTACTCGTAGCATTCATTGGTTTTTAGAACATGGCTTTAATATTGTGGATGTGGAGCAATTACCCGCTAAGAAAAAGCAATTATATAACTTCCAGCGTAATTCCAAGGTGTTGGTGTTAGATCTGTAAGTTAGTACTATTGACTATACGAGAGTTGGCTATGCGAAAGTTCCATGCGTAAAAAGTTCAATGAATAAAAAACCGAAGCCCTTGAGCTTCGGTTTTTTGTTATGACGACTGCTAGCATTCAGCATTATCGCTAATGGCTAGTTCGCTGAGTGGAAGTAAATGCGGTTCATATTAAGGCCACTGCCAATACAGCTTTCGTCGCCCTCGGCGCAGCCATCATCAAAATCATCGGCTTTTTGCATACGCTCAGCGGCAAGACCAATACCAATTAAGTACATGCTGTTGCCACCTTTTGGTACCACGATTTTTGGCGTGTCGGGAATGCCTTCACCCGTTTCATAAGACTCGCTCTTATAGGCGCGTCTGCCATGGTGTAAATCAAACCCATACAGGTAGCCTTTACCTGTGGTCATACACTGTTCTTGGTCGGTATAGTCGCCTGGCACATAAGTGGTAAAGAACACTCGACCTTTCGCCACGACGGCTGCAGATAAGCTCTTCTCGCCAGTGCGCGGTAGGCTGTAGTACCAGCCACGCTTATTGGCAAAGCGGAAGTAGTCAGTTTCAGACGCTGGCGCAGCTTTAGTGGCATTGTATAAGTCGCCGAGCAACAATGGTTCAGGTACTTTATGTGCTCTGCCATTAAATGACTTGGTATTGACGTTACGGTCTTGCACCACGAAGAACTTATCGTCACGTGTCTTGTCGAGTGGGTGAGGGCGGTGGCCGCTGCCGATCACAATGGCATCGTATGGGATGTTCTGGGTCGTTTTAAATGTCTTACCGTTTTTATTCACTTGCTGCGCTGTGGCGACCATGGTTTGTGCGACAGCAGGCTCTGAGAAAAAGCGGCGGTCGCTAAACTGAGTTTTACCACCAAGACTGGCAAGCTTAAATCCTGTCCATGGCGCTTCACGGCCGTTGGCATCAGGACTTGGTAAGTCCATACGCCAAATATTGGCGCCAGTATCCGTAGCATAGATACGATCGGTTAGCCCATCATTGTTACTATCAAGCACAGCAACCTTGTTAGGGATAGAGTCAGCGATGCCTAGCAGCTGCGTTTTACCTCGGCCATGCTCATTGCTAAAGGTATGTACCAGATTGCCTTTGTCGGCATCAATAATGTAAACACTGCGACCTATGGTGTCGCTAATCCCCACTGCTGCGCTGTCTTTTGTTGCCGGAGAATAACCGCCACCAACAATCATCACAGGTTTTGCAGTTGCTATGCTGGCACTGTTTTTGGGATAACCCGGAATATGGGTGATCACAGGAGTTGACCAGGTTTGCCCCAGGCCTTCAAATCCAGCTGTGTGCGGCGAAACTCGCCATTTAAATTTAGGTGCATCTGGGTTGGTAATATCTAGTGCGTAATATGCATTGCCGCCACGGCGCATACCAAAGAACAACCAGGCTGTAGTGACTTTGCCAGCAGCGTTGCGTTTAATGTGCGCAACCGGTGAGCTGTCTAGCCCATATACTGAGTGCACACCTGAGTTAGGGTTATTGGTTAGCTCACGCACGTTAGGCAGCAGTTCTTTGGGCATATAAGCCCAAGATTCAGACACAGAAGTGCCATTGTCTTTAAACATGTGCATCAGACCATGGTTAGTGCCCACTACAATGCGGGTATCGGGTCTCTCAGCGCTGCCATAGTTAATCACTATAGGCATAGAGTGCAGTGAGTCGCCCATAATGTCTTTACGCAAATCATTGGTGTTGTTGTCGTTATTGTCATCATTAACGTCGTAACCCTGGATCCACTTAAATAGCTTATTGACCTTAGTTTTATCAACCCGCATGAAATTGGCTAGTTGCTTTTCGCCGCCAAGTGAGCGCCGCGCATTACTCTGTGTTAAAGGCTGAATTTCACCTCGTGCGCCTAGGTCGCTATACAGTTTGCGATTGTAGTTGCTCTGTAAGTGTTGGGCGATGCCGCCAAGCTTTACGTCGCTGCCATCACCACCACTTGGCATGCTGGCGCAGTTTTTAGTCCACAAGCTGCAGGCTGAGTCTTTGAGTAAACCACTATCATCTAGTGCAGGTTTACCGCGGGCATCAGTTACCTTGCCTTTGTTATTCACTTGCAGTTTTTTGATATTGCCTGACCAGCGCGGGCCTTTTGATGGCAAGAACATCGAGTAAAAGGCACCATTGTTGGTGTCAATTCGACCTGCAGATACCGCAGGCGAGCTAAAGGTTGCCGGTTTATTGCTGACTTCGGCAAATACCTTTTGCAGTGCTTTTTGCAGCGCTTCGGCACTGTTAGCTGAAAAATATGAGCCGCCGCCATTTTTCGCGGTTTCCATTAACAAGCCACGGGCTTTGTCAGCATCACGACTAAAGCCAATGGTGTAGGTGGTGATGTTTTGCTTGGTTTGCATCGATGGATTAACGTCATTCTCATACATCCATTTAGCAAGCTCTGGCAGACCGCGGTTTTTACCTATGTGTTTACCCACGAGTTTGGCGATACGCGCACGTGAGTATTCATCACGAGTTGGGTAACCGTCGGTGATGTACACAATAGAGGCGTTTGGCTGGCAAACTTTGCCTATGAATGGCGAGACATACTTGCCGCCTTTCTCTACGCTAGTGTCACGCGGGCTGTTAATGTCGCCAGTGTCGGCTTCACGTCCCCATGGGCGAGGCTGTGGATAAGGGCGAACAGGGTTTTTACCAAAGTGCACTTCGCTGCCACTAAAGTAACTGTAAGCCTCATACATGGTGTCGCACAAAGGAGTGTAGTTACGGTATACACCGTGCAGGTTTTGCACCTTGTCGAGCAGCGACCTTTTGTTTTGATCTGTAAAAGGTTTAATGCCGTGGATCACACGTCCACCTGTGTTGGTGTTGCGACCACGGTTGGTGTCGTTTTTGTTGAAAATGGCCAAGCCAAACTCAACACCTGGGGTGTTAATAATGGTGTTTTCAATGACGCGACGAGCGACATCCATACGGGTATAGTCACGAGTTTTACGTTTTGAGTGATACCACTGGATGTACTTTTGGGTATAAAGCGTGACTGGTTTGCCGATTCCAAATTCGGTGTTCATTGACTTAGCAATTACATCGTCAATGTCACTTGGTTTTTTACTGGCAGGCGTAAGGTAAGGTTTGTCAAAACCATCTACCGGAAAGCCATTCGTATAGCGTTTGTTGCTAATGGCGCCATGGGCGTTAACTGGGTTTTTCTCGGCTATGTCTTCGTAGCAGTCTAGGGTGTCAATGCTGCTGCCATCACCAGTTGGTAGCTCTGACCAGGTGCGAGTTTGACTGTTATAGTGGCGCAGGTAGCCTGTGAACATACCATAGCGCTTTAAATAATCTTTTGATTGGCCGCAGCCGTTAAAACGATATTGAATTTTCTGGGCGCTGTTTAAGGTAGGAATAGTTTCAACATCATTGCTGTAATACAAGGTAGTGCTGTCACTGAGATTTTCTTTTTGCTGATCGTAAAGCTCATCCGCTTTGAATACCACTTTACCAAAATTACGGCGGCCAATAGTGCCGACGTACTCCATTGAGCCAGAGGTATCAAAGATAACCAGTACTTGCGGGCGTTCGTTCAAACGAATGCTCGACTCTGTTACATAAAGTTCGGTGTCATCAGCCACAGCAAAGCCTGTAAAAGTAAGGCTAGTAAAAGCCAGACTCACAACACCTAGGCTAAAGAAGCTGATAGCGCTGCAGGCAACTCGCGCGCAGTAGATTAAGCGTGCGATCATGACTCACTCCCAGTGAAAACTTCCTGCTCAACTCCACTCACTACAGTGAGCCTGCCATTGTCATTACGACCAAATTTAGCAGTGCTAGTCACTTCTGCGCGGCGGCAATTAACCAAATCAACTGAATAGGCTTTACTACTGCGCTGGCAGCTCACATCCACCAAAGTCATAGGCTCGATTTTAGAGCTCACTCTAAATTTCTCATCTTCAATGTCGATTGGCGTTTTAATGCTTGCCATGGATTCGCCTTGGTGATTCTTAAGCACAAGGGTTTGTGCACCAATAGCAGCAGATTTAGCGCCTACGCGTTCAGAGCTGGCGCCAGCCATGCGCAGTGATTGGCTAGAGTTACTGGCTAGCGTGACGCCAATAATTGTCATCAGTACTAAAATTATTAAAGCGAAAAACAGCACCATACCCTGCTGCTTTTTGAGTGAGTACTTCATTGGAAACCCTTTTAGTAAATTAAACATAGTCGGCCGACAACGGCTTGAGCAACTCTGAGGCAATGAGAAGGTAAAAATCAGTCCAACTTGTCAGATCGGCGCTATTTTATCCAATTAGTCGCAAAGCGGAACGCTAGACGGTTTAATGAGCCAAAAAAACGCTAATAGTTTGAATTGGTGTGTTTTTAGTGTTCTGTTGCTGTAATGGAATGAGTGATAATGTTCAATTAGTTAGTATATTGTTGCATATGCAACCTGATGATGTGGTTACGAGGAGTGGTAATGAATGTTTGGCTATGAGCATTAGTGAGGTATGTGCAGCTGACAAGGTAAGATTTGCGTGAGTTACGTCGACATTTTATACAGCTACATTAGCCATGTAGAATATGAGCTGTTAGTATGCCGCCATTAATCACTGAGCGAGGATTTTTGATGATTGTCATCCACTACGCCGGTGTTGTTGGAGCGATAAGCGCTTAATTCCTGCAATACCCGGTGCTGTCACCGGGGCACATTATGCCCCAAACTGAATTTTGTTATACGCAGGTGCTGAGCATCGCGTAGGGGTAGATCTACCATGTTAACTTCATACTCGCTTGCCGAATTAGGTTGGCGACCATATTTTCAACAACAATTATCTTTAGCAGAACTTGAGTCTTGCTCTGTTGCACGCGTGAGCGAGCAGCATCGTAGCCAATTACAACTGCTTACAGAACAAGGTGCCCGGTCAATTCAAGTGACACCAAACATGCCCAGCATTTGTGTTGGTGACTGGCTGCTAATTAACGATGATGGTTTCGTGCGATTACTTGAGCGTGCCACTGAGTTTAGTCGTAAAGCACCGGGTTCAAAGCTTGCCAAGCAACTCATTGCCGCAAACTTAGATACCGTGCTGGTGGTGATGTCACTTAACCATGACTTTAGTTTAAGCCGCTTAGAGCGCTATTTGGCGCTGATAAACCAAACTGGAGCAAGGCCGGTTGTGGTGCTTACTAAAGCAGATCTCTGTGATGATATTTATAGTTATCAGTCGCAAGTACAAGCGCTTGACCCTTTACTAGATGTTGTTTGCGTTAATGCGTTGGACCAATCTAGTGTCAGTGCGCTAGCTATCTACTGTAAAACTGGGCAAACCTTAGCTGTGATGGGCTCATCGGGTGTGGGTAAGTCAACTTTACTCAACAGTTTGCAAGGTGAAGAAACCCTGCAAACTGGCAGCATTCGTGAAGACGACAGTAAAGGCCGCCATACCACCACATCGCGCTCATTACATGTGATGGCTGCTGGTGGTTTGTTGCTGGACACACCAGGCATGCGTGAGCTACAGCTTTCTGATGTGGAGTCGGGTATAGCAACGACTTTTGCCGATATCGAGGCTTTGGCTCAGCATTGCCGCTTCAGTGATTGTAGCCATCAAGGTGAGCCAGGATGTGCGGTCACACAAGCGATAGAATCAGGCGAATTGGAGCTAAGGCGCTTAACTAACTATTTAAAACTTTCCCGTGAGCAAGCATTGAACGCAGCGAGTTTGGCAGAGCGCCGCGCTAAAGATAAAGCATTAGGCAAGATGTATCGCACGATACAAGGTGAAAGTAAAAAGCTAAAGAAAGGTTATTAATCACCAAATTGTCGTTTAGAGGATAGCTAGACGATATAAGCGAGAAGGTCACAGCGTTAATAGCTGTGACCTTTTTGCTTTTTAGGTTTTTGCATACAAAAAAGTAGAATCTAACTAAAAGTAGTAAGTGTACGAAGCTGCTGCGCGATATAACACATCTTCAAAGCCAATAAGATCTAACTCATAGTCACGTTTAATGTACTGTGTTGCAAAAGTTAGCAGGTGATTTTGGTTTGCCAAAGGTACGATAACATTGATGTTTAGCTGATCCTGTACATAAAACTGGCCAGCGTCATACTTCCAGTTACCCTGGAAAGTACGCAGGGTAGCATTGAGCTGCACACCAGAGTGGGCGAAGGTGTAGGCATTGTTCCACTCTAAATAGTAGCCATAACCTTTGCGTCCAAGTACATCTTCACCATGGCCGCCATTTTCCCGTGGCCAATCATCGTCTTTCTCTTCGTTGCTGTAACCAAGGGCGGCAACAAAACCTAGATCATAATAATTGTCGCTACCAAAGCGGCGATCAAGCGCCACACCCGCAAGGGTGAGCATTTCGAACTCTTCAAGTTGTTGGCTGTTGTAATGGCCTTCATGACGAGCGTGAATACTCAGTAAGTAATCGTCATTGTCGCCAAAGGCCATTAATGGGCGCTGGTATCTTAGTTTCCAGTCCATCGAGTCACGATAACGGTCTTCATCGTATTTCTCTGAGTCTTTCTCGTAAAAGTAACTTAGGCGAATGTCATAATGGTTGGCACCCAGTTGATATGGGTCAACATAGCGAAGGTTGCTATATATTAACCGAGCGCCAACGCCGCGTGACAACGAGCTATCGGGCGACTCTGGGTAGGCTTCCATTCCAGAAATGAGCGACACCGCAAAAGGCGAATCATCCTGTGCGTATAGCTGAGCGCTAAGGCTAACTGTGGTCGCGAATAATAGGCCAAGCTGGGCGGTTTTTATTAAGTTATACATAGTGGCGCTCTCAGTTTTTGGTGGGTTCCATTTATCAAGGTATCAGCAGCGTTTGAGCCTTACCTAGATGATCAATTCAGGTTGTCTATCCCTGCTACAGGTTTTTTGGCAGCAATACGGAGGCTTTTAGCCCGCCTTTCTCACGATTGCTTAGTAATATCTTGCCCTGATGCCTGTCGACAATACGTTTAATGATCGCCAAGCCTAAGCCAGAGCCGATACTGCCACGGGCGCTGTCACCTTGGGTGAAAGGTAAAAACAGCTGCTCTATTTGTGACTCATCAATACCGCTGCCGTTATCTTCTACATCAAAGCCGACATAGTTGCTGCTTTCAAAACTACTGATTTTTACCCAGCCTTCGCCATAGCGATAGGCATTCTCAACCAGATTACTGAGTACACGTTTAATGGCAACACTGTGCATCAGTGTGTCGGAGGTTTGCTTGAGGTCTAACTCGATTTTGACGCTGCGATAAGCTTCCTGCTGAGCGATTTCTTGGATGAGTCGATTGACTTGATCCGGCTCTTTTTCGTGTTCCTGATCGTTACGAATATAAGCGATAAACTGTTGGATAATATCATCCATATCTTCAATGTCGGCAACGATACCTTCTTTGAGGTAGGCATCTTCTTCACCCATCATCTCTGTTGCTAAACGGATGCGTGTGAGCGGTGTGCGGATGTCATGGGAAATACCTGCCATCAATAAGGTTCTATCTTGCTCCAATTGCTGCATACTTTGCGACATTTGATTGAAAGCGTGGGTTACTTCCACAATTTCGCTCGAGCCGTTTAGAGGAAGTGGCTTAGGGAAGTCTCCTTGAGACACGGTCATTGCCGCTTTTTGTAATCGTTTTAGCGGACGGTTTTGCTTGCGAGCAAACAGCCAGCCGCCAGCAACACTGAGCGCACCGATAACTAGTAAGTATAGGGTGAGGGGAGATAAGTCCGACTCATTCATGCCAGTCAGTGGCACTTTAATCCACACCGACGGAGCTTGCGGAGGCTTAATCCATACGTTCAGGCGCTCGTCTTGAGAGAACCTGACCTCGGCAGGACCGTTAAGGTATACCGACATTTGATCGGATAAAAAACCATAGTAAGTGGCATTCTCTACCCCCGCTTGGCGTGCTTGCTGCTGGTTGTAGATAGTCATTACATCGTCGCGTACTTTGGCGTTTAGCGCATCGACTAGGGTGAGGTTTTCGCGGTCAATCACCACGCCATCAACAAATAGGATGTTAATTTGGCGGGCGATCAGCTGGTTGATTTGCTCGTATGATGGCTTAATAAAATAAACCGCTACAGACCAGTAGGATACGAGCTGGTTGATCAGCAGCAAGCTGCCAATCAGCATGACTGTTTGGCTAAAAGCGCTGCGGGGCAACAGGCGTTGCCACCATTTTAGCTTTAGCTTCATAATTGCCGTGGATTATCTTGCGGTGCCATCTGGCACAAATACGTAGCCCAGACCCCAAACGGTTTGAATGTACCTTGGGTTGGCAGCATCTACTTCAATCAAGCGGCGTAGGCGTGAAACCTGTACGTCAATAGAGCGCTCAAGGGCAGAATAATCACGCCCGCGGGCAAGATTCATGAGTTTGTCGCGCGATAGTGGTTCACGTGGATGTGAAACCAAAACTTTCAGTACTGCAAACTCGCCACTGGTAAGTGAAATACTTTCTTCGCCATTAAACATCTCTCGAGTAGCCAGGTTAAGCGAGAACTGACCAAATTCGACAGTTTCTTCTTGCTGCGCTGGCGCACCTGGTACTTCAAGCGTTTGACGGCGCATGACTGCTTTAATGCGGGCAAGTAATTCACGTGGGTTAAATGGTTTTGGGAGGTAATCGTCAGCGCCAAGTTCAAGGCCGATGATGCGGTCAACTTCATCGCCTTTGGCGGTAAGCATGACAATTGGGATGGCATTGTCTTGTTGGCGTAGGCGTTTGCAAATAGATAAGCCATCTTCGCCAGGTAGCATTAGGTCGAGTACGATTAAATGAAAGTTTTCACGCTCAAGAAAACGATCCATTTGCTCTGCATTGGCAGCGCTGCGAACTTGATAGCCTTGCTCAACAAGGTAACGCTCGAGTAGTGAGCGTAAGCGCATATCGTCGTCAACAACAAGAATTTTAGATGTTTCCTGGCCCATGGTTTTTCCTTTTACTTTCAGGGGTTCTATCGTTTATAGCCCTAGCCAATATAGCGACTTTTGTTGCAGCCTAGTAGCGTAAATTTATCATCAGTGGTGATATTTTTAATCTAAGCCACATTTTTCACCCTAACTAACTGTAATTTAATGGTTTAGCTTAATATTTCGCAAGGGTTGAAATTGTAACAATTCAATTAACTTTATGCTGAAAACGCGGCAAAACAAAAGGCCACGACTGAGCGTGGCCTTTGAATTAAGTCATTGCTAACAAGCGATTATTGGCGTTTGAAGATCACTTTTGTATCAACGGTGCCATCGTTGTCTTCGTCAACATCTGCAGTTAGGCGGTTACCGTCCACATTCAACATAATGTTTGGACCACCTTCCATAGTGATGTCGTTAAAGCCAGTGTCGCCGTTTGCGTCGAATGTAATCGACACTGAAATTTGGTTACTTTCACTATCGATAGTGTAAGTACCCCATTCCATACCTGACTCTTCTGTTTCGTCATCTAGGTCAACTTCTAAATGAACGTAGCTACCATCTGCATTGAATACAAACGCGAGAATGTCGTTTTCATCAGGCATTGGCTCGCCATCGTTTTCAGAGATAGTCTCAGCAACCCAGGTGCCGACTAGGCCGTCATTTTCTTGCTTGTTGAAGGATAAAGAACCGTCGTTAGTACCGTCAGCATCTTCGTCAAATTCCGCAACTAATTGCCCCTGTTCATTAACGTTAGCAAATAGGCGCGGTGTGGTGTCACCCACAACAAAGTCGGTTAAACCGGTGTCGCCGTTTTCATCGAAAGTTTGAGCGGCAACTACGCGGCCATCATCAGCAGTGCGTGAGTAGGTGCCCCATTCCATACCTGAGACTTCTTCTTCATCATTACGGTCAACTTCATAGTGAATGTAAGTACCGTCATCAAAGAAGACTAAACCAAGTAGTTCATTTTCATCTTCAACGGGTGTCCAAGTACCAACAATACCTACCTGAATACCTTCTTCGATTAGGGTGTCATCTAAATGATCTACTGCAGCTTCTTCCGATACAAGCTCTGCAACAGGTGTGTCTTGACCGCCGTTAGTAATAACCGCATTTACCGCATTACTTGCAGCAAATTCGTCAGGGCTTTGGCTAAAGTCGACTGGCTCAGCAGCGGCTGCCGCATCTTCAGTGATGGTAATACCGTTACTCGGGTCGCCGTCTTTATCTAGCGTTTGCAGTAGACGCGCCATGTTAACCACTTGGTTATTGGTTACATCTTCAGTGTTAGCGATATCTAGCGGGGTAACCGCTTCTTTTGCTGATGTTTCAGGGAAGGTTAGGTCGCCAATTGCGAACGTCACGCTTTCGCCTTCAACATAGTTAAACTCACCATTTTCATTGGTTGTTCCCGATTGAGTCGCAGTAGTGTAACCGATACCGATGACTGCGCTATCTAGGAATTTACCCGTAATGGTGACTGGATCTGGGGTTGGATCAGGTTCTTTTTGAGGCTCAGGGCTGTCATCACTGCTGCCACAACCAAAAAGAATACCTGAGATCATCAGGGCAAGTAGTTTTTTAGACATGTTCTCTCCTTAAAACAGTATAAAAACTAAGTCATACTTAATCACTAATTTAGAGTCGCCCTATAATTAAATCACAGCAGTAGAATATTGCTACATTTTTGTTACTCATGTATCGATTTGTAGCCCCCGTAGGAGCCGGTTAAAAAGATTGACCGAGAGGTTTATTGCTAAGTAAATCAAGCTGATGCTTAAACAGATTTTGCGAGGCAGTGCTTTGGGCCAGATGTTTATATCAGTTCGATAGTCGCTGCTTAATGGTATTGGATCATTGGTAGTAGTTCATTGGTATTACGGCTAGCTGACTATCGGCTTGATAGCTGAGTTGAAAAATGAATAGGTGTTCCATTGTTATCAGAGCGCTTGCATTATCTTGATAGAGAGCTGTAGGCAATAATGTTAGTTGCCCTGGTGCAGACCCATCACCTACTTGTAACTGAGGCTTAACCCTATGCTGAATGAATAGCCTGCTTGGTAATGTGTAGTAAAGCATGCTTATTTGATTGAGTCTTGGGTGCGCTATTTGATGGTAGTTACACTTTAGCGGCTGAGGCATAGTACTGCGGCCAAATAGGTTTGACCGGCAATAGTCTGTTAACTTGGCAAAAAATGCAGGTGATAACGAAAAGCTCTCACCTTCAATACAGTACGAGCCAAACTCGACAGTCGTAGGAATAATGCTTAACGGCTCACCGCGCCAAAGCTCAAATTCAAATAGCCAGTATTCATTTGTTGCCAGAAGATAGATCCATTGCTGCCTAGTATCAGAGTCAAGATTCATAATGAGAGGTTGTAACCGATAAAGAGGATGTAGTTGATTGTAGGTAGTGGGCAGATTTTGATTCTTGAAAGTGTTGGCAAAGGTAATGTTTGCAGCGCAGGCAAGCGGGACAAGTAAACTAACACTGAGCAGAAAGCTACTCTTTAGCGTTGAGCTAAACAATAAGCTACAGATATTGAAAAGGTTTGAGTTGTACATATAAGTCCTTTTATTTGTACAAGTTTTTACATGAGAAACATATTAGGTAGAACTAAGAGTAGCTATGTTTGACAAAAGCGCTACCCAGCCCAAGTGCTTTTACTTAAAACTACGCTTAAATCAAACTGCCAATTAGCCTAAGTGCCATTAAATCTAATTACCGTTTAACCTGAGCGTCATTAAGCTATAGCGCTGCGACTTTCTGCGCAGGGCTTTTTTGCTAGCTTGCGCTGCAAGGTTCGCCTGTGCATGCCGAGCTGTCTTGCGGTAGCAGACACATTGCCATCATTAGCGTTGAGAACCTGCTGAATATGCTCCCACTCTAAACGCTTCGTGGTTAGAGGTTGCTCATCGGGTTCGCATATTGTTGCTTGATTGGCTTGACTACCAAGTTGTGATGGCGATTTTTCAGTCAATGCAGTTAATAAGGTTTGGGTGTCTACTGGCTTGGCTAGATAGTTATCGGCGCCGAGGCGAATCGCTTCTACTGCCGTTGCTATGCTGGCGTAACCGGTTAATAGCACTATCACGCTGTTGGGTAGCAAGTTCCGAAGTGGCGTGATCAGGTTTAGGCCATTGTGCTCAGCAAGTTTCATATCTAGCAGAATATGGCTAGGTTTGAGCTGACGCGCCAGCAGTAAACCTTGACTTGCATCTGTGCACGGATGGCTTTCGAAATCATGTCGGGCTAGGCGACGACTCAAAATATTCGCCAGTGATTGGTCATCTTCAATGATTAGGATTTTATTTTTCATACACGGGTAATGTCACTCTAGCTTCAACGCCGCCTTGTTGAAGACTGCTCATAATGAGCTGCCCACCAAGGCGCTCAAAACTAGCATGGGATAATAACAGGGCAATGCCCATACCTTTGGGCGCTTCAATTATTCTGTGCCCGAGCTGTTTGATTAAGCTTTTATCAATGCCTTTGCCATAGTCTGTCACCGAGATAAACAGTTGCTCACTTTCCTGGTCAATATCAAAGCTTACTTTATGGCCAAGGCCATTTTCGGCACTGGCTCTAGCGCCGTTTTCAATTAGTGATAGTAGCGCAGGTATCAGACTGACATCGGTCGTTATCATACTGGTTTGCGCAGCTTCGCTGATGTGAGTTTCCAGGTTTAACTCAGGCATTAACAGCAACACCTGGCTTTTGATTGACCCTACGAGCTCGGTGACTGGCATCACTATTTGTTTTTGTTCGCGAATGGCGTTGGTGGCATGGCGTAAGTTATCCAAAGTGTGCTGACAACGGCTGAGTGCCTGCTGCATTTCAGGGGCGATTATTTGTGGTTGCTCGCCTTCATTTAGGTCATCGACGAGTAATTGCAATGAGGCGAGTGGCGTAGCGAGTTGATGCGCCATTTGTGCCGAGGATGTGCCTAAAGCTAATAGTTTTTCCTGACGCAACTGTGATTCACGCATGTAGCTTAGCTCTGCATCTTTTTGGCGAATTTTATGGGCAATAAAGCCCACAAACATGGTGAGTACCAGCGCTGAAATAAGGTAGTTAAACCACATACCAACGTAGTGCGAGCGCATGTCCATGCCATGATGGTTCATATGATGCTCGGGAATAGCGTAGATCATCAAGCTATAGCCTAATGTGGTGAGTAAGGTCAGCGACCAGGGCGCCCATGCTGGCTGAGTGACTGCAGCAATGGCAATGGGTAGTAGCATTAGTGAGACAAAGGCGTTAGTTGCGCCGCCTGTGAGATGCAGCCAAATCAGCCAAAATATGCTATCGATGACTAAAGAAATGAAAACCCAATGTTTGTGTTGATAGTTACGCAAGATAAAGCTGGCTGCAAGGTAGAATGCTTCTGCAGCAAATAGCAGGTAAATGTCTTTGGGCGGTGCAGATAAACCAAACAAGTCTGCAGCAAAATGTACTAGGCCTATTTTTAGTAGCCAGAACATGACACGCAAGGGTAAAAGCTGAGTGGTTAAGCTGGTGGACTCTGGTTTTAGATTTAGCAAAATGACTTGGTTTTTAAGAGCTTTAGCATATCTTAAATTACTCAAAATCATCGCGTTGTGACCTGACATCAAAGCTTTATAACTGAGCGTAATCGCGATCACATTAATGACATTTCCTCGCTCTTTTTGTTGTTTACTGCATGGTGGTCGCCAAGCTTACCCTAGTCGCAGTAGGCAGCGAGTATGCTATATTGCATGCCAATATCAATAGAGATAAATGACGTGGCGTTCAAGCCAGGCTAAAAGGAATACGAGTTTAGGTATATGCGAACTCAAATTGTCACCCGAGAAGGGTTTAACAAACTAAAACAAGAACTGGATTTTTTGTGGCGTGAAGAGCGCCCAGAAATCACCAAGAAGGTCGCGTGGGCAGCAAGCCTTGGTGATCGCAGTGAAAACGCTGACTCGCAGTTAGAAGTATTGGAGAGATACTAATTCGTTACAAGGGGTTGTTTTATAATATTTTAAAAATAGTATCGATACTATATTGATATACTAATTAGTTTTAGTTCAAGTACTGCTTGGGAAGGGATTGTTATGTGGATGTCGTTCAGAGAATAAGGTAACCGCCTTCATTTCAAGCTTTGCGACTATATAGCTGAACGTTAACCTGTGATACCTGTAGTGGATGTGTGATTTTGGCCAATCAATAAGAGGATTTGCAATACCTTAGATTGTCTGTTAGGCGCTAATTTAGCAAAAGCTGTGGTTCATTTGTGTCCAAAATAAACTAGATAAGCTCTGATGTAGTGGCATACTTTGCTGTGAGGGCTTAGAACGGTGAGTTGAAGGTTGAAACGACCTTTTCTCTAAAACCACCGAGAAGCTCAAATGACAAAGGTGCTTCAGGTCTTGAGTGGGCTGTTGATACCTGCTCTGCCAGATGTGATGTCATTTGCTCATCAAGGTAGGCTTGTCCAAGTTGTAGTTTTTTCATAGCTGTTGATGGCATGTCTTTCGATTGCAAAGTGAAGCGCGTAGCTTTGCTTTGTATTATTTCAGTATCTTTTGACAGACCAAATACCACTGGCTTATCAGGTATCTCTTCTGCTATTCGGTTAGCAAATTCGACAAGCTCCGGCACAGCGAATGTGTATAGCCAGGCTTCTTGGTTTTTACTTTTGTTTTTACGTAATATTCTGCCCAAAACTTGTCTAAAATAGAGCTCAGTTTTGATTCTGCTTAGGTGACAACATACTTGCAGACGAGGAATGTCCGTTCCCTCGCTAATCATGCCAACACTCACAATCCAATTTGTAGGACTGTTTTTAAACTCATTGATTTTAACTGAGGGGTGTTGTTCTTTATAGGTAACAATTTCAGCAGTTTGCGAATACTCATTTCTGAGAAGATTCAAAATGTATGTGGCATGCTCAATCGATGATGCAACGACTAGTCCAGCAGCATTAGGGTTGTGCAGTCTTATATCATCGAGCTTGTTAGTCGCCAGTGTAAGGGCATGCCGAATGGCTACATCATTTTTGATGACCGATTGATAAGAAATTGATGAGCCTCTGAATAGAGCATCCAGACTATTAAACGTCTTTGTTTCGTTTTTTTCGTCAGTAACCGAAATTCTTTTATTATCAATTAATACGACTTTTGGGCTTCGGCACACACCGTCTGTAATTGCTTCCTTTAAACCGTAGATATAATCACACTGTATCTGGTTGTCAGGGTCTGTATAACGTGATAAAGCTATCGGTGCTTGATCTGAGCGCCACGGAGTACCAGTCAACGCTAAAGTATATTCGGCTTGGTTTTGAATATTCAGTAAGATCTCTTCTCCCCACGCATTAGCATCTTCTAGAGTGCTGCCTGAGCAATGGTGGATCTCGTCAAAAATGACAAGCACTCGATTCCGGTTTAGTAGCTGCCAAAAATCTTCGTTGAATGACAGCATACTTTGATAAGTATAAGAGCAACCAACGGCACCGATAACACCATCGAAACGACATTCTAGCCGTTTCGAAAAAGTATATTTGATACCTTGAGATATATTTATCGAAGGTGAAAAGCAAAGCACAAAATCGATTAGGTCTTCTTTAAGTAGTTGAGCAGCGACTTCTGAAGCCATTATCGTCTTACCAGCTCCTGGAGTCGCTAAACAAAGGAAGTGCTTATTTTGAGTATTAAAGTGCTCTAGAGCACGATTGATGCACTCTGATTGCCATTGTCTTAGTTGCATAATGGTTACTTTTGCTGTTCGGCGATAACAGATTTAATTGCTCGGATTTGCCCGAGTAGTTTTGAGCTATTTTCCCGGGCTTGTAGATACTTGGATTCAAGATGTGTTTTCATTTCTGGGAAGGATTGATACAACCTCATATATTCTTCTGACTCGCCAATGCTAGTGAGTAGATCAATTTCAGATTCTTTGAGGCGTTTTTCAAGTTGTTGGACTGCTGTGTCAACATTTTTTGAATGAATCTGTTTACCTACAGTTGAGCTTTGGGCGATGAAGTGAGTGCTATAAAATAGCTCAGATTTTTGGTATACAAGTGTTTTGGAGTTCTTAGTTCCTTTTTTTAGCAGTATACCTTTCTTAACTAGCCTATGAATTTGCCTGTAAACATATTTGCGAGCCTCAATGGGCTCTACGATTATTGAAGATTTAGCTAAATATGCGTCACGTAACTGTGTCACACTGAAATCGTCAAAGTTTTCATTTCTGAGAATTGAATTTATCTGATCGTTAATCTTGATGGATGGTTTTGACATTAATTTCTCGCAAAGATGATCTTTGTTGCTAACTCTGTAAGCTTGGAAAGCTGCATATCAATAAATGAGGATTATAATCCGTGGCTTTATAAGCCGCAACTTTGGATAGTCTTTCTTTTTAACGGGGTTAAAAATGAAAGACTTAGCTATTCAATTTGGTATGAAATTACGAGATAAGCGCAAGTCACTTGGAATGTCACAAGATAAAATGGCGTTATTAGCTGATGTCGATCGTAGCTATGCGGGACGAATAGAGCGTGGTGAAGTCAACATAACACTAGAAAAAGCCTATCAACTCGCTGAGGTTTTGGGGTGTGACGTCAAAGAGCTATTGCCTTAAGTTGTATTCAGGTTGCAATTATGTAGTGATTATGCGGCAAGTTATATTAGTCTATCGGATGTTTGAAATCCCTTTTGTTCGTATGTTATTTACATTCCAGTTCATTAAGTGGCGGAGAGCATATTGAAATAGCACTTTTTTTATACCTGACAAGTTACTACCATGTATAGAGTAGAAGTCGTCGGGTTGCGAAAAAACGCCAAAGTCGTCGGCAATCCCTTCACTTTGTATATAGGTATCTTCTCCTTTCCAATCAATACTAGGATTGGATAAACATTTGGTAGAAATTCCGTAGCCTGCGAATGATTCATTAACTTCAGCGAATCTGTTTTGCACCTGTTTTAAGTAATCACTATCTAAAATATAGCCTTCTAGATTAATCCAGCGCTCTTTCTGATAGACTTCTACCCAACTATGAATGATACGTTCTGGCGCGAGCACAAATAGGTAGTTCGGTATCGCTCCTCGCTGCAGTTCGTTAAAAATAGTAAAACCATGGAAGCGTGTTGCAATACCTACTGCACGTAACAATGCCATCAATAAAGTACCTTTGGTATTACATTGCCCGTAGCCGTCTCTTAGCACTTGACTCGCTGCTAAGCGATCATCTTTGTTATAACCGAATTGAATTTCATCTCGGACATACTTGTAAATTGCACCAATAGCCTCGTACTGAGAAAGCTTATTCCACTCTTTTCTCTCAACTAGTTCTTGGATGTCTGGGTGCTTAAAATCTAGCATTGTTGTTTCTTGTAAATATTTTTTAGAGACCAAATTCATGAATATCTCCTCTATTTGATACACTATAGAGAGTAAACAAAAGGAGAAGATAAGAATTGAATAAACTGGCTAACTTTCTTGAAAAACGCTCTTTGCTTGGCGAATTGTCATTCCAAACATTTTTCTAAAACTTCGGCTCAAGTGCGAGCTGTCAGAGAAACCTGCCATGTATGCCGCGTCTGTCGCTGATGCTCCTTTTAATATCGCTCTTACCGCACATATCATTCGACACCACAACAGGTAGGGGCGCCAGGGAATGCCTAGTTCCTCACTAAACAAATGGAGAAATCGACTTTCCGATAGAGCAAGCTTTTTAGCAACATCTGATGCTCTCCAATGGTTTGGTTTTAGACATTGTCCGTCTAAGCATTGAGAGAGTTCAATCAGTAACGTCCTAATGCGAGGGTCTGTTGTTTGTGTTTGATTGAAAAGCGCTAACATGGTCGAGAGACCTAGACTTTCAAATAGTGAAGATAGGTGTTCCATCAAATCACGACTGTTTTTTGGATGGTTGAAAGAGAGACTTGAGCCTTCAAATCGCCTTGATGGCCTTCCTTCCAACTTTTTTTTCAATGCAACACCTAACTCACTGGAGGGTTCGACTAGTAAGATCCACCCCTCATCCATTTTTAACTGATGCTGAGTGTTAGAATCAATAACTACTGCAGTATTAATTTCCTTATTATCGAATGTACAACCACAATTAGACCGAGGCCACGCAAGTTGAATTGCATGATGGCTATGAGGAGAGGCATCTATAGACGAGCCATATATGATAATGATGCCCGCCCTGAACCAAACATCAGAATTCATTAGCCGTTTCCTCCTGAAGTATTTGTTCGGTTACTGCTTTGTATAACCGTTAGCGAATTGCGACGTGCACCAAATTATTTTAGAGTTGTTTCAAATATTACTCGTTTCGCTAAAACAGCATATCAGCAAAAAGCTAGCTGAAAAATGGTTATGATTAGATAGTCTAACCCGCCTTTGAGCAATAAAGTCAGATAGTGTTCATGTGTCAATTTTCTTTATCATTGCATGAAGTGATTTTGGTCACGGAAATCAAGTGAGGTTTTTACTTGCTGCCAAGCAGACTTTCCTAGGAAGTAAAATCATTTGGTTTGAAAGCCATGTTTTGCATTTCAGTTCAACCAACAACAATCTTCATTTGTGATAGTTTATACCCTAAGCGTGTTTGGGATGACGCATAGCACATTTAAAATTCAATATGCTAAGGAAAAAAAATTATGGACGATGTGATGATAGCCTTAGATTTTAGTGTATGAATTTGCTATTTTATATTCGTCTAACGATGAGAGTATAGCTGTGAAAACTAACGTTGCTTTAAAAATACTGCTTATATTATCTATTATTTTACAATCATTTGCAGTATCCGTAGCTGCTGAGACTCATCAACTAGACGCTGAACATTTCCAAACTACCCATAATCACGAGGCTGACCATACATCGCAGCTCGAGAATGATAAAAAACATGATGCGCATGATTGTCACCATTGTGGGCACTGTAGTGGCAATCATACCAGCTGGTTTTTGGTGGAAGCATTTACCTTAAACATACCTAAAAATCACTTTCACAATTTCAATAAGTTGACTTTATTTCCTCTTAGTTTCTCAAATAGTCTTAATCGCCCCCCCATTGCTTAACTTTGCTCAATGCACTGCGTATTCACGCAAACAAAAATTGGTTTAATAAAAGTTAAGAGACATTATGAATAATTTCCTTCACATCACAGGGGCAACCTTAGTGATTACTTTGGGTGTGTTTTTAATAACCCCAATATCGGCTAGTAGCAAAAATAACACTTATCACGATGAACATTCTCATGAGCAGCCTACTACAACTATTGTTCAAGATAATGAGCATGAGCATGCTACAGAGAGACTAAATATTCCTCAGAAACTTTCAATGGAGGAAGATGAACACGAAGAAGGTATTACTTTAAGTGCTGAGAAAATTAAATTAGCAGGCATAAGAGTTGAAGAGCTTGTTCCTAAAAAGCATGTTAAAAATATTTATGCTCCGGGAGAAATCCAAGCGAATGGTTATAAGAGCTATATTGTATCTCCTCGAACTGACTCTGTAGTTATTAGTCGCCATGCAAGCTTAGGAGATCACGTTAAAGTTGGGCAAGAACTGGTCACATTGTTCAGCGAGACGATGGCGCAAGCGCAAGCTGATTTTATCATTGCGTCTTCCAATTGGAGACGAGCTAAAAAGTTAGGTAGTGATAATGTAAGCGAGCGAACTCTTGTGGAAGCTGAAAGCATCTATAGAGGAGTTTACGGTAAGTTACTTGCTTTTGGTTTGACTCAACAGGCAATTGAAAAAATATATCAGCAAGATAACTCAACGTTTGGGCAATATGCGCTTATTGCTGAGCGAGAAGGTGTCGTTTTGCAGGATGACTTTATGCAAGGACAGCGAATTGAATCAGGTGAAACGATAATGTTACTGGCAGATGAGAAAGAACTATGGGTTAAAG
Organism: Shewanella sp. WXL01; assembly: GCF_012263345.1. Classification (NCBI taxonomy): domain Bacteria; kingdom Pseudomonadati; phylum Pseudomonadota; class Gammaproteobacteria; order Alteromonadales; family Shewanellaceae; genus Shewanella; species Shewanella sp. WXL01. The sequence goes on along the minus strand of NZ_JAAIKQ010000016.1, from coordinate 16,978 downwards.
CTAACATTCCTCCAAATAAAGAACTCAATATCAGGTTAGGGAGTGCTGCTCTAGTTGAAGTAAGTGGTTATAAATATCCTGCCAATGTAATACAAGAAGCTCACACAATCGACCCTATCACCCGTACCCGAGTTGTCAGATTGTCAGTTAACAATACTGAACATAAGCTTCATTCAGGTATGTTTGTGAAAGTCTATTTTCAGTTCGAATCGAACAGTGAGGTCATTGCCGTACCAGAAGAAGCATTGATAAGAAGCAGTGATGGTGATTGGACAGTGTTTATTGAAGACCATCCAAATGAGTTTAAAGCAGTAGAAGTAACAAGAGGTCGCTCGTTTGGCGAATATCGAGAAGTTTTAGGCATTGAACCTGGAACGAAAGTCGTCACCCGTGGCGCTTTTTTTGTTGCATCTGAGATTGCTAAGGGCGGATTTGATCCGCACAATCACTAAGGAGGCCAACCATGTTTAATCGAATAATTGATTGGTCTATTAACAACAGATTACTTGTACTAATCGCACTATTTGCGTTAATAGTAAGTGCCGTTATAACTATACCTAAGTTAAATTTAGATGCTTTTCCGGATGTAACAAATGTTCAAGTCGCCGTAAATACCGAAGCGCCGGGTTTGGCCGCTGAAGAAGTAGAACAGTTGATTAGTTATCCAATTGAAGCTGTGATGTATGCATTGCCGGATGTAGAACAAGTGCGTTCTATATCAAAAACAGGTTTGTCCGGCGTAACTGTAGTATTTAAAGAAGGCACTGACATATATTTTGCTAGACAGTTAGTCTTTGAACGTTTACAGGCTGCAAAAGAACTGATTCCTGCTGGAGTTGGAACACCAGAGATGGGCCCCAACACTTCTGGTTTAGGACAAGTATTTCAATATTTGCTGATTTCAGATGACACAAGCAAGTATGATTCAATGGCGCTTAGAAGTCTGAATGACTGGATCATTAAACTATTAATAATGCCTGTAGACGGTGTGACTGATGTGCTGTCATTTGGTGGTAATGTTCGTCAGTATCAAGTCAATGTCGACCCTTCCAAATTATTATCCTATGAGTTAACACAAGAAGAAGTAGTTTCAGCACTTGAAAATAACAACGCCAATGTCGGTGGCTGGTACATGAATCGCGGCCAAGAACAGTTAGTTATTCGTGGTACTGGTTGGTTTGAAAGTGGTGAAAAAGGTATTGAAAATATTCAGCAAGTGCCTGTGAAAACACTAAATGGTGTTGTTGTTACTGTTTCTGATGTCGCTAACGTAGAGCTTGGTGCCGAGATCAGACAAGGCGCTGTTACAATGACACGCAAAGCTGACAACGGTACTGTCGAAAATTTGGGTGAAGTTGTCTCTGGCATAGTCTTAAAGCGGATGGGTTCGAATACCAAAGCGACGATAGATGGTATTAATGCTAGGACCAAGCTTATCAACCAGGCACTCCCTGAAGGCGTTAGGTTTGAGCCTTTTTACGATCAAGCAGATTTAATTGAAAAAGCGGTGGCAACCGTTGTTGAAGCCCTTGCTTTAGCTTTTGTCTTTATTACCGTTGTATTAGCGCTCTTTTTAATGAATTTAAGAGCTACATTTTTAGTGCTGATTTCTATTCCAATTTCTATTGGTATTGCATTAATGATGATGGCGTGGTGGGGTGTTTCAGCCAACTTGATGTCGCTTGGTGGTATCGCCGTAGCTATCGGTATGTTAGTCGATGGTTCCGTTGTAATGGTTGAAAACATGTTTAAACATCTAAATAAGCAACTGGAAAGCGGCAACGATGAAACAAGTATTGAAATTAAGCAAAAGTTAAAACTTGCGGGCAAAGAAGTTGCTCGTCCAATCTTTTTTGCTACTTCAATTATTCTTGTTGTTTTTACACCACTGTTTAGTTTTGAAGGTGTTGAAGCAAAGCTATTTCAGCCAATGGCAATCAGCATTATGTTAGCTGTGGTGTCAGCTATAGTTGTTGCTTTATTTATTGTTCCTGCACTTGCCACTTTTATGTTTAAAGGTGGGGTAAAAGAAAGGGAAAGCTTGATTTTAAAACCTATCGATATTCTGTATCGAAAGTCATTGAAAATTGCTTTAAATCAGACCAAGGTTGTTGTTTTTGTGTCATTGGCCCTTGTCGCTTCAGCTGCGGCAGTCATTCCACAAATAGGAACAGAGTTCGTGCCAGAACTTGAAGAAGGAACGATTAACCTTAGGGTTACTCTAGCTCCTTCTTCTAGTTTGGAAACAGCGCTCGCGGTTGCTCCAATATTGGAAGAAAAGTTAATGGCTTTCCCTGAGGTGACCTATGCTCTGAGCCGAATTGGTCGAGCAGAAATTGGCGGCGATCCAGAGCCTGTGAACAATATTGAAATTTATATTGGCCTAAAGCCTGTTTCAGAATGGACAAGCGCCTCTAACCGTTATGAGTTGCAAGATAAAATGGAACGCTCATTAGAAGAGTTCCCTGGGTTGCTTCTAAACTTTTCCCAACCTATCGCTACTCGTGTGGACGAGCTGTTATCAGGTGTGAAAGCCCAACTCGCAATAAAACTATTTGGTCCCGATTTAGCGGTGCTCGCTAATAAAGGCGAAGAAATAGAAGCTGCTATAAAATCAATTGAAGGTGCGAAAGATGTTGCTCTTGAGCAGATTGCAGGTGAAGCGCAGCTGGTTATCGCTCCTAATCGACTTGAACTTTCTCGATATGGTTTATCTGTAGGTGATGTCATGGAAGTGGTTCAAGGTGGAATTGGTGGCGCTGAAGCAGGTCAAATTATTAATGGAAACGAGCGTTATGATATATACGTGCGTCTAGGCGAGGAGTTTAGAGAGAATAGTGAAGCTATAGCCGATATTAGGATACAGTCTCCAACTGGCACATGGGTACGACTTGGTGATGTAGCTTCTGTGTCTTTTGAGTCTGGGCCTCCACAGGTTAGGCGTGATGATGTGCAGCGTCGAGTGGTTATTCAGGCTAACGTTCAAGGCCGTGATATGGGAAGTGTAGTTGAAGATATTCAGGCAACGATAGCCTCAGAAGTAAAATTACCTGTAGGTTATTCAGTATCGATTGGAGGTCAATTCGAAAACCAGCAAAGAGCGCAGCAACGCCTTTCCATTGTAGTCCCGTTATCGTTGGCTTTGATTGCATTACTCCTATATTTTGCGTTTGGTTCTGTCGGGCAAGCTATGCTGATCCTGCTTAACGTTCCTTTAGCCGTTATTGGGGGCGTATTTTCTCTATACCTTTCAGGTCAGTATTTATCGGTTCCAAGCTCCGTTGGGTTTATTACCTTATTTGGGGTAGCAGTTCTCAATGGTGTTGTCATGGTGGAAAGCATTAACCAGCGCATCAAAGATGGACTGACAACAGCAGAAGCTATATTTGATGGTGCTACGTCGAGATTACGTCCAGTGCTTATGACTGCTATCACGTCAGCATTAGGGTTAATACCAATGTTGATGTCAAACGGGGTAGGCTCTGAAATTCAAAGGCCGCTCGCTAGTGTAATTGTTGGAGGCTTAATTACTGCAACGTTACTTACGTTATTTGTTGTTCCAAGCCTATATCAGTTCTTTTCTAAAGGAAAATTAAAAGAGTTTAGCTCATAGCAACTCTGTATAGCCCCATTTCTTCTTCGTATGGGGCTACTCAAGTTAATTAAATAAAGTTTTAGAATGACCAGTACTTCATTGGTTAAACTGGCCAGATTTTGACAGAGTCATTCTGTAGAAATACTAATGTGAATATATCCACTCGATAAGATGCTAATGCATTGATGTCCAGAAGTGCGTTTCAAACTTTGTTGTTAAAGAGATTGTTTGCTCAATCAGTAAAACATGGACGGAGTGAAAAATGGTAAATAACTGTGGTATTCATAGAAGCCATTTAATTTGATTTTGTAACTTTATCAAGATAGCTTCCTTAGGCTTATCTTCGCTGAACATAAAGTATCTGCTAAGGGTTATTTAAATGGTTTGGTCACGAAAGTTATATGCTGCTTTTTGTCCTCTAAAGAGCGGAGGTATACTGGCTCTGATTCAGATTCATTAAAATGATGGCTGAGTCCAGCCGTGCTATCTAGGTGGGCAATTAACTCTTTTATGACCTCTTTATATTTTTCAGGTACTCGCATTACCATTGTTTTTTCATATTTAGTTTTTCTCCCCGCGCCTTGACGATACCCTCCATGCTTTTTCTCTTCAGGCATCTTTATTCTCCTCATATTTTAATAGCGTAGTCCTACATTACTTGATTAAGTTACAAAATCAAGACTTACTGCTTTCATAAATATGACACCTTTCCTAAGTTGGCTGTTTAATGGCAAAATCTTACCAACAAGTTGAGCACCCCCGAGGATAACTAGGATTTGTTGTAGCCAATAGAGTTAATGAACCATTCTTTGTCGCCTTCAGGTGTACGAACCATTACTTCGTCATCAACTTCCTTTTTAAGCAATGCTCTCGCCATTGGTGAGTCAATTGAAATATAGTCTTTTACATCACCATAGATTTCTTCTGGGCCGACAATTCTGAATGTTTTAATGTCACCATCTTCATTCTCAATTTCAACCCATGCACCAAAAAACACTTTGCCTTCTTGCTCAGAAGAGTAATCAACAATAGTCACGTCGGGTAGATATTTGCGCAAAAAGCGAACACGACGGTCTATTTGTCGAAGTAAACGCTTGTTGAAGGTGTAGTCTGCATTTTCAGAGCGATCGCCAAGACTCGCAGCCCAACTCACGATTTTTGTGATTTCGGGTCGTTTCTCGAACCAAAGATGGTCATGCTCTGCTTTGAGTTTGTTGTATCCTTCTCTGGTGATTAGTTTTGTTTTCACTTCTACAATCCAAGTTATCTATAAGTTCTGTAGCGCCTTTTTGATTGCATCCAAAGTCGCGACAGGGAAAAAAGACTTTTGTGTATCACTCGAGACTATACTGCCATTTTTTCCAAGCTCCAATTGATGTCTGCGTAAAAACTCAGTAGAAATTAGATATTCCAAAGCACTTCGTTCTAGTTCGGTGAGCTTAATCGACCCAACAGACACATCGACGTTATCGAAAACTTCAATGACCTGATTGATGGGCACTACTTCATTAAGTAATCGCTCAGCTTCCTTTTTTTGAGCATAGAGAATATTGGCTTGAAGCTTAACGACTGGATCTTCTAGTTCATCTATCCATGCGTGCATCTTACCTTTTGAGGTATTTTGTGCCGGCTTACGTTGGTCTTTTGTTGAAGAGTTGAAGCTAGCAATTAAGGTTCGGTACGATTCACCAGTTTTGTTTCGGATACTTTGTGCCGCTGGGACACCTCGCCCTTTTCCAAGTCTAGCTATCGTTGAATAACTAAAGTCGCTCAATCCGCGCTCTTGTTGTTCCTTGCATATGGTAAACACGGCATCTAATGAGTGCTGTACCCGAGATGATGCTTTCTTTTTTAGCTGACTCAGTACTTGATCAGGAGTAATGTCTGACATGCTAACCGATCCTTTTTAGTGGTTTCGATTTCTCAAACAATTCACGAATCGTCTTTTCGTCCAACTGGTTATCTATCGATAAGTCTTTTAAGCTTAAACTCCCATCCATCAGGCGATCGACATTTTCCCAGCCTTTTAACCTTGTCAGCATTAGCTCTGTTAGCTGGTTCCCCACTAAGAGTTGTTCTTCTTCTGACAGTAAGAAAAGTTGCGGCTGAATATCGTTCTCGACCATCATTTTGTCGATCATTTGGGAGCGCCTGGCTACTGCTTGTTCATCGCTACAGCTGTGAAACAGTTCTGCATTCGAGCACACTTCTGATAACTGATGGAAATAGCTGACTTCATTGAGTTCAAAGCCTATCTTGAACTCTTGTGGAACGATAAGTTGCAAGCTTTGGGTATCGTTATCTTTTGGCTGGTTAATTAGATCTTGGCAATTACGAATGTGACGATGGACGACGTGCATATCCGACATAAATAGATCTAGCTTTTTGGCGCGAGTTTCAATTTCAGAATTGAGGTGTATTCGTTCCCCAACCAATTCATTTCTTTTAATTTCAATAGATTGTTTTTCTGAATTTTGAATCTTGAGCCTGTATAGCTGATGATCAATAACCTCAATTTTTTCAACCACTTGATCAAGCTCTGTTTCTAATTGGGAGTAGCGATAGGATTGAGTGTTAACTGCCAGACTAATCTCATTAAATATCGCAGCAAGCCCGACCATAAAGGCTGGACCTGTTATGAAAAATCGACACTGAATACAGTTCTGTTCACCAAGGTATCCTGCCGCAACAGGGTGATAAATGTTCGCTTTAGTGGCTACTGGGCAACCACCTTCGGAGCAGAATGCCCCTCCTACGGGGCAGATGCCAAAGTCTTTGAATAGATAACTAGATGCAGGCTTACTGTTGTCGATTAAATTTAGTTGTTCGACAGATGAGCTAACTAATTGTGATTTGATTTCTTCAATTCTTTGCTGCTCGACAAATGATCTCAGTGTTTTTTTAGCTTTGCTTAACGCTTCTTTTTCGCCTACTTCCATTTTTTCACGAAGGTTTGCGCCGGTCTTATCGCTTTTGGTGTAGTAGATCGTCATGATAATGCTAGAGTGACCAACTAACTTCATGATGACTTCTAGTGGAATGCCGAATTCATAAGCATACGCATTGATTAAGCTGACGCGCATTGAGTGAGGTGTATAAGGGGATTTGAAGTATGAAAGCGGTATAACTTCGCTACTCTCTAAGCTTTTGATGACCTCATTGTATTTGAATCCACGGTAGGTCGCTGTTGTAACGTCATTCTTTGCGGAGAAAAATAGTGTGGCGGCGAGCCTTGCAGACAGTCTTCCTGCAAATATACCCGGTTCTGTTTCTAAATAGTCCCTAAACAAAAAGCAATTAATACCTTTTTGCTTACGCTGAACTTCATTCAAATTGGTGCGAGTGCAATCTAACCATTTGGTGGGCTCTTTAATAGAATTATACTTTTGTTGCCATTTTCTCAGCTTAACAAGCCAATAGGCGAGGTCTAATGGCATAAAAGGTATGGTAAACCCTGAACCATCAAACTTGGTTTTATTGGAGGTATAATGAACGCCAAAGTCATCTTTCCCTGATTTACTCACCATACCCTGCCGATTGGTTAGGCCTGATAACTTAGTCCTATTTTTCTTCCAAACGACTTTACTATTCTTAAAGTCGGCAAGTTCTTTGTCGGCCTCTCCAGAGTCGCAATACACGATTTGCATCCCTCGGGCAGGGAGTTGCATTAGTGAATACGTATAGGTCCAGTATGTTGGCAACCAAAGATAGGTTTTGCCATTTTCAATCTTGAATACGCAGTCTGGATCACTTGAATCAATTAGCGATTCATCGTCAATTAAAAACCAATCCGATGAAAAGCGATGCAGGTGAGCTAAGTCTCTATAGTTGAGATTATTATCTATAGAATTTGAAGGGAAAATCCATTCTCGCCCGGCCTTCACATATTGATATGGCAATGCCAGTTTATTCGTTTCATTTACTACCCGTGTCTCAACTTGACCGTTAAAGTTAATGTAGCTGAAAGGGTTCTTAGCACCTTTGATATGAGTGATTTCACCAGTATCAGCGTCTTCCAAAGTTAGATAATTCGAGATTGTCCAATCTAGAAATTCGTTGATTGAAAAGAGCCACTTCTTTTTACGTGTTATAGGAACTTGTTCAAACAAATTAAGCATTGGTTGAATATTTGTAGAGCCTCTACTAAGAAACTCGAGAGGACAAGCTTCAAATCCATTTGGTTCTATGTACTCGCGAACAAACTCACATAAGTCTTTAGCTTTTGTATCCCCGCCACGAGCAGATTTTAGGAACTCTTCTATCTTTTCTGCCCAAAGACTCCATTCCTCTGTAAAATACTTGATTTGATATGGTCTTTTAGTGCCCCAGAAATCATAGACATTTGTCCAGCCTTTTCCTTTGTAATACTCTTCTGGCTTGACTGGAATTCGATCATCTTTAGATTTTATTCTAAACTTAGAATACTGTCTCAGCGTAGATATACCTTCGACTCTTACAAGTGCTGTTAGCTCGTCAAATGTGTAGAAACGTGATTTACCTAAAGCTTCAATCCAATCAAACCTGATCTGTGGATAAACTTTTTCAACTTCTTTTGGAAGCAAAGGATCTTCTCTAAAACGAACTTTATACTCCTCGGACGTTGTTATACCTAAACGCTGAATTACAAGTTTCACTTCATCTAAAGTTTGGTATGAGGTATGTTCAACCTTATTTAAGAAATGATACCAACCTTTCCAGCCTTCCTCATATAATTGCTCAGGCTTCTCCGGCAACTTAGGATCTTCTCGATATAGTCGCGAATAGTCTTTAATTGTGTTAATCCCTAACAATACTGATGCCTTACTTGCATCTTTCATATTATTATAGATTTTAATTTCCCCACACCCAAATAAATGGCCCCAACCCAGCCATTCATCAATATATACCTTATCCGGCCTGGCAGGTACACTTGTGTTATTTTTACTGAATTTAACGTATTCTTCTTTGCTTATAATTCCACGCTCTTTAACTACTATTATTAGTTCCTCTAATCTTTCGTAATAAGGGGCTGGCTTATTTAAAAAATGATACCAACTTTTCCACTCATGTGCATAAGTTACCGTAGGGTCTCTAGGAAGTAGAGGGTCCTTAGCTGACAATATTGAATAACTAATGCTGCTATTAATTCCTAGTGCTATGCTAGCCCTAGCTGCTTCTTCTAGACTTAGATATACATCAACACCACTTTTTGGACTAAAAAAATCGACCCAGCCTAACCACTCATCTTCATATACATAATTAGGGAATGCAGGAAGGTGACGGTCTTTAAATCTATTTTCTCTATAATCAAAATAATTATTAATTGATAACATTGAACATGATGCTCTTGCACTAAATAAATGACCATGACGTGTATTATCTTTAATGTTTAAAAATTCATCCCAGCCTTTCCAATCGGATGAATAATAAGACTCTGGGTTGCTGGGTAACTGTTCATCTTTAATATAGAAGAATATATAATCGGTCTTTGTATAAATGTTTATAGTAAAAGCAGCTTTTGAAGCCTCTTCTATTGTATTATACTTTTCTAACTCATAAGTTCCTAAGAATAAACCCCACCCTTTCCAATCAATTGCATAGCACCTACTTGGTGTTGATGGCAATCTAGAGTCTTTTTTATAGTGTAGTTTATATTCTTTTGATGTTTTAATGCCCAGCAGTTGAGCAGCTTTACTTGCTTTAGAATATGTTGAGTATTTTTCAGTTCTATTCTTCATATAACCCTTTCATAATTAAACGTACTTCTTTATCGCTAGGTTTTAAGTAAACCAAGCAACTATCAGGGCTTTTATGATGCATCGCTTTTTGAATTTCTAGCTGAGAAAAACCTCCTTGGCTTAATCTATAGCCGTAGGAATGGCGATGAGCGTGTGGGGTTGTCCCAAGTGACTTGTAGGGCTCGAGCCCAATACGTTGAACGGCTCTAATATATTTTTGAAGGAAGTTCTTTTTACTCTCAGGTTTACCCTTTGAGTTAACAAATAAGAAAGGAAATTTGGAAACAGGTCGAGTCGAAAGGTATTTTTGTAGTAACAGAGTGAACTCAACGGCTTTACTTGCGGGATAAAACATGACATCAAAGGACAGGTTGCGATTTGTAAGCAAAGGTCCTTTCCAGCCTGAGTAGAGCCTATGGCTTCTCGAATACTCATTCCGTGGACTTAGCCGGTATATATTAGCCAAGTATTCATTACGTTTACTGAAACGTTCATCTGGAGACTCTCCATCACTAGGATGAAAAACCGATACGATGGCTGAGCATGTTTTAGGGTCTAGGTTCACATCATGGGTATATATGTGGAAACACTCTGACAACCTCAGCCCACCAAAGTGCATTAACATTAAGATTAACTGACTACAATAATCCGGCTCTCCCGACGCAGACACAAGTCCATGTAATAGTAAGTCTTGGATTCGGTCTTCAGGAAAGCGATATATATTTTCTACATCGACTAGATGTCTATCAGGTCCACGAACCTTTCTAACAAGTAAGTATTGCGATTGGGATGGTTTCGCTAAATGATTTAAAAAGCTACGACTGTACCTTCTGTAGTAAGCACACCATTGCAAACGCTCTTCTGCATGAGTTGCTTTCTTCAAGGGGTTTAGCTTGGGTAAGTCAGTGCCATGAACGGCGTCGAGGTAGTCGCAATAATCCGTAACATGACGAAGAAGAACATTAACATCCTCATTTCTTCGAGGGTTCCAGAACAAACCAGAATCATCTTGGCCATCTTGAATAGTTCCGAACTGTAATGCTTCAACAAAAGCTCTAAGTAAATCTGTAGCTGTTGAATAGTTTGATACTTGGCGCTCAATAAACTTTAAGAGAAGCTCTACGGCAAAGGCATTACGCTCTAGCCACGATTGAGATTTGTAGCGATTCTCGTGCAAAAATCTCAGATGAGAAATCAGCAAACCACTTTCGGTGAAAAGCGCAGGAAAACGAAATAGAGGCTGGTTTGTCCTCAATTTGTAGTTCACTGAGCGCTTGATCACGAAGCTCATTTCTTTGCCTTTTTGAAGTAGTTACGCCATCCAGATCAGTTCTTAGCGTAATAACAGGTCATATTTATAGGAACATGTTTAAACTACTGTTCATTTTTACATTCCAGCTAATCACTATCAGGGAGTCGACGACTATTTTCTGAAAACTCACTCCAACTCGTCCATCGCTTCTCATAGTTCATAGGTCACCTCAAATACTAAGGAATTCTTAACATACTACTTAGTATATAGTTGATGGTTCTCACTAATTCAAATGACTCAACTATAAAAAGAGGCTAACTTAATATCAGATAGTTAGAAGTAGTATTGCAGCTATTAGTACGTTGATAAGAGTAGAACTAATATCAATATAATAAAAAGCGCCTGCGTGAGATTGACCGTAGGGTGCGCTACTTAAGAAAAACCATTGAAAATACCAAGGTAGTTGATTACGCACCTGAGCAAGATGGCAGTGTGTTTTTTGGTGCCTGGGTTGAGATTGAAAATGACGATGGTGAAACCTTAACTTTTCGCATTGTCGGTTACGACGAGATTTTTGGTCGTAAAGATTACATCTCTATCGATTCACCAATGGCTAGAGCGCTACTAAAAAAGCAGGTTGATGATGAGGCGGTAGTGAAAACACCAGATGGTGAAAAGGTGTGGTACATCAATAAGATTTGGTACTAGTCGCCAGCATAACTTTGTTTCACTAAGGTTTGGGCTAAACTACTGATTTATTAAAAGGAGCTGAACAGCTCCTTTTTTATTTGTTGTGAGAGCTAATATTTTCCCATATTGCTTTGACTACGGCGCATCGCCTGCACTGATTTTGCCAATTGTTGATCGGCGGCGACAACGCGTTTGGCTTGCTCAATTAGCTCATCTGTTTGAGTCTGCTCGGTTGTTGACTGGGCATCATTAAGTATCTGCTTAGCGTAGATCAAAGTGATGGAGCAAATCAGCTGCTCAGCCTGACTCAGTTGTTGATGTTCAGCTTGTTTTACAAACAGCAAAATGTAGCAATCAAACAGCCTTGGGAATACCTCATTCAAGCTAAGGTGTGCATCTTCTGCTGACTTGTTTGGTAACTGGCACATAGCCGCAATCAAGTTGCAGACGGTTGTTGCAGGTGTTGCTGCGACAAACAGCTCACGCACACTGGATTGCTTGGCAAAAAAGTGATTTAGCTGGTGGGCATATTCTGCTTTCTGCCATTGCTGTCCAATGGACTTAATAACGCTCATGATTGGTTCTCTTGGTGTCTATTATCAGACTTTTACTTACTAGCCTTTTGGTGCCTTGATTTTAGCGAAATAAGCGCTGAGTGACAGGTATCACCTTCAAAGTATTAGCAAGTGCTTGTTCAAAGTCGGCGGCTAACATGGCAATAGCGCGATAAAAGTCGGTTTGCGCGTGTTGCTGTGCAAGCTCGTGGCAACGACCTGACCAGGTAAGCAGATGCTGTTGCAGTAAAATGCACAAGGTACGTTGGGTGCCATTACTGTCTTCGTTGTCAGCAACTGCCGTGAGCATCATTTCAATTAACTGGTCAATGACTGCATAGAACAGGGCGATATGATCAACAGGTTGCTGGTGCTTTAACTCGAAACTCACCCCTTGCTGCTTGTAAAAATCCATCAGCGCTATGGTGGAGTCATCATTTAAAATCCCTTGTTCACCTAAATACACTGAACCCCATGGCATAGCTTTAGGCTCACCTGGACCAAAATACAGTTGACCGTAGTCGAGTTTAAGGTCGGTAATTTTGTCTGCGTGCCAATTGGTAAGGTACTTTTGCAGTAGTAACTTACCTTGGTCGCAATCAGTAGTATTCGCGGGGTTTTCATCGTGAAAATTTGGCCATTGCTGGGCAAGGTTGTGCTTAACAAAATAGTTAACTGACTGTTCACTTGGGTAATCAATTAATACATTGTGCAGAATACGCGCTACCGCTTGAAGCTCTTGAAGTTGTTCTGTTGGTATATTCACTTATTTTATTCCTATTTAGGGCTCGTTAGTAACCCTTTGGCATAGTCACTAGCAGGGTACTTCTTGCCCATATTACCTTTGCGACGATTAGCGCTACGCCTTGGCTCTAGACCGCCCAACAAGGTGTTAGGTGAGGTAATTTGCGATGACGGAATTGACGATATATGGGCCTTTTGACCATGCTTTAGTTTGAGCTGTTCTATGGTGCCAAAGTCGAGCGCTTGCTTAGGACAGGCGGCGACACATAATGGGCGGTCGCCATGCTGTACCTGCTCAAAACAGCCATCACATTTTACGATGACCTTTTTTACTGGGTCGAGCTGCGGCGCATCATAGGGGCAAGCACGGGCGCAGGCTCCGCAGCCGGTACACATGTCTTGAATGACGTGCACTAGTCCGTCTTCACTGCGCTTGTGCATTGCGCCACTTGGGCACGCCAACACGCAAACTGGCTCACTGCAATGGTTACACGCTAACGACATAAAGAAGGTGGGTACATTGCAATGCACTTGCTGATGACGGTTTTTGTAAATGACATCACCGTCGCTTTTGTAGACGCGTCTTGGGTTAACGCTGTGTTCACTATCAAATTTGGCCTTACACACACGGTGGCACTTTTTACAGCCGATACATTTGCGGGTATCGAAATAAAAACCATGTTGAGTGCTGTCGGATAACATAAGGCGCCTTGATGATATGGTTGGGTGCTATAGCTGCCATCATACTGATTAGGCAAAAAGGATGACATTGGCTTAATGCAAGACTGTGTCATCACTCAAAAAATGTGCGAAAAATGTAGAAAGGGTGGCTAGCGCCCAAAATCGCAGACGCTAGCCGGCAGGGTACTGTTATACCTCTGAGTAGTTAACTATATCGCCGTCACGGTGACCATTCACATTGGCTTTAATGATCAGGTTAGGTGAGGTGATACTTTCTGGTGGTAGTGGCGCGATATGACCGTCACCATTACCGTATTTCTGTTTTAGATTGTCCATAGTGTCAAAGTCGATGGCACGTAGCGGACAAGAGTCAACACAGCTTGGGTTCTTACCTTCAGCGAGGCGCTCGAAGCAGCCATCACACTTGGTCATTACCTTGCGCTCAGTATCAAGTTGTGGCGCATCGTAAGGACAGGCTCGGGCGCAGCTACTACAACCAATACATAGGTCGCTTGCTACATGTACTAAGCCATCTTCACGGCGTTTGTGCATAGCGCCGGTTGGGCAAGCTTTGACACAAACTGGCTCATTGCAGTGGTTACAACCTAGAGACGTGTAGTAAGCAAATACGTTTTGGTTATAGGTGCCATTTGCATTGGTTACCCAATCCCCGCCCGCGTATTCATAAACTCGGCGCCAGTTAATACCGACAGGAATGTCTTTGCGGTCTTTACACGCCACCTGGCAAGCTTTACAACCTGTGCACTTAGTTGTGTCGATATAAAAGCCATATTGAACGTTAGTAGTCATGATGCTGCTCCTTAAGCTTTCGCAACCTGTGCGCGGTTGGTGTGTTGAGGGTTACCTTTAACAACAGGGGTTGGGGCGTATTTGGTCAAGGTGTTAATACAGCCACCAATGTCTATCACATGGCCTGATGGACCTACTCGGCCATCTGGGTCTGGAGTGTACCAGCCACCTTGCCCTAACATGGCAACGCCTGGTGTTACACGTGATGTGATGCGCACTGGCAGTTCCACGGTGCCGCGATCGTTGTACAGGTGGATTAGCTCGCCTTGATTTAGCCCGCGAGCATTAGCATCAACCGGGTTCATCCAAACTGCATCTTCAACGGCTTCACGTAACCAAGGCACATTGTGATAGCTTGAGTGAGTGCGACCTTTAGTATGGAAGCCACATAGTTGCAGCGGGTAAGATTTAGCGCTTTCGTTGTCTTCAAAACCTTCAGCAGTGACAACGTATTTAGGTAGTGGCGAAATCGTTTCCCCCTCTTTGATTGTCCAGGTACCCGCTTTGTAGGCATTAGACAGTGAGTAGATCTCGATTTTACCTGTGACGGTCGGGCGAGGATTAGCTACTGGGTCAGCAATAAAGCTTTGCAGTGCAACATTTGAACTTGGTGCGTACTTTCTAAAGACACCGACTTCTTGCGCTTCGCTGTAGGTTGCAGGCATTGAGATATCGGAGTTCGCCGCTTTGGTTTCATCATAGATTTTCTCACACCATTCACGCCCTGTGCGACCTTCAGTATATTCACCACCTTTACCCATTTTCTCAGCAATGCCGGCGCAGATGTCGTACATTGACTTAGAATCACCCACTGGCGTTAGCGAGGTACTCATCATAGTGGCATATGCCATTTGACCTGATGCATAGCTGTCGTTGGCAACGTCTTCTGACTCCAGCCAAGTGGTGTCAGGCAGTAAGATATCTGCAAACTTGGCTGATGGCGTCATCCAGCAGTCAGTAACAATGATCATTTCGCACATAGTGTCATCTTGTAAGATGGCAGCTGTGCCGTTGCTGTCTGAGTGCTGGTTAATAAGCGCATTACCAGATGCGTTGATAATAACTTTGATATTGCTATTTAGCTTAGCGTCGTTGTTGTCGGCTAACTCATTAGTGCCACTGGTTGCAAAGCGCACACCGTCAGTCGTG
Organism: Shewanella sp. WXL01; assembly: GCF_012263345.1. Taxonomy (NCBI): domain Bacteria; kingdom Pseudomonadati; phylum Pseudomonadota; class Gammaproteobacteria; order Alteromonadales; family Shewanellaceae; genus Shewanella; species Shewanella sp. WXL01. The sequence goes on along the minus strand of NZ_JAAIKQ010000016.1, from coordinate 1,786 downwards.
CCAGTAAACTCTTCGCCGCGCACAATCGCGTCACTCCAAGAGAAAACAGGAATTGTTACATCAACTGGGTTACTACCGGCTGACATACCACTAATTGGGAATGAATAGCTGCTGTTCATGGCGCCAGTATTCACTCCTGGGGTACCAATTTTGCCTGTCATGATTGCTAGCATGTACGCGGCGCGAGTGTTTTGGTCACCGTTGGAGTGACGGCTTACACCGCCACCTACGATAATGTAAGGTGCCTTTGCTGCCATGATTTTATCAGCAAGTTCGCGAATATCGTCTGCGGTAATACCACAGATTGACTCTGCCCACTCTGGTGTGCGTGCACCTTGAGTTTGGTATTTACCTAAACCTAGGATGTAGTCGTGGTAGTTATCAGTTACGTCGATATGGGTAGCATGACGGTCGCCTTTTGCTTCTAAGTCGGCTTTGGTTGCTTCAAGTGATGCTTGGTCATAACCGACACAGTATTTATCAAGGAATGATTTCGCGTTGCTATCAACCCAGCCTGAGTTGATCATTTGATAAATAATGGCTTCAATAATTGCCGCATCTGTACCAGGGCGAATTGCTAGCCATTTGTTTTCATTACCGCGCATAGAGTCAGTGTACTTAGGGTCAATCATGTACACTTCAATGTTATTGGTGTTGGCTTCAAGTGCTTTGATGAAATCGTAGCCTTCGCCCGAACCAGATTGGCGAATTTCATTTGGGTTGTAGCCAAAACCAACGAAGAGGTCGCTGTTTTCGATTTCAGACAGGCTAGAACCACCGATTGAGTCCCACTGATCGCCATAGGTCGCCATACAGGCTGAATATACCTGTGCCCAAGAGTAATCCCAGTGGTGATTTAAGAAGCCACCATTAAGGTTTAGCAGGCGACCCCAAGTCGCTGTGTTTGACGCAAAGCCGTAGTATGCGCCAGTACCATAGTTAAAGTAGATAGACTCATTACCGTACTCTTGCGCAACAGACTGAAGTTTAGCTGCAATTTCTGAGTAAGCTTGGTCCCACGTAATAGGCACAAATTTGCCTTCGCCACGTTTACCCACGCGTTTCATCGGTGTAGTTAAGCGATCTGGTGCATAAGTGCGTTGTTTAAGTGAACGGCCACGAGCACAAGCACGGATTTGATGGTTGACACCATACTCGTCGGTGGTCTCGTGATCTGTCTCAATACGTGTGATCACCCCATCACGGCTAAACACTTTAATTGGGCAGTTTGAGCCACAGTTAACTAGACATGCAGACCAGTTGATGACTTCATCTGCAACTGGCGGCTCTGGTGGATTAACATTAGCTTCATCAGAGCTCGTTTTACATCCGACCACAGTAGCAGCACAGCTTAGTGCAGCACTGGCTTTTAAAAAACTTCTGCGTTCCATAATCTTCTCCTCCGGGAATAAATCGATGCGTATTAGTGCAACTTGTAGGTAAACGACAGCATCACTTGGTGCGCGTTGTAGTTATGGTTGATATCGCCCAAGGTGATCATCCCTGGGATGTCATTAACCCCTACGGTTGCTGCATCGGTATCGAAATAGCGTTCATAGCGGTAAGTGAGTTTCAATGCCATTTGCTCATCAATGGCATAGTTGGCATAAGCACTGGCACCATGACGATATGAGTAGTAATCGCCATAAAGCACGCCTGTGTCGCTGCCAATAGGGTAGGTATCGCTAATTGAGTTACTGAAGTTGTAATCAAGCCCTAGGCTGAGCTTGTCCTGCATAAGGCCGGCATAGTTAAGTCCAGCACCCAGGTTGATAAATTGGTCTTC
>NZ_JAAIKQ010000015.1:0-53444 GCF_012263345.1 Shewanella sp. WXL01 | reverse complement strand
GAAATAAATAAAATTTATGCATTAAACAATTAAGTATGCATGATTCGCATATAACAAGCTGTTTAATCGGGACTTTTTATAGCCTGCTGAGTTCCGCTTCGCTACACATTTTAGCAGGCTGATAAAAAGCCCCTTAACAGGGCGTTAAATGGCAAAAGATGGCATGAAGACTCTTCAACAGAAAAATGATGAACATTCGAAGTTGATAGCTAAGGAAAGGCATAGTGCGCTCTATTTGGCTTTGTCACTATTTCCAATATTTGTAATTTTTGGTTATGACTTCTACCAAGGGTTGGTTGGTGCAGAATCTCTTGGGTTTCATCCAGCACTTGTTGTGTTTGGTACTTTGCTCTTTGGTTTACCATTTCTAGTAATAGGGCAAATGCTCATACTTCCATCTTTGCTCAAGTTGACCTTATATGTTTTTATTCAGATCCTCTTCGCCTCATTGTGGTTTCTTGATGGATTATTATGGCTTGCATTAATTCCGCTTATTGTAATTTTTGGCATACTACAGTACCAATTGCCGGAGATCCGGAAATCTGTAGAACAGAATGAAAATGCCACTTAACAAGCTGCTAAACTGAGATTCACCAAGGCTGTCATGCCATTTGCTGAGCAAATCGCCCGCCAGCACTTGGTTCACTTATTAGCAGGGCGTTATACGATTTGGAAAGTTGGGTGTATTCAGTGGGTGAGTTGAGTGTTTCGGCTCGGTTTAGTTTGCATTTTATCTGTTTGCAAACTCGCACAATTTAAGTTTAATCGTTCGCTTTAAGTGAGATTGGGTCGCGCTGTGAGTTTGCTGTTAACGCAATCAAGGCGTGTGCTGAAACCTCGTCACATACAAGTAGATGAAAGGTCAAAAATTAATTTTTGTTCGCGTAGTTAGTTAAGTGGCAAGGTTTGTTGTCATATTTGAAGTTTCGGTTTTAAATGGTTGTGTTTGTGCAAGAAATTTATAATCGTATAACAAGGCGCTCAAGATGGATTCGTAACGCGTGCCGACTCGCATTCGCTCAGACATGGCACGAGTTACTCACCACTTAGCTTGGCGTTATGATTCTGAGGAAGTCAATGAGTAACGATAAAGTAACTACTAGTACCTTTGATGACTTCGTCAAAAGGTTTCCTGAGATGGCGCATCTTGATCCTATGAATCAAATAGATTTTAGCTTATCTGATATAAACCAAAATGAACTACAAGCTCTTAAACAATACTTCACAGGTATATGTACTGATTTAACACTTTATATGCAGTTATTTTCACAAGAAGCCAATATAACTGAATTAAATAAATTTAATGGCTTTGTTTTTTCTCGCTTGCAGCGAGCTTACCTTGAAAGAATATGCCTTAAAGTTGCTACTCTTATGGATCCACCTAAGAGTATGGGTAACGAAAACTTGTCTTTGCGTAGATTTATCAATCAAACCAAATCCTCACTATTACAAAATCAATTTGATCTATTGTATGAATTTTACAAAAATTCAGGTATCAAAGATTGGCGCAACAAAGTACTAGCCCATGCAGATCTATTAACTTTATCTGGTGAAAACGAATTAAATGTAAATTTCACAAACCAAGAAGTTGAGGCGTTTGTTGCAGATATACAGGGTTTTATTGATTGGGTGACTAACCCGAAGGTGCAAACCGACCATCAAGTTGTTTTACCCAGAGATGTAGATGGGTATTCATTTATGCACAAAATAAAATCGCAAAACGAATCATAACAAGCCGTTTAAGGCATGGACGTCTAACGCGTGGCTGACGTTCGTTCCTCACGATTATAGCCACGCATTATCCGCCCCTTAACGGAGCGTTATATGCCATGAGAAAAGTCGACGTAATTACTAAAATTCAAGCTTCTCTTGATAGCAGTGAGCCTCAGATTATTACTCCGAAAGGTAAAACTTATGAGGAGCATATTGAGCAACTCGCGAAGCAATTACTTCAGTCTGTTATTGAGCCGGTCTCTGTAAAAGTCACCTCTACAATAATTGAGGATGCTGACTTTGACACGTTCAGAACAGCAACTGTTTGGGGTATAGCTAGATCAGGCGTGAACTGGTTGTTAACTGTCGAAGGAAAGCAGGAATTTGCACTCGCATTTGGTGAAAATCCTTTAGATTTAAAGCTACATGGTTGTTCATCAAGTGATGCTCTAGCAGAGTGGTGCAGCTAGGCATATAACAAGGGGTTCAAATAAGCGGACACGTAACAGTTGGCTCGGTTCCGCTTCGCTACACATTTTAGCCAACTATTACTTAGCCGTTTAACGCGGCGTTTGGTGAATAAGCATGGGATTAGAGACAGTCGAAATTCTAATACAAATTGAAGAAGAGTATGATATTTCAATTCCAGATGAAGACGCCTATTTACTTGGAAAAGTAGGTGACTTAGCTCTATATATCGTTAATTCGTGTGAGCAAAACAACGGTGTTCTTATCGAAATAGAGCCGGTTATAGCTTACTTAAAGAGGATTCTGCATGAAGACTATGGAGTTCCGTTAGAGCAAATTACATTAAAGTCACATATTGTAAAAGATTTAGGGCTTGATTAAACACTCACCTAACAGGGTACTCAAAAGGACGCAAAACGCTTGGCTCATTCTCGTTACTCGCAAGTATTGCCATGTTTTATCCGGCCCTTAAGCGGACGTTAGGCATCAAGGAGGATTTAATGCACCTAGCACAGTTAAATATAGCTAAAGCCAAATATTCATTAGACGCACCTGAAATTAAGGAATTTGTAGATAATTTAGATCCTATTAATCAGTTAGCTGAATCTAGCGATGGTTTTATTTGGCGGTTAAAAGATGAAAGTGGCGATGCTACTGATATTCAGGCTTTTGAAGACCCAAATATTATTGTAAATATGTCAGTGTGGAAATCTGTTGATGCACTGAAAAACTTCATCTTTAGAACTCACCATCGAGATTTTCTTCGCCGTAAAAAGGAATGGTTCGATAATATCCCAACGGATAGCTATGTATTATGGTGGGTTCCTGAGGGGCACATACCGTCAATAGATGAGGCTTTAGAAAAGCTAGAGTATCTAAGGGAAAATGGAGATACACCACGAGCTTTTAGCTTCAAAAGTAATTTTACAGCGGTAGATTTTCTCGAAAAAGAAACCTAACACACATGAACCTTCTGCAGTCTGCGATAGTAATAACATGGCATGTTACTACTATCGCTAGATGGATTTCGAGGCTGATGAGAAGTGATGCCTCGGTATGCAATAAGGTTCTTTCGTAATTAAACTGGGGTGGCCATATTGGCCTTATGTTGAGTGGTTTAGTCAAGCTCGTTCACTACATACAACATACCTATGTTCACACGCCTCGAGAAAGTTGATCCTCTACAGCACATACGCCTGAAACAAGCTGTGCACGTTGACTTTGGCTTTCAGCTTTACTGCCAATAAATAAATGCCTGCTATCTTGCGATGAATAAATACAGCATCAACTGGTGGAGTATGCCATTGGTGTTTTTGTTGTTTTATTGCCAAGCCTTTGGTTTTCACCCGTGTTGCTAAGTTACTTGATGCAAAGTCATATTCTTGGTTAACGCGAAGAGGCTCACATGCTAGCTCAAAAATATCCAACACGTCGTCGAGGTAGCTTTGATCGATTGCTGAACCAAAAAAGCCGATTTGCTTGGCGGCAACCTGCATTGCCTGTTTATCTTTTTGCACAGCGGCATTCATGAGTGAACGATATCCCTTGGAAATGGTTTCTGGGATTGCTCTTGTGGCGCCGAAGTCTAATAGACCGATTGTTTCTGTGTGTGGTTGATATAAAAAGTTGGCAAAATTTGGGTCTGTTTGCATCAATCTGAAATCAAAGAGTTCCTGTAGAAAAAGTGCAATTAAATTGGCGACGATTTTGTTTCTTTGCTCTGCAGGATAACTGACTGCTTCTTCGATTTTGATCCCTTCAACAAAATCCATCACTAGTATATTTTTGTTTGATAGTTCTGATACGACCTGAGGTAGTGAGAACTCATTGGTGTTGATATGGGTCTGGTATTTAGCAATATAGTCTGCTTCAAGTTGATAGTCTGCTTCATTTTGCAGTTGATACTTTGCTTGCTCTAGCAGCTTATCCATTTCTAGATGTTTGGGTAATAACCCTGATAACTTGAGTAACACCGCAACATTATCAATGTCGCTGGCTATGGATTGTCGCACACCAGGATACTGAATCTTAACAGCCAATTTTTTACCATTTTCTAAGTGGGCTAGATGTACTTGCCCGATAGAGGCCGCGGCAAAGGGTCTTAAATCAAAATGAGAAAATCTGTTTAGCCAATCTTCGCCCCAATTTTCATCGAGTATCTCCTTGAGTTGCTTGTGTAGCATAGGCGTTGCGTCAGATCGTAAGCGAGCAAGAATATGACTGAGCTCAGGCGAAAGTAGTTCTCCTGCATCCATGGATAACATTTGCCCTAACTTCATCGCTGCACCACGTAGATGACCGAGCTGGTTGGCAACATGTTCGACGTTATCTGGCGTTAATAATAAACGACTTCGACTCACCTTTTTGCCTTGGGTTAGTTCCTTAGTGCCATCTACAAGCATGTTGCCAACGATTTTGGCAGTTAAGCCACCAAATTTACCTAACCTTGCTAAACGCGAAGAGGGGATTTTAGATTGGGTCATTTTAGGGTTCGACATGTATTTACCTTGATTGCTTATAGCGTTTCACTTGGTACTTAATACGTTGATGCCACGATAAGGTTTAGCTTCAACTTCGCTAATTTAAAAAACTTAACACTCGCCTTTAGCGTTTATTTTGCCTTTTATTCTAAAAGTCCTTTAGCGCAGCGTTTCAATAATAACTTGCTGAGATGACCACCTTTAGACATTGTACCGGATTTTGCAGGTGGCGATTTGGTTGGCGCTTAAAAGATACGTCCTTTGCTGCAGTGGTGCCATCAAGTAAATACATATTATATTCACGCATTCAGCTTAGGTATTACGTTTGCTTGATTTAAGGCAAGTAGAGTCGCTTAACAGTAGCTTATTAGATAGCGTTGAACTATCAGGAAGTTGGGTTCGTAATGCACGTTATTGGTGCTTAACTCCTGGATTAAGAATTTATTAAACAATGAAAAACGCTTTGTACTGGTTCAGTCACGACCTAAGAATTGTCGATAATAAAGCCTTGACTATCTGTTCTCGAGCTCAGTCGTTAACTTGCGTTTATGCAATCGATGATCGTTTACTTCAACAAGACAATTATCAGTGTCAGTATTTGGGGCGTAAACGTTGGCGATTTATCCACGATTGCCTTGTCGAGCTGCATACCGCGCTAGGTGAGATCAATCAAGGTATTAAGGTGTTGTATGGTGATTCAGTGGCTGAGCTTAGTAATATCATCAACCAGGCAAGCATTGATACGCTAATCATTTCCAGACAGTTTGGTTGTTATGAGCAACGCATTTTGAAAGCTGTGATAGCGGGAAATCCTGACATCAATGTTATAGAGGTTGATAATTATACTCTCTATTGTTCGAGTGATACTCCTGCGTTGATTGAAAAGTTGCCAAAGCAATTTACGCCCTTTAGGCACAAGGCGAGCAACTTTTCTGTTCCAAGGTTGGAGCAACAAATCGATATACTGCCTTCTTCGGTTATTCCCTATGAAACATCACTTATATTCCCCGCTAATCTGGCAAATCAATTAACCGCTACAAACCACTCATTAACCAAGTTTAGTGGAGGTGAGCGTGCGGCTTCAAAACAGTTGACTCGCTTCTTTGAAAACGGGCATGCAGATCACTACAAACAAACTCGTAACTCATTGGATGGCTGGGATAACTCCTGCAAATTTTCTCCCTGGTTAGCGTCAGGTAGCTTATCACCTCGTCAAGTGTATTGGCATTTAACTCAATACCAAACAGAACATGGTGTTAATGATTCAAATGAGTGGATTTATGTTGAGTTACTGTGGCGAGAATACTTTCAATGGGCCGCACTACAGTCAGGTAAGCAATTATTCAAGTTTCGTGGGCGGAATAAAAGTAAACCCTTAACCAGTTTTTACCCGGAGCGATTTGTATCTTGGGCTCAAGGGAACACAGCGTTCCCGCTGGTAAACGCAATAATGCACGAGTTAACCGAAGCAGGGTATATAACTAACCGTAGCCGTCAAATCGCGGCGAGCTGCTTAGTGAACGAACTCGCAATGGATTGGCGATTTGGCGCTGCATTTTTTCAACAACATCTCATTGATTACGATGTAGCCGTTAATTGGGGCAACTGGCAGTACATCGCTGGAGTAGGGTGTGACCCAAGAGGCGGTAGGCATTTTAACCTAGATAAACAAGCCGTGTGTTTTGACCCTGACGCAACTTATACTAAAAAGTGGCTAGGAAACAATGTATCCATAACTGATAGTCACGATATAGCTGACTGGCCAATTGCTTGATGTTGGTGTGTATGAGTCATAAGCCTAGTAACAAAAATCAACTCTATAAAATTTGTCCAGTGTGCCAACGGCGTTTCGACTGGCGTAAAAAATGGCAAAAAGTTTGGCAAGAGGTGAGGTATTGCTCAAAACGTTGTAGAGGTAATCGTCAAATCATCAATAGGAAAGGCACAAATGAAGCAGTTTAAACGAATTAGATTGATTCTTGGCGATCAACTTAACGCAAGTCATTCCTGGTATAGAGAGGTCGATAATAGCGCCCTTTATTTAATTGCTGAGCTGCCGCAAGAAACCAGTTACGTAAAGCATCATGTGCAAAAGGTTTGTGCGTTTTTTGCAGCAATGGAGCAATTCGCTCAAGCATTGAGTCAAGCGGGTCATCAAGTGTGCTATATGACCTTAGATGAAACTTGTCATTATGCTGATTTACCTGCTCTGATAAATGCGTTACTCACAAAACATCAGAGTCAGATTTTTGAATACCAACAACCCGATGAGCTTCGCTTATCCGCACAGCTAATTAGCTTTGATTTGCCCTCGGGTGTAGTTCGTCACCAAGTAAGTAGTGAGCATTTCTTACTTTCTCACGAAGAACTATTTACACACTTTTCGCCCAGTAAACACCATCGTCTAGAAAGCTTTTATCGGAAAATGCGAAAGCGTTTCAACATATTGATGGATGATCGTGGCCCTTTGGGAGGGCAATGGAACTTTGACCAAGAAAATCGACAAAAACTGAAACCTGTTGATATCGAAAATTTGCCCGTGCCATTAACATTCGCTAATGACGTGAGCCACATCTTAAAGCGGTTGGACAAACATCAAGTGTCGTTTTTTGGCAAGGCCGAACCAGAGTTATTGTGGCCGGTGACTAGGAAGCAGTCGATCGCTTTACTCAACTTTTTTTGCCAACATTGTTTAGCTAATTTTGGTCGGTTTCAGGATGCAATGACTGCAAAATCTGAGCATAAATGGAGCCTCTATCACTCGAGATTAAGCTTTGCATTGAATAGTAAAATGATAAGTCCTGCGCAAGTTATCTCAGTGGCAATTGATGCCTTTAATCAAAATCAACACAAGATATCATTGGCACAAGTTGAAGGCTTTATCAGGCAAATTCTTGGCTGGCGCGAATATGTCAGGGGAATATATTGGGTTAATGGCGACAGTTATTCCAACACCAATGCCCTTAATGCTACTCGTAAACTTCCTAATTGGTTTTGGAGCGGTAAAACACAAATGCGCTGTCAGCAACAAGCGATAGAGCAAAGTTTGGCTTATGGATATGCTAACCATATTCAGCGATTAATGGTGACAGGTAATTTTGCGTTAATAGCAGGTATTGAGCCAGATGAAGTTGATGCGTGGTATTTAGGTATTTATGTCGACGCGATAGAGTGGGTAGAGCAGCCCAACACTCGAGGTATGGCGTTATTTGCTGACGGTGGTCTGATTGCAACTAAGCCTTATGCCGCCAGTGGTAACTATATCAATAAAATGAGCGACTATTGCCGGGAATGCACGTACGACGTAAAAGATAAAACGTCTGATAATAGTTGCCCGCTAAACTCGCTCTATTGGCACTTTCTGCAACGCCATAAAACTAGATTTGAACATAACCCTCGAACTGCTTTGACCTATAAAAGTTGGAATAGACAAAGTGTAGAGCAACAACAAGCTATTCTTTCCCGTGCTGAATACTTACTTGAGAATCTCGATGCGCTTTAGGGCTTATCGAATAAGTGGCTAAGGCCCTAGGAAGCGTTAACCATTATTGCTGGTTTTTGTTCTGTTTAAGCTTTTGAATTTGCTTATCAAGATTATCTGCATCAAGTGTTAACTGAGAATATTGTCTTATATCACCGTTTCTTTGTGCATTCATCGCTTGCTCGAGTATAAGTTCTAGCTGTTTCTCGAGTTTTTTAACAGGATCAGGTTTTAAAAAAGAAAACATGGAATTATCTCCTAGAGACGGCGAGCAGAGTGCCAGTAGTTGTCGAGGCGTTCTATAAATTCATCATAGTGAGCAAAACTAAAGTGGGCCATCTCGCTGTATTTAGGGGCAGGGGATGTACCATTTGAAAACCAAGCGGCGTGCATGTTGGCGTTTAACGCTGCCTCCAAATCATAGCGAAAATCACCCACATAGATGCAGTCTTGTGGCTTAATCTGCCAATCGTTTGCAATGCTGAGTAAGGCATCTGGTGCAGGCTTCGGCGGTGCGTCCTCTCGAGTGATGACTTTATCGACCTTTATACCTGTTCGTTGCAGTTTGATTTGTGTTGCTTGATTTGAATTTCGTGTGACGATTGCCAACTTGATACTGTTACTAGCAAGTTCAGCTAGGACTTGTTCTACGCCTTGGATAATCGTAGCTGACTCTGCGTCTCGCATTTCGTGACCGTAGATTATCTTTTCGGCCTCTAAACGTGCTGGCAGAGGTAAGTTTTGGGTAAATTTAAGGATGTCATTTCCCGGCGGACAGCCAATTTGCTCACGAATTGTAGCGAAATCTAGGTTTGAGCTAACTAAGGTGTCATCTAGGTCAAATATTAAAGATTTAGGTTTCAATAGTTTGCTCTCTATTATCGTGGTCAGTGTTTCAAGGATGCGAGATTAAGTTAGCATCGTACACTTATACGCAAAAGCGTGCTTTTAGATCAGAACATGCGATCATGCGTTGGTTGATTGCGATGTGCTATTTGCAATGAGCCTTTTAAACTAAGAGCAAGCTAATGTTATGGCAAAACCAATCACCTGCTTACGCTTGCCAAAGTTTGTATTTAAAGCAATGTTGTCGAAATAGATGCAGTATAAAAATGTATAAAGGTCATGAGAGCAGCGACTGAATGGTCAGTGTAACGGGAGAGCCGTCAGTGATACCGTTGGACTGCTGTTATCAACTTTTTACAAGACAAGTAAGGTATTGATTCGCAGATTAAATATGAAAATAATTAATCAGGACTGTTTTGTGGATATCTAGCAAAAGAGACAAACCAATCGAAATGTAGAGAGAAATGCTGGTATTCATAGAGAATGGTACAACCGAGTGGATTCGAACCACCGACCCCCACCATGTCAAGTTTGGGTATGTTGCGCCTAATAGTTAACAAGTTGAAAAGCCTGCTAAATGCTCCACCCTGTAACTGAGTGCCATTATAGGTGGTGCCGTTTGGCAAGTCAACAACACCGAATAGGTGCCATAAAACAAGGCAATAGCCAGTTGTTTAATCGCTCAGTTTTTAGCCTTCCCATGCCTGTCAGTGTATCCCAAATCAACCTCTGCCATCTTCCTTACAAACTGTGCTGCTAACAGTGCCTCAAACGTCCCCAGTTGCCTTTGTTTCCCACCAACACCTATCACTGCCCTGAACTTGTTTTCGTCCCCTCTGGCTTCATACACGCCCACTCCATACACGCTGCTATTACACTTCTTACCTGTATTCCTGTTATTGGTGATAGAAGTACCTACACGTAGATTATCCCACCTATCATCTCTGCTATTCCCATTAATATGATCCACTATCTCCACTGGATACAAGGGAAGGGCACCAGTCATGTAAAGCACTGCTAAATGGGAAGTGTTATAAGCTTTCTTGTTTATGTAGATACGCCCGTACTTTCCATTCCCTCCAACTACCACTCCTTTATTGTTCACAAACACACCTGTATCTGGATGATATTGGTAAAGACTTTTTAAATGCGATTGAGTAATCATCACCATCATTCCCTCTTGAAATATCCAATCATATACCCAGTAACACAGGGCATGTAATTAGGAACTATTAAAGAAATAGATAAATAATTTCAATTTTTCTGTCACATTTCTGTCTTCCTATCGAGTTTATATACTTATATAAACGCCCACACAGACACGGGCACGTACACACATCTGGACGGTGAACCAGCGACAGCCCACGATTGGCACTTCACTACCTCGCTTCCTCTTTGACTTGCGCTGATGCTACCTTTAGCACCACACCGTTGGAGACCCGCTGAACCCTCTGCTTACTGGAGCAGGGCTACTAGGCGGCATCCTCTGTATCGGCTGTTGACCTAATAACCGCTATAACAGCGCTCTGAATGGGGACACGGGGACAACACCACCACTTATCGCTTATCGACTGCCAGCAATATGCCAGTTACATACGCCAGTGGAGTTTATTCGCGAGTAAGTGGTTGATAATAAATGAAAACAAAAATAAATTAAAAATAAGTTGAAAAATACTTGAAAAAGTGCTTGACAATCCCCATATCTCTTGGTATGATAGGCACAATAAATGATACGCGAAAGGTTGGCATCCAGTTTAATAATTGGAGGGTCGGCGTTTTCGTGTTTGTGTTTTGGAATTTTTAACTAACTAATAGCCGAAAGGCAAGGAGAATATTTATGGAAACTTTATCACTACAGCAAGACTACTTAACAGTTCACGAATACATGGAACTAACTCCATGTGAGATTGAGAAAACAATGTGGGTAGAACACTGTGCGAACAGCAGACGTCCATCTGATGTAGTCAGACGTTACTTAGAACGAGACGGTGGAGCAGTTGTGTACGACCACGTAACACCTGTCTTCGGTGCTGATTGGTTGAGTGAGAACTTAGTCCCGTGTTTGTGGGAACAACGGGTACAACAAGAGCAGTAATACAAACAAGAGTAGTAATACAGACAAGCGCCTTGTAGATGTGGCTAAAGGAAAAGCCAAAGGTGCTAACAATTAAGGAAAGTCCTAAGGGACAAGGAGAATATAATGAATGCAATAAAACTAATTAACACTTTCGCTAAACAGATCAAAGCGGTGATGGATATTGATGTGTCAGGAGTGAGCGTCTACCAAGTTTCACGTGACGAAAGCGGAGACGGTGTTGAACAACATTTCACAACCTTCGAGTGGCAAACAATTGAAATAGGGACTGGTGATTGGTCTTCTTTAGAAATTGAAGCTAATCACGAAGATGTGAATAACCCTCGCAAAGCTTGGAGAATAATCAAAACTGCTTTGTTGTTGGAAGCTGCTCGTGAAGCTAATGAAGCTGAATATAAAGAGGCAAAACAAGCAGCTGAAGCGTATTTACGCCCAGTAGTTGAGTATTACAGCGGTGAAGTCAATGAAATACGCGATACCTATTATGCACCTACTTCACCTTTTAGTTACGAGTATGCTGGGACAGAAGAACAAAGAGAAAACATCACAACCCAGTACAGCAGAAGCACTAATGCTTGGGCAGAGGTGTCATCCTTCTTCCTTAATCGAGGATTAGGTAGCGCTGATGGATGGATTGAAGCAGGCAGGGTGTCATCAGATGAGATGTTAAGAATGGCACAAGAAGCTTACCCAGATGTTGAGCAACGCTTTGTAGAAGGCGGTGATGATAGTTCCACAGTTACTTTGTTTACAGATCCATCGGAAGATGAACTAATTGAACTGACGCAGGAAGAATGTGAGGAAATGGCTACCACCTTGGAATATATGACTGATGAATCCAACAAGGTGAGGTTCTTTTTAAGATTGAAAAGTCAGCTAACCACTTTGTTTGATATTGGCGCAATGAAGAAAGACACCAATGGCGTATATCACGGAGCCAATAATGAGTGGAAGTTCAGAATGGAAATCAACGACAACAGTGTGTGGTTCTCTTATCTGCCAGTTGATGGAGGTAACTCAATAACGTTCCCTCAAACCTTCCCACTGGTTGGGTTTGACACGGACGCTGAACAAGCACAGGCATAGACATTAACAGCAGGTTAAAACGACATAGGCAATAGAGGAGCCACCTGCCATTTACATAACACAGGAGGTGTATGGAATGGCTTTTATGGAACGCATAGAAACTTCCAACAGAAATTATCTGGGATATTGCTCAGAACATGTGATTGAGGAAATTGAAATGTCTCCTCTCGCATTTAGATTATGGGTGCTGCTTATACACAGGTATCGGAAGTACAAGCACGTTGGCGATAGTTGGTTACATTGCTATAGCTGTTTTGATTGTTGGCTATTGGAGCGATCTAAAACCAAGTGTAGAAAGGCACTGCTCAAAGCAAAGAAAGAACTGAGAAGTTTAGGGCTTCTATTTTACGAGGCATGTTACGGAAACCAAGGCAACTGGTACGTGCCTCTAGACCCTGCTGATAGGGACTACAAGCGCACAGTGGCAGCTATTAACAGCTACAGCAAGACTAAACAAATTAAGCATATTCAATGGAATGAGGGCAACAATAATGAGAGCAACGAACAACTACAAGACAACGGAAGTGATAACACAACTGGACGAGAGCCAGACACCAGTGGGGCTGATATTCCACATGACACAGCGACAAGTGGAGAAGTGGAACAACAAGATACCAACTCATATGCTGGGCGAGAACATGACGCTGAACATTCTGACAGTGGAGAGGTTCGAGAAGATAGCGAGCCAAATGAGACAAGAGCTAGATTGCTAAGCTGGCTACACGAGAGAGACTATCTCTATGAAGTCAGTCCTAATGGCAATGTACTGATAAGTCATTTAGATGTTGGCTATGAATGGTTGAGCAAGGCTAATGATCAAGTCGAGCGCGAGGGAGGTGGGTTTATCATCAAGCGCAAAGTGTTTGGAGGAGTGCCATAGGCGCAATGTCAACGCTAATAGGTCTGAATGGCTGCTGACGGGGTTTATGTTGTTTCTTGGTGTGAATGTATCAAGAATGGATAAAACCCCGCTACGGGCGTCTGAGGCGCTCCTAGGGCTATCTACATTTATCAAGGAGGAATTATTATGAACTACTCATTACAACAAATACAAGAGGCATTACCTGCCATCTTAAAAGATATTAATCTACAACTTGGCTTACCTACCAACAGTAACTTATTGAACCTAACTATCAATGACGCATCAGGTGATTGGCTACCAATTGAAGGGGCGAGCAAGTATGAGCAACACGCTGAAACTAGAGCTGTTAGGAATGCTAAAACCTATCGCATCTTGGCAACTACTAAAAGTGGATACGTCAACATTGTCACTGACCAAGGCGAGAGGGTGATGTATCGAGCCAAGCCATAAACAGGGATATGCCGCCTCTTATTTGAAAAGTGCTACCTACCTACCTGCTTTTGTTAAAATGGCGTATAGGGCGTCTCAGGTGGCTTATTTAACAAAAAGACTGGTTATTTTGTCACACTTTCGTCTAAACAAAGAGTTTAATAGGTATAGAAACAAAATGGGAGACTGGTTATTTTATCACACCTCCCATCCACACATTCTCTTGTTTATACATTCCTTATAGACATATCCAAACAGCAGGGTGTGCTCAGTATGAGCGCCTCCCATTCACCTGTGAGCGCATACAGGGCTGGTAGTTGCGTGAAGCCCTCGTTTTCCTTAGCGGGGCACCCTATTCGCTCTTCTTGTAAGGGCACCCCATTCTTATTCGCTCGTCTCACGGGCGTCAACACATTACATCCACTATTTGAGGACTAACATTATGAGCATATTAACAACACTAAGGGGCAACCCTAAACGAGGCGTGACAATTCCACGCTTTGTATTAAGAGAGCGCGATTTACAATTCACTGAGAAGGCAGTGTTCTCCATCATCATTAACCAGATTGAATGGCACGAAGTCAACAGAGGCTATTACATCCCATGTATTGAGTACATTTCAAAGAAGCTGGGTCTTGGTTATTCCAACGTCTCTAAAATCATCTCGTATTTAGAACAGGAAGAATGGCTAGATAAAGGTGAGATGATCGGGAGCTATACATACGGAAGTAAGACACTTGGTGTGTACGAAGCATTGAAAGAACAAGAACTAACTCAGCCTTGGAGAGCTGAACAAGTCAAATAGCTCGCAAGTGAGCGTCATTATTTAAAAACACAACAACTAAGCAATGCCAAAAGGAAACCACAAAATGTAGTGATTGCTTCAACTATGGAGTACATCAATATGTCAAAACCAATCAAATCATTATCAACCATTTCAAAGAAAGAACTTCAAACAATCTGCGGCTTTACATTCGATGAAGCCAAAGCGATGCACAAGTATCGAACTAAGGTTCCTGTTATCACTGATGCTGAAATCCACGAGGCTTCTGTTGATGCTCGTACACTTCACGAACAACTCGGAGTTAAGACGCAGTTCAGTATTTGGATTGATCGTAAAATCAAAGACAATAAATTCACCAAGGGTCTTGATTACGAGCCACTAATCAAAATTGATTACTCGCCACAAAAGGGTGGTTCTCCAAAGGTTGATTACTTACTCACAGTTGATGCGGCAAAGGTGCTTGGTCTTCAAGAGAAGAATGAAATCGGGGCAGTTATCAGACGATATTTCTTGCTATGCGAGAAAGCTCTTAAAAGTCTTTACATGTACAACCCCTCTCGCATCTTAACTGTTAAGAATAAAGACCGATTGAACGAAGTGTACAACACACATTTCAACAAAATGGCTCCTGAGATCTTCTTCTCAATTACTAACGCAGTGGTCAGCAAGACATCAACAGGTGTTAAGCCTTACAGATGGAAACAAGCTGGACTACCGACACCTGCCAACTATTTAGAAGGCAAAGACTTGTCATTCTACTTAACAGTTCAAGACACCTACTTACGATGGTTGGAGAAAGGTAAGTCACTAAGTGAAGCACAGGAGTTAATTGAAGAGCTTTACGAAGGCGAAGGTGAAGGTATTTTCGATAAATACGTTAACCAGTAACAGATACCAGCTGTGGACTACAAGAAGCAGCTACTTAAACAAATGATGACCGAGATTTCGGTCATGAACAAAATCAACAAGTTAAACACACTTTACTACCAACTGCAAAATTTATATTAAGAGATGATGCGAGCGCGCATCATGAACAAAATAAGGAGAAACAACAATATGTTTAAACAACTAACAGAGCTTTCAAAAACAGATCTTCAATATTTGGAAACTGTACTACACCAAGGAACAGAGGTTGTAAATCTCTACAAAGAGAAATTACCAATCCTTGCAGGCATTGATAGCGATGTATTACACGTTGATGCTAGATCATTGCACAAGCAATTAGAAACTGAAAAAGGCTTCAAGGAATGGGTAGATGGCTTATGCGATTTTGTGACTTTCGAGAAATACACCACAGACCGATTAGAAGATGAATACGTGTTATGTGTTGATAGCGCTAAACAAGTATCAATGTTAGAGGACAGTGTAGTAGGGGACATTGTAAGGACGTTTTACTTACTGAACGAGAAATATCTTAATTATAGCTACGAGAAGCTAGCTGCAAAAAGACAAGCCGAACCAAGTCACTTGTTTATCCGTGCAGTCTCTAAAGGGATGAGTGAAGAAGATGCTCGTAAATTGGTTGTAGAGGTCTTACCACAAGAAGGTGCAGCCTTTTTAGCCACATTATAAGAATAAAGAACAACAAGCTGTGGACTACAAGAAGCAGCTACTTAAACAAATAAGGAACACATTATGAGAATACAACTTGAAGGCTGGTATGAAGAAACACTCAAAGATCTAGCCACTGAACATAACACATCAGTCACAGCACTGATTAAGCAATTTATCACTGATGCTCGTAGCAGCACTAAGGAGAGCACTAACAATGACAAGGAAGTTAATCACTAATCAATTCGAAATAACCAAGCTAATACAAGGCACGGATGCTGAAGAATTAGGTGTAACTGGTACAGAGAAAGCAATCTTAATACAGATAACATTCTATCTGGGCAATCAACATGAAGAATATCCTAACCAATGGATTTGTTACCCAAGTGTTCAGACAATAGCTAAAAGTTCTGGTTTTGGTTTATCCACTGTAAAGAAGGTTACAACTTCACTGGAAAAGAAAGGCTTCTTCACCAAAGTAAGGCGCTTCGATAACAGCAACGTTTATGTGTGGAATTATCTATCAACTAAACCAACTGTAAGCAAGCCAGCTCAGAAACAAGAGCCTTTACATCCCCAATCACCAAAAGCTGCCTACGGTAGCGTGAGTTATGAACACAGCAAGCCCTTCTAATGGGCGCTAGTTTAGATCAGAAACTTTCCATTGCAGATGAAGCTCAATAGAGTGGATGTACTTTCTTTCTTATTTACAGCGTGCCCTTAGATAGTGTGTTAAGTGGTTTGTTAAATAGTATGTTAGTGTCTACGTCGTAGACTAGGGTGGTCTACCTAATAGACTAGGGTGGTCTACCTAATAGACTAGGGTGGTCTACCACGTAGACTAGGTAGTCTAGTATGTAGGTCATTTTGACCCCAATGAATTTCCAAGGAGGGAATATGAAACAACCAATAACTCGTATAACGAGCGCAATGAAACAATACTCGTACAGACCCCCGATCAAGAAGAAGCCATCAAGTATGGAACTACGCTACAACGAATTAGTTGAAGCTGGCTTAGATGAAGCAAACATTAAAAGAATGATGATCGGAATGTTTGGCGATAGAGGTGTTGATTTCTTAGACAACCTAAGACAAGAACAAGAGCAGCAAAGCTGCGAAGAATAGAACATGGACGTGTAAGTTGATACTACTCCAATAGGTTGCTTACATATCCATCAGAAGCTTGATTAGTGACGGCTAACGAGCTTCGCCTCATTCGAGGGCTTGCTCTAATCTGGCAGGGCTTGCCCTCACCCTAATTGGCTCTTTGTGTGCCTCTCGCGTGTTTTTGTAATTGTATACATCTTCTAATCTGCACACTTTGAGCCATACCTTTTTTTAGAGGACTTGCTATAAACTTATCCAACTAGGCAGGACAAGTCCTCTTTTTTAGACGTTTTCTAAGAAGCCATAGCCACTCCACTCTGCAAATAAAGTGACAACCTAATAACCCTGTGTGCTTCAGGGCAGGTTGAAATTGGTGGAGAAAACGACTTAAAAACCTCATTTAGATGTTTCACTAAAAGCCCATTTTAAGACCCTCCACTACGTCCCATGTAGGGTAGGCTGTCTCGGGTTCGTAAAACGTCTCCTACGCCCTCTCAGGCGCTCTCAGTGCTATACTGCTATTTACAGATAAGGAAACCTAATATGAAACACATGATTAAACACACTGCTACTGAATACGCAGCATTAGATGACAAGACAAAGGATGTTCTTGCCTCACTTGATGGCAATTACAAGAAAGCATTACAAGTACACAAATTAATTAAAGGACTGGAGAGTGAATTTGGTGTTCTGTTCAACACAGAAGATCACTCTTGGGAACATGCTCCAGCAGTCCATTCATTAGACAACACAACCTTCAAGGAGCCTTAATGGATAATTTCAAACAACCAGTGAGCTTCTTTAGTGCAATGGCACCAGCTCTTATAGGCTCAGCTTCCCTCTATGCCTTTTTCTTTTACATAGGCTACCAACGAGGTTTGCCTCTTACAGAGATGGCAGCTATGGGGCTTGGTGTATGTGTGTTTTACACCTACCTACTAACCAAACTACGAAAAGCTCATTATGAGTTTTACCAACTACTTACTAACAAGGAGACCAAGTAATGAGTACATACAACGTAACAGTAAGAGACATCGATCCTACAGATGGCACTCATACAGACACAGTTCACGAATTAACGTTCACCAACATTGAAGAGCGAGGACAGCTAACAGTGTTTATGGATGAAACAGACTTAGATGATGTAAAGCTAGCGGCAGCATTTACCTCTTACAACATCCAATCTATCGTTGAAAAACCACAAGCTTAAGGAGAAACAACAACATGTTTAATCAACAAGAACAAACCAAAGAACAGCAACTTGAGCAACAAGTAGCAGCACTGAAGATTGAAATCTACGATGCTAACAAAGCTCTTCAATCAGTTAACGAAACAGTGCAGCAAATTGGCAGCATGGTGAAAGAGTTCACTGGCACAGACGAGGAAACACTACAGGGCATTATGGACAGCCTATTAGCAGGTAGCTTTGTAGCTCCTGAAGCCGCTGAGGACGCCTCAGAACTATTAGAAACAGAATAAGGAGAAACAATTATGGAAAATTTATATTACGGATTAATGGTATTCATGATCATCTTTGGTGGTCTATTTTTCTTAGGAAAAACAGCTTTCAAGATTGGTCTTAAGTTTGCTTTCATCAAGGACGATGTTAAAGCCGTTGAAGATTTACTCAAGAAGCGTTACGAAGAAGAGCGAGGCATTAGCAAAGGGGACTGTTGTGATCGGTAAATCGTTCATAGTTTTATTATTTCTTTCAATATTCACCTACCCAATAATGCACTTCGCCACAATGAGGACTTCCACAGTTTGCGTAGAAGATAAAGAGCAAGTAAGAGGAAGTAAAGGTAGTGATTATTTAATCTTCACTGATAAAGGTGTGTTCAGGAACAGTGACACACTCCTGTCTTTCAAGTTTGACAGTTCGGACGTGTATGGAGAGTTAGCACGAGGGCAGTGTTATGACGTTAAACATAACTTCTTTCGCATCAGTGTACTAAGTCGGTATTCGAACATTATTAAAATAGAGAAATAACAAGCCCATGAGGAACATGCCTGCCTAATCAAGGGTGGGCGTTCTTATTCACTAAACACGCTTAGGCACCTGATACTACAAGGAGGTTACAGTGGCAGCAGTAGATTTATTTAAAGCTAATCAATGGAAGAAAGGACAGTCAGGTAACTTAAAAGGGAGACCAAAAGGAAGCCGCAACAAGTTCACAGTTAACACGCTGAAGAAGCTAGAGAAGATGTATGAAGACAACGCTTACCAGCATATAGACGTGCTTTATTCCATTGCTTTAGGTACACACCATTTATTCAAGAAGATGACAGAGACACAGGCTCTAGGGCACCAGCTAAAAGCTATTTCTATGTTATTAGATTTACTCGATAAGAATGTAGATCAAGAACCAGACAAGATTGAGCTTACTGACAGTGACAGAGCTTCGATGATCAAAGAACTAAAGGAGAAAGTTAATGACTTGTAGAGACACATCGCAAGAGAGTTATAACGTATTAGACGAGGCTGAGCCTTGTGACGTTCTGACACCATTGGTGACAGCTTCGCCAGAAGACAGCCCACTTAAGGAAGATGGTAGAGAGTGGTTCATTTGTCCTGCTTCAGACTTCTGGTTCAGCGATAAAGGAGAGGTTTATAGCACTAAGTACAAGAGGATCTTGAAGACCAGAGAGCTTCTCTATTGTGGTAAGCCCATACTTCGTAGTCAGCTAATTGGTCGTGTCTATTTACACAACAACAGACCAGATTTACTACCAGTGGTTATGAAACGTTGGTACGAGCTTAGCTTTGCTGACAGACCAGAGAAGTTCATCTGCTTAAACCTTTCAGAATGGTGTAGACAACATAGAAAAGACTACAACGAGATTTACAGAGCTATCACCAGAGGTAGCAACACTACCCAGTGGAAGGGAGAGATAGTATATGCAGATAGCATTCGACAACCAGTTATGGAAACAGATACCACGAACACGGTACATGATCAGTAGTGACGGGTGTATTAACTACAATGGCAGGATGTTCCACACTTACACATTAGATGGCATTAGATACACTGACTTAGTTATTAACAATAAATACATCACTTACCCTCTCTCATACCTCACAGCTTTAGCCTTTTGTCCCAACCCTAACAACTACACAACTTTGCTTATCAAGAATGGGCAGATGAATGACAGCATATTCACCAACCTAGAGTGGGTAGAGAAGCTCGCTGAAGGACAAGTAGGCTTTGAAACACACATGTATGACTACCACAGGATACAACCTCAACAATACGTCCACACAGGCTCTCCTAATGACTTAGAGAAGGCTTTTAGGAATGAAGTTGATCGGTATTACAAGAGCAAAGGAACTAAGGACAGAAGCACTCAGCAACTGGAGGAGCGATATGGCAAGTAAAGAACTATGGAAGCCTATTGAGGATTATGACTCCTATTTGATTAGCAACCATGGGCGGGTAATGAATACAGACACTGGGAACATCCTCAAACCGTATCAAAGTAAGTACAAGGTTAATGGGATAACTAGATACAGAGCGCCAGAAGTGACTTTGCATGATGGCAATGGTGGCAGGAAGAATATAAACGTTTCCACTATGGCTGCTAGGGTGTTTGGTGATGTATACGACAGTGGTTATGTATCTCGTACTTTGTCCTCTCTTTATTCACAGCGTAAGGCTATTGATGCAGAGATACGAAGACTAGAACAACTGAACAACCAAGGAGATTATTAATGACTAGTAGCTACGCTACGGCGAAACACAAGGAGGTGTTTAATGTCAAGTAATTCACACATCCCTGAAGGACACATTCAAGGAGACTGGAAATGGACACAAGGTGAATGGGTGTTCATTCATAAACAAGAACGTAACGCTGAAGAGGAGCGAGCTGCGAATATAGCCGCTTATTTGAGTAAGCACATGGCTTTATCTCACGCTACAAAGTTGAAGATCCCAGATAAGGAGGTTTAATGAAAGAAGAAGCTCCCATGGAATGGGACAACATAAGTAATGACACTCTTCTCTATCTCCTACAGCAAGTTGAAGAACTAGAACAATACAAACGCTATAACAAACTCCACTCGTTCAAACCCTATCCCTTCCAAGAAGACTTTTATAAATCTGGTGCTAATTACCAGCGTAGGTTCTTATGTGCAGCCAACCGTGTAGGCAAGAGCTTCAGTGCTGCTTACGAGATGGCTCTACATCTCACTGGTCAATATCCTGATTGGTGGAATGGTAAACGATTTGATAAACCAGTCTTAGCTTGGGCAGTTGGTATTACAGGCGATAGCACACGTAAGGTGTTACAGAAAGAACTGCTAGGAACAGTGGTGGCTAAAGATGAAGACGCTATTGGAACAGGAACTATCCCTCGTGATTGTCTCGATTTCAATTCACTGGAAAGAGAAGGAAACAAAGTAAAGGTTGTGCGTGTTAAACACGTATCTGGTGGATGGTCTACCTTGGAGTTTAGATCTACTCAGCAAGGCGAACACGTATTAATGGGTGCTACTGTTGATTACATCTGGCTCGATGAAGAGGATGCTTACAGAAGCCTAGAGATATTCTCACAATGCACAACACGAACCGCGACTACTAATGGACAGGTTGTTATTACAGCAACTCCAGAAAATGGTTTATCCCCACTGGTAAGGATGTTCCAAGATAATGAGAAAGGTTTGCTATACATGCAAAACGCTACTTGGAATGATGCCCCACATCTAGATGAAGACACTAAGAAAGAACTCTTAGCCTCTATCCCTTCCTACCAGCACGACATGCGTTCACGAGGTATTCCAGTCTTAGGTAGTGGTGCTGTATTTGGCTTTGACACTAGACACATCACTGTTAGTAATACAGCTATTAACTATGCTGACGATGTTCTATGGGCTATTGACATAGCTGGTAAAGGACGAGATGACACAGTGCTTACACTGGCTGTTAAGAAGCACGGTGAAGGTGTATTAGGCAAAGATAAGATAGTGGTCAAAGAGCAATATGTATTCAGTGACCAACAAGAGAAGAGTGCTGTTCACGTTGCTTCATTCATAGCACAACACCAATTCAAGAAAGCACCAATGATCACACCAGCAGATGCTGGAGGTGAGAGGGGCTATGCAGCAATCCTTAAAGACTTAGGGGTTAATGTTGCCTACAAGTGTTTTCACAACCCACTTAATACTACTGGTTTCAAGAATATTGGTAGTAGTCATTCAGCTTGTGTAGCAACAGGTATTCACTTGATGGAAGAAGACTTCCGTAGTGGAAACTTGAAGATAGATGATAGCTGCACTGACTTATTAAAAGAGATAACAACATACGCAAGACTTGAGAACGGGAAGTTCAGCCACTCTGACGTGATTGACTCCGCTAGGTATGCGTCTGTTTCACTGCTCGCTAACAGAGGGAAGTCTGTAAGTGAGTGTTTAACAACAACGCATGACTACTGGGAGGGTGGTCAGTTAAGCGTACCAATGTAAGGAGACAATGTATGTCAAACAAGAAAGGATCTAGGGAGCATTTAGGTGTTTCTGATGATCAAGTTTATGTGGCTGATAAGCCATTAGAGGAAACACGATCAAGTAAAGGCGAGACTGGTTCTGTTGATTTAATGAAAGACAATAAGACACCAAGTGAGATGCTTTACAAACTTTACAATCACGTACTTCACAACTTGAATAATGCTAATTTCCATAAAGAGGAACGTGTTAAGTACTATCAGGAGGCGTGGCAATATTATCTGTGTCAGCGTCCTCTGTATAACGTAACCAACTTAGCCACTGTTCAGAATAAAGACGTAGAGACAGTAGAGACTGAAAGTAACGCACCAGTAGCTCCCATTATCAGGGACATCAACGAGAGTGTTATGCCTAGTCTTCTTAATGTGTTCTGCGAGAACGAGAACAAAGCAGTGGTGTACAGAGCTACTAATAAGTTCGTAACTACACGAGTAGCTGACGCTGTTAATAACACCATTAATGAAATCTTCTTAAGACAGAATGATGGATACAAGTTACTTCAAGATGCGTTCTTAGATGCTCTGGTAACTGGTAATGGATTTAGTAAACAATCTATCCAAGAAGTAAGACACGAAGACGAGATTGAAATTATTGACTGGATGGAGATTAACAACCCTGTTCTGTTAGAGGCACTGGAAGAATATCCTGATACTGATTTGTCAGTGTTAGAGATGAAAGAAGAGAAGCCTACTGAGGAAGAACAGGAACTCGCCATGGAACTTATGGGTGAAGAGCTACAACCTGTTGTCTATGTAAAAGGTTTACTCCCTCTCTTACGTGTTGAAGACAGAGTAGTTATTGAGCGAGTGCCTTTTGGTGAGCTTTATGTAGACCCTGATGTGTATGAGATTGAAGACGCTCGTTACATTACTCAGCGTCACCGTATGACAGTGGGTGAAGCATGTGATATGGGCTTTGATCCTACAATCTTAGAGAGTGCTTCTACTATTGATACACTGGGTGAGACTACTACTTCTAACAAGAAGATTTTAACTCAGCACCAACACACTAACGAAGATGACAATATCGTATCTACTATTGATCCTATTGAGCGTCCTATCTACGTGTATGAAACCTACATGTATAGCTCTGCTTTAAACAACGAAGGCAAGAGTGTGTTGTATCAAATCTTCCACACTGAGAATGAGTTATTAAGTGTATGTGAAGCTGACTGCATTCCATATTGTAATGGTAAGCCTGAGAACATCACTGGTTCGTTCTGGGGTCACTCTATGCACGATAAATACAGACACATTCAAGATCATGTTACTCGTGCTAACAAGATTGAGATTGAAGCTGCTATTGGTCAGGTATTCCCTCGATATGAAGTTGTTAAAGGTTCTGTTGAATTGCGTGAAATGCTTAACTGGAAACCTTCAGGTGTGGTACAGACACAACTCCCTGGCTCTATCAACCCTATCTACTCTGGTGATGTACCTGCTACGTTTAAAGAGGTTACACAGCGTCTTATTGAGGATGCTTCTAAAGGCGAAGGTAAAGCTGCTGGTTTAGGACTAGAGAACAGCCTGAATAATGTAGCTGCTTCTACAGTGGCGTTTGCTGTTCAGAATGCTGAGCTTAAAGACAAAACCATTGCTAAGAGTTTTGCTAATACATTAATCAAGCCTATGTTTGAGCAGATTTATAAACTAATCCGAGACAATGACCTACCTCTTAAAGTTGGCGAGGGCGAAGAGCCTATCACTGGTAAGCAACTCCCTAAACGTTGTGAGTTCCATGTTGATATTAACACTGCCAATGATGATGCTCGTATCTCTGGTCAATTAATGAATGTACTGGCTAATGAAGCAGATAGAAAAGATACATTAATGGATGCCCAACAGCGCTATAACGTGTATGAACACATGCTAAACAGCTCTGGTGTTGTTGGTGTTGATAAATACTTAACCAACCCTGAGACAAACCAACCAAGTGAAGAAGAGGTTCTTAAACAAGAACTCACTGAAGCTTATAATGCCCAGATGGCAGCTATTGCCAAAGAGAAAGGTATTGCTGATCTAAATCTTACTGCTATCAAGATAACTGAAGTAGAAAACAACATTAAAGTGGCTAACAGTGAGTTGGCTATCAAAGCTGTGGAAAGCGGTAGTAAAGAAGCTGAAGCAGCTGTCGAGGGTGCTTATAAAGCTACAGAGCTGGAACTACGTAAAGATGCTGCTAAGTTGGACGCCCAGATGACGTATGACACTGGACAACAGCAATCTGTCGCAGGCTTTCCAAGCTAATAAACAATTCTGGCAATAGATGATAGTGGAGCCTTGAGGCTGGGGAGCCTCTGATTGGTTTCTGTGGGGCTGTGAAGCTATCTATCTACCCACATAACGCGCTTCTGTGTGCATGAACGGGACTAACCACCCACAAACAGTAAAAGCACGCACGTACAACCGCGTATATCCCTTTGGCGCAGTGCCCTAGTAGGTAGGTATTAAAAGACGCGCCAAACACCTCTACAACCCGCATTATACGGGCACTCATTTAGCCCAATGAATAGGCATGTTCAGTGTATTAAAAGAAGACAGCATACCTATCTATTCTTAATGTTTCCAAAGGACAGGAAGCACCTTAAAACAAGGAGAACAAATATGTTATTAACAGAGCATAAGCAGAACGACTTAATGCAACGTTATGCAATAGCGGTAGCCGTAGTTGCTCCCTACATGAAAGACATAGTTGAAGTACACAAGAACGCTATCAAAGATAAATTCCCTCACGTAGTGGAAAACAACGAGTTTAAGAAACTTCAAACTAAATACAAATTCTTAGATGAATTACAGAACACAATCCACAACGAAGCTGTAAAGCAGGAGGAAATTTAATATGCAACTAGATCCAACATTAAACGCAGGCTTTGAAGCCGCTGAACAAGACTTAGACACATCAATGGTAATTGAAGATTTAACAACAGCAGACAACATGCTGATTGATACAGATGATTTTGACATCTTTGAGAACCTAGATGATTTATTAGTGGAAGGTAGTTCTTCTAACCCTGATAAATACACATTGGAAGATGTGGAAGACCCAACTCAAGATGAGAATGGATATGACAAGATTGAAGACGATGAAGATACTCCTGAAGCTGAAGAAGTGGATGAAGAAGAAACAGAGGAGTACGAAGAGGAAGTGCCTAAGTTAAGTGGTGATGCTTTAGAACAATTTGAGAAGCTGAATGAAAGCTTTGATGACCTCCCAGATGACTTTATGTTCTCAGTGGGATCTCAGTCTATCTCTAAAGCTGATCTAACTGACGCTGTAGCCAATAAACAAGAAGTAGTTACAGAGAAGCAACGACTAGAAGAATACAAAGGACGCTTCAAAACCTTTGACCAAGTGGCTAAGCATTTGTTTATGACCAGTGCTACAGAAGCTGATTTAGTTATTAGCCAAGCTGAAAGCATTCTCTCTAACCATGCTTTACCACAAGAAGAGCGCCTTAAAGCACATGATGCTTTACAGAAAGCTAACGCTCGTAAGCAACACATTATTCAAGAAGCTGATAAGTATGAAGCTGCTAAGAAGCAACGAAATGAAGAAGCAGTTCAACAACACATTACAGCACTGGAAACTGATCTAAGCCGTAAGTACAAAAAAGACACCATTAAAGAAGTAGGTGAGTACATGGCTTTGAATGGTTTAGATGTCAGGGATAATGATAGCGCTATGTTAGTTAATGCTCGTATGTTTGAAGTGTTTAAGAAAGCTAAATACTTTGACGAGAAAATGAGTAAGAGCAGTGACAGTGTTAAAGCTGTTACTAAGCAAACTAAATCCCCTAAAACATCTTCACGTAAGCAAGTGACCAAGACCAACAAGGCTAAATTAGAAGCTTTGATGGACAAGGGTGCTACTGGCAACGTTGAGTTGTTTAACGCATTAGAGGACTAGCAAAGAAAATTGTTAGCTCTCTAATAAGAAGAGGCTTCCTCCAATGGAGAAATGAAGGGAAGTCGCTCTTACCCGTGGTAGTGACTAGCCTCAAGTACACCACGTTATAGAGCAAATAGATGAATACGTGTGTAAATGACAACACATAAAGAGGAACGCTCAAGAGGAGACTATTTAAGCCCACTATTACGTGGGTATTTTTATGAGGAAATAAATTATGACAATTATAAGTAAATGGAGCGGCATTGCTTCCAATCCTGACCACACTAAGAAGTTCTTTGGAGGTGGTGATAGTAAACCTAAAGGCTATAACCCTTGGCTAGGTGCTGGTGGTGCTGACCAAGACAGGCGTCTAGGTGAAGCTATTCGTGATATGCCAGACATGGGCAGGTTCGATCCTGTTAACAGTGATGAACTGATTAAAGCTATCCGTGAAGGTGGTGCTAATCGTGACGCACTGAATGAATGGCTAATCAACTCAGGATCAGCTCCCATCTCAGCAGAGGATATTAATAAGACAGCTGGTGGTCTTTATGATCCACGTATTGCTGACAGTATTGCTGACCAAACTAATCGCACTATCGCTGAGAATAGAGGAATGATTGACCAAGCTAGTTCTTTCACTGGTAACACTGGTAGTCGTGCTGGTATCGCTTCTGGTATTGCCACAGGTGAAGCTATGAATGCTGGCAACATGGCTCTATTAGACTATCAACGAGGCTTACAGCGTGATGCTATGGGCATTGTCAGTGGTGATAGAGATAGACAACTAGGCATTGCTGACCGTATTGGTGATGGTCTTGACGATGCTGCTCGTAGAGCTGAATGGATTAGAGACATTGAACGAGGTGATATGGATGCTAATCGTATGGCTGAGCTATTGAACACAAGAGCTGGTCAAGAGCTATTACGTTCATGGCTATTACAAGCTGGTACTGGTGGTAGTGGCATTAGTTCAGAAGCACGTGGATAAGGAGGAAGTATGAGTGTATTAAGACAAGGCGCTTATGGTGCCTCCTCAGTGGAAAACCAAGACGATTTCTTTAACAAGATGACCCAATACAGACAAGCCTCTTTTGGTATGGCTACTCCTTCATTTGAAGACGCCATGAGTGGCAGTGCTTTGAAGCAAGGTGCTGGTGTTGTTGATTACAACCAACAAGCTATGAGTGATCCACGTATGGATATGCGTGACCCTGAATACGTGAAAACAGCTGAACAAGCAGCAGCAGGTGATGCTGGTGAACCTACAGCTAAACCACAAGCTATTGGTGTTGGTGGTGCTATTGCCATTAACGCAGCTAGTAGCATTATTGGCAGTTTATTAAGCGGTGGTGGTAGTTCTCGTGTTACTCATACACAAGCTCCTCCAACACACAGCTATAGCATTTTACGAGACGCTATGAAGACAGCAGCAGGGAGGGGTTAATTATGTCTATTGAACAAATCTTATCCACCATTCCTATGTCTCATGTCCCTGAAGTAAATCAACTAATAGCTGAACAGAGACAACGCTTAGGACTGGAACCTGCTGGACAACCTTCTCCATTCTCTCCTATGCCAGAGATGCCTGTTATGGCTCCTGAGCAACAACAAGAAGTAGATTGGATGGCACCAGTAGGTGAAGGAATGTTACAAGTTCAACCTCCACGTGAGTTAGCTCGTATTGATGATATGGGTAAAGCTAAACAAGTAGATGAATGGGCTAACAATCCTAAATACAAGAACGCGATAGATGGCATTGTGAAAATTGCTAAAACTATTGCTGAACAAGTTAATGATCCTTTTACTCCGTACTCTATTGAGAATGGTCAAGAGGATATGAATAACCACATCATTGAAACCCTGATGAAAGGAGGTGAGTAATGGCTTATCCACAAAACGTATCAAGTCTATTAATGCCTGAACAAGATCAGGTTGTTTTAGAGATGAATGACGCTAAAAGACGAGAAGAAGAGAGACGTAGACAGCAATACCAAAATAACATGGGTATTGATGCGCCTTTGATTGGCAGTAACTTACCTAGTGAGATTACAGGACAAGGAACACCTCGTAATGTTAATTCACAATTCACACACCAGCCTCAACAAGAAGTTGATCCGTGGAAAGCTACTCGTGAAGGTTTTGACAGAATACTACCTAATCGTTTGTATCCATATGAAGGCAATGTTAGACAATCAGCACAAGAAGATTTAAGCCCATCAGAGATGACAGAGCTTGGCCTTTTAGCAACAGAGCCTAATGTACCTGAACAACCTGCTCAGAAGACCACAGATGTAGTTACAGACACAGGTGAACAGAAGCAAGTAGGTGATGGAAGTCCCACACAAGATGACACTGCTACAGCTCACAGTATGATTACTTCCTCTCCTGAAACTCAGCGAGATATGGACTTAGCTAAAGCTCAGAAAGTTACTGCTGGTATGTCAGGTGCTCCACAATACCAATTTGAAGAATACAGTGATAATGGCTCATGGCAGGCTGGTCTTCTCTCAGCGGGTATGGTTATCCTCACTGCTGCTTTAGCTGGAGCAGAGGGTGAAGACATGCAACGTGCTATTGCTGGTGCTGCTGCTGCTGGTTTCAGTACATTCGGTGAATATGAAGGTATTCGTGAACGCTCTAAGAACCGCGCTGCTCTACAAGCTCAAGGCTATGCTGATAAAGACATTGCTGCTTGGGAACGTAGTGGTGAAGCTGATGACCTTATTGCCACAATGCGTGAGAACCAATTCCTTAAACCTGACCAAGAACAGAAGCGATACTTCAAAGAAGGTGAAATCAACCCTGTCACTGGTGAGAAGATGAGTGAAGGTAATTACACACGTAACACTACTTATGATCGTATGGGTAATCCTACTTATGGTGACTGGACTTACCAAGGTGATCCTTTAGCTCCTCAGAAGATGGCTGTTGAAATAAAAGCACAGGAACGCAGAGATGCTGAACAAGCTGCTGCTGAAGCTGCTGCTGTCCAAGCTGACCAAGAAGCTCTCACTTCTCATATGGCTGCTGAAGATGTACTAGGTGTTATCAATCAAATTGGTGAAGATGATATTGCTAATGCTGGTGGTTATTCATCTATGGGCGGTTACTGGTCTACAAGCTCTCGTGGTAGTGAAGCACTGTTTAACCAATTAGGCTCTAAGCAATTCTTAGAAGGTATTGAAGCCATGCGTGGTATGGGTGCTTTATCTGACAAGGAAGGCTCTAAGATTAGTGGCGCTGCTAACGCCTTAATTGACCCTAACACTGGCACATTACGTACTGGACTACCTGAAAACTTCATCAGAGAGCAGTTAAACATTATGCGCACTTCTTCTAAGAAGATGCAGTATTTAGCTAATTATAAATCACAGTTTGGTAGAGAACCTTCTAAGGCAGAATATCACGCTATTAGTCGTCAGTTTGATCAAGAGCAAAATGCTAATGATCCTTTGGGCATCAGATAGGAGGTAGTTAATGAATATTGCTGAAATAAGAAAGAACTATCCCGCTTATGGTGATCTGACTGATGATGCTTTAGCTCGTGCCTTACATCGTAAGAATTACAGTGATATGTCTTTTGAAGACTTCTCTGAACGTATTGGACACAATCCATACTCAATAGGAGACACTGTTAGGTCTGCTGCTCAGGGTTTGACTTTCGGATTTGGTGATGAAATCGAGGCTGGCGTAAAGTCAGCTTTCGGTGACAACACTTATGAAGAAGAAGTTGATGCTATCCGTAAACGTATGGGTGAGTATTCACAAGATAACCCATGGGAAGCTGGTATCTCTGAGGTAGTTGGCAGTGCTCCTCTTATGTTAATACCAGGAGTGGGCTGGGCTAAGAACGCCTCTACAGCGTCAAAGCTAGGTAAGTTAGCTGGTGAAGGTGCTGGTTATGGTGCTGCTTATGGTGCTGGTACTTCTGAGGCTAACCCATTAGACGCTCCAGTGGACTTCATTACAGACGTAGGCACAGGTGCAGGTGTTGGTGCTGTAGCCTCTCCTGTTGGCTATGGCATTGGTAAGAAGATAGGTGATGCTATTACACCTGACAAAATGCCAATAAACAAGCTCAAGCATGAACAAAACTACAACATAGATCCCTCACTAGCTGACATCTCTCCAACACTGGGTAAGGTGTCTGGTGTGTTAGATGAAACAACAGGTGGTCTATCAGCTTCGAAAGGGCGTGCTGGCAGAGATGAAAGTACATCTAAAGAGCGTTTAGATAATCTCGGAAGCCTTAAAAGTGCTGAAGAGGTTGGTGACTTCTTTATTAACAATCATAAAAACTGGCTGAAAGGCAATGAGAAAGACTTTGAAGAAGCTTATGGGTTTTTCAATAAGAAGATTGGCGCAGACACGGAACCAGCTGACACTTCTTCTACTGTTAAAATGCTTGAAGGTAGCAGGAAAAGCTTGAGCGCAATGGCAGATGTGTTAACTCCTACTTCTTACAAGAAGATTGAGAAAGTGCTGAAAGGTGAAAAGCCTATGGAATTAAAAGCCATGATCGAGTTTCGTTCTGATGTAGGTCATGGAATTAAATCCGAGAAGCTAGGCTCTGATGATGTACGTCAAGGGAAGTTAAAGAATTTGTATAGTGCTTTGACTGAAGATATAGACGCTACTGTCAAGAGGCTTGCTGGTAAAGATGGCTATGATGATTATGTAGCACTGAATGATAGATACAAAGAGTTCTTAGATGTTCAAAACGATGTACGAGATCTTTACAACAAAAGAGGTAAAACTGTAAAAGGTTCAGAGTTTGTTGAAGCTGTTCGTCTTGCTTACCAAAAAGCACCTGAAAGGCTTCGTCCATACTGGGAATCATTATTCGAACACACACCTAATTACCGAGCAAACAAAGAAGCCCTAGATGATGCTGGTGAGTCTCTGATTCGTCAATTTGCGTTTAAAGGTAAAGACATAGATCCTATCCACTTTGCAGAACGCTATGGCATTGCTGATAGGAAGAAAGCAGATGTTGTTACAGAAAAGCCGCATATCTACTTATCTGACACTCTAGATGAGATAGAGAGGTCATTAACAAACCAAGCTTTATATAAGGACTATGTCAACAGTCCTGTTAGTGATTTCATCTCATCTCCAGAGAGAGCTAGAGAAGTAATAGGTGCTGTGAAGACAGCACAGAGAGCTAGTGATAGCGCTGACAAAGCAAGTATGGTGGGTCATGGTTTGTCATCTGGTTTACCTGCCATTGTGGACGTTGGCTCAGTGGTAGGTGGTTCTCTTCCTATTGCTACTGTTATCTCTTTGGTTAGTACATACGGGATAAATCGTGCCCTTAACTCTCCTAGAGTTGGCAAGCAAGTGTTAAAAGCGGTTGATGCGTTAGCTAAGCTTCCACCTGAGATGCTATCCCCTGAACAGGCTCAATTGCTTTATATAATCACAGCTCAACAGATGGTAGGCAACCAAGCACAGGAGGTGAACAATGAGTAATAGTTGGGCACCTATGGACACTCCTCTACAGCAGAAGTTCTGGGCTTCAGAGGATAAATGGAATACAGCCAGAGCCATTATTGCTTCCTCTGTAAATGAAATTGATGCTATGCACAATCTAAGACGTAAGCATGATGGTAGTAGATGGAGCACTAATACACAGCGTAGGCGTATATTGAATGCTTTTAAAGCACACATTAACAAGCCTTCCTTTGTAGGTGTTCCCTTCCGTGGTGATGGCAGTTATCCAGCGTTTGATGTTCCTTGGTGGTTAGATCCTGAATGGATTGGTTCATCTGGAGTAGAGACAGGTAACACTATCACTGTAGGAGAAGGCTCTAATGGAACAACAGGCCAGCTTGGCTGGAGAGGTACTAGCTTTGGTTCTATTAATACAGCTGCTCCGTATTTCAACGATAGGTTATGGGGTGATGGAACTGACAACCTACGTCTAACAGACATCTATGTGAATGCCACAGATACTTTCTACTGGAACACTCTCTCGTGGAATGTAGAAGGCAAAGCTGATGGCTCTAATAACGTAGACATTGAAGTTAGGATAGTTGGTTTTAACAATGACCAATGGATACGCATGGACGGCAACAATACACAGTTCATTGATGGTTTCTATATTGTCAGTGATTTAACTGGTATTACACAGTTCTTCCAATCCCGTATTGGTCAAGAGATTGTAGTTCAGGCTCGTACATTAGGCGCTACTGCTAACCACTGGAACACTATTAATATTACTCCTAATGGCAACGGTGTTGTCACTGATAATGGCTATACAAACGCCTCAGTGGATGCTGGTGGGTGGATGTGGAACATTGGTACATCAAGTCCATTACAGCCTATTGCTGGTCGTTCCTTTGTATTCAAATACAGAGATTTCACAAGAACTGGCACAGGTAATGTTAACTTCAGGCTACAAGGTGAAGGACAGACAGATGTTGTTGATGGCTGGACACCTATTGAGGGAGATAGCAGCTTCAACAGTCAGGTTATCAGTGTTCCTGTTGGTTATGATCGTATTCAGTTACGCATTGGTTCAGCTAACACAGATGTGAGCTTTGATGCTTGTTTGATTGAGACCAGCTGAAGCTAATTGCTTAGACAGGAACAAGAGAGCACTCGTAAGGGTGCTTTCTTATTTCAAGGAGGAGAACAAATGTATAACCCAAGAGCAACCTACGAGGCAATGCTAGGAAGACCCATTGAAGATGATGAATGGGAAGTGTTTCTTAGTCACCAAAATGAAATAGCTAAGAAGCAAAGTGAAGCTGGTACTAAAGCACACGAAGTGATATTTGCCACTCAAGAGGAAAAACTAAAGGAAGCTGAAGCTGAACACTTAGAAATCAACAAAGAGTTCTATAAACGACTTGAAGAGCGTAATGCTTTAGCTGAGAAAGAAGAAGCTGAATTAGAGGCAATGAGAGAGGCTAGATACGCTGAAACTATGGCTGAACATGCTGAGCTATCTAAACAAGCTTCAGAGGAATACTGGGCTAATAGAGAGCGTGAGAGAGCTGAAAGCCATAAGCGTTATGTTGAAGCACAAGAGCGTGAACAAGCTGCTAAAGAGAAGGCTAAAGAGGAAGCAGTGAAGATAGCTGAGCATAGACGTAAGCATGGCATTAAAACAGGGACGGAGAAGGCAGCGTATGCGGCTAATGCTGATAAGCGCCTTAAATGGGAACAGAGGTTTGATGAGAATTGGCACTATGCTGGTGTTGAATTGTTTACTTGGAAATCTGAAGAACCTTTCCCTTTATGCCCACACAATATTGATAACTACAAGAATGTTGAGTGGGAACAGAGGGTGAGTGATGCCCTAAATAAACTAAAGAACATGGAGGTTAATAATGAGTTTAATTGAAACTAAAACCCACATCGAGCAATACACCACAGTGCCTACTTACAGCTCGTTAGTAGAAGTGGTTAAAACGTATCTCAACCGTAAAGACGTAGACACGGTGAATACAATTCCATTCTTCATTAACGCAGCGGAGAAAACTATCTTACGTAATCTTCGTATGCCTTCGATGGAGAAGCTGGTTAGGTTGTCACTAAGAGAGCATGGCACAGAAGATGAATACTACTTCTTAATGCCTGCTGACTATTTAGAAATGAAGCAGATTTACACAGAAGGTGGACACTTAGAGCGTATCCCATTTGAACAGATGTATAACACTGAGGCTAAGTCTTTAGATCAGAGTGAGATCTATTCAACTGGTGATTTCTCTCGTCCTGCTGGCTACTTTGCTGTTGTAGCTAATCGTGTTTATGTACGAGGTAATATTGAGCCAACTACTAACATCTTCCTGAACTACTACAAAGATATTCCTGAGATTAACGAGGATACTCAAAGCAACGTGTTATTAGATTTAGCACCAGATGCTTTCGTGTTCTTGGCAGTGGCTGAGGGATGGAAGTTCTTACAGGAAGAAGACAAGGCTCGCCAATGGGAGCAACAAGGCTTTAACCGATTAGCAGCTATCACACAACAGGTCAAAGATGCTGAGTGGAGTGGTAGTAGCATGTCTATAAAGCCTGCGTTCTAATGAACTTGGATTAGGGAAGAATGAAGTATAGCGGAGGGACGTTCTATGAAACAACAACAAAACAATATAACAAATGTTGAGATAACAGATAGCGTCTGCGAGGAAACTATACGCCTTCTTAAACCTAAATTGGCTCTGTTTGACTACATCACTGAACAAACATTCAAAGACAAATTGAAGAGTGGTGCTTATAAACTTGTCTCTATCCATGGGTTCTTAGTGTTCTTGGAGTACATTGTTTATGAGACTGGTCTGAAAGTGATGGAAGTGAATGTCATTAATAGCGATCAAGATGTGAACAACACGCCCGATGTTATGAGAGAAGCCTTAGCTGCGGTTGAGGATTATTGTTCTCAGTGGGAAGTAGACAGGTTTGTCTTGGATGGTAGGACAGGATGGAAGCGTGTGTTCCCTGATTACTCAGTGGAGAAAACCATACTATCTAAAAATCGAATACGATCTAATTATTAACTAAAAGCAGTGTTGTTTAAACTATTGCTAAACTAATTGAACGAGGTAAAAATTATGGATATTGACACATTTGAAACACAACTATCTGACGCGCTAAGCCACGCAGACCATGTTATTAACAATTTACACGAAGGTGATGTAGATAGCGCCAAGGCTCACTTAGCTTCTGTTGTCGATGATGTTAAAGACTTGATTGCTGACTTAGAAATGAGTGAGAATGGCAAGCAAGTTGGGTAATACGCCCATAGGTGTTTATCCCTTGTAATACTGATAGTTACAAAGACCCATAGGTGTTAAACCCAAGGGCTATAGGTGTTAAACGGTGAAGTAAGTAAACGAAGTATAAAACGAAGTTTACAGCGCTACGCTAGTAGGGCTTTAAACGCCCTACGCGCTAGCTTGGAAGAGAACACTGAAAAGAAGAAAGAGAGTGAATATCAACTCCCATAACTCTAAGCAGCCATGTTAATCATCGGACACTATCTTCTTCAGTGTACATCTTCTAATACCAACTAGCGTCTTTCACCCAACGCGTTTTACACCCACAGTATTAATATTGACGCTTGTTATGCAAGCTATTTAGTCTAACATGCCTGCTAAACTTGTGGCGTCATGCTTGGTGTACCTCATTAACATTCTCATATCTTTGTGCCCAGACACACCCGCCACTAAAGCATGATCCATTCCTTTCATTATCAAGCTACTTATCCTCCAATGTCTCAGGCTATGGAGAACAAACATATCAAGTCCCACTTCATCAGCTGCCTTCCTAACTTGCTTACTTATCCTCTGTGGATTTACAGCAAACAAAATTCCTCTCCCATTACTGAGTTCCTTCTCAACTATCTCAATCGCTTTCTTATTCAATGGCACTTTTCTACTCGTTCCATTCTTGGTGTCGAATAGTTGAATATACTTCTTAGCCAAGTTCACATTAGTACGATGTATGAACACAGCTTCACTTCGTCTCATTCCTGTTTCCTTTAGCAACATAGCCACAGGTTTAACATCATCAGGTAGTAGACTAAACACTCTGCTTATCTCTGCTTCAGTGGGGATGTATTCGCGCCTAACGTCACTGGAGGGTGTCCTGACGTGTTCAAACACATTAGGAAGGGGTAAGCCCATGTCACGTCTTAACCAGTTCCAGAAGCGCTGTAAGGCTCCCACATCACTCTTAACTGTGGCATCACTCACTTGCTTTTGACGCTGAGTAATAAACCACCTAACATCCTCTGAGGTGAAGTCCTTTAATGGAACACACCCAAAGAAATGCTTAATGGATTTGTATTGGTATTGGTAGGTGTGTCTATAGCCCTTCTGGTGTTGAGCTACTTCTTCTTCGTAAAGTTCTATTGAATGGTTTAGTTGAGCGTAAATAGAGATGTTCATTTGGCACCACCTTGTTATCGACTATGGATAAGGTGGAGCAATAAAGTAGGTATGTGCTTGAAAACTATATGGTACAACCGAGTGGATTCGAACCACCGACCCCCACCATGTCAAGGTGGTGCTCTAACCAACTGAGCTACGGTTGTATATCTGAATTGTATTTGAAAGGGAATGGTACAACCGAGTGGATTCGAACCACCGACCCCTACCATGTCAAGGTAGTGCTCTAACCAACTGAGCTACGGTTGTATTGCTAAAAAGCGTTTCCCTTCAAAGCGCTGGCTATATTAAGTGGCTTAACTAAGCCTTGCAAGTAAAAAAATACAATTTGTGTTTAAACGAACAAATGCTATCCAACTTTGCAGCCGTTCTCGGCTGCAGAACACATACAATGAGAAACTAGAGTCAATTGGTGGTTCAATAAGCCTATTTATTGTTCAATCTCTTAAACTATGTTGGTTTCATCCAGCTGTCAGCTGATAACAAAGCGTTTTGGATTCTTTTGGATGTAAATTAACCTACCGGCGAACAACACTGCTGCAGTGCTTAAGCCGGCAATTAGCCCAATCCAGAAACCGCTGGCACCCATGCGCTCAACAATGATATCGGTATAAGCTAATACATAGCCTAGTGACATACCGATAAACCAATATGATATCAGCGAAATATAGAATGCACTTTTCGTGTCTTTATAACCACGCAGTGCACCGGCTGTGACAACTTGAATGGAGTCTGATATTTGATAAAGGCCAGCTAACAACATCAATGAGCCTGCAAGTTGGATCACTTCTTTATTGTCGTTATATAAAAGCGCAATGTCATGCTTAAACACCACTGTAATTATCGCGGTGACCACGGCAAGCGACAGCGCGATTGCTGTGCCCACTTTAGTTACAAGTGCGGAGATTTCTGGTTGCTCTTTACCTAGGTAATATCCCACGCGTATTGAAACCGCGATACCAATTGAAAGCGGTAGCATGAATACGATGGATGAGAAATTCATCGCAATTTGGTGGGCAGCAACGACTGTTGAGCCTAGAGGCGCGATAAATAGCGCGATAACTGCAAACAAGCTGACCTCAAAAAACAGTGCTAGTGCGACAGGTAAACCCAGTTTTACCATTTTCCACATCTTGCCCCATTTAGGCATAAACCATTTTCTAAATGGTGCTAACTCTTTAAATGTGCGATCAAACTTCATATATATGAGCATCGAGGCAAACATTGCCCAAAATACCAGTGCAGTTGCCACGCCGCATCCTGCACCGCCAAGGGCTGGCATGCCAAATTTTCCGTGAATAAAGATATAGTTTGCCGGTATGTTCACAGCAAGACCGACAAAGCCGATGATCATCGGCGGCATTGTATGGGATAGTCCCTCACTGCAACCCCTAAGTACCTGATAAAGCAAAAATGCTGGTGCGCCCCAAAGCAAAAAGTTTATGTAGCCGGTTGTTAGCTGATATAAATCTTGCTCAAGGTTCATTAAATCGAGAATAAAACTCGAACTTGCTAGAAAGATCATCACAGCAAATGCGCCAATTATGGCAATATATCCAGCTTGGAATAATAAAGGTGGTATTGCGCGCTGATTGTTTGCGCCATGGTGTTCACTAAACACTGGCGTGAATACTAGCAATAACCCTTGAATGAATAAGATTGACGGTAGCCAAAGACTTGAGCCAACCGCTACAGCAGCCATATCGACGGCGCTAATTTGTCCCGCCATTACCGTGTCGATAAAACCCATCATGGTTTGGGTGACTTGCGCGACTAATACTGGCAAGGCGAGTTGGGTAAGGCGTTTGGCTTGATAGCCTGCATTATTCATATAAAACCTAATAAAAAGAGATAACTATGTTTACTGGTATTGTTCAGGCCACTTGTAAAGTGGAAAAAATCATCGAAAAAGCGGGTTTAAAAACATTTGAAGTCGCTTTAGGTACCGAGTTGTTACAGGGCTTAAAACACGGTGCGAGTGTCGCGAATAACGGTGTGTGCCTAACTGTCACAGAGTTGCGCGATAATATCGCTATTTTTGATGTGATGGAAGAGACCTTAAAGCTAACCAATTTAGGAAATGTTAAACAAGGTGATCTAGTTAACATTGAGCGCTCATTAACTTATGGCAGTGAAATTGGTGGCCATGTGTTATCTGGCCATGTACACACTCAGGCAACAGTAAAAACCATTAGTCATACTGCTGAGCATTACAACATTTTGCTGGAAGTTGATGAGAAGTGGTTGGACTATATTTTCTATAAGGGCTTTATCGGTATTAATGGATGCAGCCTGACGGTTGGTGAAATTGAAGGTAATTGCTTCTGGATCCACCTAATTCCAGAAACACTCAGCATTACTAACTTGTCAGATCTACAACAATCTTCGTTGGTGAATATCGAAATCGATAGCCAAACTCAAGTGATTGTCGACACGGTTGCTAAGATCATGGCACGCAAGTTCGCCGACTAACTAGCTGATGACTAGAGTTATTAAACTTACCCATCGTTGCTTAGCTGCTAACCCTAATGCTCTAAACGCAAACAAGAAGCTCGTAGTAGATTTAGTTTGTAGCTGATTGAACTTGCCATTTTGGACAATTAGCTGCTTGAGCCCTCGCGCAGAGTAGAGCAGGTTTTAGTTAGTAAACCTGCTCGTCATCTGAGTCTATAAATAGCTCAACACGATTTTGTGCTTCATCTATATGCATTCGCATATGGATTGGGTTACAGCAAACACGACAATCGTCGTAATACTCTTGATCGCCAAGACTCGTATCTATGTTGATATGCTGGTGGTGCCCACAGTGGGGGCAACTAATCACTTTGTTGATTAATCTCATAGCTTACCTCGCTTAAACACCCTCACATTAAATATAGTGCGAAAATGGAGTGTTAAAATCACGCGATGGCATGATTTTGACCTTATTGTGGTCAAGCATATTCAACGCAAAATACACTGTGGAAAAAGCTCAGTCGCAAGTTATTCTTTTATTGTAAAAAGTCAGTTCAAAGGCTTTGATGCTTGTCTTTAAGCGTTGAACACAAATTTTACGAATTCGTCGTGATCGCATCCGTTATACTTTAAATCCATGCAACAGCCTTCAATCTATGCAACAGATTGTTGAAATCGTAAACTTTGTTGCATCCGTGTGTTGCGCCAGACTTTGTATTTCAATTAGAATGCCTGTTTCCTCAGTCAAATGAGTAAAACAATTGTAAAGTTTTACCTTGATTGGCGGTTCTAACTTACGAATTAATTAACTAACCATGTGGCCCTACGTGTGGGTCACCACTGGATAAGGAATTTTCATGCCTATTATTACCTTGCCTGATGGCAGCAAACGCGAGTTTGCCAACCCTGTTTCAACTTTAGAAGTCGCTGCGGACATTGGTCCTGGCTTAGCAAAAGCGTGTATCGCTGGCCGTGTAAACGGTGAATTAAAAGATGCATGTGACATTATTGACCAAGATTCAGAGTTGTCGATCATCACGGCTAAAGACGAAGAGGGTGTTGAAATCCTTCGTCACTCGTGTGCGCATTTATTAGGTCACGCTATCAAACAACTTTGGCCAGAAACCAAAATGGCTATTGGTCCAGTGATTGATAACGGCTTTTACTATGACGTTGACCTAGACCACAAGTTGACCCAAGAAGACATTGATGCGTTAGAAAAGCGTATGATGCAACTTGCCAAAACCAACTACGCAGTAGAAAAGCGCGTTGTTTCTTGGCAAGAAGCGCGTGATACATTTGAAGCGCGCGGTGAAGAGTACAAAATGGCGATTCTTGATGAAAACATCAGCAAGGATTCAACGCCAGCGCTTTATCACCACGAAGAATACACAGACATGTGTCGTGGCCCGCACGTGCCAAACATGAAGTTCTGTCACCACTTTAAGTTAATGAGTGTGGCCGGTGCATACTGGCGCGGTAACTCTGATAATAAAATGCTCCAGCGTATCTATGGTACTGCTTGGGCAGACAAGAAACAGTTAAAAGCACACTTAACCCGCTTAGAAGAAGCCGCAAAACGCGATCACCGTAAAATTGGTAAAGCGTTAGACTTATTCCACTGGCAAGAAGAAGCACCGGGTATGGTGTTCTGGCATGCAAATGGCTGGAGCTTATTTAAAGATCTTGAATCATTTATGCGCGGTCAGTTAGACAAGTATGGCTACGAAGAAGTACGTGCACCGCTTATTCTTGATGTCGGTATGTGGGAAAAGTCTGGTCACTGGGATAAGTACGGTGACATGATTTTCTCAACTGAATCTGAAAAGCGCACTTACGCTGTTAAGCCAATGAACTGCCCAGGTCACTTACAGATCTTCAACCAGGGTCTTAAGTCATACCGTGACTTACCATACCGCATGGCTGAGTTTGGTCTAGTTCACCGTAATGAGCCATCAGGTTCGCTGCATGGTTTAATGCGAGTGCGTTCATTCACGCAAGACGATGCCCACGTATTCTGTACGGAAGAGCAAATTCAACAAGAAGTAAGCTCTTGTATTGAAATGGTGTTCGATACCTACAGAACCTTTGGTTTTGAAGAGATTGATATCAAGCTTTCAACTCGCCCAGAGCAGCGTGTCGGTAGCGATGAAGTTTGGGACAAGTCTGAGCAAGCCCTTGCGGATGCATTAAGTGCTAATGGCCTTAAATATGAAATCCAAGAAGGCGAAGGTGCATTCTACGGTCCTAAAATCGAATTTACATTGCATGACTGCTTAGGTCGTGACTGGCAGTGCGGTACGATCCAATTAGACTTCTCTATGCCAGGTCGTTTAGGTGCAAGTTACATTGGTGAAGACGGCGAGCGTCACACACCAGTTATGATCCACCGCGCTATTTTAGGTTCGTTAGAGCGTTTCATCGGTATTTTGATTGAAGAATATGCCGGTAAATTCCCAACTTGGCTTGCTCCTCAGCAAGCAGTTGTTATGAATATTACCGATAAACAGTCAGATTATGTTGATGAAGTTGTTAAATTCTTCAAAGAACAAGGTATTCGTGCATCTTCGGACTTGAGGAATGAGAAGATAGGCTTTAAAATACGCGAACACACTCTTAGACGTGTGCCTTATTTATTGGTCGTTGGTGATCAAGAAATGGAAAATAAGGAAGTTGCGGTGCGTACACGTGACGGTGTCGACTTAGGTAAGATGAAGTTTGAAGACTTCGCTACCATGATTCGTCAACAAATTTCGCTCCGTAGTCTCAAATTGTTGGAGGAATAGGTCATAAAGATCAAAAGAACAGCAGGGCGACAGCAAGCCCCTAATCGCATCAATGAAGAAATCACTGACGTACCTGAAGTACGCCTTACAGGTCTAGATGGTGAGTCCATTGGTATTGTTAGTATCAGAGAAGCTCAAAACGCAGCTGACGAAGCAGGTGTAGACCTAGTTGAAATCAGCCCTAATGCAGAGCCTCCAGTCTGTCGCATAATGGACTACGGTAAGTTCCTTTTTGATAAAGCAAAAGCACTAAAGGAACAAAAGAAGAAGCAGAAACAGGTCCAGGTTAAGGAAGTTAAATTCCGTCCTGGTACTGATGAAAACGACTATCAGGTAAAACTACGCAACCTGACTCGTTTTCTAGAAGACGGTGACAAAGCGAAAATCACGCTGCGTTTCCGTGGACGCGAGATGGCTCATCAAAGCTTAGGTATGGATCTTTTGAACCGTATTAAAGCCGACCTGGCCGAAATCGCGGTTGTTGAGTCTTTCCCGAAAATGGAAGGCCGACAAGCAATTATGGTGCTAGCACCTAAAAAGAAATAGTAGGGCAACCTAACTAAAAGTAGCGAAGACTCTTTTTGAGGACTTCGCTCGCCTTACGTTTTATTAATCCCCCAATGCGGAGTTTTAGCAATGCCTAAAATGAAAACAGACAAGGGTGTTCAAAAGCGCTTCAGAAAAACCGCTAATGGTTTCAAGCGTAAACAAGCACACTTACGTCACATTTTGACCAAGAAGAGCACTAAGCGTAAACGTCACTTACGTGCTAAATGTTTAGTAGCTAAGAGTGATGTGCCTGCAATCGCAC
The DNA here is from genome assembly GCF_012263345.1 of Shewanella sp. WXL01. NCBI lineage: Bacteria > Pseudomonadati > Pseudomonadota > Gammaproteobacteria > Alteromonadales > Shewanellaceae > Shewanella > Shewanella sp. WXL01. The sequence goes on along the minus strand of NZ_JAAIKQ010000015.1, from coordinate 11,204 downwards.
GTCAACTACCATACGCTTAATTAGAGGAGTAAAGAAAAATGCCTAGAGTTAAGCGTGGTGTAACCGCTCGTGCTCGTCACAAGAAAGTACTTAAGTTAGCTAAAGGTTATTATGGCGCTCGTAGCCGTACTTACCGCGTTGCAGTTCAAGCTGTAACTAAAGCTGGTCAATATGCTTACCGTGACCGTCGTCAAAAGAAACGTCAATTCCGTCAACTATGGATTGCACGTATCAATGCGGCTTCTCGTCAAAATGGTCTGTCTTACAGCCGTTTCATCAACGGTCTGAAAAAGGCGTCTATCGAAATCGATCGTAAGATTTTGGCAGACATCGCTGTATTCGACAAAGTTGTTTTCGCAACTTTAGTTGAAAAAGCAAAAGAAGCACTAGCTAAGTAATTAGTTGTTGTGTGTTTAAAAAGGAGCCCTCGGGTTCCTTTTTTTATGCCTGTAGTTTAAAGAAGTAAGTATCCGATTTGTGTGGTTACTGAACTAACTAGCATGCTCTGTAGATACTAATTGGTAATGAAATCAGCTAAGGTGCACTGTATATAGTTTGTGTGACATTTGGTTCAAGGTAAATTTCGGTCAATAGCTTTTCGAACGCAGCTTGGCGTGCTTCAGGCGTTGTTGGCATAATGCCTTGTTGTTGTAAAATTGAGATAAGTTGGCGCGGGATATTGGTATCATCGCCAACAATCGCCACATGGCCAGCATTCACTTGAATGTTAGTCAGTTGAGGGTATTGATCAATCACTGGGTGATACTGCTCGCTGACATTAAACACATAGTCACTTTCAATACAAACTCCATTGTCATTTTTACGCCTACAAGTATTGGTTTCATCGGTAACTATTTTCACGTAGCGATTTACGTTACTCGTCAATTCACTAGGTTGCTGAATAAAAGGTGAATTAGCAGTAATTTCAGTCCAATTATCACCAGTAATTATCCAGCATATCCCAGGCACTACACCGAGGCTGAGCCAATGAAGCGGTTTAATACCACAGGTATTGGCAGCTTGGATCCCCGCAATCGGTGCTGATACGGTAACCAGATCAATCTCTTGAGAGGTGTCAAGTTGAGCTGGTGTTTGTTCAAACGCTCTTCTTGAAACTAAGCCGCCCATACTGTGACCTACTACCGTAATGTCTTGATTATTAAGCTTACTGCCTAATTCATCAGTTGCTTTCGCTAACGTCTCGGCTGCATCTTTTAAGCTTTTACGATCATCATAGTTATAACAAACAGCTTGCTGATCATGAAAAGCATACAGCTGCGCGAGTTGCCTAAAACGCCCGGCTGAGCTATCACAGCCGTGGACCAATATTGTCACGCTTTTGTTTGGGTCTAGTTTTAAGCTGGTATCTAAACCGTCAGTGCAAGGGCTTAAGCTGTCTATGCTTACATTTAGACTAGGGTTGGTTTTATTGCTTGGGGTTATAGGAGAAGTATCGGCGAGGTAGTGTGTTGAGCAGCCCGTTGTGGCGCTGACGACAAAAAGCAGTGGAAAGATGAATGTTAATCGCATCAATGTTAGCTACCTTGTATTGCTATACGTTCTACCAATCAGCACAAGTATTTGAACATTCCTACTGGTTAAAATCGCATATAACTTCGTTAAAAATTTTGAAGGTAGAACAAAACTAGCTTGCTGCAATTTCTGCCTTGTTCTAAGCGATTTTACCTGCGTAATCTCTGCTCACTTTTTTATCCTGATTGATATTAAAGAATTATAGCTAAAACCTTCATATAAACAATGAACTAACAGCAATAAAAAAGCGAAATAGCCGTGGCCATTTCGCTTTTTTATTAATTTATCTTGGTCCTTGTGCAAATTGGTATTAAAGCACAGCTTTGATTGATTTTGCTAAGTAGTCGACGTTAGCCTCGCTAATGCCAGCGATACTCATGCGGCTCGAGTCAACCATGTAAATACTGTGCTCTTGTTTAAGCTGTTTGACCTGCGCAGCATTAATACCTAGGAACGAGAACATACCTTTTTGTTTAGCAATGAAGCTAAAGTCATGGTCAACGCCATTTTCGATAAGCTTGTCGACTAGCATTTGACGATTGCCATTAATGCGATCGCGCATCACGGTTAATTCATCAATCCATTGTTGCTTAAGCGCTGGCGTACCTAAAATGGTTTCAACTAGCGCTGCACCATGTGCTGGCGGCATAGAATAAATGCAACGAATAACGTAAAGCAGTACAGAAAACGCGGTATTTGCTACAGCTGTGTTGCTCGCTACTAAGGTACAAGCGCCAATGCGCTCGCGGTATAAGCCAAAGTTTTTCGAGCATGACGAGCAGAGAATCATATTTTCAACGGCCTGCGCCATTTTTCGTACGCCATAAGCGTCGTCATCTATACCGTCACCAAAACCTTGGTACGCCATGTCTATTAGGGGAGTAAAGCCTTGTTGGGTTGCAATCGCGATGACTTCATCCCATTGAGCGTTTGTTAGATCCATACCGCTTGGGTTATGACAGCAAGCATGGAGTAACACTACATCATCTTTACTGACTTGTTTAAGCGCGTTAGTCATTTGCTCAAACTTCAGTGTTTTGCTGTCATAGTCATAATATGGGTAAGTTTTAACGGTTAAACCTGCTGCCTCAAATAAACCTGTGTGGTTTGCCCACGTAGGATCTGATACCCAAATTGTAGCGTCTGGATTGCACTGTTTAATGAATTCGGCTGCTACGCGAAGAGCACCAGTACCCCCTGGCGTCGATACGGTGCGAACTCGGTCGGCTAGCAAGGCACTGTGGTCTGAGCCGAATGCTAACTGAGACATTAATTGGTTAAATTGCTCAGAGCCGGTAGGGCCGATATACACTTTCGTGGTTTCGCTATCGGTGCGCAGCTGCTCGGCGTTTTTTACACAATCCAAAATAGGAGTGTTGCCTTGTGGGTCTTTATATACGCCCACACCTAAGTCGATTTTTTGTGGGTGGTTATCGTTACGGTATTGGGTTAAAAGACCTAAAATCGGATCTGCGGGTAGGGCGGTAAGTGCGTTAAACATTCCTTTTACCTATATTTTATGGGGCTAATCGCTTCGCGCTGGCCCAATTTAACTAGTAGATTTAGGATAACTTGCTAGCTGCTGTTCATAAAGAGAATTTAGAGCAAACTCACAATTTTGACATTGGCGTTGATTTGTCACCTGGAAAGTATCTGTGACATAAGCTTGCCGAGCAAGGTGCAATTGCAAAACGTATGAAAATACTCGTTTAATTAAATTATTTTCAATTAGGCGTTAAAAGCGACTGTTTACGGTAAATAAAGGTTGCAAGATCGCCGTCGATCAGTAGTGTTATAAACACCTACCGTTTTCATGTTTGTCTGGCATAAATAATTTACAGACGTAATTTGATTAGTAATCCTATCGCATGTCGTCATTTGCCTTTTGGCACAGCAATTAAGCAAGTTGGCGACACCGACCCAGTTATAAAGAGAAGTCATGAAGCAGTTACGTTTAGACCCAATTAATAAGATAAATGGCGAGATCAACATTCCCGGCTCCAAGAGTATTTCTAACCGCGCACTATTATTGGCAACGTTGGCTCGCGGGCGGACAACATTAACTAACCTACTTGATTCAGATGACATCAGGCACATGCTGACATCGTTAAAGCAGCTTGGCGTGAATTATTCGTTGGAAAGTAATAATACGGTTTGTCACATCGATGGCAATGGCGGTGCATTGACTGCTACAGAAGCACAAACACTATTTTTGGGTAACGCGGGCACTGCAATGCGACCACTTTGCGCAGCTTTAACTCTTGGACAAGGTGAGTTCACCCTAACAGGTGAGCCACGTATGGAAGAGCGCCCAATTGGCGACTTAGTGGATGCGCTTCGTCAACTTGGCGCCGACGTGACTTACTTAAAAAATGATGGCTTTCCACCATTAACCATTAACGCAACAGGCCTAAATGGTGGCGAAGTATCTATTGCCGGTGATTTATCCAGTCAGTTCCTTACCGCGTTACTCATGGTCGCGCCGCTAACCCGTGAAACCGTTAATATCAATATTACGGGCGAGCTGGTATCTAAACCTTATATTGATATCACCATCAAGTTAATGGCGCAGTTTGGTGTCGAGGTTATCAACCATAATTATCAGCGTTTTGAGATTAAATCTGGCCAGCAATATGTATCGCCAGGCACTGTGCTAGTTGAAGGTGATGCCTCATCTGCATCGTACTTTTTAGCGGCGGGCGCCATTCAAGGCGGTGAAGTTAAAGTTACCGGTGTAGGTAAAAAGAGCATTCAAGGTGACGTAAAGTTTGCCGATGCCTTGGCGGCAATGGGCGCTGACATTGAGTGGGGCGATGATTATATTATTGCGCGCCGCTCAAGCCTAACCGCAATTGATATGGACATGAACCATATTCCTGATGCAGCGATGACTATTGCAACTGCGGCTTTGTTCGCCAAAGGCACGACGCGTATGACTAACATCTACAACTGGCGCATTAAAGAAACAGATCGTTTAGCTGCGATGGCGACAGAATTACGCAAAGTAGGTGCAATTGTTGATGAAGGGCATGACTACATTAGCGTCACGCCACCTGAGACAATTAACACTGCGGCGATTGATACATACAATGATCACCGTATGGCAATGTGTTTCTCGCTTATCGCATTTGCCGATTGTGGGATCACCATTAACGATCCAGATTGCACATCAAAAACCTTCCCTGATTACTTCACACAGTTTGCGCGTCTCGCAAAGTAGTTGATACAGATATAAAACAGTACGGTTTTCTTGTTGTTAGATAAGAAGACCGTACCGAATAAACTAAAAATATTCGCAGTATTTACCTCAGAATTGTTATACAATGCCGCCGCTAATTTCTGGTTAACCCTTTTTACTTTTCATGGAAGATGGTTACATTTCGGAGGAAAATATGTCTGAGCGAGCTCCAGTTATCACCGTTGATGGTCCAAGCGGTGCAGGGAAAGGGACGATTAGCCAATTACTGGCACAGCATTTAGGCTGGCATTTATTAGACAGCGGTGCCATTTATCGTGTGTTAGCACTAGCAGCTATTCATCATGATGTTGAACTAGAAAATGAAGAAGCCCTGACGCTTCTAGCTGCACATTTAGACGTGAAATTCGTATCTTCATCAGAAGGTGAGGGTAGCAAGGTGGTATTAGAGGGCGAAGATGTAACCAATGCAATTCGTACTCAAGAAGTATCTAACGCCGCTTCAAAAGTCGCTTCTTTACCTCGCGTGCGAGAAGCTTTATTACGACGCCAGCGTGCATTTAGTGCAGAGCCTGGTTTAGTCGCAGACGGTCGTGACATGGGCACAGTTGTGTTCCCAAAAGCACCGCTTAAATTATTCCTAACAGCCTCGGCTGAAGAGCGTGCCCAAAGACGCTTTAATCAGTTGCAGGACAAGGGCTTCGATGTTAAAATCGACCGCCTTTTAGCGGAAATTATTGAGCGTGATGAACGTGATATGAACCGCGCAGCTGCGCCTCTTGTGCCAGCTGATGATGCCATTACCATTGATACAACGGGTATTGGTATTGAAGGTGTGCTTGAGTTAGTACTCGAGCAAGTAAACAAATCTAAAATCGCTGAGTAGTTCTACTACTTGGCGATTGGTATTTGAATTAAGGACAATTCGAATAATATTACTCGACTCCACATCTAGGATGGATAGTGGTTTATTACATAAGTAACTTAAAAATGACTGAATCTTTTGCTGATTTATTTGAACAATCTTTAAACGAACTTGAGTTCCGCCCTGGTTCTATCGTACGTGGTACTGTTGTTGCTATCGAAAACGGTATGGTACTAGTTGACGCTGGTCTTAAGTCTGAAAGCCCTATCTCTGCTGACGAATTCAAAAACGCTCAAGGCGTTCTTGAAATTCAAGTTGGCGACGAAGTAGACGTAGCTCTTGACTCTGTTGAAGATGGTTTTGGTGAAACTCAACTATCTCGCGAGAAAGCTAAGCGCCACGAAGCTTGGATTGTTCTAGAAAAAGCTTACGAAGATGCTGAAACTGTAATCGGTGTCATCAATGGTAAAGTTAAAGGTGGTTTCACTGTTGAATTAAACGGTATCCGTGCCTTCTTACCAGGTTCTCTAGTAGACGTTCGCCCAGTTCGCGACACTGCTCACCTAGAGTACAAAGAGTTAGAATTCAAAGTAATCAAACTTGACCAGAAGCGTAACAACGTTGTTGTTTCTCGTCGTGCTGTTATCGAATCAGAAAGCAGTGCAGAGCGTGATGCTCTTCTTGAAAACCTTCAAGAAGGTCAAGCAGTTAAAGGTATCGTTAAGAACCTTACTGACTACGGTGCATTCGTAGACCTAGGTGGCGTTGACGGTCTTCTACATATCACTGATATGGCTTGGAAGCGCGTTAAGCACCCATCTGAAATCGTAAACGTTGGTGACGAAATCAACGTTAAAGTTCTTAAGTACGATCGTGAGCGCACTCGTGTTTCACTAGGTCTTAAGCAACTAGGCGAAGATCCATGGTTAGAAATCAGCAAGCGCTACCCAGAAAACACTAAGTTAACTGGTCGCGTTACTAACCTAACTGACTACGGTTGTTTCGTTGAAATCGAAGAAGGCGTTGAAGGTCTTGTTCACGTTTCTGAAATGGATTGGACTAACAAGAACATCCACCCATCTAAGGTTGTTAACCTAGGTGACGAAGTAGAAGTTCTAGTTCTAGACATCGATGAAGAACGTCGTCGTATTTCTCTAGGTCTTAAGCAATGTAAGACTAACCCATGGGATGACTTCGCTTCTAAGTTCAACAAGGGCGACAAAGTTTCAGGTAAGATCAAGTCTATCACTGACTTCGGTATCTTCATCGGTCTTGACGGCGGCATCGATGGTCTTGTTCACCTATCTGACATTTCTTGGAACGGTACTGGCGAAGACGCTGTATCTGAGTACAAGAAAGGTGACGAAATCCACGCAGTTGTTCTTTCAGTTGACCCAGAGCGTGAGCGTATCTCTCTAGGCGTTAAGCAAACTGAAGACGATCCATTCAACGCTTACTTAGCAGATAAGAAGAAAGGTACTATAGTAAATGGTACAGTTTCTGCAGTTGACGCTAAAGGTGTTACTGTTGAGCTTGCTGAAACTGTAGAAGGTTACATCCGTGTAGCTGACATTTCTGCTGAGCGCATCGAAGATGCTTCTACTGAATTCTCAGTAGGCGACGCAGTTGAAGCTAAGTTCATGGGTGTTGATCGTAAGAACCGTTCTATCAGCCTGTCTATCCGCGCGAAAGACGAAGCTGAGCAGAAGGAAGCGATCGCTTCACTGAACAAGCAAGAAGATGCTTCAATCGGCAACGCAATGGCTGAAGCATTCAAAGCAGCTCGCAAGTAATCACGTTCGTCTGTTGTATAGGGAGTTCGCTCCCTATTAGGCGACTGAGTTTTGGCTTGATAATAGGGGATAGCTAGGATGACAAAATCTGAACTTATCGAAAAACTCGCCACCAGGCAGTCGCAACTGTCGGCGAAAGAAGTGGAAAATGCCATTAAAGAGATGTTGGAGCAAATGGCAACAACATTAGAAGGCGGAGATCGCATTGAAATCCGTGGTTTTGGTAGTTTCTCACTTCACTATCGTGCGCCGCGTACAGGCCGTAACCCAAAAACTGGTACTTCAGTTGAGTTGGAAGGTAAGTACGTACCACACTTTAAGCCGGGTAAAGAACTACGTGAACGTGTAGATGCAGTTAACCATTAATTAGCATCTGTCTAAAAAAGCCTCCGATTGGAGGCTTTTTTGTATCTAACGCTAAGCAACGCTAGTCACAGGCCGCAAATTCTTGGATAATCAGGATATTGGCCCACATGCAAGGAGCAGATAGTGAGATCATTTTTTGCCATCGTAATTGTTGGATTGTGTTTTGTATTAGCATTGATTTTTGGCGCGAGAAACGAGCAAGTCGTCACTATTAGTTATTTTGTTGCCGAGGGTGAATATCGATTACCTATCGTATTAGCCGTTGTATTCTTTTTAGGGTTCATCATTAGTTGGCTATTTGCATCCTTCTATTTAGTGCGCCTCAAGTTAACACTAAGAAGTAAGCAGAAACAAATCGAAAAACTACAACTAGACAACGAACGAATGTTAGAGGAAAAGTCAGCCTAATATGCTGGAGCTGCTGTTTCTACTCTTACCCATTGCTGCCGGTTATGGCTGGTATATGGGACGACGAAGTATTCGTTTGAGTCAAAGCCACAAATCTAAAAAGCTTAGTCGAGATTATTTTACTGGGCTAAATTTCCTGTTGTCGAACGAGTCTGACAAAGCGGTCGATCTTTTTATTAGCATGCTTGACGTTGATGATGAGACGATTGATACCCATTTATCGCTAGGCTCGCTATTTCGTAAACGCGGCGAAGTCGACCGCGCAATTCGTATTCATCAAAACTTAATTGCTCGCCCAAGTTTAACAACCGAGCAGCGTGACATCGCCATGATGGAGTTAGGCAAAGATTACCTTGCGGCAGGCTTTTATGATCGCGCCGAAGAAATTTTTGCCAATTTGGTGAGCCAAGAAGAACACAGTGAAGAAGCGGAAACCCATTTAATTTCCATTTATCAAATCACTAAAGAGTGGCAAAAGGCGATAAATACCACCAAACGCTTGCCACGAAAGCGTCAGCAAACCCTTAGGCAAACTACCGCACATTTTTATTGTCAGCTTGCTGATGAGTCTACCGAGCACGGTGAAAAACTTAAACTGTTTACTCAAGCGATCAAGCTTGATGATAAGTGTGGCCGAGCTTGGCTGTCGCTTGCTGGTATTTACTTTGATAACCATCAACACGCCGAAAGCGTACGCGCACTCAACAGCTTAATAGAGGCCGATGCCGAGTTATTTGTTGATGCAATCAGTATTGCTAAGTCTTTGCTGATGGAGAAAGGTGATAAGCAAGGCTACGAAACCATGCTGAATTCAGCCATGGAAGCTGGTGCAGGTGCTAGCGTGATAGTGGCGTTGGCCGAGTTTAAAATCAACCAAGGATTATTGAACCAAGCCGAATCACTCATGTTAGAAAACCTTTATAGACATCCGACAATGCGTGGTTTTCAACAGTTAATGAAATTACACATACAACAAGCTGAAGATGGTGCGGCTAAAGAAAGTTTGACCATGTTATCTCAACTTGTTGAGCAACAGATTAAGTTCCGTCCGAGTTTCCGCTGTAATTCATGTGGCTTTCCGTCACACGGCTTATATTGGCATTGTCCATCTTGTAAAGAGTGGGGCAGTATCAAGCGGGTTAAAGGCTTAGACGGTGAGTAAGTAACAAAAGAGGTTTCCTATGTCGAATAAATCCATTGTAGTCGCCCTAGACTATGATAACCAAGATGAAGCACTGGCACTTATTGATCAGTTAGACCCGAAAATGTGCCGCCTGAAAATTGGCAAGGAAATGTTTACTCTGTTTGGCCCTGAGTTTGTAAAACAGATCCACAGCCGTGGCTTTGATCTATTCTTAGACCTTAAATTTCATGACATTCCAAACACGGTAGCTAAAGCTGTTAAAGCCGCTGCTGAATTAGGCGTGTGGATGACTAATGTTCATGCAAGTGGCGGCTTAGCAATGATGCAAGCAGCTAAAAAGGCATTAGAGCCGTACGGCGATAAAGCACCAATCCTGATTGCTGTAACTGTGCTGACTTCAATGTCTGACGACGATTTGAAACTATTAGGTATCGATGTACCAGCTAATGAGCACGTCATGCGTTTAGCTAAGCTGACTCAAGAAGCTGGTTTAGACGGTGTTGTGTGCTCGGCGCAAGAAGCCTGCACACTTAAGCAAACGCTAGGTGAAGATTTCCAATTAGTCACGCCAGGCATTCGCCCTGTCGGCGCTGACGTTGGCGATCAACACCGGGTGATGACACCTGAAAAAGCCATTGCCGCTGGCTCTGATTATTTGGTTATCGGCCGACCAATTACTAAGGCAGACGACCCATTAGCGGCGTTAACGGCGATTTATAACTCGCTACAAGCTTAAGTGTTAATTTTAGATGCAATGTGTAGGTGAACCATGGCAAATGCATTACAAGATCAGTTATTAAAAGCTGGTTTAGCAAGTAAACAGAAAGTGCGCGATGTGAAAACGCAAAAGCGTCGCAATCGTAAAGCAAAAGTTGATGACGGTAGCGCTGAGTTAAAAGCGCAAATTGCCCAGCAAAAAGCTGCGCAAGCAGAAAAAGATAAAGCGTTAAATGAAGAGCGTTTTGCCAAGGCATCAGAAAAAGGCCTGGTACGAGGCTTGATCACAGAGTTCACTCGCCGTGCAGTTGCTATTCCTACTGATGCTGAGGTTAAGTTTAACTTCACTTTAGATAGTAAGATCCACAGCTTATATATCGATGAAGCAATTCAAAAGCAATTACTTAACGGTACTCTAGGTATCGTTAGACATGAAGATAAAAGCTACCTTGTGCCGCATAAGCTGGCTGAGCGCGTTAATCTGCTTGTCCCAGAATGGTGTGGTTACTTATGGCAAGCTGAAGACAATAGCGCAACAGAGCAGGTTAGTGATGAAGAAGATCCGTATGCAGGCTATGAAATTCCAGACGATTTAATGTGGTAAATACTTAGTCTCGCTTTACCATTCATTGCCGATAGCAGTTGAAGCTTGGCACTGAATATTCAACTCTGTTTTGCGTTAAAAACACAAATGCCATTTCATTTTTTAATGAAGTGGCATTTTTCTGTTTGGTTCTAGATAACTTAGATAAGAGCATCAACTAAATAGCGTTAAGCAATAGAGCTGTTGTTGATGTAGGCATGTTTACACGTAGGCTGTTTACAAGTGAATAAATGAGTTGATAATTTATGCTGCTTTCGCTGATTAATAACTCAGTTTGATCGCAATTGCAGCAAGCAGTCATAATTATGTCATTTATTTGGATTTGTTGATTGACACTTTAACTCAAATCCGTAGAATTCATCTCACTCAAGCGGCACTGGTGATTAGCTAGCACCGTTTGAAGTGAAAGAAGCGACATTAGCTCGGTTGTTAGGTGGAAAGTTGAAACCTTTTCAAGGTGAGTTTTGAAGCTAACGACTCTAGTCAAGAGAGTATAAATATTTGATTGCGACATTAGCTCAGTTGGTAGAGCGAAACCTTGCCAAGGTTTAGGTCATCGGTTCGAACCCGATATGTCG
>NZ_JAAIKQ010000014.1:0-67037 GCF_012263345.1 Shewanella sp. WXL01 | reverse complement strand
GAAATAAATAAAATTTATGCATTAAACAATTAAGTATGCATGATTCGCATATAACAAGCTGTTTAATCGGGACTTTTTATAGCCTGCTGAGTTCCGCTTCGCTACACATTTTAGCAGGCTGATAAAAAGCCCCTTAACAGGGCGTTAGTTGTACTCAATCAGAGTCAGAGTAAATGGAAGAATTCTAAATTAAAATACCATCCGATAGGGAAATTGCAGATGCCCAAAATAAGCTAGGTTTTAAATTTCCTGAAGAATATGTGGCGTTTATAAAATCTGGATACGATTTAGGAGATGCTCCACTAGATGCATTACAAATCGTCGACCCTCCTAGTTACGTTGACATATATGAAGCATTGGAAAGCGCACGAAAATTTTACGATTTACCAGTAGGACTAATGCCTATCTGCGAAGACAACTCCGATTACTACTGTATCAACCATAAAGGTGAAGTTGTATTTTGGTCACATAATGGAGTTACAGATGAAAAGTGGGCAAATGTAACTATATGGCGCAATCAAATGGTTTTAGAAGCTGGTGAGTAGCGTACAACTAACAAGTTACTTAAAAGGACGCAAAACGCTTGGTTTGTGCTCCTTCGTCGCTAATTTTAGCCAAGCATTTATGCGCCCATTAGTAAGGCGTTAAGTGTCAATCGAGAATAAAGTATGTGGCTAATTAAAGGACTAATTTATTTACTGATGGCATTGCCAGCTATTGGAATCGGAATCGCGATAATCGTTTGGGTTTTATACAACGTTTTTATCGAAGCTCAACCTCAATATACGGGCCCAAGCTTTATTGCCAGCCTAGGTTCGTTTGGTATAAGCATACCAATGGTAGGTATCGGATTTTACTGGTTCAAAAGTGGCTACAAACACTTAACAAGGCGCTCAAGCAAGGACGGGCTAACGCCCGCCGCTTAGCTTGGCGTTAGCAGTACTAAAGGATTGGTGTTCATGAATAAACTTGCGGTGCTATCACTAGCGTTATTAATGTTTGGGTGCTCAAGCGAATCTGAGTTTGTCCAAACTAAATGTGGCTACATTGAAGACACTGCCCTAATCGCCAATTTTTCTGATGGAAGTGCTTCTCGTACCGTATCGATAAACGAGAACTCTTTTACGTTTAAAGGAACTACTGTAAAAGATATGAAATGGAGAGCAGATATCAATGATCTTCAATCTATCCAATTCACTGAAAATTCAGAGTTAAAAGTCACTTTAAAATCTGGTTTCTCTAAGGTAATTGGCATTGTCGATAGTAAGTGCAGTTTATTGATAAAAGCACGACTTAAAGAACTGCGAGTTGGTCAGTAAAGTACTGCTAACAAGCGCATAAAGTGATTGGGACTGCTAACGCTTGGCTCAGTTCCGCTTCGCTGCACAAGTATAGCCAAGCATTATCAGCCCCTTATGCGGGCGTTAGCTCACTATCAAGGATTGTCGCAAAATGAATGACTTCGAAGGGATTATAGTACTTTTTATTTGTGGTTCTTTCGGGTTTTGGTTGACTTTTTGGCCTTTAGGTTACCAAAAGTTACTATTTGTTTTACTAAGCGTAATGAAATATTTTAGATTAAATGCAGGTGCAATTAAGCCCGATTTTTCTATAAGACCCAATCTAGTCAGATTATTTGGTAGTATTTTTTTACTAATATCTTTTTGGGGCTTGTACATGGTGTTAACTGGCACATTACCTAATCAAAACTAGTTGGTGTATGTCAGCAAACTAACAAGCCAATTATGGCATGGACGCAAGACGCATGGCTTGCGAACCTTCGTCGCTAATTATAGCCATGCATTTATGCGCTCAATATTGAGGCGTTATAAGTACAGGGAGTCCGATGAAGTTTTTAGGTGTATTTATCTTTTTCATATTTAGCTCAAATGCTGTAGCAGGCACACCTGCAACCCTTTCATATGAAGATGCTGAGAAAATGAAAATATCAGTATCTAAATGGTACGATATACCTGAAAAAGAGCGTACGTCACATAAAGAATACCTTTCATGTACGCCATTCGAGATATTGGTTCCTCTCGTTGATCAAAAACATCCTGACTTTACAAAGCTTATTTTCAGCTTTGAATTAATTAAGAACGGTAAAGTATTTCTAAACGGTAACTTGTCAACATCACCGTTTAAAACTGAACTAACAGGTGTTGGCACTGGATGCCTGCCTTTGGATAGTGAGTATCAAATTAATGTTACTTTCTCTTATAATCCAGAGTCTGGGATAACTATGTGCCCACCTGCATATACAATAAATAATTTTACAGCTTTTGTTGAAAGTACTTATAACAAGCCAATCATGCGGGACTAAAAACAGTTTGCTCAGTTTCGCTTCACAGTATAGCCACGCAGTACCAGCCCCTTATTGGGGACTCATTATGTCTATGTTTTTACAAATTTAGTTGTCACTAGTTCTAGGCAAGGAAGTCAAAGATGAAACCATTCAAATTGCTATCGTTATCGGTTGTCGTTGTAATAGTTACTTTAGCACTGTCTTATGAAAAGATTATTTCTAGTATACTTTTACCTCAGTATGTTTCCTGGGCTTATGATGTTGATGCGAAAGGCTTGGAGGTTGGAATTCCGCTTAAAGAGCGAGAGATTTTATTGGCAACTGAAATTGGAATTCAGAATCCAGAAAAAGTAAGAATCATCTATGTTGATGAAGTTCCTTTCCCTTATGAAAACTATGCCTTGAAAATTCTTGGCGAGGCACTTGGCTTTGTTGGCGAGGGAATTGTCAATGACGCTCAAGTTTTTGGTTATTCCATTTATGTCAGATCAGGTTACAAGTTAGATAAACCAAGACTGGCTCACGAATTAGTGCATGTGTTACAAATTGAACGATCGGACTTGGAAACAATTATTACTCAGCACTTCTCTGATCTTGCACAGTACGGATATCAGAACGCACCTTTGGAAGTTGAGGCGTTTAAAGCTAACCAAAAGTACAGTGGCGAGTATTAAGTAGCTATTAACTATTGAGTGTCCAAAAAATAAAACAAGCGCATTAAAGTGAAGGGACCGCTAACGCCTGGCTCAATTCCGCTTCGTTACACAAGTTTAGCCAAGCAGTATCAGCCCCTATTAGGGCGTTAGGTTTTCAATGAGATTACCCACATTCCCAGAGTTACTATTTGCTATATCTATGGTGTTCTTTATCGCTTTTGTATCGTCATTTAACTCTGAATTATTGGGTGGCGAATCATTGTGCAAATTGAGCTTGTTAAGTGGAAAGTAAGCCAGTTGCAGCCTAAATGACAACTCGATCACTAATTTTCGCTTGGTTGTTCATTCTGGTGGTAGTACTGAAACGATAACAACAAAAGTTCCTGTTTCTATAATTATTAGAACAAATGAAGAAACTATAAAATATGACAATATTTTGCCCAAAAAAGCGAGTGCTAGCGCAGGACGTAAATATGAATCAAACCTAAACTATGGTGTATATGATCTGCCCAAGGGCTCAGTAAACATAAGTGTCAAGGCAAGCGATAACGTCAAAAGACTATCATTGTTCAATGCAAAAATACTGAAAGGTGCCAATGATTATTATATTCATTTGCTAGGCATAACATTTTTACTAATTCTATTTTTCTCTATTTACAGTCGAAAGCGTATTTTTGTTAATGGTATTGGTAAACCATTGCCTTATGTTCTTTATTGTTTTGTAGCAGTGTTAGTTTTAACATGGGCACGATGAAAACCGAACAAGTCAATTATTGATGGGACGGCTAGAGCTTGGCTTGTGTCCCTTTGTCGCTAATTTTAGCCAAGCATTTATGCGCCCAATATGGAGGCGTTGATATGACTCCCCAAGTCAAGCAAAGCGCAATTGTTTCAGCCTAAAAGTACCTTAAGCTTGGTTCTTCAATTTTTAGTTGAGCCAAGGCGATGGCACAAGCAAATACCCACAAAGCATTGAAATATACTGCAGGTTAACAAGCAGTTAAGGGCACTGGGTACTTTGCCTTTTTGTTGACACTCTAGAGCATGTGCTTCCCTTTAACGTTTTTTACCTAAGCGCTAGTCGATAATGCCAACAGTGGGTTTGAGTAAACTCATTGACAAAGTTCGTTGTTGCCTAGTTAACTGTTTATCTGTCTTTATATTAAAAACTGGTTATGGTTTTGATAAAAAACTTTTAAATCATGCGGTTAACATACACCCTAGTTTTTATGTATAGCTTGAGTTTAGCCACTTTGTTACAATCGCTATCAGTTTTTTATAGGGACTGGAACACACAAAAATGGCGAAGAAAAGCGCGTTAATAGGCTACAGTGGATTTGTTGGTAGCACTCTTCTAAAACAAAGTAAGTTCGACGAGTTATACCGTTCGACTAATATTGAAAATATTAGAGGTAACTCTTTTGGCACAGTTGTTTGTGCTGGCGCACCTGCAGTCAAATGGCTAGCAAACAAAAATCCTGAACAAGACCGCCAGAGCATTCAAGGCCTTATTTCACATTTGTCTACCATTAAGTGTGACCAGTTTATCTTAATCAGTACTGTTGATGTATTTAAGACGCCGCTTCAAGTTACTGAGTCAACACCAGTCGACACAGACGATCTTCATGCTTACGGGCTTCATCGGCATGAGCTTGAAGAGTTTGTTAAGTCTCATTTTGATAATTACCTTATTGTTCGCCTACCTGGGCTTGTTGGCCCCGGTCTGAAGAAAAACGTAATCTTTGACTTTTTAAATGACAATAATCTTGATGTTATTGATAGTAGGGGCGTTTTTCAGTTTTATCCTATGGTTAACTTGTGGTCAGACATTCAGGTTGCAATTAACAACAATATTGATCTACTGCACTTAACGGCTGAGCCTGTATCTGTTGGTGATATCGCCTCGGAGTGCTTTAATCTCGACTTTAACAATGAATTGACTAACCCTCCAGCAAGCTATGATTTTCAGACAAACCACGCAAGTTTGTATGGTAGTGAACTCGGTTACCAATACGCTAAGCGAGAAGTCTTTTTAGCTATTCGCTCTTACGCGCAATCTGAAGCGCTTAAAGAGGATATCTAATGCTATCTATTTCTAACATAGCGTGGGACGTCAGCCTAGACGATGATGTTGCCACACTTTTAAACGATCTCGGTGTTCCTCATATTGATGTTGCGCCTCCCAAGTACTTTAGCGTGCCAAGTGAGACGACGGCAGAGCAGGTATTAACGGTTAAACAATACTGGAATGCTAAGGGGATTGAGCCTATTGGGATGCAAGCGCTGTTGTTTGGCACTGCGGGGCTGAATGTTTTTGGCGAAGAGGCCGTACAAGCTAGGTTGCTCGAGCATCTGACTCACATATGTAAGATAGGTGATATTCTTGGCGCAAGAAAATTAGTTTTTGGCTCTCCAAGAAACCGCGACCGTTCTCATTTAGATGATATGCAAACTCAGGAAATGGCGATTAGCTTTTTCAGGCGTTTAGGTGACATTGCAAAAAGCAATAATGTTGTGGTGTGCCTTGAGCCTAATCCCGTGTGTTATCAGGCGAACTTTATGACAAATAGCCTTGATACTGAAGCTGTTGTGAGAGCAATCGATCATCCTCATATTCGCATGCAACTCGATATAGGCGCGATGTGTATTAATGAGGAGTCTCCTGCTGAAATCATTAAGGCGGTAGCGCCTGTCGTTCATCACATCCATATTAGTGAGCCTCAGCTTGCTCCATTGAACAAAGACAACTTGTTTCACCTTCAGGCAGCGGATGCGATAAAAACCTATTTGCCTAATATGCCGATGACTATTGAAATGTTAACCACGGAAAATAATGCGTCAATGGCAGAAATTAGCGCTGCAATCGAACTCACGCAAAACATCTACGGGAGTACTAGATGAAGTGGATAATATTGTTGTTAGGCATTTTGTCGAATGCATCTGCAAGTGTTTTGATTAAGGTTGCGATGACCGATAAGGCTTCGCCGATACAGCTTAGTAAACCATTATCTATTATTTGTAATTTGCCTTTGATTTCAGGGCTGAGTTTGTATTGCCTTGCGTTTATTTTGTACGCAGCAGCGCTAACGTACCTACCTTTGAACGTCGCGCACCCAACGTTAACCAGTGGGTCAATTGCTCTTGTCGCTATTGCTTCGGTTGTGTTTTTAGGCGAGCGATTTACTACGATAAATATTGTAGGAATTGTTTTGATTACTCTTGGCGTTGTCGCGTTAACAACGAAATAATCTATGAATAGTAATGTAGACATCACGATAATCGGTGGCGGCTTTTTCGGTTTATATTTGGCTGAGTATTTTGCGCTATCAAATAAAAAAGTATTGGTTGTTGAGAAGGAAAGTGACGCGATGCAAAGGGCGTCATATATCAATCAGGCCAGAGTTCACAATGGGTATCATTATCCTCGTAGTGTGCTTACTGCATTACGTTCCCGCATTTCGTTCCCGCGATTTGTCGATGAGTTTGAATCATGTATTGATAGCGATTTTGACAAGTACTACATGATTTCAAACCGCCTCGGTAAGGTGAGTCCGAATCAGTTTGAAAAGTTTTGTGACCGTATCGGCGCTTCTCATGAGCCAGCAAGTTCTTCAATCCATCAGTTAGTTAATCCCAATATGATTGATGGCATTTTTAAAGTAAAAGAATTTGCCTTTAACTCGGTAATTTTAAAGGAAACCATGCTCAACCGTTTAAAAGACAAAAACGTTGAGATTATGTTTGAGCATGAAGTGACTCGCGTTCAGAAGACTGCGTCATGCTTAGCGCTGACGATTAGCGGTGGTGACGACGAGAAGACGGTTTCGAGCAAGCAGGTTTTCAATTGTACTTACTCGATGTTGAATGCTGTTTTGTCAGAGTCTCAAATTGACCTTATTCCGCTGCGACACGAAATGACTGAAATGTGCATCGTCGATGTACCAGATGAATTGAAGAACCTTGGGATCACAGTGATGTGTGGCCCATTCTTCTCCATTATGCCTTTCCCCGCGAGACAGCGGCATTCACTTAGTCATGTTCGTTACACGCCGCACTATGAATGGGATGACAGCAATGACAGTGCATACTTAAATGCACACAAAATAGCGGTGGAAAATGTAAGAAAAACCGCGTTTAGAAAGATGAAGCTTGATGCTAGAAGGTATATCCCTATTTTAGACGATATCACTTATGAGGATTCTTTGTGGGAGGTTAAGACTATTCTCCCTCGAAGTGGCACGGACGACTCTAGACCGATTTTGTTCAAAGCGAATTATGGCTTAGAAGGTTTCCACTGCGTGATGGGTGGAAAAATTGATAACGTATATGACGTTGTGCAAACAATTACCGAATTAGGATTAAACGAGTGATGAAGAGTGATACTTTTGTCTCTGTTGTATTGGTTGTAAATAATCAAACCAGTAAGTTGATGGCATTCATCGAAAAATTGTCACCATATTTAGAAAACAACCTCAATGACTATGAAATAGTCATTATCGACCAGCATTCTACTGATGGTATGGAAGTTGAGCTGTCTAAGTCGCTTACTACTTATCAATCGATAAGGCACATTCGTTTGGCACAGGAAGAGCCTGTCGATGTGGCGCTTGCAGCTGGACTTGAAAACGCGATTGGTGACTTTGTTATCAACTTAAATGTTGAATCTGACGCCGTTGATATTATCTTGCCATTGATAGAAAGTGGCCTGTCAGGACACGACATTATTGTATGTACATCTAACAAGGTGACATCTCCACTGTATAAAGTCGTAAGACGTCTATCTCGTCGTTTGCTTAAATCTATTGGCTATACCTTGCCACACAATAGCACTGGTACCTTTTGTTTCAGTCGCCGAGCGGTCAATGCAATTACCGAGTCAGGCAGGTTTTATTGCAAGCTGCATATGCGAATGGCCAATGTGGGTTATAAGCTTCACTCATTCGATGCGACCAAGTATTTATACAGTTTTAGTAAGAAAAGCCTTATTAGTGGCGTAACAGAAACGCTTCACCATATGGTGTTTAACTCAACTAAGCCTCTTCGCTGGATGAGCTTTTTGGGCGTGATGGGCAGTATGCTGGCGATGATATATTCAGTTTACAGTTTACTCGTTCACTTGGTTAACGACACGGTTGCTTCAGGGTGGACGACAACGATTCTATTTATGTCTACGCTGTTTGCCATTTTGTTCACCATGCTGTCGTTCTTTGGTGAGTATCTTGCTCGACTACTGAGCGATCGCAGTGAACATAAAGAATATAACGTGGTGTATGAGCGTAATAGCTCGGTGATGCTGAATGAGAATAGAAGCAATGTCTTGTTTACATCAACAAATAACGAAATAAACAATAGTCAAACAGGAAGAAACAAATGAGTGTGATTTCAGAGCATCACGAAATCCCTAATTATGAGGAAGTTTTTACGTCAGCCAAGCAGCATGACTATTGTGTCGCCATATTCGTCATTAACGAGGGTGAAAAATTACGCAAGCAGTTAGAAAGAATGAACGACTGCAATCTCAATGTAGACATTGTGATATCTGATGGTGGAAGCACTGATGGTTCAACCAATGTAGACAGCTTGCAAGCATTGAATGTAAACACCTTACTGGTAAAAAAAGATGTGGGCAAACTGGGTAGTCAAATGAGAATCGCGTTTTCTTGGGCGATGAATAAAGGCTATAAAGGTGTGGTTGTTATTGACGGTAACAACAAGGATAGCGTTGAGAGTATTAATGATTTTGTGGTTAAGCTGGAAGAGGGCTACGATCACATCCAAGGGTCACGCTTTATCCCTGGTGGCAAGGCAATTAATACTCCCGTATCTAGGCTTCTAGGGTTAAAGCTGCTGCATGTGCCAATGATTAGGATGGCGTCTGGCTTTAAATATACTGATACCACAAATGGTTTTCGTGCCTATAGCCGTAAGTTATTGCTAGATGACAATATGGCGGTGTTTAGAGATGTATTCACTAGCTACGAATACCATTACTATCTGGCAATTGAAGCGGCAAAACAAGGTTTTAAGTGTATTGAAATCCCAGTCACAAGGGCATATCCGAAAGGTAAAGTCCCGACTAAAATCTCTCCCATTAAAGGTAACTTAGGCGTTATTGCTACCCTGTTTAAGGTGTGCTTTAGAGGTTTTAATGTTAAGTAAGCAACAATTCGTGGGCTTAGCATCGCAAGCACAGGCAAAGCATATACACTTTGCCTTTTTCGCTTTCTGCTTGATTATGTTGTTGGCGCTGTATTTGCTGCCAGGATACTGGTATTCACCTGACAGCTTCTCTTATTATGAGTTGTCCAAAACCTTTTTTGGTGATGTTGGCTTTTATGAGCCAAATACGATTAGAAGCTATTTTAATTTAGAGCAATCAGCGGCGTTCCCACTGCTTTATCCACTCTTGTTGGCTAGCTTGAACTTTCTGTTTTTTGACAGTTACTTAAGTGCGCCTTATTACAACGTCATTCTCACCTGTATATCTTACTTTTTGTTGATAAAAGTATCATCTCAATATACGGAGAATAAGTTCTTATCTGCAGCATTTGCGTTAGGTGTGACCTTGTTTCCTGGCTATGTCGACGAAGTATTAAGTGGCAGAAGTATTCCATTGAGTATGGTGCTGTTTTTGTCATTTATTGTGTTATTTCAAAGTCGAAAGTTTAGTTTTGCCGCTTTGTTGTTGGGACTATGCTGTCTAGTTAGGTTTGATATGTTGGCGTTAGGGCTATTTGTTTCGCTGTATTTTTCATATCAATCTAGAAGTGCTTTGCCGACATTGTGCTTTGTTTTAGGACTAACGCCCTGGATGGCATACAGCCTCACGTATTTCGATAGTATCTGGGTATCTGATAACTCATGGGTTGTAAAGTCCTCGGTGCATGCCTATGTAACTGATTTTCCTGCTAGCGCAACATACACAGTGTTTAATGACACGATGACTTGGTTGCAAAAGGTCACGCTAAATTACTTGAAAGGTAACTTGTACTTTTTACGTGCTTTTTTGGGTAACTTTGTTTTGCTGTACCTGTTGGTTTTATTTATTAAGCATAAGCAATATTCGAGGCTCAGTACCAAAGAGGGCATATTTTACTTCCTGCTAATTAACGCCTCTTTAGCGCCATTTTTTCTGTCTGGATATTTCGACAGCAGATACTTTTACCTACCAATATTAATGCTTGGGTTGTTATTTTTGCACAAGGGTATTGATCAAAAAGTGACTAAATCAACGGTTGCCTTGATGGTGGTGTTAGTGATGGTGCTACCACTTTCCAAGATCACTAAAGGGCTGGGTAATTATGCAGAAAATACCACTAAGCTGGAGCTGAGATTAAGCGATATAGCGCATGTTAGCGCGATGCATCAAGGTGAACTAGATGTCACTTATTTTATCAAAGAGCGAGACGATGGTTTGACCGTTGCACCTATGTACGGTGCACTGACCGGTAACAAGGTTGCGTTAATCCCAGGGAATCTTGAGACGGTTAATCGACAACAACTCGATAGTTATCTTGGTAAAAATAAGCATGTTAGTTTAGAGGATTTGAATCACTAAGCGCATTATTGAAGCTTTATATAGTCAATACGGTTCGATTTGAACTTAACAAAAGCAGCTCTTATTAGGAGCTGCTTTTTTGTACCAGAGTAGTTGGCCTAGGGTGTTGTGGTAGTGATTTTGCTGAATTTTTAATCTAGCTCAAAGACTTGATATGTTTATATTGTTAATTTCATCTGATAACGCTAGTTTAGCTATATCTAATTGATTTGATGGTAATTAGGCTTGCGTGACCGTCAGCTTGTTACATGAGTCTATTCTAAGAGTCATGGTCGTTGTCACTGTGTTGAAAAGGAAGTTGGTATGTACAAAACAATCTTATGTGCTGTAGAAGTTGGCGAAGAAGGCGATGCGGTGATTGCAAAAGCGAAACAGCTTGCCGAAAAATTTGATAGCGAGCTTATTTTGATCAGCGTACTGCCTTACAGTTTTTTGCCCAAGGACTACCAAAAAGAACTTGAAGATAAAGCAATCCCTGAGTTTGAAGCATTCGCGTTAAAGCATGATGTTGTGAGTAAGAAAAGCATATTGAAAGTGGGTAAGCCTTACGTGGTGATTTGCGATCAAGCTAACTACATTAATGCTGATCTAATTGTCTTAGGTACACATTCCAAGTCAGGCATTAGCTCATTATTAGGCTCAACGGCTACAGGTGTCAGCAATCAAGCCCATTGTGATGTGTCATTGGTTAGGATCTAAGGTTGTTCGCTATCTGCTTCTCACGATGATATCTCGTTGAAGCAGTCATTCGTTAAGGGAACTAATGAAGTTATTTAAATCAACCGCTAAATATCAGCAGGCGTTTACATCAAAGCATAATGATGTCACAGCGTTTCACGCCGCGCCTGGTGACATCAGCTTGATGGATTATGCTGGGATGCTTTGGTTTAAATTACCTGCGCTGGTGTTTGGCAGAACTTATTACCGCTTGCAGCGCCATTTTGATAAAGGACCGTCGAAAGATCTTGATGCTGAAAGCTTATATCAGTTGATCGCAACTACAGGGCTTGCAAGATATGTGAGAGGTGATGCGTTAGATCTCGCTTATTTTGCCAATATCAACATGCCCAGCGCACTGATAAAACTTGATCATAAGTCCCATAGGGCTATTCCTGTCGCAGCTGATGGTGAGAGTGAGGCGCAAACTATGGATAGGGCTCAGCGGGCGTGTTTTTTAGCTGTGCCAATTCACTATCATTCGTTTGTCCATTTTCACGCTCCTACAGCTATGGCGGTTTATGCTGCAACCCTGCCTAAAAGTCACTTTAAACACTTCTTGCAACGCCATAGCCGTTACACCTTGATTTACAACAATGGTGGTATTGATTTGGCTAGCTCTAGCTATATGTGTCAAACCTTGTTGCCTGATTATGCCAATCACAGGGCGAGTGATTCGATTTTGGCTCGGGTGCAGCAATATTGGAATATTACAAAACAAACCAAGCCAGAATTACCTTTGGCAAGGGAGATTGCTAACCCTGAAAACTTTGTAATGGACTGGCATGTTGAAGCGAAAGGTGGATTGCCATTTGAGCAAAAAATTCGCCGTTTTTACGGACCTATTCGAGACTATGTGCTTAAACAAAACTTCAGTGAGCAAGAGTTACAAGCTTTTTCTGATTGGTTTAGCGAGCATATTTATCCTATTCCTGAAGAGTTAAGAGCTACAGCTGTGCCGCTAACTTATCTAATTTGGAGTAATTCAGTGGTGCACTCACTCGAGCATGCTGAATATTACAAATGGAAAGCCTATGCACGTTATGGCCCGCAAACCCATGATGAGTCTTGGTATCGTTATTTTATGAATGCGTTTACTAAGCCCTATGGTTCGTATTTTCGCGATGAGAAGTTACAGCGATATGTACCTGAGATTAAGGGCATCGAAGGCGCTGGTGACTGCTACGTCTCAATTCAGTTTTGATTTGTAAGTAGCTTGCATTAACTCGCTCGTACTCAGCGAGCAACGCCATAAACACTCCTATTTATCTGCATTATCTCTACACACTCCTTGCACAATTAGTCGATAACCTAGCTCTTAGTGAATAGTCAGTTTGAGTTAAAGCGGGAGTAGGGCATGACACGAATTATCCCTTTGAGTGGTTTAGCCTTTGTTGTAGCCAGTTTAATGTTGTCAGGCTGTGGACTGGATGAGATTTATGCCAGCTCAGATGATGACGGCAGCAGTGATGACACCATTACCAGTGCAAATTATGCCATCGTCGATACTGAGCAAATCGCTTGTTACGACAACCTCGTCGATATTATCTGCCCAAGCGCTGGCAACAACTTTTACGGTCAAGATGCGCAGTTAAGCCGAAATAGCCAAAGTTATACTGACAACGGCGATAGCACTGTGACAGATGATGTGACCAATATTATGTGGACCCAAAGCACTGACACCAATGGCGATGGCAGCATTGATATTTACGATAAGTTATCATCAGATGACGCCACAAGTTACTGTAGTAATCTGACCTTAGCTGGCTATTCAGACTGGCAACTACCTAACATCAAACAGCTGTATTCGTTGATGAATTTTCAGGGCACAGACCCAACCTCGGATGATCAAACCTACCTTAAAGCCTTTATTGACCAAACCGTATTTGATTTCTCCTATGGTGACACCGCCAATTCAGAGCGCTTGATTGATGCTCAGTACGCTAGCACGACCAGCTACGTGAGTGCTGAGGCAGGGGACTTGTTATTTGGGGTTAACTTTGCCGATGGACGTATCAAAGGCTATGAGCAGCTTATGTTTGGGCAAGTGAAGACTTATTACGTGATGTGCATGCGTGCTAACACTGGCTATGGCGAAAATGATTTTATTGATAACGGTGACGGCACGGTGACTGACAATTCGACCCATTTGATGTGGATGCAAGCCGACAGTGGCAATGGCTATACCAGTGGTTTCAATTACAAAACAGGTTTGGATTTTGTGCAATCAGATAGCGGTGATTTTATTGCGCTTGCTGATGATGCTGAGCTTAAAGGTGCAATGACTTGGCAAGATGCCTTGGATTACGCTGAGCAAATGAATAATGAAGGGCACCTAGGCTATAACGACTGGCGCTTGCCTAATGTGAAAGAACTGCACAGTTTGGTTGATTACTCGCGCTCGCCTGCCACCGATTCCAGCGCAGCCATTGACCCTGTTTTTACTAGTACCATGATATTCAACGAAAATGGTGAAGCCGATTACGGCTTTTATTGGAGCAATACTACACACGCAACCAATGGCAGTTTTTATGACGACGGCTTTTACGGCAGAGCCGGGGCATATATCGCATTTGGTCGAGCGCTGGGTTATAACGCAAATCAAGCTGAATGGGTGGATGTTCATGGCGCGGGAGCGCAGCGGAGTGATTTAAAGCAATGGGATGGTGAGGATTATAGTTTAGGTTTTGGCCCGCAAAATGACGCAATTCGAATTTATCATTATGTCAGGCTAGTGAGAGATGCTAGCTAGCGGTCGGCCCAGTGGATTTTGATAGACCCTAATGGTGATAATCAATAGGGTCTATATGGCTAAGTGCAAAGCGTATTGGTTAGCTGTTCACTTGTTCCTTTAGCTTTGGCGCAGGTTTGAAGCTTGGTTGGTTAAAACCATCAATTTCGATGCTCTCGCCAGTTTGCGGGTTACGTCCTTGCTTGGCAAGGTGATATCTCAATTCAAAGGTGCCAAACTGAGGTACATATACTTTTTCGCCTTCGGTTAAGGCTTGATGAATAGTCGCTAGGATCTGTTCTAACTGAGGTTTTGTTTGGGCATGGGAGATTGCCATCTTGGCTGCCATACGCTCAATGAGCTGTTTCTTTTTCATTCGCGGCTACTTCAACATCTGTGCTTAAAACATGAGGTTGGTCTTTATAGCAGCCATTGCGAATCAAACCTAGTTAATTAGCGTTTATTAACCTGACAACTGGCGCGTGTGCTGTTTTTTGCGGCGAATCGACTATATAAAAAAATTTTTTTGGCCTCATCTCCCTAAAAGGTATGAAGTTTTTCGCGAGTAAACGAACTGTCATAATATTCGCCAAAATCTTTGCCATACTTTAAGTATGAAGAGATTTGTTGTTTCATTATTTACAGCGTTTTCGTTCGGCCTTACGTCCTTTTGTGTCAGGTTATACCCCCGCTCAAATCTTCAAAGTCAATTGGTTGCTAATAGGTTGATTGCTCAAGTGAATGCTAGGGCATCTGGGCTAAAATGCGCCTTAACGGTTTTGTTCGCGGCCTTAGCGATTGGCTTAGGTTTCGCTTCGTCAGTTAATGCGCAGTCATTAAGCGAGCGTAGTTTGACGCAACATGTGCAATTACTGCAGCTAGCATACCCAAGCGCCAGGCGCGCGCATTATCTTGATATACTTCAAGGTCAGTCCTATGCCGATAAGCTTGAGTTTCAAGATGAGATTATTAACGACATAGTGAGTTTTTGGTCTGAGCGTCAGGTGAGCCTGCCTTATCATCAGCTTAATTTTCATCATGTGCCGTCAACTCAGGTTATCGCCATGGCAGTTGAGCCGCAGGTAGAAGATTATCTCGCCGTGCAAAACGCTATTCGTAAACTATTGTGGCTACAACAACAGTCTAGTTGGGCAGCAATTGAGCCAGGTGGATTGCTTAGGCAAGGAGATAGCCATAAAACCATCAAGGCGATTACTCAAAGGCTGCAATTGTTGGGTGACTTAGTTACTGAGATAGAAGCTGAGTCTGTTTACAGCACAGAGTTGATGCTTGGCGTGCAGCAATTTCAAGCGCGCCACGGTTTGAAAACAGATGGGGTGATTGGCCCTAAAACCTTGTACTGGCTCAATCGCACGCCTTATCAAAAGGCGCAGCTTCTTGCACAAAGCTTTATAGAAAAAACTATTTACCTTGCCAGCATTGGTGATAGATATTTACTGGTCAATATTCCTGCTTATAAGCTACACCTAGTTGATAACAACCAGCTAGTGCTAACTTCAAGAGTCATTGTGGGTAAAGCCTACCGACAAACGCCTGTATTTCAGGGTGAGATTTCTAATATAGTCATTAATCCGACCTGGACAGTGCCGCGAAAACTACTGCGCCGTGATTTATTGCCAAAAATCAGAAAAGACGGCAATTATGTGGTTGATGAGCAGTTCGATGTTTACGATTACTCAGGCAACCGAGTTGCTAAAGAAGCTGAGCAGTGGCAACAGGAGGCCTCTGGGCGTTTTCCGTATCGATTAGTGCAGCGCCCCGGTAAACACAATGCGCTGGGACGTTATAAAATCCACTTTCAAAATGATCTAAACGTGTATCTACATGATACGCCAACACCTGAGTTATTTAATGAGCCTCAACGCGCGTTATCATCAGGTTGTGTGCGGGTTGAGTCGATACAAGAGCTTGCCAATTGGTTTGCTGATAACCTGGTTGAAGACCAACGCACCTGGCAGCGGTTACAGTCAGATTATGAGACTACTCAATGGTTCTCGCTCAAACAAAAACTACCAGTTCATTTTGTTTATTGGCCAGCCTGGGTTAATGATCAGCATGTGGTGCAATATCGTGACGACATCTACCGTAAGCTGGTGACGCCTGTACCCACAAAAATTGCTCAAAATAGCCTTGCGCGCTAATACTGGCGTCAATTTTAACCTCAGCACTGCGATTACCCCCATCTAACACCTCACATCTAGCATCTAGTTTTGGGAATGTGTACTTAGATGTGCAACCACAGTTTTCTTGTTTCTTTCAAAAATTGTGTTTTACCTAACAGCGTTCACACATGGCTGTAATTAAAAGGTTGCAGGTTTGTGATCTTGATTGTGATTTAGTTCCTAAAGTGAAAATGAGCTAAAAATTAACCAAATTAGCTATTGGTGATAAATGGCTAATTCTTATGATGATAATGGTAAAACCTGCATTTTTACTGGTTTTAAAAGCTTAATGAGCACTTGCAATAGTTTTCACTTCCGTATAATTTGCCCGTGATTCGAATAAAAAAACAGCAATTATATGGTGCGTTAATGTCTTTAGAGTGTGTTGCCCGCAGGCAAGTTTTGTTTGGGTTAGGTGGGGCTGCCCTGGTAAGTATGTTACCTAAAACCGCTAACGCGAGTCGTTCGACTCAAGGTGTTAAACAGTTAAGCTTTTATAATCGTCACACTGGTGAGCGTATCCAAGGTGATTTTTGGGTAGACGGCCAGTATCAAGCCAATATTATTACCGAGTTCAATCATCTATTGCGCGACCACCGTCAAAACGTGGCAGCGCCAATGGATAAGCGGTTGTTTGAGTATCTGTATAAGCTTCAATCAACGCTAGATACCGATGGTGAGATCCATGTGATTTCTGGCTACCGTTCACCAAAAACCAATAACATGCTGGCAGCTAAGAGCAATGGCGTGGCTAAAAAGAGTTATCACATGAAAGGCATGGCAATGGATATTGCTATTCCTGGCGTGAGCACTAAGAATTTGCGTGATGCAGCTATGTCGTTAAAGCTCGGTGGGGTTGGCTATTACCCTAAATCTGGTTTTGTGCATGTAGATTGTGGGCCTGTTCGCGCCTGGGGTTAACTGTTCGATTGCTGGCTCGCGATACTGATGATAATTAACTCATATAATTGCTTGTGAGGGCTCTGGGGCTATGTTAGTATTCGCGCCTCAATTTGTCTGAAGCAGATTGGTTTAGAGTCATACACATATGCGTTATTGGTCGAAAATGACGTTTATCCCTGATGACATCTCAAATTTTTTATATAAGTGAGTTAATCATGTCTTACACTATCAATGCTGAAATCCGCACTGAAATCGGGAAAGGTTCGAGCCGCCGCCTACGTCACGAAGGTAAAGTACCAGCAGTTATCTATGGCCCAGGTAAAGAGCCTGTAGCTATTACTCTTCTTCACAAAGATATCATCAACATCCAAGTGAACGAAGACTTCTACACTACTGACCTAACTATCGTTTTAGATGGTAAAGAAGTGAAAGTTCGCGCTCAAGCTATGCAACGTCACGCGTTCAAGCCAATGGTTGAACACATTGACTTCAAATACGCTTAATAGCTGTTTGCGAAAAAAAGCGCCTTAATGGCGCTTTTTTTGTGCCTGAAATTTACCTCAGGGGCTAGGTTTGTTTATTAAAAGTATGTTTATAAAAACTGTTCGACATCAACGCTATTTAATGTCAAAGCTACTCAATGTCGAAACTATAGTAGATATCCAGCGACTGACTTAGAGTACTCGACACACTTTCGAGGTAAAGCTGAGACAATAAATAGTAACGCACTGTCATTTCGTAGCCTGGGTTAAATACACCTATACCGTACTTAACCATTAGGCTGTCACCAATATAACCGCTTACCGCGACGCGGCCGTCATCATTCGCATCCAGTTGTACGTTAGAGAAACCAAATTTTTCGATGAGGTTGGTGGCTGTGCTACCAATATTGTCAATCGCGCCGCCACCTAGTTGAGTCCCTAAACTAAGTGCAGTATTAAGCATGAGTGCATTGTTGGCATCTGAGTTAGAGGTACTAAAGCCTTTGCCAGTGAGAATGTATGACAACACTTCTGCTTGCTCTTTCGCTGGATTTGAGAAAATGTCTACCACTGGCTTCATGGTGGTACCTGTTACGCGCACACCCGCCACCAAATCTTCATCTTTAATTTCTTTGGTGGCTTCAATGTTCAAGTTTGCCACACTCGGCGGGCCGGAGAATTGTACTTCACCAGTGTCGATGGTCAGTGTTTGCCCCATAAACTTGTAGCTGCCCTGGTTAATTTTTACATCACCAAATAGTTGTGCTGGTTTAGTCGTTTCTTGTTTTAGTAACAAGGTGCCCGATAGCTTCCCCTGTAGCCCCATGCCATCTACTGAGACTTGATCGCCAACATTAATATTGAGATTGCTACTGAGCAAGTAAGGTTGTGACTTTTTCTCCAATTCGGAAATTGAGTCTTGGTAAACCACGTCATCTGAAACCGCAATACCGTCATCTGACAGCTGTACTATGGTGATTTGTCCGCTTGGTATGGAAATATCACCTTTTACATCGAGCTGTTTGGTGTCAAATACAATTTGGACATCAGGTGACACATCTAAAATCGCTAGCGGTGGCTGAATGATAGCCAGTTTGTCGCCTTTGATATGAATATCGCCTTTAATATCACCATCACCCCAGGCTAAATCGCCTTTGCTGGTCACTTTACCTTCACCCATCTGCCAAGCTGCTTGAAGTTGGCCTTGCTGACCACTTAGTTGCAACGTGGCGTCGAGATGATTAATCAGTGTGGGGTTGGCGGTTAAGGCGAGGGCACCGTCATTAATTCTCACTTCCCCTTGGCTAACAGGTGACTCCAGCGTGCCGCTGATATCAAGGTCTGCTGAGACTGTACCTTCAAGGGTGGCAAAGTGCGGGAATAACGTTACAAGTGGCAGCAGATTCAATTGATTGATCGTGAAACTGCCGCTTAGTGCCTTGTTATTAGCGATATCAATGCTGAGATTACTTTGGGCGCTGGCGAAGTCTTGCGATAGCAAGTTAAGCGAGCTATTCAGTAGGTCGTTGGCAAGACTCGCGTCGACTTTTAACTGTTGATAGTCAAAGTCAAGGCTACGGCTTTCATTACCTTCAAGCTGAATGCTACCTGGAGTAAGTATCAGCGTCAGGTCAGCATTTGGCTTTTGCTCGGCAAACCAATTGGCGCTTAGGTTTATTGCCGCATGACCTTGCCAGTTAAGGTTGCGCGGTAAATAAGGCTGTAGCAATTTGCCCGGCTCGCCTGCAAACTGTAAATTTGCCGAGCCTGTAGGCGCAATATCAATATCAGTTGACGAGCAGATTAAATGCTCTGATTGGCCTAGACAGAATTTAGTGACTGAGCCTTGCTGGGCAAGGTTGTCCCAATTGATAACAATGTCGTTCTGTAATCGCCAAAAGCCAATTGGACTGTCGATATCCAGGTTATCTAAATGTCCTTCAAACTGTTGCTTTTCAAGGTCTGAGTGGCTAATGAGCTTGACGTTGAGGCCAAGGTCACCGTCGCTGGTGAGCTGAGTATCTTGATTGTGCTGATCGCCTTTTGTAGTGAGCTGCGCTTTCGCTAGGTGCACGCCAGCAAGCATCGCATGCTCGATATCAAGTTGTGCATTAAATAGATGACTTGCCAATGGTTGATACTGACCTTTAACGAGTAAGCTTTGTAGGCGATACCCCATTAGATCAGCATTATCTATTGAGGCATTGATATCAACCACAGGATTATCTTGTGCGCCATTAACATCAATACTGGCTTGAATGGTACCTTGCGTATCGGCAACCCAAAGGCTTAAATCTGGCACAGTTAGCTCGGCGTTTATATCCCAAACTTCATCAGCCTGACCATTGACTCTAAGGTTGCTTCCGAGCATTTGCGCTTCAAGGTGATTGGCGTTGATAGCCAGTTTATGATTGATGTCGATATCGCCTTTCAAGGTGAAAGGGTTAGCATTTAGCTCGCCATCAAGGTCGGCATTAAATAGTGATACTTGCCAAGTGTTCTGTTCTTTTCCCGCTTCGGTTATGGAGCCGACATTGCCGCTAGTGGTAAGTTGCCCATTCAGATTACCCGACAAAATATCGTAGTCGACGAGCTGTTCAATGTGCTCAATAATCAAGTGATCTGCAATAACATCAGCGCGCCAGCTAAAGGCCGTCAAGTCAGTGCTTAACTGCTCGTCGCTACTGTGTCCTTCTTTGGATTGCTTATCAGTTCCTGCGTGCTCGTTACTGACTGACTGACCAAAACTCAATTCACCATCCAGCAATAAATGGCCTGCTTTAGAGCGTAAATCAACATCTGTTAATTTTAGCTGTTTGGCTTGATGTGAAACTGTTCCTTCAATTTGCGTTGCGCTGTGAAATGGGCTTTGAAATAACGTCTTAATGGTCGCGTTTTGTTTGGTCAAATTGCCATCGGTCACCAGTGTATCAATATCAGCTTGATACTCTCGCTCTCCAGCAAGCGGCCAATAAACTCGGCTATCGCTTAATTTAGCTGCATAGGGTAGCTCTGGCGTTGTGAGATCGATTTTCCCTTCAAGGTTGACTTGAGTTTCGCCAGTAACCACAGTATTGGCTTGTAGTTGGCTAAAGTCGCCTGAAAGTTGTAGCTCAACTTGTTGGTCGGTGAACCCGGGCAGCTCATCAACTTGATTAAAGTTGAAGTTACCTATTACATCCATAGGGTAGTGGCGGGTAAAGTGCATTTCGCCTTTAATTTCGGCGTCGCCATAATCATGGGTAAATGCTAACTCGTCAACGGTTAGGTGGTAGGCGATAAAGCTACCGCGTAAAGCGATATGTGCAAAGTTATCTGTGCGCGAGCCAAGGGTTAGTTGATTTTGTTGTATATCGAGTTGCTTAACGAAAATCGCAAACGGCATGCGAACTAAAGGTAAATCGGCCATTGCCCAAGTGTCTGAATCGTTAGTTTGCTCATCAGCTTGTGTCTTTACAACTGAGTTAGCTTTGACACTTGCATTAGCGTCCGCTTCATCACTGCCAAGTGGAATATTGACGTTAAGCCCTTGACTTGTAAGCCAATCAACCTGAAGTCCTGGCTCATTCCAAATCGCTTGCCCGCGCAATTGATCTGAAGAATAGGTCATGTCGTTGACGCGAACATGAACATCATTGAGCTCAAGTAAACTAAGACTAATATCAATAGGGAGTCTTAAATCTTGCTCAGTGACTTGAGCGAGCTCTTGCTCATTTTCGCTGTCGCTTGAGTATTGGTTTTGGCCGTTGGTTGGCTGCTGGCTCGAGTCGGTTTCTGGTATAGTTAAACTTTGCTCTGAGGTCTGTTTTAAAATTTCAGTATCGACATTTTCCGTATCAGCGCCGATTCGGTCGGTGTCAATGTTGACCACAACGCCGCTAGCGGTGAGGCTTTTTGCACAAATTTGTTTGTAGAATAAACAGGCTGGATTCCACTGTAAGCTAAGTGCATCTACCTCTACTTCAATTCCTGACATACGCCAGCTAGCATTGGTGACGCTCAATTCACGATTGATCACGCCGCCTTGGTATTCAAGACTTAACCCTGGAACAAACTTGTCGGCTAAAAACACCGTTAAATGACTGCCAAATGGCGTGCTTAAAAGTACTGCAAGCGCAATGATTAAGAATAGTGGCACATAAAACACTGTGCGCATACACAGTTTAAAGGTGCCAAATAGGCGCTTTAAGCTTTTACTTAAGCCACTTTGAGGTTGTGTTGCTTGTTTTTTACCTGGCTGTTGGCCTGCTTGTTTATGGGAGGTGTCGGACATTAAAGGTCTGCCCCCATGGTTAAGTGCAGGCGCCATGAGCGAGCAACGGTTTCAGTTTCTTTTAGGCCGACACCTAAATCGAGTTTGATCGGGCCAATCGGGGAAATCCAGTGTATGCCTCCACCCACTGACACCACGGGTTCAAATTGACCTCTATCAAAGGCATTACCTGCATCGACAAAGGTGCCCACACGCCAGGTAGGAGTAACATAATATTGATACTCGGCACTGGCAACAGCTAAATAGCGGCCACCGACTACCTGACGCGCAGGAATGCCATCATTATTGATGTAGTCAATATAGGGACCAAGCTCTTGATAGCTATAACCACGAATAGACTGATCGCCCCCGGCAAAATATCTTAGTGATGGCGGTACAAAATCAAAGTCTTGCTCGCTGACGATATTCGCACCTAAATCCAGGCGGGTAACAAATCGGTGTTTGTCAAAAAAGGTGTCTATCCACTTCCATTTGGCTTGCAAGCGAGTTAATTCAATGGTTGAACCAAGATTAGGATTAGCATATTCAATACTGTAGGTTTGGCGAAAGCCTGATTTTGGATCCAGCGAGTTGTCACCGCGCTGGGTTCGCGAAATACCCCAACCAAATAGATATAGTACGGGGTCGTAATCGACGTCTGATTGATTATAGAACTCGCGCACAGCCTCTACTGAGTAGCCAATCAGCCAATTGCCACCAGTACGGGTCTGGCGGATAACAGCTAGCTGATACTTGGTTGCTTCTAGCTGCCCTGTATTGCTGTATGTGAGGTTATCTTCATCATAAACCTGAGTGACACCGTATTTGTCACGCAGTAAACCAACACGGATTTTTAATTGGTCGTCCAGCGGATGTGACAATGGAATTGTGTAGGTGGTTAACAGCTTGGGGCGATCTGGTGACCATTCTGCCGTGGTGTCTTGAAAGTGGCCATAACGGTTAATTTGTGGGGTACGCCAGGTGACCTTAACTCTAGGGTCAACGCCAGACTCTGAACTATTACCAATATCAACACCCAAACCTACTTCGATTGAGTGGCTTGGTTTTGATGCTAGTGCAACGCGAATTGGCACTTGCTGATTTTGTAGGTTATCTACCTGAGGTAGTACCCTGATACTAGCGAAATAACCTGTGTCGAGTAGGTTACGATTGAGTGCACTTAACGGCGTAGTTGCGTAGTGTGCACCATCATCAAAAGGTACCAGCGCTTCAAGTATATTGTCGTTTAGCTCGTGCCCCTCAAAGGTCACATCGCCAAATAAGTAGCGCTCACCAGAGTCAAAGTGCAGGTTGAGTTTTGCGGTTTTGTCGTCACGATTGATATTGATTTCAGACAAGGTAAATTTGCCATCAAAATAGCCTCGCGCCAAGGCAAGGGTGATCAGTTGTGTTTTGATGGTGTTATAAATACCGTGATTCAGCCTATCGCCAGGCTTGACGGTTAAAGTATCTAGCCAGCTATCAAATGCCTCATCTTCAAGCATTTCACCTGAGAACAAAATATCGACCCATTTGATAGTAACAGGGTCGCCAGGATTGATGTCTAACGTTAGCTGCCAAGGCTGCTGACTATTATCAATTTGTGTATTCACCTCGGCATGGTAATACCCCATGCTTTGCAGGGCATTGGTGACGTTATCTTCAACATTGAATAAAAACGCACGGCGTTGTACATCGTTTTCTGGTGTTTTACCAAGGTGAGCCTGAATGTTACTTGCTAGCGCTTCACTTGTGCCTTTAACTGTCACTTTAAGCACTGACTCCGCGTGCGCAAGCGGGGCACTCAAGGCACATAATGCGATGACTAGAAAACAAAATAATTTGGCGCAGTGAGTCAGCAAGGTGAACAGAGCTCAATATTTGAGGGATACATGTGTCTATTGTCGCTAGAAAGCGGTAAAGTCGCAAGGACACCTTCGTTTAAAAATAATTAAACAAACAATTTAATCAAGGACTTGCAAAGAATGAAGAAATTAATTTTTACACTTGCACTGACAGGGATGGTTTTTTCGCCACAATTGCTTGCAACAGATGCTAAACCGTACGCGATTGCTATTCATGGCGGTGCAGGCACTATCAAGCCAAGCAGTATGACCGATGAACAGCAAAAGGCTTATCGTGCCAAGTTAAAGCAAGCCGTAGATGCCGGGTATGACATTCTTGAGCAAGGAGGCACTAGCCTTGATGCAGTAAAAACAGCTATCAATGTGCTTGAAAACACGCCTTATTTTAATGCCGGTGTTGGCAGCGTTTATACCTTTGACGGTGGCCATGAACTTGATGCATCAATCATGGACGGTAAATCCATGAATGCAGGCGCAGTATCTGGTGTAAAACATATTAAAAATCCAATTGATTTAGCAATCTCTGTGATGCACAAATCGCCACATGTGATGCTTTATGGTCAAGGCGCTGAAGAGTTTGCCTTAACTCAGGGCTACCAACTTGTGCCAAATACTCACTTTGATACGCCGCATCGCTACGCCCAGTTACTTGATGCCAAACAAAAAATCATTCAGCGTGAGCAGAAAAATGGCGATTATCAAGCTTCGGTTAACAGCTTAAAGGATGAGTATAAATTCGGCACAGTAGGCGCTGTAGCGCTTGATAAATCGGGCAACCTTGTTGCTGGTACTTCAACTGGTGGAATGACAGCTAAGCGATTTAATCGCATTGGCGACTCGCCTGTGATTGGCGCAGGTACTTATGCAGAGAATGGCGTGTGTGCAGTGTCAGCAACGGGTCATGGTGAGTACTTTATTCGTTATCAAGTAGCAGGGGATATCTGCGCAAAAGTGAAGTATCAACAAAAGTCGATTGCTAAAGCGGCTGATGAAGTGATTAATCAAACCTTGGTCGAAGCAGGTGGTACAGGCGGGGTGATCACTGTTGACCATAAGGGTAACATCGCTATGCCATTTAACACCGGTGGTATGTACCGTGCTTCTCGTGCTCATGGTGAGCAAGCTAAAGTGATGATTTGGAAAGATAAGTAATCTAAAAATGCTCTGCTGCTAAATTACAAGCAGCAGAGCATCGTTTTAATCAGTATACGCGCTAATACATGAATGAATACATACGCTTATACAAGAGCTAAGCATCACCCGCGCGTTTATTGCCCTCGGCAACCGTTATCTTATTAAACAGTACGTCCATTAAGATATTGAGTCGATCTTCTGCATCGCCAAACTTACCAAACGCGCCATACTCAGTTGCATCAAACTTAAGTGAGCCAACAGCCACGCCATCTTTTAGCACCTTCATTTCCGCTTTTTTCATGTAAGATGCGACATCCCAACCCCACCATACACGGTAGGTTAGCGTGTATTCATTGCGCTCCGCCATGACATAGTTGTCGATAGTTTTTACGTCGTAACCATTTTCGAAAGCCCACTTTTCCAAAATTGGCAGCACCGACTTACGGGTTTTGCTGTCTTTGGCAATCGTGAGTTGGCTAGGATTTGAGGTGACTTGAGTGACCTCGTAAATCCCTAGGTTGGAACAACCAGCCATCAATACAGTAAATAGAACAATCAGTTTGCTTTTAATTGCATTGCGCATATTGGTCTCTCATCTCTTTGTGCTAATCGCCTAGTCGTTAATGTTTATCAAGCTAGTCGCGTGGTTTTTGTGAGGCTAATTTAGATTCTGTGTATACATGTGTAAATGCGCATGATGTTAGTTATTCATATAACGTACAAAATTGAGAGCCTAATCACAGGGCAAGTTAAGTGGCTTGCTCACTTGTTAGCTTGATGTGAGCGATAGATTGATTATTTGTATTGGCGTTATCGATTAAATCTATGGTTGCTTTATTGTTTTTTTGACTAAACTGAATATGAGACACAATGAATATTAATAAAGCTGTTGCCGTTTCATGTCGTTAGAGGATAGTTATTTAATGCTAGTGGTTTAACGGTCTGCCGTTTAACTGTTAGTTTTTACAGTAGCTGCTTAAGGCATGACGCTTAAGGGGAATATATGGATTCAATTAAAATTCAAGATCATATGGACAGACAACCTGTATTGCTAAAGCCTGATATGTCATTAGCGGTGGCGGTAGAACTACTGCTAGACAGTAAGAAGAATGGCGCACCTGTTATTGGTGAAAATGGCGAGTTGGTTGGCTTTTTATCACAGCAGGATTGTTTAGCCGTGATGCTTAAAAGTAGCTACCACTGTGATTTAACCAGCACGGTTGAAGATTGCATGAAAACCGAGGTGTTGTCAGTGTCACCTGAAGGCAGCATGTTACAACTTGCAGAGCAAATGCTGGGGGCAAAACCCAAAATCTACCCAGTGGTAAATAATGGCAAAGTGGTCGGTACTATCAATCGAACTAATGTGCTGAGCGCCATGAACACTTATATGCAGCAATGTTATCTCACCCCAGCCTAATGGGCGTTTTTAAGGGGCTGTTTATCTTTCAAGATTACTTTTGCAGCTAGGTGTTGGAAATTTATACAAGGCAACGACTTTGACGTGTGGTGGCTCCACATGATAAGTCGTTAGCGCAGTAGAAATGACAACAAGTGCTGCCGGAACGGTTCGTTTAAAAGCACCATGCCCTTAACAAAAAGTTCTGTTTCGCGAGCCACTTGAATAGTCGATTAGGCTGTATAGGTCGCGGTTTGACTAAAGTGCTTTTAACTCGAACAAATTTTTATCGGTAAAGATAAACAGGCCCTAGGCATATCAATGTTTGATGTTCCTTGCTAGGATCGCTGTTTTTGATTATCGGCAAGGGACACAGCTTTGACTTCTGGTCTTCATCCTCTTTCTAAAACTTTCCTCAACCAATGTTTCCAGCTTGATGCCGCTAACATCAGGCGTCGTTTGTTTCGTCTGAAAAAGCAGCAAGAAAAACAACCAGACGAGCAAAAAAAGGTACAAGAAACAGCTAAGTTAGAAGAGCTAGCGCAAAAGGCATTTGAAAAGGCTAAGCTGCGTTTAGAAAACCGTCCGCAAATTAGTTACCCAGACGCGCTGCCTGTCTCGCAAAAGCGTGATGAAATTGCCGAGGCCATTGCCAATAATCAGGTCACCATTGTCGCGGGTGAAACTGGCTCGGGTAAAACTACTCAACTACCTAAAATCTGTTTAGAGCTAGGTTTAGGCTCGCGCGGTATGATTGGTCATACTCAGCCGCGTCGCCTTGCCGCGAGAAGCGTAGCTAACCGCGTTGCTGAAGAGC
This sequence comes from Shewanella sp. WXL01, assembly GCF_012263345.1. Taxonomy (NCBI): domain Bacteria; kingdom Pseudomonadati; phylum Pseudomonadota; class Gammaproteobacteria; order Alteromonadales; family Shewanellaceae; genus Shewanella; species Shewanella sp. WXL01. The sequence continues at coordinate 40,035 of NZ_JAAIKQ010000014.1, read as the reverse complement.
TAAACAGTCCGCTTGGTGAAGTGGTTGGCTTTAAAGTTCGTTTTGCCGACGCACTTAATGAAGACAGCTACATCAAGTTGATGACTGATGGTATTTTGCTGGCCGAGCTAACCTCAGATAAATACCTGAACCAATACGACACTATTATCATCGATGAGGCCCACGAGCGTAGCCTTAACATCGACTTTATTCTTGGTTATTTAAAACAGGTACTGAAAAAACGCCCAGATTTAAAGGTTATCATTACCTCGGCGACCATTGATGTTGAAAGGTTCTCAAAGCACTTTAACAATGCGCCAGTGATTGAAGTATCAGGCCGTACCTTCCCCGTTGAAACCCGTTATCGCCCATTGGTAAAAGATAACGAAGCCGACCTTGATGTAACCGACGGCATTTTTGCTGCGGTTGATGAACTAATGGCTGAAGGTCCTGGTGATATTCTTATCTTTATGAATGGTGAGCGCGAAATTCGCGACACCGCCGATATGCTGCGTAAACAGCAGTATCGTGATACTGAAATTCTGCCACTTTATGCACGTTTATCTTATGGCGAGCAGTCCAAGGTGTTTAAGTCTCATGTTGGTCGGCGCATTGTACTTGCGACCAACGTCGCTGAAACCTCGTTAACTGTGCCGGGTATTCGCTACGTAATTGACCCAGGTACCGCGCGCATTAGTCGTTATAGCTACCGGACTAAAGTGCAGCGCCTGCCAATTGAGCCAGTTTCACAAGCCAGTGCTAATCAGCGTCAAGGTCGTTGTGGTCGTGTTGGCCCAGGTATTTGTATTCGCCTATATGACGAGCAAGATTTTCTAAGCCGCCCTCAATTTACCGACCCAGAAATTCTGCGTACCAATCTCGCGTCCGTTATCTTGCAGATGTTGGCGATTGGGCTGGGCGATATTGGCGCATTCCCATTTATTCAGCCGCCAGAACAAAAGCATATTCGTGACGGTTTTTTGTTGCTTGAAGAACTGCAAGCGGTGAAAAAGCGTAAAGCCGATTTAGTGCTCACGCCACTTGGCCGTAATTTATCTAAAATCCCGCTTGACCCACGCCTTGCGCGCATGGTGATTGAGGCGAATGAGCTTGGCTGTTTGCACGAAGCCTTAGTTGTGACCTCGGGTTTGTCGATTCAAGATCCACGTGAGCGACCCATTGATAAAAAACAAGCTGCTGACGAATGCCATCGCCGCTTCAATGACAAAGACTCTGATTTTAGCAGTTGGTTATTGCTGTGGGATCATATTAAAGACTCTAAGCGTGAGTTATCAGCAAGCCAATTTAGAAAGCGTTGCCGCGATGAATACTTAGCCTATTTGCGCGTACGTGAATGGCAAGACTTATATACTCAAACGCGCCAAGCAGTGCATGACTTAAAGTGGAAGTTAAACGACAACGCCGCAGATTATGAGTCGCTGCATAAAGCGATTTTGTCTGGCCTGCTCAGCCACATCGGTTTTAAAGACAATAACAACGAATACCTTGGGGCGCGTAATCGCCGCTTCTTTGTGTTCCCAGGCTCGCCGCTAGCCAAAAAAGGCCCTAAGTGGATTATGGCCGCCGAGCTTACCGAAACCTCGCGCTTATTTGCTCGCTGCTGCGCCAAAATTCAGCCAGAGTGGCTTGAAGAGCTTGCGCCGCATCTAGTGAAAAAGAGTTACGCAGAGCCGCATTATGAGGCAAAACCTGCCAGTGTGGTCGCCTTTGAGTCTCAAGTGCTTTATGGTCTGAGAATAGTGAATCGTCGTAAGGTGCAATATGGCCCAATTGAGCCAGTTGAAGCCCGTGAAATCTTTATTCGCTGTGCGCTAGCTGAGGGTGAACTACAAACCAAAGAAGCATTTTTCGTTAAAAACCAAAAGCTGCGCAGCGATATTGAAGACTTAGAGCACAAGTCGCGCCGCCGTGATATTTTGGTCGACGAGCAAGTGCTGGTGGACTTTTATGAGCCGCTAGTTCCCCAAGGTATTTACAATGCGCCACTGTTCTTTAAGTGGTGGAAACAAGCCAAGCGTAAAACCCCAGAGTTGCTTGATTTTAATATCGAGCTGCTGATGAAGCGCGATGCCGACCATATCTCAGCGCTGGACTTCCCAGACGTGTGGCACAAGGGCAACCTTGGGCTTAAAGTGAGCTATAACTTTGAGCCAGGCCACGAAGATGATGGCGTGTCGGTGCACATTCCCGTTGGTTTGCTCAATCAGGTTGATACCGATGATTTTGATTGGTTGGTGCCGGGACTGCGGGAAGAGAAACTCACCGCATTAATTAAGTCGCTGCCAAAGAATCTACGCCGTAATTTTGTGCCTGCACCAGACTACGCTAAAGCGTGTTTTCAGGCGATGAAACCATTTGAACTGCCCATGCTTGAGTCTATGTGTAAGCAACTTTTACGCATGTCGGGCACCCGCATCAATGTGGAAGATTTTGATTTAACTCAGCTGCCAACCCACTTAACCATTAACTTTAAGGTTGAAGATGACCGCGGCCGCTTGGTTAAACAAAGTCGTGACTTAGACACCTTAAAAGATACGCTGCAAGGCGTGGTGGCAAAGGCTATTCGTAAGGTGGCAGATAGCGGTATTGAGCAGCAAAATATCAAAGAATGGAGCTTTGGCAACCTGCCTAGCCAGTACCAAAAGCGCAAAGGCAACTATGAAGTGAAGGCCTTCCCAGCGCTGGTAGATAATAAAGAAGATGTCAGCATTAAACTGTTTGACGATGAGCACGAAGCTATGCGCCATCACCGCGTGGGTTTGCGCCGCCTACTGCTGATTAATATTCCATCTCCAGTGAAGCACCTGCAGCAAGCACTGCCGAATAAAGCCAAGCTGGCGATGTACTTTAACCCGTTTGGTCAGGTGCAGTTTTTAATTGAAGACATTATTAACGCCGCAGTACAGCAATTGCTGGATGAAAAACAGCTTGATGTGCGTGATGCTGAGCAGTTCGATAAAGCCAAAGATTGGGTGAGGGCAGAGCTTAACCCAACCGCAGAGAAAATTGCCTTGAATGTTGAGCAAGTGCTCACGGTATACAACCGCATTAAAAAGCGCTTAAAGGGCAAAATCAGCTTTGAAATCGCCTTTGCCATGAGCGACATTCAAACCCAACTAGATAAGTTGGTGTACAAAGGTTTTGTGGCTGATTGTGGCTGGCAGCGAGTGGCAGATATTCATCGCTACCTCCAAGCGATTGAAAACCGCCTTGATAAGCTACCGGTTGATCCAACTCGCGATCGCCTGCACGCTCAAAGTGTTGCCAAAGTGCAAGATGCTCTGGAGGCTACACTGGCAAAAGTACCCAAGTCGCAACCTGTGCCGCAGGCATTAGTTGAAGCACGCTGGATGATTGAAGAATACCGTGTATCTTGCTTTGCCCAAGTTTTAGGTACGGCTTATCCAATATCAGAAAAGCGGGTGATGAATCATATTAATTCTATTTAAAACATAGAATTAATGATTTAAAGCATTTGAAAGCAAAAAGGGAGTCGCTATCAGCGACTCCCTTTTGTGTATTTGATTAGCCTGATTTATCTATATAAGTGCAGTTCGCGGCGGCGCTTTTGAAAGCCTGAGCAGCAGTAAGCGGCAAATAACGTAAAGATAATAACAGTTGCCATAATAAGTGCGAGGCGCTGCCATGGGGTGTCCATCGCCATGCGCATATTAATGAACTCAAAGGTTGATACCCCCCAAACCAATACGCTGCTGGCAATAAGACCAAGTTGCATGATCAGGTTACTTAACCTGTGCCTAAAGGCGATAAATAGTGGCATTGCAGCAGACAAAGCGGCAATTTCAACTTCGCCGTAACGCAAAAAATGTGCGCCAATGAGTAAGTAGGCTAATGTAACTATGATGACTCGCCACCACATAATGAGTTCCTCGCAGTAATTATTGTCGTTGTTATCCTGCGCTCCCGAAGTACCTCAGCAGCTGAGATTAGTTTTGGTTAATCGCAGCGCTACAATCAGAGCTAGAACAAAACAGCCAACACCATAAAAGGTTTGAGGTGGCTATTCTGTATATCTGTTCACACTTTGATACACCTTGTGTAAATAAGTTCCATAAAATGTGCAAATTTTGAACTTGATCGCCAGAGGATCGCAATTCAGTTGTTATTGAGGAACATGCCCAGATGCAAATCTACTTTCAATGACACGCGCACATGGTTATCATCGCAACCATTAAAGTTTAAGAGTCACAAGAGTGTTATGAAATTCAGTCCATTAGTTGATGAGCTAATCCATGCGTTAAAAATGCTACCGGGCGTAGGCCCTAAATCTGCGCAGCGTATGGCTTTTCAACTACTAGAGCGTGAGCGCAAAGGTGGGTTACAACTGGCTGAGGCGCTGCAACGAGCCATGTCAGATGTGGGGCATTGCAGTAGTTGCCGCACCTTTACCGAAGAAGACCAATGCAGCATTTGCACTAGTGCTAAGCGTGGTATGTCAGGGCAAATTTGTGTGGTAGAAACACCCGCTGACGTACTTGCCATTGAAACTGGCGGCCACTTCACCGGGCGTTATTTTGTATTGCATGGCCATTTGTCACCACTTGATGGTATTGGCCCAGACGAGCTTGGACTGTCGTTACTTGAGCAGCAATTGGCAAGTGAAGATGTTAGCGAGCTTATTCTGGCTACCAACCCTACAGTTGAAGGGGATGCTACGGCGAACTTTATTGCCGATATCGCCCGCAAGCATGAGGTGAAAGTCAGCCGTATTGCTCACGGCGTGCCTGTTGGCGGCGAGCTTGAGTATGTTGATAGCACCACACTTGCGTTATCGTTCAATGGGCGCTTACCGCTGTAGCTTTCGCCTTTGTTGTAAGTCCTTGTTCATCACATCAACAAACATCATTAGCTCAAGCTTCAACCTAATTGCAGGTTAATGATGTTTTTTTATGCAAAAGAAAAATTTTCCCTTGAAAAGTGATTTTGCGCACCCATCTCTGGTTTAACTTAAAAATTTTGTCGCGTTGTCTGTTCTCTGAATATGTCTCTGAGCATATCGCTGAACTTTTCAATGAATAAGGCTGCGCAAGTACAACCTAACATGTAAACCAAGGGATAATTTCATGTCACAGCAAGAAACTCATGGCTTTCAAACCGAAGTAAAGCAACTCCTACATTTGATGATCCACTCTTTATATTCAAATAAAGAGATTTTCTTACGTGAGCTTGTGTCTAACGCGGCCGATGCTGCAGACAAATTACGTTACCTTGCACTTAGCAATGACAGCTTATATGAAGGTGATGGTGAACTGCGCGTTCGCATCAGTGCGGACAAAGAAAAAGGCACAGTGACCATTAGCGATAATGGTATTGGTATGACTCGTGACGGCGTGATTGAGCACCTAGGTACCATTGCCAAATCTGGCACTAAAGAGTTCTTTAACAACCTATCTGGCGAAGCGTCAAAAGACTCTCAGCTAATTGGTCAGTTCGGTGTGGGCTTCTACTCAGCATTCATCGTTGCTAAAAAGGTGACTGTACGTACTCGTGCGGCAGGTACTGATGTTGCACACGGCGTATTGTGGGAGTCAGAAGGTGAAGGTTCATTCAATGTTGAAACCATCACTAAGAACGAGCGCGGTACTGAAATTACTCTTCACCTACGTGATGAAGAAACCGAATTTGCTGACGACTTCCGTCTGCGCTCTATCATTACTAAGTATTCAGATCATATCTCAGTACCGGTAGAAATGTTCGAAGAGGGTACACCTGAGTCTGAAGGTCCTGACGGCGAGAAAATCGAAGCGACTGAAGGCGCTTGGAAAGCGATGAACAAAGCTACCGCGCTTTGGACTCGTAGCAAGTCAGACATTAGCGATGAAGAATACCAAGAATTCTACAAACACATTTCACACGACTACAGCGATGCGCTGAAGTGGAGCCACAACCGCGTTGAAGGTAAGCAAGAGTACACAAGCTTGCTATATATTCCGAAAAAAGCGCCATTTGATATGTGGAACCGCGACAGCAAGCATGGTCTAAAACTGTTTGTTCAACGCGTGTTCATCATGGATGACGCCGAGCAGTTTATGCCAACTTACCTGCGTTTTGTGAAAGGTCTTATCGACTCAAACGACTTACCACTAAACGTGTCGCGTGAAATTTTACAAGACAACCAAATTACTAAAGCATTGCGTCAAGGTATGACTAAGCGCGTACTTGGCATGCTTGAGAAAATGGCTAAAAATGAACCAGAGCAATATCAAGAGTTCTGGGCTGAGTTTGGTCAAGTGTTAAAAGAAGGTCCAGCGGAAGACTTTGCTAACAAAGAAAAGATTGCTGGCCTACTGCGTTTTGCATCTACTAACGACAACAGCGCAGCAACGACTGTATCGCTAGATGACTACATTGAGCGCATGAAAGAAGGTCAAGATAAGATCTACTACATTGTTGCCGACAGTCACGATGCTGCTGTAAACAGTCCGCACCTTGAGCTTCTACGCAAGAAGGGCATTGAAGTGCTACTAATGTCAGAGCGTATCGATGAGTGGTTAATCAACCACTTAACTGAATACAAAGACAAGAAGATGCACTCTGTGACTCGCGGCGACCTAGAACTTGGTGAGCTAGAGGACGAAGCAGACAAGCAAGAGCAAGAAAAGGTTGCTGAAGAAGCTAAGCCACTGGTTGAACGTGTTAAAGAAGCGCTGAAAGACAAGGTAACTGAGGTTAAAGTTACTACTCGCCTAACCGACACGCCTGCGTGTGTGGTTGCTGGTGAAGGTGAAATGTCGACTCAGATGATCAAGCTAATGCAAGCTGCTGGTCAGCCTGTACCTGAGTCTAAGCCAACGTTTGAGATCAACCCAACTCACCCATTGGTTGAGCGCTTAAACAACGAGCCAGACGAAGAGCTATTTGCAGATTGGGCGAACTTGCTACTGCAACAAGCGCTACTGTCTGAAAAAGGTAGCCTGGCTGATCCATCAGCATTCATTAAGCTAATGAACCAAATGCTAATGGCTGGCCTAAAATAAACTAGCGTTGAAAGATAAAAGCGGACTATGTTCCGCTTTTGTTTTTTTAGAATTAGTGCTTTTGTTTATTTAGAATAAGCGCTTTTTTTATCTAGCATTAGTGCTTTTGTTTATCTGAACATCAGATTCTCTATAATTAACCTATGTGAACAACAATCATAAGGATTGAAATGGAACACATACTGCACCTGACTAAAGAAAACATTCAGCAAGTTGTTGATGCCTCAATGGAAAAAATGGTCGTAATGACCTTTTGGGCGCAGCAGCATGATGAAAGTGTGCAACTACAAAGTCTGCTAGAGCAAATTGCGCTAGAGCAGCAAGGTCGCTTTATTCTGGCAAAAGTCAATTGCGAGAGCGAACCTGAAATCGCCCAATACTTCCAAATTCAAAGCCTGCCAACTACGCTGCTACTTGATAAAGGTCGCCCTGTTGATGGTTTTGCTGGTAGCCAAAGCAGCGATGAAATTAAAACGCTACTTGATAAACACTTGCCTGCTGTTTGGGAAGGCCCATTTAATGACATTAAAACTAAACTTGCTGATGGTAATCTGCCACCAGAAGAGCTAAGCGATGCCATTACAGCGCTTAAGCAAGTCCATGTGGAGTCAGGTGAGCGAGCAGATGTAGCACTGGTGCTAGCAGATGTTTACCTAATGAATGGCTCACTTGAAGAGGCTAAGGCACTGCTAGATGCGATTGGTTTAGCCGATCAAGACAGCTACTACCAAAACCTTATGGCAAAGCTTGCTCTGGCTGAAGAGGCGGCAGACACGCCTGAAATTCGTAATTTAGCTGCGCAATACCAACAAAGTGGTGATGCACAAGTCGCGATCGCCTTAGGTAAAGCGCTACACGCCGCGCAGCGAAATGACGAAGCACTAGAAGTATTATTCGCTATCTTGAAAAAAGATCTCAGCGCAGAAGATGGTCAAGTTAAACAAGCCTTTATGGAAATTTTAACCGCCATAGGTCAGGGCAACGCCTTGGCTAATCAATATCGCCGCCAGTTATATACCTTGCTGTATTAAACACTCGCTTAATTGATTCAGATCATCAGCCATTAGATATAGGTCTAATGGCTTTATGAAACTGCTATGATCGCTGCGAGAAATGTGCGAAAATCGCCGCCCTAAAAACGTGGGAAGAGTAACAACAGAGAATCAATAAAGAGGACTTTGAAGATGCGCATTATTTTATTAGGTGCTCCAGGAGCAGGTAAGGGTACCCAGGCCCAATTTATTATGGAGCAGTACGGTATTCCACAAATCTCTACTGGTGATATGTTACGCGCTGCAATCAAAGCTGGTACACCACTAGGTTTAGAAGCTAAAAAAGTGATGGATGCGGGTCAGTTAGTATCTGACGACCTAATCATCGGTCTAGTTAAAGAGCGTATTGCTCAAGACGACTGTGCTAAAGGTTTCCTATTAGACGGTTTCCCACGCACTATTCCACAAGCTGACGCTATGGTAGAAAACGGTATCGACATCGACCACGTAATCGAAATCGACGTACCAGACGAAGAAATCGTTAAGCGTATGAGCGGTCGTCGCGTACACCCAGGTTCAGGCCGTGTTTACCACATCGTTTACAATCCACCAAAAGAGGAAGGTAAAGACGATGTAACCGGTGAAGAGCTTCAAATCCGTGCTGACGATGAAGAGGCAACGGTACGTAAGCGTCTTGGTATTTACCACGAGCAAACTAAGCCGCTAGTAGACTACTACGGTAAGTTCGCTGCTGAAGGTAAAACCAAATACAGCAAGTTCGACGGTACGCAAACTGTTTCTGCAGTGAGCGAGCAACTATCAGCTGCACTTAAGTAATTAGCGTAAACGCTTAAATTACTGACTAAAAAGCCTGCATCATGCAGGCTTTTTTGCGTTTGGTGGTTTTAGTTTAATTAGGTTTGGTTGATTTACTTGTTTGAACAGCAACAGCAACAGCAACAGCAACAGCAACAGCAACAGCAACAGCAACAGCAACAGCAACAGCAACAGCAACAAGCTTAAGTTGGTTATTGTTGATCTATTAGCACTCCTTTTGAAAGATGCGGTGAATACTTCCCCTCTTAGTTTCACAAGAGTGCTTTACGCTGGCATCCATGTCAGCAAAGATTTCGCCAGGATAAGCGATAGCTCGTAGTAGCTGTTGTTTAAACAATCCATCAATCGATGACAGTGTTGTTGCTGTTTTTTTATACAGGTTTAATTTTAAAGCAGGAAACAGCGCTAATCGCTTCTCGTTATGTAAGTGACAAAATTCTCGGTTTACAAAATGAAATACTGTTAAATTACTGATTCTTATAGTGTTACTCAGTTGTCATTATTTGCATAACGAGACCTGATAATTCTCGGTTAAGTAAATTCTCGGTTTCTCCTGTAGCTAGCTGCTATTGCTGTTAGTTGATGATGCTGGTAAGTTATTGGAATTATTAATTAAAAAGTTTGTATCGGTTTGAGTTTCGGCTAAATGTTAATGGATTAAATCGGAATTCCCGTTAATACGCTGTTATATTTCAAGGAGAGTAAATTGCGTCATAATACGTCAATGGATGCATGGTTGTTCATTACACTTTTAATCGCGAGCATTGTTGGTGTTTTTATTGTTGGGCTATTAGCGGTAAAGCTTTATCGAAAATTTAGACCATTTGAAGAATTACCAACAGACAATACTAGTATATCTGTTTCCCATGAAGTCCAATCAGACGGCTTCTTCAAAATATTATTTGTTGGCATAATCTTAAGCTCACCTATTTTGTATTTCTTTTACTCTACTTTGTAGATTTGAAATATAACAAGCTGTTCAAGCGGGACTGCTAAAGTTTGGCTCGATTCCGCTTCGCTACACATTTTAGCCAAACATTATCAGCCCCTTAACAGGGCGTTAGGTGTACTAAGTTGAGCTACGAGAAAGCACATACACTATCCCTAGTGTTTTTCATCGTGATAATTGCTATTTCTGCAATTGTAACTCCGCAGTTGGAAGGTTATGGCGATACTGTCGCAAGAACTGCGATACTAGCTATTTCAGGCCATTGGCTAATGCATAATGTTATTGCGTTAAAATATGGCCAAATCGATATTAAAGGGTTTCTTATCAATCGAGAAAGCAAACCAAATACTTTTGCCGCGACTATCGTTTTAAAGAGTTTATGCGCACTTGTTTTTATATTTTTGATATTGAAGTAACGTACACCTAACAAGTTAATTAAGCGAGGGACTGCTAATACTTGGCTCAGTTCCGCTTCGCTACACGATTTTAGCCAAGTATTATCCGCCCCTTATTTTGGGCGTTAGCAATTTAATTTAGCATGTGGAAAATCTTTTAACCCGTTTTGCTCTGGTTGAGCGTTATAGGAAGCAACAATTAAAATTTCAGGAAGAATATGAAGAATAAAGTTTTTAAATCCCTCATCGTTAGCTCACTCGTTCTATGCAATTATGTCAGCGCTGCAGAGTGTCGTGATGTGTCACAAATTATTTCCAAACAACTTGAAGATAACTATGTCATTGAATGTACAGCAACAACGTTAGCTCAGTTAATGCGTTCGCAAGCATTTTTATCTGGCTGTGAACGTCAAAAGTCATCTGAAGATATCGCTGAATTTATGACTTTGGAATTAAACAAGATTGCAAATGATAAACACCTCTCTGTGGTCTATGACCCACAATGGGTTAGTGAATTGAAAGTATATCGTTCTTCAGAACAATCGGTGGCCTTTGCAGATAGTCGTGAAATGGAGACTCCGACAGATAACTATGGTTTTAAAAAGGTTGAAATGCTTGATGGTAACATTGGTTATCTTGACATTAGAGTGTTCTCTGATAGTCATTTGGGGGGTGAAATACTTGAAAATTCGATGAAATTTTTACAACATGCTGATGGTATTATTATTGATTTAAGAAACAACTTTGGTGGTAGTCCATTTATGGTAACTTCATTAGCAAGTTACTTTTTTGACCTAGATACTGTTCACTTATTAACTTTTGAAAGTCGTACAAATGGCGTGTTAACCCGAACACAAGATTGGACTTCGCCATATGTTCCGGGTCCCAGATTTAAAGATACGCCCCTCTACATTCTTACCAGCAGTAATTCTGCATCGGCAGCAGAAAGCTTTAGTTATGCCATGAAAAATCTAGCAAGAGCTACAATTGTTGGAGAGGTTACCGCTGGCGCAGCTCATGCAAGAAGTGCTGAAATAGTTAATGAAAATTATATCCTCACATTGCCATCTTCACGACCTGTAGATCCGAGAACAAATGACAACTGGGAAAGAAAAGGTGTAAAGCCGAATATTGAAACAAGCAGTGACAATGCTTTTTATGTTGCTTATGCAGAGGTTCTGAACACTTTAATAAAAAGTAAACATAGTAACCTAGGTATACATCAATGGGTCTATCCGCTAGTAAAAGCTAAATCCAACCAATACCAGACAAGTCAGAATGACATCGACCAAATTATAGGTACGTATGGTAAGCACAAAGTTTTTCAAGAAAATGGCAAACTTTTTTATCAATATTTAGATGACCCAGCTTTTGAAATAGAGCTACTTGATAAAGAAACTATTGTTTTTAAAGCGTTTACTGAAGCACGGTTGCAAGCAATATATAAAGATAAACAAGCAATAGCATTGAAAATGCTCTCTTTTGGCGAGGATGCAAGAGAGTTTCAGAGAACGTTGTAAAAAATTGCTAACAAGCGCTTCAACAAGGACAAATACTGGTTGGCACCTACGCTGCGCTTCGGATTATAGCTAATCAGTATTTGCCTGTAAAGCGGGCGTTATATTTTTAGAGGACTCAAATGTATTTGGAACCGTGGTCAGATATTAATGAATATCCCGAATCTCATAAAAATAAATTGTCATTCGAAGCTAAAACAGAAATCGATATTGGTCATATTCTATTTGGCAAAGAGTTATCTGTAATTACTAAGCGTGAAGATTGCGATGAAATCCTTATTTTATCTGGTAGCAATAAATATATAGTTCATCTTACTTGGTCTAGTAATAAAGAGTCACCTCCTTATCCAAATACAGTAAAGTTTGATTCTGAAGAAGAATTAGAAAGAAGGCTTCAACAAGATTTTAAATTTTATTCATAGTACCAAAATATAACAAAGTTTGTTAAAACCGACGCAACATACTCCGCCAACTTGATATTGCACTTCGCGAATTTTATACCAAGCTAGCTCCGCATGTTGTGCGGTTTGTAAAGGCGTTGAAAACCAATAATAGTAGGTGCAACAATCTCAGATTATGGAAGACAAGATTATTTCAGCAGTGAGAACATTTGCTAGCTCGATAAGCTCAGGCAGCAAAGTAGTCGTTGATATGTCTGAACTAATTGAAGTTACGTCTCAGTTGCCTCTTTCGAGTTTTGACTACTGGGAGCGAATCATTCGTTCGGAATTTTCTTCAGCTATACGGGAATCTAATCCCCCAAGGTGGAAGGTATGGTCAAAGCCCAAGGAATTAGTAACTTGGCTTGATCTTATTAGTTGGGATGGCTACAAACGTGAAAAAGCAGTTCGGGCCTTATCTGGGGCTGCACCGAACACTTTCTTTTTTTCTCTTGCAGTTCGTAGACTCAATGATTGGGTGCCCCAGGTTCGTAAAGCCGCGAGGGAAAAGCTCCTTGAAATAGCAAGGTCGACTGATCCTGAATATGTAGTTGAGGCATTATGCGTCGCGCTTTCCAATTGGAACTCGTGGGGTAGGATAGAAGAAGCAGATAAAGAGGTTCTACAGGAAATTATCTGTGAAAAAGAGATAGCAAAGTCCCTTCGGTCCAAGTTAATTATGTCTGCTTCAGGGCCTATGCCATCACTCTATTCTCAGCTAGGTCGCACTACGATACTTGATGGGCAAATTGAAGAAATAGCTAAATCCGCTATTCAGCCTTCGGTTCGAGCAAAGGCATACCGCAGCTTATTTGAAGGGCGAGTTGTATGGATGGAAGGACGAAAATGGGTGTGGACTGATATAAGGTACTGCGAAGGCAGGCTAAAGCCTATCGTTGGCGAGCGAAAGTTAGAAATTGATACCCCACTAATATACTTACTAAAAAGATCATCTGAAGATTGTTCATCCATCGTTAGGCGTGTTTCAGCAGAAATTCTAATACGAGAATTGGGCAATCTAGGTATAAAGGCCAGAGGTTTTGCCGAACGCTTTGCTTCAGACTGCTCACACGCTGTATCTGAAAGGGGGAAGTTTGCCTTAAGGAAATTAGATGAGGCAGAGCGTGCCAATGCCTCTTAACAAGCGCTTGTTGTCGCACTCGTTCTCTGTTGTTCTCCAAATTGGCTGCAAACGGGGGCGTTAGAGCTTAAACAATCATGCATAAATATCTGCTACTGCTAGCTCTTCTTTACTTTAACGTTCATGCTGCAGATGAAGTTATAGCTTCATTTGATGAAAAGCGGACTTGTGTTCCTGAAACAGATGATTGCCAATCCACTTTAACGATTTCGACTAACCGAAACGTTTATGTGTTTGAAAACCTATTAGGCAGCTTTCATCACTCTACTACCAACAACCAGATTTTTGATTGTGGTGGCGACACATTAAGTTATGCGCCTAATGCCAATTTGATAAATGCAAACGGGTCAATGCTCAGAATCGCGCATAACAATGGTATTGCTGAGTGTGGCTTAACTCCAGACCAAAGGTACTATTTCATCATTGATGAAACACCGGTTTTGAGTGTCTATGATAATACCGCACGATTGCTTCTATCTAAGCCCGTTTCATTTCAATCTACGGTTAAGTATAAAATCAATAACTTAGTCTATGAGGTTTGGGTTCCGGGTATTCCGTAGTCATAACAAACTCAATCATAGGAAAGTGCTCATGGGCATGAATAAAACGTTTTTGTTGTGTTCTCTGATTAAAGCACTGCGCCTCTAATGACAATTGTCACATACGACTGATGACTTTTGTCTGCAGTCCTATTTGGGTTTTGTATCAATAATATATTCATACATCACCCAATGGACGAACACACTATGCCCCTACAGACCAAATCTCTTGAACAATATCGTGAAGAATATAAGCAGAAAAAACTAATCACTATGCCGATTGCTGGTGCCATTGTTTGGTTGGCATTAGGAATTACCGCATTATTTGTACCGGCCAAGAATATGGTGTTGCCAGTTTACATAGGTACGGGCTGTATCTTTTACCTAGCACTTTTCATCTCACGCTTTACGGGTGAAAAACTGCTTGTGAAAAAGGAAGAACGCAACCCTTTTGATACATTGTTTCTGTATACCTTAGGTATGTCTTGGTGCGCGTTTGCAGTCGCTATTCCGTTTGGATTAGAAAACTATACCGCAGTGCCAATGGCTATTGGCATTGTATCAGGGCTAATGTGGTTACCTATATCATGGTCGTTAGAGCATAACGTTGGCATTATTCATACTTTGCTGCGAACCGCACTTATCGTTATCGCTTGGTATGTGTTTCCTGAGCAACGTTTTGTTGTGATCCCATTTGTTATCGTGCTGGTTTATGCCATTAGCTTGTATCAATTGCTAAGCCGTTATCAGCAAGTAAAGGCTCACTATGTTGCAGTGACTCTTTAAGGCTGAGGCTATTGATTTCCCAAAATAGTGAATGGGCTGTAACAATAAGAAAATAAAGACGTTTCTGTAAATTTCTAGGCCGTTGCTCGTAGGGCTGATGATGTAGTATGTTTGTAGGCTCTCACGTGGTGTAGGATTTAGTTTCCTTGGCGAGATTTATTAGGCCAGAACGCACCATGTATGTCTAAATATTGATTCCAAGTGAGTTGAGCTTGGGACTCCCGATACGCGGGCGTTAGCTATATACTGATATGGGGCGAAAATTGGTCAGGAAGTTAAAGAATAAAGCGTTCTCAAAGTTAAGGAAGAAAAGGCTTGGCTATCGATTTATAGGTTGGTGGTTCGTAGTCCTTGGTGGGTTTATGTCTTATTCATTTGGACGGATAATGTTAGACCCAAATGGTGTACTAAATTACAACGGAGTTGATACTACAGACTTCGGCATTAAATTGAGTGCTTTTTTATTTACATTAATATTTCCTGTGATCGGTTTTATATTTATTATTATTCCAAAGCGTTGGGTTACAAAACTATTACTGCTGCAAGCAAGGATGAATCCTTTTTCGCCCAGGTAAAATAAAATATACCTAAAGGATAGGACTCCTGCGAACACTATTGGTGGTTCAAGCTCTAGCGTTATAGCTCAGAATACCTATCTCAAATACGCAATCAATCGGCTAAACCTGTTTTTGGTTTAGCCGTTTTTGTTGTTAGCTTAAGTTCTTTCATGAAGCCGGTATCTAGTTCCGACTCTTCAATTTACCTTTGGGTCAATCTAGGCTCACAGTTTTGTGTCGTTATTTTTTCACTTCAAATTATCAATGGCTAATGTTATTTGCGTTACAACCGCAACCCCAATTATTGGAGATAATGACCCAGTAAACACAGTTGTATTCGGTGTGGTGTAGTGCGCAGTTAACTCAAGCTAGCAACACCTGCTCAATCAGGCTGGCATTTTTAGGGTTCAGTTGAGGGTTTAGATTTGATAGAAGCGACAACAGTAAAATTTATTAAGCTCGGGCGTTCTGGCGACTGGGAGGCGCGTTGTATCGAAGGTGATAAGCCAATGATCAGACTTGGCTTTGATAATCCTCATCATCAGAAATGCTTAGAAGGTGATTGGGACTTTATCAATCGCTATTGGCAAGAGTGGAAAAAGAAAGGCAAAGCCACAGAAACCACCAACCAGATTAAGGATTTTTACACGCAACCTGCAACTACCATGTGGATTACGGTTTATAAGCGCAAACTGTATTGGTGTTTTGCCAGCGAAGAAGTCATTGAGCTTGAAGATGGCAGCAGGGTTAGGAATGTCATCGGCCAGTGGCAGTCTTGTAACGTTAATTCTGAGCCTTTATATGTTGAGAACCTAAGCGGGAAATTAACTAAAGTGCAGATGTTTAGAGGCACGATTTGCTCGGTAAAAGAGTCGGATTACCTGCTTAAACGAATTAATGCCATTGAACTTGCTGAAGTTAAAGCTGCCAAGGATTCGCTTATGCAACTTGAGTCCAGCATAAAGCCACTAATTAGTAACTTAGGCTGGCAAGACTTTGAGTTACTGGTCGATCTGGTGTTTGCCAATGCTGGCTGGCAACGCGTCGCCACTTTAGGCAAAGTTGAAAAATCGATTGACCTTGATGTTATGTCGCCTGTTACTGGTCGTAGAGCGTTTATCCAAGTGAAGTCTCAGTCATCGAAGGAAGAACTCAAAAGCTACATTGAGCAATTTGAAGGGATGCCACAATACGATGAAATGTATTATATCTGCCATACAGGTACTGTAGCGTTGGCTGATATTAAACTTCCGCATAATGTGCAACTTATTGGTTTAGATCATATGGCCGAGCTGACAATTAATGCCGGACTTGTTACCTGGCTGATCACTAAGGCGTCTTGATTGAAAATAGTTAAGTGGTTGGAGTAAGCGGTTGTCATGTTCACCGTAGTTTAATTTTGCTCACAAAGTGGTAATTTTAGGTCGCTCTTGTCTTGTTGAAATGGCTGAGACAGGTTAAAAACGAGTTTTGCAGTATAGGCTAATGAGTTTTTCGAGGGGCTGTTTTGACGGGCTTTTTTAATGGACTTTGTTGGCGAGCGTTTTTGGTGTAGCAAGATGATGAAAACTGAATTAGAGAAGATGATAGCAGGGGAAATGTATGACCCTGCAGACGCTGAATTGGCCTCAATGCGGATCAACGCCCGAGAGCAAAGTGCCAAATACAATAACACTGCAGCGACAGATAACGCTAAGCGTACGCAGTTATTAAAAGCGCTATTTGGCGCGGTAAAAGGTGCCATCACCATAGAGCCACATTTTAACTGCGACTATGGCAGTAACATATTTGTCGGCGACAACTTTTACGCCAATTTTGGTTGTGTAATTCTTGATTGCGCAAAGGTCGTCATTGGCGATAACTGTATGATAGGCCCGCAGGTTGGTATTTACACCGCAAGCCATCCGTTAGATGCAACTGAGCGCAATAGCGGTTTAGAGTTCGCGAAAGCCATAACTATCGGCGACAACTGCTGGATTGGTGGTAATGCAACGATTAACCCTGGTGTGACTTTGGGTGATAACGTGGTTGTGGCATCTGGCGCAGTTGTCACCAAAAGCTTTGGCGACAACGTGGTGATTGGCGGTAACCCTGCCAAAGTGATAAAACAGATTTAAGTGATTGCGCATAACAGCTAACGCTTAACAATAATGACCAACGCTGGGTTAACTATTATGCTCGGCAGTGGTTTGTACAAACTCAATAAACTTTTTAACAGCTGGTTTGATTGGCTTGCCTTTCATCGTTACGATCCCATAAGCCACATCTATTTGAGGCATATTGTTAATATTCAGCAATACCAGTCGGCCAGCTTCTAGCTCTTGCTTGACGATGACATCGGGTAATAAACAAATCATGTCACTGTTGTACAAAGAGTGCTTGATGGTGTGGATTTCTTCAAAACGAACTAAGCCGCTGAAATATTCTCGTTCGGTGTCAAACAAGTCATCAAATGCACTGGTTATTTCTACTGGTGTGCCTCGAGGTAAGGCTATTTGGTAGTCTTTTAGTCTTGGGGTAAATAGGTATTTCTCTTTTAATAGTGGATGTCCAGGGCGACAGCAAAAGACGCCTTTTGATTCACAATAAGGGATGATGTCAATGTCTGGCATCTTGTCTAATTGAGTGATTCTGGTTTCTGCGAGAAAAACATCCAATTCTCCCTTGAGCATTAAGCCATACAACTCTTCGACATAGCGATAGCAAAGCTCGACATTAAAGTTAGGGTACTTTCTTGTGAATTCAACCAAAATACTGTCATAGACATGGGATGCTACTAAGTTACCTCCACCTAGCACGATATCATTGAATGAATCGTCTCTTGGCAGTTTAACTTCTGCTTCGAGGTCACTGACTGACGATAAGATTTTCTCACTGTGTTTTAGCACGATATTGCCAAAGTAGGTGAGTTTTACAAATCGAGAGTTGCGCTCCATTAGTTTGGCTTCAAGTAAGCTCTCTAAACGCTGGATACTTCTTGTTAATGATGGCTGGGAGATATTGAGCTCACTAGCAGCAAGGCTATAGCTTTTATATTCAGCCAAAGTAACAAAGTGCTTTAGATGCCTTAGCTCCATTATCACCTCTTAAATTTAACTAGGTAACAAGCATAAATAACCCGAGTTAAATCCAGCTTAATCTATGCAGTTTTAGTGACTATTCTTGCGAGTTGGCCCGCACTATGGTTATCGCAATCAATAATTTTTGCACAAGCTACCGAATAAAAAATTAGTGAGCAAGCTAAGGGGTGTTAGGTTGTTACAATTTGTATCAAGCTGTCGCGAATTTGATGAAGCTGATGCTTGTGAATAATCAGCAATATTAGCTGAACCTAGATTGTGCGACTGTTTTCGCGTTAAAAACCTGCCGATGTAAAAACTCTTTATTTCGAATATACCTTCCGCGCATCAAGCTATAGGTGCTTTCTATTGGATTGAAATTAAACAAAAAGATAACAATTTGATAGCGAGCTGATTACCAGTTTGCGGATTTTTCAACACTACCACTGGTGGCTTTTTTCGCGTGGTAGAAAAACAGGAAGGTTTTAATGAAAATAAAAAAGATAAGCCTAATGACCATTGCGGCTATGTATGCAGCAGGTGCAGGAGCTGCTGCCAGTCAGCAGCCTGTATCACTTTCTTTGGCTAGCATGGACGTTCAGGGCGTCGACATTTCAAATGAAGAATATCAACGTATGCATGAGTTTAAAAATGCTAGGTTGAATCGTCCCACTCAAACTGTCGCGCCTAATCAACATATTCGAAAGGTGGGGTTAGATAAGGTTCCATTTCAAATGGAAACCGATTTAGCTCCGGGTGAGCATACTTACATTGTGCAGCTTTCAGATGCGCCAATTGCAACTTATCAAGGTGGCATTTCTGGACTACAGGCAACTGCTGCAAGTGTTGCTCAAGGGCCTTTGCAATTTGGCAAGCAGCCTAGGGTTAAACTTAACCTGCAGTCGGCGGCCAGTGTTAGTTATCTTGGCTACCTTGAAAATCAACAAGCTAAAGTGCTTTCTGATATTAGTGCCAAAGCGGGAGCTAATAACAACGTTCGCCAATCCTACAAATATGCTTTCAATGGTATGAGTTTAATGATGACTCAAGCGCAAGCTGCCCGTGTGGCCAAGCTTGATGGGGTTCGCGCTGTTACCCGCTCTATAGTGCAAGAACTGCATACCGATGTGGGGCCTGAGCATATTGGCGCTGATAAAGTATGGTCGGGTGCTGCAACTGGCACCGAATTTACCGGAGCCGGTATTACCGTAGGTATTCTCGATACGGGGATTAATAGTCAGCACCCGTCTTTTGCTCCAATGGGTGATGATGGCGTAGCTATTATAAACCCTCTTGGTACGGGCAATTACCTAGGTGACTGCGAGCAAGTCGATTTTTCCCATATGTGTAACGACAAATTAATCGGTATTCGCTCGTATACGGAAATTACCGATAGCTATGGTGATCCGGTATTTAGAGGGTTAGGTTGGAACGCTCCATGGGAACATGTTCGCCCAGCAAATGGCGAAGACTATAACGGTCATGGCTCGCATACTGCTTCGACCGTTGCTGGTAACGTGTTGCTTGATGTTGCCTACCAGGTTGCTGAGAGTGGCTATGGTGAACAAATTACAGGGCGAGATACTGACTTAGTCTTCCCGCGAGTGTCTGGTGTGGCACCTCATGCGAACATTGTTTCATACCAAGTTTGTTGGGCGGGTGGTCAAGGGGCACCTTATGCAGGCTGCCCACAAGAAACGACTCTAAAAGCTATCGACGATGCTATTGCTGATGGTGTAGATGTAATTAACTACTCCATTGGTGGTGCAGAGCAATATCCGTGGCAAGCCCCTACAGAACTTGCTTTTCTAGCCGCACGTGAGGCAGGAATATCTGTTGCTGCATCTGCGGGTAACGCCGGTTCCTTTTGGATGGACCATGTCTCCCCTTGGGTAACGACAGTTGCTGCTAGTACTCATGGGCGCG
Organism: Shewanella sp. WXL01; assembly: GCF_012263345.1. Classification (NCBI taxonomy): domain Bacteria; kingdom Pseudomonadati; phylum Pseudomonadota; class Gammaproteobacteria; order Alteromonadales; family Shewanellaceae; genus Shewanella; species Shewanella sp. WXL01. The sequence goes on along the minus strand of NZ_JAAIKQ010000014.1, from coordinate 19,899 downwards.
TAATTACCTCTAAAGAAAAAACCATTGATGGTTTTACGGGTGGTGAAGAAAGCCCTAGTCCTTGGGGGCCAATGCGCGCGGCATCAATAACAGGTGGCTACACAGGCCCTGTGGTTTTAGCTGCAGATTATGACAGCGCTAACGCGAGTTGTGATGCCCCTTTTACAGAGGGGACATTCAGTTTCTACCCCGATGGTTCTACGCTAGCCACTTCGCCAATTGTTGTGTGCCAGCGTAGCGACCAAGCTAGGGTTGCCAAAGCTGACAATATTCGCTCTGGTGGTGCAGGGGCGATGATCCTATATAACCTTCAACAAGACTGGGAATATGAGTCGCCAGATGCTGTGAAAGTTGCAGATTATTATTCATTGCCGACGGCACACATCGGCGCATACGACGGTAGTAAAGTGGTCGAATGGCTAGCAGCTGGTATTGGCCATACTGCTACCATCAGTGACGGCTCACTATATACAGAAATGGGCGAGGCTGATGAGCTGGCTGATTTCTCCTCTCGCGGTCCGAGTAAGACCAATCCACATATCATGACGCCGACGTTGGCAGCTCCTGGTGTAGATGTATTTGCTGCTTACGCTAATGACAGAATTTTTACCATGACAGGCTATGGTATGAATTGGGCTGCAATTAGCGGTACCTCGATGGCTTCACCGCACGTAGCAGGTGCGATGGCGTTGATTAAAAATGCCCGCCCAGATTGGAGTCCTGCGGAAATTCAATCTGCTTTAACGACTACTGCGACTCAAGCTTCATTTGCGTTTGACGACGGTGGTGCTGGTGTTGTCAATGTCGCGAATGCAATCAATGCGACATTAACTTTGGATGAAACCATTGAGAATTATCAAAATGCAGATCCATTAGTGGGCGGTGACATTAAAATGCTCAACATGCCGTATTTGGTTAACCGTGAATGCGAAGGGAGTTGTAGTTGGTTTAGAGTGGTTACAGCAACAGAAGACGGTAGTTGGAATGTTAGTGCTGAAGAAATCGGTTATACGGGCGCGTCGCTTATGAATATTAGCGTTACGCCAACAAACTTTTCGCTAAGTGCCGGCGAAAGCCAGCGTATTATGGTGACGGCGAAGTTGCCTGATATCGATTTTCAATCTGACTCGCCTTTAGGGCAAGGTAATACTAACGGCTACACCTTCCAGGGGCAGCTGCAGCTAACCCCAATGGACTCTGGCAAGCCTCAGCAAGTATTACCAATTATCACCACTTATAAGAAGGCTGATCTTCCAGTGATCATTGAGGCTAATATAGGTCGTGAGCAAGGTGAATTTTTGTCTCCAGAGCTTGTTGCTTCAGCTACTGATAATTTGTCAGCTGTGGTTTATGGAATGGCGAAAGGCGAACAGCAAGAGTATCACCTTAAAATGAATACTGAGTGGCCATTTGATATGGAAGATTCAGTGCCGAGTGAGGACTCGCAAATTGGTTATCGATTCTTCGAGGTTCCAGAGGGAACTAAGCGACTCATAGTTGAGATCGCTGAGGAAGATAACTTTGCTAAATTTGTAAGCCATTTGAGTATTGGTCGTGATGTAAATAATGATGGCAAGATCCACTGGGATAACGAAGCGATTTGTGTCTCAGATTGGCGAATGCGTGATTACTGCGCCATCAATAACCCTGAGCCAGGGCAATATTGGTACATGCTAACCAATATGAAGTGGGGACTATATTGGGAAGATCCTTATGACATGGCTAATCGCTTTGTGACCAATGTAGTTCTAGTTAGTGATCAGGCTTCTGGTGAAGTGAGTGTGTCACCGACTTCTAGCGATGGGTTTACACCACAGTCTTTGAATATCAACTGGGATTTACCTAGCGCTGTAGAAGGTGACGTATATCATGGTGCAATTGCCCTTGGAACTGATACGAGTAACACAGAAGATATCGGTTTAATACCGCTGCGTTTAACCCGTACGAGTGATGACGTTCAGCTCACAAGTTCTCATACTGGCGCAAACGTAGGCGATATTGTCGATTTTGAACTGGTTCATCAAGCTAACTTAAATGGCTTAGAGCGTGAGCTAAACCTGACAGTTGAGCTACCAGCGGGGATGACGCTAATTGAAGATAGCGTGCGTGGTAACGAGTTCTTCAATTCAATGACAACTGAGACACAGGCACAGCAACTGATGATAAATGGTACTCAACCTTCATCTAAAGATGATGAGCCACGTTATGAGTTCACTACAAGTCTTGAGGATGAAATGTGTCGCTTACCGTTTAGCGATCAGACTCACTTCTTAGATCTTGAAGCGCTTGGCGTTCCTCAGCTTCCTGGGTTTGACAGCACTTGGAATCAAATGTTTGAAATTCCGGATTTCGTCGGTGCTGACAAGTATTTCCCACATATTCCTTTGTACGGTGTCTCTCGTGATGACACAACCAATATCATCACCATTATGGGTAATGGACTGCTTAAGTTTGATGCCCATGTGATTGAGTCTCTACCTGGCTATACCCTGGAATTTGACGGGATTAAAGATCTAGTGGTTGCTCCTTACTGGCGCAAAGATGGGGTGACAATTAATGAGTCTGGTATCGACTTTGATACATTTACACCGTATAGCAACGGGCTGTTTGCTGCCGCACTAAACGACAGTAAATATCTTGGCGTGCAATGGAAGAAAATGTATGGCTCTATTCCTGGTTGGTTTGGCGCAGAGATAGACTATGAAACTCACTATAACTTCTCAATACTGGCTTCTACCGAAATCGACTTTACCCCTAACGTTTATGAGTTGATCTTCACTTATGAAGAAATGAATGACGATAAAGGTGAACATACGATTGGTTTGAAGGGGTACCAAGGTGTGCGTGGATTCTACTACCCAGTTAACGGTTTCCATGTAGATGACTATGCAGTGAACGAGCCAGAGAAGTTTGGCAGTAATATGGTGATTTGTGCTAACTACCAAGGGCCTGAAAGTACACGATTAGTGACTCGTTTCTCAGCAAAAGTAACTAGTGCAGCAGTTGCAAGTGACAATGACGTAATGGTTAGTGCAACATTGAGCACCGGAAACACGGTCAATAAGTCTGTTGCTGTTCCTGTTGCCGGCAATATAACTGTGTTTGATATGGCTGATCATCAAATAGATGAGAACACAGTACTTGAAGGTATTGCTGTTGAGTACATGCATAGTCAAAACCGTGCGGTCTCTGTTAGTGCATCTGGTGATAATGTTACCGTAACCGCTGACGGCGCTATGTTAACCATTACGCCTGCTGCTGACTGGCATGGTGAAACCGAAGTGACGGTGACAGTGATGGATAGCACTAACCAACAAGATCAGGCATCAACAAGCTTTATGCTTACAGTAATGTCAGATGGCGTTGAGCCTTCTACACCAGTGACACCTGAACCAGAGCCTGAAACTGATTCATCAGGCAGTAGTTTAGGTTGGTTGGCATTAATGATGTTAGCTTTGGTTGGATTTGGCCGCCGTAAACACTAATTGAATGGTTAAAATAACAAAGGGCTCTCTGTTGAGAGCCCTTATCACACTTATAAAGTGAGAGGGATGTCTACTGAGCCTTAGCCGTTAAGTGCGATACAGCACCTTAACCACATGCCAGCCAAACTTAGTTTTTACTAGGTGTGGTTTAATCAATTCGCCAGTAAAGCAAATTTTGTCAAATGCTGGCACCATTTGTCCTTTTTTGAACTCACCTAAACTGCCGCCTTTTTTACCTGATGGACAAGTAGAGTGCTTTTTTGCAAGCACATCGAATTTGGCGCCTTTATTGAGTTTATCCATGATCTCTTCAGCGAGTACTTTGTGTTTAACTAGAATGTGAAGTGCAGATGCCGTTTTTGCCATGGTAAAGCCCGTTTGAAGGATGAAAAATAAGTGGCGGCTATTATACGAGACTCGGCATTGATCAGCGAGTGATAGTTACAATATGGCTTTGCTAAACAATCAAAGGTATGTGTGTTGGTAAAGCGCTATAAACAAGCGCAAAAAAGTTAACTAACAAGCAATTGACGAAATGTGATCCCTGATTAATATATAACCATAGGTTCAGATAGTTATAGCCGTTACAGTGTTAATTATTTCAGTGTTCAGGTAAGATCTGCCGCCATTATGCCTATATGGCGGTTTATAGATTAAATTGCACGGATGCTAATCAACGAGAGTACAATATGAAGTTTCCCGGACAGCGTAAATCTAAACATTACTTTCCAGTAAATCATCGCGATCCCCTGTTAGCTCAACTCACTCATCAACCTCAAGCACAAGCAAGTTATGTCTGTGGTATTGACCAAACTTTGGTCGACATTGAGGCGAAAGTTGAAGCGGAATTGTTAGAGCGTTACGGCCTACCAAAAGGAAACTCTACTCTTATTAACGACGAGCAAGCGCACGCTTTATATACCGAGCTTAAGTCGAACAATATGATCAGCGACGAGTTTGCTGGTGGCACCATTGGTAACACGGTACATAACTACTCGATTTTGGCCGATGACCGCTCGGTGCTGTTTGGCGTAATGAGCCAAAATATTATGGTTGGCAGCTACGCATACCGTTATTTATGCAACACCTCATCTAAAGTTGACCTTAACTACCTACAACCTGTTGATGGCCCGATTGGTCGTTGTTTCACGCTGATTTCTGACGATGGTGAGCGTACGTTCGCCATTAGCAAAGGTTCGATGGACAAGCTAACGCCTGAGTTCATCAATAAAGATGTGGTACAAAACAGTGCGGCGTTAGTACTTACTGCGTACCTAATGCGCGCCGCTGAAGGCGATGGCATGACTAGCGCGGCAATGAAGGCAATTGAATACGCCAAAGAAGCCGATGTACCAGTGGTACTAACCCTAGGAACACGCTTCTTAATTCAGGAAGACCCTAAGTGGTGGCAAAAGTTCATTAAAGAACATGTGACTATTCTTGCGATGAATGAAGATGAAGGTGAGGCATTAACAGGTCAAGTTGACCCACTGCTTGCGAGTGAAGCAGCGCTTGAGTGGTGCGACATGGTATTAACCACAGCTGGCCCAATTGGTCTTTACACTGCAGGTTATGTTGATGACAGCGCTAAGCGCCAAACGAGTCATCCACTGCTGCCTGGCGCTATTCCTGAGTTTAACCGTTATGAGTTCTCGCGCCCGATGTTAAAAGCTGATTGTGATGAGCCAATTAAGGTTTATGCGCATATTTCACCTTATATGGGCGGTCCAGAGCTTATCCGTAACACCAATGGCGCGGGCGATGGAGCTTTATCAGCATTGTTACACGACTTATCTGCTAACGTGTTCCACAAGGTAAACGTGCCTGGTTCGAGCAAGCATAAGCGTGAGGGATTATGCTATTCGTCATTCTCGCAAATTTGTAAGTATGCTAACCGCGTTGCTTACGAAGTGTTAGCTCAGCATAGCCCGCGTTTGTCTCGCGCCTTACCCGAGCGAGAAGACAGCCTAGAAGAGTCATACTGGGAGCGATAGTAAACGCTTACATCGACTTTGGTTTCAATCAGTTGGCTAGAAATACCTATTTTTAGATAAAAAAACGCTAGTGAATTCCACATTAGCGTTTTTTTTATGGCTGAATTTTATAGAATGGTTCTAGTTTAACCTGAACTCGGGATAATAAATCGGTTTCTAACGGCTATTTTTGTCTATTTCTGTGTTGAAGCTACTTGCAATAGGCTAGCTATTGACGCGTAGCTTCGCCTTGAACTAAACAAAACTATCTCGCTAGAAACTTAGTGCTAGATCTAGCTCTGAACAAGAGAGTCATTGGCACTTCCTTATCCCAAGTTCAGGCTAGTTTAATTTGATGTAATGGAGCCTGACGTGAAAGGACAAATCTTAAGGGAAATGAAAGTGCTCAAAGCAATTGAGCCTGAGTTTGAAGTGCAGCGCCGCGTTGCCTTTATTAAAGCCAAGCTAAAGGAGTCACATACCACTAGCCTGGTACTTGGGATCAGTGGTGGTGTGGACTCTTCAGTCACTGGGCGTTTATGCCAGTTAGCGGTGAACGAGTTAAATGCCGAGCAAAGCGACAAGGCTTATCAATTTATTGCGGTGCGTTTGCCGTATCACGTGCAAAAAGATGAAGACGAAGCCCAGCTAGCTTGTCAGTTCATTGAGCCAAGTAAACAAGTCACAGTAAACATTGCTGATGGCGTTGAAGGCGTGCATGCATCTACATTAGCAGGTCTTGCAGGCGCGGGTATTGAGCTGCCTGAGGCGAGTAAAGTTGATTTTGTTAAAGGTAACGTTAAAGCGCGTATGCGGATGATTGCCCAGTATGAAATCGCTGGTATGGTTGGCGGTTTAGTAGTGGGCACTGATCATAGCGCTGAGAACATTACTGGCTTTTACACCAAATACGGTGATGGTGCGTGTGATTTAGCACCAATTTTTGGTTTGAACAAACGTCAAGTTCGCCAGCTAGCAAGCTACCTTGGTGCGCCAGATGTATTAGTCACTAAAGCGCCAACGGCTGATTTGGAAGAAGATCAACCGCAGCTTGAAGATGAAGTGGCATTAGGCATGACTTACGATCAAATCGATGATTTCCTAGAAGGCAAAGATGTGGATGACAGCGTTGAAGCCAAGCTAATTGGCATTTACAAGCGTACTCAACACAAGCGCGAGCCAATTCCAACGATTTACGATTAGTCGTTAGATAACATTGTAAAAGCTGCCAATTAAAATCGCCGCCAATGAGTAAATCTTGGGCGGCGTTTTTGTACCGTTAATTTCTCAATTGGTGGATTCTTTGTTAATCAATGCCCTAGCTGCGTCTTCTTGCTAATGATGCAGCTTGGGATGACTCAGTCATAGTCGTGAATAACCTTGCGAATTTCAGTAATCAGTTTATTGGGAAATTGTCGGTAATCCAGGTAGGGCGTTAATAGTTGCCTGTTAACTGTTTTGCTTGGCAGTTTATCTGGTGAGTCAGCATCGGATTTTTCAATTTGTTTAGCTAAATCGAGATTAAAATGTTGCTGAACTTGTTGCCCTGCAAAAATATGCCACACGGTTTGATTGTTGATGAGTGAATCAACTTTCACTTGTGGCTCTTGCTGTCGGTGAAGAGTTTTCTCTGGCTGCAATTCTTTGTCACAGCAGATAATCAAGGCACAGCTTTTACACTTAGTAATAGTTCCACTGCTAGAGAACAGGCTATCTTTGATATCTCGCCACTGGCTTTCATCATGGGCGCATAGCTTCGCCGCTATGGTGAGGATTTTACGCCAATGGTTACCATTTAAAGCAATTAACTGTTGGCAAAATTTTGGGTTATCAGGCGCTATGGGTTTATTCTCAGCGCTTGATACTCCATCTTCATAGCTCGGCATGATAGGCACATTGGGCAGGTAAATGAGTATTTCAGCATTGATATCACCAATTATCTGGTAATGGGGCACAAGTAGCTATCCTTATAATATTAGTGATAAATAAGCGTTAACGGCGTGGTTATATTTCATCGCTACAATCGGTAAACTGAAACAAAATCAGGTTACTTCACTCGCTATAGAAAGGAAACCCATGCGCGCGATTGTTATTGGTTCAACTAAACATATTCTATTTGCTTTGTGCTATGCCCTTATTGGCATTATTGTCGCAGGGTTGTTTGGGCTGGTGTGGGTGTTAAATAATCGTGCGGATTTGGACTTATGGCACAAGACTGAGCTCACCCATCAATATCGCGGTCAAAAGGGCATTGAAACGCTTGATGATTATTTAGCGCTTGAAGATAAGCTGTTTGCAGAGGTCGACACCAAGATTTACCAACGCTACTCGCCAACCGTCGCTTCCGCAATCAATCGTTTTGAAACTGACTCGCTTGCTGATCCAAGGCAATGGCAAGTTAATTGGAATCGCACTTTTGTGTCGCGCAGTGAATCGGCACAATTTGGCGTGTTGTTTATTCACGGTATGTCTGACTCGCCATATTCGATGCGTCATCTGGCTGAAAATTTTATAGACCGTGCAGATGTGGTATCGCTGCGTTTACCTGGGCATGGCACCATTCCTAGCGCGTTAACCGACTTGCACTGGCAAGATATGGCTAAAGCGGTTGCTCTGGTGACCAAGGATCTAAAACAGCAGCTCAACGGTAAGCCGTTATATGTGGTGGGGTTTTCAACTGGCGCCGCGCTTGCGCTTAACCATGAGCTTGAAAAAATAGCTAAAGGTAAGCAGGGAAGTTATGAGCGTATGGTGTTTGTGTCACCCGCTATTGGCCTGCCTACCATTGCTGCAGGTGCTTATTGGCAGGCAAGGTTAGGTGAACTGCTAGGGCTAGAAAAGCTTGCCTGGAATAGCATCAAAATTGAGTACGATCCGTTTAAGTATTTGTCGTTTGCGGTTAATGCGGCCGATGTGGTTTATGGTGTGGCGCAGCGCAATCTTGAGTTAATTAGTCAGTTTAATCCTGAGCAACAACAAAAAATAGCGCCGATTTTAACCTTTCAATCAGCTGTCGATGCTACGGTTTCAACCAGCGCGATTCTTAATAATTTATACCGTTATTTACCAGTGGGTGAGCATCAAATCGTGATGTTTGATGTGAATCGAAACCTGGTGAATCGTAATTTAATGACCAATGAGCCGCTTGCTGAGCTAGCGACATTAGGTTTGGATATAAACAAGAATTTTGATGTAACGCTAGTGGAAAATATCTCAGTAAACTCAGCACAAGTGCAAGCGAGAACCGTTAGTCATGAGTTAAAGGGCGATCAGTTCAAAACACTTAACTACATTTGGCCACAAGATGTGTTTTCACTCTCTCATGTAGCGCTGCCGTTTCCTGCAAATGACCCACTGTATGGCGTTGATGTTGCTGATGACTACCCGTTTATCCGCATTGGGCAGGCGATTTACAGTGGTGAGCGCGGATTATTCAGTGTGCCGCCATCGGATATGCTGAGACAAAAATGGAACCCGTTTTATCCGTATGTGGTAGAGCGGATGCAAGGCTTTATTGAGCATTAACCTTTGCTGCTGAGCAATAGTTTGTATTAGTGTAATAGCGTAAAAGTGGACTATTCGGGTTGTTCTAGTTTCTGTTTTACTTCTTTTTCTTCAATTGGCGAATTCTCATCGAATAGGGTGGTGTCATCAATGATGTTAATAATCACCTTATTGCGACCTACATCTTTAGCCTGATAAAGGTTGTTATCCGCAATGCGGATCCAGTCGTCTAAGTCTTTCGAGTAGCTGGCATTGGCGGTAATCGCGCCAATACTGGCAGTCACGTTAAAGCGCTTACCGGTTTCATGCATAACGATTTCATTGGCTTCAATGGCTTTGCGGAAGGTGTTGAGGTGTTGCTCAATTTTAAGCGCATTCGAGATAGGTAAGATAAGAATAAACTCTTCACCGCCATAGCGAGCAATAATGTCAGTATCACGTTTAAAGTGCGTTTTTAGCAGTTTAGCGACTTGTCTTAAGCACTCATCACCGGCCAGATGACCGTATGAGTCGTTAATGGTTTTAAAGAAATCTAAATCTAGCACTGCGACAGTAATGGCCTGTTCACTGCGCAAACAGAAATCCAATACATCATTAAATCGATTTTCGGCATAACGGCGGTTGTACAATCCAGTTAATGTGTCTTTATCAACTAGGTCTTTTAGTTTTTTGTTGGCGCTTTCTAGCTCTTTAGTGCGCTTACTGACAATGCCTTCTAACGCCATTTGGTGTGACAGCAATTGCTGCTTACTGGCAGATAGTCTTTGGTACAGGTTGTAGACCTCGCGAGGAAATGACTCGTCAAGTTGTAAACTTTGCAACTGTTTAGCGTCCATTTTACTAAAGTGGTTGGCGACTAAATCAAGCGGACCATTAAGCAAGCGGCTAATCTTGGTTGATATCAGATAAGAGAAGAGCAGTGACACCAATAACATGATAAAACTGTTGAGCATTTGGCTTTCTGCTAACTTTAGTAGTGGCGAGAACTCCTCAACAACATATAGCGTCCAGCCGTTATTAAGTTGCTTTTTAGCGTAGAAATACTCAGGAGTAATGGATTCTATGTCATGAATATTGAGTAGGTCTAAACTGGTACGGTAAAACTTATTTCCTTGGTTGTATTGAAATTGAGTGATGGGTTTAAGGCCTAATTCATCGCTGGCATAGACTATTTGGTTTTGCTCATCAAGTAGGATGATTGATTGCTCGCGCGCTTCTTTAGCAATATCTTCTACTTTACTGATATGGTTCAAATCTAGCGAACCTTCAATGATACCAGTAGGTATCCCTTTATCGAATAGCGGGGCGCTGATGGCGATAATGGCCTCATTACCTAAGCCTCTGCCTAAGAAAACTGAAGAGATAAACAACTTACGGTTGTAAAAAGCCTCAATAAAATAGTCGCGATCTTTAATCGATATCTGCTGAATATCTCCCTTTATATTTAAAAACCGAGAACTAGGTGACGCGTTAATAACATGAGCATCTTGGTTAGCTATTAACATGGTAATGAAGCCTGGATAAGATTGATGCAGGGTATTTAAATACTGCTGGCGCTGCTCTGTTGAGGATTGCATTAAGTTAAATTGCTTAGCAGCGTTGTCGATGACTTGTTTATGGTTGTTCAAGTAGTTTTCAGTCGCAGAGCCAATGTAAGACGCATTACTTTCCAACTTGCTCTGCAGCAAATCTTGCTGGCGGCTTAAATAAAAGTAATTGAACACGATTGCCGAAATCAATAGTGAAACTGTCACCATCAGCGTCATAAAGTAGGTTAGCTGGGCGCTGAATTGGCGGCGTTTTTTGTCCTGAACTTTACCTTCGAAGTTCCATAATCTTGGGACAAACAGTATAAGCAGTGAAGCAATGCTGACGTAGATTAATCCATTAATACCTTGTTTCAGCACCGTGAAGGGGACGTGTTCACTTGGTATATCAAAAAACACTCGAGAGTATAGGTAAAAAATTGGTGAGCCGATGAACACCCAATAAATTGCGCTGCCATATAACGAGTAAATGTCTCGCTTACGGCAATAACCTAAAAAAAGTGCTTCAAGACAAAAGATAACGTAGACGTGCGGGCTGTCCCAGGCTAAAAGCAACCCTGTAGCTGCAATCGTAGCGGTAATTAGTGCATACCAGGGGCCAAATAACACCGCTGAAATGACGTAAAAGGTATTGCCTAATACTAATTGTACGTTAGCAAAAAATGGGATCGGGTAGCTGTTGATGGCGAATCCAAGTAAGCCAAAAACAATTGCAAACGTTAAATGTTGTTGGTTTATCTTCTTGCTTGTCAGCAATTCACAGTCCTATTAAGCCGCTACAACTTTTGTGTCATCCTTTGTTAAAAAATTGTAACTGCTAGAGGCGCTTATCTCAAGTTAACTGCAAAATAAAGCTCAGATTACAGTTATTAACATGCACAATGCTTTCCTTTACTTAGATTCCCCATCAACCAGAAGGCTTACTCCGTTTTCGCCCTGCGTACTGTTAGACCATAGTCTAGCATGCTCGATCTGGACGAAATCGTTTTAGATTGGCTTAAGTTGTTGATTTAGCTGTTATTAATTGAGGGTTTTAATGGCGATTATAAGTTGAGCTTAGACTAAGGTCTTGATTGTCCCTCCCTTTAGACTTGCTAGATTTGCTAAGACTTTACAATAAATAGCACAAGGGAGTCGCTATGGCTTTTGAAAATAACGATAAGGCAGCAGGCTACTGGAAAGAGAACCTACGTCTCGTTCTTAGTTTGTTGGCAATATGGGCAGCAGTGTCTTTTGGATGCGGTATTTTATTGGTGGATGTGCTCAATGAAATTACCTTCATGGGATTCAAATTAGGCTTCTGGTTCGCGCAGCAAGGCGCAATGTATGTGTTCGTGGCATTGATTTTTGTCTATGTGGCAAAAGCTAATGCATTGGACAAAAAATACAACGTGCAAGAAGACTAAGGAGATAGGGCAATGGACGTTCAAACACTGACCTACCTAATTGTTGGCGCAACGTTTGCGCTGTACATAGGTATCGCGATTTGGTCTCGCGCAGGTTCTACTAAAGAGTTCTACGTTGCTGGTGGTGGGGTGCCTCCAGTGATGAACGGTATGGCAACTGCCGCTGACTGGATGTCGGCCGCATCGTTTATTTCATTAGCAGGTATTGTGTCGTTTGTGGGTTATGACGGCTCGGTTTACCTTATGGGCTGGACTGGTGGCTATGTATTACTAGCACTGTGTATGGCGCCGTACTTACGTAAGTTTGGTAAGTTTACTGTGCCAGACTTTATTGGCGACCGTTACTACTCACAAGCGGCGCGTACGGTAGCGGTTGTGTGTGCCATCTTCATTTGTTTTACCTATATTGCAGGCCAAATGCGTGGTGTTGGCGTGGTATTCTCGCGCTTCCTAGAGGTTGAAGTTGAAACTGGCGTGTACATTGGTATGGCTGTGGTGTTCTTCTATGCGGTGCTCGGCGGCATGAAAGGTATTACCTATACTCAGGTTGCTCAATACTGTGTGCTTATCTTTGCATTCATGGTGCCAGCGATTTTCATCTCAGTGATGATGACAGGTCACGTATTACCACAAATTGGCTTTGGTGCTGAATTGATTGATGCAGCCGGTAATGGTACTGGCACATACTTGCTCGATAAGCTCGATGGATTATCCTCCGAGCTAGGCTTCTCCCAATATACCGAAGGCTCTAAGGGCATGATTGACGTGTTCTTTATTACTGGTGCTCTGATGTTTGGTACTGCGGGTCTGCCACATGTAATTGTACGTTTCTTCACTGTACCTAAAGTTAAAGATGCACGTGTATCGGCTGGTTGGGCACTTGTGTTCATCGCGATTATGTACACTACGGTTCCTGCATTAGCGGCATTCTCTCGTGTAAACATGATTGAAACCATCAATGGCCCTGAATCAACAGGTGTTGCTTATGAAACTGCACCAGATTGGATTAAAAACTGGGAGAAAACAGGCCTAATTAAGTGGGACGATAAAAACAACGACGGCAACATCTACTATTCGAACGGTGATGCCAATGAGATGAAGATTGACCGAGACATCATGGTACTGGCGACGCCTGAAATTGCAGATTTACCAGCATGGGTTATCGCGCTAGTTGCAGCTGGTGGTTTAGCTGCGGCGCTATCAACATCTGCCGGTCTGCTGTTAGTTATCTCTACCTCGGTGTCCCATGATTTACTTAAGAAGAGCTTTATGCCAGATATCTCCGATAAGCAAGAGTTGTTGTATGCTCGGATTGCGGCGGCGGCAGGTATTGTAATGGCCGGTTACTTCGGTATTAATCCGCCAGGCTTTGTTGCCGCAGTGGTTGCAATTGCATTTGGTTTAGCTGCTGCGTCACTATTCCCAGCGATTGTAATGGGCATCTTCTCTCGCACTATCAATAAAGAGGGCGCGATTGCAGGTATGGTTGTGGGTCTAACCTTTACCGCAGCGTACATTATCTACTTCAAGTTTGTGAATGTAGGTGCTAACAATGCAGATAACTGGTTCTTAGGTATTTCGCCTGAGGGTATCGGTATGTTGGGTATGTTCATCAACTTCGCTGTCGCATTTGCGGTGAGCAAAGTAACCGCAGCGGTACCTGATCATGTTGTTGAAATGGTTGAGTCTATTCGTTTCCCTAAAGGTGCAGGCGAAGCACACGACCACTAAAATTTGATGAAATTAGTTTGATTTTAAAAAGAGCTCTTCGGAGCTCTTTTTTGTTATTGCGTATAGGGTGCACCTCAAAGTTTCGTGAGTGCTAAAGCTTATAGGCTTTAGTCGAATAGCCTAGCCATGCTGCGCCCTTATATAGTTGAATGATGGCAATTCATGACAATTCAACTTGGATATGGTCGTAAACGATGGATGAAAGCGAAATCCTACCGATTGTTCAGTTCTTACAATCTCTAGTTCCCTTTGACGCTTTGACCGAGGCAGATTTGCGTCAGGCGAGCTTGTCACTCACTGTTGGCTATTATGGCAAAGCAAGTCGTTATGTGCCGTTAAAGCCTGATAATAAGCAGCTTTTTATTGTGAGAAGCGGCGCGTTTGAGGTAAGGGACGGCCAAGGCGAACTGATTGATAGGCTAGGCGAGGGCGACTATTTTGGTTTCCCTTCACTGCTTACGGGTGAAGAAGTCACTAACAAAGTAGCGATTTTAGAAGACAGTTTGGTGTATCACCTTTCTGAACAAACCTTTGATTTTTTGCGCGCAAATTACCGCAGTTTTGATCAGTTTTTCAATCGAGCATACGCCAGGCGCATGCGCCATCAAGGCAGGTTTACCGCAAAAGACCTCACTACAACAAGTAAAGTTAACGTACTGATGGCCAAATCACCTATAACGATTTCGGGCAATGAATCAGTGCAATCTGCGGCAAAGTTAATGCAGAGTCAAAGGGTAAGCTCGCTGTTAGTGGTCGATAATCAAAAGCTGGTGGGAATTTTAACCGATCGCGATCTACGAAATAGGGTATTGGCGCAGGGATTCGATGGCAGTTTAAAGGTATTCCAGGCTATGACGCGAGAGCCAGTATCCCTTGGCCCCAATAGCTTAACTTTCGAGGCGATGCTTGCGCTGAGTGAGCACAATATTCATCACTTACCTATAGTTGATGCGGGTGTGCCGGTCGGCATGATCACCAGTAGTGATATATTACGCGCGCAGAGCTCACAGCCACTGCTGTTAATCAAAGAAATAGATAAGCAAGATAGCGTTGAATCATTGGTTCAGGTGAGTAAACAAATCCCGGTATTGCTGCAAAACTTAGTGAGCGCAGATGCACGAGCGGAAGAAATCGGCCGCGTGCTCACTTCTGTAACGGATGCGCTCACAAGGCGTTTAATTGACATCAATCAAACGCTTTTAGGCAAAGCGCCAATGCCATTTTGTTGGTTAGCCTTTGGCTCACAGGGCAGGCAAGATCAAGTGGCTTGCTCAGATCAAGATAACGGTTTATTGCTGGCTCATGAACCTGATGAATTTGCAGCATCTTACTTTGAGCAATTATCTAAAGCCGTGTGCAAAGGGCTCAATGACTGTGGTTATGTGTTTTGCCCCGGCGACATTATGGCGCAGAACCCTAAGTGGCGTATGGGTTTAAGCCAGTGGCAGCAGTGTTTTAGTAAGTGGGTGAACAACCCTGATCCCAAAGCGCTAATGCATGCCAGTATTTTCTTTGATATGCGCGCAGTTTATGGGCCGCAATCTTTGTTTGATGAGCTGCAAATCAGTGTGCTAAATGCCACCAAAGACAATGACATCTTTTTGGCAGGCATGACCAATAATGCCCTTAACGAAAACCCGCCGCTCGGATTCTTTAGAAAGTTTGTTTTAGAGCGTGATGGCAGCGAGCTTAAGGGGATGGATTTAAAGCACAAAGGCAGCGCAATTATCAATGATATTGCCAGAGTCTATGCGCTGAGTGCGGGGATTACGGAGGTGAATACCGCTAAGCGGATACGTTTGCTGATGGAGCAGAAAATCATTAACCGTAAAGATGCGCTCAATCTTGCCGATGCTCATGAGTTTATCGCTCACATGCGCCTTTCGAACCAAGGTTACCAAGCGACTCACCAATTGCCGCTGAGTAATTATCTTAAGCCGCAACATTTATCTTCGTTAATGCGTCACCAATTGCGTGATGCTTTTAAAGTGGTCCATGATGCTCAGGCCGGGTTGAAGCTTAAATTCACTCGGAGCTTTTAGTGAGTATTACTAAGTGTGTCTGGTATCGCTTTTGGTTGAGCCGCTATGCAACCAAGATAGATATGAACGAGTTGAGTCAATATCAACTGGCAATGGCAGGTGGTTTTGGCGATACAGCTGCGCAGGCTGAGTTAGTTGCCATTGACCTTGAAATGACAGGGCTAGATCCGATAAATGATCAAATCGTTAGCATTGGTTTAGTGCCGATTAAACAAGCTCAAATCCCTTTAGTTGGGGCGCGGCAAAAGTTTATTGAAATCAAAGGCAGTGTTGGCGACAGCGCTGCAGTGCATGGTGTAGTCGATGACACGCTAGCCTCTGCGCTTTCGTTAAATGAAGCTTTACTTTGGTTTATTGAGCAAACTCGCGGCAAAGTATTGGTAGCCCATCATGCTCAGTTAGATGTTCAGTTTCTACAGGCAAAAATATCGCAGCAGTTTGGGGTAAACCTTGCTTTTGTGGCTATTGATACCTTACAAATTGAGAAGCAACGCTGGCTTAAACAGCATGAAGTAATAAAAGAGGGTTGTTTACGTTTGGGTGCGAGTCGTGAGCGATATCAGCTCCCCGTTTACAGTGCTCACGATGCTTTGGTTGATGCTTTGGCATGCGCCGAGCTGTTAATTGCTCAATTAAATGCAATGGGAGATAGCGAGACGACCAAGCTAGTGGAGCTGGCTCAGCTATATCGATAGTTTGCTGTTACATTCTTCGCTGCATCGGTAGTTGGCACATATAAAAACGCCCATAGTGTTGCTATGGGCGTTTTAGGCTTAAATTCAATTTTTGCTATCGTTACTTAGCGTTATTTTGTTCACGGCCTAAGAAGTAGTCAACAGCTGGCTTGATGATTTCTAGCGCTCCTTGAGTGCATTCAGGCAGCTCAGCATCTGACTGTTTAATCGGCGTTGTACGCTCGCCCCATTTGAGTAAAACGGCCGCAGAAGTTAAACCAGCACCAAATGCGCAAGATAGTATCGTTTGTCCTGGCTGAATACGGCCTTGATCTAGTGCATCACAAATCGCAATCGGGATAGTTGCCGCAGATGTGTTACCGTATTCTGCAATATTGACGAAGGCTTTTTCTTTATCGATTTTCATGCGGCTGATTAAGGTATCGATAATGCGCTCGTTTGCTTGGTGCGGGATAACTAAATCCACGTCTTCTTTAGTTAGCTCACACTTTTCTAGCACCTTCTTACTCAGTGTGCCCATGCCGTGAATCGCGCGCTTAAACACTTCCTGGCCGTTTAAGTTGATGTAAAAGTCCAGCGAGTCAGCTTCAAATCGATCCATTTGTGTACCAAAGCCCGATGCTAAAATGTCGCGACCAGCAGGGTCGTTATTTAGCTCGTAACCCATGATGCCACCTTGCTGCTCAGATGCTTCCAGTACAACTGCGCCCGCACCATCACCAAATAACACTGCGGTTTCACGGCGAGACCAGTCTAGGTAGAAAGACAGTCGCTCAGCACCGACTACAAGTACGCGCTTGTATTGACCACTTTGGATCATTGAGTTGCCCAAACCAAGGCCATAAAGGAAGCCACTACATGCTGCGTTGATATCAAATGCACCACATGTTGCACCCACTTCAGCTTGAACGGTTGATGCAATATTTGGAATTAGCGTGTCAGGGCTGGCCGTTGCCAAAATGATAAGATCTAAGTCTTTACCTTCAATACCCGCGCAGTCTAGCGCTCGTTTAGCTGCAACTGTGGCTAGCTCTGATGTGTTCACATGGCTAATATGGCGCTTACTAATACCGGTACGCGGCTTAATCCATTCATCAGACGTGTCCATGAAGGTAGATAGATCATGGTTCGTTAAGGTTGCTGGTGGTACACATTTTCCCCAGCCTGTAATATGTGCGTACTGCATAGTGGTTCTCACAAATCTAAAATTAAATTCTAATTGCGGCTAATAGCGATGGAGTTAGTTATCTAACTGTTGTTTTACCAAGGCTTTAATGGCGGTGGCCGCACCTAATATATGTTCGCGTAATAACTGGGTTGCTGCTTCCACATCCATTTGCTGGCATAGCGTTAGTAGCGTTCGATGCTCGCGCTCAGCAGTGGGAATTCCACCAGTTAATAACAGTTGTAAGCGTATGTAGCGGTCGCAGTTTGTGTTTAAGCCATGAACAACCTCTAGCGTGTGCGGTCTATTTGCCGCCTGATAAAGTTGCGTGTGAAATTGAGTATTTAGCTCACTCCAGCTGGCAACGGCATTGGGTTGTTTAAATGCTGATTCTAATTGGTTTAACACACCCTCTGCATGGGCGATATCTTTAGCCGTTAGGTTAGGTATCGCTCTAGCGAGTAAATCTGCTTCGATTAATGCGCGCAGTTCAAAGAGTTCAGTCACTTGCTCAACAGAAAGTGATGTTGCGGTTGCTCCCTTGTGAGGCTCAAAGTTAACTAAGCCCTCCGCTTCGAGCTGCACTAAGGCTTCTCTAACTGGGATGCGGCTAACGTTAAGCTGGGTTGCAATCGCTGACTGTCGTAGAGGCTCGCCACCTTTAATTTCCCCCGACAAAATTCGCTCTCTGAGCGCCTCAACAACGAGTTGGGTGCGGGTTTTGTGCATAATAGGGGCTATTGTACTCATCGACTCTTATATTTATCTGGCACTACATATCCGAGCAAGATTAACTTTTTGTGATCTTTTTATAAAGCGAAACATCAAATAAAAATGCAGACCTAGTAACGGAAAACCGCAAAATTTGGCAAATCTGGTTAATCTTGGCATGTTTGACTAGCCCAAATAGCTTGACGGTGTGATAATAGCGCGCAGTTTATATCCTAGGAGCAGTTTAGTGGCTAAAGCAGTATTTCTTGATCGTGATGGTGTGATTAATGTTGATCATGGTTATGTCCATAAAGTCGATGACTTTGAATACATTGAAGGCGTATTCGAGGCTTGCTTAGCTTTTAAAAAACTAGGGTACAAGATTGTCGTTGTAACTAACCAGTCAGGCATTGCGCGCGGCAAGTACACAGAAGATGATTTCCATACCTTAACTGAATGGATGGATTGGAACTTTGCTGATAAAGGTGTTGACCTTGATGGTATCTATTATTGTCCGCATCATCCTGAAAAAGGAATTGGTGAGTACAAACAAGATTGTGACTGCCGTAAACCTAAACCAGGTATGCTTAATACCGCAGCGAGATTTTTAAAGATTGATATGAGTCAATCGGTCATGGTTGGCGATAAAGCTGATGATATGCGTGCGGGTAAAGCTGCTGGTGTGCCAACGAACATTCTGGTTCGCACAGGTAAAGAAGTAAAACAAGATGGTATTGATGAAGCGAGTGTAGTAGTCGATTCAATTGCTGATGTACCGAAAGTACTTGAAGCACTGTAAGTAATGGTTAGTGGTTGAAGCTAGTGAGTCACTTGTAATAAATAGTAAGTGATAAACGTTAACCGCATAGTAATTACAAAAGAGGGTAACCCAATTGGTTTACCCTCTTTTGTTTTGTATACCACTGCCATCTGCCTCTTTATTACCTCACAGCTTATCAAATCCGTTACCTTACTGTTGTTTCTGCTACTTCAATGGCTTTGAAAGTACGTCTATCCAGCCATATCGATACGCGTGATGAACATTTTGTTGAAAATATGCGCGCTTGGTTTTGGTTTTATCAAAAACTACAATTTAGGGGTTGCGCAATTAAATCTGCTCCCTATAATGCGCACCCACTGACCTACAGGACGTAGGGAATGCCAAAGCTTGTCTGGAACAAGCTTGGTAGAGACGGCGCAGCAGCAAACATTAAGCGATAAGCTTAGTAAGTCCAGCTAGCCTGACAGCTTGGTTTGAGCGGTAACTAACCACTTAAATCAAGAGCGAAAAGAAAGTTTGAAAAAACGCTTGACGCTCACATGGGAATGCGTAAAATACGCAGCCCTGACCACTTAAACGGTCAACGCTCTTTAACAATTTATCAAGTAATCTGTGTGGACATTCACAGAGCGTTAAATTCGACAGATTCATCTTTTGATGAGTCACAAAATTTAAAACTCAAAGATGTTCATACGACACAAGTTAATTTGAATTGATGATTCGATTTAAATTGACGCATGACAGTAGAATTCATTGAGTCAGTTCTTTCTATTTTATAGAGAGTGACTGTAAAAACTTTTAATTGAAGAGTTTGATCATGGCTCAGATTGAACGCTGGCGGCAGGCCTAACACATGCAA
>NZ_JAAIKQ010000013.1:0-75551 GCF_012263345.1 Shewanella sp. WXL01 | reverse complement strand
ATCCGTTAGTATTACGCGGCTTGCGCATCATATTGAAAACAGGAAATATTTTCAACTGCGCACAATGTATATTATGTTAAATAAGGTTTTAGGTAAATGATGGTAAGTCACTCTATCTCCACCAAGCTCGTCGTCATGCATCAGAATCATTTTCACTACGGTTCATGGTGCATCGCTAGGTGATTTAAAAACTAATCCAGTATTGTTGCTGTATTTTACTGTGAACCTACTTTATCTTTGTCGAGTTACTTTATTAAGGCCTGAGATTTAGCAACAAGTCGTATACTAATTAGCAAGTGAATCTACGAGTTATTGTAGTGTTTAACATATGGGTCTCTATCGGCTGTCATACAATACTTTGGTAAACAAAGATCTAGCTTCATAAAATACACTGAACTCCTGAATGTTTTATATGACGCGAAAAAATTACCTGATACTAAAATGCACAAACGGTTCGAGCTTTAATTAGTACGTTGACAATGTGTAAATTGGAGTTGAAAGATTGCATATTAAAATTTGTACTCTGAAAGCTTAAGTTATTGTATCAAGGTAGCTTTACTATGAATTACAATTGCTATGTGTGAATGTCTTGCTTGCTAACATTGAAGTCAAAAATTTCACATCAACAAGAAGGATATACCCTATCCTGCTTATATACTTACCCTTTAACGTAAAGATACGAGAATACATCAATGTTTGAATGGATCGCGAGCCCAGAAGCTTGGGTTGCATTAGCTTCATTAGTCGCACTTGAAATTGTGTTAGGTATAGACAACATCATTTTTATATCAATTCTTGTTGGGCGATTGCCGGAGCATCAAAGGAATCGAGCCCGCCAAATTGGCTTGGCATTAGCCATGGGATCACGACTAGCACTGTTGTTTAGCCTGGCCTGGGTAATGGGATTAGTTGAGCCCATATTCACGATATTTGGTAATGAAATATCGGGGCGCGATATCATCCTGGTGCTTGGTGGCTTGTTTTTACTGGCAAAATCTACCCATGAAATACATGCAAGCCTAGAAGTGGCTGAAGAATCAAAAGTTGCAACGGGCGCCGCTAGTTTTATGTCCATACTGGTACAAATTGCGATACTGGATGTGATTTTCTCATTAGACTCTGTGATCACCGCAGTTGGACTGGTTGATCACCTCAGTATTATGGTGATTGCAATTGTGTCGTCGGTTGGCGTGATGTTGATTGCGGCGAAACCTATTGGAGAGTTTGTTGATGCCAATCCAACGATTAAAATGTTGGCACTTTCATTCTTGATTTTGGTCGGCTTTACCTTGATTGCTGAGGGCTTTGAAGTACATATACCGAAAGGTTACGTTTACTTTGCGATGGCATTTTCATTTGTTGTTGAGTTGCTCAACATTAAAGCGAGAGCGAAGCGTGCTAAGAAAGTGGAGAACATTCAACTGACTAAAAAGGTGACTGAATCCAACGATAAATAATATCTTAAACAGAATAAAAAACGGCTCAATAACCCTATCATAGACTGAAGTTATTGAGCCATTTTACGTATTCTCTTTTAAGGCGCTCTGACTCATAGCCCTTTCGTTACGACGGTCTATTCTGGCTTCATAATATTAAAGTGCTCGTAAGCCCTTGCTGTGGCTATGCGTCCCCGAGGTGTGCGTTGTACAAAACCTTGCTGAATTAAAAACGGTTCAAGTACATCTTCAATGGTCTCCCTATCTTCACCGATTGCTGCAGCCAAGTTATCTAAGCCTACTGGACCACCCATAAACTTATCGATAATGGCTAATAACAACTTGCGGTCCAAATAATCAAAACCTTGCACGTCAACATCTAACATATCTAGTGCTTTTTGCGCGACATCTTTGGTAATGATGCCATCATGCTTTACTTCAGCATAATCTCTTACGCGGCGTAGCAAGCGGTTGGCGATACGCGGTGTACCTCGGCTTCTTCTGGCTATTTCGGCGCAGCCTTCAGCTTCTGTTTCAAGTTCCATTACTTTTGCAGAGCGACTGACAATACTGGTTAGATCTTTAATATTGTAAAACTCTAATCGTAGCGGAATACCAAAACGAGCTCTTAGCGGTGATGTTAATGCACCTGCTCGTGTGGTTGCGCCAATTAAGGTAAAAGGCGGTAAATCCAATTTTATTGAACGGGCCGCAGGGCCTTCACCAATCATGATATCGAGTTGGTAGTCTTCCATTGCAGGATAAAGGATTTCCTCAACAACTGGGCTAAGGCGATGAATTTCGTCAATAAATAAAACATCACCTTCTTCAAGGTTAGTAAGCAGTGCAGCCAAGTCCCCTGCTTTTTCAAGCACTGGCCCAGATGTGGATTTGATGTTGACGCCCATTTCGTTGGCTACAATCATCGCCAGCGTGGTTTTGCCCAGACCTGGAGGACCAAAAATTAACATGTGATCGAGCGCTTCACCGCGTTTTTTAGCTGCCTCGATAAATACTTTAAGCTGAGCGCGGGACTCATCTTGGCCGGTATACTCATCGAGCAGTTTTGGTCGCATTGCGCGATCAATCGTTTCATCTTGCCCTTGTAATTGAGGCTCTATTAAACGGTCTGCTTCAATCATTATTTGCTACCTATTGGGTTTGTTTTACTGCTAAGCCTTAACTAAATCTATTTGGTCTTTAAAGCATCGATTTTAGAGACGCTTTAATTAGCTGCTCAGAGTTCATACCTTCACTGTAAGCGCTTGCTACCGCCTTGCTTGCCTGTGTTGGTTTGTAACCAAGTGCAAGGAGTGCTGCAATCGCATCTTCTTCAACATTATCTTCAACTGGCGCAGGCGTGTAGTTTGACTGCAGTACAAACTCACGCTCAGAACCTGCAGATGCTTCAAGTAAAGTTTTAAGCTTGTCACGCATTTCAACCACTAAACGCTCAGCGGTTTTCTTACCGACGCCAGGCAGTTTCACCAGTGTTGCGATATCGTCACGTTCAACGCAGTTAACGAATTCGTTTGCCGTCATGCCTGATAAGATTGTCAGCGCAAGCTTTGGTCCGACGCCATTAGTTTTTATCAGCAGTCTAAACAGGGCGCGTTCTTGCTTTGACTTAAACCCATAGAGTAACTGGGCATCTTCTCTTACTACAAAATGCGTATATAAAGTGGTAGTTTGCTCAAGTTCAGGTAATTCATAAAAGCTGGTCATTGGCACTTGAAGCTCATAACCAACACCGTTTACATCCAGCACTATTTCTGGCGCTTGTTTTTCTACTAAAACGCCCGTTAATCGTCCTATCATTTATATCTTCCGTATGTTCTTTTGGCTGCGCTGCCGCCCATGGCGACAAGGCTTTGGCATGTATGATAATGGCAAACGGCAACAGATAAGGCATCTGCGGCATCGGCCTGTGGCGCGGCGGGTAATTTAAGAATCTGGGTGATCATATGTTGAACCTGCGTCTTTTGCGCCCGGCCAGTACCTACCACAGCTTGCTTGATTTGCGTTGCACTGTACTCGGCAACAGATAATCCTGAGTTGGTTGCCGCCACTATAGCGGCTCCCCTAGCCTGACCAAGCTTTAACGCTGAATCGGCATTTTTAGCCATGAATACCCTTTCAATCGCGAATTGCTCAGGTTGATACTGACGAATGATTTCGCTTACGCCTGTGAAGATCTGCTGTAATCGCGAAGCAAGATCATCACCCGATGTACGTATGCAACCACTGCCAAGGTATTTTTGGGTTCGCCCCTGACAGTCGATAATGCCATATCCAGTCAGGCGTGAGCCTGGATCTATCCCTAAAATTATTGCCATTATTGTTGTTATATTTGCTCTTGTTAACCTATTGTTTGCATTAACTTAGTTGCTGCATGACTTCATCTGAAATATCAGCGTTGTGATAAACATCTTGTACATCATCATGATCTTCAAGGTTATCAATAAGACGGAGAAACTTCTCTGCCGTTGAAGCATCAAGCTCAGACTTAGTCGACGCCACCATGGTCACTTCAGCGTTAATAGAGTTTAGCTCAGCTGCATCGAGAGCATCTTTTACACTGCCAAACGCTTCTGGTGTGGTATACACATCCATTGAGCCATCGTCATGGGTAATAACATCATCAGCACCAGCTTCTAAAGCAGCATCCATCAAGGTATCTTCATCTGTTTCATTATCAAATGAAATCACACCCTGTTTGGTAAATAGGTAAGCAACTGAGCCGTCTGTACCTAAATTACCACCAGATTTACTAAAAGCGTTACGTACACCAGAAACAGTGCGGTTTTTGTTATCAGTCATGGTTTCAACCATTACAGCTGTGCCGCCTGGACCGTAACCTTCATAAATAATAGTTTCTAACTGCTGACCTTCTAACTCACCGGCGCCGCGCTTGATGGCACGCTCAATGGTGTCACGCGTCATATTATTGGATAACGACTTATCAATAGCTGCGCGTAAACGAGGGTTAGAATCGGCATCTGAGCCACCTTCTCTTGCAGCAACGGTGAGCTCACGAATAAATTTAGTGAACAGTTTACCGCGCTTAGAGTCTTGCGCCGCTTTACGATGGCGAATGTTGGCCCATTTACTGTGTCCAGCCATAATCTTGCTCCTAGTGTAGGCATTTTTTAACTAATCAATGCCTAGAAAACTTATCTGCCCAACATATAAAAAAGCACGCACCTAAACAAGTTAAGTACGTGCTTTTAAAGTTAGTTTGCAGTTATTTTATTCAGCGTCTTGTTCTGGCTGTTTTTCAATAACTGACACACCCAGTTCAACAAGCTGTTGTGGGTTAGCAAAACCTGGCGCATTGGTTAATGGACAGGCTGCAGTAGTCGTTTTCGGGAACGCCATCACGTCACGAATTGAGCTAGCGCCAGTCATTAACATAATGATGCGGTCAAGACCGAAAGCAAGACCCGCGTGTGGCGGCGTACCATAGCGTAGTGCTTCTAGTAAGAAACCAAACTTGTCGTTCGCTTCTTGCTCATCAATACCTAAAATGTCAAACACAGTCGCTTGCATCTTGGCATCGTGAATACGCACGGAACCACCACCAAGCTCACAACCATTTAGCACCATGTCATAAGCATCAGAAACTGTGCCTGCAGGATCAGCCGCTAGCTGTTCTGGGGTTACACCGCGCGGCGCAGTAAATGGGTGGTGAACGGCATGCAAGCCGCCATTGATTTTTTCAAACATTGGGAAGTCTACAACCCAAAGTGGCTTCCACTCACCTTCAAGTAAGTCGAAATCTTCACCCGCTTTAAGGCGAAGTGCGCCCATGGCTTCAGCAACAACCGTTGCATTGTCTGCACCGAATAAGATAATGTCGCCAGTTTGTGCGCTAGTACGCTCTACAATTTGCTTAACGATATCTTCGTTTAGGAACTTAAGAATTGGCGACTGCACACCTTCCATACCTGCATCAAGATCGTTGATCTTCATCCAAGCTAAGCCTTTCGCACCATAAATGCCAACATACTTGGTGTAGTTGTCAATTTGCTTGCGAGATAGTGAAGCACCTGTTGGAATACGCAGCGCGGCAACGCGGCCTTCGGCGTCATTCGCTGGGCCACTAAATACTGCAAATTCAACGTCTTTAACTAAATCGGCAACATCGACTAATTCAAGCGGGTTACGCAAGTCAGGCTTGTCAGAACCAAAACGCGCCATCGCTTCTGAATATGGCATGCGCGGGAACTCACCTAAATCAACATTAAGTAAGTCTTTGAATAAACCACGTACCATTTCTTCAGTTTTTGCCATCACTTGTTCTGATGACATAAATGAAGTTTCGATATCGATTTGAGTAAATTCTGGTTGGCGATCAGCACGTAAGTCTTCATCACGGAAGCACTTAACGATTTGGTAGTAACGGTCGAAACCCGACATCATCAGCAGCTGTTTAAAGATTTGCGGTGACTGAGGCAATGCAAAGAATTGACCTTTATAAGTACGGCTTGGTACTAGATAGTCACGTGCACCTTCTGGTGTAGCTTTTGTCAGGATTGGCGTTTCCATATCAAGGAAACCATTATCATCTAAGAAGCGACGAACTGCGCTAGTCACTTTTGAGCGGAAGATTAAACGCTCGGCCATTTCTGGGCGACGTAAATCTAGGTAACGGTATTTTAGACGCTGTTCTTCACTATTATTTTGGTGGTTATCCATGCTTAATGGCAGCGGCGCTGCAGCATTGATAATTGTTAGCTCTTTACCTAATAACTCGACTTCACCCGTTTTCATGTCAGGGTTAATTTGGCTTTCAGGACGCGCACGCACTAAACCTTTAACTTGAACACAAAATTCACTACGCAATGTGCTAGCTACGTCAAACACATCTTTTAGATCTGGGTCGTAAACAACCTGAATTAGACCTTCACGGTCTCGTAAATCTAAAAATACTACGCCACCTAAATCACGACTACGATTTACCCAACCAACTAAGGTAACTTCTTGACCAAGATGAGACGTGTTGATGTCTCCACAATAATGACTGCGCATTGAACTCTATCCTTTATCCACAAGCGGGTGTTTGGAACTTTAATATGATTAAACCAGGCATTATATACTGCTATTTAAACGCAACCAACGCCTAACTGCGCAGTATGTTTGAGATTGGCTAAATAAACCAGCTTAACGATGATATTTGCTGCTAACCGACTAAAAAGCGGGCAAATAAGTCACCCGCAAAATAGAAAGGTAAAGGTGTATGAGACATGTATTAACTCAACTTGTGCTGATGACCACCGAACTTTTTCGCTTGATACATGAGTTGATCCGATTTATGTAAGAGGTCGGCTTCATTGGTGCCATCATCTGGGTAGAGTGCAATACCAATGCTCGCTGAAATACTAATGCTATGTTGCTCTATGCTGGTCATTAAATGCAGTCCCTGCAAGATATTATCTGCAATTTGCACCGCGACTTGATTGTCTACAACATGATTAATAAGTATCACAAACTCATCGCCACCAAAACGCGCCACGGTATCGCCTGGCTTCACGTGAGAAACTAGCAGCTCTCCTACTTTTGCAAGCAATAGGTCACCTACATGATGACCGCAAACATCATTTACCGCTTTAAAACCATCTAAATCGACAAATAATAACGCGAATTTTGCATTTGCTGCTTGATGATCTGCAATAGCTTGATTTAAGCGTTTATTGAGTAATATACGATTGGGCAACTTGGTGCCAGCATCATGATTGGCAAGATAAATGAGTTGGCTCTCGGCCGATTCTCTTCGGCGAATTTCTACGTTTAAGCGGCGGTTTGCCAATAATACTAATGCAGCGATGGCACTAAGCAATAACAAGCTAACGATAAGCACCCTCACCCAGCGTTGGTATGATGCCGTATCTGACTGCACATCTACCGTCACCCACTTTTGATATATGCGCTGCTGCTCGTTGTCGTCAATGGTCGCCAATGAGCGGTTAATTAATGGAATAAGCTGTTTCACGCCTGGAAAAACTGCAAGTTGGCTGTGTTGCTCTGCCAAATCAGCAAGCAATGATAACTTTAAGCTAGTGTATTGTTCACCCTGTAGATGGCTAGCGAGCACCGCGGCTTTATCAAGAAACATATCTACACGCCCGCTATTGACGGCTTCAATACCGTCTTCGACGTTAGCAACATTGATAAGATTGATGTGAGGATATTGTTGGTGCAGCTGATCAACAATAAAGTAACCTTCTACAACCGCTAGGCGCTGCTCACTTATCTGCGACAAGCTAAACACTGGGGCTGCGGCAATGTTAGTTACTATCGCCCACGGTGATGGCCAGTAAGGCTGACTAAATGACAGGCGTGATTCTCGCTGAGGCGTATTAACCACGCTGGCAACCATATGAATTTCACCGCGTTTTAAATCAGCAATTACATCGTTAAAATTATCATAGGCAACTGGGATAATGGTTAGATTTAGCTGTCTCACTAGATGATTTTTAATGTCAGCATTGATCCCCAAAAACTCACCGCTGCGCCCCTGGAACTCCATAGGAGGCCAATTCTTTACGTAACCTAGTTTAATAGCACCTAGACTAGATAAATACTCTCGCTCAGCTTTAGATAATTGTAACGCTTGTTGCTCATGCTGCAGGCTCCTATCATCGGGATTAATCAACCATTTGCGCTCAATATCAGTCACCTCCTGAGCCGAGATTAGGTTAAACCCAGTTTGAATACGTTCAACGATGCCACTGTCATCCACTCTTGTTAGACTAAACAAATCGGTTGAGAATTCGATATCTTGATATTGCTTAAACTCAGGCCAGAGTTTGTGCGCAAGTAAATAATGAGATGTCATCGCTGACGATGCAATAAACCCGTCAATTTCGCCGTTACGATTAGCGTCGATCATCTCTGCTAAGTCACCAAAGTAGCGTAACTGAGCGTTTGGGAAAGCAGATTTTATTTCATTAATGTAAGGTGAAGTTGGAAAGGTTCCTAGCCTGATGTTTAACCGTTCATTGAGATCGGATAAATGTTTATCCATACTGAACAAACGGCTTTTGATCGCTAGTACTTTCCATGCTTGCTTAAGCCCTGTGTTCATTTGCTGGCTTTCAGGGTATCCGATATGTACGTCGGCTAGCTTACGCTTAATCAATGAAATCGAACTATCCATGTCACCGGTGACAAAATCGATCTCTATGCCAGTTTTTTCAGACCAGAGTTGCCATAAGTCAATCAACAGCCCGTGTGGTCGACCATCTAAACCTAAATCAGCATAAGGCTCAACACCCGTTTGCATCGCAATAATCAGCTCTTTATCTTGATGATGATAGCCTAACCAGCGACGCTCTATTTGTCTGATTACATCAGAAGACAATTGAGCGAACCCTTGATTTATATGCTTAATAATTGCTTGGCTGTTTGGACTCGATTTAGCAATAGCTGGAGCTAACTTGATACTGGTGATGGGAAGTCGCAATGAACTAAAATAGTCCATGGCAATATCTTGCTCTAAAATCATGTTCCGCTGATATCCTTCAATACCAGCGAAAACCAAAATTTTACCTTGCGCAGCCGCGTCGAGTAATGCTTGCCGGCTTGGGTAATAGGTAAAACTTAGGTTAGGTTCTATCTTAAGTAAATGCTCCTTGTGCGCTGCACCCTCTACAATACCAATCTGATATGGAATTAGGTCGCTAACGCTTGACTTCTTACTAACAGATTTATGAATAAACAAATAAGTAGAAAGAGAAGTAAATGGCTCTGCGAATAGGAACTGCTCTTGTCTAGATTGAGTTTTTGCCATCCCTGCATGAACGATGTCGTGACCTGAAAGCGTGGCTTCGAGACTTTTGTTCCATTGCTTCGGTACAAAACGTACATTTGATTGTGTCACTTTGGCCCACTCTTGCCACAAGTCAATCAGAACACCCTTCGGCTCTCCGTTGTCAATGTATTGGAATGGATAGGTATTTTCGCTCATGACAATCGTAAACTCACGATCGTCACCCTGAGAGTATGCTAGGTTACTCAAGGTTAAGCATAGAGTGCTAATTAGGATGGTAATGAACGGTCGAATCAATTGCTTACCTTTTGTAGATAAATGATCGTCAGACAAACGTACTAGCGCAATTATGTACTTATTCATGAATATTGTTAATAGTGTTTAACAATTATTTAAACTTACATGCAACAACGCCTGTAAATTTAAGCAAACGACAAATTAATCAAAGTCTAACTTGCTGCTTTAAATACCTATTAGCTAGAATATAGGGATAATTTAGTGATAAAAAGTTCAATGAATAGTCAATTAGACAATATTTACGCGTCAGCCGCTGACACAGTTGATGATTTTAAGTTTGATCAACGTGTCGCCGGCGTGTTTAACGACATGATCCGTCGCTCCGTACCCGGATATGGACAAATCATTCAAACCATCGGTGATTTTGCCAATGACTTCGTTACCCCCAACTCTAATATCTATGATTTAGGTAGTTCATTGGGCGCTGCAACGTTATCGATTAGACGGAACATAGACGGGCGTAACTGCCAAATTATTGCTGTAGACAACAGTGAATCTATGATCAGCCGCTGCCAGGAAAATCTATCAGCCTTCAAAAGTGACACTCAGGTTAACCTCGTTTGTGCCGATATTCGCGATGTTGAAATTAACAACGCTTCTCTTGTCATTTTAAATTTTACTTTACAGTTTTTACCACCTGAAGACCGCGATACCCTGATTAATAAGATTTATGATGGCTTAAAGTCCGGAGGCGCATTAGTGATTTCCGAAAAGCTCAGGTTTGAAGACGGCAAAATCCAGGACTTACTCGACAAGCACCATCTCGACTTTAAGCGAGCAAATGGGTATAGCGAGCTGGAAATTAGTCAAAAACGTAGTGCACTAGAGAATGTCATGCGACCAGATCCGTTATCCGTACACCAGTCCCGTTTAAACCAATGCGGATTTAGTCACTTTAGTGTATGGTTTCAATGTTTTAACTTTTGTTCAATGGTGGCCATAAAGTGATCAGCTTTAGCTCGTTTTATCAACAAATCGCCGATTCTAACCTTCAACACTGGTTAGAAGAATTACCTGCAATTATCGGTAAATGGCAACGTAGCCATAAGCACGGCAATCTACCTAAGTGGGAAAAGGTACTTAATAAGCTTAACTATCCCGAACCCGATCAAATTGACTTAAAAGACAGTGTCACCATTGGCAGCGGCGAGCAACTCACTGCGGGACAACAAGAAAAGTTAGCTAATTTACTAGGTTTGTTTCAACCATGGCGAAAAGGCCCCTTCACGATTCATGGTATCGACATTGATACCGAGTGGCGCAGTGATTGGAAGTGGGACCGAGTTAAACCACATATTTCTCCATTAAAGAATCGTACAGTTTTAGATGTAGGCTGTGGCAGCGGTTACCACATGTGGCGCATGCTGGGTGAAGGCGCTAAGCGCGTAGTAGGCGTTGACCCATCGCCGTTGTTTTTGTGCCAGTTTGAGGCGGTTAAGCGCTTAGCTGGTAAAGACCACCCTGTTCACCTGCTGCCGTTAGGCATAGAAGAACTGCCACCGCTAGATGCCTTTGACACGGTTTTCTCTATGGGAGTGCTGTATCACAGACGCTCTCCTATCGATCATCTACTACAGCTAAGAGATCAGTTACGCACAGGCGGTGAACTGGTGTTGGAAACCTTAGTAATCGACGGTGATGTTAATGATGTTCTCGTACCTGAAGACAGATACGGCAAAATGAACAACGTTTGGTTTATTCCATCTGTTGATGCGTTAATGCTCTGGCTAAAAAAATGTGAATTTATTGATATCCGCTGTGTTGACGTTGATACCACATCATTAGCTGAGCAGCGCAGTACAAACTGGATGAAAAACGAATCACTAGTTGATTATTTAGACCCAAATGATGTTAGCTTAACCGTAGAAGGTTATCCTGCTCCAAAACGCGCTACGATTATCGCAACCAAAAGCCAACCAAATTTAGAGCTTAAATAGGAACAAGTATGTTAAAACGACTCCTTGCAGTATCCATTACCCTTGCCTTAGTTTCAGGCTGTAACTCGACTCAAAATAAGGTACCTACTGTTCCAGCTGTGACTAATGCCGAGCTTACGGCGGGTCTTGAAACCACTCAAGCTAATATTATTGACACATTAACAGTTCAGTGTGAAAAGCCTAGCGAAGAAGTTGTAGCACTGACGAAAGAAGTCAATGCGCTTAATGATCGTGTTCGCCGCGCTGTTGAAAATGCTGAAAAGAAAAGCATCATTCCTGTTCCGGTAGAAGCAACTTCATGCCCTGAGTCGCAAATTGGTGATAAGTTTGTGCTAGGCGAAGTCGAAGGTGTTTATGTTGATGAAGTAAAAGCCAAATTCCCTACTCGTATCGACACGGGTGCAGAATCATCGTCGTTAGATGCGCGAAATATAGTGCTGTTCGAGCGTAACGGTGCTCAGTGGGTTCGCTTTGATGTAATGACTAACGGCGAAGGCCAACCTGGAAACACGTTCGAGTCTAAAGTAGAGCGATTTGTTCGCATCAAACAAGATGCTGAATCTAAAGATGATCGTCGCCCAGTTATTCATGCGCACTTAAAAATCGGTAAATACTCTGCAGAAACGGATCTGAACTTAACTGATCGCAGCCATCTTGAGTATCCGCTACTTTTAGGGCGTAAGTTTATGAAAGACATTGCCGTAGTCGATGTGAGCAAGCGCTATATTCACGGGAAAATTACAAAAACAACTGAAGTTAAAGCTAAATAGGCACCAATATGCATTCACGCAAACCGTTTTACATTCTGGTGGCATTGCTGTTCATCGCAGGGATCGCTTCTAGTATTTATCGTAGTGTCGAACACAACATCCCATTCTTTCCTGGCGAACAGGTACAGAGCTGGGCTATCGATGCGAAAGTTAGTTTCAATGGCCAAGGCCAACCAGCAGAGGTTGACTTTGCATTACCTAATGACCCAGCTTTTGAGGTCCTGGTTGAAAACGCTTCATCACCTGGCTACGGGCTAAACATTAACCAGACTGAAGATCAGCGCCGTGCGGTTTGGTCAATCAGGCAGGCGAGCGGTCAACAATCTTTGTATTACCGAGTGACTCTGGTGCCTACAGGCAAGACCAAAATCAAAGCCGGTGAAGAACTCCCAAGCGCTAAGCCTTACAGCTGGCCTGTAACCGAACTTTCAGCGGCTGAGCAAATCATCAGTGAAGTATGGGAACGAAGCGCTTCTAATCAGTCTTTTGCTCAGCAATTAATGGCGAAAATTAACGATGTTAATCAAAGCCAGAATATGTCGCTATTGCTTGCCTCTAACACGCCAACTGAGCTATTTGTTCGCATGTTAAATACTAAGGAGATCCCAGCTCGCATTGTAAACGGCCTGGTACTAGAGGATCAGCGTCGTCGCCAACAGCTTGATCAAATGGTTCAGGTGTATCATGACGGCTACTGGAAGTTATTTGATGTTAATAACAACATTCAGGGCCGAGAAGATAATGTCGTGCTTTGGGAAAGCAAAGGTAATTCGGTCCTTGATGTGATTGGTGGAACTAACTCCCAAGTAAATTTCTCAATGCTACAGGATACGCGCCCTGCTCTTTCAACTTCAATCGACATGATGATGAATGCGCAAGATGATTGGGATTTCTCTTTGTATCAACTGCCTATTGAAGAGCAAAGTCTATTTAAAGGGATTTTGCTTATTCCTATTGGTGTTTTAGTTGTAGTATTTCTTCGCGTTATCATTGGTATTAAAACCTCTGGTACCTTCATGCCAGTATTAATCGCGTTAGCATTTATTCAAACTACGCTGCTTACAGGCTTGATCGGTTTCTTGTTGATTGTCGCATTTGGTTTGATGATCCGCTCGTACCTATCGTCACTTAACTTGCTGCTCATATCGCGAATATCCGCAGTCATTATTGTGGTGATATTTATTATCGGCTTCTTCACACTAATTTCATTCAAGCTAGGCTTAAGTGAAGGCTTAACCATTACCTTCTTCCCTATGATTATTTTGGCATGGACAATTGAGCGTATGTCGATTCTATGGGAAGAGGAAGGCCCTAAACACGTGTTCGTTAGCGGTGGCGGTAGCTTGTTTGTAGCAACAATAGCCTACCTAGCAATGAACAATTCGCTTGTTCAACATTGGGTATTTAACTTCCTTGGTATCCACTTAGTGCTGCTGTCAGTGGTGCTTGTGATGGGACAATACACGGGTTACCGCTTAACAGAGCTTAAGCGCTTTAAACCTCTGGCTGGAGAAAAGTAATGAATTTTGCCTGGCCGTGGGAACTGCGCCGTAAAGGCGTAATGAATATGAATCAGCGTAACATTAGTTACATTGGTCGCTATAATCCGCGTAAGTTTTATAAGCGTGTGGACGACAAACTTGTCACTAAACAATTAGCGTTAGCAAATGATATTGCAGTGCCGGACTTAATTGGTGTTGTTGACGAGCAACATAAGATTGAAGACATCCCGCAGATGGTCGCCAATCGTGATGGTTTTGTAATCAAGCCAGCAAAAGGCTCTGGCGGTAAAGGTATCTTGGTCATTACCAAGGTACATAATGGCTGTTACTACAAGCCAAATGGTCACGAGGTAACCCCTGCTGAGATTTACCGCCATGTATCAAATACTTTAAGTGGCTTATTCTCACTCGGTGGTAAACCTGATGTCGCGATTGTTGAGGGTTTGATTGAGTTTGATCCTGTATTTAACGGGATCAGCTATGAAGGTGTACCCGATATCCGCTTGATCATCTTCAAAGGATTTCCTGTGATGGGAATGCTGCGTTGCTCTACGGCCGAATCTGATGGTAAAGCAAACCTTCACCAAGGAGCGGTAGGAATTGGACTGGACATCGCGACAGGAAAAAGCTTACACGCGGTACAGTTTGATGAACCGGTTAAGCTTCACCCTGATACTCAGTTCCCACTGGATCAGGTGCAAGTTCCTAATTGGGACACCTTGCTACATACAGCATCAAGCGCATATGAGATGTGCGAGCTTGGCTATCTCGGTACTGATATGGTATTGGATAAAAAACGCGGTCCTCTGCTTTTAGAGCTAAATGCCCGTCCTGGCCTAGCTATTCAAATTGCCAATGGCAAAGGGATTATTCCGCGCCTTAAGCATATTGAAGCAATGCAAGGCCCTTTAATGCCGGTTGCAGATCGTGTGGCTTATGCGAAAAAACATTTCTCAACTGATAGCAAATTCTAGTTTATTGCTGTTGAGCTTTATCGCCGCCGCAATTCCAGCGGCGGCTAACAACTCAATTGATTTACTCGTTAATCAATGTCTTAGTTATCAAGTACCTATTCCTAAGCCACTGACCGATAAGGGGTCATTGGACCAACTTGCTAACACTTATACACAACACCAATCACACCTCTTAGGGTTGTACAACCTAAGCGATCGCGTCAGTTATTATCGTCAGTTCGCCAGCTCAAGCGAGCAGCGCGAAAAATTATTAAGTTGCCAAATAAAACTCAATAACTTGCTAACAGATACTGCTATACAATCACAAGATTTATTGCAGCATGTCCAGCAAAGCAACCTAGGTGCTCAGTTCAGCGCATCGGCAACGCAGCTCTTGAGTGAGATAGAACCGAAACATCAAGCCCAGCTTAGCGATAAAATAGTTGCTGCAAGCACAGCTTATCGCCATAACTTCAATAACAAAAAGCTGGCAATCAATATTGCCGGTAAGCCTTGCCGGTTAGAAGCGACTTCCAATCTCGTTAAACCGTCAGACGTCGCTAAATATTTACTTAAGCAACAAAACACACAATGCCGCAAACTCGTGTGGCTTGATCACCAAATAAAAAGCAAAACGATTAATCAATCAATACTCCAAGACTTGTGGCAAATCTATCGACAACAAGCTCATAGCAAAGGCTACGTTAGTTATAGCCAAATGCAGCTAGCTAAGCATCAGTTGAACTCGCAACAAATTGACCAATTTTTTAATGGCTTAGTTAGCGAGCTTGAATTGAAAACGGACAAGGTTGCCCCGTGGGACATTCCAGCTAAGTTAAAACATGCGGGTGAAACAAACGAAACCGAGCAAATATCAGACAACAATACGATGCCCGGTCATCAATTATTTGATACGATTTTCAAAACACTAGGCGCTTTGCAGTATCACTTCGAACGACTTGAAGCTAAGCAAGAAGCATCAGCAAACGATAATAAGCAGACTGTCACTACCTATAGAGTTTGGCAACAACAACGTCTGCTTGGCGAGTTAAGCATCATCACCCACGATAATAAAAACGTCAGTGGACATATGCTTAAACAAACCGTAGTAGGAGAACAATTTGGCAGTTGGGCTATTTCCCTGCCAAACACTGAGCTTAGTCAACGAAACCAAGCGAAACTAATTGAACTTATATCGCGTAGCATTGTTTCTTTATCGCAGACAAATCGGTTCTATAACCTAAATCATCTACCGCAAAATTCAGAGCAGCAAATAACCCAATATTGGTTAACGGCCTTTATCAACCACAATATTGGTCACACTCGTGTCTCTCAAACGCAACAACTTATGTCTGACTATGTCTCTCGGCTAAGATTATTTAGGGCGGTGCTAGCATACGAGTTTTTTGCGCTTAAGAGTTTTGATCAGCAAACATATGCATGGCAACAATTTGAGGCGAACGCAAACGAGCGATTTGTTCGTCTATTCGGCGACGATCTCGAACATGCAGCCGACCTGCTCTATTCATATCGGGCGCTAGTCAATGAGGGGCCTATGTATTTTCTACCCATTTGGTATGAACACCAAGCAAATCAACTGTTTGATCCTCAAGCAGATACTGCTAGTCTTCAACAAACGTATCAAAAATTGCTTCACCATTACTAGACGACAGCTATCTACTAGACCACAACTAGCGAAACATCATTAAATTTAAGTTTGCAGCATTTTAGGAAGGTTATTTATGAATAAAGCGATTAACGCAAAATCTCTACTGTTAAAGGCTAGCTTAATTGCCTGCTTTGCTGCTGGTTCAATTGTCAATGCTGCCGAAGTCAAATCAAAGCCAGCTCCGAAAGTGACAGAGCAACAGATGTACGACCAAATTAAGTACAATCTTGAAACTAACCTGTACTCATTGCCACCTCGTATTCAAGGGCATTACGCGCTGCGTCAATACCGTATGACCGGCGATGAGAAATACGCTAATGGTGCTTTAGTTGACCTACTCGCTGTAGTTGATAGACAAGCTTACTTTACTTGCCAGCTGGATGACCCAGAGTTTTTCGCTGAGCAAGCAAAGCTGGCAAGAAACCAAATTGGTAAAGGCCCACGAGCAAAAGCACGCAAGAAAGCCACTAAGCAATTCCCTGACTTCGTTTTGCTTAATGATTACGTGTTACGCTACGCAGCAAGAATTGACGAGATGGGCTTAGTTGGCCCATGCCATGAAAAACTTGTAGAGGCGATCTCAAAATCAAATCTTAAAGATGCCTATACCGACCCTGATATGATCCGCTCTTGGGCTGCTCAACTTGTTAACTATGTTTATTGGGCTGACCAACTAGGGATTGCCGACTTACGTGAACCTTACAAAAAAGCGTTCCAACAAACATACAGTGACGATAAAGACGCGCAGCTTTCAAAAGCCCAGTATAAAAATAAGATTTATGGCATGACCCACTTTATCTTCGCATCAAGTGGTTACTACCAACGCTTTGTTGATGCTAAAGACTATCAGTGGATTTTAGATTATTTCGCCGCCAACATTGACCGAATTCTACAAGATACAACTGAAGATATTATCACCGAGGTTGGCATCAGCTTCCAAATTACTGGTAACCCGGATCATCCAGTTGTAGATAAAGTGAAGCAACACTTACTTTCAGTTTACTCACCTGAGCACAAAATGGTGTTATCTCCTTCAGGTAAAGCAAGACTTGCTTCAGGTGAACATAGAAACGTGTTAGCCATGATGTTACTCAACTGGCCTGAAAAACTGCATGCAGGCCCTTATTTAAGTGAGCTCAAGCAAACCCGTAAGAATCTACCTAAGTTAGTTAGCCCAAAGCCTGAGTTAGCAAAGAAGTAATTGCCGATATATGAACCGAGCTAAATCGACACTAGAGCAATGGCGCATTCTACAAGCCGTGGTAGATCAAGGCGGATATGCCCAGGCTGCCGCCTACTTAAACAAGAGCCAATCTTCGCTTAATCACGCTGTTGCGAAACTGCAGCAACAATTAGGTACGCAAATATTGACCGTTGAGGGGCGACGCTCAGTGCTAACTCCCCAAGGCGAAGTGTTACTTCGCCGCTCTCGCCTTCTTACTCAGTCTGTTAATGAGTTAGAACAACTGGCAACCAATTTAGGTCAAGGTTGGGAGCCAAGCTTAACCATTGCCCGTGAGATCATTTATCCAATGGATGATTTAGTGAGCATACTCAATAAGTTTCATCCGCAATCTCGTGGTTGTCGCATTAATGTTATTGATTCAGTATTAACCGGTACCCATGAACTCATTAACGAGCAAAAAGCTGACATTGCGATTTGCTCTACCCCACCAAAAGGTCATCTAGGAGAAGCACTGCAAAGTAGTGAATTGATCCTGGTTTGCCACCCAAGTCATTCATTAGCTGCAACGCCCAACATTAGTGATGAAAAACTCCTCGCTAATCAGTTACAAATCGTCATTCGAGACACTGGATTAAATGCCAAAGATGAAGCGGGTTGGCTAAAATCAGAGCAAAGATGGACCGTATCAAACTTTTATGAAGCAAAGCGTATTCTAGCTTCTGGATTGGGCTTTTGTTGGATGCCAGCATTCATTGTTAAAGATGAAGTTGATAATGGCAATTTAACCAAACTCACTTTAACCTCAAGCAGAAGTCGCAAAGTGATTTTAAACCTAGTGGTCCCAAACCGCGACAGGCAAGGACCAGCAGCTAAGCTGTTAGAACAGTTAGTGCTTGCGCATCATCAAACCTGATATTTAACGTAACATAAAGAGACTGAGTTAGTACTGTAAAGTGAATTAGATTATCAATATCTTACGTTTAGGCTATTGAAAATCAGCAACACGTTGATAAGCAAGCGTCGCAGTTGGGGCATTGTTTGCAGGATTAATAGGTTCGACTGAATTGCTAATCCTAGAGGCGAGATTAGGGAGCACTGGATCTTGAGTTTGCTTAGCTTCATCATCAATTTTATATGGATCAAGCTGAGATTGCTGAGCGTTTTCCGCATTTTGGTAGATTTGCCCTAGCTCGTTAATCCGCTCAGAGTTGTCATTCTCAGCAAGCTGTTGTTGTCTTTGCTCGGCAAGCAACTGCTTGGCCTCATTCATCTTATCTAATGCCTCGGCCGCAACTCGAATATCTGTACTTGATGGCTGAACTGGTGCCATTGCCGCTGCGTAAACTTTTTGCATTTTGATGATGGTCGCTTGAGGATCATTGGGGATCTCAGACACATCTATCTGCACTTCTCCTTCCACAGCATAGCGTTTGCCGTCTGGCCCTTGTTCATACTGGTAACTTGGTTGTCCAGCATAACTGCCGCCAACCGATGCATGAGCCTGCTCATGTTGCCGCACTTCTGTATCTCTAGCACTCAGCTCTTTAATAATTTGTGCTTCTTTCGCTTCTTGCTTTGCTAACTCACGCTCAAGCTTTTGTTTTTCGGTATCTTGCGCCGCTTGTTGCCTTTGCAACTCTTGTTGCTCAAGTTCCTCTTGCGTTTGCTTAGCATGCTCATTATCTAATTGTTCAGCACCTTGTGAATTACCGTCTTGAGCTTGTCGGTTTGCTTGTGTTCCTGCTTGTTTACTAAACCCGTTAAGATTGTCATCACTAGATGCATCTTTAAAGTTAGCAGCGTTTGCATCGCTAAAAATAGTACGTGTTTGCGCAAGCGAGTTGTCTTTAACGCCTGAATTATTAGCTTGTATCGCTTGTTGTGATGAGCTCTGAAACAGTTCATCTGCAGAGCTGACAAAACGAGTTTGCGTTGATTCAAACGGTTGCGGCCCAGCTAAAGATTGTACCGCCTCGCGACTGCTACCCGAGGGCAGTGATTGACTTACCCTACTCGTTAACTGCACTAAAGCACCAATATTTGCGGCCCCCGTATTAAGGTTAACTACGTCAGCACGTGTGCTGCTAAAGCTGGTATTTTCGCTGGGATTAACGCTGGTTTTTGGATCGAAGTTGGCATATGAGCTAGCACTAGTGTTAACAGCACTTGCAACTTGATCAGATTTTAGCGCCTCGGATGCAGTTGCTAGTTGCGATACCGCCTTGCTTGCTTCTTGTGGAACAACCTGCGCTTTGGTTTGCAGAGCGGCCTGTGAATTAACCAGAGAAGAAGTTTGAGAATTGAATTGCTGAGCGCTATGACTATTTATTGAAGTTGAGCCAACTGTAGACGAACCTGTTATTGATGAATTGGCTTTAGACAAGCTTGTTGCTAATGAGTTTACTGCAGGCAAGCGAGTTGGAATGGTTAAGCGAAAAGCTTCAGCTCCCAGGCTCGCTGCAGATACCGGAGTCATGCTACACCGAAATGTTAATCAGGCTACCGACAGTTTCATTTTCAGCTTCAATCACTCGAGTGGCAACCTCGCCTTGATGGCCAGCTTGTGTCGCATCGATTAAAGCGGAAGTTTTATCTTGAGCCTGGCTGCTTAACGTAACCGTGTCAGACTTTAATGATTGGCTTTCTGTAGCCTCAGGCTGTGGTTTGGGATCAGGCTGCGCCACCGTTGTTGTAGCCTGAGCTAAACCTTGTTGAGCACTTTGCAGTGCTTGTAAACCTGATGCCGAAGCAGACGGAATTTGCATAACTCACTCCTGTCTTAAATTTATTGTGACTTAACAGACTAATTATTGCTCAAACAGGGCGTTTTGTACAGTTTTACCAAGCCGCTTCCCAATCTTTCCAAACTGGCTGAAATCCTTTTGCTTTCATCACCTGCACGATCTCTTGCGTTGAGCGATCGTCACTAATTTCAAACTGATCAAGCTGAGATTGCGGGTTAGCGTAGCCGCCTGGCTCAGTAGAGCTTTCAGCGCTCAGGTTAGTCACACCAAGCCCAAGTAAATTATCTCTTAGCTCAGGCGTTTCTCGGGTGGATAAACTAATTTCAAGTTGTTGATTGAACAACCTAAACGCGCAAATAAGCTGGACTAAACCAAGATCGCTAATTTCAGATTTTGGCGTAATACCACCGGTACAAGGACGAAGCCTTGGCAGTGAGATGCTGTACTTAGTGCGCCAATATTTTTGCTCTAAATAAGCCAAGTGATGGCCCATTAACAGCGCGTCTAAGCGCCAGTCATCAAGACCGAGTAGCACACCTAAACCTATCTTATCAACGCCTGCCCTTGCGATGCGATCTGGCGTATCAAGACGATAACTGAAATCTTGCTTTTTACCGCGAGTATGATGCTGTGCATAGGTTCGCTGCTGATAAGTCTCCTGATAGATCATTACTGCATCTAAACCGTGATCGTTTAATCTCGCGTATTCATCTTGCTTTAACGGCTGAACCTCGATTGCCACATGGCTAAACGCCGACTTAACTTGTGCAAAAATAGCTTCAAAGTAATCAATGCCTACCTTGGTCTCATGCTCGCCAGACACAAGCAACACGTGGTCAAAGCCTTTTGCTTTGATAATGTCGATTTCTTGTTGCAGTTCAGTTTGATTGAGTGTTTTGCGTTTAATCTTGTTACTCATGGTAAAACCACAGTAATCACACTCATTAGCGCAAAGATTCGACACATAGAGTGGCAAGTACAAAGCAAGGTTTGCCCCAAAACGCTGACGGGTTAGCGAAGCAGATAGTTGCGCCATTTGTTCGATAAATGGCGTAGCTGCAGGGGATAGCAATGCCATAAGTGCATCAATATTGCCTTGAGGATTGACTAATGCTTTACGCACATCCCGCTCAGTTTTGCTGTAAAGCTCGAGCTTGAGTTTATCTGGCTCAATACTGCGAAACACATCTGAAAAGTTCATTTAGCTACACATGCCTTTAATTACTTAATAAACGCAGGTAATTAACCTGAGCTCAGGATAATAAATCGGTTTCTAACGGCTATTTTTGCCCGTCTCTTAGTAAAAAGTGGTCGTTGAAGCTACTTGCAATAGGCTAGCTATTGACGCGCAGCTTCGCCTTGAACTACACAAAAACTATCTCGCTAGAAACATAATGGAAGGTATAACTCAGGCCTAGAGAGTGATTGGCACTTCCTAATCCAGAGTTCTGGTTATTTATCAAACAGAAACTGCGTAAGCGGACTAGTATGATTTGCCGCTACAGATGTTTGCGCAACGCCGGCTTCAAACGCCTGCCTTCCTGTTACCACAGCATCAGCAAAGCACTTAGCCATAGCTACTGGATCGCTTGCTGTCGCAATAGCCGTGTTAACTAATACCGCATCAGCGCCAAGCTCCATGGCTTTACATGCATCTGATGGAGCGCCAATTCCAGCATCAACAACAACCGGTACTTGAGCTTGTTCAATGATAATCTTTAAGAAGGTTTCGGTATCTAAGCCTTGGTTAGTCCCAATCGGACTCGCTAACGGCATAACCGCTGAGCAGCCAACTTCTTCAAGACGATGACACAAGACAGGATCTGCATGAACATAAGGCAGAACAATAAAGCCTTCTTCGCACAGTTGCTTAGCTGCAAGGAAAGTTTCTACAGGATCTGGCATCAAATATTTTGGGTCTGGATGTATCTCTAACTTGACCCAGTTGGTACCGAGCATTTCTTTTGACAATCGCGCTGCAAACACTGCCTCCTTGGCATTTCGCGCGCCAGAGGTATTTGGCAGCAAGTTGACTCCTGAGTCCACAAGTGGTGTGAGTAATTCATCTCCACCTGTTTTTAAATCAACTCTTTTCATCGCAAGCGTCGCCAGTTGTGAACCAGATGCAGTAATAGCATCTAGCATGAGTTGTTGATTAG
This sequence comes from Shewanella sp. WXL01, assembly GCF_012263345.1. Lineage (NCBI taxonomy): Bacteria > Pseudomonadati > Pseudomonadota > Gammaproteobacteria > Alteromonadales > Shewanellaceae > Shewanella > Shewanella sp. WXL01. Next base: position 53,127 of record NZ_JAAIKQ010000013.1, on the reverse strand, counting down.
CAAACTTGCCTGTTCCGGTAAATAATCGTGATTCGAATGTCTTATCGCCAATCGTTAACATGCTAACCCCCTGCTACTACTGAAAATACTTCAATTTGATCACCATCTTGGCATTGGCGGTTTGTCCACTCAGACCTTGGCACCAGATGTTGATTAACCACGATGGCGATGCTGTTGGGTTTAAGCGAGTTTTCGCTGACAAACTCAGCTATCGATAAACTTGTTGAATATTGGCGAGACTCGCCATTGAGGGTAACTGAAATCATAAGTTATCCTTTTGAGCAGCAAACGCTACATTCACTGTCTCGGGTTAATGTCATTTGTAGCCAGCGAACTGGGTTCGCTTGAAAGCGAAATAGCTGACCATAATGGTTAAAGGTGCCAGTAAGGTGACTTATGGCAAACATGGCTTGAGTTGAAGCGATATGACTAACCGTAGGGCCCAGTACTCCAATCACGCTGCAGCTTTGACTTGTTGTGCTGCCTTTCGGTACTAAACATTGGTAGCAGCCAAAGTCATGCTCTCTCGCCTTTTGAATGCCATTAGTCGTTTGACTTGCTTTGCAGCCAAAGTCTAAACAAAACACCTGACCGTCATTGCCAGCTACTGCGCCGCTTAACAGTGTAAGCTTATGGGTTACGCAAAGCTCATTTATCAAGTGTCTGGCTTTGAGGTTGTCAGTACAATCAATCACCAAGTCATAACCATCTAGCTCGCAGTCATCGCTAAAAATTTGCTCAAGATTATCTGCTGCTAGATCACAGCTCACTGCGCTTACATTGGCATTTTGATACTGGCTGTTGAGTCTATTAGCTGCTGTTTGCGCCTTGTTTTGGCCAACATCAGTCATTGAAAACAGCAATTGGCGGGGAATATTCGATGCTTCAACAAGATCGCCATCAACAAGCTTTATGTGACCCGCGTTTATTCTCGTCTTCGCATCAAGATTGCCATATACGCCGGCACCAACACCCGCTGCAACGAGTTGGTGTGCTACTTGTGCCCCTAGTCCACCAGCGCCAATAATCAACACTTTGGCGTTAAGCAGGTTCTCCTGACCTAGCTCGCCAAAATCTTCGACAAATATCTGCCGTGAAAACTCAATAAACTGTTTATCGGTTAACTTGGTCCTATCTGTCGATGCGATAGTCGCTGAAGAGTCCGTGGTTGGTGTAATAGCACCTGAAGAATTAGCGTCGTTTGTACTAGCTGGCATCCGACAAATCCTTAGCCAATCGCTTTGCACCTATAACGGTTTTACCCGCTAACCAATCATCACGTAGGCGCTTAAAAGCCTCGATAGGATCAGCAGCTTTAGTAATAGCACTCACCACCGCAATACTCGCTACCTGAGTGGCGCTAACCTCGTCTAGATTGGCTTGGTTTATCCCGCCAATCGCTAGTGTTTGGTAATGCGGGTTAAGTAATTCACTGTAGCGCGCAAGCTGAATCAAACCTTGAGGAGCTGAAGGCATCTTTTTGGTTTGAGTCGCAAAAATATGCCCAGTTGCGATATAGCTTGGATGCAATTGGTGAGCAAGTTGAATTTCAAAGTAACTATGACTTGATAATCCCAGTGCTACGCCAGCATTAGCTAAAGCTTCTAGGTCAGCTGTCGCAACATCTTCTTGGCCTAAATGCACGCCAAATGCACCATGTTTTAGCGCTAGCTGCCAGTGATCATTTATAAATACCTGACTATTAGTCTCCCGCCCTATGCGAACGGCACGTATTATCTGTTTCTCGAAGGATTGCTGCTCGACGTCATATGCATCAGTATTAGGCAAAGCTTGTGATTTAAGGCGTAGCTGCACTGTATTGCAACCCGCTCGGCAGAGACTCTCAAGTAGCTTGATATCATCAACCACCGGATACACATCCATGACTTGAGGTAATTCAGCAAATTCAACCGTTGGCATCGATTGATTTAACAAATCAACACTAGGCATCAAGGTTAAATCATTTGGCCAACCAGTGCGCGCTAGGCAACCTTTACCAGCCCCTTTTGCGTAACCATTCGCAAGCCCCTTGTTAACGTAGGCTTTTGCCAACACTACGGCGTCATGAAGAACCAAGCCGTGGGCAAGAAAACAGGCGACTGCACTTGATAAGGTGCAACCTGTGCCATGATTATTGCTGCCATCGAGCATTGGCGAGCTAAGTACAAACGTTTTGTCGTTATGATCAACGCTCGCACCAGCCACAAAACGCGTCACATACACATCTTGTGCTTTGGATGTGCTGTTTGTAGTTTCAGAGCCAATTTGCTCACCAGTTAGCGCGTCACCACCGGTCACCAACACATGACAATCAAGCAAACGACTAAGCGTTAATGCGTCTTGCTCTGTTTGCGACAGCTTTGAGTGATTAAGCTGTAGCAAAGGTCGATAATTATCATCAACCAAACGCGCAAGCTCGTGCTGGTTAGGTGTAATCAAGGTGATCAGCCCTTTTAAAGGACTGAAATCAAGACTTGAAGCTAAAGCATCGCCGCAACTGGCAACCATTACCGGGTCAAGAATAACAGGGACAGTTTTAGTCTTTGACTCTTTGCTATTCACCTTCGCTAGCATATTCGCGATGGCGCTAACCTGAGACTGCTCGGTTAATAAACCGATTTTAATTACGCTGGGCGCTAGATCGGCAAGTAGCGCATCAAGTTGCGCAGTAAAATCCTGCTCGCTGACACTTGCAACCCGAGTAACAGCTACAGTGTTTTGAGCAGTAATTGCGGTAATTAGGGTACATGGGTGACAATCTAAGTCGACAATCGTCGCCAGATCTGCTTGAATGCCAGCGCCTCCGCCACTGTCTGAACCGGCAATAGTCCAGACAATCGGCTTGCTAGTGCTACTGTTTATCAGTGACTTATTTTGTGATGCGTTAGCCATTAAGCCTCTTGCTCCTCAGCTAGGGCCTTCTCATGGTATAAAGCGGCTCCCGACTGGTTGAACTCTTGAGACTTTTTCGCCATAGCTGATGCAATTTCAGTATCTGACAGCGCTTGTGGCTCAAGTTGCGGCGTTGCATCTTTAACCTCAATCACCTGCTCTAAGCTTGCAGCATATTCGCGTACATCTTGGGTGATTTTCATTGAGCAAAACTTTGGGCCACACATAGAGCAGAAATGCGCAACTTTTGCAGACTCTTGAGGCAAGGACTCATCGTGATACGCACGGGCAGTATCTGGGTCTAAACCTAAGTTGTATTGATCTTCCCATCTAAATTCAAAACGGGCTTTCGATAATGCATTATCACGCATTTGCGCTGCTGGATGACCTTTTGCCACATCAGCTGCGTGAGCTGCGATTTTATATGCAATCAGTCCTTGCTTTACATCTTCTTTGTTAGGTAAACCAAGGTGCTCTTTAGGGGTAACATAACAAAGCATAGCAACACCATACCAAGCCATCATGGCTGCGCCGATCCCAGATGTAAAGTGGTCGTAACCTGGCGCAATATCCGTTGTTTGCGCGCCTAGCGTGTAGAATGGGGCTTCGTCACAATGCTCAAGTTGCTTTTCAACGTTTTCTTTTAAAAGCTGCATTGGTATATGACCTGGACCTTCAATGATGGTTTGTACATCATGTTTCCAGGCTTTCTTAACAAGCTCACCCAATGTTTCTAGTTCGGCAAATTGCGCTTCATCGTTTGCGTCGGCAATTGAGCCAGGGCGCATACCGTCACCAAGTGATAGAGACACGTCGTAAGCTGCGCAGATTTCACAGATCTCATCAAAGTGTTCATAAAGGAAGTTTTCTTTGTGATGGCTCAAACACCACTTAGCCATGATAGAGCCGCCACGAGAAACAATACCTGTGACACGTTTGGCGGTCATCGGCACATAACGCAGGAGAACTCCTGCGTGAATAGTGAAGTAATCCACACCCTGCTCGGCTTGTTCAATCAAGGTATCTTTAAACACTTCCCAACTTAGATCTTCAGCAACCCCGTTTACTTTCTCAAGCGCTTGGTAAATTGGCACAGTGCCAATCGGTACAGGTGAGTTACGAATGATCCACTCGCGGGTTTCATGGATATAGCGACCAGTTGAAAGGTCCATCACAGTGTCAGCGCCCCAACGGGTCGACCACACCAACTTCTCAACTTCTTCTTCAATTGAGCTAGTCACCGCTGAATTACCAATATTAGCGTTAACCTTTACCAGGAAGTTGCGACCAATAATCATCGGCTCAGCTTCAGGGTGATTAATATTAACTGGAATGATCGCGCGGCCGCGGGCAACCTCAGAGCGGACAAATTCTGCAGTAATAGGCTCGCCAACTAACGCACCAAAACTCTCACCTGGCGCTTTACGGTTTAACTGCTCATCTTGTTTAAGCTCAGCGCGTGCCATGTTCTCACGGATGGCAATGTATTCCATTTCAGGGGTGATGATCCCCTGCTTTGCATAGTGCATTTGGGTGACATTTTTACCCTGCTTAGCGCGAATAGGTTTAGGTAGCTCTTCAAAGCGCAAGTGATCTAAACCATCATCAGCCAAGCGTTGCTGAGTGAAGTTTGATGAAACATCAGCCAGCGCTTCGGTATCCTGACGCGCTTCAATCCAATGCGAGCGGATTTTTGGCACACCTTTACGCACATCAATCTCAGCATTCGGATCGGAGTAAACGCCGGCACAGTCATAAACGTGAATAGCAGGATTCTTTTCGGTAATTGGCGCGTCTTTGGTGCCACCAATGATGGTATCGGTTTGGTTGATTTTACGCATACCGACTTTAATGCAATTGGGCCCATCTAGATAAACTTTATCTGAATTTGGATGCAAAAGCGGCTTTAAGTTGTTGATAAATTCTTGGGCTTGGTTTCGTGTTTGACGACGATCTGACATTAGCAACCTCGAGTAATTATTAATTAAGTTGCTTGTCTGGAGAAGTTGCCAGCGCATTGCTAGTGCAATGTAAGGAACAATAGATAGACCAAAGCTAAGCGGGTGAATTTCACTTATGGTTTATTGATGCCTATGTATCGTAATGACGCTTGTTTCCTTCGCAGGTGTTAGCCTGATCAGGTTCAACGGATCCCGAATTAACGGTCTCAGCCAATAATGGCACTCCGACAAGATGCTTGCAGTATAATCACAAGCTTATGTAGCATGCAATAGAATTTATCTTGGTCTAATACCAATTAGCATAAGTATTTGTTCATTCTTACTGGTTAAAACCTCTTATAACTTCGTTAGAAATTTTGTAGGTAGAATTACTGGCTAGCGGCAATTTCCGCCTTGTTCTAAGCGGTTTTACCTGCGCAATATCTGACCACTTAATTATCCCAATTGGTATAGTTTGTTTCAAGAAATTGATATTTGCAGAGCGCAGAAACGACAAAAGCCTCATCTTTCGATGAGGCTTTTGTCTTATTTGGCGGAGCGGACGGGACTCGAACCCGCGACCCCCGGCGTGACAGGCCGGTATTCTAACCAACTGAACTACCGCTCCACTCAAGTGCGATGAATAATAAAGACCTCTCGGATTAGCGTCAACACTTTTTTTATTGCTTTATGACTGTTTAGCTAAATTTTACTCACTTTGGTCAATTTGCAGCTATTTTGTGCCTGTACACATAAGCTTTTGCCCATAAATTGAGCGAACCGACAATAGATAATTATTCCGTAAAAACAACAAGTCACGTTAAATAATTAGAGGTTTAAGTTAAATCGCCTTAGCAAAACGACCCACCACGTCTATTTGTCATCAGGTATAGATAGATCAATATCATCCATACCTTGAGTATTCCCGGCTTGCAGCTCCTCTTCCGCTAACTCCTGCTCTGCCGCTGCAAGCGCCTTATTCAAGCTTTGCTTCTTACGCCAGATAATCAAAGCAAGCACTCCCAACAATAGAACGCTTACATTTATTGAAATAATCCAAAATACTGCTTTATCTTTGGCCTCTTGCTCGGCCTTTGCTTCCTCAGCCGCTGCGATTGCAGCTAATTCCTCAGCCGATGGTGGCGGTGCTGGTGGCTCAAGATAGTTAAAAAACATTTCTGGAAGATCGACAAAGATCTCTCGTCCACCCATGGTAGTTGATACAGCATTACCTTTAATACGATAACTGCCGTACTCAGTCACTTTTGGCAATGCTAGTAACGTACGCTTGTCGTTCATATCCAGCAAAGTAATTGGAATGTTAAGTCCGGCTGGGCCTATCATATCGAAGTGGAAATGGGTTTCTTCTAGCTTAACCGCATCAGTTATAGCAAGTTCTAAAGTCCACGAGCCCGATTGCGGATCTTCATCTGGAATAACTTTGGCAGTAATAGGCCTTTCTGATAATGTGAAAGGGCTGCTAAACTGGCGCTCGAAAATATTATTTCTAGCGGTGACTTGCAGCGTGTAGTCACCCGTAGGTTGGTCAAGATTGACATCACCTGTGAACTCACCATCGTCAGCGGCTTCATCGAGCTTTTCGCCATTGTCTTGGTATTTCCCAGCAATAACGATACCTGTAGCAAAGTTCTTGTCGCTACTGTCACTGTCACTAATAAATCTTGCTGTCCACTCCAACATATAATCCATGCCTGGAATGGTAATAAGCTCTTCATCGCCATTGAGATAAGCATGAACTTTGATACGCTCACCGCGAAATAGAGGCTGTGGAAACGGGTCGACCTCAATTTGCAGGTCGCTCACCTTCTTTATTTCTGAGCCTTGAACGATTGCGCCAAGTAATTGCCAGGGACCTGGCATGGGATTTTCGATGTAAATCATATCCCCAGCAACACCATCCACCCACTTAACGTTTTCTGGGTGACGAGATGAATACCATTTACTGCCGTCTGGCAACACAATAACAACGGGCGCACTACCATATTGACGTTGGATCAATAGCGTCATCTTGCTTACCATGCTATCGATTCTAAAGCGGTTTTTTAATTCCTGAGCTGTTGAAGCATTAACGATTTTACTTTGCATTTGTGCAACTGCGCCTAAGCTAACTAAAGTTAAACTCAGCAGCGCTGTCGCAACCGTCTTTATTAGAAGTTGAAATGAATGCTTCGCAATCGATGCCATAGAGAAATGCTTATCCTCGCCAGAGACATTTGCCAGACTTTGCAACTAAATCAAGTCTTTGTTCGTGTGATACTAATTCATCGGCAGATGCGGAGATCACTTTAAGATTTAATCTGCTAGTATCAATTTTTGCCACGCCACCATCTTCTTGGTTGGCTTCATCGGCAGACAAATTGAACTTGATTTGCCCACCTGTCATGATCAGGTAAACATCAGCTAAGATCTCGGCATCGAGTAACGCGCCATGGTAAGTACGACGACTATTGTCTATGCCGTAACGCTTACATAAGGCGTCAAGGTTATTCTTTTGTCCTGGATGCAGATGCTTGGCAACTTCAAGGCTATCAAGAATTTGACACATATTAGCGGTGACAGGCCCAGTTGGCTGCAGCATACTAAATTCATGATCCATAAAGCTAATATCGAACGGTGCGTTATGTGCCACGATTTCGGCGCCATCAATAAAATCGATAAAGTCTTTCGCTATTTCATGAAACCTTGGCTCTGAGGCGACGCGCTCATTAGTGATACCGTGTACTTCAATCGCCTCTTCATCAATCAACATACCCGGATTAATATACTGGTGATAAGTTCGTCCAGTTAATTTACGGTTGATAACTTCAACACAACCGATTTCAATAATTCTGTGACCGATATAAACCGGGCCACCAGCTTGGTTCATACCCGTTGTTTCAGTATCGAGAATAATTTGCCGTGGGGCACTAGAAACAATATTCATTAATGATAGTTCTCAGTTAACAAGGCTTTATGGGCACAGTATAATCGCGCCAATTAAAAATTAAGACTATGGTAGCAATTTGATGCGACAACTAAAACAGATCTCAATATTTACTGATGGTTCATGTTTAGGTAATCCAGGCCCTGGTGGCTATGGCGTCGTGATGAAATACAAACAACATACCAAAGAGCTATCAGCTGGATTTGAGTTGACTACCAACAATCGTATGGAGCTACTTGCCCCAATTATCGCCCTTGAAGCACTATTTGAGCCTTGTAAGATCACCCTCACCTCTGACAGTCAATACATGCGCCAAGGGATCACAGGCTGGATTAACGGATGGAAACGTAACGGCTGGCAAACCAAAGCTAAGACACCAGTCAAAAATGTAGATTTGTGGAAACGGCTCGATAACGCAATCGCGCAGCATGAGATCGACTGGCGTTGGGTAAAAGGTCACTCTGGCCATATTGAGAATGAGCGCTGTGATGTGTTAGCTAGAACAGCCGCAGAAAGTCACCCTACCACTGTTGATGAAGGTTACATCGCCCAAAACAACTAAGTGTAAAAAGTTAAGCGCTAGCAGTTAACAGATAAATGCGTTTATTACGAGCCAGCACACAAGCAACCTTTACTGCTCGGAGCTTGTTATTGCTTGGTATTAGTTATCACTTGTGAGGACAATTTGGCTGAACGCCCGGCACTGGGTGCGGGAGACCAATTACCTGCGCGCTGCTCACGTTTACTCTTAACCCGAGTCAATGGCATTTCAATTTTACGCGCTACGATTAAGTAAACCGAGCCAGTATTTGGTAGCCAGGATTGCAGCTTATCTTGCAAAGACTTTAATGTAGAATTCGTCGTCAGCAGCGAGTCAAACATAAAGCGCTCATCACTTTGTACTTGAAAACCCAGCAGCCCTAGCCAATCTTTAATCCTCGATGGCATAAACAGGTGACCACACCAAGGCAATTGCGTTTGGTACTTAGGCAGTAGCTTTCCGGCAAATAATGGGCTGATTGGGTTGAACCCGACAATAAACAAATAACCGCCACTTACTAGTACCCTATCCATTTCCCTAAGTAGCTGGTATGGATCTGATTCAAACTCTAAGTTAAACGCACTTAAGATCGCGTCAGTCGATTTGTTCTGAATGGGTAAATGATGGATATCAGCAACTATGTTGGCTTGAATATCACTTTGCTGATCGTCTAACTCACACTTTTGCTCAGCTTTTTTTGTTACTTGTTGCTTGGCATTTTTCTCTGCTCCAAGCTCTGCGAGATCAGCCTCAAAGACATTATAATGGCGCGATACACTGCAATGGAGAGAAGAAACTTGGCTGCTTAAATGTCCTAACTTGAGCAAGTGGTAACCAAACACTCTAGGCCACCAAGGCTGCAAATGCTGCTCCACTTGTTGCTGAATTTGTTCGCCATGTGGCAAAGCGTGCCAGCTGTCAGGTTTTAACAAAGTCTGCAAAAACTAACCCCGCAAATTAATGATATAGGTAGCACTTTAGGTTAACCTAAGCATATCAGCAATTAACCATCAGCCCTATGCTAAATATACACGCAATTAATGCCTTCAATGACAATTATATCTGGCTAATTGAACACAAGAATATCGCTTGTGTTGTTGATCCTGGCTGCGCCAGTTCGGTATTAAACTTCTTAGAAGTACACCCGCACATCACCCTTGGTGCAATTTTAATTACCCATCACCATGCCGATCACACAGGTGGCATCAATGAGTTACAACAAGCATTTGCAGAAAAGCTACAGGTATACGGCCCGCAAAATCAAATTGCGGGCATCAATCATCAATTAACGCCAACTACAAAGCTAGAGCGAGCCCAAACCTTATCGATTGAACCACTAGGTATTACCGCCAAAGTGCTTGCTACACCAGGGCATACATTAGATCACCTGTGTTATGTCATTGAAGACAACTTGTTTTGCGGAGACACCTTGTTTAGTGGCGGCTGTGGGCGACTATTTGAAGGCACGGCAACGCAAATGCATCATTCACTCAGCGAACTTGCAAAGCTTGATGACAGCACCAAGGTATATTGTGCCCACGAATACACCTTGGCCAACCTAGCGTTTGCTAAAGCGATAGAGCCAAACAATGATGACTTAATGGCGTATGCGAAGCAGGCTGTCACGCGAAGGGACAATCAACTCGCCACCATTCCAACCAATATTGGACTAGAAAAAAGCATTAACCCTTTTTTACGTGCACATTGCGAGACAATTTGGCAACATCTACAAAAAGAATACTCACTTACAGTTAATGATCCATTGCAGGCATTTACCTCAATTCGCAAACTAAAAGATGAGTTTTAACCTTAGAAGCGATCACAAAGACATTGGCGCTAATTTAATCTACAATGCCGCGCCAATAGATAATTAAAAAATCGTAGTGCTCAGCAGTTACCAATATTGCATTACCCTGAAACCACGGATTTACCAGTTAATGAATTTTAAATCGACATTGGTTGTTAGCAGCCTGTTTATTATGGGCGGCTGTCAAACCTTGACCGCACCAACACCAGTTGAAAACCCGCCAGCTGATACAACCAAGATAACCCAGAGCGAAAAACACCCCACTGCTGCAGAAGAAGTCGAACAAGAAATCGCGCAAATAACAGATGTTTGGCAGCGCATTGGCCAGTCTTTATCTATGCCTGTGCCAGACGAAAAATTAGTGAATCAATATCGCGACTGGTATCTTAAAAATCCAAAGCACTTAGCGATTGTGTCGAAACGCGCAGCACCTTACATGTATTACATTGTTGAGGAAGTTGAACGCCGTGGATTGCCACTTGAGATCGCCCTACTGCCAATTATCGAAAGTGCATTTGATCCACATGCGTACTCAGGTATGCACGCCTCTGGCCTTTGGCAACTGACCGCACCTACGGCAAAAACCTTTGGGGTTCAAACTAACTGGTGGTATGACGGCCGCCGCGACGTGATTGCATCAACCGATGCTGCGCTTGATTTACTCGAATACCTTTACGCCAAAATGGGCAACAACTGGTTGTATGCAATCGCTGCATATAACACAGGTGAAGGTCGTGTATTCAATGCCATTAAGCGTAACAAGTCTAAAGGCAAACCAGTTGATTTTTGGTCGTTAAGATTACCGCGTGAAACCTCTCGTTATGTGCCACAATTACTGGCACTTGCCGATGTGATTAAACATGCTGACAAGCATAACCTTGCGTTACATCCAATTATCAATGAGCCAAGTATTAAAGTCGTTGACATTGGTAGTCAGTTAGATTTGAACCTTGCGGCTAGCATGGCTGGCGTTAGCGTTAATGAAATTAAGCAACTTAATTCAGGACTTCGCAGCTGGGCAACGCCGCCACAAGGTCCGCATCAGCTAATGCTACCTAGCCACAAGGTAGAGCAGTTCAGTAAACAACTTAACGAGCTTGATCCAGCAAGTCGCATCAACTGGCTGAGATATCAAATTCAACCAGGTGATAGCTTAAGTGTTATTGCAAGGCAGTTTAATATTACACCTAGCATCATTCGTAGTAACAATGGGTTAACCAACAACAATATTATCGCTGGCAAACATCTATTAATCCCTGTAGCAGCCAATGGCGATGCGCTTGATGTGAATCATATTGCGCTTACTGACAAACGCACGCTTGAGCAAACTGAAACCAAACGCAAAGTAACATATAAAGTTCGCTCTGGTGATTCACTGTGGAAAATCGCCAGACGTTTTGATGTGAAAGTGGCGCAGTTAACCCAGTGGAATAACTTATCTGCAGATCACACACTATCAATCGGTCAGCGACTACAAGTCTATCCTGGTTCACCAAGTGGTATGCGCACAGTTGAGTACAAAGTTAAGTCAGGTGATTCGTTAGACAGGATCGCTAGCAAGTATAAGGTATCGGTAAAAAACCTTATCAAGTGGAATAGCTTAGAAAACAAGAAATACATCCACCCAGGCCAAACGCTTACCTTGCGGTTATCAAGTACCTAGTACTGTTAATTAAACGAATGCGGTAGATAAGTTCATACCGAACCAAATAAAAAAACGCGGCAATTGCCGCGTTTTTTGTTGCTCTTAGCCAATATTCAATTGCTAGTAGTTAATGACTAGTGGCTAAACAATACCAGTTAACTTATAGCTTATCGAAATCATCAACATTAATTGCCGCTAAGCGTAGCTTGTCTGCATCTAATAGTTGCTGATGCTCTTGCTCAGTGATCACACCTTCAGCTAAGGCTTTATTAAGTAAATCTGGCATTGGCAACTTAGCAGGCAGTTTCTTCGCCTTCTGCGCAGCTTTCAGCTTTTTGTACAGTTCTTTAGCTTGATACTTGGCAATAAAGGCAGCTTCAACTTCAGCGATACCACTAGTATCACCTTCAAATTCACCACATAAGAACGTAATGCGATCGCGAGCAGGACTTGGCTTCATCATATTGACACATAAGTTAACCGCATCTTTGTCAGCAGGTAATGTAAAGTGGTTACCTAGTGGGAATACGATTAATTTAAGTAAGATTGATACGAACTTGTTCGGGAAGTTACGTACCGCCTCTTCTAAAGCTTTTGCAGCAAAGTGCAAACGCTGCGCCATGACAAAGTGGACGATTGGCAAATCGTCATGTTGACGACCATTATCTTCATAATGTTTTAATGTCGCCGACGCTAAATATAGCTGGCTTAACACATCGCCCATACGAGCAGAGATCATCTCTTTACGCTTGAGATCACCGCCCATAATCAACATTGAAATATCGGTCATCGTTGCCAAAGCCGCAGAGATACGGTTCATGTGACGATAGTAGACCTTAGTTTCGCCGCTAACTGGCGTGCTCGAGAACACACTACCTGTTAGCGCATTACCAAATGACGACAATGCGTTACGAGTAGCATAACCAATGTGACCCATTAACAGGTTATCAAATCTATCTAAACCTGCTGCGCTATCTTCCATACCGGCCGCTTCCATTTCTGCAAGCACGTACGGATGACAACGGGTTGCCCCTTGACCGAAAATCATTAACGAGCGGGTTAAGATATTCGCGCCTTCCACCGTAATGGAAATTGGGTTAGCCATAAACGCGTGACCGAGATAGTTTTTAGGTCCAAGCTGGATACCCTTACCTGATTGGATATCCATTGCATCTTCCATCACATCACGACCAAGTTCAGTCATGTGGTACTTAGCAATGGCGGTTACAACCGATGGCTTCACTTTCAAGTCAATACCAAGTGTTGTTAAACGACGAGCTGCTTCAAGCTGGTAGGTATTTGCAATAATACGCGCCATAGCTTCTTGCACACCTTCGAAGTAACCAATTGGCATTCCAAATTGTTGACGTACATAGCTGTAAGCCGTTGTTGTCTTAGTGCTCACATGACCAGATGCAGTTGCTAGTGCCGGCAGTGAAATACCGCGACCTGCAGAAAGACATTCAACCAGCATTCTCCAACCACGACCAGCGTATTGAGGACCACCAATGATCCAATCAAGTGGAATAAACACATCTTTACCTGAAGTAGTGCCGTTCATAAACGCCATATTTAATGGGTTATGACGACGACCGATTTCAACGCCATCATGATCGGTTGGGATTAACGCACAGGTAATACCTATATTCTTGTTGTCACCAAGTAACCCGTCTGGGTCACGCATTTGAAATGCTAAACCCAGCACTGTAGCGACTGGAGCTAGAGTGATATAACGCTTATTCCAGGTCAGGCTAATACCGAGTGTTTCTTCACCATTAAACTCTTGACGGCAAACCACGCCAACGTCAGGAATTGCACCTGCATCGCTGCCCGCTTCTGGACCTGTGAGCGCGAAACATGGAATGTCTTTACCCACAGCGAGACTTGGTAACCAATGATCTTTTTGCTCTTGCGTACCATAGTGCGTTAATAGCTCACCTGGACCCAATGAATTAGGCACCATGACTGTAACTGCAGCGCTGATACTACGAGTTGCTATCTTAGATACAATGGTCGAGTTTGCATAAGCTGAGAATTCGCGGCCACCGTACTTTTTAGGGATGATAAGTGCAAAGAAGCCTTCTTTCTTAAAGTAATCCCATAGCTCTGGCGGTAGATCTTTGCGATTATGCACAATGTCAAAATCATCAATCATCGCCAGCGCGGTTTGTACTTGATTATCAAGAAAGGCTTGCTCCTCAGGAGTCAGCCCTGGTTTACCGTAATCATGCAATTTGTTCCAGTCAGGCTTACCGCGAAATAGCTCGCCTTCCCACCATACATCACCCGCTTCCATCGCTTCTTTTTCAGTACTAGAAAGTGGTGGTAGGACTTTCTTAAAAAAGCTAAACACCGGACGAGTGATAAATTTAATCCGCAGATCACGCACACCAAAGAGTATGGCAACTGCAATAATAATTAATATAACAATACTCATATTGGGCCTTCTTTACTTAGTCGGTACAGGCACTGCAACGCCAGCTGCCATGTACGGGATTACTTTACGCAAAATAGCTTCAGTATCATTGTGTTCATCATAATCGGCAGCAGCTATGTCGTTTAACGCATCGGCCGATGCCATAGTGAATACAATCGTGCCAAGGGTAAAGTGTAGTCGCCAAAACATCTCTACAGGTGGAATGTGTGGCGCACTTTGTTTAACAGCTTCAACAAATGACGCTAAATGCGCACCATAATGGGTGGTGATAAACCAACGTAGATGGCCTTGGCTTTCAATATAGCCGCGTCCTAGTAGCTGCAAGAAGATAATCGTGCCGCCATGCCTAACTTTGTTAAGCTCAAGCAGTGGGTCAATAAGCGTCGAGAAAATCTCATCCAATGATGCTTGCTCAGGTTGCTTTTGCAACTTAGCAATTTCATTTGCTGCATTAGGCATAAATACATCTAAGTATCTGGCTAACACTGCGCGTATCAGCTCTTTTTTAGAGCCAAAATGATAATTAACTGAAGCTAAGTTAACTTCAGCTTTACTTGTAATGAGGCGCAAAGATGTTTCTGAAAACCCCCGCTCAGCGAAAAGTCTTTCAGCAGCATCTAGAATCCTTGTCTTTGTATCTGTCCGGCTTGCCATCCTAAAATCCAAGTTATATTTAAAACACCCGTTTAAATTAATGTTTGAGCGAACAGATGTCAATTGAAAAATGACACAACAATACAGCGATATCAGGGTAATTTACTAAGGAATCGAGATAGGTAAGGATATGTCACTAGGCAAGTTAGTAAGTCCCGCTGTCGAGTGCTAAGGTTTTGTAGTCATTTGTACCTGTGCATAGAACACGGAGTCTCTTTTAAACATACGTATGTATCGTATCAAGCAAAGTTACATTTTAATTTGAGTTTATAGCGAATTAACTTATCAACAGCTAAAATAACGACCAGTTAATACGTTAAAACTAAACATAGAAACTCAACACAAACTAATGGGACCGAAGTGCCCCCTGCTTAGATTAACTTTTCCAGGGGCCTGAGTTATAGAAGCGGTAGGAAATTACCTAAAGCCGTGCCCTTTGCGGTTCAGTTCACTGTTATCAATTCGTTTTTGCTTAGATTTCGTTAGCATTACAAACAAAGCTCCACTGCCACCAAGTTGGGACGTAGCACTATGATAAGCCTGAACTTGAGGTAAACAGCTAAGCCATTGAGCTACCGCTGATTTCAATAGTGCAGGAAACGGTTTGTTGTTACGACCCTTACCATGGATTACCAATAAATTGCGCTCTCCAAGGTATTCTGCCTGATAAATTTGATTGAGCAGAGCTTGCCTTGCATGGCTAAGGCTGAGCCCTTGCAGCTCAACTATGGTTTTACAATCATAAGCGCCCTGCTTTAACTGTTTGAATACTTCAGCTTGCACGCCATCAATCTTATATTCAATTACATCATCACTTTTAACAGGTGTGATCATCGCGGGATCAATTGTCATTAACGTCAGCAACTCGTCTTCATCGGCTGCAAGCTTTTTGGCTATTTGTGCTTCAGTTTGTTTGAACTGTTGCTGCTCAATCACGTTATCAGCAGTAGCAGTGTTCTTTAATGGTTTAACATCGGCCATTGCTTCAAAAAAAAGTTGATTATCATCTGACATAATGGCTCCTACACACTTTGTAAACATTCTGAGCTATGGTGGGCAGCACTTTTACTTTATAGTTTTACCCATCAAGCGATAGCCTGTTAACAACTAAATGTTAACCCTCTAGGTTGCTAACTTAATACAACGGTCTTGCCAACGCATGGCCAGTCGTACTTAAGTTATCAACATAATATGTACCCTAATAATTATCGGCTTCGCAAACAAAATATAAGAGAGTTTAATCTGAATGGCTATCATTCAACCGTTCCAACTTATTGTCATCGTCACTTTGATGTTTTCGAGTTTCAGTCACTTAGCTATTGCAAAAGAAATTGCAGACGTGCAGCAAGACATCAATTCACAGCTGAACACAAAGCTCAGTGAGTTTCAAAGTGCGTTCGAGCAACTTGATACCAAATCACTCACTTCCATCTACGCCAATGATGCGGTATTTATTTCTGAAAGCCGAAACGATGAGATAGTGCAAGGCAAGTCGAAGATCTTGAAGCTATACCAGAGCTTTTTCGACAAAATCACTCGCAAGAAAGCCACGCTCGAAGTGGATTTTAGAGTCATCGAGCGACGCCTACGTCCTCAAAGTGCCATTGATGTCGGCTATTACATCGTGCGTTTCCATCCAGCAAAAGAGTCTGGTGAGCCAGTTAGCGAATTTGCGGGCAAATTTATCAATAATTACGAACTTGATGAAAGTGGCAATTGGTATTTAGCGGTTGATGCTAATACGCGATCGCAAGCCGATTTGTATTACAATGCCAAACCCGCGGCAAACTTGTATTTTGGTCGTCAGTTTATTGAGCAACAATCTTATAAACAAGACGAAACACCGACACCGCGCCAAGATCAATACAAAGATGAAGATCAGGCGGCAAATGCCAATGAGCAACACTAATCAATACCAACTATAAATAGACGTTCAAAGTCGGTTTGCCCTAGCCTATTATCAAATGTATTGAGTCTTTATCATGTCTTTATGTCCTTGTGGCAGTAATCACAATTACCAAGATTGCTGCCAACCATTACACTTAAAACAACGCGTCGCTGAAACCGCAGAAAAACTTATGCGCTCGCGCTATTGCGCCTTTGTCAAAGCTGAATATCAATATTTAATAGATACCCATGCCAGCGAATTTGCTAGCGGGCTAACAAAAGAGCAACTTTCTGAAAACCCAGCAAACTGGGTTGGTTTGCAAGTTGAATCAGCAATTGAGCGCGCAGATACTGCCAAGGTCACTTTTAAAGCCTGGTATCAAATTGACTGCGGCTTTGATGCGATTTATGAGTGCTCAGACTTTATAAAGCGTGATGGTATCTGGCTGTATACTAGGGGCGAGCAATTTGAAGCAAAGTTACCTAAACGCAACGACATGTGTATTTGCAATAGCGGCAAGAAATTCAAGAAGTGTTGTGCCTTAACGCTTTAACTTAGAGTCAGAGGCAAAATCTCGGCTAAATCAACACCACTAAAAAAGCGCCGCTATAAGCACCAAACTATCAGCGGCGTAACTTCACAGCATTCAGTCTAGATAAACTATATTGACGCCATCACAGCCATATTACTTAACGGCTCACTAGGGGCTATGACATTGTCATTGACCTGGCTTAAGAACTGCCTAAATTCATTTTCACGTACAGGTTTACTGTATAAATAGCCCTGGGCATGATCACAGCCATTATCAACGAGGAACTGTTGTTGTTCTGGCGTTTCAATCCCTTCTGCAGTGAGTGATAAATTTAACGCCTTAGCCATAGCGATAATCGCACTCACAATCTCTCTGCTCTCGTAGTTATGGTTGATGTCCATAATGAATGAGCGATCGATTTTAAGCTTAGTGATCGGGAACTGTTTGAGGTACTTCATCGAGCTGTAACCAGTACCAAAGTCATCAATCGCGAGTCCAACACCAAGCTCTGTTAACTGATGGCATAGCATGGTTGCATAGCGCACATCTCCCATTAGCTCAGTTTCGGTAATTTCTAAAATTAGCGTGTGAGGTTTAATCCGATAACGAGTCAGCAAGGTCCATACTTGCTCGTATAGGTTGTCACTAAAAAACTGGCGCGCAGCAACATTCACGTGCATACGAATATCGACATTTGTATGTTGCCATAAATTTAGCTGTTTACAGGCGGCTTCGAGTACCCACTCACCAATGGCATTGATCTGGCCTGATTGCTCAGCGATATCGATAAATGAGCCTGGATAAACCACACCTTTGCGCGGATGATTCCAACGGATCAACGCTTCAGCACCGATGTAACCACCCTGCTGTAGGTCTTTGAGTGGCTGATAATAAAGCTCAAACTGACGTCCACGAATTGCTGCTTTTAAGTCACGTTCGATTTCAATGTTATTGTCGTATTGACTCAACAATTCCTGATTGAAGTACTGAATATGTTTTGTAGATTTACGTTTTGCGTATTGCAGCGCAATATCAGCACAACTTAGTGGAGCATGACTGCCAACGACAATGGTTAAATCCACCACAGCCACAGCTGCTTTAGGCTCAATTTTTTGTCTCGCAATAACCGAAGGCAGCAATAAAGAATCATAGAGTTTAGTAAACAGAAACTCGGCATATTGCGGACTTTCTTGTACAGGCAAGATAATCGCAAATTCATCACTACCGATACGAGCGGCATCAATAGCGTTATTGGCACTGGCAAAGTGTTTTAAGCGGCGGGCGATTTCAACGAGCAGCTTGTCACCCACTTCATGTCCATTGGTATCGTTAAAGCGCTTAAAGCCAATTAGGTCAATGACTAGCAAATAGCCATTGTTGGCATTAGCTAACTGGTTTTTAAAGTAGGCGCGATTGTGTAGCCCGGTTAAACCACATTGCCAGGCAAGTCGCTCAAGATCAGCTTTATGCTCAAGCTCTGTAGAATTATCATAACAATTCACCAGTGCATACAAGTTGCCTAATTCAGTATTAAATGGTGATACGTGATAATGCACAGATTGTGGCTTACCATCACGCCTAATCAATTGGGTATCACCTTTTACAGTCTGACCATGTTTGAGCTTGTTGAGCATAAGATCTAGCAGCTGCAAGTTGTTGCGAAACACATCTAATTGCATCACGGTACTTTTGAGTACCTGCTCGCGCTTCAAACCGCTCATTTCTTCATGAGCTCGATTGACATACTCAATCACACCGTTTTCTAAGCTCACCACCATCACCACATGCTCAGAGTGCTCTACTGCACTACGAAGCAGGTTTATTCGCTCGGATTTATCATAGGAATATCGAGTGGCAAGGGTAAGTGCTAATTGATCCGCACACTGAATAATAAATTGCAGATCATCGATTGGCCATTGCTTAGCTGCAATGTGCTCGATCGACAATATGCCTTCAATATGGCCATTAATACGAATTGCAACATCGAGCACAGAGACAATATTGGCTGCCTGATAATAGCTTGATAACTGGGTGAGTAACGGATGATTTTGCGCATCGTCTGTTTGGATGTAACGATGCAAGCGTAATTCGTCGACATACTCTTGGTTAGTACGCGCGAGTTTACGATGACTTGCGTAGTCATTGAACAAATCGCTATCACCATGGGCATGTGCCACAAGTTGATAGTAGTTTTGTTCACTACGTTTTGGCTGCTCTAAAATGGAGCTATTAACTACGGGTTGATCAAACAGCCACACAAAGACTTGTGTTACCTGGCAATACTCCCGTAGTTGCTGACAGACTAATTCAGCGGTAAGAGCAAAGTTACCTTGCTGTTTAGCACTGGAATTTACAATTAATTCCAACAAGTGCTGATGTTCTTGTCGATTCATTGGTATCCCGAAAACAACATGCTTTACATCCTGTCTCTGACAAACTTCTTAGAGACGACGACTAATGTTTGCACGTAGGGAGAAATTATTAACGGTAAAATAGCGCGTTTTGTAATACTTTTTTATGACACCAAGATAACATAACACTAACGCTAGGCGCAATTTGTAACCACTAAGTACATGTTAATAAATGTAACTTCGCTAGTTACAGTTGATTCTCCAATTGAAAAATCATCTTCTCTGCGGCTACATCAAACACGATATCTACCGACTCGCCATCACCCGTATGAGTATAATTTACCTCTACATTGCTAAATCTCTGTTTAGCTTTCTCTACTATTTGCTCTAGCTCCTGAATTTTATCGCTACTACTTTTAATAGTAAGTACACAATCGTGCTCGTCGATGACTGCACCGATATCGACAAAGCTACCGCACTCCGGGCAGCTATCATTTACATTACCTTGCTGCTCAATAATTTTCTTAACCATATGAACCTCTTTAATCAACTAAAGGTTAATCATAACTAAGAATCGAACTTGATATCGCTAAGTGCTTCACAAATCAAGCTTAATACTAAGCTGCTATGCGGCTACCTGTATGCATTTAGCCATCGTACGTTGCTGCTCAATCTCACTGACATAGTTAATTGCAGCTAAATTAACCTCTGCTCCATTCCCCAGTGCACTATTCTGCTGCCCTTTATGCTTAAGTTGCGTTAAGTGGCTACAATTGGACAAGCACAGCTGCATGTCTAAATCGTTTTCACCTCTTATCACTTGGGGTTCAGGTAATAGTGCTTGCGATAGATTAAATTGGCTTTGCCCTTGTTGCTGGAACACATGGGCATGATCGACAACATCAGATTGCTGTGAAAGGTCATGCAGTAAAGGTTGCTTTGGCGGTAATTGCAGTTCCTTGGCTAACTTTTGATCGAGCGACAGATGTTTTTCTAGTTCAAATTGAGCCATGTCGCGTGCGTCAACAGACAGCATCGCTAATATCAAGCCAAAGTCACCACGTTGGTTTTGGTGAATATCTTGATTTAAGCGCGTGCCTAATTGTAATTCGTTGACTAAAGCTGACTCAATTTGCATATAAAAACATCATCTATTGCATCTATTGATAGATAATCGACCAAACGAGCCAATACTTGAGGTTTTTTTTGATTTTTTGACTTTACATGCTGACCCATTGTGACTACTATGGCGTCCGCAAATTGAGGAGGGGTTCCCGAGTGGCCAAAGGGATCAGACTGTAAATCTGACGGCTCAGCCTTCGAAGGTTCGAATCCTTCTCCCTCCACCATTTTGCGCAAGTGATAAATAGACCGTTCGTGGAGGGGTTCCCGAGTGGCCAAAGGGATCAGACTGTAAATCTGACGGCTCAGCCTTCGAAGGTTCGAATCCTTCTCCCTCCACCATTTATCGGTGCTATGATCACTTACAATAACTATTGTGGCTAATAGTTTATAAACAACACTAGTAAGTGTCTTGCTTATTAGTTCAGTGGAGGGGTTCCCGAGTGGCCAAAGGGATCAGACTGTAAATCTGACGGCTCAGCCTTCGAAGGTTCGAATCCTTCTCCCTCCACCACTTTTCTTTTTTACCCTCAATAAACATTCTGACTTCATTAGTAACTTGCAAATCCCAGTAGTTCAACTGCTCTGTGCTGCGCTTGACACGGTTGTCTTAATTCCAAGCGAAACCGCTAAACCACATTTACCCGCCACATAAATGTTACCTTGTATCATAAATTATGATTAAGTCATTAAGCCTAGGTGATGTGAATTAACATTTACGCCCTTTATTCCGTCAATTGAATACTCATTGCAAACCAAAGCTTGGTTCGCTGCGCAGTGTTGTTTATGCTCTAGGCATCAATAACTAACCGAGCTTATTATGTCTACCTCTTGGATCAACAGTGCTATTGCAAAAATTGAAGCTGATTATCAACGCTCAGCCGACACTCATTTAAT
Organism: Shewanella sp. WXL01; assembly: GCF_012263345.1. NCBI lineage: Bacteria > Pseudomonadati > Pseudomonadota > Gammaproteobacteria > Alteromonadales > Shewanellaceae > Shewanella > Shewanella sp. WXL01. The sequence continues at coordinate 31,477 of NZ_JAAIKQ010000013.1, read as the reverse complement.
TAAGCTAGATTTGCCGCAACTAAAGGGTATTGATATCTACCTTAAAGATGAAAGCACCCACCCAACTGGTAGCTTAAAACATCGTTTAGCACGCTCACTTTTTTTGTACGCCCTGTGTAACGGTAAAATTAAACAAGGCACCACTATTATTGAATCTTCGTCAGGCAGCACTGCTGTATCAGAAGCTTACTTTTCTCGCCTATTAGGTTTACCGTTTATTGCTGTGATGCCAAAGTCGACCGCGAAGAAAAAGATTGAGCAAATTGAGTTTTATGGTGGCAAGTGCCATTTTGTTGATACAGGTGACCAAATTTATGCCGAATCAGAGCGCCTAGCAGCAGAGCTAAATGGACACTATATGGATCAGTTTACTTATGCCGAACGAGCAACTGACTGGCGTGGTAACAACAATATTGCCGACTCGATTTTTAACCAAATGAAACGTGAGCCAAACCCTATTCCTAAATGGGTGGTAATGAGCCCTGGCACAGGCGGCACATCGGCAACAATTGGACGCTATATTCGCTACCAACAGCTAAACAGCCAACTATGTGTAGTAGACCCGGAAAATTCTGTCTTTTACGACTATTACCAAACGGGTGATGTAACGATTACCGGTGACAAAGGCAGCAGAATTGAAGGTATTGGTCGCCCACGGGTTGAGCCATCATTTATTCCTGGCGTCGTAGATACCATGATGAAAATCCCGGATGCGGCGTCAATTGCCACCATCCAATGGCTAGAAAAGCTAATAGGCCGTAAAACAGGCGCATCGACAGGAACAAACCTTTATGGCGCGTTGACACTAGCAAGCCAAATGCAAGAAAAAGGCGAAACAGGTTCTATCGTTACCCTGCTGTGTGATTCTGGCGAGCGTTACCTAGATACCTATTACAATGACAGCTGGATAGCAGACAATATCGGCTGCTTTAAGCACTTCCAGCAAGTATTGAATAAGTTTGATGAATCAGGCTTGATTGAAGATAGCTGCCAGTAGTACCTAGGCAATAATATCTAAGCTGCAAAGCCATTATTTTATAATACTTGATATAAAACCATTGTTTCAACACTAAAAAAGCCATTCATACGAATGGCTTTTTTATTGCTGCTTGGTTCAATTAGGCACAAGTTGAAAACCTGAGTTAATACAGCGAGAATTAACTCCGAGCTAACTAATCAATATTTAGATACTTGTGGGTCTGTACTGACAAGCGCCAATTTCGTGCAATACACGTTGCCATTGCAAGCTCAGTTGCACGCGGCTTTTGGCTAATCGGCTGTAAGCAAATGGTTTTGCCTTCAATATTGATTGGCGCTAATAATTGGTCTAGCTCGTCAATGTGTTTATCTGTGGCAACCGGGTGTTTAATTTCGTTCGCTCTAATTAGTGCTTGCTCAAGCACTTCCATGCCACCTTTCATGTTCACTTTCGGTGATACCGTCACCCAGGTATCAATGTGACACTTAACTTCAAACGTACCACTCGTTTCTATCTGAGTTTGGTACCCTGCTGCATTAAGTGCAGTTGTAAGATCAGTTAAGTCGTACATACATGGCTCGCCACCAGTGATGACTACATGCTTTGCGGTAAAGCCCTTTGCAATAAACGCATCAATTAAGTCTTGAGCTGATAGCTCACTCCAACGCCCGATTACGCCATCAACTTGAATTACCTGAGCAGGTTCGACTTTGTTGTTTTCTTCAAGCTCCCAAGTATGTTTGGTGTCGCACCATGCGCATCCCACTGGACACCCTTGTAGACGAACAAACAGTGCTGGCACACCGGTAAACATGCCCTCACCTTGGATCGTTTCAAAGACTTCATTCACTGGATATTGCGTCATGCTACTACTCAAATTGTTTAATCGCGTTGTTGGGTGGGCAGTTATAGTGTAAAGCGTAACTAGGTGCAAGTTTTCGGGCTATTTAAATCAGTGTATCGGTAAAATTTAGCCCAATCGCATAGTCTGCTTAGGATTCAGCATCAAACTAATATAAACTTGGTAACAAGTTTAATTAGGTAAGTAAATCATGAGCAAATCAGTTAACTCAGCGTTGGTCGTATTCAGTGGTGGCCAGGACTCTACGACATGTCTAATTCAAGCATTAGCTAAGTATGACCAAGTACATGGCATTACATTTGATTATGGTCAACGTCACCGCCAAGAAATCGAGATCGCTAAAGAACTCGCAAACAAGCTAAATTTGGCCTCGCACAAGGTAATGGATGTTGGCTTACTAAACGAACTTGCCGCATCTGCGCTAACACGAGATGCCATTCCTGTATCAAATGAAGTGATGAACAACGGGCTGCCTAATACGTTCGTACCTGGGCGTAATATTTTATTTTTAACCTTGGCCGGTATTTACGCTTACCAATTAGGTTGTGATGTCATTATCACTGGCGTGTGTGAAACCGACTTTTCAGGCTACCCTGATTGCCGCAATGAGTTTATTCAATCAATGCAGTCAAGCCTTGCACTGGGTATGGACAAGCCAATAACCATTGACACGCCGTTAATGTGGCTTGATAAAGCAGAAACCTGGGCGTTAGCAGATAAGTATGGCCAACTCGAATTGGTCGAGCACGAAACTCTCACCTGCTATAACGGTATTAAAGGCTATGGATGCGGTGATTGCCCTGCTTGCCACTTGCGTACGCGCGGTATTGAAGAGTACAAAGATAACCGTGAACAAGTAATGGAGCGTTTAAATAGTAAGCAAAAGAGTCAACTTTAGACCGACTAGCTAACGTTATTTCTAAGCTATACTTAACAATATCAAGGATGTAAGGAATAAAAACTATGTTAGGCGATAAAGGCGCTAGCCCATATCATGTTCTTATATTGACCAGTTTGATATGTATTGTGCTATTCGCTATGGATATCGCAAATTTTGGCTTTGATGTCAGTAACACCCTGGCCTATCGCCGCGACAAAATTGAATTTTGGCAGGTTTGGCGTTTAGTCACGGGTAATTTTCTGCATACCAATTTGTGGCACTTACTGATGAATCTCGCAGGCTTGTGGATCATCGTGTTTTTACACGAGATCCATTACAAGCATCACGTTGAAAAGTTAGTGTTATTGATTTTTAGCTTGTGTTTGTTTGAAGGCGTTGGGCTGTTTTTCCTTTATCCCGATTTAAATGGTTTTGTCGGTTTGAGTGGCATTCTTCACGGCTTGTTTGCCTTTGGTGCCATTATGGATGTGCGTAAAGGTTTTCGCTCTGGCTATTTATTATTGATTGGTGTAATCATGAAAGTCATGTACGAGCAGTATTTTGGCTCGCTTCAAGGCATGTCGAGCTTGATTGAGGCTAGAGTAGCGACAGAGTCACACTTTGTCGGATTATTTGTAGGCATCGCAATTGGGCTATTTTGGCTACCTTTGGCCAATAGGTTTAAGCGAAGAAACAGATAGCTCATAAGCAGCTGATTAAGTTTTTACCTGGTTAATTTTGGCGTCAATTTAGAATTTGCACTCACTCTAAAAAGTCTAACAAGTACCGCTAACCTTAGTTCGCGGTGCTTTTGTTTTTAATCAGCGAAATCCGCTTTTCTAACGACAGTTCTAACTGTTTCTTTTGCTCATCTTCTCCACAAAATTTAGCGAAACCTAATCCCTTTTGGTGAGGGTTAATTTGAGTCGCTAAATCTACCTCTCGATAACAGTAATCTCCCTTGCGCACCACTCGCATGGGATCAAATTGATGATCATAGGTGTGATAATCTACATCGTGAGCCTCAGGTAGCACTGCCTCGACCACCTGGTTTGGCTGAGGGGTAATTGCGTTTAACTTTTGCGAGTTGTTAGCCCATTTATCCATTAGGCTTTGCGTGTTTAACGATCGGGCAGCATTATCGATTACCTCACCATACGCCGCCTTAGCGTGTGTAGATGCAATCGAATCAAACAACTTAGGTGAAAGCGTCTTAGCCTTCGGCATATTGGAAGCAGGGTTCTTATTCATCATCAAAACTTGGCTAGCTTTAGGTAACTTTGAAGGCTTTTGTTCATGGTTGATGCTTTTCTGTACTGCGTTCTGAGCATGTAGCTCTTTCAGTTGCTGTTCTTGTTGCTGTGTTTGTAGATCTGAGCGCGCGTACTTATCTCTCACTTTATCGCCTTGTTTCTGCTGGTGATTAGCTTTAGGCAAGCCTGATCTTGTAGAGGGTTGTACTTCAAAAGATGGTGCTTCAGATTCAGCAGATGCGGGCAAAGGTGCAGGATCTAATGGTTGCCGAATTTTATTATTGTTATTCAACAGCGCAAGATCGGCTGCAGACATTAAGCTAACACGTGTTAGCTTAATAAAATCATCATTACGTTGCTGGTTGGCAACGAAGTAGTCAACTTTTTGATCGACTTGATGTTGATTTAGCATTTGTAAGCTAACAAAAAGCAAGACATGTGCAAGTAGCGATATCGTTAACACTTGATAACAAGGCTTTATCGAGCGATGCCAATCCCCTAGCCTTGCATCAGTTGAAGGCCGCTTTAATTCATGTTCCTTACTCGCTATAAATTCGCATCCTGAGTACTCATTAGCAAATAGAACCTGTGATGTTTCGGCGTTATCAGTAGCATTATCAGAGCTCTGCACCCTTGCTGTTATATCCATACCAAAAACATCGACTTGTTCATCGCACTCACAAGGCCAGTTAATTTCCAACTCATAGCTTAGCTCGTCCATGTTCAGGCTAACATTCACATCGAGCCTTGAGTCTAGAACGACATCAAAACGGCCTAAGTTGTGCTCATGAATATTCGATGGGACTGAACGTTTTGGGTACATAGATGAGCTATCTTTTAAATAAATGGCTTAACACTATTGGCAATCTATAGAGTTAATTATTTGTTAATAGTTCAATTTAAAGCAACCAAGGTAATGATTCACGTAAGGAAGCATTTAAAGGAGGGGGTTGTTTGGGAACGTTTAAACAACCGTGGATACAAGTTAAACAACCAGATCTGATAGACCTAATTCTAACAAAGCAAAATTCAGCTAACACATGTTAGCTGTAGATTTGTTTTTTTGATGCTGTTACACTGGTCCAACCAAAAAGATTTCAAGCGAATATCAATGTCAGTCAAGCAGTCAACAATCGTCGGTTATTATCCGCCGGCGCATTCGCAATACAGTGATAAAGAAGAACGCTTAAATGCACTCACCCACGGCTTAGGCGTGGTGCTGGGCGTATTTGCGCTTGTTGCTATGCTACTTAAACCTGCAGATTTAAACTCGATACAAATTGCTGGCATTATCACTTACGGTTTATCGCTCATCTGCTTGTTTCTCGCCTCAACCCTTTATCACTCAAGCAAAAGTGAGTTGTGGCAAAAACGCTTCAAAATGGCAGATCACTGCGCCATTTATACCTTAATTGCAGGTACGTATACCCCACTTATGCTGATTGCCCTATCAAGTGAGTCAGGTTATTGGGTGTTGCTAGCCATCTGGCTACTTACTGCAGGTGGCATAGTATTTAAAACCCTGTTTATTGGGCGTTTTAAAGCATTTAGCGTGACCTTGTACTTAATTATGGGTTGGTTGTGCTTATTGGTAATGGGTCAACTCTATAACGCGCTCAGTGTGGCAGAGTTTAGCTTGTTATTACTTGGCGGCATGTTTTATAGCTTAGGCGTCATCTTCTACGTTAATAAACGCATTCCTTATAACCATGCAATTTGGCACTTGTTCGTTCTTGCTGGCGCTTATAGCCAATTTGCCTGCATCTATCTAATTATTTAGCAATCTCGGAGTTCACGCGTTTGGGTTAAAACTAACCGGCTCGTCAACGCAAGTGGTGTTTGTTATGCTCGATTAACGAAATTTAATTGATGCCACTAACCTTGCAACCAACAGCAGAGCTCACATCTATCGAGCGTATTCAATACATAGTGTCACTGATCCCCGCGGGAAAAGTGTTAACCTACGGGCTCGTCGCGGACTACGCGGGATTGCCCGGTCGTGCACGTCTTGTATCTAAAGCACTTAAACAAGCACCTTCACACCTCAATTTGCCCTGGCATAGAGTGATAAATAGCCAGGGCAAGATTTCAATAAATAAGCAATCAAGCACCTTCGCAGTTCAAGTCGAACTATTAAGGCTTGACGGAGTCACAGTAAACACTGGTAAGATTTCATTATCTGAATACTTGTGGAAACCCGATATGGCGACGCTAGTACTCAGTCTGCCGTTTTAGATGACTACTTTAGGGAACTAACTTAGGTGACTAAATCGGTTGATATGTTGACTTCATAAATAGGTACTTAACTTTGATTCATAGATTTTCGCTTAGCGCTTTAACACTTAGCCTTGTGAGCTCGCTCGCACTAGCTAATTCACAAGCCATTGAATCCGCAGTTCATACAGAGCAAGGCGCTAGCCCAATAGAGCAATCGGGTCAGGTTGAGACAGCACCAGCGCAGCACATCGCGTTCACCAAAGTTGCTCGTGCGGCAATCATGTCGCCATTAACGCCACATACAGCCAGCTACAAGGTGTTCTATGGTAGTTTCGAACTTGGCGATGCACACTATAGGCTACCAAAATCGGATTCTAATTATTATAAGTATCACTTCGATAGTGAAGTTGGACTGCTGATGCTGTCTGACGAGCGTAAAATTGAGAGCGAGTTTCTAGTTGAAGACGGCCGACTCACACCTTATCGCTACTCACACGAACGTACAGGCACAGGTAGTGACTATGAAGAACAAACCTTGTTCTTAAAGAACGAGCAATATGTTCATACCATATATAAGTCTGACGCAACCAAGCTTGATTACAAAGAAGAGCTTTTTGATCCTTTAATGGTGCAGCTGCAATTTAGAATGGACTTAGCAGCGAATAAAAGGCCACTTGCTTTTAAAATGGTTAAGGACATGGAAGTAGACGACTACTCTTTTCGTGTTGTAGCCAATGAGATGGTTACGCTAGATAGCGGCACATACGACACGGTCAAAATCGAAGTTGTACGCGACAGCAGCAAGAGACAAACCTTTTTCTGGATGGCCAAAGATTTAGCCTACTTACCTGTGCGCTTGAGCCATTTCTCAAAAGGAAGTAAACAATTAGACATCCAGCTTGCGAGCTATCAATTTGATGCGCCGCTACCACCAATGACCACTGCGATAATTGATGGTAGTGATCCTGAACAAACCAAAAAGGCATTGGAATGGATGCAACAGGAAAACGACACAAGTGAATTAGAAGAGCTAAAGCGACTCGCTACCGAACATTAGGATGCCTTTGCGGAACACTTTCCACTCACCAGGCTTGAGTATGTACCAGTCTTCGTTGTCGGTAAGCGGTCTTGTAGCAATTACAGTTACCACGTCATTTGGCGTAGTTTCTTTTTTGAAATCAATAACCACATCAGTATCAATCAATTTGGCTTTACCAAATGGTGCTTTACGGGTGATGTAACTTAAGTTGTTACTGCAATAAAACATTAAGTCATTGCCATCACTGAGTATCATATTAAATACACCAAGCTCGCGAATCTCATCAGCAAGTGTCGCGATATAGGCAAACACATCGCTCATACTCTGCGGCGCAACATCGCCAAAGCGATGCACCACTTTATCCATTATCCAACAAAACGCTTGTTCACTGTCGGTATCACCGACGGCTTTAAATCGCCTTGTGACGAACTTTTCTTCATAGTTACTTAACTGGCCATTATGCGCATAAGTCCAGTAACGCCCCCACAATTCGCGGGTAAAAGGATGGGTATTTTCTAGCGAAACGCCACCACGATTCGCCTGACGGATATGGCTAACGACGGTTTCACTTTTGATCGGGTATGATTTGATCAACTGCGCTATATGCGACTCACTGCTAGGTTTAGCATCTTTAAACGTGCGGCTGCCTTTACCTTCATAAAAGGTAATCCCCCAACCATCAATATGAGGTCCTGTCACGCCACCGCGCTCGGCTAATCCAGTAAAACTAAACACAATATCAGTCGGAACGTTAGCGCTCATGGCTAATAATTCGCACATTTTTTCACCTTAAAAACTTGTCGCAAAAGCCTATTCTGCTGACATTTTACCTCTTTGGTTTAATAGGATAAATAATCAAACCAAACAAAAATTTAAACAATTGTTTGAAAATTACTTGTATTCGATCACACTTAGGTTTAATTTTATGTGATACAGGTCTGACCTCATTAGCGACTTGTGACAATAATCATTCAAAAAGTCTTCCCAATCTTAAATTGGGTATTTAAGGAGAAGTAAAGTGACCACCCTACTATGGATCATCGGAATGATCGCAGTACTTGGTGCCATGGCATACCTGAGGGTATCGCTACTTACTACAACAATTGCTGCGGCAATTGTTATGGCTGCAGGTAGTGCGTTAGATATCGTTCATAACTTAGCTTGGATTGTGTTTCTTGTTATTGCACTGCCGCTTAACATCAAATCATTCCGTCAAAATGTTATTAGTCGCCCTTTACTTAAAGTGTACCGCGGCATCATGCCTGAAATGTCTTCGACTGAAAAAGAAGCCATTGAAGCTGGTACTACTTGGTGGGAAGCCGATCTTTTTGCTGGTAACCCTAACTGGCAAAAACTCCACAACTATCCTAAAGCACGCCTAACTGCTGAAGAACAAGCTTTCTTAGATGGCCCTGTTGAAGAAGTCTGCGCCATGCTTAACCAGCACCAGGTGTCACACGAGCTAGCAGACTTACCTGCTGACATTTGGCAGTACCTAAAAGATAATGGCTTCTTCGCCATGATCATCAAGAAGAAATACGGTGGCTTAGAATATTCAGCTTACGCACAATCTCGCGTGCTACAAAAGCTTGCTGGTGTAAGCAGTGAGCTTGCTTCAACCGTAGGTGTACCTAACTCATTAGGTCCTGGTGAGCTATTACAACACTATGGTACCCCAGAGCAACAAGACCACTACTTACCTCGTCTAGCCAAAGGTTTAGAAGTACCTTGTTTTGCCCTTACTAGCCCAGAAGCTGGTAGTGATGCTGGCGCTATCCCAGATTTCGGTGTGGTATGTAAAGGTGAGTTCCAAGGCGAAGAAGTGCTTGGTATGAAACTAACCTGGAACAAGCGATACATTACCCTTGCGCCAGTTGCGACCGTACTAGGTCTTGCATTTAAACTTCGCGATCCAGAAGGATTACTTGGAGGCGAAGAAGATTTAGGCATTACCTGTGCTCTTATCCCAACTGACATTCCTGGCGTTGAAACTGGCCGTCGTCACTTTCCACTTAACTGTATGTTCCAAAACGGCCCTACTCGCGGTAACGAAGTATTCGTTCCATTAAGCTTCATCATTGGTGGGCCAGAAATGGCAGGCCAAGGTTGGAGAATGCTAGTTGAATGTCTATCAGTCGGTCGTGGTATTACCCTTCCATCTAACTCTGCTGGTGGCGTAAAAACTGCTGCATTGGCTACAGGTGCATACTCACGCATTCGCCGTCAGTTCAAATTACCAATTGGTAAACTTGAAGGTATTGAAGAGCCAATGGCGCGCATCGGTGGTAATGCTTACCTTATGGATGCAGTGACCAGCCTAACAACTACAGGTATCGACCTTGGCGAAAAACCATCAGTAATTTCAGCAATCGTTAAGTATCACTTAACCGATCGCATGCAAAAATGTGTGATTGATGCAATGGATATTCACGGTGGTAAAGGTGTTTGTCTTGGCCCTAGCAACTATCTTGGCCGTGGCTACCAAGCTGCTCCGATTGCAATTACAGTTGAAGGTGCGAACATTTTGACTCGCTCAATGATCATCTATGGTCAAGGTGCGATTCGTTGTCACCCATATGTACTTGCTGAAATGGAATCTGCATTTGATAAAGACGCAGCTCGCGGTTTAGCTAACTTCGATTCAGCAATCTTTGGTCATATCGGATTCGCAACATCTAACTTTATCCGCAGCTTCTGGTTAGGCTTAACCAGTGCTCGCCTATCTAACTCGCCATATTCAGATAAGACTAAGCGTTACTATCAGCACATGAACCGTTTTAGTGCCAACCTAGCACTGCTGTCTGACTTAGCGATGGCGACACTTGGTGGTAACCTTAAGCGTAAAGAGCGTATCTCCGCACGTTTAGGCGATTTACTAAGTCAGTTATACCTAGTATCTGCAACGCTTAAGCGTTATGAAGACGAAGGTCGTATTAAAGAAGACTTACCACTAGTTCAATGGGCATGTGAAGATGGTCTGTATAAACTACAAGACTCGTTAGATGACCTACTGGACAACTTCCCAATGGGATTAGGTAAAGTACTGCGCTTTGTTATGTTGCCATTTGGTCGCCCTGTTAAGCGTCCTAGCGATATCCTAGATCATAAAGTTGCTAAGATTTTACAAACACCTTCTGCTACTCGCGATCGTATTGGTGAAGGTCAATACTGGGCTGCAGTTGAAAACAATGCTGTTGGTGTTCAAGAGCAAACCTTTAAGGACATCCTGGCTGCAGAGCCACTATACGACAAAGTTTGTAAAGCAGCCGGTAAACGTCTGCCATTTATGTGGTTAGATAAAGTTGCTGAAGAAGGCAAAGCGCTAGGTGTACTAAGCGAAGCTGAAATTGAATTACTGCAACGTGCCGAGATTGGCCGCATGAAGACGATCAACGTTGATGACTTTGACTCAGATGCGCTAAAAGCGAATGAAGTAAAGCTAACATCGACTGAGCAAGCTGCTTAATCAAAGCTCGCTTTAATGCACACATTCAAGGGTAAAGTTAACGCTTTACCCTTTTTATTTGCTTGAAGCTAAACCCAATGAACAACTAAAAATAAATCAATTTAAGTTAATAGAGCAAGATTCGAAGGAAACTAGTATGACCGGATTACAAGCAATGCAAGCCATGATGGCAGGAAAGATACCGCCACCGACAATGAGCCAAACCTTGCCCATGGCTTTAGTAAAAGTAAAGACCGGCATGGTGGTGTTTGAGGCCACTGCTGATGAGCGCCATTTAAACCCAATGGGCGGTGTACATGGCGGTTTTGCTGCCACAGTGCTTGATTCAGCAACAGCATGCGCTGTGCACAGTGCATTAGCTGACAATCAAAGCTATGCCACCATAGATTTGCAAGTAAAAATGGTGCGCCCTGTTCCAAAAGGTAAGCTCATTTTCGCCCAAGGTGAACTGCAGAATTTATCTAAATCTTTAGCAATATCCCATGCCACGTTAAAAGATGAACAAGGCAAATTATTGGCAACAGCGACCTGTAGCTGCTTAGTAAAAACTCATGAAAGTTAGCCGTACTATTATGTAAGGCAAACCAACGCCCAGAGCGAGATCATGAACTTTTACCACGCATTTTCTTATGGGATTAATAAGCTTTGAGTAAGCAAGCCTCTTTAGCAGGGATGCTAAAGCGGAGCCACTAACGTAACTATAGGGGATGATTTTACGGCGTCTTGCGCAATCAAAGTTCGTTAACCCTTAGTGCATGACTGATAATCAATCAACATGCGGCAGCCATGAACCGCTGCCTTGTTTCGTGATACGTATTAATATATCTACTAATAAAAATGGCTAGTCGTCTGACTAGCCATTTTTTGTTCGCTGCAAGTAACTTTTAATTAGTCAGTTTTATTGTTGTAGCTCTTTCTCCAGCTGATTTGCAACTGCTTGTGGCGAGCTGCTGTTTCTTGCGAATAAGCTATATGTCACTGGAATAACCAGCAAGGTAAAGAAGGTTGCCAATAAAATTCCTGACAACACAACAACACCAATCACAAAGCGTGTTTCACTGCCCGCGCCTTCAGAAAGCACTAGAGGGATAGAACCTGCTGCAGTGGTGATACCTGTCATTAGAATTGGGCGTAAACGTTGGCTTGATGCTTCAAGAATCGCTTGTTGAAACTCAACCCCTTTGTCGCGAAGCTGATTGGCAAACTCTACAATCAAGATACCGTTTTTAGCTGCCAGACCAACGAGCATGATAATACCAATTTGACTATAGATATTGATACTTTGATCGGTGATCCACAAACCAATGAGCGCGCCAAGTGTCGCTAACGGGACTGTCAGCATGATAATCGCAGGATGAATATAAGACTCAAACTGCGCTGCTAGAACCAGAAATACCACACCTAACGCTAATGCAAATACAAAGGTCATTGACGATCCAGAATCCTGGTAATCAAGTGATTGCCCTTTATAACTGATATCCGCTTCGGCTGGTAAATACGTATGCGCTAGGTCGTTCAAGTAATTCAACGCTTCACCTAGTGTGTAACCATCAGCCAAATTGGCCTCTAGCGTAATAGAACGCATGCGGTTGTAGCGGTTTAATGTTTCAGCATCGGCAAACTCTTCAATACTCACCAGGTTTGACAATGGAATAAGCTCGCTGGTTCTATCTGAGCGCACATAGATGTTTTCCATGTCTGTGGCAGTATTTTGATTATCACGATTACCTTCCACTATCACGTCATATTCTTCACCATCGCGCATAAAGGTGGTAACCAGCTTGGAACCTAACATGGTTTCTAAGGTTCGACCGATATGTGAAATAGATACTCCCAGATCAGCCGCACGATCTTTATCAATGACGACTCTTAGCTGAGGCTTAGTCTCTTTGTAGTCATGATCTAAACCCACGAGCTTAGGGTTGTCTTTTGCCTTTTCAATCATGATATCGCGCCAGCTGGCTAGCTCTTCATAACTTGGCCCCCCAAGCACGAATTGCACAGGTTTGCCGATACCGCGACCAAATGCTTGGCGCATGATTGGAAACGCCCTCACCCCAGCTAAATCACTAATACGACCACGGATATCGGCAATGATCTCTTGTGCTGGTCGGCGCACGCTCCAGTCTTCTAACACTATAATGGCCATACCATTAGAGAAGTTAGCAGCTGTGCCAAATCCACGCGGCGCGCGAATAAGTAGGCGTTTGATATCACCGGCTTCAACCAAAGGCATTAACCGTCCTTCAATTTCGTCCATGTACTGTTCAATGTACTCGTAGCTTGCACCTTGAGGCCCATTGACGAACAGGAACATTGAACCACGGTCTTCCTGAGGTGCAAACTCTTCAGGAACTTGCTTAAGGAGATACCCGCTTAAACTAAAGGCGCCTAAAACCATGATGACAACTAACAGCGGTTTATTAATCGCAGCTTTCAGCGACTTTAGGTATACCTGACTAAGCTTGGCCATGATGCTGTCAACTTGGCGCACCAGCCAAGGAGGTGTTTGCTCTTTCTTGAGTAGCTTTGAACACATCATAGGGCTCAGCGTCAACGCCACAATACTTGAAAACATCACCGCTGCGCTCATTGCTACCGCGAACTCTTTAAACAGTTTGCCTAAATCACCCTCAAGGAAAGTGATCGGCATAAACACCGATATCAACACTAAGGTTGTTGCGATAACGGCGAACGCGACTTCTCGGGCGCCTAAAAACGCAGCCTTAAGTGGTGTATCACCGAGTTCAATTCTGCGGTGAATGTTTTCAAGCATTACAATTGCATCATCCACTACCATGCCGATAGCGAGGATCATCGCCAACAATGTCAGCAGGTTAATGGTGTAACCAAGGGCATATAGCACGATAAAGGTTGCAAGCAACGAAACCGGCACCGTTAACGCCGGGATTAGCATGGCGCGAACGCTGCCTAAGAACAAATAGATCACCACAATAACCAGCACCATCGCAATGATTAGCGTGTTATAAACCTCATTAATAGATGCCTCAATAAATACTGAACTATCGTACGAGCGCTTAATCTCCATGCCCTCGGGTAAGGTCGGATTGATCTGGCTAACAAGCACGTTAGCCGCGCGAGCAACATCAAGGGTATTAGCGGTAGATTGCTTAGACACACCGAGACCAATCATGGCCTCAGTGTTACCTCTAAACATAATACGATCTTCTTCTGAGCCGATTTCAACTTTGGCAACATCACCTAGTCTTACCAGGTAACCGTCTTCACCTTGGGTAATTACCAAGTTCTCAAAGTCGTTCTCGGTTAAGAAGCTACGATCAACCCTAACGGTAAAGTGGCGTTCTTTAGACTCAACTGAACCTGCGGGTAACTCGACGTTTTCTGAGCGTAGTGCGCTTTCGACATCCATCACAGTAAGGTTACGAGAAGCCAACGCTTGGCGGTCAATCCAAATGCGCATCGCATAAACTTTACCACCGCCTAAGCGAATATTTGCTACGCCATCTACGACTGAAAAACGGTCAACCAAGTACCGTCTAGCATAGTCAGTGAGCTCAAGTGTGGTCATTTGATTAGACACTAAATTAAGCCACATGATCACTTCATCACCACTGTTAGCCTTGCGAACTTCAGGCGGCTCAGCTTCATCTGGGAGGTTATCAAGCAAGCTTGATACTCGGTCGCGCACGTCATTGGTTGCCGCTTCAATATCACGGCTAATATCAAACTGCAGCGTTACAGATGACCGACCATCGCGGCTCTGTGAGCTAATATGCTTAATACCTTCAATGCCGCTAATCCTGTCTTCCACCAGCTGGGTAATACGACTTTCTACAACAGACGCACTGGCTCCACGATAGCTGGTATCAATTGATACTATCGGCGGGTCGATGTTTGGGTATTCACGCAGCGGCAGCTTCTGAAATGAAACCAAACCGATGATAATTAATAAGATACTTAAAACTGAAGCGAATACCGGGCGTTTAACTGAGGTATCAGTGAGGATCATACTGCGCTCTCCACATTACCTTTTAATGCAAAGTGAAAACGCTCAGCTTCTTCAGGGGTCACTTCAGCGCCAGGACGCACTTTTAAAATACCGCGAATAATCACAGGATCGCCCACTTGGATACCGTCGATAATTTCTACCCACCCACGAGTGCGCAAACCAAGTGACACAGCTACTCGCTCTACTTTGTTCTCGTTATTTACCAGATAAACATAGTGCTTATTCTGTATAGGAATAATCGCAGACTCTGGCAGCAGCAAAGCTTCACGACTTTGCTTGATTAAGTTGACCTTCATCAGCATACCTGGAATTAACTTGTAGTCGTCATTTGGTACGATGGCGCGCACCGTTACGGCGCGTGTGGTTGGGTTAATTCGACTATCAATACTGGTCACTGTGCCTTTAAAGATTTTATCGGGAAATGCGACTGTTTCAGCAATGATTTGCTTACCTTCCTGTAAGTCTTGAATAAAACGCTCAGGCACCGAAAAATCGAGCTTAATCTTAGTCACGTCATCTAGCGTTGTAATTTGCTCTGAAGGAGTCACAAAGCTACCTAGGCTCACATTACGTAAACCTAGACGACCAGAAAAAGGCGCAACAATTTTCCTGTCTGCCACATTCGACGTCGCTTGATCTAAGCTCGCTCTTGCTGCATCGATTTTACTCTGCAGGCTATCTCGCTCTGTTTCAGCCACTGTCTTGCTTAAAACCAGTGAACTAATACGATCAAACTCACGCATATATTCTTGCAACGCTACTTTAGCCTCACGTACTTTCGCCTGTTGCTCAGTATCTTGCAGTTGCACTAATAGCTGACCTTGCTTGACCAGATCGCCATCATCAAAATTTAAAGCAGTGATTACTTCACTCACCTTAGCGGTAACTGAAATAGACTCGGACGCTTTTGCAGTGCCAAGTGCCTCAACTTCATCGCGAACCTGCATCATTTTAGCGTTGGCTACAACAACATTAGGAATGGGTTTAGGCCGCTTAATTTCTGCCTGCTTGGTATCAAATTGTTGATACGCAAACACAGCGGCAGCTGCGGCTAAAATAGTTATTATAATTTTGTTCATTTGTCCTAACCTAACAACGCACATAGAGATGGAATTTTGAGGGATACATTATTTGATAATGCCTAAGCTTAGATCAAGGCAGTTTAACTTTTGTTTACAAATAAAAATCACACAACACATTTATGTAAAGATAGTTAAAGACATAACGATTAAGGCTAGCTTAAGCTGCTGTTTTAATGGGATTAAAATACTTTCATGTTTGTTTCATATAACAAATAAAAAGTATTACAAAATGATATATAGAACGGAGTGTTGATACTTTATGTTGCAATAAAAAAGGCTCCTTTTGGAGCCTTTATTGTTTTATGAGCGATTGACCTTATTCTAAAACTAGTTCGGTTTCATTTTAGTAACTGCCCAACTAAATTGTGCTTGGCTAACGAACCTTACGGTCTTCTTCCATTAACTCAGCCAATTTGTCGTAAACCTCAACAACTGCACCATCGTCAACAGGTTCATTATCAACAGTTCTAAACATCAGCTTAGTTTTATCTGTTTCATTTGCCTCTTCTAACACTAGGCGGTAATTACCTTTGTCTAGCTCCAATGCGTCATCGCCCCACAACGAACTCCAGAAACCACCGGAATCGTCAAGGCTGATGTAATAAAGGCCCTTAGATTTGTCCATGTCGATAATTTCAAAGCCCATCTCAGGAAGCACAATACGCAGACGATCCCATGCATTTTCAAATGGCGCATGCGCCATCCAGTAAGCACCTTCGTCTTCAGTTGGGTTAACTAACTCAAGCTGAATACCTAAACTGCGCTTAATGCGAGCTTCACGTAGTGCTTTCTCACGATTCACACTGACGTAAGCAATGGCATTGTTTAACATGTCAATCGTGTAACGGCGCTTGTCATCGCTAGTAAGCAAGATTTGTTGAATTTCTTCATCGAACACTTCTTCATGTTCGATAAGATCAATTTTCAAATCGCCTGTACGGCCATGAGGTTTAACATCAACCGTAAACATGTAGCGCTGACGTAATACATACTCTTTATCGCTACCCCATAGGCTCGTTTCAACCACTTCACTGGTTTCAATCCAATCGGTTTCGACCACACCTGAATCAAAATCCTGTGAGCGAATAGCAATAGATTTCTTATTCAAGTAAGCAACGACGTCATCGTAAATTTCTTGTTTAAGATTGGTTTGATTATCGATTGACTCAACCACAATCTTAATATTGTCAGAGCCTTCTTCCACACGAGTACCTTCAGCCATCGGCAATACCTGCAATGGCGGACGAATATCAAGCTGCTTACCCACCGGGCTATTTTGCGCTTGCTTACCAATTTCAGGAACCTGGTATTCTTCGCTGTACCTTGGGGTATCAAGCCCTTCAGGTATGGTCAATAACGACTGCGTAGATGCATTAATATAATCTTCCGTGCCGTTTACCTGACGACGCTCGATTGGCGTACTACATGCTGTAACGGCCAGAAGTAATACAACTGGGGTGGCTTTTTTTATCATCAATTTATTGCACCTTAATTTGCGCTTGTTGCATTGTTTCTAACAACAGACCATGAAACTCATCAGAAAGTTCAGTCAAAGGTAAACGAATATGGCCAGATTGTATTAATCCCATACGATGAACCGCCCATTTTACTGGGATTGGGTTGGCTTCAGAAAAGAGTGACTGATATATACCGCGCATATGACTATCGGCTTGTTTAGCCTGTTCCACGTTGCCAGCAATCGCCGCATCGCACATCTTTTTAAACAAGTTAGGTACAATGTTATTGGCTACCGAAATCACACCATTGCCACCTAATGTTAAAAACTCACATGCGGTAGCATCGTCGCCACTGTATAGTTTGAAGTCATCGCCGCAAAGGTTGCGAAGTTGTGCAACACGGCTTAAATCTCCCGTTGCCTCTTTGACACCAATAATATTTGGATGCTTAGCCAATTCAGCAATGGTTTCAGGCAACATATCGACTGAAGTACGGCCTGGCACGTTGTATAGGATTTGCGGAATGTCAGTGCTGTCAGCAACAGCAGTGTAATGCGCAATCAACCCCTTTGGAGATGGTTTGTTGTAATAAGGGGTCACGCCAAGCATGGCGACAACGCCGTAATCTTGCATTGATTGGGTTAACTCAATTGCTTCTGCTGTGGCATTCGCGCCATTTCCGCCAATAACTGGAATGCGACCAGCGGCGAACTTAACTGTCTGGCGAACGACTTCTACATGTTCTTTTGTAGGTAAGGTGGCAGACTCACCTGTGGTACCAACTGCTACAATGGCATCAGTGCCTTGTTCAATATGAAACTCAACCAGTCTTTGCAGGCTTTCATAATCTACTGTGCCATCACTATTCATAGGAGTGATTAAGGCTACGATGCTTCCGTTTATCATCTAAGCTCCCCAAGGTTTAAGGACAGGCTATGTTACTGTTGCAGCCAAGCAATGACAAGCGTTTGGGTCACTGAAACATAAAATAGGTTAATCTGTTTGCAATATCTAAATAACCTTTAATTTAACTGGTTAACCGAAATGGGTTTAACTCAGGCAAATCGTCTAATCGTTAGCCAAATTGCGATAAATTTTACCTTAGCTTAATCGCTGGCTAGTTACTTGTGTTAATATCGCCATCATTGAATTATTTGCAGCTAACAGCGGTGGCATGAGTGCTACCGAAATGGGGATAGATTATGACCAACTATCTGGTCGTGACAGCTATGGGCGCCGATCGCCCTGGCCTTGTCGGAAAACTTTCACGCCTAGTAAGCGAATGTGATTGTGATATTGTCGATAGCCGCATGGCGCTATTTGGTAATGAATTTACCCTTATTATGATGGTGTCAGGCTCTTGGTCATCCATTACCAAGATTGAAACCACCCTGCCCAGTCTCAGTGTTGAGTTAGACTTAATGACGGTGATGAAACGCACCTCTAAGCACACACCACAGAACTACATTTCTCGAATTGAAGTTGCCTTTAACGGTGAAGATCAACGCGGAACCATGAATACCATTACCCAATTCTTGGCCGACCGCTCTCTTGACCTAGCAGCCGTGCGCTCTCATGCCGATGATGATAGCGACCTTAATACCCAGACGATTTTGTTATCGATTAACATTCCAGAAAAAGTTGATCTAGCCAAACTCGAAGTCAGTATTAAACAGCTTGCTGAGCAGCTTAGCCTTGAGTGCACAATCAAACGTATGCAAGGTATTGCCGCTCCTTAGTGTAATAATTAAAAGGCATGCTTAATCGCACATATCCTTTATTAAAGACCTATTTTTTCAAAGCTAGTTTTAAAGCTATTTTTAGAACTCAATAACACAGTGGACGTAATATGAATACTTTAAATGTTGGTGATAATGCACCTATGTTTACCTTGCAAAATCAATATGACCAAGCAGTTTCATTACAAGAGTGCTTAAATTCGGGACCAGTTTTAGTTTATTTCTACCCAAAGGCTTCTACACCTGGCTGTACGGTTCAAGCTCAGGGTCTACGTGATATTAAAGCTGATCTTGACGGTTTAAACATGACGGTATTAGGTATTAGCCCAGATCCAGTTACCAAGCTATTAAAGTTCTCAGATAAGCAAGAACTTAACTTCCACCTGCTAAGTGATGAAGACCACGCTATAGCAGACGCATTTGGCGTGTGGGGCGAGAAGAAGTTCATGGGTAAGGTATACGATGGTATCCACCGCCTAAGCTTTGTTATCGGCACTGACGGTAAAGTCAGTCACTTTATCAACAAATTTAAAACCAAAGAGCATCACCAGGTGCTGCTTGATACTGTGAATGGCTGATACGGGTAACGTTTAGTATCGATTGATATTGATGTCGTATATAAAACACCAAAACGCCCAGCTGATGCTGGGCGTTTTTTATTCTGCCTGCTCTAGTTACTTAATTATTTTAATTTGATGCTTACTCGCTAATTTCCTTCGTCACCCTTAACGGAAAGTTTGGTGTTAGCAAGCTCAGTCTGTTTATCTTGCCCTTCATTATGGATCAGTTCATTGCGCTCTTCTTCTAGCATTTCTTGTTGTTGCTGCGCTTCAAAATCATTTAACTCTTTCTGCTTACGCTGCAGCTTTTCTTCAGCTAGTTGTAGCTCTCTCTGTTTTGCAGCTATCTTGGCTTGTTGCTCAGCCTCAATTTTTGCAAGACGCAGCTTTTCTTCGTCAATGGCTCGTTGTATTTCAGCTTGTTGTTGAGCTTCTACAGGAAGCAGGCAAATCAACTCAATCCCAACTGGATATTCTTGCAACTTGCTCCCGGAGATCACTTTAACCTTACCCTCTTTAGTCAAATACAACAGCGGGATCGCGGTATCACCATAACGCTTTAAAAAGTCATCAAAGCTAAAGTTGTCGGTAATATTGGTGACTTTAAGTTGCCCACCTTTTGCCATAATGCTGGCAATTTTTGCATAGGACACATTCTCACCAAACAAGCATAAACGTTGCAGATAAGACTCAGACAACTGATGGCGTGCACTGGCAGCATCTGAATTATTTAGCCCGTAGACCTTGTCATCACCAAGTACATCTTGAAAATGAAACGTAACCAACGGATTTAGCTGTCTGTATGGCGACATCACCAATACCCTGCCTATGCCGCTCAAATCCATATAGGTCTCTGCATGTTCAGATGCTGGATTGCCGAAGTAGACCGGAATATTATCCATGCGTGCCTGGCGTATGCTGTCCCAGTTGTTATCAGCCAGGATAACGGGGACATTCTTTGAAGTAAGTAGCTTGGCTAGCTCTCTTGAAAATTTAGAGGCGCCAAAAATCAACAACCCTTGAGCAGAACCTTGTTTAACACCTAGTATTTTTGCCCAAGTGCCCGCAGTTAAGCTCTGTATTACCACTGTACCTATGATGATCATGAATACTAACGGCACAATTGAGCTTGCACTGCTAAAACCAAGTGCCTCAAGCTTAATCGCAAATAACGACGAAATGGCTGCAGCAACGATACCTCTAGGGGCGACCCAACTCAAAAACCATTTATCTTGGCTGGTCAAGTTTGTGCCGATACCGGAAACCCAAATGCTCAAAGGTCTGGCAATAAACATCACTACCAGTAAAACCAGTATGCCACCCCAGCCCAGATCTAGCATGGCATTAGAATCCAACCTAGCTGCAAGCAAGATAAATAAAGCCGAGATAAGCAATACGGTGAGAGTTTCTTTAAACTCGAGAATATCGGCAATATCAACGCCGCGCATATTGGCAAGCCAAATTCCCATCACCGTGACCGTTAACAGTCCAGCTTCTTCCTGCAATAGATTTGAGCCAACAAATATCCCCAACATAATGGTTAACACAGCGGTGTTTTTTAAATAGTGCGGAAATAGATTACGGCGCAGCGCAACACCTACAAGATAACCAGAGAGCGCTCCGCCACCTAGACCAATCAATAAGGTCAGGCCAAGCGCATACAATACATGGGTAGTAGGATCTGCTGTTACCGCAATATACTCGTAGACTAAAACCGCAAGCAGTGCACCTATTGGGTCAATAACTATGCCTTCCCAGCGCAAAATGCTAGACAGTTTTGCGCTTGGCTGCACAGTTCTCAGCATAGGAACAATTACAGTCGGACCTGTAACCACCACTAAAGCGCCGAACAGGCAAGCGATCGACCAATCAAATCCAAGGATATAGTGAGCTGCTGGCGCAATACACGCCCAGGTAATGAGAGCGCCAACCGATACAAGATGGCTGACCATACGGCCATGCTCATTAATTTCTTTAAAGTTAAGGGTTAACGCCCCTTCAAACAAGATAACGGCAACACCTAATGAGATGATCGGGAATAATAAATCGCCGAACAATTCATCAGGCTGGAGAATATCGAGAGCTGGGCCAAGCAGTAAACCGCACAACAACAAAGGTAAGATTGCAGGGAGCCTTAACTTCCAACCAACCCACTGACAAACAAGCGACAACACACCAATTAGCGCTAGCATCCCAGTAATATGCTCTACCATAAAATCTTCCCTACAATGTATGGCCTTGATGCTAAGTGTAAATTCACGCAATCCAGCCTTACTGATATCAATGACAGTTTGATGACAAATGAAACACTAACTTAATTGGGATAATAGGCTAAACGACTGTTATTGCAACACTAAGTTAACATTAAAATAAAAGTGTTCGCTGCAAGTTGAAATAGCTAGATCACCACGCTATAAACCACAACTAGCACTAAACTGAATGCGAATAACTGTTTAATGCGCATTGCGCGCTCAGGCGAATCAACGACCACACGACTAAACCAAGGCTTGGCTAAACCGCCAAGCACCAACCATGCACTGTCAACAACAATAGCAACCAATAGACAGGTGGTCGCTGTGTAAGTCATGCTCGTTACCTGAGATTCCAACGATAAACTCACACTTGAGAAAATGGCTAACATAGCTGCATAGGCTTTAGGATTAATCAGATTCAAAGTAAACCCGTCAAGAAAACCAGGATGCGGATCCCCTGTTTGCTCCTTGCTAGTAAGCTGTTCTTTTGGCATTGGTAATGGCGCCTTAGCTATTTTGTACGCCACATACATGAGGTAGGCAAATGCCAAATACTGCAGGGCGCGACTCACATGCGGCATAGTTTCAATTACCAAGGCCAAGCCAACGCTGGTAGATAGCATCACCCAAACTAATCCAGTCAAAATACCAAACAGATAACCTAAACTTTCTCGCACGCCAAAACACATGCCGTTAATAGCAAGACTTATCGGTACTGGGCCCGGTGAGCCCAAAAGCAATGCTGTAGTAGAGATCAATAAAATTACTTGCTCCTGCAACTTACTACTCCTTAAAACGGATTATTTGATAACTAAAAGGCTATGGAGTTCCAATTAATCCCAAATAAAATCTTTCACCACCCATTAACTATCAAATTTTTTGATATCAAATTTGAGTAATAAAAAAGCAGCGGGGTACGCTGCTTTTTAAAACTAAATGTGCTCTTGTGGCACACGTACGTTTCCTTCCATCAGTACCCTTGCACTTCGGCTCATACTGACTTTGTTAACCTGCCAACTACCAGTTTCATTTGTTGCAACAGCGCCAACTTTAAGTGTGCCGGACGGATGACCAAACACCACTTCGCCTTGAACATCTCCACCTGCAGCGAGGTTAACTAAGGTACCAGGGATAACCGCTGCAGTGCCGATGGCAACCGCCGCAGTACCCATCATAGCGTGATGCAGTTTACCCATAGATAACGCGCGGACACATAAATCAATACTCTGTGCATCAACCTCAGAGCCACTTGAACTTACATAGCTCTTAGATGGAGATACAAAAGCAATTTTAGGCGTATGTTGACGCGTCTTGGCTTGCTCGAGATCGGTAATTAGCCCCATTTGCAACGCACCGTAGCTGCGAATGGTTTCAAACCGCGTAAGAGCTGCTTCATCATTGTTTATTGCTTCTTGCAGCTCAGTACCGCTGTAGCCTATCTCATCAGCATTGACAAAGATGGTCGGAATACCTGCATTAATCATGGTCGCTTTAAACGTGCCCACGCCGGGGACATTTAAGTCATCAACCAAGTTACCTGTTGGGAACAGCGCTCCGTCACCATCTGCAGGGTCAACAAACTCAACCTTTACTTCAGCGGCAGGAAATGTCACACCATCAAGCATGAAGTCGCCTGTCTCTTGCACCTCGCCATTAACGATAGGCACATGGGCGATAATGGTTTTACTGATATTTGCCTGCCAAATACGCACGACAGCAATACCATCATTTGGAATACGTGAAGCATCCACTAAACCTTGGCTAATGGCAAAGGCGCCAACAGCTGCGGTTAAGTTGCCACAGTTACCGCTCCAATCAATCGCGGGTTTATCAATAGCAACTTGACCAAATAGATAGTCAACATCGTGATCTGCCACTGTACTTTTTGACAAAATTACTGTCTTACTTGTGCTCGACGTTGCGCCGCCCATACCGTCAGTATGTTTTGCATAAGGGTCGGGACTACCAATAACGCGCAGCAATAGGTTATCACGTGCGCGGCCAGCAACTTGGGCGTCAAGTGGCAGATCAGCAAGGTTAAAGAACACCCCTTTACTGGTTCCACCGCGCATGTAAGTTGCTGGAATTTTTAACTGAGGTTTAAAAGGCTGTGTTGTTACAGACATTATTGCCCCTTGTTTTGTAGAGAAATTTAGCTAATTTCTAGCAGCCAAGCTTTAGCAAATAAAGCTACTAGAACAACCTGTCGCTTGAAAGCTATAGTAAGCTAGCTCGTATATTGTTCGAGCTAGCTTCTATAGAGTGAAGCTTCTATAGACTTAAATGACTTATGCGTTTTGCGCTAAAAAGTCTTGGGCAAAGCGTTGTAATACGCCGCCAGCTTCATACACGCTTACTTCTTCAGCGGTATCTAGACGACATTTGACCGGAATATTAATTTGATCGCCGTTAGATTTACTTACGATAAGAGTTAACAGTGCACCCGGTTTACGCTCACCAATGACATCAAATGTCTCAGTGCCATCAATCTGATAAGTATGACGGGTATCGCCACCAGTAAACTCAAGCGGCAATACGCCCATACCAACCAAGTTAGTGCGGTGAATACGCTCAAACCCTTCGGCAACAATCACTTCAACACCCGCAAGGCGTACACCTTTTGCTGCCCAGTCACGTGATGAGCCTTGACCATAATCCTTACCGGCAATAATGATAAGCGGCTGTTTACGGTCCATGTAAGTTTCAATCGCTTCCCACATGCGTGTCACTGTGCCTTCTGGCTCAATACGCGCTAATGAGCCTTGCTTAACTTCACCATTTTCCTTAACCATTTCGTTGAACAGTTTAGGGTTGGCAAATGTTGCACGCTGAGCAGTCAGGTGATCGCCGCGGTGAGTCGCATACGAGTTGAAGTCTTCTTCAGGTAAGCCCATTTTGTGCAGATAAGCACCCGCTGCGCTGTCTAACAAAATCGCGTTGGATGGCGATAAGTGATCGGTCGTGATGTTGTCACCAAGCACGGCTAATGGGCGCATACCTTTCATGGTACGCTCACCCGCTAACGCGCCTTCCCAGTATGGCGGGCGGCGAATATAGGTGCTTTGAGGGCGCCAATCATATTGCGGATTAGTTTCATCACCGTATTCAACTTTAAGGTCGAACATTGGCTCATAAACTTTCTTAAATTGCTCTGGCTTAACGCTTTGGGCGATGACTGCATCAATCTCTTCATCTGTCGGCCACAGATCTTTAAGGGTAATATCATTACCTTGCGCGTCTTTACCTAAGCTATCTTTTTCGATATCAAAGCGAACTGTACCCGCAATTGCATAAGCGACGACTAGTGGCGGTGATGCCAGGAACGCTTGTTTAGCATAAGGATGGATACGACCGTCAAAGTTACGGTTACCTGACAATACTGCAGTGGCGTATAAGTCGCGATCAATGACTTCTTGTTGGATCTTAGGATCTAACGCGCCGCTCATGCCATTACAAGTTGTACAGGCAAACGCCACAATGCCAAAGCCCAATGCTTCAAGGTGTGGCAATAACCCAGCTTCCTCAAGATAAAGCTGTACTGCTTTTGAGCCTGGAGCGAGTGACGTTTTCACCCAAGGCTTACGCGTCAGTCCTAGCTTATTAGCATTACGTGCCACTAGACCTGCGGCAATCACGTTGCGTGGATTTGAGGTATTGGTACAGCTAGTAATAGCAGCAATAATACATGCGCCATCTGGCATTTCGCCATCTTTAGCCGCTGGCTCGTTCGATACTGAGATCCCCTGCTCGGCTAAGTCTGTTGTCGCTACGCGGCGATGCGGATTAGAAGGGCCCGCAATATTACGTACTACTGTAGATAAGTCGAACTTAAGAACACGCTCGTATTCAACTTCAGTTAAATCATCAGCCCAAAGCCCAGTTTGTTTAGCGTATTGCTCGACTAACTTGATTTGCTTATCATCGCGGCCGGTAATACGCAGGTAATCAATGGTTTTATCATCGATATAGAACATGGCAGCGGTTGCACCAAACTCAGGTGTCATGTTCGAAATGGTTGCGCGATCGCCAAGGGTTAAATCAGCTGCGCCCTCTCCAAAGAACTCAAGGTAAGTAGATACAACACGCTCTTGACGTAAAAATTCAGTGATTGCTAAAACGATATCCGTTGCGGTAATGCCAGGCTGACGTTTACCAACTAGCTCAACACCAACAATATCCGGCAGGCGCATGTACGATGGGCGGCCAAGCATCACACTTTCAGCCTCTAGGCCACCAACACCAATAGCGATAACACCTAGCGCATCAACATGTGGTGTGTGACTGTCTGTGCCAACTAAGGTGTCAGGAAATGCTACACCATCGCGTGCTTGAATGACCGGCGACATCTTCTCTAAGTTAATCTGATGCATAATGCCGTTACCCGGCTGAATGACATCAATATTCTTAAATGCAGTTTTAGTCCAGTTAATGAAGTGGAAACGATCTTCATTACGTCTATCTTCAATAGCGCGGTTCTTCTCGAACGCGTCTTTTTCAAAACCAGCGTGCTCTACGGCTAATGAGTGGTCAACAATCAGCTGCGTTGGCACAACCGGGTTAACTTTAGCTGGGTCACCGCCCTTTTCTGCAATCGCATCACGTAGACCAGCTAAATCAACTAGAGCAGTTTGCCCAAGAATGTCATGACAAACTACTCGCGCTGGATACCAAGGGAAATCAAGGTCACGCTTGCGTTCAATTAGCTGCTTAAGGCTATCTGTTAGGGTTTCTGGTGAGCAGCGACGGACTAGGTTTTCCGCTAGTACGCGTGATGTGTAGGGTAAGGTTTTGTAGCTGCCTGGATCGATGGCTTCAACAGCTTCACGGGTATCAAAGTAATCTAGCCCACTGTCGGCTAGTGTCTTACGATATTGGGTATTCATAGGCGTTCTCTATACTGCAATGCAGCTCAACTTGGCTTGTTTGTTGTTGTGATACAAAACCAAAGCGCAAGTTAAGCGCATACTGCTATGTGCTTTGAAAGTGCTCAGTGATTATGGTTACTTGAGCACTTTCATTGTTAATTACTGCAAATATGTAAATTAACGCTCAGCAATTGGCACAACTTTACGTGGCTCGCTACCGGTGTAATCTGCACTTGGGCGGATAATACGGTTATTGGCACGTTGCTCCATCACGTGAGCCGCCCAACCTGTTAGACGTGAGCACACGAAAATTGGCGTGAACAACTTAGTTGGAATGCCCATGAAGTGATACGCCGAAGCATGGAAGAAGTCAGCATTACAGAATAGTTTTTTGGTGTCCCACATGTATTCTTCACAAGCAACAGAGATGTCGTATAGCGAGGTGTCACCAAATTCTTGCGCGAGCTTTTCAGACCAGGCCTTAATAATCACGTTACGCGGATCTGACTCACGATAAATCGCATGGCCAAAGCCCATGATTTTCTCTTTGCGCTCAAGCATGCCAGCCATTTGCTCTTTGGCATCTGCTGGAGACTTGAACTTTTGGATCATGTCCATAGCCGCTTCGTTTGCGCCGCCATGTAATGGACCGCGAAGCGAACCAATTGCGCCAGTGATACATGAGAACATATCTGACAGTGTTGATGCACAAACGCGAGCGGTAAAGGTAGATGCATTAAACTCATGCTCAGCATAAAGAATTAATGACACATCCATCACCTTACGGTGCTGCTCAGATGGCGTTTCGCCGCGCAGCAGTTTAAGGAAGTGACCGCCGATAGACTCTTCGTCAGTCACACAATCAATTTCAACGCCCTCATGTGAATACTTGTACCAGTACACCATGATTGCTGGGAATGCGGCTAATAAACGGTTAGCTGCTTTGTTTTGCTCGCTAAAGTCGTTCTCTGGTTCTAAATTACCTAAGAATGAGCAACCTGTGCGCATCACATCCATAGGGTGTGCATCAGCAGGAATGCGTTGCAGCACTTCTTTTAGTGCTTGTGGTAAATCACGCATACCGTGCAGCTCAGTTTTATAAGCATCTAGCTGCGCGCTTGTTGGTAGCTCACCATTGAATAGCAGGTAAGCGACTTCTTCGAATGTTGCGTTATCAGCAAGATCTGACACGTCATAACCACAATAAGTCAAACCAGAACCTGATTTACCTACCGTACATAAAGCAGTTTCACCTGCACTTTGACCACGTAAACCTGCACCACCTAATTTTTTATCTACCATGACTGCGTTCCTATTATTTTAAAGTGTTGTCAGGCCCAAACGATAACTCAGCAATTCCAACTAGCATTAGCTAACATCTGGGCGGTTGAAGTTTGATTTACTTATTTTTGCCTTCAGCAAATAGCTGATCTAACTTTTGCTCGTAAGCGTGGTAACCAAGGTAATCGTAGAGTTCCATACGCGTTTGCATACTATCGACTACCGCTTTTTGGTCGCCATTTTCTAAAATCGAGGTATAAACCATTTCTGCGGCTTTATTCATTGCTCTAAAGGCACTTAATGGATAAAGCACCATAGCGGCGCCCCACTCACCAAGTTGCTCCTTGTTCCAAAGCTCGGTTTGGCCAAACTCTGTAATGTTGGCCAAAATTGGCACATCTAGGGCATCAGCAAATGCGCGGTAATGTTCTTCGGTTTTTACAGCTTCAGCAAAAATACCGTCTGCACCTGCTGCAACATAAGCTTTAGCACGTTCAATCGCCGCTTCTAAGCCTTCTTGAGCAAAGGAGTCTGTACGCGCCATGATGAAAAAGTCTGGGTCGGTGCGCGCATCAACGGCAGCTTTAATACGATCGACCATCTCTTCAGTCGAAACGATTTCTTTATTTGGGCGATGACCACAACGCTTTTGTGCAACCTGATCTTCCATGTGCACAGCTGCTGCGCCGGCTTTTTCCATATCGCGAATAGTTTTCGCGATGTTAAACGCGCCGCCCCAACCAGTGTCGATATCGACCATTAACGGTAAGTCACAAGCTGAAGTGATACGTTGCACGTCTACGGTGACATCGTTAAGTGAGGTCATACCTAGATCAGGTAAGCCATAAGATGCGTTAGCGACGCCGCCTCCAGACAGATAAATAGCCTGGTGACCAATTTGCTTTGCCATCATTGCCGTGTAAGCGTTGATCGTGCCGACAATTTGTAGTGGCTTATTATCAACAAGTGCTTGGCGAAATTTCTTTCCTGCGCTCATAGTGACTCCCTTTGAAAATGAGACAGACTCAATTTACTTGAGCTTGTTTTCGATATTATTTCTTGAATACATGATGTGACGGCGCATTAGCATTTCGGCTAATTCAGCGTCACGGTTACTAATTGCTTGAACGATATGTTTATGCTCATCAAATGCAGTACTTACCCTTGGTCCAGCCATACCAAGCTGAACCCGATACATGCGAACCAGATGATAAATACCATCAATGAGCAAAGAGATAAGGTGTTGATTGTTGCTGCCTAGGATAATGCGGTAATGAAAGTCGACATCGCCCGCTTCTTGATAGTAGCTAGTGCCGTCTTTAACGCGATCAAAATGGTGATTAAGCAAAGCGTTTAGATCGCTTACTTCTTGATCTGTCATGTTCTGGGCCGCTAAGCGTGCCGCCATACCTTCAAGCGACTCGCGAACTTGATAAAGCTCTAACAAGCCATCGAGTGATAGTGATACCACGCGTGCACCAACATTGGCTTTACGCTCAACTAGACGGCAAGTCTCTAATCGATTAATGGCTTCACGAATAACCGCTCGGCTAACCTGATACTTTGTCGACAATTCAGGCTCACTTAATTTACTTCCTGCTGAAATAACGCCTTCAACAATATCATTTCTTAATGAAATGAAGGTTTTATCAGCAGAAGTAATCGGTTTTGCTTGCGATGGCGACATGGGTAACCAAGTTGTTAATAAAATCATTGTCGACAATATAGCAATTTTGAGACATAGATCAACATCAATTTGCGCAAATTGTCGACAAAAATTAGTGACCTGAAGTTTAAACTGATAACTAGGACCTACGATTGTCGACATATTTGCACGTCTAACGAGTTTATCTGATCGATAAGTAGCACAAAAAAGCGCTAGCCCCGACTAGGGCTTAAAGGTGCAGCTAGCGACTAATTGATGGAGATAATACGGGGTTAATATAATGATGATGAATTGAAGAAGAGTTTATTGATTTAATTTTTTTATAACTTTTGCTGGTACGCCGCCAACAACAGTATCTGCTGGTACATCCTGATTAACGACTGAGCTAGCTGCAACCACACTGCGCGCTCCGATCGTCACGCCTTGGTTAATCACCACGTTACCGCCGATCCAGACATCGTCCTCAATAACGATTGGCTTACAGAATGTCTTCCACCCACGGCGCGCTTTATAATCTAAGGAGTGTGATGCGCTATATAACTGAACAGAAGGAGCAATAAGCACATTGTCGCCAATACGGACTTCAGCTCCATCCAAAATAGTGCAACCCATATTGATAAAGCTATTGCTGCCGATAATGATATTTTTGCCAAATTCACATTTAAACGGCGCTGTGATAAATGAATTATTACCGATTTGACCGAGCAAATCCTTTGCCAGTTGCTGGACAACCTCGCTATCGCCACAATGATTGATTTTTGTCGTCAAGGTCAGTGCATTAGCGCGCACTTGGCAGATTTCCTTATCGCCGGCATCGAAATCGTAGCCCTGCTTCATTTTTTCGTATTCAGTCATTTAATTATCTTTTTACTGTTATTTATTTTAACACGGCGCAAGCATGATTTAGCTAGCCAATTGTAAAGGCGCGAACGTTAACATATTTATATGCACACTTATAGTGTTTGCATAGTAAGTTGATATTTATAAGGATAATGTGAGAAAGGTAAATTTATGGGCAACTGAGCTACTTAAAATAGCTTCAGTAGATACCTAGCCGGCCAGGCCGCTCCACCACAAAGATAAAACATTTAAATGTCTAATTTCATAACGATAACGTCATCGCCTTTATCCACTATCTGATGCACTTTTTTAAAACCAAACTTAGCATACAAACCACCTGATAAGTCTTCGGTTTGCAAGTACAAGTGTTTCATCCCAGCGAGCCTTGCACGGTTGATAGCTTCATGAACTAAGCTAGACGCCACACCTTGCCCTCTTGCATGTTCACTAACATACACGCCACCAAGCCAATACTGGTACTCTGGATACCGCTCCATTTCGTAGGTTTTTAGTTCAGCAGCGCCCAGTAATTGATGTTGGTCTTTTGCTAGCATTAACATTGGCAATGTATCACGACTAGCCGCAGCATCGACCTTTTGTCTCACCTGCTCTAACGAGTAACGCCCAGACTCCCTGCACCACTCGTCAAAGTACCATTGAGCAACCGCAGGAGCACTGCCGGGGTCATCTGCTAGCAATATAACTTTCATATCAACCTTATTACCAAGTTTACAATGGCGTGAAGCACAGGATCAGAATCTAAACCAATTACGGGTTTATAGTAAATCCTAGCCTTAAATCGTGCGACATTGCTGTGATTACTTAGTCAAGGCTAATCTTAAAAAACTAAAGTGGCGCTCCTTCTTTTCAACAAGAGCACGTGGGATTTTAAATTCACCAAAATTTTACTGTAGGTATAAACGCAAAAAAGCCCCAACTTTCGTTGAGGCTTTGATACACCACTCTTAACAGAGTTAATAATGGTACCCGAGGCCAGACTTGAACTGGCACGCTTATTCAGCGAGGGATTTTAAATCCCTTGTGTCTA
>NZ_JAAIKQ010000012.1:0-80795 GCF_012263345.1 Shewanella sp. WXL01 | reverse complement strand
GGTTCGAGTCCCGTCCGCTCCGCCAACATAAAGAGAAAAGCCTCATCGATTGATGAGGCTTTTTTCGTTTTACGAGGTTCAACATTTAGGTTTGTTTTCCTTTCATCGATTTGTAGGTAAGTGCTGCTACATCCTACAGCTACTTTGCTGTAAATTTTCAGCTACAACTTTGTGCTTAATTCAAAATACTTAGACTCATCCCTATAGACTAATAGCGAACCTACGCAGTATTCTATTGTTAGGTAAGTTTCTGTTAGCTATTCATTTTGTTTGGCTTTTACTATTACATTGGATGTATGTTGAATCGTTTCCCCAAAATCTCCCTGAGCCTACTGGTACCGACCTTTGTTGTGGTGCTATTCACGGTGATCGTAACAATCCAGTTCTTTGTTGAGCGAAGTCAACTGCAGCAAGACCTTGCCGAATCTAAGTCAGAACAAATTACTAGTTCTTTATTCCGAATGCGCCATGTAGTTGAGTCAGCCTTATCGAACCAAGATTTAGAGCGTATTGAGCAAGAAGTTTCCCTGGTTGGCACTGATGTTAATATGCAGGTTTATGCACTGCTAGATATGTCTGGAGAGATACATTACGCCAACCATGTTATTTGGCGTGAGAGTAACGCAAAGAGTGTACTTGAGGGATACCAAGAGCAACTTCATCAAAATGTTGTTACCAACGAGCAAGCGTTTGTCGATATTGACTTCGAGCGACTGGAAATCCAAGTCTATTACCCTTTGAATAGTAACAATCGCTACAGCTATTCCAACACCATTAACCTTATCTATCTTGAATATGGCATTTCAGGCCTAGTTTCTAGTGCCTCAGACCAACTATTAGCCCGCTTTGTCTATGTACAGGCTTCTGGACTAATAGCGATTATTTTCTTTTGTCTTACGCTTCACTGGTTGCTTGTAAAGCCACTCAAGCGGCTCAGCGCTAGTGCTAGGCATGTAGGCGAAGATAGTTTTGATGCTGATTTTGTCAGCCCATCTAAAGAGGTCGCCGATCTTCGCGATTACTTAAAACTGGTAAGCGGTAAGCTAAGCCGTTGTAACAAGCGCCTCAATGATGCTGAGCAGCGTTGGCTGTTCGCTGTAGAGGGGGCTCGCAATGGTATTTGGGATTGGGATTTAGTATCGGGTGATGTGTTTATTTCTGACCGCTGGAAAGAAATTTTAGGTTATCAAGCCTACGAGTTAGACAATGATTACAGTGTGTGGGAGTCGCGCTTACACCCAGAAGATAAACCTCAGGTACTGCTTACTTTACAGAACTATATCAATAACAAAACAGATAACTATGAAAGTGTTCACCGTCTTAGGCACAAAACTGGACGTTACACCTGGGTGCTTGATCGTGGGAAAACAGTTGAATGGGACTCAAAAGGCAGCCCAACAAGGCTTATTGGCAGTATTACTGATGTAACTGGTGACGTGAAAACTCAGCGGCTCGCACCGAGCAAAAATGCAAGTCAGTCCAACTTAACTGATTTGATTGACCGTGAGTCTCTGGCCAATGAGCTTTATGATTTACAGGTCTACAGCCGCAAGGCCGGCCAGTTCTCCGCGTTGTTAATGATTAACCTTAACAACTTCAAGTTGATTAACGATGCGCTGGGTCGGCAGATTGGCGACAGATTGCTTATTCAAATTGCCGCGCGCCTAACCGGTGCTTTTTCTCATGTGGGTACGGTGGCTCGCCTTGGCTCTGATGAATTTGTGATCCTGGCGCGAAATTTTGGTGGGGAGTTAGAACAAGCCAATAAGCGTGCCTTGGCGTTGGCAAGTGAGGTTAGACAGCTAATTGGTCGTAGCTTCAGTGTCTCCGAGCAGAACTTATCGATCTCAGCGCGGGTGGGTATTGTTGTATTCGAGGGCATTGAGTCATTAGAACCGCAAACCTTGTTAGCTCGGGCTGATGGTGCACTTGTTCAAGCAAAAGATAGTCGCTCTAACGGCTGCGCAATCTACTACCCACATTATGATGAGAATTCGCGCCCATTTGATTTGGGCCATGAGCTCAAACAGGCGTTGGCAAGCGAGCAAATTTCCTTAGTTTATCAACCTGTAGTCGATCAGGCTGGGCGATTGCATTCGTTAGAGGCTTTACTGCGCTGGTATCACCCATTACATGGCTTTATTTCGCCGAAAAAGTTTATTCCTATTGCCGAGCTGTCTGACAGCATTTTTGAGCTAGAGTTATTGGCGATTGAACAAGCTTGCCACTTAATTCGTGAGTTACAGCAAGATGAGCAACAAGCACCACTGATCTCCATTAATATTTCATCGCGTCATTTTCATCAAAGCCACTTTGTCTCTATGGTGGTGAGTAAGATCCAGTCCAAAAAGGTTAAACTACAGAACATTCAGCTTGAGCTTAAAGGCGACATCTTCTCGGTTAATGCTGATGAGGCAAGATTAAAGTTATTGGAGCTTCAGCGCCACGGATTGAAAGTAGCGCTGGATGATTTTGGTGCTGGTTTATGCGCGTTTTATCAGATCCAGGGGATAGGTTTCTCACAGGTGAAGTTGTCACAACATTATCTAAATAACCTTGAAAGCTCTACGGAATCAATCAACGTACTTAACGGTGTAGTTGATTTGGCAAGACAATTATCTTTGCCTGTGGTTGGCAAGCATATTGAAAACAAGATGCAGCTTCACAAATTAACACAAGCCCGTTGTAGCTACTTCCAGGGCTATATTATTAGCCGCCCTCTGAATATCACCGACACTAAGCAGTTGATTCAGTCGCAGCTTTCATTGAGTGTTGTGACATAAATGACAGCGCTTTATTTAACGCAAAGTCGCGCATTGAGTCTGACTCAATAAATACCTCGTGGGACGAGCCCTGTACCACTACTTTATGGCACATGTCGTTTAGGCTGGCATCTTGGGCACTGTTGCAGACAATTTTATCTTCGCTTGCCTGCAGGATAAGCCTGGGCGTTTTAATTGCGGCACTGATTTCAACGCACTTATCTGCAGCGACAATGGCTTCAATTAACCAGTGATTGGTGGGCGAGCCTAATTGCACACTAGGGGTTTGCGCATAAGTATTGCGGTAGTCTTGGTAGCGAAGTTGGCTGTGAGTTAGGTGATTATCAGCAAAGCTAGGTGCGTCGTAATCGCTGCCACCAAGGACATAGTTGCAATGGTATAGCGCCCCTTGAGATTTGCAACGGTTTAGCCTTCTTGCTAACCACAAGATAAATTGTTTATGTACTGGCAGTTTGATACCAAACATGGGTGCTGAAAACACCGCCGAGTTAAACCAGTTTGGTTGTCGTTGTAGTAATAGGGTCGCAATGGCGCTTCCCATTGAGTGAGCCAGCAAGTACAGTTGTTCGTGTTGTTGAGGAAGCACAACTTGCTCGACAAACAACTCTAAATCATCAACATAATCATCAAAGTTAGCCACAAAACCCTGATGTGGGTTGCTGGTTTGTCTT
This sequence comes from Shewanella sp. WXL01, assembly GCF_012263345.1. Classification (NCBI taxonomy): domain Bacteria; kingdom Pseudomonadati; phylum Pseudomonadota; class Gammaproteobacteria; order Alteromonadales; family Shewanellaceae; genus Shewanella; species Shewanella sp. WXL01. The sequence goes on along the minus strand of NZ_JAAIKQ010000012.1, from coordinate 77,341 downwards.
TGTGACAATCCTTGCCCCCGGTGATCTATTGCATAAACACTATATCCTTGCTGATACAGGTCATACATTAACTCGCGATATTTGATATAAGACTCAACACGACCATTGCTTATTACGATCGCTTTGTTGTTATCAGGATGATGAATGTAAGCGTAGGCAAGCTTTAGTTGGTCACGGCAGATGAGTTGCTGTTGCGACACTTGTTGCCAGAAGTCAGTTAGCTGCTGGTTATTTAGTTCGTGTTCTGAGGAGAAGCGCTGAGTCATTAATGGATATCAGTTACAACTTGGATGGCTCATTATGGGCTGGGCAAGAGAGTCAACGCAAGCCTTGAGCAAATGATAGATATTAAAAAGCCAGCAGGGGCAAATCGCTGCTGGCCATTTATACTTAGCGGCAATCAAAGCTAGGATTGATACTTAGCAATAAACTGATCAATCATTTGCTCAAGGATCGGCATAGGCACCGAGCCATTTTCTAACACCGCGTCGTGGAAGGCGCGAATATCAAAGTCTTCACCGAGTGCATTTTCGGCTTTTGCTCGCAAGCGCTTAATGGTTAACTCACCAATCTTGTATGACAGAGCTTGACCTGGCCATGAGATATAGCGGTCAATCTCTGTGGTGACGTTATGCATCGACAGTGCGGTGTTACTTGCCATGTAGTCGATTGCTTGTTGGCGTGTCCAGCCTTTGGCATGCATACCAGTATCTACAACCAGGCGAGCGGCACGCCACATCTCATAGGTTAAACGACCAAAGTTGCTATAAGGGTCTTGATAGAAGCCTGCTTCTAACCCTAAGTATTCAGAATACAATCCCCAACCTTCGCCAAATGCCGAGATATAGCTATAGCGACGGAAGTTTGGCAAGTTATCCAACTCTTTAGTTAAGGCAATTTGTAAATGATGACCGGGCACGGCTTCGTGCAATGTTAGCGCCTCTAGCTCATACAATGGGCGCTGCTCCAATGCATAAGTATTTACCCAGTAATAACCAGGTTGGTCATCGCTGTTTGAACCAGAATATCGACCGGTCGTATATTTAGGGGCGATTTCTGCTGGAACTGGTGCTATGCCGTAAGGTTGGCGCGGTAGGTTACCAAAGTACTTAGGTAACATGGCATCGGCTTTTTTGGCGATGTATGAGGCTTCTTTTAACAATTCCTCAGCTGTTTTTGGGTAAAACTGTGGGTCGGTGCGCAGGAAGTGTAAGAAGTCTGCAAAGCTGCCTTTAAACTCTACGTCATCGATAATTTGCTGCATTTCAGCGCGAATACGGGCGACTTCTTTTAGTCCTAGTTGGTGAACCTCATCTGCTGTCATATCTAGTGTGGTGTAGTAGCTAACGCGGTTAGCGTAGAAGGCTTCACCATCTGGCATAGCCGATGCGGCGATTTCTTCACGAGCATTAGGAATGTATTCCTCGGTCATAAAGTCATAAAACGCTTGATAGCTAGGAATGACTTTATCGCGTATTGCTTGTAAGCCTTGTAGGGTTAATTCGTCACGCTGCGCTTTAGTAAAATGCTTAGGGAATTGCTCAAACGGTTGGTAATAGCCACTGTCACTCGGCTCGGTAATGTAAGGGCTAATACTGTTTTCAAAACCGTTTAGTGTGACTTTTGCTGGAGTAATACCAACGCTAAGTCCTTGTTTAAGCCAGAATGTTTGCTGGGCAAAGTAATTTGGCAGTGCTTCTAATTTGGCTAAATAGTGCTGATAGTCGGCATAAGTTTTAAAACGGCCATTGGCAATTGAAGCTATGTAGGCATGAAAACCACTTTCTGCGGTGATTGGCAGGTAGTGATCCTTAAAACGGTACATATCGACCTGGTTTTGCAGTTGGTCTTGCAAAATAGTCAAATTAATTAGGTCGCTATTGCTCAACTCGCTGCGATCAATCGCTTTGGCTGCATCAAGTAAACTCTTGGTGGTGATATGGCGCTGGGCAAGTGCTTCTGGCGACATATCTGTGAGTTTACCTTTTGCTGATTCATCACCAAATTGGGCTGCCATACCTGGATTGCTTGCTAAAGTGTGTGCCCAGCTTTTATCAATTAGGTCTTGCACGTCTTTGGCGATAATTGGCGCTGCTTTTATCGCTTTTGTTGTGTCAGTTTGAGTATTTTTAGCCTGGTTAGTTTGCGTTGGATTAATGCGCTTTGCATCATAAGCATTTTTTTGAGCTTCAAATGAAGTGGTATTGACTGAGCAGCCTGAGATGGCTGCTACAGCAAGCAGTGATAACAGTGAAACGCGCATTATTATTCCTTAAAACTTCCGAGTCAGATAGCTTGAGTATGCCCGATACTTGCATAAAAAACATGTCACTGAATCAGAAAACTCTGCTGAAAATTGTCACTTTATGTTAATTAAAGAACTGTGTGTTTGTATTATTATGTTAAACTTGCTCAATGCTCAGACCGATAAATCAAACCACTGGCGAGCAAATTTTGTATAGGGGCAAAGTATGATCGATAAAACACTACCATTGGTTGATTTGCATCGTCATTTAGATGGCAATGTCAGGGTAAATACCATTTGGGAATTAGGCCACAAGCACGGTATTGAGCTACCAGCGCAAAGCCTGGAAACGCTTGCACCTTTTGTGCAAATTCAGGGCAAAGAGAACAATCTGGTTAACTTTTTAAAGAAACTAGATTGGATGGTTGCTGTATTGGCAGACTTAGATGCAGTGAAACGCGTTGCATATGAAAACGTCGAGGATGCAGCTGTATCAGGTTTGGATTACACCGAACTGAGGTTCAGCCCTTACTACATGGCAATGAATCATAAGTTGCCAATTGAAGGTGTGGTTGAAGCGGTCATTGATGGCGTACAAGCCGGCTTGAAGCAGTTTGATGTTGAGGTCAACCTCATTGGTATTATGTCGCGCTCGTTTGGTCAGCAGGCTTGTCAGCAAGAATTAGATGGCCTATTAGCGCACAAAGAAAAGCTGGTAGCGATGGATTTAGCTGGTGATGAGTTAGGTTTTCCAGGAGAGCTGTTTACCGACCATTTTAAGCAAGTACGTGATGCCGGTTTAGCGATTACTGCACATGCTGGCGAAGCGGCAGGTGCTGAAAGTATGTGGCAAGCGATTCAAGACTTAGGTGCAACCCGAATTGGTCATGGTGTTAATGCTATCCATGACCCTAAGTTGATGGAGTACCTGGCTGCCAACAATATTGGTATTGAGTCTTGCCCAACCAGTAATTTACATACTTCAACTGTGGCTGATTATGACTCTCACCCTCTGACTAAGTTTATGGATGCTGGAGTGTGTATTGGCCTTAATACTGATGACCCAGGGGTAAGTGCTATCGACATTGGTCATGAGTATCGCGTGGTGAAATCTGAAATGGGTTTAACTGACGAGCAGTTAGCACAGCTGCAGCGCAATGGCGTGGAAATGGCATTTATGTCAGCGGCAAGTAAACAAGCACTTTACGACAAGGTTCGTGCAAAGTCGGCTTAATAGCGGCTTAGTCTATAGGTGAGGTTTGCCTCGTAACTAGCGAGAAAGCGTTAGGTATTAACCAACAACCTTGCATATTCAAACATTAAAAAAGCCAGCTTAAGCTGGCTTTTTTGCATCTAAACAGTATCGAAATCGGGTGATTAAATCACGCGAGAGAACTGCTGCTGACGGGCTTTTTGACGGAAGTACACATCAAAACACATACAGATATTACGAATGAGCAGGTGACCCGTTGGGCTCACAGTTAAACGACGGTCGGTAATATCTACCAGCTTGTCATCGAGGAAGGTCTGCATTAGCTCTAGGTCTTCTGCGAAGTAATCTTCAAACTTAATGTCAAAGCGCTGGTCGATGTCAGCCATATCTAAGTCAAAGTGACAAATGATTTGCTTAATCACAGCGCGGCGGATTTCGTCGTCGCGGTTTAAGCTACAGCCTTTCCACAATGCGTGGCCTTGATCATCAATCGCTTCATAGTATGGGCGTAAGTCTTTTTGGTTCTGCGCGTAGCAATCGCCAATCTGACTGATTGAAGATACACCTAAACCAAGTAGGTCACACTCTTCTTGCGTGGTGTAACCTTGGAAGTTACGGTGCAGTTTACCTTCACGTTGCAGACGTGCTAGCTCGTCGTCAGGCTTAGCAAAGTGATCCATACCAATGAATTGATAACCGGCGTTGGTTAATGACTCGATGGTTTGGTGCAACATGTCTAGTTTTTGCTGCGGCGTTGGCATGTCAGCATCTTTAATCTTACGCTGAGCGGCAAAGCGCGATGGTAAGTGAGCATAGTTGAACACTGATAAACGGTCCGGTGATAGCTCGATGATGCGGGCAATAGTTTGCGCAAAGGTTTCTGGTGTTTGTAGCGGTAGACCATAAATAAGGTCAACGTTGGTCGATACAAACCCAAGTTCTTTAGCGCGTGACATTAAGTCAAAAATGAACTGCTCATCTTGTTCGCGATTCACTGCTTTTTGCACATCTTTATTGAAGTCTTGTACACCGATAGAAATACGGTTGAAACCTGCTTCTTTCAAAGTATCAAGCATAGTTAGCTCGATTTCGCGTGGGTCAACTTCAATCGAGAACTCACCCACTTCAGCAAAGTTGAAGTGTGATTTAATCAGTGCGGTAAGCTTTAAGATTTGCTCAGGGCTCAAGAAAGTTGGCGTGCCGCCACCCCAGTGCATTTGAGTCACTGTGTAGTCTTTAAATAATGGTGCGCGCTTAACAATTTCAGCCGCTAGATATTCAATATATTGGTCGGCTTTGTGGGCGTGGCGAGTGATGATTTTATTACAGCCACAGTAATAACAAAGCTTGGCACAAAATGGGATGTGCACATATAGCGACAACTTGTCTGATTGACTGTTCTCAATCGACGTTAATAAATTTTGCTCAGTAAAAGTGTCGTCGAACTCGAGTGCGGTCGGATAAGACGTATAACGGGGACCGCTGTAATTGTACTTCTCGATCATCGACTGATCCCAACTAATCTGTGTGGGCTGCTTCAAGGCGTGTCCTCCGGAGGGTAAATTAGCAACCACCGAAGTATGCAGTTAATAAGGGCAAATAACTATGATCTAGGTTGTAAAATTGGTATTTGTTGTTAATTTTTTATGGGTCTGATAGGCGTTTTTGACTGTGATTGTTAAGTTTTGTGGTGCGCCTCACAGCTTTGTCTTTGCATTTTTTCAGCTGCTGCGCGGGCTACATAGTGTGGCGAGCTAGCTGGCCATATGCGCAGGCAGCATTAGGGTGTTACCGTAAGCGAGAAGGTTTGCTGACCCAGATTACGGCCTTTGCCATCATAGCGGCGCTCAGTGAAGCTACAACTGCCGCATTTATCTCTGAGTAGCACGCTGGTTGAACGGGTGCCATATTCGGCATGTTTGATGAAGATAGACGACAGCAAGCGTTCCCACTCCAAACTAATACCAGTTTGTGGCAGTAGCTCATCCTTAGCTGTGCTGTTGTCGAGCATGATCTCAATCAACTGATTAATATCGAGTTCACCCTGCTGCTTAATTAACTGCTCTAGCGCTTGCTCGCCCTTTGCCATTTTCGGCCACTTCTCATCAAGTGCGCCATTACTAATGGCATGAAAGCCTTTTGTTAATGGGATAGATGTTTGTTGCTGGCTATTGAAGCAAAACAGCGTCTGTTGCTGCTCGTAAATCAAATTAAAGGGTGAATATAGCGCTGCATGCTCGGTTAGCCATTGATGGTCGAGCTGATGAACTAACGCATTGACCACGAGCTCACCGCGGCTTCGTAAGTGGGTCTCTGCCTGAGCTGTGCGAATATTTGTTAGTCCTGCAAATTGCCCTGTTTCAGATACGCCCAGCCAGGTACCGCCAGCTTGAAGATCTCGCCCTGCTAAAATGCGCTTATCAGTATTATCAGCTTGCCAGTATTGGGCTGCCTGGGTTGGGCGATGGTGAAACTCGTCGCGATTAGCACATACTATGAGAGGATATTTGGGGTGAGTATCTACAGCGATAAACAAAATGCACATACTCTAACTCCAAAAAAATATCAGCCCAATCGCTTTAGTCTAATGGTGATGCGCATGAGGTCGGCTCAGCATTAACCTAGCAAGAAACTTTCGCGGGCCGACTCTTAGCAAACTTGCACTAAACAATAGCGCAATTATGGCTAAGCTAATACCGTTTAGCCAACTTGGTAAGCTGTATTGGCTTGCTTGTGGTAGTCCAATCGCGTTGATAGCGGCGACTGCAACCATTATGCAAGCTATGCTCATAGCTATTTGTAAGGCGCTCATAAGCTTAAATTGCGCCAAGTTGATAAGCGGCGCGGCGATTAGCACAAAGACTACTGCGGCAGCTGACCAGCCACTTAGCGCCAAAGCCACTGCGAGGATAGCAGCGCCGAGGTTGCAAAAACGCAGCGGTAAAAATACTGCGAATAGAATAGCTAACTGTATATAAGGGTTAGCAAACGGCATTGAAGGATGACCAATAACATGAGCCACCACTAAACTAAAAATAACCCAAGGGGCGCTACGGTCGACAATGTGGCTAAAACCAAATTGCCAAGAATTGCTCGGTAGCTGAGAATGTGGGTCAGTAACCGCAATTACTTGTTTACTTAGGAGCAGGCTTAATGCAAGCGCAACGAGTAAATGAATAACCCCATAAACGGGACCAAGCAGCATCAAACTAATAATGAGTGCCTCAGGCCCGATAAGTCTTTGTAGCCACTGAGCAAATAAATGGTGGCTGTCAGGTTTTAGGTCGAACTTAAAACGCAGCGCAGCGCCCAGATAAGCGAGCACTAGGTAAGGGGCAACTAGGAGTAACCAATCGAGCAACTGCTCAAACCCCTGAGCGTGGTCATGTCCATGATGATGACTATGGTCGTGAACATCACCATTGGCACTGCAGCCAGCGTCAAAGTGTAGCATTAGTGCTAACAGTCCCAAGCCTAATAGGCTGCCTACTCCAGCGTGGTACTGGTATTTATCTGTTTGTTGTTGATCATGTTCAACATGGGGTTGATGCAACACTACATGCAAAATAGAGCCAGTTACAAATGCTTGCAGCAAGGCTGTATTTTCAAGACTTAACTGATCAAGTACTTGCTCACTGCCAAAATAACCCACGGCGGTTAGCAGCATCATTGCCGCAATGACTAGGCTTGCCCATTTACTCCCCACTTGAGGTTTGAGCAGCCACCAAATGGCTAAGCCAACGGGTAAGCGGTGCAGGATAACCCCAATCGCCAACATGATTGAATAGTTATCTTGCTGAGCTAGCACCATGGCGCTGCCATCTGTGATGGTATGTAGCAATAGTCCGCCGATACCGAGTGCTAGCGTGATATTGTGGGTTACGTGGGAGTACTGATGAAATACGCGCTCACTGGCTGTTGGCCCCCAAAGCCCAAGGGCAACAAAAACCAGCGTTAGCCAGCCGCCATGCTCGAGAAGCTCAGGCATGATGTGAATGAGAACAAGTCCGCCAAGGGAGACAAAAATAAAGCCGTCGAGCGCTTTTTGTAGCCCACTGCCTTGGGAGAAAAAGCGGTAGCAAAGCGGCCCAAATAATAGCGCGATACAGCTGGCAACGAGATAGAGCATGATTCCCTAACAGGTATATAAAGTAGTCAAAGTCGAAAGTGCTACAGTATATCACTTCTGTTACGGGTTGTAGCAAAGCAAATAGCGGAGTTGAGCAGAATTTACAATGTGGGCAGGCCTGGTGAAGTGCAAGTCATCACCAGGCTGATTTAACTTATGCCTACGAGCAATGCAGTATTTACCGCAAACTTATAGGGTTTTGGCAAACTCGAGATAAGCGATAATGCCATCAAGTAACATTTGAATTGAGATCATCACCAGTAACATACCCATTAAACGCTCTACAGCGGTTAAGCCTTTTTCACCTAATAAGCGGTGGAATACGTCAGACATCATCAAGATCACCGCGCTAGCTGACCAAGCAGCAAACAGTGCTAGGCTCCAGTCAGTCATACGATTTGGATCAGTATGCGCTAATAGTAACAGCGCTGCTAAGATAGATGGACCCGCAACGAGTGGGATGGCTAGCGGGACAATAAACGGCTCTTCACCTGCAGCAACACCACTTATGCCGCCTTCTGATGGGAAGATCATCTTAATACCAATTAAGAACAGGATAATACCGCCAGCAATAGAGACTGCTTCTTGTTTTAAACTCAAGAAGTTAAGAATGGCCTCACCTGTGAATAAAAATACCATCATAATTGCCAACGAGATGAGCAATTCTCGGATCAGGATTTGTTTACGGCGTTTTTTTTCTACATGTTTTAGCACTGCACTGAAGATTGGCAGGTTGCCGAGAGGATCCATAATCAAAAATAACATTATGGCGGCTGAAAGGGTTTCCATTGATATTCCTAAAAAGATGTTTGTTCAATTGTAGCTGGGTAGTAAAGAGTAGCATGAAACTAGGCTAGTTGAGGATGACAAACTTGTGGCAATTTGTTTAAAACTAATGGTAAATCACTGATTTTTAGTGAGCCTGTTATTGGTTTTGGTATGAGTTGGCGTGACCAAAGTAGAGCGTCATATCTAATGAAGTAAAAAAGCTTGCCATCGGCGTATATTTCGCAAGTAACTCCTGTTAATGTTTTGTGAATTCGTTGGCTATTATAAAATTATCAATAATAGCGAGTCATAAGACAGGTAAGGAAGTCGTCATGAACAAAGCAGTTAAGGCGAGTGTACTAGCGAGTGTGTTGGGCAGTGCTTTGGCGCTGTCTACCTCGGCAGTGAGTGCACCGCATCATGGTACACCGGCCGATCCAGGGGTGATCAATAAACAGCAAATCCTTTACTGGTTGGTAAAGCGAGGAGAGCTAGCGAGTGATGCGAGTATTGCTGAGCAGCAAGCCGCTGTCGCAGCTTATATTAGTCGTCGTAATTTACGCGGTCATCAACCGATTGCGTTAGAAGCAAAAGCGCACGCTAAGCTGCATAAGCATGACAAGGCATCTCACACCATGAGTCTAATGGCAGACACTGACGTTACTAAAACCGTTAAAGTCATGGGCGTGCTGGTGGACTTTCCTGACCTTAAACATGACGACAATGGTTTGAGTGCCAGCGATACGCAAATGTACTACTCAAGCTATCCAAGCTCGCACTATCAAAACCTACTGTTCTCAACCAGTGGATTTAACGGCCCAAGCAATCAAAATTTGCAGTCTGCTTACCAGTATTTTCAAGCTGCCTCAGGGCAAAGTTTCTTCTTTACCGGTGAGGTGCTCGACTGGGTGACCGCCAGTAATAATGCCGCCTATTATGGTGGCAATGATAATGGTGACGATAAAGCTGTACCTGAGCTAGTCAAAGAGGCCGTGACAAAAGCCGTAGCTGGCATGAGTGATGCTGAGCTGGCGACTTATGATGTTGAAGACCCATACGATCTTGACGGCGATGGTAACATTGATGAGCCAGACGGCATCATTGACCATATTATGCTGTTCCACTCGAGTATTGGTGAAGAGGCCGGCGGCGGTAAGCTAGGCAATGATGCTATTTGGTCACACCGCTTTTTTGTAGATCAGCAAACGGTTGGTTACACCATTCCGGGTCGAAACATGAAGGTATTTGGCTACACAGTTCAGCCAATCGATGCCGGCATTGGTGTATGTACCCATGAGTTTGGCCATGATTTAGGCTTGCCTGATGAATATGATATTAATACCTCGTCGGAAGATGGCTCGCCTGTAGGGGCGTGGTCACTGATGTCTGGCGGTAGCTGGACAGGCTCAATTGCGGGCTCGCAGCCAACAGGCTTTAGCCCTTATGCGCGCTCGTTCTTGCAAAGCAAGTACAAGGGCAAATGGGTTAACGAGCAGCAAATCCCGTTATCAAGTATTACCAGCTCTGGGCTAGATGTTGCCCTTAATCATGCTGTGAACACTGAGCAAGTGAATCAATTATCGATTGATTTACCCTCATCAACCATCGCCTTTAAGCAGCCATTTGCCGGCAGCTATCAATACTATTCTGGCCAAGGGCATGAGTTAGATAATCGCATGTCGTTTACAACCGCATTGCCCACAAGCTCTGCGTTGACCTTGAAGTTCCAAGCTCATTGGAACATCGAAGTCGATTATGACTATATGCAGGTGCTGGTCAATGGCACTTCAGTGCCCGGTAATCACACTAAGGTTAATAATCCTTATTTTGGTGCGGTGAATCACTTTATTACTGGGCAATCGAGCACAGTACCTGGAGCAACCGGAGTCGATTCTTGGGTGGAGTTAACTTATGACCTAACAGCCTATGCTGGACAAAATGTCACAGTGGAGTTTACCTATGTGACCGACCAGGCTGTGGGCGACTATGGTATCGCAATAGATGATATTGTAATCGAGAATAGTTCTGCTGCGGTTTATCAAGATAACGCTGAAACTGATGGCACTATGACGCTTAACGGCTATGCTCGCATAACCAATGAGCGTCCGGGTGAGCCTAGACGCTATTTGGTTCAGCTGCGTTCCCATCAAGATATTGATGCCGGTTTAACCTCACGTTTATATGAGCCGGGTGTTTTGTTATGGCTTGAAAATTTTGCATTTGCTGACAACAACTCGTCACAACATGCTGGTGAAGGCTTAATTGGTGTCGTGGATGCCGACCAAAACCTCATTGGTAGCAATACCACAGACGTACAAATTCGTGACGCAGCCTTTAGTCTGTACGATCAACAAAGTTACTTTGGTGACAATCACTTAAGTGCTAATCCTATGTTTGACGACTCGCAAGACTATAGTGCGCCAACCAAACCACAAGCTGGGATCAAATTGCCTGAACTTGGCCTCACTATGGAGGTGATAGCGCAGGCAACGGATAGCACGACTGCAACCGTGCGCTTCAAGCGTGATGGTGTCGCGCCTGCTGATCTATCAGCAAGTTTTAGCCACTCTGCTAATCAAGCTGAAGTGAGCTTTAATGCTCAAGCTGCTGGTGGTGATGGTAACTACAGCTACCAATGGGACTTTGGCGTGGCAGGAGCTACCAGTACAGAAATGACACCGAGTTACATCTATGGCAGCTCGGGCGATTATACCGTGTCATTAACTGTGACTGATGGTACGGGCACTAGCGTAAATAGCAGTAACAATGTGCGAGTGGTTATTGACCCACAAGTAACCATGACAGCGAACGCAAATAATTTGGTTGTTAGCTTTGCTGCTGATGCTAGCCAAGGGTTTGGTGATTTGAATTACCTATGGAATTTTGGTGACGGTAATAGCAGTACTCAAGCAAGCGCCTCCCACACTTACGCTGCAGCCGGTAGTTATAACGTGTCAGTTGTGGTGACCGACGAGCTAGGTAATACGGCCAGCGCTTCGCAAACTGTGACAGTCTCAGCCGCAACTACTACCGATCCTGATCCGCAGCCAACCACTGGCGGCGACTCAGGTGGCGGTAGTTTAGGCTGGTTTGGTCTCGTTGCACTTACTGCTCTTGCGCTGCGTAGGAAAGCTCGTATGTCCTAGGTTTGCGAGCGTATTGGCAGGAGTTTAGGCTGCTTACTTTTGCTCATTCGTTTAAACAAGTCTACTCGTTCATGAAGCGCTCTGTTACCTATGTGACTGAGCGCTTTTTGTTCCTATGGCGTTAATGAGTAAAACCGTGAAGGTACTAAATTGAGAGGTAATTATTGCGCCATTATGTGCTTTACCGCTGCGGGTAAGAAGATTTCGCTAACGATGAGTTGTTGGCCTTCCAGGTCAAAGTAGCGTCTGCGCCCCCATAAAGTATCGGATACTTCCTGCTTGAGGCTTTGCGCCAGGTAAGCGAGCTTGCCGCAGCTAGCAAATTGCGCCACTTCAATATCACCTGGCGTGATGTGTTCGCTGTTAAATAACAGCTCTCCCAATGGGCGATTACCCAGGGTGGCGAAGGTGTGTTGCGGGCTATCGATAATTGATTGTGGGATCAGGGTGCGGGCAAATACCCAAGGTGTGCCATCGAGCGACAGTAATACTTCGCGGATCCACATCGGATGCTGGCTGTGGGGGCACTCACCGTCTAACGGCGAATGCAAATGTTCGCCCAGCACGGTTACGCTAAATTGTTGGCAATGGGCTCTAAGTTTTTGCGTCAGGCTTCCTTCATCCAACAACCAATCTTTTAGTTGGGTTTGCGGCAAGTTGTGGCTGGTTTTAGGAGAAAACCATTGAATGGACTCACCATAGGGGAAGCTAACACTAGTCACTGTCATCAAAAACTCGTTACAATACGTGGCGAGTCGCAGTTTACCATGCCAGCGACTAGGCAAAAACTATAATCAAGGTTTACACTGTAGATTATTAATTACACATGACTTTTTGCGGAGACTCCTTAATGAAAAGAATCGCTTCACTGCTGATGGTGTTGAGTTTACTTTTAAGTGTCAAAGTTGCAGTGGCAGAAGATGAGCAAGAATATGCTTATTATGGCTTTGAGCCAGATATCGTCACCAACTATATTTCCAATCGCAAAAAGCTTGGCTTTGTTAAAATCAGTGTCGAGCTGATGGTGTCTAACCCGAATGATTTGGTTGACCTAGAACATCATGATCCACTACTACGCTCTGCTATTGTGGAGATTCTAGGTAATCAGGCGGAAGATAAAGTAAAGTCACTTGCTGGGCGTGAAGAAATTCGCCGCGAGTGCTTCGAAACCGTTAATCGCTTGATAGAACAAGAAACGGGCAAAGCCACTGTAGTTAATCTGTTATTTACCAAATACTTGTACGATTAACCCCGTTGCGCTTAGCAACTGTAGGATTAACACCAGTATATCAATGTCTGCAAAATCATCTTCTAAGGCGAGCCAACATCAGGCTCGCTCTGCAAACAATAAGCAAAATCGCCCAGTCAGCAAATCCGCTTCTTTGAAAAAACGCACCAATAAATCCGCCAAAATCAGCAACAAAAGTTCGCAAAAAGCGGCAGCCAGTAAGCGCAATATCAGCAAATCACTACATCCACGTAATAAGCATAATCATGGTTATGATTTTGAGCGCTTAATCAAAGCGGTACCTAGCTTTGTTAAGCATGTAAAAACCAATGATTTTGGTCATTTGTCGATAGACTTTGCAGATCCATTAGCGGTAAAAGCACTTAATGGCGCGATCTTATATAGCGACTATGACATTCGAGAATGGGATATCCCTCAAGGCTTCTTGTGCCCGCCTATTCCTGGGCGGGTTGATTATCTGCACTATATTGCCGATCTCATTGGTGCGCGTGCTGGTAGCAAACGCAAAGTCAAAGCGCTGGATATCGGCACTGGCGCAAATGGCGTTTATCCACTGCTGGGCATTCGCGAATACCAATGGCAGTTTGTGGCGAGCGACATTGACCCAATCTCATTGGACAATGTGGGACAAATTGCCACAGCTAACTCGCTAACGGCGACGCAACTGCAATTACGTCAGCAAGCTAATGCAGACAATGTGTTTGTTGGAGTCATTCACGCAGATGACCGTTTTGATGTCACGCTATGTAACCCACCGTTTCACAAGTCACTTGCTGATGCCATGGCAGGCACTAAGCGCAAACTGGCTAACCTGGATGCCAACAAAAAGGCCAAATTTGGTGATAAAGCGGCTGGTCAAAGTAAAGCAATTGGCAATAAAGCCGCAGCGCAAGCCAAAACCAAGAGTGAGTTAAATTTTGGTGGTCAGAAGGCGGAACTGTGGTGCGATGGTGGTGAGATTAAGTTCCTCAGTAATATGATTAACGAGAGCAAACAGTTTGCATTTCAGGTGCGTTGGTTTACCACCTTAGTGTCTAAGTCGGAAAACCTTAAACCGTGTAAGGCGCTATTGGCTAAGCATAAAGCGGTTCAAGTTAAGCAAATCGACATGCATCAGGGCAATAAAATAACTCGTATTCTTGCCTGGAGTTTTATGGATGCAGCCACGCAAAAGCAGTGGCTGCAGCTGAGCTGATCTTTGGTTTGAACGAGTGGGTTTGAGCTGGTGGTCTTGTGCCTGTGAGCTAGTCTTTAGCGAGACAATCAAACTCAATGGTTTCAGCGCCGTGGTACACCAAAAAGTGACGACCTTTGGCGCGAGCGATCAGCGTAATACCTAGCTTTTGCGCTAACTCTAGACCCATTTGGGTTACACCGCTACGTGACAGCAAAATTGGAATGCCCATCTTGGCCACTTTAATCACCATTTCAGAGGTTAGGCGGCCTGTGGTGTAGAAGATTTTATCTGCGCCTGCTTGTTGCTCTAACCACATATCTCCTGCTAGCGTGTCCACCGCATTGTGACGGCCAACATCTTCGACAAAGGCAAGGATCTGATCGTCCTGACAAATACCGCAACCATGCACAGCACCGGCATTTTTGTAAGTGTCGTTATAAGCATTGATGTTTTTTAACAGTTGATAAATCAACGACTGCTTAATGCTCGGTGTTGGCAGGCTAATATCATCGAGCCCTTGCATCAAACCGCCATACACTGTGCCTTGACCACAGCCTGAGGTTACAGTCTTTTCTGATAGCTTTTCTTCAATATCATCAGAGGTTTCTTTAGAAATTACCACCGCTGAATTTACATCCCAATCAACGATGACAGACTCCAGTAAATTCAAGTCACTAATAAAGCCCTGATTCTTCAAATAGCCCAACGTGAGCGACTCAGGTTTAGCGCCTAACGTCATTAAGGTCACGATTGGGCGCCAGTTCAAATACACAGTCAATGGTCGTTCACAGGCAACAAATTTATCGACTAGCTCGCCTTTGTCATCAATGGCTTTTACTGGCAGCGTTAGCGGCACTTGTGCCTGAGTTTTAACCAGTTTTACCTTGTTTGCAGCAGCGACTTGAGGGGTATCTGTCATAGCGCAGGAGCCTTAATAGTGAGTTGGATTAACCTAAGGTCGAATTGTTTTCAGCATAGCAATTTCTGTAATTTCAGAGCTATTGAGGCTGTCATAGCGTGATCTAGCGCAAGTCTTGCAAAATCCTCACTGGGAATCGGCCTGTTTTGTCCTACTTTTATAAAGCTCTCGGACAAATTGTCCCAACTAGACCTAGGTTTTAGCGATCTAGCTCAAACTTATTTACTCAAAATTATTGGCACTATTTTTGCTCCTATCTAACGTATTGAGTGAGTCACAGGTGAGCATCGCTTTGCTGGGGTGGTATCACAAGTTTATTTAATGGCAAGTATTCAGAGGCAACGAGTTTTATGCAACGTACTGATAATGTTTGGCCAATGTATGTATCGCTGAAGAAGGTAGAAACCCAAATGGGTCGCTGGAATTCAGTGCGCTGGGAAGTGGATCAATTTGTTCCGGGTAACCAGGCTGCGCCAGAAGGAGCGCATCTTATCCTGCTTGAGTTATATCGCGACCAACGCGGCAGCTACCGTTTAAATCTCGATATGGATAACACCATGCTCTATATCGTGTGTGATGAATTGGAAGATGGCACCTGGATCCCTGCTGCAATTTCAGCAGACCAAAATGTGGGCGCAGGTTGTTTAGAAGCTGACACGCCAGTCCTTAATATTCCAATGCCAACTGCAGTAGCTTGCTGGATTGAAGCGTTTATTACAAAACATGGCGAAGTTGAAATTAGTGCTCACCGTCGTAAGCATGTTAACCGACGCAAAAACCAAGGTCCGAGTGCGAACCTTGAAGGAAGAATGCAATGAGTGGTTTCCTGAGTCGCTGGCAACAGCGCAAGGAGCAAGTAGCTAAGGAAGCCGATGAGCAGCTCACTGAGCAGGTCAATGAGCAAACTGCTGAACAACAAGCGCTAACAGTCGAGCAAGAGACGCAAGCTGAACAAGCTGCAAACGAGACTCAACTGGAGCAAGTTGAACAAACACAAGACAAAGTTTTAACTGCTGAGGATTTACCTGATCCTGAGTCGATTGAAGTAGGCGGTAGCTTTGCCAGTTTTATGGCTGACAACGTTGACCCTGCGGCAAAACAAGCTGCGCTTAAAGCGCTGTGGAAGCAACCACAATACAACGAAATTGATGGCTTGCTTGAATATGCGCTTGATTACACCAATCAGCCTAAGTTGTCGCCTGAAGTATCAGCGGAGCTGGCTAAGAAAGTATTCCGCCATGTGATCAAGGATGAAGATAAGGAAGAGGATGCGCAGGAGCAAATCGCCGCAGATACAGATGCTGAAACTGATGAAACTTTAGCATTGGCAAGCGACGAACTAGATAACTTAGAACAAGATAACCTAGAACTAAACCAAACTGTTACGGCAGACGAGCTAAACCCTATGCACCACCAGAGTGATGATCTGGTAAAGCATGCACAAGCCAGTGATGAGGCGAATACAACTACTTAGTCCCTAAGCCAGTTGTGACTGTGTAGCGGTTAAAGCTATCCAAAACAGTACTTAAATGCTAAGCCAAGTTTACCTTGCGCTAATTGGCATCAAGTTAGGAACGCGATGAGTATGATACAAAACCAGCTAGAGCTTAAAAAAGCTCGGCAGCAAACCATGGCGAGTACGCAGATTTTGCAGAATCTGATCCCGCCAACCGTCAGTTATACCACTCAAGGCCATGTGCTTATTATTGGCCCTGAAGATCTTGCCCGCTTAGCGGCAGATAAACTTTCAATGATGGCGAGCCGCGTTATTTTGGCCAATGGTGACATCACCAGCCAAGATGACGACCACTTAGAAAAAGTGATGAACGGCGCAACTGAAGTTGAAAGCTACTACAACAAACTTATCAGTATTAAAGGCTTCCTAGGCCAATTCCAGGTAAGCGTTGAAGGTGACAATGGCACAGCGCAGTTAAGCGTGGTGGCAGTGCGTCAGGCTCACTTTGATTCCATTCTTGATTTAAGTGACCAACCTTGTATTAATTTAGAAATGCTGCCAGCAGGCTATTTCTATGTTGGTCAAGACCAAGCCAAGCTAGATGATGCTATTGCACAGATTCCTGAGCTGGTAGGTGAATTCGACAAGCCACGCTACGTTAAAGTTAACGAAGACGTATGTGCCCATAGCCGCAACGGCGTAAATGGTTGTAACCGCTGCCTGAACTTCTGCCCTGCCGATGCTATTAGCAGCATTGAACAGAAAATCGAAATCGACCCTTATCTTTGTCATGGCGCAGGCAGTTGTACCAACCTTTGTCCAACAGGCGCCATTAGCTATGACCTACCGACACCAAAAGCACTACACAGCTATCTTGAAAAGTTAATTAGCCGCTACCGCGCTGATGCTCAAGTTGCGCCCGTGATTATGTTCCATGATGAAGGTGTGGGCAGTGAAGCGATTGACGACAGCCTAAGTGGTGACGTACTACCTGTGGCGCTGGAAGAGATTACAGTAGCGAGCATTGACCACTGGTTAGCAGCGCTTGCCTTTGGCGCACGTGAAGTATTGATTTTAAATACCCCAGCTACCGCGCCAACGCTCAACCAAATGCTTGAAGGTGAGCTAGGACTTGCCAATCGCATTCTAGATGAAATGGGTCAACCTCAGCGCCTGCGTGTCATTGGTGTTGAAGATCTCGCTAGCCTAGATGCCGATTTAGTGGTGAGCAACTCATGGCCAGTTGTGGTGCCAATGACGCTGCAAGCAAGCGATGCAGCTAATGCCAAGCGTGATGTGTTGTATCAAGCAATTGACCATCTCAATAGCCAGGCAGCAGCAATCGATACTCAATTAAGTATCGCCAATGTGCCTTACGGCAAAGTGGTCGTTGACCAAGACAAGTGCACCTTGTGTATGTCATGTGTGTCAACTTGTCCAACTCAAGCACTGACCGATGGTGGCGATACTCCTGCACTGCACTTTGTAGAGCAAGACTGTGTGCAATGTGGTTTGTGTGAAACCTCATGTCCTGAAAAGGTGATTAGCCTAGTTTCGCAAGTTAACTTTAATGCCGACGAGCGCAGCGCTAAGCAAACCCTTAAAGATGAGCCACCATTTGAATGTATAAGCTGCGGCGCGCCATTTGCTACTCAGTCTATGGTGCACAAAATGCTCGATATGGTAGGTGAACACAGTGCCTTTAGTGCCAATGTGGAGCGCCTAAAAATGTGTGGCGACTGCCGCGTGAAAGATATGTTTGAAGACATCCTTCAAGATCCAGAAAAGCAATTGCGATAAGAGATCAGCTATGACCGAAGTTATGACCGAAAATGTGAGAGAAGTGAAAGAAAACGATCAGCTTAGAGCCGATATTTATCAGCTATTAGCT
Source organism: Shewanella sp. WXL01 (assembly GCF_012263345.1). Lineage (NCBI taxonomy): Bacteria > Pseudomonadati > Pseudomonadota > Gammaproteobacteria > Alteromonadales > Shewanellaceae > Shewanella > Shewanella sp. WXL01. Next base: position 59,148 of record NZ_JAAIKQ010000012.1, on the reverse strand, counting down.
GCGTTGTTACGCCGTCATCCAAGCGCTGAATTATTGCAATTTTTAGCTGAGCTGGAAGTTGAAGAGGAAGAAGACAACAACATGAGCACAGCTTGGGTTGGTCTGCGTGAAGCGGCTAAAAAAGCTGATGTTGAAGCACTAGAAGATGAGTACTTTGCCATCTTTTACGGTGTAGGTAGTGGTGAAATTATGCCTTATGGCAGCTGGTTCCAAACCGGTTCATTAATGGATAAACCATTAGCACTGCTACGTAACGACCTAATGCAAATGGGTTTTGAACGCGAAGAAAACGTTAAAGAGCCAGAAGATCACGTTGCCGCACTATGTGAGGTGATGGGTACGCTCATTATGGAAGCGCCAGGCTACCGCCAGCTTGCTTTCTACCAGCGTCATATCGGTTCTTGGATCACACGTTTTTGTGAAACATTAGCGCGCTGCCCAAGCGCACAATTTTATCTTGCAGTTGCCAAACTGGCTGAGGCCTTTTTTGAGACCGAAGCCGTTGAGTTTGAGCAGTTGAGTTTAGATATTCCGGTGAATTGTCCAGGTAGTGCTGACTTAGAGCCGGTAGCTGAAAACGACGAAGTCGTAAAAGTAAATTGATGAGTAAGGTTAGCCTTTTTGAAAGCTAACCAAACCATCGCATTTTTGCCCTAACCAGGGTTAGGGCTTTTCAACAAGGAGACACTATGAAGAAGCAAGCTTCCGACATGGGCCGTCGTCAACTGCTTAAAGCATTGGCGATTGGTGGTGCGGCAGGTGCTGTAGCGAGTGTAAGTGCATCAGCTTCGGCTGCGGCACCTAAAGTTGCCGCAGAGCCAAAATCTGACAACTACCGCGAGACAGAGCATATCCGTCGTTACTATGCCTCGTTAAGCAAATAATAAAGGAGAGTGTGTGATGCGATTAACCCGCAAAACAGACACGGTCGCAAAGGCTGAAAAGCCGGGCTTAGGTCTTAACCGTCGCCAATTCTTAAAGTCAGCTAGTTTAGCGACAGGTGGAATTGCCGCAGCTTCAATGCTTGGCGCAGGTATGATGCGTAAAGCTGAAGCTAAAGATGTACCTCATGATGCACCAACAGATGTTGTACGTACTATTTGTTCTCACTGTTCAGTAGGCTGTGGTATTTACGCTGAAGTACAAAACGGTGTTTGGACTGGCCAAGAGCCAGCATTTGACCACCCATTTAACCAAGGTGGCCACTGTGCAAAAGGTGCTTCACTTCGTGAGCATGGCCATGGTGAAAAACGTCTTAAGTACCCAATGAAACTTGAAGGCGGTAAGTGGAAGAAACTTTCTTGGGATCAAGCCATTGAAGAAGTTGGTCAAAAAGCATTAGACATCCGTAAAGAGTCAGGCCCAGATTCTCTGTACTTTATGGGTAGTGCGAAATTCTCAAACGAGCAAGCTTATCTTTATCGCAAATTTGCGGCGATGTGGGGCACCAACAATGTCGACCACTCTGCACGTATTTGTCACTCTACCACGGTAGCCGGTGTTGCTAACACTTGGGGCTACGGTGCGCAAACTAACTCGTTTAACGATATCCGCCACTCTAAATGCATGCTGTTCATTGGTTCAAACCCATGTGAAGCTCACCCAGTTGCTATGCAGCACATTCTTGTGGGTAAAGAGCGCGGCGCGAAAATCATTGTAGTTGACCCTCGATTTACTCGCACAGCAGCAAAATCTGATGAGTTTGTGCATATTCGTCCAGGTACTGATATCCCATTCATCTACGGTCTGCTTTGGCATATCTTCGAGAATGGCTGGACTGATGAGTCGTTCATTTCTCAGCGCGTATACGGCATGGAACGTATCGAAGAAGAAGTGAAGAAGTATCACCCAGAAGAAGTTGAAAACATTGTCGGTGTGCCAAAAGCACAAATGTACCGCGTAGCGAAAATGTTAGCTGAAACTAAGCCAGGCACCATTGTTTGGTGTATGGGTGGTACTCAGCACCACGTGGGTAATGCTAACACTCGTGCCTACTGTATCTTGCAATTAGCGCTAGGTAACATGGGCGTTTCAGGTGGCGGCGCGAACATCTTCCGTGGTCACGATAACGTACAGGGCGCAACTGACTTCGGTCTATTGTTCGATACTCTGCCTGGTTACTACGGTCTTAAGACCGGCTCTTGGAAGCACTGGGCAAACGTTTGGGATCTTGATTATGAGTGGGTGAAAAGCCGCTTCGATCAAGGTAACTACCTTGGCCAAGACCCAATGACCTCGACAGGTATTCCGTGTTCTCGTTGGCACGATGGTGTACTAGAAGACAGCGCCAAAATCGCGCAGAAAGACAATATTCGTCTTGCCTTCTTCTGGGGGCAGTCGGTTAACACCGAAACCCGTGGTCGCGAGGTGCGTCAAGCACTGGATAAGATGGACACTGTTGTGGTTGTTGACCCATTCCCAACTATGGCGGGTGTTATGCACAACCGTAAAGACGGTGTGTATCTATTACCTGCAGCTACTCAGTTCGAAACTTACGGCTCTGTATCTGCATCAAACCGCTCACTGCAGTGGCGCGATCAGGTCATCACACCATTATTCGAGTCACTACCTGATCACGTGATCATGTACAAACTGGCTAAGAAGTGGGGCTTTGAGAAAGAGTTCTTCAAGAACATCGAAGTGAAAGGTGAAGAGCCTGTCATCGAAGACATTACTCGCGAATTTAACCGCGGTATGTGGACGGTTGGTTACACAGGTCAAAGCCCTGAGCGTCTGAAGATGCACCAGCAAAACTGGGGTACATTCGACGTAGATTCACTGGAAGCACCAGGTGGCCCAGCGAGAGGTGAAACTTACGGTTTACCTTGGCCTTGTTGGGGCACACCAGAAATGAAGCACCCAGGTACACAAATTCTGTACCGCACAGGCCGTGAAGTGAAAGACGGTGGTGGTAACTTCCGTGCGCGCTACGGTGTTGAGCATAACGGTAATAACATTCTTGCTGAAGGCAGCTACTCTAAAGGTGCTGAAATCCAAGACGGTTACCCAGAGTTTACTGCAGACATGCTGAAACAGCTTGGCTGGTGGGATGAACTTACCGCTGAAGAGAAGAAACACGCTGAAGGTAAAAACTGGAAGACAGATATTTCAGGTGGTATCCAGCGCGTGGCAATCAAGCATGGTTGTATCCCTTACGGTAACGCGAAAGCACGTGTGATTGTGTGGAACTTCCCAGATGATATCCCTGTGCACCGCGAGCCGCTATACACTCCTCGTCGTGATCTTGTGGCTAAGTACCCAACTTACGATGACCGTATGGTTGCACGTCTTCCAACCCTTTATAAGTCGATTCAAGACAAAGACTTTGCTAAGGACTTCCCATTAGCACTGACCTCTGGTCGTCTTGTTGAGTACGAGGGTGGTGGTGAAGAAACCCGTTCTAACCCATGGCTAGCAGAGTTACAGCAAGAAATGTTCATTGAGATGAACCCTGCTGATGCAGCCGATCGCGGCATTCGCGATGGTGATGACGTGTTTGTTCATAGTCCGGAAGGCAGCAAGATTAAAGTGAAAGCCATGGTAACCCCACGTGTTATCGCAGGTGAAAGCTTTATGCCGTACCACTTTGCTGGTGTATTTGAAGGTGAAAGCCTAGAGAAGAGCTATCCCGAAGGCACTGTGCCTTACGTGATTGGCGAATCTGCAAATACAGTACTGACTTATGGTTATGACGTTGTGACTCAGATGCAAGAAACTAAGTCCAGCTTGTGCCAAATCAGCAAAGCCTAACCGAACTTGATGAGGAGATAAGCCATTATGGCAGTCATGAAATTTCTATGTGACACCAAACGCTGCATCGAGTGTAACGGTTGCGTCACAGCATGTAAAAACGAAAACGACTCTGCTTTAGAGTGGGGTATTCAACGTCGCCGCGTGGTGACAATTAACGATGGTCAGCCAGGCGAAGCGTCTATTTCAGTGGCATGTATGCACTGTACTGACGCGCCTTGTATGGCAGTGTGTCCGGCAGATTGTTTCTACCGTACAGAAGACGGCATTGTACTGCACGACAAAGATACTTGTATCGGTTGTGGTTACTGTTTCTATGCTTGTCCGTTTGGTGCGCCGCAGTTCCCTAAAAAGACTGCATTTGGTAGCCGCGGCAAGATGGACAAATGTACCTTCTGTGCTGGTGGTCCGGAAGAAAATCACTCAAGTGCAGAACGTCACAAGTACGGTGCTAACCGTATTGCCGAGGGTAAGCTACCTATGTGTGCTGAGCTTTGTGCAACTAAAGCGCTACTTGCTGGTGATGCTGGTGTGGTTTCTGACATTTACCGTAACCGTATGGCGGCACGCGGTAATCCAAATGTCATTTGGGGCTACAACCCTAAAACCGGTGAAATGATCTAACCAAGAGCAATGGCTGCGGGTGCGCTCGCGGCCCAACAAGGAGTGACAATGTTAAACGCATCGTTAAACAAATCACTGTACAGCGTAATTGCTCTGTTAGTTCTAGTTATGGGACTTGGGTTAATCACGTCGACTGCTTTTGCTGCCGATGAACAATCAAGCCAGCAACAAGCAACAACACGAACGAGTGATGCCGATCTATGGCGCGCAGTGAAAGCTGGCGAGTCTGGATACAGTACAGACAAAGGCCTAGAGTCTAACGTGCTGATCAATGTGGTTGGTAACGAAGGCAAAATCGCCCGCGACACATACCTTAAGCCTGCAATTGCGCTAGCTGTGGTAGGTGTGTTCGCTGCATTCTTAGTGTTTTACCTGGTGAATGGCGCGTCAAAACTAGATAAAGGTTTCTCTGGCAAGATGGTTGCCCGCTGGAGTCAAGCTGATATTTGGTTACATTGGATAATGGCAGTAGCCTGCTTATTACTGATGGTGACGGGTATTCTGATTATGCTAGGGCGCCACTTCCTTGCACCGTATATTGGCGAAGGCTTATGGGCTGGCATCATCGCATTCAGTAAATTCTCACACGATTGGGCAGGTCCTGTGTTTATCGTGTCTTGGTTACTTTGTGTGATTAAGTGGATGCCATTGCAAACCTTTAAACTGTACGACCTAAAGTGGTTCTTAGTGGTTGGTGGCTACATTAACTTTGGCCCGTTCAAAGGCAAGCATCCAGATGCTGGTTTTGCGAACGCGGGTGAGAAAATGTGGTTCTGGACGCTGGTCTTCTTTGGTCTGTTTGTCAGTGTTTCGGGCTTAATGCTAGTACTGCCTAACCTAGATTTACCGCGTGAAGCTTCTATGCTAGCGCTGTTAGTTCATGGTGTAAGTGCGGCAATTTTGATTGCATTTACGATTGTACATATCTGGATGGCAACCGTACTGAGTGAAGGCGGTATGGAGTGTATGGTGTCTGGCTACTGTGATGAAAACTGGGCAATCCAGCATCACAACCTTTGGTATGACGAAATCAAAGATAACGGCACATTAAAGTACAAAGACTAAGCGTTACTCGTTAATTCGCACTAGTCGAAAATTGAAAAGCCCGTGATACATCTGGTCACGGGCTTTTTTATGGGTGTTTGCAAATTCTCAACATGGGTGCAAATTCACATGCATCATTTAGGTGCTGCTAATTTTTGTATACCTAAAGTGGTACAGCCCTTTGTTATCGCGAAAACTCGATAAATTTAACCTCAAATTAACATATTGTTTTTAATAAAAATCCTCTCTAAAACCCCACAAAAAATGCATGTTTATAAGTGTGATTTGGTAGACGTTTTTAAGTTAAAAAACCTTAAAAATTAACAAAAGCTGATGTCACGTCAAAAACTGCCCTTGTCTTTATCTTTATAGTGCGTTTGCACTTTAAATACGCAGCCTGATGAACCTGCGTAACTAGACGAATTGTAAACAAAAAACTAACAAGTCAGTCTGAAAAGTGCCTTTTATATATTTGTTTTCTATGAAAGGTCACTTTCATTTAGGAGTAAAGATGAGTAAGCAACAGCCCGATCTGAACCGCAGATCTTTGCTGAAAGCGATAACTGTTGGTGGCACTGCAAGTGCTGCATTAGCAGTTAGCGGAATCAGTATTGCACAGGCGCAAGCGCCAAGTGCAATCAATACAAAATCAAAAGGCTATCAAGAAACTGCTCACGTACGCAGTTACTACGATAGCTTACGCGGCTAGGATTAGGAGAATTTAGATGAAACTAACTCGTAAGTCTGCGACGGCCACAGAAGCTAAAACAGCAAGCTTAGGCATTAACCGTCGTCAATTTATGAAGCAAGTGGGTGTTACCACTGGTGGTATCGCTGCCGCTTCAATGTTAGGCACTGGCATGATGCGCCGTGCAGAAGCGAAAGATGTACCGCACGATGCGCCAATTGAAATCAAACGTACCGTTTGTTCTGCATGTGCTGTAGGTTGTGGTTTATACGCTGAAGTACAAAACGGTGTATGGACTGGTCAAGAGCCTGCATTCGATCACCCATTCAACGCTGGTGGTCACTGTGCAAAAGGTGCTGCGCTACGTGAGCACGGTCATGGTGAGAAACGTCTTAAATACCCAATGAAATTGGTAGACGGTAAGTGGAAGAAACTATCTTGGGAGCAAGCTTTCAACGAAGTTGGCGACAAGATGTTAGACATCCGCAAAGAATCAGGTCCAGACTCTTTATACTTCATGGGTAGTGCTAAGTTCTCGAACGAAGGCTGCTACATGTACCGTAAATTTGCGGCAATGTGGGGTACGAACAACGTCGACCACTCTGCACGTATTTGTCACTCTACCACTGTAGCCGGTGTTGCTAACACTTGGGGTTACGGTGCGCAAACTAACTCTTTCAACGACATTCAAAATGCCAATGCTATTTTCTTCATCGGTGCTAACCCGGCTGAAGCTCACCCAGTAGCAATGCAGCACATTCTGATCGCGAAAGAGAAGAACAACGCTAAGATTATCGTGGTAGATCCACGTTACTCTCGTACAGCAGCTCACGCAGACCTTCACTGTGGTCTACGTCCTGGTACTGACATTCCATTCATCTACGGTATGTTATGGCATATCTTCGAAAATGGTTGGGAAGACAAAACTTTCATCGAGCAACGTGTATTCGAAATGGATGCCATCCGCGAGGAAGTGAAAAAGTTCCCACCTAAAGAAGTTGCAGACATCACAGGTTGTAGCGAAGAAGAAGTATACCAAGCAGCTAAGTTAATGGCTGAAAACCGTCCAGGTACGGTTGTATGGTGTATGGGTGGTACTCAGCACCACGTTGGTAATGCTAACACTCGTGCTTACTGTATCCTTCAGCTTGCTCTAGGTAACATGGGTAAACAAGGTGGCGGTACTAACATCTTCCGTGGCCATGATAACGTACAGGGTGCAACTGACTTAGGTCTACTATTTGACACGCTACCAGGTTACTACGGTCTTAAGACCGGTTCTTGGAAGCACTGGTCAAACGTTTGGGATCTAGAATTTGACTGGGTTAAAGGTCGTTTCGACCAAAACGAATACCTAGGTCGTATCCCAATGAACACGCCTGGTATTCCATGTTCTCGTTGGCATGACGGTGTACTAGAAACACCTGAAAAACTAGCACAGAAAGACCGCGTTCGCATGGGCTTCTTCTGGGGTCAATCAGTTAACACTGAAACTCGTCAGTCAGATGTTCGTGATGCACTAGACAAGATGGATACAGTAGTTGTTGTGGACCCATTCCCAACTATGGCGGGTGTAATGCACCGTCGTCAAAATGGTGTTTACCTACTTCCTGCTTGTACTCAGTTCGAAACTGAAGGTTCAGTATCTAACTCAGGTCGTAGCCAACAATGGCGTGAAAAAGTGGTTGAGCCACTATTTGAATCTAAGACTGACTTAGAGATCATGTACCGTCTGTCGCAAAAGCTTGGCTTTGCTGACGAGTACACTAAGCGTATCGCTAAAGACAGCAAAGACATGCTAGTGATTGAAGATATTACTCGCGAAATCAACCGCGGTATGTGGACAATCGGTATGACAGGTCAAAGCCCTGAGCGTATCAAGCAACACACTCAAAACTGGGGTACTTTCAGCAACAAGACTCTTGAAGCTGCGGGTGGTCCTGCTAAAGGCGATACTTACGGTATGCCTTGGCCATGTTGGGGTACACCAGAGCAGAAGCACCCTGGTACTCAAATTCTGTACAACACAAACAAGCACGTACTTGAAGGCGGCGGTAACTTCCGTGCGCGTTACGGTATCGAGTATCAAGGTAAGAACCTACTTGCTGAAGGCAGCTTCTCTAAAGGTGCTGAAATCCAAGACGGTTACCCAGAATTCACTGCTGACATGCTGAAACAGCTAGGTTGGTGGGACGAGCTAACTGCAGAAGAGAAAGTACATGCAGAAGGCAAAAACTGGAAGACTGATATCTCAGGTGGTATCCAACGTGTTGCTATGAAGCACGGTTGTATCCCTTACGGTAACGCAAAAGCTCGTTGTATTGTTTGGACTTTCCCTGACCAAGTACCTGTACACCGCGAGCCGCTATACACGCCTCGTCGTGACCTTGTATCTAAGTACCCAACTTACGATGACATGCAAATTCATCGTCTGCCTACTCTGTACAAGACTATTCAAGACAATGACAACACGGATAAGTACCCACTAGGTCTTACTTCTGGTCGTCTAGTTGAGTACGAGGGTGGTGGTGAAGAATCACGTTCTAACCCATGGCTAGCTGAGCTTCAACAAGAAATGTTTGTTGAAATCAACCCTGCTGATGCTGCAGATCGCGGTATCCGTAACGGTGACACAGTATGGCTAGAGGGTGCAGAAGGTGGTCGCATTAAGATTAAAGCTATGGTTACACCTCGTGTTAAACCAGGCGTTACTTGGATGCCATACCACTTCGCAGGTGAAATGCACGGTGAAAGCTTAGCGCCTAACTACCCAGAAGGCACTGTACCTTATGTTCTAGGTGAATCTGCGAACACGGCTCTAACTTACGGTTATGACCCAATCACGCAGATGCAAGAAACCAAAGCATCGCTTTGTCAAATCACCAAAGCATAGTTGCAGATTAAGCTAGGAGAATTGCCAATATGGCTACAATGAAATTTTTATGTGATACCAAGCGCTGCATCGAATGTAATGGCTGTGTCACAGCATGTAAGAACGAAAACGACTCTGCACTAGAGTGGGGTATTCAACGTCGTCGCGTTGTGACGATTAACGACGGTAAGCCTGGTGAAGCATCTATCTCAGTTGCATGTATGCACTGTAGTGATGCGCCTTGTATGGCTGTATGTCCAGCAAACTGTTTCTATAAAACAGAAGATGGCATCGTACTTCACGACAAAGACACTTGTATCGGTTGTGGTTACTGCTTCTATGCATGTCCATTCGGTGCTCCACAGTTCCCACAAAAGTCAGTATTTGGCGGCCGTGGCAAGATGGACAAGTGTACTTTCTGTGCCGGTGGCCCAGAAGAGAACCACTCTGACAAAGAGCGTAAGCAATACGGTGCTAACCGTATCGCCGAAGGTAAGCTACCTATGTGTGCTGAGCTTTGTGCGACTAAAGCACTGCTTGCTGGTGATGCAGAAGTTGTTTCTAACATCTTCCGTGAGCGTGTTGCTTCTCGTGGCTCTAACAAGGCGATTTGGGGTTAATCCTCACATCCTGAGTTAGTCCGATTAATCTAGGCGCTGCTTGCAGCGCCTAGTGAGCCAGAAGGATGTAACATGAAAAATTTATTTATTATGTTAAGCGTTGCTATCACCTTGCTATTTAGCGGTGTAAGCATGGCTGACACAAATACAGCGACAGAGACTGAAGGACAAATTTGGGCCCAAGTTAAAGAGGGTGCCAAAGGCGTAACCACATCTCACGGTCAAGCTCATGAACAACTGATCAACACTTATGATTTACGCGTGTTCGAGCTACGTAGCGACTTACTTGCTCCGGCATTAACCGCTGCACTGTTCGGCATGATCATCGTCTTTGTGGTGTTTATCAAAATCAATGGTATCTCTAAGCTACACGGTGGTTTCACAGGCAAGTTAGTTTATCGTTGGTCTAAGTTCGACGTATCGATTCACTGGTTGGGTGCTATCCCTTGCTTGCTGTTAATCCTAACGGGTTTAACTTTGCTAGCGGGTCGCTTCTTCCTGCAGCCGTACGTTGGCGAAGGTTTATGGGCCGGTTTAATCAACTCTGCGAAATTAATCCACGACTACATGGCGATTCCGTTCATGCTAGGTTGGGCATTAATGACGATACTTTGGGCTAAAAACCAGCTACCAAAAATGTACGACCTTAAGTGGATGATGTACGTTGGTGGCTACATTAACTTTGGTCCATTTAAAGGTAAGCACCCTGATGCAGGTTTTGCTAACGCAGGTGAGAAATTATGGTTCTGGGCATTTGCCTTCTTCGGCCTAATTATCTCAGCATCAGGTATGTTGCTATTATTCCCTAACTTATTTGAGCCAAGCCGTACCCTAAGCTTAATTGCACTAGTATTGCACTCAGTGAGCGCAATCGTGATTACTGCTTTCTCTATCGTACATATCTTCATGGCAACGGTTATGTCTGAAGGTGGTATGGAGTGTATGGTGTCTGGTTACTGTGATGAGCAGTGGGCGAAGCAACACCACAACCTTTGGTTTGATGAAATCAAAGAAAATGGCACATTAAAATACAAAGAGTAATCGCGTATTAATTGCCAATTTAAAACACCCCAGCCCTAACTGGGGTGTTTTTTGTTTACTTAGTTATCAAATAGTGATCTTTTGACTAAGATCAACATTAAATAAAGTTAAACTTGTTAGGGGAGTGAATATTAGTGATAGCTTGTTCACAGTTTGTTGGGTGATGATTGTGTAAGCTAATACCTAAAAATACGTAGGTGAAGGGGATTAGACCTACGCTAAGTTAACTGCATAAATTTATCGGCGCGCCTTGAGGTTTTCAAGCGTGGGCCTGGAGTAACCATGTCATCTTCAATTGTTTTACCAGACAGCAAAATAATTACCCCTTATCAAGCTGATATTACCGTACCCAACTGGATGGTGAGCTCATTGGAGCGCGTCATGCAGTATTTTGTTGATAAGAACCTCAAGCTAGATACGATTTCTGCCGACCGCATGCCAAAGCCGGTTGAGGGCAAGAAATACATGCTGTATGCGCATATCCCGTTCTGCCATACCTTGTGCTCATTTTGTACTTTCCACCGCTTTTTATTTAACGAAGAAAAAGCACGCGCTTATTTTATTGCCCTGCGTAAAGAAATGCAGATGGCTAAAGACCTCGGCTACCGTTTCGAGTCTATGTACATTGGTGGTGGTACCACAACCGTATTGGAAGACGAGTTGGCGCGCACCATTGAGCACGCAAAGACTTTATTTCCAGAAATTAAAGAGGTGTCTTGTGAGTCTGATCCGCAGCATTTAGCTAATCCTGAGTTTAAACAGCTCAAGGGCTTAGTGGATCGCATGTCGATTGGGGTGCAAAGTTTCGATAACGGCATCCTCAAGATGACCGACCGTCTAGAGAAGTTTGGTACCGGTGAGGAAACCTTTGATCGCATTATGGCGGCGAAAGAGCTATTCCCAATTATCAACATCGACTTAATCTTTGGCTTCAAAGGCCAAACAACCGAAATCATTCAATCTGATCTGGATATAGCTTCTAAGTTAGACCCAAGACAGATCACCACTTATCCATTGATGATCACGCACCAAACCCGTAAAAGCGTTAAAGGAAAACTAGCTGCGCCACACGGTGAGATGATGGATCAATATAGACAAATCCTAAACAGCTTAATTGGTCAGTATAACCAGTTGTCTGGTTGGGCATTTGGCAAAGCTAATAACGAAGGCTTTGACGAGTACGTGATTGATTATGACGAGTATCTTGGCGTTGGCTCTGGCTCGTTTAGTTTCTTGAATGACACCTTGTATGTGAATACTTTTAGCCTGCGTAAATACCAGGAGCGTATCGCTCAAGGGCGCATGGCGGTTGAGCAGCAAAAGTTGTATCACAAGAAAGAGGTCATGCAATATCGCTTCTTGCTTGGTATGTTCTCGGGTCGTCTTTCACGCAAGTACTTCCGCGATCAGTTTGGGGTTAACCTTGATACTGCGTTGTTTAAAGAGATGACCTCGATGAAGGCAATCGGCGCAATCAAGAACGACCCAAGCGACCCTGACAACATCATCGTTACTGATAACGGTAAAATGATGGGCCTAGTGATGATGAAAGAGTTCTACTCTGGAATGGATAACGTTCGCGCCCAACTGCGTAAGCCGCTTGCTAAGCGAGATATGTAGCTTTCGGGTCATGCAAAACTCTGAATTTACGGCAACTGAAACAGTTGCCGTTTTTTTTGATTCGCGTAATCTCAGGGCTTAATGAGCGTATTGAAACAACAATGGATTGTGAGTTGAGCAGATTACCTTCTCACGTTAAAGGCTGATGTATGGCGAATATTCTTTTACTAGCGAACATCAATTGCGACCGTATTTTGCAATTAGACAAACCCTTGCAAACTGGCGGGCGTTTCCACTACGAAGATGGTGGACTGCGCTTAGGTGGCGGCGGTGCGAATACTGGTCTAGGACTAGTATGGGCGCAGCATGATGTATCGATAGTGGCGCAAGTTGGTAGCGATGACTTAGGGGACTGGGTACTGGCACAAGCTGGCACTTTAGGTCTAGATTGCCGTATGGTGCAACGTTATCAAGGCCATACCAGTGAAATGCTATTGGTAATGACGCCAGATGGTGAGCGCACTATTATCCGCTCGCGTCGCCCTGAATTTCACTTACCAAAACAGCCAAAATGGCATAAGTGGCAAGGTTTTTACATAAACTCTTGTGCTAAAGATCCGCATGTATGGTCGCAAGCGGCTATCGAGCAGAATCCTGAGTGTGTGGTAGTTGCCCAATTAAGTAGCAGTAATGAGCCGCTGCCTTGTCATGTGTTAGTGGCATCTCTTGCTGATATGCAGGAGCGTTGCAGCGATGATTTCTGGGTGTTTGGACAAAGCATAGCGGGTAAAGCGTTGCGGTATTTTGTGGTGACCGATGGTGAGAATGGCGCGACGGCTTATCATGCTGGTGAACCTATCAAGGTAAGTGCCATGCCCGCTGAGGTTGTGGATACCACAGGTGCGGGTGATGCATATGCTGCAGGGTTGATCGATAGCTTAATTAATGGCGCAGACATAAAGGTAGCTATGCAACAGGCTTCAGTTTGGGCAAGTTTTGCTGTGGCAACACAAAGCTCGGTACCGGGCGAAGATCTACTGGATTACCTAGAAACTCGACCGGCTATTTAATCCAACCGCAAGTTGCTACAGCTTTGGATACGGGCAAGATCTTGGGTATTTGCACCTAAACGCCTAATAAAACTGCCAACTTACTGTCATCTAGCTGTCATCTGAACACTTTATTATGCCCGTGCTTTAGATGCTGAGGCTAGCAGAGGCAGGCTCCCCATAACTGTTGTTGCAGTTATCCTATACTCGGGCTAGTTAACTAGGCTTCTCGCAACTCCCTTCTTTTAATAGCTCGGTATAGATTAATATGCCCAGCTGTTAAGTCGTAATAGTGATTTACAGCCCTGTGATTATTCACGGGGCTTTTTTTTAAGCGATTTTCCAGTATATTGAGCCTCACATTGTTCAGGGGGCATACCTATTGTTCGCAAGATTTCACCTCTGAAAACACAATAAAGGGAGCAAGCTGTGAGTAAGCAATTAGTGAGTCGATTATCTGGGCTGTATCTCGGTGATAAGCAAGATAATCATGATGGTGTAAGCACCACAATCAATCAAAAGCGTCCTGCAAAACAGCTAATTGTTACCCATGAACGTATTCAAGGTAATGGCGAAGCCGATCCTAAGCACCATGGTGGCTTTGACCGGGTGATCCACCATTTTCCTCGCGAGCATTATGGTCAGTATCGCCGTTGGGATTTAATTTCTGGAGTGCGAGACGCACCGACCATGGGCGAAAATATTTCAACCGTAGGCGTCAATGAAGCGCAGGTAAATATTGGTGATATTGTGCGATTTGGTGATGTGGTGTTGCAGGTGACGCAGCCGCGCTCGCCATGTTTTAAGTTAAACCTACAATTTAATCAGCCACAGTTTGCTCTAGCTATGCAAGAAACAGCCTTGTGTGGTTGGTTCTATAAGGTGATTGAAGCCGGCACCATTGATAAGTCTGACAGTATGGAGCTTATAGAGCGCCGCAGTGATATCAGCCTAGCTGAGGCAATGCGAATTTACTTTTTGCCTCAGTTTGATGCCAATCAATACCAAAGATTGCTCGATAGTGATGGACTCGCGCAAAGCTGGGTTAATAGCCTGCAAAATCGCTTGGATATGGGGAGTATTGAACCATGGGATATGCGTTTATATGGGCCTCAAGGTAAACCAAAATTAGATTCAGTATTGGTTAAAACCATTACTAATTATCAGCTTCCAGCTCACGACCATTAATGTGCTAACTCCACAAGCCGATAGCATTTAGCCGCTGTCAAATAAATAAAAACGCCGCAGTTAATATCTGCGGCGTTTTTTGTGCTGGCTTTATTTTTGACTTACACCTTAAAGCTAGCAACTAGGCTATCAAGGCGACCAGCCAGTTGATTTAATGACTCACTGGCAGCTGCGGCAGCTTGTGCTGTATCTGCGGTGCGCTGGGTTATGTCATTAATTTCAGTCACGTTGCGATTAATGTCTTCCACAACTGTAGATTGCTCTTCGGTTGCCGCTGCCACCTGAATATTCATGTCGCTAATGGTGGCGATTTGCTGACTAATACCGGTGAGCGACTGACTAGCCTCGTCAACCGCGCTAACACCTTGTTGCGAGCGGTTACGCGATTTTTCCATGGCATCTACGGCGCGGCTAGCTTCCGCTTGTAGCTTATCAATCATGGTTTGCACTTCGTTGGTTGAGTCGGCGGTGCGCGATGCCAGACTACGCACTTCATCAGCTACAACGGCAAAACCGCGTCCAGCTTCACCAGCACGCGCTGCTTCAATTGCAGCATTGAGTGCGAGTAAGTTAGTCTGTTCTGAAATGGCACGGATCACGTCTAAAATGCCACCGATAGACTTAGTATGGGTAGCCAGTGATTCAATCACTTCGCCCACTTGTTCAACATCGTTTGACAACTGATTGATGGTGTCGCGTGCAGTCATCACCACTTGTTGGCCTTCAGAAGATTCTTCGTCCGCCGCTCTTGCCGTATCTGCCGCCTGTGCAGCACTGTTGGCAATCTCGCTCACAGTTGCACCCATTTGATTAATGGCGGTAACGACCATCATGGTGCGGTCTTTTTGTTGGTAACTGTCGTCAAGGGTTTGATTAGCTTGCGCCGATACATCATTTGCCGACAAACTTAGCTGTTCGCTAGTTTGCGCCACCTCAATCACAGATTGCTGAATCTTACTGATAAAGCTGTTAAAGCCCTGGGCAAGTTGCGCGAGCTCATCGTTGCCCTCGACGGGCAGGCGCTGGCGTAAGTCACCTTCACCCTCGCCAATATCTCTAAATAACTCAGCAACCTTAGAAATCGGCCTGCTAACAGAGGTGGCAACGCCAATAGCGAGACCGGTGAATATCGCAGCGATAATCAAGGTACTGACTAAGATTTGATATGCTGCGGTATCGAGTAGGGCGAAAATTTCTGATTCTGGTACTTGAGCCACCAGATACCAGTCCATCGCAGGAATGTAGCTGCTGGCGACTAAGGTTGAGTCGCCATCGACGTCAGTACGTAGCAAATTAAAGTCATTGCGATTTAGCAAGCTGCCGGCTGAATCGTAGAGGCCATTAAGGTTAACTTTGCCAATTTTGCTGGTATCTGGGTGCAGCTTAATTTCACCTTTGGCATCCACTAGATAAACAAAACCCGTATCTTCAATTTTGATTGAGTCCAGCAATCGAACCATATCATCAAGGGATTTAGCTAAGCCAACCAGGCCGCGGCCATTAGGTTGCTGATAGTTGATGAACAGCTTTACCTCGCCATTGGTTTCGGTAAAAACATTGAGCATGCGCTCTTGGCCGCTGTCGCGATACCCAAAGAACCAGCCATCTTGGTCTGTAGTCAAAATACGTAGAAAACCGTCTTGCGTATAATAAGCTGCTGTTTCGCGGTCGGCATAAGACGCTTGCACTAAGTCATACTGATTTTTTACATCTCTTAGCTGCGCAATCACATTAGTTTCTTGAGCTTGTGGTCTGTCTTGCTCAAGCCAATTAAGCAGCATACGGCTAGTTGCAAGCTGCTCAGCAGCATTGAGCAAGCTATTGATGTCTAACTCTACTTTGTGGCGAATTTGCATCAATAGGCTGGGAAATTCAGAGTCTAACATCCGCTCTTCAACCACATTTTTAGCGCTACGCTGGCCTAGGTAACCAACCAATATGGTTGATAGCAATACGGCAACAGTCACCGACATCAGAATTTTTTGTTTAATGGTTAGCTTGGATAGTGCATTCATTTACAGCAGCCTCAATTATCAGGTATTGGTTTTATCGGCCTGATGACAAATTATTTAACCTTGTTTGCGGTTTTTTAATGCACTGTTTACCTCAAAATATACGGGAATAGACAATGCAATCTTGGGTAACTAGGTGCTTGGTTAATAGTAGTAGAATTATCGATAGATATGCTTGTAAAGGAAAGAAAAAGCGCACCAAAGGGTGCGCTTAATTCGTTCTATCATCGAGCAATGAGACTACATGTTCGGATAGTTAGGCCCACCGCCGCCCTCGGGCGTCACCCAGGTGATATTTTGACTTGGGTCTTTGATGTCACAAGTCTTACAGTGAATGCAGTTTTGACCATTAATTACCAGCTTTGACTCGCCTTCTTCCTCAACAATCTCATAAACACCAGCAGGGCAGTAACGTTGCGCGGGTTCATCATATTTTGCAAGGTTTACGCTTACCGGAATGCTTTGGTCACTTAGGCGCAGATGGCAAGGCTGATCTTCTTCATGGTAGGTATTGGATAAATACACTGAAGACAGCTTATCAAAGCTCAGCTTTCCGTCAGGTTTAGGGTAGTCGATTTTGGCATAATCACTTGCCAGTCCCATGCCTTGATGATCAGGCGTGATATCTCTAAACGTGACAGGGAACTTGCCACCAAACCAGTTCTGGTCGACAAAGTTAAACGCGCCGCCTAACAAGGTGCCAAACTTATGCAGTGCTGGGCCAAAGTTGCGTGAGCTGTGTAGCTCTTCGTGCAACCAGCTGTTTTCAAAACGACTTTGGAAGCAATCGAGATCTTTCCCGCCTTCAAGGCCGGCAATTAGCCCTTCACCTAGAGTTTCTGCTGCTAGAATACCGCTCTTAATTGCAGTGTGAGTGCCTTTGATCTTGGCAAAGTTCAAGGTGCCAGCGTCACAACCCACAAGTAGGCCACCCGGGAATGACATTTTAGGTAGTGAGTTAAGGCCGCCCTTGGCAATCGCGCGGGCACCATAAGTTAAGCGCTCACCGCCTTCTAGGTATTGCGCAATAACAGGATGAGTTTTGTAGCGCTGGAACTCATCGAATGGGCTCAAATGTGGGTTTTTGTAGTTAAGGTCAACAATCAGACCAACTGCAACCTGGTTATCTTCCATGTGATAGAGGAAACCACCGCCAGATGCGCCATCAACTAATGGCCAGCCGCCTGTGTGGATGACTTTACCTTGCTGATGTTGCTCAGCAGGGATTTTCCAAATTTCTTTAAAGCCAAGACCGTAATGCTGCGGTGTTTTGCCATTATCTAGGTGATATTTAGCGATAAGCTGCTTACCTAAATGACCACGACAACCTTCAGAGAACACTGTGTACTTAGCTAGCAGTTCCATGCCTGGCATATAGCCGTCTTTTTCGCTGCCATCGGCGCCAACACCCATATCGCCAGTTAAGATACCTTTAACCGCGTTGTTTTCATCAAATAGTAGTTCGCTCGCAGTAAAGCCTGGGAAGATCTCCACCCCAAGCTCTTCGGCTCTTTCTGCTAACCAGCGAGCAAGGTTACCTACACTCACGATATAGTTGCCGTCGTTGTGCATGGTTTTTGGCACCAGGCTATTTGGCATTAGGCGCGATTTTGTATCGCTATTGAATAGATAAATGTCATCATTAGTAACAGGAGTGGTGAGTGGAGCACAGTTAGTGCGCCAGTCTTTAAATAGTTCATCTAACACATCTGGTTGGAATACCGCACCTGAAAGAATGTGCGCACCCACTTCTGAGCCTTTTTCTACCACACAAACGCTGATTTCTTTGTCAGCGTCTTTTGATATTTGCATTAAACGACAGGCTGTTGCTAAACCAGCTGGGCCTGCGCCGACGATGACTACGTCGAACTCCATTGATTCGCGTTCCATTTCCTCACCTTTTGTAGTGGCTAAACCCTGTACATTGCAGAGTCATTTGTTGTTGTGACGATTTTTGTTTATTTAGCGGCATTCCGTGACGCTAACGTAAACGATCGTTTAGTTATTAACCTTACCGTAAAATTGCGCTGTGTCACAGCGGAAAAAACAATCTGCCACTGTTGATATGAGTCACAAATAGTTAACAGTAGTGTGATCAAAAGTGAAAATTTGAGCTAAAGGGGTATTGGTTGGGCAAAAAATCTGCCTATAATTAGACATGACGGTTCTCCGAGCTTTCATCCCTACGTCCACAGATATGGGATGCTAGCCGTGGTAATGATGCCACCGGGGTGGGTAAAGAAATGCACTCACCTCCCGCACTTGGAAAGGTTAACATGTCCCAACTACAAGATAATTTTGGTCGTAGATTTCATTATCTGCGCATGTCAGTCACTGACGTATGTAACTTCAAATGCACATACTGCCTTCCTGATGGCTATCGCCCTGATGGTAAACCTAAGTTTTTATCTCTCAATGAGATTGAAAACCTGGTTGCCGCCTTTTCTGAAGTAGGCACGCAAAAAATCCGCATTACTGGTGGTGAACCTTCATTGCGTAAGGATTTCACTGACATCATTCGTGTTGTTGCTGATACTCCTAATATTAAAACTGTTGCAACCACCACTAATGGTTACCGTTTAGCCAAGCACGCTAAAGAATGGTATGACGCTGGTTTGCGACGCATTAATGTCTCAGTTGATAGCCTTGACCCGAAAATGTTTTATCAGATCACTGGCGAGAATAAATTCGACGAAGTGATGCGTGGTATCGATGCGGCGTTAGAGGCTGGTTTTGAGCGTATTAAAGTTAACGCTGTATTGCTTAAAGGCCTTAACGATAAAGACTTACCTAAGTTTTTAGACTGGATTAAGCACACGCCAATTGATTTGCGCTTTATCGAGCTGATGGAAACGGGTCTGGGTCACGACTATTTCCAGGAACATCATTTATCGGGCATCGACATTAAGAAGCAGCTTGAGCAACAAGGCTGGTTGTTCGATTTGCCACGTGTTGATGACGGCCCAGCGCAAAACTTTAGCCATGGTGACTATCAAGGTCGCATTGGCCTTATCATGCCCTATGAAAAGAACTTCTGCGCTTCATGTAATCGCCTGCGGGTTTCGGCAAAAGGTAAGCTGCATTTATGCCTGTTTACTGAAAATGGCCTTGACCTGCGCGATTTATTGCAAGATGCAAGTCAACGACCTGAGCTTATTGAGCGTCTACATGGTCAGCTTGAGCAGAAAAAAGAAACTCATTTCTTACATCAAGGAGTGACTGGTGTGACGCAACATTTGGCGTCCATTGGTGGCTAACCTTTCTAATTAATATTAAACAAGGTTTATTCATGAGCGAGCGTTTTACCCATATTAATGCCGATGGCAACGCCCACATGGTCGATGTGACCGAAAAAGCAGTGACCGAGCGTGAAGCCCGCGCAGAAGCATTTATCGAAATGGCACCATCGACTTTAGAGATGATCATGAGTGGCAGTCATCACAAGGGGGATGTATTTGCCACCGCCCGTATTGCAGGTATTCAAGCCGCCAAAAAAACTTCAGATTTAATTCCACTGTGCCATCCGCTAATGCTGACTAAAGTTGAGGTTGAACTTGAGCCACAGGTTGAACATAACCGTGTGCGCATTGTTAGCCTGTGTAAACTATCTGGCAAAACTGGCGTAGAAATGGAAGCATTAACTGCTGCGTCAACCGCGGCGTTAACCATTTACGATATGTGTAAAGCCGTGCAAAAAGACATGATTATTTCGCAGGTGCGTTTACTTGAAAAACGCGGTGGAAAATCAGGACACTTCACTGCTTAAGTCTTTATTTAAAATTATTATTAGGTCAGATTCAGCTAGCTGAAACGTATGCTCAGTTAGCGCTGGTTTTATGAGAGAGTTGTTATGATCCAGGTATTATTTTTTGCTCAAGTACGTGAATTGCTAGGTACAGATAAAGTAGCTGTACCGGCTTCAGGGATCCACACCACGGAAGATTTACGAGCGGTATTAGCCGCTAAAAATGAAAAGTGGGGCAAAGTAATGACCTCAGACAAACTACTTGTTGCGGTAAACCAAACCATGAGTAACTGGGATACCGTGGTTGAACAAGGTGACGAAGTTGCATTCTTCCCACCAGTAACAGGTGGTTAATATGAGCCAGCAAGCAAAAGTCATCGTTCAAACCCAAGACTTTAACGTTGCCGAAGAATATGCGCTACTAGCCAATGATAATAGCGACGGTGCAGTGGTTAATTTTGTTGGTAAAGTGCGCGATTTTAATGACGGTAGTGACGTCACCGACTTAACCCTTGAGCATTACCCAGGGATGACAGAGTCAGTGCTGAATCAACTTGCTGAGCAGGCTTATGACCGCTGGCCGCTGAACAAGGTCACCATTATCCACCGTGTTGGCACTATGGGGCTAGGAGAGCAAATCGTATTTATTGGCGTGACCAGTGCACACCGTAAAGCGGCTTTTGCGGCTTGTGAGTTTTTAATCGACTTTTTAAAAACCAAAGCACCATTTTGGAAACTCGAAGCCGGTAGTGATGGCGATAAATGGGTCGAAGCACGCGACAGTGACGAACAAGCTGCCAAAATGTGGCAAGAATAATTGCACTAGGACTCAGTATTTGTGAGTGTATTTTCTAAGATATCAGCGCGCGTCATTAGCGCGCTGATTTGTATTAGCGTGTTATTGCCGAACATGGCGAGCGCCAAGGATGTCCCTGCTATCGCTGCGGCTTCCAGCATCAAGTTCGCCCTGGATGATATTGCCAAGCAATTTAGCCAAGATACCGGCAAGCGGGTGCGGATTTCTTACGGCTCGTCGGGTAACTTTGTGGCGCAAATTAAACACGGTGCCCCGTTCGAATTATTCTTATCAGCCGATAGGCGTTATACCCAGCAGCTTGAGCAAGCTGGCTTTACTCAAGGCGATGGTGATATTTATGCCCTAGGCAAACTGGTACTAGCTGCGCCTAAGAACTCACCATTGCAGCTAGATGAGCAGCTAAATGGCGTGAAAGCCCTGCTCGCCTCAGGCAAGCTATCACGCTTTACCATTGCCAACCCTGATCACGCGCCCTATGGCGAGCGTGCGCGGCAAGTGTTGCAAGAGCTATCGCTTTGGCAAGATATTCAGCCGCAGCTGATTTACGGTGAAAATGTCTCGCAAGCGGCTCAGTTTGCGTTAAGTGGTTCAACCCAAGGTGGTATTGTTGCCTTGTCGCTTGCCAGTGCGCCACGTTTTAAAGCGCGGGCTAACTATATCGAAATTCCACAGCAATATTATCAACCACTCGCCCAGAAAATGGTGTTAACCAAAAAAGCGGGCGATACCGCAAAAGCATTTTATTCATATTTACAATCAGACGCCGCGCAAGCTATTTTTGAGCAATACGGTTTCGGTAAAGGCGGGAATTGATGGATTGGGAAGCACTAACACTTTCAATTAAGTTAAGTTGTTACACTGTGCTGTTTTTGATCCCGCTATCTATTATCGCTGGCCGTGCGCTAGCTTATGGGCGCTTTAAAGGTAAGTCCTGGGTCGAAGCGTTAATCATGGTGCCGTTGGTGTTGCCACCTACTGTGATTGGTTACTATCTATTGGTTGGCTTGGGCAGTCAAAGCTTGATCGGTAGCTGGGTTGAGCAAGTTTTTGGTCAGCAGTTGGTGTTTCATTTCTCTGGCTTAGTCATTGCCTCTATGCTGGTAAATATTCCCTTTGCCATGCAGCCGATTCAGCGCGCGTTTGAATCTATTCCTGCTGATATTCGTGACGCCGCAGCCTGCTGCGGTATGAGCCGCTGGACGACGTTTATTAAGGTCGAGTTACCTATGGTGTGGCCTGGCGTATTAACAGCCTTTGTACTGTGTTTCTCCCACGTACTGGGTGAGTTTGGGGTTGTGCTCATGCTAGGTGGCAGTATCGCCGGTGAAACCAAAACTATTTCAATTGCCATATACGACAGTGTGCAGGCATTTGACTTTGATGCTGCCGGCGTGATGTCGCTTATCCTGTTGCTATTTGCCATTAGCGCGTTAGCGTTAACTACTAGTTTATCAAGACGATTAGGAGGCCAGCATGAGCGTCGTAGCCGCTGATCTCCATTGTGAATTAAAGCAACAGTCGCCTATCCCTATTGATGCTAGTTTTAGTTGTAAAGCTGGTGAAGTTTTGGCTGTGGTTGGCCCATCTGGCGGCGGTAAAACCACCTTGCTGAGAATGATTGCCGGTTTATCCCATGCCGAACAAGGCTTTATTCGCTATGGAGAGCAAGACTGGTTTAATGCCAATACTTCGACCCAACTAAGTCCACAGCAACGCCATATTGGTTATATGCCGCAGCATTTTGGGTTGTTTCCGCATTTATCTGCAGTGCAAAACGTGATGGCAGGGCTTGAGCACATTGCTAAGCCTGAGCGCTTGCCTAGAGCACAAGACTGGCTAGAGAGAGTTAACCTACATGGCATGCCAGATAGGTTACCCGCTAATTTATCAGGCGGGCAAAGGCAGCGAGTAGCGCTGGCGCGTGCACTCGCACGTGAACCAAAAGTCTTGTTGTTAGACGAGCCGTTCTCAGCCGTTGATAGAGAAACGCGTGAGCGCTTATATATCGAGCTTGCCAAGCTCAAGTCTCAGCTGGCGATCCCTGTGATTATGGTGACCCATGATATTAACGAGGCTTTACTGTTGGCAGATAAAATGCTGCTTATTAGCCAAGGCAAAATGCAACAGCAGGGCAAGCCGTTTGAGGTGTTATCTCACCCGCAAAATGAGGCGGTGGCAAGGCAAATGGGTCTGCGTAATATTTTCTCAAGTACTGTAGCTGAAGTTGATAAGCAACAAAATCTAACCCGATTTAAGCTAGGTGACCATGTTATTGCCTGCGATGGCGTGACAGATTTTGAGCCTGACCAAGCCATTCGCTGGGTCATCCCCAACCAAGGTATTCGTTTTAATTCAATCAGCCGTGGTCGTTTGTGTCGCAGTATCAATAAACTAGAAGTGACTATTGAGTCGTTACTGGTCATGGGTGAAAGTGTGCGCATAATTGCCAGTATTGATGGTGTGAATGAGCGAATCAACACTGATGTACCAAGTCATCTTGCTGACAAACTTCAACTGCGAGTTGGCTTGCAGACCACGGTTGCGCTTAAGTCAGATCAAATTCATATCTTTAGTTAGTCTCTAATGTGGTAAGTAGTTAAGGTTAATTGAGATTAATCATTGGTTCATCTGTGGCTAATCCCTTGTTAAGTGCGTAGTAATGCTGATTTTGTTTCGTAATCCTCTGACTTTATGATCAATTATTAATCTCGCAATAGTTGGGAATGCCTTCACTCTTAGGTAAAGTAGTAACCCTAAATTTTAATCGTTGAGGCTTTTAATGGTTCGCTTGTTGTTGGCAATCTGTTTTATACCTTTCAGTAGTATTGCTGCGCCTACTATTCAATCTTTGCTGGCTGAAAGCGAGGTCATTGCGCCAGCCGTTGTGATGCAGCAAATTGAACAGCAACATAAAAAAAGCACCATTTGCGGTTTCGGCGTTGAAGTTGAAGATCAGCAACTAGTGTACAAGGTGTCGATGATTGATCTGGCAACAGAGCAGCGTTCGCGCTTTTTTGTACGAGCCAGTGACGGTGAAGTGCTTGAACACACCCAAGAGCGGGTGGTGTTGGATAAGATTGATCAAGCCCATGCAGTGTCTATGCTGCAAGATAAGCACATTGCCTTTTCTAAGCTGGTGGCAATGGCGCGTAAAAACCACCAAGGCTTTTTATTACAAGCCGAACTTGACCACGACCTGTCCATTAGTTATCTCGAGCTAAAACTCCTGAATCAAAGCCGCAAAAGCATAGTGGCGTTTGATATTGAGAAGTTAAGGCCGCTACCTTTGTTGAAATGGGATTAATCAAGCTTATGCGTATTTTGATTGTTGAAGATGATGCCACCACACTGAAGTATGTTACTGAAGGCTTTACCGCCCAGCAGTATCAGGTGGACAGTGCCACTGATGGTCAGCAAGGGCTTACGCTTGCTAAGCACAATGATTATGACCTAATTATTCTTGACCGCATGTTGCCCAAGCTTGATGGTTTAACCTTGCTATCGGCGCTGCGTACCTGTGGCAATACCACGCCTGTGCTTATCTTGTCTGCATTAAGCCATGTGGATGAGCGGGTGAAAGGTCTGCGAGCAGGTGGCGATGACTATATGACTAAGCCGTTCGCTTTTGCCGAGTTACTAGTGCGTGCTGAAAAGCTTACCCAGCGCAATCAAGTTCAGCCAGCAGCAACCGATCTTGAAGTCGGCCCGCTGAGCATGGAGCTACTGACCCGCAAAGTGACCCTGGATGACCAAGAGCTAATGCTGCAGCCAAAAGAGTTCCAGTTACTTAAATACCTAATGGAAAACCCAAACAAGGTGATTAGCCGCACCTTGCTATTTGAAGCCGTATGGGATTACCACTTTGACCCACGTACCAATGTGATTGATGTGCATATTGCCAAGCTGCGCCGCAAGTTTGAAGAGCTCGGCTATGGCGAGTTAATTGAAACTGTGCGAGGGGCAGGTTATCGCCTTTGCAAAGGGCATTAAGCCTTATCAGAGTAGTGCCTGGCGCATTACCTTAATCTTCTCTACCTTAGTCACCCTACTTATTGTGCTGCTGGTGTCAGGCTTGTATCGCCAGCTTGTCATCGAGCAGCAAACTCAAGTTGATACCCACCTCGCTGCAGAGATGCAACGTTATCAGCAGTTGTCGTTAACTGTTGATAGGCGTAGCTTTGCCGCGCAAATTCGTGCTGCCGATCCTAAAACGGCGCTGATTGCCTGGCAAAGTAATGTCGATATGGTGGGCTCGTTAACCTTCTTACCTGACGATATGCCGTTGCTGCCGGAAACCAAAGAGTTTCCGATTTTTACGGGTGGCCCTGACAAGCTGCATATTCTTACGGGTGGCATAGTGATGACCCGCTACGGCCCCGTGTTAATCGCGACGCGTACTGATCAGCTTGCAGCCTTAATTGAGAAGTTTTTCAACGCTGCTTTTTGGGCTGTGGTGTTTATGCTGGTGTTGTCTTTGGCGGTGGGTTATGGGTTTTCCAAGGCCATTTTACGCCGAATCGTGCAGTACAACCGTTTGAGTGAGCAGGTACAAAAAGGTCACTATGAAACTCGGTTGCCGGTAAGTGATCAGCAAGATGAGTTTGATGTTCTCGCTAAGCAGTTTAATTCAGTGCTTGATACGCTTGAGCAGAACTTATTGGCGGTGCGCGGTGTAACCGACAATATTGCTCATGATCTACGCACGCCATTATCGCACTTGCGAATAGGCATTGAGCAATTAGCCTATAAGCCACCTGAACAGGTAGCTGATGCAACCGCTGAGCTGCTTGAAGAGTTAGACGACTGTTTGGCGACCTTTGATGCCATGCTGTCACTCACTCGTATTGAGGAAGGACAACAAACCCTCGACCTACAGAAGATCAGTCTTCAGCAATTGTGTCAGGACTTGTATGAAATGGCTGAAGTGGTTGCTGAGTCGAAAGAGCAGGTATTGTTGCTTAATCTTGAGGGGGACGCTCATATTCAGGGCGATAAACATCTGTTGTTCCAAGCCTTGTTTAACCTAATTGATAACGCAATAAAGTATTCGCCTGACGGCGCGCAAATTACCATTAGTCAACGTAATAAGCTGATTGTGATTGCTGATAATGGTCCCGGCATTAGCGATGAAGACAAAGAGCGTGTGTTTGAGCGTCTAGTGCGCCTTGACCCAAGTCGTCACTATAAGGGCACGGGCCTTGGGTTATCTATGGTGAAGGCGATTTTATCGCGCCACCAAGCGAGTATCGCATTGTCAGACAACCATCCTGGTTTGGTTGTTAGCATTCGCTTTTAGTCACTTTACCCCGTTCATATGGGAAGCTTGCTTCCCTTCATCTTCTTTCATTAATCCGCTCTCGCTATGACCTCAGTGCCATTGGTGAAACCTGTCTCAGTTGGTTACACTAAGCTGTCTGTGTTTACCTATTATGGTTCTTGCCTTCTTATGCCCAATTCAGTTTCTGATCCTGCTGCAGATATTCAACCTGCATCACCTGCTAATGCCAGTTATCAAATTGTGAGCCAGCATGATGACTTTGTGGTGATTGATAAAGCGCCTGAAGTGCACTTTCATAGTCAAGATGGTCACGCGGGCGTGGTTGCGCAAGTAGAGCAAGATTTAAACTGCAAACTCTACTCGGTGCATCGGCTTGATACGCCGACATCGGGTTTAATTATTCTAGCAAAATCTTCGGCTGTTGCCGCCAAGTTTACCGAGCTGTTTAGCCAGCATTTAGTGCAGAAATACTATTTGGCTATCGCTGAGGGAAAACCTAGGAAGAAGCAAGGTTGGGTCATCGGTGACATGGCTAAATCTCGTCGCAGCATGTACAAACTGCTGCGAAGCCAAGAAAACCCAGCAATTACTCAGTTTTTCTCGCAATCAATTGCCGAGGGGGTAAGACTGTATCTACTAAAACCACACAGTGGTAAAACTCACCAATTACGGGTGGCGCTCGCTAGTATAGGTGTGCCGATTGCGGGCGATAAGCTCTATGGCAAGGCTGATAGCCAACATCAACGCTGCTACTTACATGCTTATACTTTGGTTTTTGAGTATCTGGGGCAACAATACCAGTTTCAGTCATTGCCAAAAATTGGTAGCTTGTTTATTGATAAAGCGTGCATGCAGCAGCTTCAAACTGAGTGGGCGAGCCCTGATGCTTTAGTTTGGCCGAAACGTAAGTAACCTGAACCCTGGATAATAAATCGGTTTCTAACGGCTATTTTTGTCTATTTCTTTGTTGAAGCTACTTGCAATAGGCTAGCTATTGACGCGTAGCTTCGCCTTGAACTAAACAAAAACTATCTCGCTAGAAACATAATGGGGGGATACTTCTGGCTTAGGTAGTGGTTAGCACTTCCTTATCCAGAGTTCAGGTTAAGTAGTCTATTTGACGCTTGATGTTGTGAGCAAATGATTATTGCTCTCGCTAGGCAGCGCTGCGGATGCAATCTCTTCCAGCATGTTTGGCCTGATACATGGCTTTGTCTGCATGGGACAGTAGCTGCTCAGACGACATTCCTTGGGATATGCTAGCCACGCCAAAACTAGCGCTCACCTTAATCGCGCCTTGCGCAGTTGCCACCGAAAAGTCATTCAATATTGCCTTGCAACGCTGCGCCAATGCGTGCGCCTGATCTACACTGGTGTTGGGCATGAGCACCAGAAACTCTTCACCGCCAAAACGGAAGAAAAAATCATCACTGTACAGAGACTGACTAATTCTCTGGGCTGTTTGCTTCAACACTTCGTCACCAATACCGTGACCATAAGTGTCATTAATTTGCTTAAAGTGGTCGAGATCGAACAGTAGCACACTATATTGCGACTGATGTTGCAGCCATTGACGATGCACCTTATTAAGTTTGTGGTGCAAATAATTGCGGTTATACACGCCCGTAAGTGCATCGACGTTCGCCATAGAGAGAATTTTGGTGACTAGCTTATTGATGGAGTTGCCAACCGCTAAAATGTTCACCACCAGAATAAACACGATATAAACCCACAACACTAAAACCGGACGTTGTGGGCTAGCATCAAGGGTTGCAATCGAGCTTAAGTGGCTGGTGTCGACAATCAACAGAATGGCTCGTGATAGGAACAATAAGCTGATCAGGACCA
Source organism: Shewanella sp. WXL01 (assembly GCF_012263345.1). Classification (NCBI taxonomy): domain Bacteria; kingdom Pseudomonadati; phylum Pseudomonadota; class Gammaproteobacteria; order Alteromonadales; family Shewanellaceae; genus Shewanella; species Shewanella sp. WXL01. The sequence continues at coordinate 31,012 of NZ_JAAIKQ010000012.1, read as the reverse complement.
AAGGTACAACGAGCCAATAAGTGGCAAAAGAAGTGAGGGTTTCTTTAAAACCAAAATAGTGGTCTCTGGCAAAACCATAAAACAGCACGGCGCAGCTGACAGAAAGCAAACATACATGGTAAGCGCCCGAGGCTGCGCTAGGTGGTACTAGCGACATTAATAGCGCCGTAATTGCAATAATAGATAAATCGATGTGCAGGCTAGATGGCAGGTGGTATAGCGCTTGCGCGCCAGAGCGCAGACATGAAACGCCAAGCAGTATGGTTACATCAGCGCCAATCCAGTATAGGTAACTGACATCAGCTGAGCGCTGGGTATACAGCAGCATGCCGGCTAATACACAAGCATTTGCAATGGAAAAGCGCAAACTGGCTTTTGGGGCGATACGCATTGGTCGCACCATAATTGCCCAAGACACAGCTGCAAATGCCAGTAAAAGGCACACTACCTGCATTAACGTATTGGCTGAATCATATTCCATTGATTGACTTATTTTTGTTGTTTTTAATAGGCTTAACTTACGGTTTCACTTAGCTGGTGAAAAACTCAGCAGCTAGCATAGCAACAGTTTGGCAACATGTCTTTAGTAAAAGTACTGGCTAAAGTAAACAGTGGCCAGCTTGAATTGGCTCTTATGCAGCGCAGCGGATGGTATTACGGCCATTTTGTTTAGCTTCAAACATGGCGCTGTCGGCAGCATTAAGTGTTTGATCATAGTTAAGGTCGTTGCGGCAGGTGGCGACACCAATGCTGGCGGTAAGGTAAAGGTTAGTATTGGCCGTTTTAAATGGCGCTCTATTAATGATGGTCAATAGTTTGTCTGCCACCAACATTGCTTGTTGTGTTGGTGTGGAAGGTAAGATTACTAAAAATTCTTCGCCACCGTAACGGCAAATAAAGTCAACTTTTCTGAGTGAGTTAGTGAGTAAGGTACTGAAATGTTTCAGTGCCTCATCGCCAATTAGATGGCCATATTGGTCGTTAATATGCTTAAAGTGGTCTAGATCAATTACCAACACACTATAGACATGTTGGTGGCGGCGCCAATGAGCATCAACATCTGCTAGCTTGGTTAATAGAGCATGACGATTCCATAAGCCAGTCAGTTGATCGCGATTGGCTAGCTGACGAATTTTATATACTAAACGCGCCACAGCATTGCCTAGCAGTACGATGTTGACGGTGAGTAGCATAACGATATAAGTCCACATCAACACGGGTTGATCTAGGCTGTTTTGTTCTGCCAGCAGTAACATATCGTCAGGCCAAAGCAGGTATCCTAGTCCTCGGGCAAGAAAAAGAATGCTGGCAAGGGCAAAAGGTACGCTAAGCACCACACTGTAATGCAAGTTTACCCCGCGATTCAGTGCGTGATAATTATCGCGGGTTACCATGGCAAAAATGTATGCCGCGACTAGGCTCATCAACAGTACCATGTAGGCCGCATAAGTGGTTTGTGGTGGTACCAGCAGCATGAGTAGCGCGGTGGCGAGCAGTAATAAACAATCGTTGGTAATGGTGCTAGATTGTTTGAATAGGCTTTGCCCGCCCCAGCGAACTAGCATAAAGCCTAATAGCATCACCATGTCAGCAACAAACCAGGCGAAATAGCTGATTTCGTTGCTGCGCTGAGTGTAAAGAATAAAGCCTGTCATCATGGCAATATTGGCGATAGCAAAGCGAGTACTGGCTTGAGGGGCTATTTTCATTGGTCCTGCTAGTGCGGCCCAGGCGAGGGTGCAAGCAGTTGCAATTAGACAAAGGAATTGAACGTAAATCATCAGCGCAATTTGATTGTTGTTATGGTTATAGTAATTGCAATTTTTTGAGCATACGGTTTAAAACGCTTTGATGGTAGAAATAATTACACTGGTTTACAACTTGAATCATGTGTTATTTTGGGTTGAGACAGGAATGTTTTCGTGACACCAACTTATAAAATAGGGCTCATACATGGATACTAATAAGCTACTTCTGATCATCATTGCTATCTTTATTCCGCCAGTAACAGTTTTTTTGAAAAAAGGTGCAGGTAAAGACTTGTTGATCAACATAGTGTTGACCATCTTCTTCTTTATTCCGGGCTTAATCCATGCAATTTGGGTTGTGCTGCAAGACTAGTAAACCAATATAAACTGGCCTGAATAAGGTTGCTTTAAAGAACAAATACCAGCCAGTTAATAATGTGGCTAGTCTGACAAGAAAAACACAGCTTTGGCTGTGTTTTTTGTTTGTGAGCAATCTTGTGCTAATTGGTAGTAGGTAGAGGTTTGCGGTTAGCGCGACAAATGAGTGCCTGCAGCGCTTGGCTTTGTTTTATAATTGCTGGCAAATTGCGAGGTAATGATGAACCGTAGAAAGAAGATCAACTCAACTCTAAAAGCGAAGGCGAAGAAAGCCAATGCCAAAAAGGCGGGCGGCAATGGCAAAGCTAAATATGTTAGTAAGGCTGATCGTGCTGCCCTTGAAGCAAAAGAACTTGAAGTAAAAGAACGGGAAGCCAAGCAGCGTGAGACTCAACAAACTGGGACTTCGCAAACAGATGATGAGCAAAATGATGTTGCGTCAACAGGTGTAGTGAAATTAGAAACTCAGCCGCTTTGCTCACAATAGTTGTCTAGGCAATAGCTGCCTGTTCAATAGATGCCTAGGCAGCACTTGTCCATGCAGCAAAGGTTAACAACACGGCTGAGGTTAAATAAGTTGGTCGAGCTTAGCCGCAAACAGGACAGTTTGCCTGCTTAGGTAGCTTCATTGAGCGAAACTCCATGGTCATTGCATCAATCATTAAGATACGACCCGCGAGGTTATCGCCAAATTCAGCCAGCGTTTTGATTGCTTCGGTTGCTTGAACACAACCCACTAATCCCACCACAGGCGCTAGGATACCTGACTCAACACAGGTTAGGTGTTGTTCGCCAAACATGCTGCTATAGCACTGATAACACGGACTATCTTGCTGATAGTCAAACACGGTCACAGTGCCTTCCATACGAATGGCCGCCGCTGAGATAAAGTTGACCTTGTGCTTAAAGCAGCAGCGATTGAGCTGTTCTCGCACGGTCACATTGTCGGTGCAATCTAAAACTAGCTGATGCGAGCCGACCAGTTGGTCTAATTGTTCTTCATCTAACAGTTGGTTAATTGCATCGACTTTAATGTGCGGGTTTAGTTGCTCAAGTGAGGCTTTAGCCGACTCCACTTTAGCAATACCAACATCGGCATCATGGTGCAGTACCTGACGCTGCAGGTTTGACACTTCAACATGGTCAAAATCAACCAAGGTCATGTGGCCAACACCTGATACGGCTAAATATTGGCTGGTGGCACAACCCAAGCCGCCAGCACCAATAACTAGCACCTTAGCTTGTTTTAGTTTTTCCTGGCCTTCAAAGTCCATCGCTTTGATGGAGATATGACGGCTATAACGCATAATCTCTGCGTCAGATAAGATTTCAGCTTGGTTATCCATTGGCTATCGTGTTGCCCTTGCCTTGTTTACGTCGAGGGTTAATCTAAAACGGTATTAAATGGCTCAATAATGACAGTGCTGCCAGCAGGGGTATCGCCTTGCTGTTGCTCAAGCAAAATAAAGCAATTTGCCATACTCATTGAGGTCAACATACCTGAGCCTTGGCCACCGGTGGTTGCCACAGTTAACTCACCGTTTTCATTTGCGGTAACAATACCGCGCTGATATTCAAAGCGGCCAGGTTGCTTGCGAATGTCACTAGTTAAGGTTGCTTTGCAAGTCAGTGGTTTAGCTGGGGGTAAGCCCTGCATCTTATTGATGATAGGCCATACTAGTTTGTAGAAAGTCACCATAGACGATACGGGATTGCCTGGTAGACCGCAGAACACTGCACCATCCAATTTACCAAAGGCGAAAGGCTTGCCTGGTTTAATGGCAAGGCGCCAGAAGGTAATCTCACCTTCTTCTGAGAGAATTTGCTTAGTGTAATCAGCGTCACCAACCGATACGCCCCCAGAGGTCAATACCATGTCGGCTTTATCAGCGGCTTCTTTAAACGCACCGCGGATTGCCTCTTTGTCATCAGGAATGACACCAAGATCAATCCATTCAATATTGGCTTTGGTTAATAAACCTTGAATTGAGTAGCGGTTCGAGTCGTAAATTTGCCCCGGCGCTAGCTCACTGCCAACAGGACGCAGCTCATCACCGGTTGAGAAAAAGGCAACGGTCATTTTACGCTTTACTCGCACATGGCTAACGCCAATGGTTGCTAACACGCCCATTTCAGCTGCGCGAATGATACAGCCTTGGCGCAGCACTTTTGTGCCAGCAGTGAGCTCTTCACCTTGGCGGCGAACATTCGCGCCTTGACGTGCTGGAATTTCAATGCTGATGCTATCGCCATTGGCTGAAGTTTTCTCTTGCATTTGCACTGTGTCGAAACCGGCAGGGACGGGAGCACCCGTCATAATGCGAATACAGCTGCCAGGCTTTGCTTCACCTGTAAATGGGTGACCTGCAAAAGAGCTGCCGACTAGGGTAAATTCTTGCTTGCTGGTTTCAGGTTTCACATCCGCATAAGCAAAGGCGTAACCGTCCATTGCTGAGTTATCAAATGGTGGTAAATCGATACTTGAAGCTAGATCCTCAGCTAACACTCGACCCGTAGCTTGTGACAAACTGACTAATTCGGTTTCTTCAATTGGCGTGACTTGCGCGAGCAATTGCTCAATTGCTTTAGCTGGGTGTAGCAAACCTGGTTGAGTGCATGGGTCTTGAGTTGGTAACATCATAGCTTCCTTTAGATTACTCACTACTTTGTCTTTCGAAGTTGGAATGACAACGGCAATACTCATTGGTTTTGTGAGCTTGTAGCCGGGTCAAGTCATAACATTAGTGCATTAGTATGCCACGAAGTACAATTGTATAGGATTTTCATCTGGTTTAATTCAACATATGCCGCAAAATTCACTCCAAGAATCAGCGCAATCAGCCTGGTTTGTTTATATCATCGAATGCGCCAAAGGGACTTTATATACTGGGATCACCACAGATGTTGCGCGGCGTTTTGACGAGCATCAGCATGGCATCAAAGGCGCAAAGTATTTAAAAGGGAAAGGGCCATTGCGTTTGGTGTATCAAGAAGCGCAGCAAAACCGCAGTTTAGCGACTAAACGTGAACTAGAAATTAAAAAAATGACTCGCTCTAAAAAGTTGGCGTTAATTACATCTAAAAAGTCTGGAGGCTAGCAATTTTTCGTTTAAGTCTTTGCGCTAGATGAAAAATTTAGGCTAGTATTGGGCAAAAATTTGTGTGAATGGGCACCTATGGAAAGGTTGCAGTTAGTCCTAATTTTCGCATTATCAATGCTTGTATCTTGTCTGCCAACATGCAGTTTGGCGGAGGATGTGTTGCGAATTCAAGCTGCTAAATCGGCAGAAAATTTAAGTCATCAATATTATCAAGATTTATTACAGCTAGTTGTTGAAGAAACACAAGCTGAATATGGCCCGCTCAAAATCGACAAAGTTGCTAGTCATGTCACTCAGTCCCGTGGCTTTAGTATGCTTAATCACGGTGAATTAGACGTGTTCTGGGCTGGTACAAATACACAGAGGGAGTTGGATTTCAACGCAATTCGCATTCCTGCTATTGGAGGACTATTAGGTGTGCGCATTCCAGTTATTCGCAAAGATAGCTTGGACAAGTTCAATCAAATTACTCAGCCGTATCAGCTAAAACAGTTGGTCGCGTGTCAAGGGGCGCAGTGGCCAGACTCTGATATCTTGCAAGAAAATGGCTATCGCGTGGAACGCATTATTACCTTCAACCTGATGTATACCATGCTTGATGAAGGGCGATGTGATTACTTTCCTCGAGGTTTAAATGAGGGTTATGCCGAGGTTAAGGGGCTGAACAATCCCAACTTAATGGCGTTTGATAAAATCTTACTGCGTTACCACTTGCCGATGTATTTCTTTACTAGCAAACAAAATACCGAGCTGAATGAGCGACTGACCAAAGGGCTGACTCAGTTAGTTGATTCGGGGCGCCTGCTTGGGTTTATGCAGCAACACCCTACAACCGCAGAGATCTTCCCGTTGTCGCGTTTTAAATCAAGCACAGTTTTCGAACTGTACAACAGCTCTTTACCTAGCGACACACCTGTGAGCGACCCTAAGTTATGGATGTCGTTAACCGATCAACCCAATATCAAAGTTAAGCTTGAACATAGCTTTTTGTAGTTGCCGCTATGTTACTGGCTGTATACAGGTGTCTGTTTGCAACTGATGAAATGCAATAAGCGAGCAGGCAATAAGTGAACCTTATTGCCGCCACAGATAAATGCGAGTTAATCGACAGAACGCATCACAGGGTATGCCTGATACTGCTTGTCGTAGTAGGGGCTGCGCTGATAGAACCAACTTAGTCGCGCGCGAGGATCATTAGCGAAAGCTTCATCTTGTAGAGCTTTGTCGAACTCAGCTTTTAGTTCAGGTTGCTGCTCAAGCATCTTAGCTGCCATTACCTCAACAGCGTAGCCTTCAATGTATTCAGTACGAGTGAAAATCGTGTTGAACTCACCCCAAAAGAACAAAGAGTCAGGTGCTTGCGGCTCTAGCAGTAACATTGCCAGACGCCCCAATGGCTGAGCAGTATTAACCTTAATGGTGCCAGCGGCGATGTCAGTCGTTTTAACCGTAGAGCTCACTTTAGCTTTGACTGTTTGCCTGCTCTCATAGGCATTGAGGGCAAACTGTGGCTCGCTAAAACGGTAATGCTCAAGCTCTAGCGTCATTGGCTTTTCAACAACTTCCATACGTACCCCGTGCAGGGCTAGCGTATCAATCACCTTGGTCCACTGGGCAGGGATATAGTAAGCCGCTGGGCGCGTGACACTGATATCGGCTTTGGTATTACCGTATACTGGTAGCTGCTCATACAAAGTTGGCTTGCCGCTCCAACGCACTACTTCTGCGCCGCTAATCGGGCTTTGCTCTGTGGTGTAACTAATGCCTTTGAAGTCCCAGCCTTGAGGCTGCAGCTCAGATTTCCAGGTGAGGGTTAGGGTGTCTGGATGTTGGTATTTATCTGAGTAGATAGCCGACTTAAGCTCAGTGGCATGTTTGGCAACAGTCTTAAGAGTTTGCTCTAGCATCACATATGTACCAAGCACCCTTTGTTTAAAGGGTTTAAGACTGTGGTTTTCAATCAATACCGTTGGTAGATGGCGCGCATCACCATAGCCGTTTGAGTAGCGTGCGCTGGGGTTCCAATAAGATAAGCCCTTGCTCATATCACCATTATCCATGGCAAAGACTAGTGGCCCAGGAATGTGTCCTTGTTTAGTGAGTTCAGCCTCTACTTCAACACGGTAGATATTCTCTAGCCAGTCAAAACTATTAGGGCTGTAGCCTTGTTTAACGTTATAACCAAAGGTGACATCGTACTGGTAGTCGATGCCATCGGTGACATGCACATCAAGGTAAAGGTCGGGTTGCCAAATATTGATGGTGCGTAGCAGGTGCTGCATCTCTGGCGCATCGGCTTTGGCGTAGTCGCGGTTCAGGTTAAGGTTGGTTGCTGTGGTGCGCCAGCCCATATTGACAGGCCCACGTTGATTAACTCGGTTGAACTCGCTGCTACGCTCATGACCATCAACACTCAAAATTGGAATGAACAGTAGGTTTACATCATCCAGCAGTGCAGCTTTATCACCTTGAGTGATGTCTCGTAGCAGCATCATGCCAGCATCTTTACCATCAATTTCACCTGAGTGAATACCCGCCTGTACTAACACCTTAGGTTTACGATTTTGATTTAGCTCAGCTGCATTTGTCGCGCCTTGTTTGCTGGCAACAATCATCCAGATATCGCGACCCTGAGGACTTTTACCTATGCTTTGCATATGCAGCATTGGCGAGCTATCGACTAACTTCTCTAACCAGGCAACGGTATCGTCGTAGTTTGGGCTGGTTTTAAAACCCTCTAATTCAAACGGTGTTACCCAGGGATGCTCGTGGCTTTTAAGTAGTTGCTCGCTGTTGCCGTGCCAAGGAATGTAAGCTGGCAAAATTGCATCATTAATATAGTCATTGGCAATAACAGGCTGCTTATCGCTGTGGTTACTTGCTAAGGGTAAATCGTCATTGGCGAGAAGATTCGATGAGACGGCGAGTGAAATACAGCTAATAAGGCTCAAAGCGAGAGGTTGGCGCAGCATGGTTATCCCTTCAACATGTCTGAAATTAAGCCATCATCTTAGCACTGTTGCGGTGGCAGTAAACTTGATGCTGTCTGCGATTCGGTAAAAAAATGTAATAAAAAACCCTGAGTTAGCTCAGGGTTTGGTTGTAGCATTTAAAGGAGGTTTAAAGCGTGGTAATTACGCTTTCGGGCCTGCCGCTTTAATTGCATCTGAAACATCATACTTGGCAAAGTTTTCTGCAAACTCTTTACCCAACTGAGCTGCGTACTCTTGATACTTAGCTTTGTCATCCCAAGTATTGATTGGGTTCAGTAATGCGCTATCAACATTAGTGATGGCTTTTGGTACTGACAGGTTAAGCTGCTCTAGGTACTCAGTTTCAGCATCTTTTAGCTCGCCAGATACAATCGCATCGACAATCGCGCGAGTGGTTGGAATATCAAAACGCTTACCTGTGCCGTAAGGACCGCCAGTCCAACCAGTGTTGACGAGATAAACTCGGCTACCGAATGACTCAATACGCTTCATTAACAGCTCAGCGTAAACACCTGCTGGACGTGGGAAGAATGGCGCGCCGAAACAAGTCGAGAAGGTCGACTGAATCGCTGCAGTTGAGCCCATCTCAGTCGAGCCAACTTTAGCTGTGTAACCTGATAAGAAATGATACGCCGCTTGCTCTTTAGTCAGTACAGACACAGGAGGAAGTACGCCAGACACGTCACAGGTTAGAAAGACCACTGAGTTAGGCTCTGCACCGCGGTTAGCTGCAACGCGCTTTTCAATATGCTCAAGTGGGTAAGCTGCGCGGCTGTTCTCAGTAAGCGTGGTGTCGCTGTAATCAGGTGTACGAGTGTCATCTAAGGTTACGTTTTCAAGTACGGTACCAAAGCGGATTGCATCCCAAATCACTGGCTCGTTTTTCTGGCTCAGGTCGATACATTTAGCGTAGCAACCGCCTTCGATGTTAAATACCCCGCCTGGTGCCCAGCCATGCTCATCGTCACCAATTAATAGGCGTTTTGGATCTGCTGACAGCGTGGTTTTACCTGTGCCAGATAAACCAAAGAATAATGTGGTATCGCCATCGTGACCTACGTTGGCCGAGCAGTGCATTGGCAGAACGCCTTTGGCTGGCAGTAGGAAGTTTTGTACCGAGAACATCGATTTTTTCATTTCGCCCGCATATTTAAGGCCAGCGAGTAGCACCTTGCGCTCTGCGAAGTTAATGATCACTGTGGCTTCAGAGTTTGTCCCATCGCGCTCAGGCTCACACACAAAACCTGGGGCATTGATGATTTGCCAAACTGGCTTGTCACCACGGTTAAACTCAGTTGGTGTGATAAATAAGTTGCGAGCAAAGATTTGGTGCCATGCATATTCGGTAGTGACTTGCAGCGGCAGGTAATGTTCATCGTCAGCACCCACTTCAAGCTCAGAGCGGAATAGCTCATTCTTTTGTGCTAGATAGTCAGATACTCGTGCCCAAAGCGCATCGAATTTACCTGCATCGAAAGGGCGGTTGACCTTACCCCACTCGATTTCGTTTTCAGTGCCTGGCTCCTTAACAATGAAACGATCATTCGGCGAGCGACCTGTACGCTCACCAGTTTTCGCGACTAGCGCACCATTTGCAGTCAGTTGGCCTTCGTTGCGAGCTAGGGCTAGTTCAACAAGTTGCGCAGAGGTTAGGTTGAGGTGAACGCGGTTTTGAACATCCGCCATAGTGTCAATCTCCGTATAAGTGTTAGGTCGTTTTCTAGTGAGGGGGAAGCCTCACAACTGCATCGCGCCGAGATTATTATTTTTGTTCGCCTGAGCTTAATGACTCTTAATTGGCGTGCGTTTTTGTGTTGTAGCTCTCGGTTGTACAATTGTAACTTATGTTAGGTAGATGATGGCATACAGTTTGGTAATTATTTTGAAAGTTTTTCGTAATAAAGCAGGTTAGATTGGCATGGATAGCAAAAAGGCACCGTTTTGGTGCCTTTTTTGGTAACTGTTGCTGTAAATGAGATCATTTTCGGTCGATCTATTTACGCGTAGCGTTTACTGTGCAGGAGTATCCGTTGTTGGGCTATCAGCAAAAATTGCAGCGACATCAATGGCGTCGAATTTATAGGTTGCTGAGCAGTACTCACAACCCATTACGATTTCACCGTCTTGCGCAATAATGCTGTCAACTTCTGTCTTTGCTAGTGTGCGCAGTGCCGCCGAAGTACGCTCGCGAGAACAACTACATTTGAATGTAACGCTGTCGCCATCAAATAGACGCACATCTTCTTCATGGTATAGGCGGTGCAGCACTTCAGTTGCTGGTAGCTCAAACAGTTCTTGCTGCTTAATCGTGGTGGTTAGCGTGGTTAAGTGCTCAAAGTCTTCATTATTGTCTTTGTCAGACGGTAATACCTGTAGCAACATACCCGCAGCTTGCTTACCGTCAGCAAATAGCTTGATTTGAGTTGGTAGCTGCTCAGATTGATTGAAGTATTCTTCTAGGCAGGCTGCAAGGTCGGCATGCTCAAGCGAGACGATACCTTGATAGCGTTCGCCCTCTGTTGGGGTTAGCGTGATCACCATATAACCCTTACCGAAAAGTTCGCTGAGCGAAGCCGTATCTACTAGCTCACCCTTCCAGCGCGCAACACCACGTAACTCAAGATCACTATTACCATTGATCACTGCGAGTGAAACCGGACCGTCACCTTGTAGTTGCACACTGATATCGCCAGAAAACTTAATCGTGGCAGATAATAGTGAGGTTGCAACTAATAGCTCACCTAGGATTTTCTGCAGTACCACTGGGTAGTTATTTGCTGCCAATATTTGTTGGTAGCTTTGCTCTAGCTGCGCGATTTCACCGCGCACATCTAGGTTGTCAAAAACAAAACGGTGTAATGTATCTTTGTTCATCATGTCTCTCGTACATATCTGCTGCACATCTTTCATGTACATATAGGCGCGTTAAAGGGTTTTAAAGCGCATAATTTGTCTACGTTGCTTTTTATCCGGTTTATTTTCTGGTGCCGGATTATTGAGAATGTTGAGGCGGCGAGCTTCTGCATTGAAGGCGCGCTTACTCTCGCTCTCTGCGGTTTCGCGATATAGGGTTTGAGCGATGGCAGCCTTTTGCCGCTGCTCTGATAATTTTTCGATTACGACTTCTTTGTCATCATAGCCTTGGCGTAAACGCAAGGTCGCGCCAATTTCGGCATTTTTACTCGATTTGACTCTTTGACCGTTATAGTGAACTTTTCCGCCATTGATCATGTCTTTTGCTATAGAACGAGTTTTATAAAAGCGGGCGGCCCATAACCATTTATCGAGACGGACTTGAAGTTTGTCATCTTTGCTATTACTACTCATAGAATCTCCTGAAACTGGGATGAGTTCACAAGCTGAGTCATTTCCTAGTCATACTTTTTGGGTATAATCGCAAAACTCGCCTCTGTGCATAGCGTTTTTAGGCGCGCAAAGTTAACATATTTTGCGCATATTCGCCAATCCGCAAGCGGATGTGCACTTGTTGCAAAACGCCGCGTGGGTTAGCATGAGAAGTTATTACTTAATAAAAAATGAATATAATAAAAGAGACCTTGCCCTTACTATGCGCTAATAGGGTGAAATAACTTATGGATTTACTCGATAAACTAGTCGCTAAAGCCGCAACTGTGCCGCAAAAGCCCCTTAGTAACCTACTATTTATGTTGGGTTTGGTGCTGGCATTAATGCTAGCCGCGCAAATCACATGGAAGTTGGTTCCTGTGCCAAAAGACAATACTCGTTGGAGCCCAACGCCAGTCACTAGCAATCAAGCCGGTGGCAGTATTGACCTGAGTGCCGTTCACAAATTGTCCTTGTTTGGCGATGCCGATGCAGAAGCTGCCCAACCTAAAGTCGAGCAGGTAGAGCAGATTACCGACGCGCCTAAAACTAACCTTTCGATTCAGCTTACCGGTGTTGTTGCCTCAACTGCGCAAACTAAAGGTTTAGCTGTGATTGAGTCTAGCGGCAGCCAAGAAACCTATAGCCTAGGTGATAAAATCAAAGGCACCTCAGCCTCATTAAAAGAAGTCTATGCTGACCGCATTATTATCTCTAACGCTGGTCGCTACGAGACCTTGATGCTTGATGGTCTTAAGTACACTACCAACAGTGCAGCAAATGATTCTTTGCAACAAGCTAAGACCAAGCAAAAGGTTCAGAAGTTAGATAAGCGCAATAGCGCAATTTCAGAAACCATTGCTGAGTCTCGCGCTGAGTTACTTGCTGATCCAAGCAAAATTACCGAATACATTGCAATTTCACCGGTTAGAAAAGGCGAAGAAATTGCAGGATATCGTTTAAACCCTGGTAAAGATCGTGACCTATTTAAACAGGCCGGTTTTAAAGCCAACGACTTAGCGAAATCGATAAATGGATACGACCTGACCGATATGAGTCAGGGATTAGAAGTGATGGCGCAATTGCCGGAGTTAACCGAAATGTCAGTCATGGTTGAACGTGAAGGGCAATTGGTCGAAATCATGTTTAGTTTGCCAGAGCAATAACTGGCAGTAGGGGAAGAATAAATGAATAACGCAGGTATTCGACGCAAAGTCATCGCAGGCCTCATTGCAGGCGCTGCCCTATTTGCTTCGCAACCAACTTGGTCAGATCAATATGCGGCCAACTTTAAGGGCACTGACATCCAAGAATTTATCAACATCGTTGGTAAAAACCTTAACAAAACCATCATTGTTGACCCTACTGTACGTGGCAAAATTAATGTCCGTAGTTATGACCTTTTAGATGATGAGCAATATTACCAGTTCTTCTTAAACGTGCTGCAAGTCTACGGCTACGCAGTGGTTGAGATGGACAACCAAGTCATCAAGGTGATCAAAGACAAAGACGCTAAAACTGCTGCTATCCGTGTAGCCGATGATGACCGTCCAGGTCTAGGTGATGAAATGGTCACCCGCATTGTTGCGCTATATAACACTGAGGCAAAACAGCTTGCGCCATTACTACGTCAGCTCAACGATAACGCTGGCGGCGGTAACGTTGTTAACTACGACCCATCAAATGTATTAATGATCACAGGCCGCGCTGAAGTCGTAAATAAGCTGGTTGAGATTGTTCGCCGCGTCGACAAGCAAGGTGACACTGAAGTAGAAGTGGTTTCACTGCAATATGCCTCAGCTGGTGAAATTGTGCGTATTGTTGATACCTTGTACCGCGCTAATGCCAAGCAAGCTCAGTTGCCAGGACAAGCACCTAAAGTGGTTGCAGATGAACGCATTAACGCCGTGGTTGTTAGTGGTGATGAAAAAAGCCGCTCACGTGTAGTTGAATTGATTAAGCGTTTAGACTCAGAGCAAGCCAATACCGGCAATACTAAGGTACGTTACCTACGTTATGCTAACGCCGAAGACTTAGTTGAAGTGCTAACCGGTTTTGCCAAAAAGCTTGAAAACGACCAAGACAGCGGTCAGCAATCTGGCGGCAGCAAGCGCCGCAATGAGATTAATATTATGGCGCACACCGACACCAATGCCTTGGTAATAAGTGCTGAGCCAGATCAATTACGTACTATTGAAAGTGTTATTAACCAGCTAGATATTCGCCGTGCTCAGGTATTGGTTGAAGCGATTATTGTAGAAGTAGCTGAAGGGGATGACGTTGGCTTTGGTATTCAGTGGGCAACAGAAGCCGGTGGTGGTACGCAGTTTAACAACTTAGGTCCAACCATTGGTGAGATTGGCGCGGGTATTTGGCAAGCTCAGCCAACGGACGGTTCGACTGTTTGTAATGACGGTACTTGTACTGAAAACCCAGAGCAACGCGGTGATATCACTTTGCTTGCCTCTGCGTTAGGTAAAGTGAACGGTATGGCATGGGGTGTGGCAATGGGCGACTTTGGTGCGCTTATTCAAGCTGTGTCGAGCGATACGACTTCAAACGTACTAGCAACACCTTCGATTACTACGTTAGATAACCAAGAAGCATCGTTCATCGTGGGTGATGAAGTACCAATTCTTACCGGGGCGCAAAACTCAAGCAACGGCAACTCTAACCCGTTCCAAACCGTTGAACGTAAAGAAGTGGGTGTGAAGCTAAAAGTTGTACCACAAATTAACGAAGGCACTTCAGTTAAACTCACTATTGAGCAAGAAGTATCAGGCATTAATGGTAAAACCGGCGTCGACGTTACCTTTGCTACTCGTCGTTTAACAACAACCGTTATGGCCGACTCAGGTCAAATTGTTGTGCTAGGCGGTCTGATTAATGAAGAAGTGCAAGAAAGTGTGCAAAAGGTACCTTTCTTAGGCGACCTACCAATCATTGGCCACTTATTTAAGTCATCGTCTAGCGGTAAGAAAAAGCGCAACCTAATGGTATTTATCAAGCCGACGATTGTTCGTGACGGTATTACCATGGAAGGTGTAGCAGGTCGCAAGTACAACTATTTCCGTGCATTGCAACTTGAACAACAAGAGCGTGGCGTTAACCTAATGCCGCAAACTACTGTGCCTGTGTTAGAAGAGTGGGACCAAGAAGCTTACCTACCTGATGACGTAAACAGGGTATTAGAAGGTTATAAGTCTGGTGAAGGACTAAAAACCGAGATGCGCGAAACAGACGCGACATTAAAAGCACTTGAAGAGAGTAAGCAAAAGTCCAACTCTCAAGATACAGAAAGTGGTAACTAATTATGAGTGAAGCGACAGAAGCAGAAGCGCTTGCTCAGGTTTCTAGTGAGCTAGCGATGGAAGTGGAAGGCGATGAAGTCTTTCACTCTGACAGCAAAGAGCAACTGCCGTTTGCGTTTTCTCATCGCTTTCACTTAGTGCTAGCAAAAGAAGAAGACCAACTGCATCTGTACTACACAGATGAAACGCCGCTATCGGCCATGTTAGAAGTGCGCCGTTATACTGGCGCTGATCTGCAAGTGACCAAGCTTGATAGCAGTGTGTTCGAGTCAAAGCTAACTAAGACATTCCAGGCCAATTCGTCTGAAGCGCAGCAATTGATGGAAGACCTCGGCAACGAGATGGACTTGTTCACCCTTGCTGAAGAGCTACCTCAAACCGAAGATCTACTTGAAGGCGATGACGACGCGCCAATTATTAAGCTGATCAATGCGCTGCTGTCTGAGGCAATTAAAGAAGAAGCCTCGGATATTCACGTTGAAACCTACGAGAAACAACTGGTCGTGCGTTTCCGTGTTGATGGCGTACTAAAAGAAGTATTGAAACCTAACCGTAAGCTGTCATCGCTGCTGGTATCGCGTATTAAGGTTATGGCGCGTCTTGATATCGCCGAAAAACGTGTACCGCAAGATGGCCGTATCTCACTGCGTATTGCCGGTCGCGCGGTAGACGTACGTGTATCGACCATGCCATCAAGCCACGGTGAGCGCGTGGTGATGCGTCTTCTGGATAAAAACACCGGCAACCTAGACTTACAACAGCTAGGTATGACACCGACAATCCGCGATCAATTCGACCAGCTTATTCGTAAGCCACACGGCATTATTTTGGTGACCGGTCCAACCGGTTCGGGTAAGAGTACCACCTTGTATGCAGGTCTTACCGAGATTAACTCTAAAGACACCAACATTCTGACCGTTGAAGACCCAATCGAGTACGAGCTTGAAGGTATTGGTCAAACTCAGGTGAATACCAAGGTTGATATGACCTTTGCTCGCGGTCTACGCGCTATTCTACGTCAAGACCCTGACGTGGTGATGATTGGTGAGATCCGTGACCTTGAAACCGCGCAAATTGCGGTGCAAGCATCATTAACTGGTCACTTGGTGATCTCTACTTTACATACCAACACCGCATCAGGCGCAATCACTCGTTTGCAAGATATGGGTGTTGAGCCATTCCTAGTTTCATCAAGCTTACTTGGGGTACTGGCCCAGCGTCTTATTCGTACCCTATGTGAAGACTGTAAAGAAGCCCACGAGCCTGATGAGCGTGAACGCGAGCTATTAGGCATTACAGCCAATGATACTCGTCAAATCTACCGCGCTACCGGTTGTAAGAAGTGTGGCTATAACGGCTATCGCGGCCGTACCGGTATTCATGAGCTGCTGACCGTTGATGACAATGTGCGTGAGCTTATTCACGGCGGCAAAGGTGAATTAGCGATTGAGAAATACATTCGCACAATGGTGCCGAGTATTCGTCATGATGGTATGAGCAAGGTACTTGATGGCATCACTACACTTGAAGAAGTGCTACGCGTAACCCGCGAGGAATAATCAATGGCAGCGTTTGAGTACAAAGCCCTTGATAAAAAAGGCAAGCAAACTAAAGGTGTGGTTGAAGCTGACACTGCACGCCATGCTCGCAGTCAGTTGCGCGATCAAGGCTTAATGCCGTTAGAGATCCAGCAGGTTAACGACAAAGAATCGCAAGCGGCAAAAGGTGGTTTTAGTTTAGGTTCGCTGTTTAAACAGCGCATTTCGGTTGCTGAGCTCGCATTGATCACGCGCCAAATCTCAACCCTTGTTGCTGCTGGCTTACCTATTGAGGAAGCGCTAAAAGCTGTGGGGCAACAGTCTGAAAAGGCTCGCCTTGGCAGTATGGTGATGGCAGTGCGCTCACGGGTAGTCGAAGGTTATAGCCTTGCCGATTCCATGGCCGAGTTCCCCCACGTTTTTGACGACTTATACCGAGCTATGGTGGCATCGGGTGAAAAATCGGGACATTTAGATGTGGTACTTAATCGCCTTGCTGATTACACCGAGCGCCGTCAACAGCTTAAATCTAAGCTGACTCAAGCGATGATTTACCCAATTGTACTGACGATAGTGGCGATCAGCGTGATTGCCGTGTTGCTTGCTGCAGTAGTGCCTAAGGTTGTTGGTCAGTTTGAGCATATGGGGCAAGACTTGCCGGGCACCACACAGTTTTTGATCTTGGCGTCAGATTTTGTCAAAGATTACGGTCTGATTATTTTAGGCGTGATTATGGCTGTAGTGGTGGTGACTCAGCGTTTGCTTAAAAAGCCAAATCTGCGGATGAAGTACGATACAGCACTGCTAAAAATGCCGGTTATTGGCAAGGTCAGTCGAAGCATTAATACCGCGCGTTTTGCCCGTACACTTAGCATTTTGTCGGCAAGCTCTGTGCCCCTGCTTGACGGTATGCGTATTGCCAGTGAAGTACTGCAAAACGTAAAAGTGCGCGCAGCGGTGGATGTAGCAACTTCTAGGGTGCGCGAAGGTACCAGTTTAGGTGCGGCGCTAACGCAAACGAAACTTTTCCCTGCCATGATGCTCTATATGATTGCATCCGGTGAAAAAAGTGGTCAGCTAGAGAGCATGCTTGAGCGGGCGGCGGATAACCAGGACCGCGAGTTTGAGTCCAACGTTAATATCGCCCTTGGCGTGTTTGAGCCAGCGCTGGTTGTCAGTATGGCGTCAGTGGTGCTGTTTATCGTGATGGCGATTTTGCAGCCAATTTTAGAGCTCAACAATTTAATTAGTTAAGCGACTGTGGTGATAGAGTGCTGTAATTCTTGTGGCATCAACAACGGCAGTTAAACCGAATCGTAATGGCGATAGCGCCAACGAGTGTAAAGAGGAAAGTAGTCAATGCAAATGAACAATAAGCAACGTGGTTTTACCCTGTTAGAGGTAATGGTTGTTATCGTAATCCTAGGTATTTTGGCATCTATGGTGGTACCAAACCTAATGGGTAACAAAGATAAAGCTGACCAACAAAAAGCCGTTTCAGACATCGTTGCGCTGGAAAATGCACTAGATATGTATCGCCTAGATAATGGTGTATACCCAACTACAGAGCAAGGCTTAGATGCACTAGTGCAAAAGCCAACGTCGTCGCCTGAGCCACGTAATTACCGCGACGGTGGTTATGTTAAGCGTCTGCCGCAAGACCCATGGCGCAATGACTACTTGCTAATGAGCCCAGGTGAAAACGGTCGTATCGACATTTTCTCAGCTGGTCCTGACATGCAAGCAGGCACTGAAGATGATATCGGTAACTGGAATCTACAGAACTTTCAGTAAATGACCCATCAACGTCAATCTGGTTTCACCCTACTTGAAGTCCTATTAGTTGCACTGCTAATGGGACTTGCTGCGACTGCAGTCACTTTAACAATGAACAATGCTGGCCCTAAGCAAGCATTGGATAAAGAGGCGCAGCAGTTTTTGGTGGCAACTGAGATGATCATTGATGAAGCTGTACTTAGTGGCAGCTTTGTAGGCATCGTGATTGACGATCATGAATATCAGTTTGTGTATTTTCATGAGCAAAAGTGGCAGCCGATTGTGCTTGATAGGCTGAACACGTCAAAACAGTTAGACGAAAACATCGAGCTAAGCTTGGTCCTTGATGGTATGCCGTTAGTGCAAGGCGATGAAGAAGAGGACGAGTCTTGGTTTGATGAGCCATTTATTGATGGCAAAAGCGAAGAAGAAAAAAAGAAGAACCCTGAGCCACAAATATTGTTGTTCCCAAGCGGTGAGTTAACCCCGTTTGAGTTAACGTTTTCGCTGGTGGGTAATACCAGTCGCGACAACTTTGATGCCTTGGTTAGCGGCGATGCACTTGGCAGGCTAACCCTAGGACGCTTTGATGATTTCTAATCCATTGCTGTCACACCAAAAGCAACAAGGCATGACATTACTTGAAGTGATTGTTGCCCTTGCGGTGTTTTCTATTGCTGCGGTTGCCATTGTAAAAAGCCTCGGCGAGCAAATGGCCAATATGCCCATTCTAGAGCAGCGCACTTTGGCGCAATGGGTAGCTAGTAACCAAATGGTCGATGCCAGACTCACCAAGGATTTTCCTGATATCGGCCAGAAAACAGGTCAAGAAGAATTAGCTGGAAAAGAGTGGTACTGGCGCAGAGATGTAATTAAAACCACTGACGCCAAATTTAGAATGATCCGCATTACCGTTAGTGATGATGAGCGCTTCAAAAGGGTTGCGGCTCAGGTAAGTAGTTATGTGCATGACCCTAGTTCATAAACGTAAAAAGCGCGCAGCAGGCTTTACCTTGCTGGAAATGCTGGTGGCAATTGCCATTTTTGCCATGTTGGGTTTGGCAGCAAACTCTGTGCTGCAGACGGTTATGAGCAATGACGAAACCACAGCGGCATTTTCCAAGCGACTAAAAGCGCTACAACAAGGTTTTGGTGTGCTCGAGCGTGACCTTGGACAAATGGTAGCGCGCACCTTAAGACCGGTGTCAGGCGATAGAACAACGTCGTTTTTCCAGCATGGCGATAACATGCTCGAATCGGAAACCGAAGCCTTGGCATTTTATCGCCTCGGTTGGCTTAATCCAGATGGTTTGTTGCCACGCGGTAGCTTACAAAGCGTGGCTTACGTGGTGCAAGAAGGGCGCTTAGAGCGTTGGTATTATCCTTACCCTGAGCCTGTTGCAGGTGCTGAGCCACTTAAAAGCATCATTATTGAGAATGTGTTGGAAGTGAAATATTCCTTCTATCTCAATGATAAGTGGGAAACCACCGTCAGTGGTAGTGAGATGCCTAAAGCGATTGCTATGCAGCTTGAGGTCGAAGGGCTTGGCATTATTGAGCGGCGCTTTTTGTTATCTGCTGGCGCGCCAGCAGATGGTAGCAACAATAACAACAATAATGGCGGTAACTCGGGCAACAATGGTGGTAACTCGGGTGGCAATTCTGGTAGTGGCGGCAATTCGGGAAATAACTCGGGTGGTGGCAACAACAATACTGGTGGTGGCTGATGAATAGAATGCACCTCAAACCACCAATGCAGTTAGGCAAACAACGTGGCGTAGCCTTGATCTTTGTGATTTTGATTGTTGCCATGGTATCGATTATTGCCACCAATATTTCTGGTCGTAATCAACTGTCTATGCGCCGTACGCTAAATTTAGCGCAGTATGATCAAGCATATTGGTATGCCATCTCTGCTGAGCAGTTAGCGATGAAAGTGCTAAAGCAAGACATGGAAGACGCTAATGGCACAGTGCACAGACAGCAGTATTGGGCATTAACAGACGTGGTGTTCCCAGCTGAGCAAGGTGAAATAGCAGGTAGCATTAGTGATATGCGCGCCTGTTTTAATCTAAATGCCGTGTCGCAGCCATCGCCTGGCAACCAAAATGGTCAACCGCAGTTGTCTGTGGCAGCTACACAATATAAGGGTTTGCTAGTTGCATTAGGTATGGATGAGTTTGCCGCAGAGCGCTTAACTCATACTTTAAAAGATTATCTTGATGAAGATACGGTAGCCAGCCCGTATGGCGCTGAAGACTCTGAATACGAGTCGCGTGATGTGCCATATCGCGCTGCGAATACCTTAATGCAGCATCGCAGCGAATTGCGTGCTGTGATTGGTTACGCACAGAAAACCTATCAGGTACTCATGCCTTATGTGTGCGCCGTACCCGGTGATAATCGCCAGCTACTTAATGTTAACACCCTTGAGGTTGAGCAAGCCGCACTGATGGTAGGCATGATGGACGGCAAAATCAGCCTAAGTGATGCTGAAAGTGTGATCAACCAGCGCCCAGGTGATGGTTTTGAGTCGATTCAAGACTTTTGGAGCAATTCGGTACTTGCCAATGTGCAAATCGATGCAGCACTTAAGTCGAGTTTTGTGGTCGATAGCAATTATTTTTTATTAAACGCAGGCGCTAAGGTAGACAACGCCATCTTTAAGTTGGACAGTGTCCTTAAGCGTAGCGGTAACAATTTTGAAGTGATCACCAGACAATACGGTGGTCAGCAGTAATGAAAGCTCAAGCAACAAAGAATAAATACCAGTAATTGGTGGAGAATAAAGCGTGTCAGAAAGGTTATTTATCCGCTTAGGAAATACATCCGAACAAGCATGCTCGTGGTTGGTGTGGTCAGAGCAAGAACAAGAAATTATAGCATCGGGTGAATTACCTGATGCCCAAAGCTTGACCAGCTTAACTGAGCGCGCCGGCAACCGCCCGGTGGATGTCCTTGTACCTGCGGCTAGTATGATGCTGACTCAGGTAGCGCTACCCGAAAAAGGGCAGCGTCAGGCGATGAAAGCAATTCCATTTATGCTTGAGGATTCGCTGGCGAGTAATATCGACGATATGCATGTGGTTGTTGGCCCTCGCGATGGCGAAAACGTTAACGTGATTGCCGTTGCCCATGAGCAAATGCAGTCGTGGCTATCTTGGTTAATGGATGCTGGGCTAAAGGTCAAAAATATTGTACCGGATTGTTTGGCATTGCCACTTGCACAGTGCAAATGGGCAATGCTCGACTTTGGCAACGAATACCTAATTCGCACCGGTGAAGGTAGCGGCGTTAGCGTGCCAAAAGCTTGGTCGTCAATTGCGATGCCGCAGCTTGTTAGTGAACATACTGAAGATGATGAAGCTATCCGAGTGGCGAGCTATAGTGCTGATTTGGCTGTCGATGATGTCGCGCTTGAACCTCAGCCGCTGGATATGCCGATGTTGGTGCTAGCTAAAGGTATCTTATCTGCGCCGGTAAACCTGTTAACCGACATGTACAAGCCAAAGCGCGAGTACAGCAAGCATTTGGTGTTATGGCGCAACTGCGCAATCGTATTTGCGGTTGTGGTGATACTGGCGCTGGTCAATAAAGGGCTCAGCATCAGTCAGTTAAATACACAAACTGAGCAGGTGCGTCAGCAAACTCAGCAAGTGTTTAAGCAAGCCGTTCCGGGTGTGAAACGCATTGTTAATGTGCGCTCGCAAATCGACACTCATTTACGTTCACTAAGTGGTCAAGGTGGCGGCGCTGAGTTCTTTGAAATGCTCAACAAGTTAAAGCCTGCGTTCAATGCTGTGCCAGATCTTAAACCTGACTCAATTCGCTTTGATGCCAATCGCGGTGAGTTACGGATGCAAATTACTGCTAAGAGTTATGGGCAAATTGATAAGTTCAAAGAGCAAGTAAGCCAGAACTTCCAAATGGAAGGCGGTGCAATGAACAACAATGAAGACAATGTGACCAGTACGATTACGCTGAGGAGCAAGTAGATGGAAAATTTACAAAACTGGTGGCGTGGTCTTGCTCAGCGCGAACAACAGTTAGTGGGAACTTGTGCGGTTTTCGCTATCATTGGCATCTTGTACTGGGGCATTTGGACACCCATTGCCAATGCGCAAGAGGAAGCTGAGCGTAATTTTGCTTCAGCAAATGCCACCCTTAATCATGTGAAGCAAACCGCCAGTAAAATTGCTGGTTTGCAGCAAACTGGTGGCAAGCCGAAAGCTAATGGCAGCTTAAGCTCAATCGTTAACAGCACTGCTGGCAAGTACAAGTTAGTGATCACTCGCATGCAGCCTCAGGGCGATAAAATCCAATTGTGGATGGATGATGTGCCGTTTGAAGCACTGCTGAATTACTTGTTTGACTTGGTTGAAAGTAAGGGATTAACCCTAGATAGCGTTGATTTAGCAGAATCAGATCAAGCTGGATTTGTTAAAGTTCGCCGTGTTCAGCTGTCGCGTTAGTACTTGGTTATTCAAGGCTAATGACAGTAAAGGTTATTGTTCGTTAAGGTCTTTTTGTGAAACTATTTTTTAAAATCTTATTAGCGCTGCTAATTTACGTCTTCTTTTTGGTGGCGTATGTACCTGCCAACTGGTTAGTGAGTATTGCGCCAGTACCACACAATATTAAGCTATCTGGTGTATCGGGCACCTTGTGGCAGGGTCAGGCAGATATGCTCAAGATTGACCGTCGCCAAATTGATCAAGTTAGCTGGCAGCTTAATCCTTGGAGTTTATTACTGGCTCAAGCCGATCTTGACGTGACCATAGGTACACGCGCCACACCCGTGAGCGGTAAAGCGAATGTGACTTTATCTATGTCTGGCATCAAGGCTGAGAATCTCCGTTTTGAAGCGCCAAGTAGCTTTTTGTTAGCAGGCGCTCGCTTACCATTTAGAACTAAGGTTCTGGGTGACTTATCTGTCATTGTGGAAAAGTTCGAGCAAGGCCAGCCTTGGTGTGAGCAATTAACCGGTAAGTTGTTTGTTAACGGCGTGGATGTGACCAATCAGTTTGGTGCATACCCGTTGGGCAATATGGCGTTTAATCTTGCTTGCGTTGATGGTCAGGTGCAGCTAAGCGCAGAGGACAAAGGTAATGATATCGGCCTTGCTGGCACTGTTACCTTGGTTGATCAAAAGCGCGTGCAGGTCGCCGCGAAAATCAAGCCAACACCGAATCAGCCTGAAGATTTAACTAAGGCGTTAGCCTTCTTAGGTAAACAAGATAGTCAGGGCTATTACCCAATTAATTATCAAGGCCGAATTCCTGGCATGTAATTCCTGACATGCAAGTGGCGAAATCGCTGCGAGAGTAATTTAAAAGCCCTTTGTGATAAGCGATCACAAAGGGCTTTTGTTTGACTTGTTCATGGTTAGTAACTGCTTACTCGTTTCTATTTCTTAACCTTATAACGTCTCAACCCATCAACTCGCTTTCTATGCATTTGCCAATGAGTTAACCAGTTGTTGGTAATCATCAATTTGTTTAAAGTACTCAAATGAGTGCGGTGCTTTGGTGCTATCTGGATTGGTCACACCTAGCTGATAACCGACACCAGCAAGCTTAGATGCCTTTAAAATGGTTTCGCTATCATCAATAAACAAACAGCGACTCGGGTCTAGGTCAAACTTGTTAAATCCATAGCGCCAAAACTCTGGGTGCTCTTTGGCAAATCCGCTTTCGTGACTTGAGAGCATGGCATCTAGTCCACCTGCTAAATCAGTGTATTCCAGTTTTAGAGCCAGGCTTTTAGGGTGAGCATTAGTAAATAAAATCCGCTTTTTACCCGCATTAGCCAGCGCGTTAAGTAGCGGCATTGTGTCATCACGCATGGCGATTTTATCTTTAGCCTGATGGTGCAGGGCAATAATGTCTAACTCGAGCTGTTGCTGCCAATAATCTAAACAATACCAGTTGAGCGTACCGGCAACCTGATTGTATGCATGTTTGACCAGTTGATGGCTCTGTTCGAGGTTAATATTACGCTGCAGGCTCAATTGCTCTGGCACCAAATGGAGCCAAAAATAATTGTCGAAGTGGAGGTCTAAAAGAGTACCGTCCATATCGAGTAATACTGCATCAATTTTTTGCCATGGAAACATACAAATACCGGTTGTAGATTGTGGTTAGCGTAGTAAGATTGTATCTATTAATTTGATACGCGTCACATAAGAGGCTTGAATGACACAGCGGCACCCTAAACCAGAAATCTTAGCTACTAAACTGGTTGCTCAAAGTCGCTTGTTTAAAGTCGAGCAGGTGGATCTTAAGTTCTCTAATGGCGAATTGCGCCAGTACGAGAGAATGAAAGGCAACAATAGTGGCGCGGTAATGGTTGTGCCAGTGCGCAATGGTCAGCTATTGCTTGCTCGTGAATATGCAGCCGGTACCGAGAATTATGAAATTGGTTTTCCTAAAGGTTTGATAGACCCTGGTGAAGACGCAGCCGAGGCGGCAAATCGCGAGCTACAAGAAGAGATTGGTTTTGCCAGTCGTAAACTGACGCACCTTAAGCAGTTATCACTAGCGCCGAGTTACTTTGCCAGCAAGATGCAGATATTTTTAGCTGAAGACTTATATGCCAGTGAGCTTGAGGGTGATGAGCCAGAGCCTATTGAAGTCGTAGAGTGGCCGCTTGCAGACTGGCAAGCATTGATTGCTAGCCCTGATTTTAGTGAGTCTCGCAGCGTGAGCGCTTTGTTTTTAGCGCAGCAGTTTTTAGCTCAACAGGGCTAAGCTTTACCAGATTTGGCTCTGCAAGATTTAGTCGGGCAGTCTCAAGACTCACTTACCTATACGTAAGAATATATGCCGCTTGGCACTGGCTGAACTAGACCTTAGCCATAATCAAGCGGTTTACCCAGTACTAGCCTAGAATTAGTAATATTAGATATTTAGAGTTAACCCATAGTCGTATTTTTCGCTGAGTTTCCAGTATATGGAGAAGTAATGAAGCCAGAAGACATCATTGAACAGGTCATCGATATTGCCACAAGCGCGGGTAAGGAAATCCGCGGGATCTATCAACAAGGTGATTTTGAGCGCGAAATTAAATCCGACAACACTCCAGTCACCTCAGCAGATCTCGCTGCCAACGACATTATATGTAGCAAACTAGCTGCGCTTACCCCAGATATCCCAATCTTAAGTGAAGAATCTGTCGATATTCCATTGAGTGAGCGTGAGCAATGGCAACGCTATTGGCTCGTCGACCCATTAGATGGCACAGGTGAATTTATTGCAGGCAGTGGTGACTTTTCGGTGATCATTGCACTCGTTGAGCACAATCGCCCAATCGTTGGTGTGGTTTATGCGCCAATGACAGAAGTTTGTTACTACGCTATTGCGGGTCTTGGTGCTTACAAGCGCGATACTAAAGGCGAAACCCGTATTCAGACTAACCAAGTAGATCAAGATAAACACGACCACTTGCGTATTGCAGTCAGTCGTCGTCAAGATCCACAGTCAGTACTAAAGCTATTCAATAATGCCAAGCATTGCCAGTTAGTGGTACTCGGCGGCGCCGCGCTTAAAAGCTGCCTAGTGGCAGAAGGCCGTGCAGACTGTTACGTACGTTTAGGGCCAACGGGTGAGTGGGATACAGGCGCTGCTCAAATTATTGTTGAGGAAGCTGGCGGCGCTATTATGGATCTCAACCTTCAGCCTTTGTCATACAATGAGCGTGACAGTCTAGAAAACCCTAATTTCATCGTAGTAGGCATGCCAAGTCTGCCCTGGGATGAATTACTTGTAGGCTAACTTGAACAGTTGCAAATAACAAAGCCGCTCAATGAGCGGCTTTGTTATTTCCGGAGCTTATTAAGCACTATTGCTTAGGCGTAACTGGCGACCAATAGCTTCCAGCTGCGCTGTTGCTCTGCGAGTCTAAGCTTAAGTGAGTCAACTTGCTGAGTAAGGTTTTGCACTGACAACTCATCGCGCTTGGCTTCCAGTAAGGTTTTCTTGGCGCGGTAGTACTCACTAATGTGTTGTTTCATTAGCTCATACTCAGCTTGTAGCTTATCGACAATCTCATCATAGTTTGCCAGATGCGCAACCTTGTTTTTGGTACGCAGCAACTGCATTTGTAATTTGGCTGCTTCAATGCGCTCTTGCGGTACTTTGCGTAAATCTTTTGCAAGGCCCACCCAGCTCATTGATTTAATTAACCACTTAGTTGGGTCGTAATCCCACCACTTAATCCCGTTGCGATAGTCATTCTCGAAGATGTGGTGGAAGTTGTGATAACCCTCACCATATGTCAACAAGGCAAGAAAAGCGTTATCGCGGGCTGTATTCTTGTCGGTGTACGGCTGTGAGCCCCAGATGTGTGCTAATGAGTTAATAAAGAAGGTGCAGTGATGCACGATAACCAAACGCAATAAGCCTGCCATGAGTAACATAGATAGAATGTCGCCGTTGAGCCAACCTAAGAATGCGGGGAGGCCAACGTTCATTAGAATGGCGAGCAGTAAGTAGTGCTTGTGTTGCCACATGACAATCTTATCGTTTTGTAGATCGCGCACGTTTTTGTAGTCGTGGTAACGGCTAGCCTGATATTCACGTAGCATCCAACCGATATGGCTATACCAAAAACCTTTCTTAGCTGAGTATGGGTCTTTATCGTTGTTATCAACGTGTTTGTGGTGAACCCTGTGATCGCTACTCCAGTGCAATGCGCTGTTTTGCAGGGCCAGCGCGCCGCCTAGTGCGAACATGAATCGCATTACAGGGTGTGCTTTATAAGCTTTGTGCGACCAAAGGCGGTGGTAGCCAGCTGTGATTGACAAGCCACTTGCGTAGGCTAAGGCAATCAGCGCAAATATCTCGATACCATCAAAACCGTGAGTGATTGCTCGCCAAGGGATCAGGGTAACAGTGGCAAGCAGGGTACTGGCAAACAAGATAACGTTAAGCCAGATAATGGGTGGTTTTTTCATTGTAATTATCCAAAACAACTAAGAAAATTAAGCGTACATGTGTAAGCTAATTTAGCTTGGAAGCAGTTAAGGGTCAAGTTGCTAAGGGCTGTGTTTTTGCTTTAAAAACGGTATCATCTGTGAATTAATCTTGACTAAATGGATCATCTAATGGGTGTTAGAGCTCAACAAAAAGAAAAAACCCGTCGTGCATTAGTCGATGCTGCGTTTAATCAATTGAGCGCCGAAAGAAGTTTTTCTAGCCTAAGCTTGCGTGAAGTTGCCCGTGAAGCGGGGATTGCGCCAACCTCTTTTTATCGCCACTTTAAAGACATGAATGAGCTTGGCTTAACCATGGTTGACGAAGGTGGATTGACCCTAAGACAGATGATGCGTAAAGGTCGCCAGCGAGCTGAAGCAGGCGGTAGTGTTATCCGTATTTCTGTCGATACCTTTATGGAAGTGCTTGAGTCTAACCCTAACGTATTTCGTATTTTATTGCATGAGCGCTCTGGCACATCGGCGGCGTTTCGCGCAGCGGTTGAACGTGAGATTGAACATTTTATTTCAGAGCTAACCCACTATACCGTTGCTACTGCTAATCGCACGGAGGAGTTAGCTCGCGCGCAGGCAGAGGCCTTGGTGACTTTGGTATTTAATGCCGGAGCGAGTGCGTTAGATTTAAAGCGTGCTGAACGTAAGCGTTTGGCTGACCAATTAGTGATGCAGCTAAGAATTGTGGCAACTGGCGCAGATGCACTGCAAAGCAAGCTGGAAAGTCGCGCTGATAGTTAATCTCTATTGCAGCACGGTATTGCTATGTGTGGGATAGACCATATAAATGATAAAGGCACCTCATGGTGCCTTTATTGATCTTGTGGTGTTAGCACTGGTTGCTAGTAGAACCAAGCCAATGCGCTATTTATTTGCCAGCACTAACTCTTCCCTCTAACACTATTCCTTACGCGCTAGCGCTATTATTTTCGCTCTAGCAGTACGCCCGATTCCATGTGGTGGGTATATGGGAATTGGTCGAACAGCGCAAAGCGGCTGATTTTATGGGTAGTGCTCAATACCTTGAGGTTGTCTTTTAACGTCTCTGGATTACAAGAGATATAAAGAATACGGTCGTAGTTTTGCATTAATGCCAGAGTATCGTCATCAATACCTGCGCGTGGCGGGTCAACAAAGATAGTATTGCAGTTATAGCTGTCTAAATCGATACCTTCTAAGCGTCTGAATTTGCGTTTTTTAGCCATGGCATCGCTAAAATCTTCTGCAGACATACGAATGATTTGCAGATTGTCGACATTATTCTCGGCAATGTTGTACTGGGCAGCATCAACCGACGGTTTGGCTAGTTCAGTTGCCAGTACGCGATCGAAATTCTTAGCTAAAGCAATAGAGAAGTTACCGTTACCGCAATACAGTTCAAGCAAATCGCCTGTGCTGTTATTAGTGACATCAATAGCCCACTCCAGCATTTTCACTGAAACTTTAGCATTTGGCTGAGTAAAGCTGTTCTCAATTTGCTTGTACTTTAATGTTTGACCGTCAACTTCAAGTGACTCAACCACGTAGTCTTTATCTAAATCGATTTTTTGCTTTCGCGCGCGGCCGATAAAGTTAACATTAAAGCGCTCAGACAAACGCTGCTTCATTTGCTCAGCTTGTTCACGCCAAGCATCATCTAGTTGTCGGTGATACAGCAGGCTCACTAAAATCTCACCGCTCAGTGTCGATAAAAAGTCTACCTGGAACAGTTTCCATCGTAAGTCACGATTTGGACGAAGTTCTTCCATTAATGCGGTCATCATGTCATTAATAAGCTTGCCCGCTGGTAGGTATTGCTCAGTACGCACTTTCTCGTTAAGTGCTTTGTCGAACATATAGTAGTAAAGATCTTCACCATCGTGCCAAACACGAAACTCGGCGCGCATACGGTAGTTAGCAGGTTCAGATGCAAATACTTCTAGCGCTGGTGGCGTGAATTCAGCAAAAGATTCGCTAAGCTCGCTTTGCTTTTGTTCAAGCTGAGCTTGGTAGTTTTGGGGATCCATGGCTGCTAAATTCATTTTGTGTCACCTAAGGCTGTAAAATAAGGGCGCAAATATTATACTACACACCGCTGATGTCCAGTGGCATTAAGCTATCTTAGTAAATTCATATAAAAAGGTGTGGTAAGCACCTATTCTTGGAGTAACGCTTGTCTGGTCCCATTCTCGTATTTGATTCAGGTATTGGTGGTCTGTCAGTGCTAGAGCATATACATAAGCAGTTGCCCAATCACAGCATTCATTACCTGTTTGACAATGCTCGTCTGCCTTATGGCGATCTTGCTGAACAAGCACTTATTACTGGCTGCGTGAAACTGGTTACTGAGCAGGTTACAAAGATGGGGGCGCAGGTGGTGGTTATCGCCTGTAATACAGCAAGCACACTCGTATTGCCTGCTTTAAGGGCTGTGTTGTCTATTCCTGTGGTTGGAGTAGTGCCTGCAATTAAACCGGCAGCCTTGCAGTCAAAGACTAAGCACATCGCGCTACTTGCGACACCGGGAACAGTATCGCGACCTTATACTCAGGCGCTTATCAATGATTTTGCCGCCAATTGTCAGGTAAGCTTGCTCGGTACGTCAGAGTTAGTGCTGATGGCAGAAGACAAGCTCAGTGGCAAGAGTGTTGATTTAGCGAGGTTGCAGCAAATTATCAGCCCGCTTGATAACCCGAATATTGATACCTTGGTATTAGGTTGTACGCACTTTCCGCTATTAAAAACTGAAATTACCCAAGCATTCAGTCACTCAATTAGTCTTCTAGACTCAGGTGCAGCAATTGCAGCTCGGGTTGATTCTTTAGTTGCGGATGCAGGGGTAAACGATGCCACTATATCTTGCGCTTATACCCAGCAAATTTCTAAGTCGTTGTATCAGGCAATGGTTAATAGAGGCTTTGACCACTTTAGTTTGTTGAACTAAGAGATTATCGCAGCTGGTAGTGAAGGTGCGCTAATAAGATAGGGATAAGGCTGAAGGATAAAATTTTAGGGAAAGATTTAATAGAAAGAATAAATAATAAAAGTCGGCAATGATAAATAACCACTGCCGACTCAAAATCGATTACTCAGCTTCGCGGGTCTTAGCTTCGTTTTCTTGAGATTTAGCCTCACGTACCTTCAATGTACGTTCCTGGAAGTTGTAGTCGTTTAGTTTAGTCATCGCTTTCTTAGCACCAGCTTCTGACATTTCCACAAAACCAAATCCTTTACGACGTCCGGTCTTGCGATCGCGTACCAGGCGCACTGAATTAACAGGACCATACTCGCCAAATAAGGTTTTGACTTCACCTTCGTGTACACGGTAAGGAAGGTTGCCAACATAAAGTGTCATGGTTGGGCCATTATATGGCTCGTCTGCACGGTTGACTGTTGGGGTGGCAAAGATAGTAAAGATAAGAGTCGCTACAATAACGCCAACTAAGTAGCTAACGAACGGGGCAAGGTCAGTTGCAAATTGAGAAAACACAAATGCACCAGCGAGTGCTGCAACCAAAACCATAATCAATGATTTCTGCATAAAATTGTCTCGAATGAATATGAATTGATAAAATACTGTTAAAAACGCTTACATATTAATGAATAATGACTAGCTTAACCACCAATTTCATCTTAAGTCGATGAAAAAATAAGCGTAACTCAATACTGCAAGCAGTGCTTTCAATGAAATTCTCACTAAAACTGCCCTAAAAGCGGCGAAATCAATTAAAAATGCAGCGATCTGAACAAAAGATCGACGCTTGAATAAAAAGATCCAAATCCCCCCTTGCGCGCCAATCAAAACCCCCTATAATGCGCACCCACTGACACGGCGCAGCAGCAAACATTAAGCGATA
>NZ_JAAIKQ010000011.1:0-141494 GCF_012263345.1 Shewanella sp. WXL01 | reverse complement strand
AGCAGTGAAACGCAATCGCGCCGATGGTAGTGTGGGGTTTCCCCATGTGAGAGTAGGTCATTTCCAGACGCCTAATATACGAAATAGCCCCAGCACGATGTGTTGGGGCTTTTTTGTATGTTCAGCTTTTGAAAGATTACTTGAACATGGGAAACAAACAGCAAATGCGAAGCATGCATCACCATGTGATAGGTCGATGATTGCATCCTGCATAATTAACACTTCCTCCATCCATGGCTGCTTGCTAACATTTAGTTGGCAGGAACTATGATCAGTATTCGCTGATGCCAACTCGTTCGAAGGCGGTACATGCCTAATTATCTTAAAAATCCATCTAGCCCTTACAAAAATATATACAGTATATCGTTCTAGATATAAGTTAGATTGTCATCACAAAGTTTTGCCTAGAGTTGTTATTTTGAAACTTTGTGGCGAAATATGGTGTTCGGTGTTTTATAATGTTGAGCCAAATTTGCACTTGCAACTACGACAGTGAATTGCAGTTTACATTCGCTCATGCAAAAGAGGCATTAATGATCATCGAGCCACAGCAAATCGCATTATGGCAACCCGTTGTTGACAAGATCTATGAAAGATTCGGGGTCGTGTGTGTGTTATCCCGTTATTGCGTTTTTCAGTCTCAAGCGACTCCGTTAACTGAGCTTCCTGCTAAGTATTTCGAAGATCCATTACAACTCACTATTCACAGCAACCATATTAAATCATATTGCGAAGCGGCGATTGAAAGTCAGCCTAATCATGATTTAGCTGAGTTAGATTTCCAGTTACTGGTTATGCCTTCTATGCAAATATTTGGTGGCATTTCGTGGCAGCCAACATTGGTGCTTACCGAAGAGCAACGAGTAGAGTTTAACCAAGAGCTTACGAGTTTCATTGAGGGCATCAAGCAGTATATTGTTCAGCAATACAATGAGTTTATTGCTGATGAAACTAGCGCCCGTGTTCAGCTAGAGGATATTGACCCAATTTCAGTTCAATCTTTTATTGATGCGCATGAAGAGCATGTGTGGGTAAAAGATTCAAATGGCGTCTACCTGGCTTGTAATCGCAGTGTCGAAAAAGCCTGGAATATGTCCAACAGCGATATCGTCGGTAAGACTGATGAACAGCTGTTTGATACACGTACAGCGCAAATGTTCCATGAAACAGACCAAAAAGCTATTTTGCGTGGCGTTAGAACATCAGTTTCAGAATGTGAATCTTTTGACGCCTTTCGCAACAAGGTTTGGCTAGAAACCTATAAGGCTCCACTTCGTGACAAGCAAGGGCAAACCATAGGTGTGATTGGCGTAAGTCGTAATATAGCTAAACACAAGGAGGCAGAAGAGCAGTTGTTACTTGCTGCTAGCGTGTTTAGAAATGCTGTTGAAGGTGTGGTGATCACGGATCATTTAGGCAATATAACGGATACTAATGAGTCGTTTACTCGTATCACTGGTTATAACAAGGATGAGGTTCTTGGCCAAAACCCACGCATTTTACGTTCAGGGCGTCACGACGAGCAATTCTACAAGAAAATGTGGAACACCTTGATTGTGCAGGGTAAGTGGCATGGTGAAATTTGGAATCGTCGTAAGAATGGCTCTATCTTCCCACAGGCAATTACCATAAGTGCGGTTTATGGCGACAATAACGAGATTCGCTATTTTGTTGCGGTATTTGCTGATATTTCAGATCAAAAACAGACCGAAGAAAAGTTAAAGAACCTAGCCTATTTTGATCCACTGACCCAGCTACCAAATCGCATGCAATTTCTGAGTAGCTTGGAGCAAGAGCTTAATCACGCAAGGCGCAATCAAACTAAGCTTGCGGTGATATTTATTGATGTCGACTTCTTTAAGAACATCAATGATAGTTTGGGTCATATTATTGGTGATGAAATTATTATTGAGCTTGGCAGGCGGTTCACTTATACCCTGGCTCAGGACGATGTGCTTGCCCGTTTAGGCGGGGATGAGTTTGTTGTGATGCTACCAAACGTGAGTGGTACAGATTATGTTTCGTCGACGATTAATCGTTTACGCTCGGTTTTTGAAAAGCCTTTTTTAGTGGCGCAATCTGAGCCAGTTCGCCTATCTGCAAGTATGGGCGTGAGCATTTACCCAAATGATGCTGACGATCACGACTCTCTTTTACTCAATGCAGATTCAGCAATGCACCGCGCTAAGTCTGATGGACGCAACAACTTTGCGTTTTACAATGAGTCTATGACTAAAGCTTCTGTGGAGCAGCTCAAGCTTCAAAACGCATTACATCAAGCGTTAGTAGAATTTCAGTTTGAGCTGCATTACCAACCTAAGATCTGTTTAAAGCAAACGGGTAGTCTTGGGTTAGAAGCGCTTATTCGTTGGCATCATCCGCAACTAGGGCAGGTATCGCCTGCTGATTTCATTCCTCTTGCTGAAGAGATTGGCCTTATTTGGGACATCGGCTTATGGGTGTTAAATGAAGCCTGTACACAAGGTGTGAGATGGTTAAATAGCGGCTTTAGCTTTGATAGGATTTCAGTCAACGTTGCCAGCTTACAGCTTCAGCGCGCTGATTTTGTTGATGAGGTCATGAAGGTGCTGCTGAACACTGGGTTGCCAGCGAAACATCTTGAGCTTGAAATTACCGAATCTTGCATGATGAACCATCCAGAAGAGATCATCAACGTATTGAAAACCCTTGGTAATATGGGCATTGCCATTAGTATTGATGATTTTGGCACTGGCTACTCATCGCTAAATTACTTAAAAAAATTACCCATTGATATCCTTAAGATTGACCAATCTTTTATGCGTGATATTCCAGATGATAGTAATAATGCGGCTATTGCTAAAGCGATCATCGCTATGGGGCATGCGATGAACCTAAAAGTCATAGCCGAAGGTGTTGAAACTAAGCAGCAAGCTGAATTTTTGATTGCTAACGGTTGTGACTACGCACAAGGGTATTTGTACAGCAAGCCAAAGAGTGCTGATGATATTACCCACGACAGCAGCATAGGGGTTAGGGGCTGTTGACCTTTCAAGATTATTTTTGCAGCTGCTTGTTGGAAATTTATACAAGGCAACGAGTTTGACGTGTGGTTATTCCACATGATAAGTCGTTAACGAAGTAGAAATGACAACAAGCGCTGCCTGAAAGGTTCGTTTAAAAGCACTTTACTCTTTGTTGTGAGCGAATTTGTTTAGGTGACTAGACGTCATCGCTCACGTCGCGATTAAAGTGCTTTTAATTCGAACAAATTCTAATCAGCAAAGATCAGCAGCCCCTCGCAAGCGCATGTGACTCTAGATATATCTTGCCAATAGATTGTTAACAGACAGAAAACTTATTTAGGTTTGACTCGCTCCACCCACTGATATTGTTTAGAATACCTAAATCTTGCCCGCTAGCCAGTTGCTATCTGGGCCAAATTATCAGGGTGGACTGTTTTTCTGCCTGGGAGAGTAAATGCAATTATTTGTAAAAGACCTAACCGTTATTGATTTTTCTTACCTGTGCCCAATCCGCGGTATGGTGGGCGAAAGTTGGATAGTCGATGTGTTGCTTGTTGGTGGTTTAGATGAGCAAAATATGGTGCTGGATTTTGGTAAGGTCAAAAAAGTCATTAAGGCGACTATTGATGATGTTGCTGATCATCGACTGTTAATTCCTACAGCATGCAGTCAGGTTCGATGGCAACAAAAAGGCGATAGAGTATGGATGGACTTTGATAGCGAACAAGGTTCAATTCACCTTGCTTGTCCTTCTCAAGCATTTGCGCTCGTACCGACAGAAGTGATTGATTTTGATAGTGTGAATGCCTTCTTACAAAAGGCGTTGGCTGAAGTATTACCTGGCAACGTCCATGGTATTAGCCTGACGTTGCGCAATGAGGTGCTTTCAACGCCTTATTATCATTACAGTCATGGGCTTAAAAAGCATGATGGCAATTGCCAGCGTATTGCTCACGGGCATCGCAGTCCTGTCACCGTTTTTGAAAATGGCGTCGCAGAACCTAAATGGGATGCATTTTGGGCCAAGCGCTGGAAAGATATCTATCTCGGTTCTCAAGACGATGTGGTTGACGTGGCGAGCCTGGAGTTATCAGCGCAAGCCAATGTTACAGATGACTCTCACTTTGGTTTTCACTACCAGGCCCCGCAAGGAGACTTTCAATTAGCCATGCCAAAAGCGTGCTGTGAAATCATTCCCCACGACACCACGGTTGAGCTTTTAGCTGAATATATGGCGAATACCCTACATGAGCAGCAGCCACAAAGCAGTTTTAAAGTGATTGCGTTTGAAGGCATTGGCAAAGGTGCTATCAGTACTCGTGAAGCACAATAGGCCCATGAAGAAAAGTAGGCTCGTGAAGCAAAGCGCTTTTAAACCCAAACTCTAATTGGTACAAGCCGGCAAATACACCCAAGAACATAATAAAAATCAAAGGGAAGGTAATGTTCAAATCATTATGGATATCTAGCGCAGTCATTTCTTCGTTATTGACTATGCCTGCCTTTGCTCAACTTGAACTGCAAGGCAAGTTTGAGCAAGGGGCGCTTATACGTGGCTCTGTGCCTGCAGGCGCTAAAGTGAAACTGAATGGTGAAGTCATCAAGGTAACAGCAGACGGACGTTTTGCATTTGGTTTTGAGCGTGATGCAGAGCTTGAACAGTCGTTAGAGGTGGTTTATCCAGATGGCTTAACTGAAATTAAACCACTGAAAGTCAATAAGAGAGAATACAAGATTGATCGGATTGAGGGGATCAGTAAAAAGATCATGAAACCCAATCCGCAAGCCCAGGCTCGTGCAGGCAAGGATGCTAAGCAGGTGCGAGCCGCGCGTGATACATTCAGTGAACACGCTTTCTTCACTCAAGACTTTATATGGCCTGTAACTGGGCGTATATCGGGTGTATATGGCAGCCAGCGCGTTTACAATGGTAAACCTGGTAACCCGCACTATGGCGTTGATATCGCAAGACCTACAGGTACAGTCGTTGTTGCGCCAGCGGATGGTGTCGTCACCTTAGCTGTTCCAGATATGTTTTATTCTGGTGGCACCGTTATTATCGATCATGGTTATGGTGTAAGTTCAACGTTCATCCACTTACATAAGATTTATGCCAAGGTAGGTGACAAGGTTAAACAAGGGCAAGATGTCGCCGAGATTGGGGCTACTGGCAGGGTAACAGGCCCGCATTTAGATTGGCGAGTCAACTGGTTTCAGATGCGCTTAGATCCAACAACACTCGTGCCGCCTATGTCGACGGTATTAAAGCAGCAAAAAACGGCTAAATAGTATTAATCACTATATTTGGTCATATCAATATTAAACAACAAAGGCGTCAGTATTTACTGACGCCTTTTTACTTTCTAACTAGTTGTTTTGTTAACTAAAGCCTAAGGGTGCTGCTCAAACCACCATAAGATATGAGCTACTTTCGACATTAAGTTGCTTGGACGTTTATAGATGCCGTGGGGAGCATCAGGGATCCGCACCATAGCCGTGGGGATATTTCTAAGTTTTAACGCTTGGTAATATTGCTCGGTTTCGCCGATTGGCGTTCTCAAGTCAGCTTCACCAGTAAGTAACATTGTTGGTGTGGTCACATTACCTACATAGCTAAGTGGAGAGAGCTTCATATAATGCTCAGGGTCTTCCCATGGCATTTTTTCAAACCAGTTTTTTATCACAAAACTATGAATGTCAGTCGTCAGTGTAAAGCTAATCCAATTGATAACAGGCTTGGCGACGACAGCAGCTTTAAATCTATCTGTATGGCCAATTATCCAAGATGTTAGTACGCCGCCACCTGAGCCGCCAGTCACATATAGCTTGTCTGTATCAACCGCTTCAGTCGCGATAACACCGTCAACTACACTCATTAAGTCATCATAATCCTGGCTCGGATAATTGTTGTAGATGGTTTGCGCGAACTCTTTACCATAGCTGTCACTGCCTCTTGGGTTGGCATAAACCACAACATAACCTTGTGCAGCCATTAGCTGGATTTCTGCCGCAAAATGAGGTCCGTAGTTGGTGACGGGGCCACCATGAATTTCGAGAATTAGTGGCAGTTTCTTACCTTGGTTCTTTAATGCTTCATAGTTTGGCGGTAGGGCAATCCAGGCTTGAATAGGTCGCTGATCGTAAGATGACTTAACTGTTATTTCTTTGATACTTGCTAGTTGCTTGTGATCCAGTGCATCTGCGTTCAGGTCGGTAAGTTGCTCGGTTTTACCTTTGCGAGTGATTGCCACGTCAGCAGGGCGCTGCGGATCAGAAAAGGTATAAGCCAGAGTGCCATTTTCTGAGACATCAAACTGCGCGCCAGTATAAGGGCGCCCGAAAGATAACCCTCCAAGGTTTTTAGCCATACGTTTGCGTTTACCTGAAAGGGCTTGATGGTCAACAAAGGTCTCACCATGATCGTGGTACATCATGTATACGCCTTTGCTGTTTGATGACCATTTGATGCTGTTAATTGATCTATCAAGGTTTTTGGTCAGGCTACGCTGCTCACTACCATCTAAGTTCATTACCATTAGTTCTACATTTTGGTAGTTGCGATAGTTCTGTTTCGCGTTCAGATATGCGATGTATTTACCATTAGGTGACACAATAGGTGACGAGGTTGTGCCAAGTTCATCAGTAAGCTGCTTAGGTTCGCCTGAATTTAACTCTAGAGCGAAGATATTGCTGTTAGTCCATTCTTGTTTTGACTCATCCAATTCGTTAACAGCGTAGAGCAGGGTTTTGCTGTCTTTGCTCCAGCTTATGGCACCATTGTGATTAGACTTTGCGAAAGTCATTTGTCTCGGGCTGCCACCATCAGCTGACATAATGAATATTTGTTGATAGCCATTGTTTAGATTACCCACGCCATCAAAACGGTAGTACATGCTATCGACAAACACTGCAGGCTTAGCCCAATCCGCTTTCGCTGGCTTACCCGGTAAATTCACAACCGGCTGAGTTTTTTCTGCAACAAATTGGGTAAATGCTAGGTATTTTTCATCGGGAGACCAAACCACTTTACTTGGCATTGATGACAGATTGGAGATCCGTGCTGTCTGCCCTGACTCAAGCCATTTCATATGGATTTGCACTGAGCCCGTCTCGTCAGATAAATAGGCTAAGCGGTCATTACTTGGAGATAAACTCGGTGCAAAATCGTTCTTTAATCCCGTGGTAACCGGAGTCAGCTGACCTTGTTTCGACACCTGCCAGATATTAGTCAGCTTTCTATCTGTATTGATGTCCATGTAATTTCGAACAAAATAAACCTGCTTCGCATCTTTAGTGATATTAATATTTGATGCATATTCAAGGGTAAATATGTCCTCTAATTGCAGGGCGTTCTCTGGCTTGTTAAGCCCGCTGCTTTGAGGTGTTAGTTTAGATGTAGATAGTGGCTCTGAATTGACATTTGCCGTCCATAAGGCCGCGAGTGAAAGAGCTACCGCGAGTGCTTTCATGTAGTTAATCCCTAATAGTTTATAGCGCTAAGTGAGATTACGCTAACATAGGTTGATGGATAAGTGAACTTATGTGAATTGTGATTTACATTAATCTTTGCTCGATATATATTCAATAATGGCAACAAACTGCTAATCAGCAAATACAACACAAAACAACACCAAAACTACAAAAGTACGCCTTATTGCAAGGCAATTTAGTCATAGACAGCTGGGGCTTAGACATCCCGGCCATAGACTACCAAGTCATTGAAAGCACTGCTTTAGGGAGCATAGCGCAGATGGAACTATCAAGATTACCTCGTCAATTTAATCGATTAAAAACGACTTCGATATTAGTAGCGGCAGCAACCTTATCTTTTAATTACGCCGTTGCATCAACAAGTCTAGCTTCTCACAATGATGGCAAGGGTGCGACTGTCATTCATGCGGGTACTTTACTTGCTGAGCCAGGCAAAAAGCCGCTATCAAATTACACTGTTGTGATCGAATCCGGTGAAATTAAAGCGGTAGAGCAAGGTTTTGTCACCCCAAATAAATATGGTGACAATGCGCAGTTAATTGACCTAAAAGATAGCTTTGTGATGCCGGGCTTAATGGATATGCACGTGCATTTACAAATGGAGCTGGGCCCACACAACACAGAGGAAATCGTTAAGCTGTCTGATGCTGATGTCGCCATGCAAAGTGTTGCTTATGCTAAAAAGACACTGCAATCAGGGTTTACCACGGTACGTGATTTATTAAGTAAGCCTGAGCAAATGTATGCGCTGCGTGATGGGGTAGAAAAAGGCTGGATTGAAGGACCACGTATTATAGCGGCAGCAGGTATTGCCATTACTGGCGGTCACTTAGATGTCGATGGAATGGCACCTGATTTACTTGCGCTTAAATCATCAAAAACGATTTGCGATGGTCCTTATGAGTGTCGTAAGGCCACACGTTTGGCGATTAAATATGGTGCAGATGCCATTAAAGTTGCCTCTACCGGCGGTGTACTGTCTGACACTAACACGGGTACGGGGCAGCAAATGACCAACAATGAGCTTAAAGAGATTGTGGATACCGCCCATGCACTCGGCCGTAAAGTTGCCAGTCATGCCCATGCGACGGCTGGGATTAACGCTGCGCTTCGCGCTGGGGTTGATAGTATTGAGCACGGCAGCTACGCTGACAAAACCTCAATTAAGCTGTTTAAGAAAAATGGCGCCTATCTAGTGCCAACACTACTTGCAGGTGCAACCGTGGTGGATATGGCGACCAACTCTAGCTTTATGTCTGCGCCAATTAAGGCTAAGGCGATTCGAGTTGGTAAAGACATGCTCGATAACTTTAATCGCTCTTACAAAGCCGGGGTTAAGATCGCTTTTGGCACCGATAGCGGTGTTTCAAGACATGGTACAAATGCCCAAGAAGCTGTGTTGATGCACAAAGCGGGTATGCCTGCTGCTGAGATCCTAAAGTCAGCTACGGTAAATGGCGCAGACTTGATTGGTATGAGCGATAAGCTTGGCACAATTGAGGTGGGCAAATATGCCGACATTATCGCCTTAGACAATAGCCCACTAGAGGATATCAGTGAGCTGTTGGATGTCGATTTCGTAATGAAAGCAGGCAAGGTGTATAAACATCAATAAGCGTTTATTGGTTTGTTACAACTAAAAAGGAGCCTCGGCTCCTTTTTCGCTTTTTGGGTTAGTGTTACTACTCACTAGCAATGATGGCTTCAATCGTGTGTGGGTGAACTTTAACGCACAGATTGTCATGTTTAAATGCAATCGTTGGGTTGGCTAGCCTTTCATTGTCACCTTTTGGAGAGCTCATCTTCACCTTGATGTCGGTTTCACCTGCGAGCACGCCTTGCAGGCTAGGTACACGGGCAACTAATTCACTGGCTAACTCATCACAACTGCTCACGTTTACTGGTAGCACTAGCTCAATGTGCTCCCAGCCTTCGACGAGGTAAACTTTTGAAGATGGGAAGGGCAGCTCAACACAGCTAATTGCTTGCTCACCAAGCATTAGAGGCTGGTCAAGCTTGATGATCAGAATGGGTCTGCCGTTGAT
Organism: Shewanella sp. WXL01; assembly: GCF_012263345.1. Taxonomy (NCBI): domain Bacteria; kingdom Pseudomonadati; phylum Pseudomonadota; class Gammaproteobacteria; order Alteromonadales; family Shewanellaceae; genus Shewanella; species Shewanella sp. WXL01. The sequence continues at coordinate 131,953 of NZ_JAAIKQ010000011.1, read as the reverse complement.
CATGTTATTGGAGATGACTTGTCCATCTTTTTCGAATGCTTGCACTAACAGTTGTGCAGATTCGGTCGAGTTTACTCGTAGTGCACAGTGGTCGCACTCAAGCGACAGTTTATCGAGACCGAGCCGTGCAACAAGTTTGTTGATGTCGTTAGAAAATTGCGGCCAGGATTGCTGTAAAGTTTGATAATTCATAATGTTATATCTATTTGAGAGATTAGATGTGCTAAGTACTGTATTGAGTGCTAAGGCCAGATTTCAATTGGCGTACCTGGGTCGATAACTTGCCACAACTCATCCATTTCCTTGTTAGTGACCGCAATACAACCATTGGTCCAATTATATTTTTGTTGCTCAAGCGGCGGCAGTTTTGATTTTGGGTTTTCGCCGTGAATCATAATCAATCCGCCAGGGCTTATTCCCAATGCTTTAGCGCGCAGCTTATCTTCTTCATTTGGGTATGAGATATGAATTGAGCGATAGAAAGCGCTGTCTGATTTTTTGTAATCGAGAATATATCTCCCTTGCGGAGTACGTTGATCGCCTTCTGTCAGCTTATGACCCTGTGGCGCATCGCCCATGGCAATGTGGTAGGTTTTAAGCACTTTGCCTTGGCGGAGGATTTGCATCGAGGATTCAGATTTCTTAACGATAACTAAATCTGCTTTTCCAGATAGCGCGTGAGCGGATGAGCTAGATAATGATAATAGTACACAGAGTGTTACACAAAATAGGCGCAGCATGCGTTTTCTCTAATGAATGAGTTTATTATTTTAATTAATCAGTCGTAGAGTGTAACCATCTGAACGTATAATTGATATTGTTTTAGACTCACTGTTGATTGTTAAGGATTAAAAAACGTATTTATGGGAGCTCCAGCCGACAATGACACGCCGTTAAAGCAGCAACTGCGCGGCATTATTGTTGGAACGAATACCACCGCAGGTCGTTATTTCGACTTAGCCTTAATGGTATGCATTATTTTGAGCGTCGGTTTAATTCTAATCGACACCATTGAGCCTATTCATCAGGCTTATGGTGGTGCAATTCGTGTTGCCGAGTGGATCTTTACTATCATATTTACCATTGAGTATTTGGTGCGTTTGTATTGCTCAATTAATCGCTGGCATTATGCGCGAAGCTTTTTTGGTGTGGTGGACTTAGTGTCGATTTTACCTAGCTACCTGGCGCTAATATTTCCAGGTGCCAATTTTGCGCTGGCGATACGGATATTGCGCCTATTTAGGATTTTTAGAGTATTAAAACTGCTACGTTATTTGAGTGAAGGCAATATTTTACTGCGTGCGATGGTGCACTCGAGTCGCAAGGTATTTATTTTCTTCTTTTCGGTCAGTCTTATCGTATTGGTGTTAAGCGTGATCATGTATGTCATTGAAGGGCCGCAGAATGGATTTAGCTCGATTCCGAAAGCCATGTACTGGACCATTGTGACAATAACCACGGTAGGTTATGGCGATATTACGCCGCAAACCTCGTTAGGGCAGGCGATTGCAGCAGCCACCATGCTAATTGGCTATTCGATTTTAGCCATTCCTACGGGCATTTTAACGGCAGAAATTTCTCAAGAAATGGGGCGCGAACGAGATTTACGCAAATGCAGCAACTGTGGTCATAAAGGCCACGACAAGAATGCTAGTTATTGTAATCACTGTGGTACTGAGCTCGAATCACTAGAACTAGAACAAAAGGACTAATCATTTCATGAGCACCACTGCAAAGTTTTTAGAAGGCTCAATACTGCGACATATTTTAGTGATGAGCTCGACAGCCGCCATTGGTATTTCGGCGCTGTTTGTGGTCGATTTACTCGACATGTTCTTCTTAAGTTTACTCGGAGAACAAGAACTCGCCGCTGCTGTGGGTTATGCAGGGACAGTATCGTTTTTTACCACGTCTATCGGTATTGGTCTGTCCATCGCACTTGGTGCTTTGGTGTCAAAAGCGGTTGGGGCAAAACAAGATAAACAAGCCAAGCGCCTATTTTTAAACAGCGCTGTTGTTACGGTAATTACCAGCTCGTTAGTGGCTGTGCTGGTGTTGTTTTTTGTGCCAGAAATCCTCGCCATGATAGGTGCGAGTGGTAAAACAGCTGAGCTGGCACAAAGCTATCTGTATATTTTGGTACCGTCATTACCCGTTATTAGCTTAGCAATGGCGCTTGGCGGTGCGTTAAGGGCAGTCGGTGATGCCAAACTGTCGATGATGTCGACGCTTGCTGGTGGCGGTGTTAACGCCGTGCTCGACCCGATATTTATCTTTTTGTTGTCAATGGGAATCGAGGGTGCGGCAGTTGCATCAGTATGCTCACGTTTTGCTGTGTTGTTTATTTCAACCTATGGCGTGGTGGTTAAGCATAAGTTGATGGGCAAGTTTAGCTTCAATGAGTTTGTTGAAGACTTACCCACTATTTTTGCTATCGCAGGACCTGCAATGCTAACCAATATTGCCACGCCAATCGGTAATGCGGTGGTTACCCGCGCGATTGCGGACTTTGGTGATAGTTATGTTGCTGGTTGGGCTGTGCTAGGCAGGCTCATTCCTGTCACCTTCGGTATGATTTTCGCGCTGTCAGGCGCTATTGGTCCTATTGTTGGGCAAAACTTTGGTGCCAATGACTTTGGTCGCGTTAGAGAGACCCTTACTCGCTCGATTCAGTTCTGTGTGGTGTTCGTATTGGGCATGTCACTGATCTTGTTTTTACTTAGACATCAAATTGTTGATGTATTTGACATGAGTGGTGACGCAGCTGACATCATTCTATTCTTCTGTCAGTACATCGCGGTATTCTTTATATTCAACGGCATTTTATTTGTTGCCAACGCGTCATTTAACAACTTGGGTAAAGCTAAATACTCAACCTTCTTTAATGTTGGCAAGGCGACAATTGGTACCATTCCATTTGTTTATGTTGGCGCAATGATCGGCGGCTGGCACGGCGTGCTGATTGGTCAGGTACTTGGTGCTATCTTATTTGGCGTAATTGGTGTGTGGGTGGCATATCGCCACGTTGATAAACTGGCGATGATTGATCAATTAAATCGTCAGCAACAAGCACAACAAGTCACTACTGAATCTGAACCTAGCGAAGATAAGCGTTCAAGTCCCGAGACTACGGTTAGCAGCGAAACTGAGGATGACAAGGTGATGTCTGACTCATCTGTGTGCTCAGCGCCGCTATCTTCAGCTTGTGCGCAACTCGCTCAGTTAGATGAAGAGCCGCTTTGTCATCAAATCGCTAAGTCACAAGCCTCTGCAGAAGATGGCAGTAATGACAATCACTCTGATTCTAGTGACTCCAGCAATACGGGCAATGGAAAACCTAAGGAATAGTGGGTTGTTTATGCGGTTAAGTATAGAAAATACTAAAGGGCCAGAATAGGCCCTTTTTTGTTGGCAGTCTTTAGCTAACGTCAGTTATCGATTATGCCGCTTTTGTTTACTCTGCTACATCAGTGCTTAATTGATCTTCAGCGTTTGTTTGAGCTTCAGCGGTGTTGGCTTCATTTAGATTCGCATCTTGCTCTGCTGCTATTTTCGCACGCTCAGCTTTTGAAATATAACGCTCTTTTGGCTTGCTGCTTGGGTTCGGCATTGCGGTTTTATTCTTCTTTGCCTTGGCTCGCTTAGCCATTTTCTTATTCATCTGCTGTTTTTTGTTCATCGTTGCCACTCTATTTCAATGGGCAGAAATAAGCTGGTGTTTGTTTGATTCAAGCGATCAATTCAAGCTTATTGGCGCACAAACTTGATTTAGCTTGAGCACGTTAATACTGCGGTTGTTACCTAACCTGAGCTCAGGTTACTGATTGCGGCGATTATAGCACGCTTAAGTGATGACTAAAGCAAAGGCTTTAATGCTTCTTCGATTAAAGCCTGCTTTTTTTAATTTTAGGACTGTGAGAATCTCTAGTGATAGTAGCTAGCGGCCGAACTTTTCAATGTCTGCTTCTGTTGCCCCTTCATTGCATTCACCACGAATTTCAGCTCTGTCGCTGGTTACGTAACGGCTTAGCTCGATATAGCCAGTTTGGCAGTAGCCTGTCATTGCCAGCGTTTTTACCAGCCCTACTTCAACGTGCTCGCCCCAAGCTTCAAGCATTTCTTGCTTGCGTGCTTGTTCTCTACGATAACTACCTGCATCTTGTTTCTTGCGTGAAATCCGCTGATTGTGGGGCAGGTCATCATCAATGCCGCGCTGTGAGCTAGTGGCTAAACTTGCTCTGTAGGTAAATAGCTTGATGTCTTTGCCTTTAATTTGGGTGGAAAATCTATCTTTGTAGCGCCCGGCAAACTCTTGTGGATCCACAGGGCTTGCGCTGCACGCACATAAAGAAGCTAGGGCAATGACAATTAAGCTTTGGCGTAACATGATGGTTCTCTTAAATTATTTTTATCTAGGATACGAGATTTCGCGGGTGAAACAAATCAAATTTACCGATAAAAAAGCCGATACGAATATCGGCCTTGCTTATATTGTGTCGCTAATGAGCTTCTGGTCAGTGACTAGGCAAACTTTTGATTTAAGTAGCCAATAATTTCACTTGATTCATATAGCCATTGTGTTTGGCCATCTTCAACAATTTTTAAGCATGGAACTTGCAGTTTGCCGCCTTGGGTTTCAAGTTCATTTTTATTTTGCTCTTGCTTGGCGTCTATGGTCGTAATGTTTAAGCTTTGACGACGCATTTCGCGGCGTACTTTCACGCAGAAAGGGCAAGCTTTGTATTGGTAAAGCGACAGGGATTGCGTTGCTTGGTCTATACGTTGCTGTTCAGTCACAGGACGTTGGCGCTTTTTAGGGGAAAACACAAAGTCAAAAAATAAGATGATACGGCCCAATATCCAACGAATAATAAACATACTGCCTCGCTTACAAATGAACTTAGTTAATGTTTGGGTAATAGCTTGGATGCGAATCTTACTTGAAGTGCGTCACACTTTAAAGGGGTGAGGTTGGTGTGGTGTTATCAATTAAGGGGTGATTAAGTTAATTTCCTTTCTGGTTGCAAGACTAGCCTAGGTTTAGCAACATCTCTTGTGGCAAAAATAATGCACGCAGGTTAGCGGCTGCGTGCATTATGAAACAGTGGAACTAGTTGATGTTTGAACCAGAGTTAAGTCGCTCATGGCGTATATGTGGTTAGTATCGCGTATTAGTCAGCATCCAGCCCAATCACGACTTTGGCTTCATCCTGGGCATAGTTAACTCTACTTTCTAGCAGGAAAATACGACTAGGATCGATTTTACCTTGCTCAACCAGATAGGTCTTCACTGCTGTCGCTCGGGAGTGGGCGAGCTCTCCTAAATCGTTTTCATCCAGTTCAATCGCATTGACCAATTGATTATAGAGCGATATATGCAAGCGAGTTTGCTGCGCTTGTGGCGACAACCCAGGAAGATCTTTTTCTATCGCAGCTAGCGCAGTCTGGCGTTGCTCAATGCCAAATTGCTCGTCATATAGCGCAATCAGTGAATCAATGACTGTTCTTGACTCGGGTAAGCCGCTTGCACTTAAATTCATGATGTCGGCATAGTTTAGTGCAGCACGTTTGCTAAGGGTTTGCTTGAAAGCATCTTCTTTTAGTGACTGACTATCTGATACAGCTTCTACTGCACCTTTAAGGTTGAGTTTTAAAAGCGGTCTATCAACTAAGGCTTTGGCTAGAGAGTCTAACTTAGACTTATCATCTTCGGTGATGTTGGCACTACCAAATTCAAACTGCACGTTTTCCATGTCATCGTCTTCAGCGACCAGGCCAGCCAATAAGCTAAACGGTGCGGTGACAGCCTTAGTTATCACGTTGGTCATCGCTTTTAATATGATGCCGCCAAAACTAAAACTTGGCGAGTCTAAATCACCCTCGACATCTACGCCTAAATCGATTACCCCGTTTCTATCTTGCAGCAGTGCGATAGCCAAACTGATTGGTAAACTGGTTGCCAGGCTACTGTTACTCGGTTTACCTAGCTCTAGCTGGTCAATTACCACGTGGTTACTGCCTTTTAAGGCATTATCTTGCAGCTGATAATTTAGGTTAATCGACAGTTGGCCTCGGTCGATATAGTAGCCGGCATAGGTACCTGAATATGGATTAACTGATGTCAACTCAACCTTATTAAACTGTAAGTTGAGGTCAACATAAGGCTCTGCAAGCAGCGGATTGACTTCACCTTTTAGACTCATTGGAGCATAACGGTCAATTTTGCCTTGTAAATCGACGCTCGCACGGGTTTCTGGTGTTGTTGATAGCTTTTTAATGCTGCCATTCAGCATTTCAATTCCTGAGGCAAACTGCGGCGTTAAGCTGTTGTCTGCAAAAAATGCTGAGCTATCGTGGATATTGATAGCATTTACATCAATGGCTAATGAATTAGCGTCACTGGGCTCATTGTTTTGACTCTGACTTTGTTTCTGTGCCAGATTTTGCGCCTCTATATTAGTTTGAGTGTCTTTGCCAGTGTTTGTCGTTTCATCGTCTTCACCTGAGTTGTTAGTTTGTTCGATGACGAGATGACCGATATTATTAGTACCATCTTCATCAATCACAATGCGGCTAAACATCTGGTGAAAGTCGATTTGATCGATAGCCAGTTTGTTTTGCTTTAGATTAAAGTCAAACTGATTAAGCTTCATGTCCTGCCAGGCGATTAGTGGCGTTTGCAGCAGATTATCTTCAATATCAAGTTGATAAGCATTAACGCTGCCTTGCACTGTAATATTACCGTCTTGAGTTTGCGGCTCAATGCTCACATTGCCTGCAGTTCCGATATAACCATTGTTGATACTGACGTTGATGTACGGCGACACGTATGGCTGCAAGGCTGAGAGTGGGAAGTCCTGCATTTGATAGGCGATTTGCGCAGCTTGCTGCTGTATGTCTAGCTTGCCTTCAAGACTCAGTTGCCCATCTTGTTGGATAGTAAATTGTAATTTGTATTCAAGCTCACCAGCAAGATCTGAGCGAACTTCTCCCGTGGTAAGTGCAAGCTCACCGATTTGCCATTGATTAGCTGTTTGATTGGCAATTGATTCAATAATATTGAGCTGATAATTGGTGATTTCGATGCCGTTGATTACCACCAAAGGTTCACTCGGGCTTTCTGTTTCTTTTAAGGTTGCAGTATGCGCAGTATTTATATTGACGCTGCTCACGGCTTGGTGAGCAGCCTCGGCGGTATCATCTTGATTGTTAACTTGAGCAACTGGCTCATTCTGGTCTTTTGCCTCAGCTTGTGCTGGTGAAGTCTGAATTAAGTAAGCAGGAAGTTCAGGAGTTAATAGGCGCTGAAGATCGCTGCCGTCTGCGCTAATATTGGCGTCAACTTTGAGGTTATCTGATGTGAGTTTAGTTATCGTAAGCTGCTGGGCTAAGGAGTCGAAGCTAATATCAGCCAGCGCAAAGCTGCCAAGCTCAATAAAGGCTTGCTCAGAGTTTGGTGCGTGAAAACGCACATCATCTAATGATAATTGGCCATTACTCAGTGCCAGTACGTCTGACTCTTGGTCGAAGTTTACACTGCCCGATAGGCCAATAAATGCCGACCGTAAATCGGCTTCTAGCCATTGGTCGATAAATTGATAGTAATAACTCAAGTCAAATTGGGTTAGGTTGATGCGGCTATGCAGTTTAAGTGGCTTTAGTTGTACGCCACCGCTAATGCTTAGTTGGCTGCTAGCGTCATCGATTAAGCTAAAGCTAAATTGGTTTGCTTGTATCTGACTTTGGTCTCGCTGTTCGCTATTGAGGTTTGCTCGGGTGTCAAAGTCGTAAATTGCTAGATTGATATTGGGGTAATTAATCTCGCTACCAGTCGCTTTGTCTTTAATCGATAGTGCTGCAGCAGCTATATTCAGTTGCTTAATTTGCAATGGGAATAGGGTTTGAGCGGGTTCCTCAGTGGTGGTTGGCTGCTGTTCTTGTTCCGGTGCAAAGTAGGCGCTCGCTTGTGTGATGATGTCGTCAAAATTAAATTGAGGCGAGGTCAGCTCTTCACTTAGCTGAGCAATTTTTGCTTGCGGCGCATCTAGGCTTATCTTATCAAATACCACTGCAAACTCGGTAATTGACTGCCAAAAGCTTACGTTGGCGTAAAACTGTTTAAAGTGAACGAAATCACCACTCGTACTAGTATCAGCAGCGATAGCAAAGTCGGTAATTGTCGTCTCTAGAGTGAAGGGGTTGATTTTGATTTCAGCGATTGAAACGTCACGACCAGTAATCTCAGACAGTTGCTTTGGCAATTGCTGTTTAAGCAGTGCAGGTGTGAGTATACCTAAGATTAGGCAATACAGAGCGTAGCTAACTAATAAATAGACCGCCACTCGTTGATACTTTGGGCGCTGGAGGAATGCTTGTTTAAAGCTTTGCAAAGTTTGCTTCATGTGAGGTCACTGCAAGAATACTGATTCAACTATTTTAACGAAAGGTGTCAAAAAAAACTCGCTCTTTTTATAGTGCAATCGTCTGAATTAATATTTACATGGACAAAAAATGGTCGCTTGGTTAACATCATGTAAATATAAATTTTTTTAGCGTAATGCGTACGTTGTTCTATAATCCAGCTATGTGATAATGTTGAGTAACATATTATTATGTTGTCAGATGTTTGGCGCGGGTTTTAATCATTCCCAAAGCCTTTATCATGCAAATGCAGTATCACTTAGATTGTGATTGATTATAAGTGCAGCCGTTTTAGTTTGGTCAATATTATTCAAGGATGAAAAATGCAAATTCGCCTCGCCGTAAACCTAGACCTTGAACCTCTCAGCCACCTGTTGAATCAGTACCGTAATCAGCTTGGTTATGAGAAAGATTATCAAGCATGTAGAAGCTTTCTTATTAATCGATTATCAGAAAATGACTCGATCATTTTTGTTGCACTTAAAGGTGACGAGCTGGTCGGCTTTATCCAACTATACCCATCGTTTTCTTCGCTTCATTTAAAGCCAGTATGGCATTTAGAAGATGCGTTTGTTATCGACGATTTTCGCCATCAAGGCATTGCTGGCATGATGCTTGAGAAGGCTAAGCAATTAGCCGATGGTACAGAGGTATTGTTGATTAACAACAAAATCGACATTGAACAGACCGAAATGATTGCATAATAGTAGTGATCCAAAGCACTGAGTTTTAACGCCCGTGCTTTTGTTGCGCTAGCATTAAGTAAGCATTTTTTAAACCCGAGTATTTTCGATAGAATACTCGGGTTTTGTATTTTGAGGGATTTGCTTTGAACAAGAGCTTCATTACCAACGCACTGGCGGCAGCCTTGATCGTATGCGGTTATGTTTTCGACCAGCCAATTGTTTTAACTATGGGTATGTTTGCACTCTCTGGTGCTGTGACCAACTGGCTTGCCATACATATGTTATTTGAAAAGGTACCAGGCTTGTATGGCTCGGGGGTTATCCCATCTCGTTTTGAAGAATTCAAATCCGCGATTCATCAATTAATGATGGAGCAGTTTTTCACCAAGGAAAATATAGATCGCTTTTTGACAAGCAAAGATGCTAATCCGATTAACCTTGAGCCAGTGATTGAAAAGGTGGATCTTGAGCCATCATTTGATGCTTTGGTTAAAACCGTCGAGCAGTCATCGCTGGGAGGCATGTTGGCGATGTTTGGCGGCACTGACGCTATTGCGCCGTTAAAAGAGCCTTTTATCGAAAAAATGAAAGCACAGTTGATTGAAATGGCGCAAAGTGACAAGTTTAATCAAATCCTGATTGATGAGCTTGAAAGCCCGGCGGTAATGGCTGACATGCAACAAAAGGTTGGCGCAATTGTTGAGCAGCGATTGAATGAGCTTACGCCAGAGCTAGTTAAACAAATTGTGCAGGATATGATCCGCACTCACCTTGGCTGGTTGGTCGTTTGGGGGGGAGTATTTGGCGGCTTGATTGGCTTGGCGGCAGCGCTGATCCAGTAACAATTTAAATAGTCACGCTACGTCGTCAGGAAGTACTTATACTTAAGGAGAGCTAAATAACCTGAGCTTGGGATAAGGAAGTGCCAATGATTTTCCTTTCCTAAGTTATACCTAGCATTAAGTTTCTAGCGAGATAGTTTTGTTTAGTTCAAGGCGAAGCTACGCGTCAATAGCTAGTCTATTGCAAGTAGCTTCAACGACCTCTCTTTACTAAGATACGGGCAAAAATAGCCGTTAGAAACCGATTTATTATCCCTAGTTCAGGTTAAATACTAAAAGGAGCTTATCAATGCGCCATAATACGATTAACTACTTAGAAATTCCCGTAAGTGATATCGCTAAAACCAAGGCGTTTTTTGGGCAGGTATTTCAGTGGCAATTTAAAGATTATGGTGATGAGTATACTTGCTTTTTAGATGTTGGCATTGATGGAGGCTTTTACCTATTGGACAAGAACTTTACCCTTGCCAATGGCTCACCATTAATTGTGTTGTATAGCGATAACCTGGCAGTTACCGAAGCCAGTATTACTGAGCATGGTGGCAAGATTGTGAAGCCTGTATTTAGCTTCCCTGGTGGACGGCGCTTTCATTTTTCATGTCCTTGCGGCAATGAATATGCGGTTTGGTCTGAATAAGTGTTTTTATCTTGCGATAGCCTAGTGCAAGCGTGATGAAAGTGGATCTTGAATCACATGTGCAATCGCCTTGTATTCGCCATTGCTGCCTTGATGAAAATGATGTTTGCCTTGGATGTCAGCGTACCTACAAAGAGATTTTAGACTGGCATTCAATGACTATCGCGCAGCAATTAGCATTAAAGGATGAGCTTAAAAGTAGACAATGTGCTGCGCAGGCTAAGCGCAGCTTTTCTGATAAGTGAAACCCAATCATTATCGGTCAGGTGATTCGAAAGGGGCTTATAAGGTAGTTTAGTGGTTACGCCTTTCTGGTGCGACTTTCAATTTCTGTCCCAAACAAGCTCGAACTTAAACTCGAAGTATCAATCCCTTGCAAGGTGATAGCTCGAGTTTAATTCTCATGTGCATCCATTATTTCTGATTCACTTATTATTTCTCTAGCTCAGTTTTAAACAGTGTAAAGCCGCGAGCTTGGTAGTTTTTTAACGCGCTTGGATGGTCGAGAGAGCAGGTGTGTACCCAAACTCTTTGGGTGTCGGGTAACGCCCAGGCTTGTTTAATTGCTTGAGTGAGTAAATAGCCGCCCATACCTTTACCAATAAACCGTGTACCAAGACCAAAATACATGATCTCGACATTACCATCAGCCTGTTGTTGCAGTTCAAAATAGCCTGCTGGTGAGCCTTGATAATAGGCAACATACAAATGCAGGTTATCTGCTTCGCTGTATTCTTGCCATTGCTTATCTGTCCAATTGAGCTTGTCTGTCCATTCCCATGCTTTGCCAACAAACTCATAGAGAAAGCGGTTGTATTCATATTGCTTGGTGATGGCCGGTTCAATGACTAACCCTTTGCTATCGTTTTTTGGGTTTAGTGCATCTGCACTGTGCATTTCAAGGTGAAAAATGGTGACTTCAGACATGGTAAGGCAAAGCTCTTGATAATGTTTTTATGAGCGCAAGCATAACAAAAAACCACCTTTGTAGGTGGTTTTAACGTCGGAGTTTAACGATAAATTTATCGCGGCTTACAGATTTTCGTATGCACTATCGTGAACGTTCTTCACTGCGCGACCTGATGGGTCGTTGATACCTTGTAAGCTCTCATCCCAAAGTAGTGCCTCTGGTGTCGAGCAGGCCACGGTTTTGCCCCCTGGCACTGTCTCTGCCGCACTCGGTAGTGGGAAAAACTCTTCAAAGAAGCAGCGATAGAAGTAAGCTTCTTTTGATTCAGGCGTGTTGTAAGGGAAGCGGAACTTTGCGTTTGCTAGCTGTAAGTCATCCACTTGCTCAGCGGCATGATCTTTAAGTCCATCAATCCACGAGTAGCCTACGCCATCGCTAAACTGCTCTTTTTGTCTCCAAGCCACTTCTTTTGGAAGCTTGTGCTCGAACGCTTCACGCAAGATGTGTTTTTCAATACGGCCATCTTTTGACATTTTCGCTTCTGGGTTGATGCGCATAGCCACGTCCATAAACTCTTTGTCTAAGAAAGGAACTCGAGCTTCTAATCCCCATGCCGCCATCGCTTTATTGGCGCGCAAGCAGTCAAATAAATGCAGTTTATCCAGTTTACGTACCAGTTCTTCATGGAATGCCTGTGCATTAGGTGCTTTGTGAAAGTAAAGGTAACCACCAAATAATTCATCTGCTCCTTCGCCCGATAACACCATTTTAATGCCCATCGCTTTGATCTTGCGTGCCATTAAGTACATAGGCGTTGCGGCGCGGATCGTCGTCACATCGTAAGTTTCTAGGTGATAGATCACTTCTTTAACAGCATCTAGCCCTTCTTGGAAGGTGAAAGTGATTTCGTGATGAATCGTGCCTATGTCATCAGCGACTTTTTGTGCTGCTTTTAAGTCGGGAGATTCTTTTAAACCTACAGCAAAAGAGTGCAGTTGTGGCCACCATGCGCCTGTCTCGCCATCATCTTCAATGCGGCGTTTAGCGAAGGTTTGAGTAATGGCTGACACCACTGATGAATCCAATCCGCCCGAGAGTAAAACACCATATGGTACATCAGACATCAGCTGGCGTTTAACGGCAGCTTCTAGCGCGTCACGCAACTCTTCGACGCTTGCAGCGTTGTCTTTTACAGCGTCAAACGATTGCCAATCGCGCACATAGTAATGAACTGGCGCTTCATCTTGTGAGCTTAGGTAGTGGCCAGGTTTGAATTCTTCAACAGTTTTACAGACCGGCATTAGGGCTTTCATTTCTGAGGCAACATATAAGTTACCTTGTGCATCGAAACCTGTGTACATAGGAATAATCCCCATGTGGTCGCGGCCAATCAGGTATTGTCGCTTGGCTTTGTCGTAAAGTACAAATGCAAAGATACCGTTGAGCATGTCGAGGAACTCGCAGCCGTATTCCTGATACAGCGCCAGAATGACTTCGCAGTCAGATTGGGTCTTATAGCTGTACTTATCCCCAAGTTGAGCTTTGAGTTGCTGGTGGTTATAGATCTCACCGTTAACCGCAAGTACTAGGTTTCCATCTTCGCTAAATAGTGGCTGTGCGCCGTGGTCAACATCAACAATCGCTAGACGCTCATGAGCCAGAATGGCGTGAGTATCAGTATAAATACCAGACCAGTCAGGGCCACGGTGACGCAGTAGTTTTGACATCTCAAGTGCAGTCTGACGTAACTCACTTGCATCGGTTTGAATATCTAAAATGGCGAAAATAGAACACATGGGAAACTCCGAAAACAATAACTTGATGGCGCTACTTTGGCAGCATCGGAATATATCGTCAAACTGGGATTGTTAGTTTTTGGAGTAATTTGGTGGCGATCCTTGTGTTATTTGGTGCTGATAATTGCGGAATGAACAAAACTCTTACTAAATATTTAGTGGATCTATAATTTTGGTATGCGTGGGTAGCTGTTCCTTGGTGATTAGCTAATGGCTGTCGATGAATTTAGTCATCTATAAAATAATTATCAATGTTGGAGCGTTGTTACCAGTTACGTGACCTTGTTTGCTGCTCGTGTTGCTTTTATTAAATAGTCATATGGGGGAGAACAAAACGAGTTTTACAAATTGCGATAACTCGCTTCAGAGAGTGAAGCGATCTAGTTACTGTTGATGGGCAGTTTCGACAGGACACAAAAAAACCGCCTTAGCGGTTTTAATGTATAAAGAAAATCTGTTGGGAAGGGTTGTTTACCACTTCTTCTTAGGTTGAAACAGCATATCCAGATCATCACCTTCCTTCTTCGGTTTAGGTGCTTCTGGCTGTGAGTGCTTTTGTGCGCCCATGATTTCATCAAGTAACTGTTTGGCCTCATCCACTTTTTTAGCAATAAAGGGATCATTCGGGGTTTGGGCTTTAATAGTATGCAAGGTGTTAAGCGCCTTAGTAACCATTTGCTTACTTGAACCGTATTGCTTCATAAAGCACGCTGCACGTGCACGGGTGATCATCGAGTCGACATTAATGCGCAGTTGTAAACTATCAATGCGTAACTCTTCTTCTGCAAAAATAGTTGGGTCAACTTTGCCTTTATTGTGCTCTGCTCTAAGAATCGCTTTGAGTTTTTTTAAGGTTTTTACCAGCTCCAGAATTTGCTTGTCATTGTCTGGTAAACGAAAGTTTTCAATAGCAGGAGCTGGCGTTGGCGCGGCTTGCATTGTTTGTATTTGATTACGTAAGTCGCTTAGGCGGCGCTCGTAGTCAGATTTGGTTTGTCCGGTGGCATAACCGATAGATTGGGCCAAAGCGTCTTGAATGCGTTTATACAGCACCATAATGATATTGCTTGAGCAAGGCACCATACCAGTATTAGAAAGTACGGCTTCGGTTTCATCTATAATGGCACGTTGGCGGGCTATCTCTTGGCGGCGCTCAGCTTCGGCGCGCTCTTTTTGCTGCTGAATAATACTGAACCCAATAATGAGTAAAAGCAGCGCACCAATGAGGACTAAAACCATGATCAAAGACATTATGAGTTCCGTTTTGTTATTAATATCAGCAGGAGTCGTAAACTGAGATCCAAAGACACTTAGTTTTTAAGGCTGTTAATGACAGCGATTATTTTGCTATCCCTAACGTAAAGCCAGTTTGCTATCTTAGCGTAACTACCATTTACGTGTAACTACCATTTTTAATTAACTACTATCTTAGCGTAAGAGTTAAAGGCTGTCGTTGAAAAATAAGCCATTTTTCGATTTTAGATCTCAATATGAATACTTGTAAACATTCCACTGACCAACATGGGCTTAATTGCCGATTAACACAGCATTCGTTATTACTGATTGCATATTAATACTAGTTATACTATAACTTTTGATTATAGATAAGCAGGTTTGGCACGAGCGCCATAACTTAGTATTGAGCTCACTTTACAGATGGTCAACAAATAAACTGTTGGCCTATGTGTGGTGTTTCGAGGTTTGTATGAAACTGCAACAACTTAGATATATTGCTGAGGTGGTAAAGCACAATTTGAATGTGTCGGCTACCGCAGAGAATCTTTACACATCGCAACCTGGGATCAGTAAACAGGTTCGCATGCTTGAAGATGAGTTAGGTATCCAGATATTTGGGCGAAGTGGTAAGCACTTAACCCATGTCACACCGGCGGGGCAGCAGGTGATTGATATTGCTAACGACATCCTTGGCAAAGTTGAAAGTATCAAAAAGGTGTCAGAAGAATATACTCAGCCGGATAAAGGTGAGTTAAATATTGCCACCACCGATACTCAAGCAAGGTATGCGCTGCCACCTATCATTAAAGATTTTATTAAGCGTTACCCTAAGGTGAACCTACATATGCATCAGGGGACACCTTCGCAAATTAGTGAGCAGGCTGCCCGAGGCGATGCTGATTTTGCTATTGCCACAGAAGCTATGCACCTATACAGCGATTTGATTATGCTGCCTTGTTATCACTGGAATCGCTCAATTGTGGTGACCAAAGATCACCCCCTTGCGAAACGCACTTCGCTAACGATTGAAGATTTAGCTCATCATCCTTTGGTGACTTATGTATTTGGCTTTGATAAAGCCTCAGAGATTGAGAAAGCCTTTAACCGAGCTAATCTTGACCCGAGAGTGGTATTTAGTGCGACCAGTGCCGATGTTTTGAAAACTTACGTCAGGTTAGGGTTAGGGGTTGGTGTGATTGCAACCATGGCAGTTGATCCTGTTGCAGATAGCGATTTAGTGACCATAGATGCCAGCCATTTGTTTGGTCATAGCACCACTAAGATTGGTTTTAGGCGTGGCAGCTTCTTGCGTAGTTACATGTATGACTTCATGTATCACTTTGCGCCGCACCTTACTCGTGAAGTGGTTGAGAAAGCAGTGGCTTTACGCGATCAACAACTGATTGACCAAATGTTTGAAGATATCGATCTACCTGTGCGTTAATTCATTCGTGTCGCTTCAAGTATGCTTAATACCAATTAGCACAAGAATGTGATCATTCTCACTGGTTAAAATCGCTTATAACTTCGTTAGAAATTTTGTAGTTAGAACAACTAGCTAGCTGCAATTTCTGCCTTGTTCTAAACGATTTTTCCTGCGTAACCTCTGATCACTTATTTATCCCAATTGGTATAAGTTAGCTTTAGGGCTAAAAAATAAAAAATCTCGCCGCGGCGAGATTTTTTTATTTGGTAAAGTTGCTGCTTTGAAGCTTGCTAGTCAGCAGCGTAGCCTTGTTCACCAATAAGCTCATTGTCTAGATAAGCCTTACCGTCTTTCATCACCAGGCGTTGCTGACTAAACCATTTGACGACCATAGGGTAAATAGCGTGCTCTTGTTCGTGTACACGCTCAGATAGCGTTGCTACATCATCACCTGGGTAAACCGGTACTTTTGCTTGTAGTACCACAGGGCCTGAGTCTAGCTCAGGGGTAACAAAGTGCACGCTAGCGCCATGCTCGCTATCACCGGCATCGATTGCACGCTGGTGGGTGTGCAATCCAGGATACTTAGGCAATAAAGAAGGGTGGATATTTAGCATCTTACCCGTGAATTGCTCAACAAAGCCGTCAGATAGAATGCGCATAAAACCTGCTAGCACTACAAGATCGGGTTGATACTTGTTGATTGCCTCAAGCAGGCGGGCATCGTACTGTTCACGGGTCTCATCAGAATGAGCAATCACACAGCTGGTGTCGATTTCACTATGATGCGCTCTAACTAATCCATAAGCGTCAGGTTTATTACTGATCACACCCACCACATCAGCGGTTAAGGTGTCATCACATCCATCAATAATGGCTTGAAGATTAGAGCCATTACCTGAAATAAGCACAACGACACGACAGCGGTGTGACATGTTAGATGATCTCCACTTGCTCTTCGTCGCCATTGCGCGCAGCAATGTCACCGATTAACCAAGCGTTTTCACCTTCAGCTTTTAATAGCTCAAGTGCAGATTCAACCTGCTGCGCAGGTAGCGCGATAATCATACCGACACCACAGTTAAATGTACGGTACATTTCAAACTGCTCGATGTTACCGTTGTCTTTTAACCAGTCAAATACTACTGGCCATGTCCACGAGTCTCCTTTAACAACAGCTTTTGCATCTTCAGGCAGTACGCGTGGGATATTTTCCCAGAAGCCGCCACCTGTGATATGCGCCATTGCGTGCACGTCAGCCTGCTCAAGTAGTTTAAGTAGTGACTTAACGTAGATTTTTGTTGGCTCAAGTAGGTGGTCGATTAGCGGCTTACCTGCTAAGTCTTGTTGTGGGTCAGCTTTGCTCACCTCTAACACTTTGCGGATAAGCGAGTAACCATTTGAGTGTGGGCCTGAAGAACCTAGCGCAATTAGCGCATCGCCAGCTTTAACTTTGCTGCCGTCGATTAATTCTTCTTTTTCAGCAACACCAACGCAGAAACCAGCTAGATCGTAATCTTCGCCTTCGTACATGCCTGGCATTTCAGCAGTTTCACCACCGATTAGCGCGCAGCCTGATTGGTGACAACCTTCAGCAATACCGTTAACGACAGAAGTCGCAGTATCAACATCAAGTTTACCAGTTGCGTAATAGTCCAAGAAGAATAGTGGCTCAGCACCAGCAACGATTAAGTCGTTGACACACATAGCAACTAGGTCGATACCAACAGAGTCATGCTTTTGGTAGTCAATCGCTAGACGCAGCTTAGTACCAACACCGTCAGTACCAGATACTAATACAGGTTGCTTGTATTTAGTTGGTAGTTCGCAAAGAGCGCCAAAACCACCTAGGTTACCCATAACTTCTGGGCGGTGGGTACGCTTAACTGCAGACTTGATGTTATCAACTAACTTGTTACCAGCGTCGATATCAACACCAGCATCTTTATAACTTAGTGGGGTAGGGGTGCTCACGGAGGATCCTCTCGGGTACATCGTTCTATGGGATTTTTATGCGGCGGTATTCTATCAGTTTGTGATACAGCTCGAAAGCCAGAATTGTACTTATCCGCGCAATAAAACGTTCATTTGCTTGATTTAGCTTGCGATGGCTCACGATTCACTGTAATAGCGAAACTTTATGTTTTATATATGGGATAAATAGACTACCATTTGTGCCATTAGGCCATTGTTGTAACGACTGAGGAGATCAGGATGAAAGTTGTTGAAGTTAAACACCCATTAATTCGTCATAAAGTTGGATTAATGCGTGAAGCAGACATCAGCACCAAACGCTTTAGAGAATTAGCTACAGAAGTTGGTAGCTTATTAACTTATGAAGCGACTGCAGATTTTGAAACTGAGAAAGTGACCATCGACGGTTGGAATGGCCCAATTGAAGTTGAAAAGATTAAAGGTAAAAAGGTAACCGTGGTGCCAATTTTACGTGCAGGTCTTGGCATGATGGACGGCGTACTTGAGCACATCCCGAGCGCCAAGATTTCGGTTGTGGGCATTTATCGTGATGAAGAAACGTTAGAGCCAGTGCCTTACTTCGATAAGCTAGTGAGCAATGTTGAAGAGCGTGTGGCGATTGTGGTTGACCCTATGTTAGCTACCGGCGGCTCATTAATCGCTACTATTGATTTGCTAAAAAGCCGCGGCTGCAAGTCAATCAAAGCGCTTATTTTAGTTGCAGCGCCAGAAGGTGTTAAAGCGCTTGAAGAGGCTCACCCAGATGTTGAGCTTTATACTGCATCAATAGATGAGTGCTTAAACGAAAATGGTTATATCCTGCCTGGCTTAGGTGATGCTGGTGATAAAATTTTTGGTACCAAATAACATCTAGCTGCGGCTTTGTTCATCAAAAAATAAGGGAGCATATGCTCCCTTATTTTATTTTTGATCAACTCTAACATTAACCATTTGGCTATTGTTCTATTCTGCCTTTTTCAGGCAATATCTCGACGATAATCCAGCTTTTACCACGTTTGACCAATCTGATAGTTCTGTCGTCAACCCAATCTCTGCCGCCTCTCAAGCCTTCCATCTTGACAATTACCGTCACGTCATCAGTAAATTTACGGAAGAAGTCGATATCAATTTCGTCAATAGACATAGTGACGTCAGTCATCGATAGCCCTAACACGTGACGCTGCACCGCAGAAGCAATGTGGTAGTGCTCAATGACTTCTTTAAGGTCGTTATCGACATATCGCACAGCTTTAGATACATCACGCTCGACATAGATAGCGTTAAAGAAACCAAGAGAGACTTCCTCCGGAGTTAGGGCTTTAGTGCCGCTTTCATCCGGCTGTCCACAGGCAGAAATGAGCAGTAAACCTAGAAAACAAACTGACGATAATAATCTTTTAAACATAGAGATAGCTCTGGTTAACCCAAAAGTACTCAGCACATTGGGTTAGTTAATTTTATCGTTAGTATTACTGTTTAGCTGTTATTTAACAACTGTTTATCATTTAAAGAGAGGGAGTAGTGCGATAGCAACCAAGCTGCATAGACTTATCCGTGTCCATTTGTAACTGAGTTTGTTTTAAGCTTGACTGCCAGCATGGTGGATGTCATAACTAACTCAATAGCTGCATTTTAGTAGCGGGCTTCATTCGTCCCTATGTTATCCACAAAATCTGTGGACAAGTGTGTTAACGAATCTTGATTTTAACCTTAAGTTTATGAAATTAAACTTAATTATCCTTTGGTTATTTTTTACCACCTTTATTTCCTGTCGCTTAATTCACCAATTACTGCTGTTGTTTTGTTGGTAAAAGCTGCGCTTTTTACTGCTATTTCGAGCTCTAAGTCAGTCAGCACCAATAATCTGTTTGTTTATCCACATTAGTAACTAGCCTTGTCTAGCTATGATCAAACACTGCTAGTTAGTAGCGAGCTTATATTAATGCGGGGAACGCATTTCAGAACAAGACCGCCCATAAAAAAGCACCTCTTGAAGAGGTGCTTTTAAATGACTTTTAGCTAGCAGTGGCTCGCTAATTACCGAACGTTAGCTATTCTGCTCGGCTTGTGCTGCCTGGATAGCCGTTAGTGCGATGGTGTATACGATATCATCTACTAGTGCACCACGAGATAAGTCGTTAACCGGTTTACGCATACCTTGCAGCATAGGGCCGATACTAATTAGGTCAGCACTACGTTGAACCGCCTTGTAAGTCGTGTTACCTGTATTGAGATCTGGGAATACGAATACGGTTGCTTTACCCGCTACTGGGCTGTTTGGCGCTTTTGAGCGAGCAACGTTTGGCATAACAGCGGCGTCGTATTGCAGTGGACCGTCAATCACAAGATCTGGGCGCTTCTCTTTAGCAATACGTGTTGCTTCACGTACTTTATCTACGTCAGAACCTGTGCCAGATGTTCCTGTTGAGTAGCTGATCATCGCTACACGTGGCTCAATACCAAATGCCGCAGCAGACTCAGCTGATTGAATCGCGATATCAGCTAATTGCTCAGCGTTTGGATCAGGGTTAATCGCGCAGTCACCGTAAACGAGTACTTGATCAGGCATCAACATAAAGAAGATTGATGATACAAGGCTAGAGCCTGGTGCGGTTTTAATTAACTGTAGTGGCGGACGAATGGTGTTGGCTGTGGTGTTAACCGCACCAGATACAATACCGTCGACTTCGTTTTGCGCCAGCATCATGGTACCAAGTACCATGTTGTCTTCTAGCTGCTCTTGAGCAACTACTTCAGTTAGACCTTTATGGCGGCGTAAATCCAGCATAGGTTCAACATAGTTATCACGTGCACCTTGTGGCTCAATGATTTCAATGCCATCACCAAGCGTGATTTCTTGCTGCGCAGCGATACGTAGAATTTCTTCGCGGTTACCTAACAGCACACAGCGGGCAATACCGCGCTCAGCGCAGATTGAAGCCGCTTTAATTGTACGAGGCTCTTCACCTTCAGGTAGTACAATTTTCTTACGCGCAGCGCGAGCAAGCTCAGTCAATTTATAACGGAATGCTGGTGGCGATAGTAAGTGCTCGCGTGGTGAATCTTGAGTAACAGACTCAACCCAGCTTTGGTCGATATGACTGGCGACAAACTCTTGTACTTTCTCAACACGTACCGCATCGTCAACTGGCACTTCATGGTCAAAACGCTGGATATTAAGCGATGTCTGCCATGTATTCGACTCAATCAAGAATACCGGTAAACCAGTTTCAAAAGCTTGTTCACAAAGGCTCATTACTTCAGGCTCTGGCTCATAGCCACCTGTAAGTAATAGTGCGCCAATTTTCACGCCGTTCATTGCCGCTAGACACGCAGATACAATCACGTCTGAACGATCGCCGGAGGTCACTAGTAGCGAGTCAGCTTTAATGTGCGACACCATGTTGCGGATACTACGAGCACAGAAGGTTACACGGCGCATGCGGCGGGTGTTCATGTCACCTGCATTGATGATTTTAGCGTTAAGGTGCTTGGCTAAATCTGAAGCACGCGGCGAAATCAGGTCGGTGTTAAACGGTACACTACCTAAAATGCGAATAGGGCTCTTGCCTGGCAACTGGAACATATCAGCTGTGTTGATTTGCGGTGCGCTGCGATCAAACACTTCAGATAAGTCTGGACGAGCACGACCTTCTTCATCAACGGGTGCACCAATTTTGTTGATAATGGCGCCCATTAGGCGTTTGTTCTTGCCACCACCCCATGCATTTTGTGCAATCTCAAGGCGATTCATTAGGCTATCAGCACTATCATTGCCTGGAGTCGCGATGAAAATCACATCGGCATCAAGTGCTTTGGCAATTTCATAGTTGATGTCATCAGCAAATGGATGGCTACGTGTTGGCACTAAACCTTCGATAACGATGGTTTCAGTTTCTGAAGTTGACTCAGCAACACGAGCAATAATTTGCTCAAGCAATACATCAGTTTGCTCTGAGCGGATTAAGTCTTGAGCATGCTCCATAGAAAACGGTTCAAGTGGGTTCACCGTTGGAGATTTAGTCAAGATAGTGGTTGAGCGTTCAGGGCCACTATCGCCAGCGCGAATTTGTGCAATTGGCTTAAAGAAGCGAACCTTAACACCTTTGCGCTCCAAGGCGCGAACCATACCCAAGCTTAGCGAGGTTAGACCGACACCTACGCCAATTGGGATCAACATAATATTTCGAGACATACTATCCTCTGTATGTAGCTAGCAGCGCTTATTGCGCCGCAATTAATTTGATTGAATCTTCAGCGATTACCCACTCTTCATTGGTTGGGATAACCATAGCCACTGTGCTGTCGTCAGTTGTTATCACGCCTTCATTACCAAAGCGTGCAGCTGTGTTCTTTTCTGCATCAACAGAGAAGTTGAAGATTGCAAGGTGGTTCAGTACTTTCTCACGGATAACGTCAGAGTTTTCACCAATACCGCCAGTGAATACCACTGCATCAATGCGACCTAGTGGCACAGAGTAAGATGCAATGTACTTAGCTAAACGATAGCAGAAGATCTCAAGTGCAAGGGTTGCGCCTTTGTGGCCTTCTTCGTAGCCTTCTTCGATACCACGGCAGTCGTTGGTTAGCTCAGAAATACCGAGCAGACCCGATTGCTTGTTCAATAGGTTGTTAACTTCATCTAGCGTGTAACCAAGCTGGTTGACTAGGTGGAAGATGATTGACGGGTCAAGGTCACCACAACGTGTACCCATTACCAAACCTTCAAGTGGGGTTAGGCCCATTGAAGTATCAACACTCTTACCGCCTTTTACAGCTGTTACTGACGCGCCATTACCTAAGTGAGCAACGATCACGTTCGTGTCTTCTACTGACTTGTTAAGAGCTTTTGCTGCTTCGCGGCTAACAAATAAATGGCTAGTACCGTGCATACCGTAGCGGCGGATACCGTGTTCACGGTATAGCTTGTATGGCAGGGCATACATATAAGCTGTTTCTGGCATGGTTTGGTGGAAGGCGGTGTCAAATACTGCAACTTGTGGCAGAGCAGGGAATGATGCCATCGCCGCACGAATACCGATAAGGTGAGCAGGGTTATGCAAAGGTGCAAGTGAAGCACAATCTTCAATACCTTTGATCACTTCATCAGTGATGATCACAGAACGAGTGAACTTTTCACCACCGTGCACGATACGATGACCAATTGCCTGGATGTGTTCGGCAAGCTGTGGCTGCTCGGCTAAGATTTTGTCAACAATAAACTCAACCGCTTCACGGTGAGCAGTGAATGCACCTAAAGACGCTTCATTCTTCGCTCCGTTGAACTTCCACTTAATACGTGAATCTTCAAGACCGAAACACTCAGCAAGACCTGAGATGTGCTCTTCACCAGACTCTGCACCGATCACGGCAAATTTTAAAGATGAGCTGCCGCAGTTAAGTACTAGGACTAATTTATCTGACATGGTTACGCCTTTTCATTAAAGTAAAAACTAAATTCTTGTTAACTGAACCATTTTCCATGTATGACACTGACATACAGTAGGCAAGGGTTAAGCCTAAAACATTGACCTACGGCCCTTTGGTTTGGGGCACGTGCGTGCTTTATGCTATGGTATAAACACGATTTGTGTGTTTTGGTTACTTAGCTTTGCTCGTCAATTTGTATTCTCTATTCAACCAAGGCCGCCGCTATATGAAGGTGTGGCCGATGGTGAAACAATTAAGCTGGTTTTTTCCTGAGTACCGCGTGATAAAGGCAACCAGATTAGCTTTGTTTGTGATGCCCGCTATTGCGCTTGCCACTCTGGTTATGCAGGTTGGCGTGCTAGGTTGGGCACACTTGCCACAGGCTATTGCCATGGGCTTATTTTTTGTTAGCTTGCCAATCCAAGGTTACATTTGGCTTGGTTGGCGAGCTCAGCATCCTTTGCCGTTAACCTTATTTGACTGGAGTAACCAGTTATCGCAAAAGTTGTCATCAATGGGTGTTAATTGTCAGCCATTGACGGCAAAAGCCTGTTATTTAGACATGGCTTATATATTAAAGCTTGCTTTCGAACGATTAGACAAAAGCTATTGGGATGAACTTTAGCTTTTTAGTCTCATCTAGCGCGTTTTTTGATTATTGTTAATTAGTAAACTGCGTTGATGCCCCGTTCTGTAAACACGGCTTTAATGGTTTCCATCACTTCCTTTGACGGTGGTTTTACATCTTTTAAGCTGTATTCTTCACCAAATGATGCCCACTTATGCTCACCTAATTGGTGGTAGGGCAGTAGCTCTACTTTTTCTACGTTGGTCATTGGCTTGATAAATTCGGCTAACTTAATTGCACTGGCAACATCATCAGTAAACCCTGGGACGACCACATAGCGGATCCAGGTTGCTTGGTTGCGTTTAGCCAAATATTCAGCGAACTGCAAAGTGCGCTGATTGCTCACTTTGGTCAGGTCGATATGGGTATCGTCATTCATCTGCTTGATATCAAGCATCACTAGATCGGTTTGATCGAGTAGTTCATCAATAATCGGTTCGTACTTGCGAACAAAACCATTGGTATCTAAACAGGTATGAATGTCATTTTGTTTACACGCCTTAAACAGTGCGTGGACAAACTCAGCTTGTAAAATCGCTTCGCCACCACTAGCCGTTACGCCGCCGTTACCGGCAACTAAAAATGGCTTGTAAGACAGAATTTGTGTCATTAGCTCTTCAACTGTGACCTCTCTACCGCCATCGAGATCCCAAGTGTCCCGGTTATGGCAATATTGGCAGCGCATCAAACACCCTTGCAAGAAGGCGATGAATCGAATACCAGGCCCATCTACGGTACCAAATGATTCGATTGAATGAATACGGCCTTTGGTCATGGATCTTCCTTGTGTTGAAGGCGTTAAGGCTAAAAATTTGGGCAGCATCTATTGATGCTGCCCAGCTGGACTAAAGGACTACAAACCTTTAGTGAAAGTACGTGTGATCACGTCTTGTTGCTGCTCAGGTGTCAGTGCGTTGAAGCGAACTGCGTAGCCCGATACGCGAATTGTTAGCTGAGGGTATTTCTCAGGGTTAACCACCGCATCTTCTAGCATTTCACGATTCATCACGTTCACGTTTAAATGCTGACCACCTTCACGTGCTTCGTTGCTCATGAAGTAACCGTCCATCAGTGATGCAAGGTTTGCGCAGCGACCGCCTTCATCTTTGCCTAGTGCGTTAGGTACGATAGAGAAGGTGTACGAGATACCATCTTGAGCGTGCGAGAATGGTAGTTTGGCAACCGACGTTAGTGATGCAATTGCACCAGACTCGTCACGGCCGTGCATTGGGTTTGCACCTGGAGCAAATGGTGCGCCTGCAGGGCGACCATCTGGCGTGTTACCTGTCTTCTTACCGTAAACCACGTTAGAGGTAATGGTTAAGATAGACTGAGTTGGTACTGCATTGCGGTACATCTTACGGTCACGGATTTTCGCCATGAAACGTTCAACTAGGTCGCAAGCAATGTCATCAACGCGTGGGTCGTTGTTACCATATTTAGGGTAGTCACCTTCGATCTCGAAGTCGATTGCAATACCATCTTCATCACGTACTGGCTTCACTTTGGCGTACTTAATAGCAGATAGTGAGTCAGCAGCGATAGACAGACCAGCAATACCACATGCCATAGTACGGCGAACGTCACGATCATGCAGTGCCATTAGCGCAGACTCATAAGAGTACTTGTCGTGCATGTAGTGGATTGAGTTTAGTGCTGTCACGTATTGGGTTGCTAACCAATCCATTAGCGTGTCTAGACGACCCATAACGTCGTCAAACTCAAGTACGTCAGCAGTGATGATGTCAGACTTAGGCGCGATTTGCTTCTTCATCTTTTCATCAATACCGCCGTTGATGGCGTATAGCATTGTTTTAGCTAGGTTAGCGCGCGCACCAAAGAACTGCATGTGCTTACCCACAACCATAGGGCTTACACAACACGCGATAGCGTAATCGTCAGAGTCGAAGTCTGGACGCATTAGGTCGTCGTTTTCGTACTGGATTGAACTGGTGTCAATCGATACTTTCGCACAGTAGTTTTTGAACGCCTGTGGTAGTTGGTTTGACCAAAGTACCGTGATGTTTGGCTCAGGGCTTGGACCCATGTTGTAAAGTGTGTGTAAGAAACGGAAGCTGTTTTTAGTTACTAGCGTACGACCGTCAACACCCATACCGCCGATAGATTCAGTTGCCCAGATAGGGTCACCAGAGAATAACTCATCATATTCAGGAGTACGTAGGAAGCGAACCATACGTAGCTTCATTACGAAGTGGTCAACCATTTCTTGCGCTTGCTCTTCGGTGATCACACCGTTTTTAAGATCACGCTCAACGTATACGTCTAGGAAGCTAGAAGTTCGGCCAAGTGACATTGCCGCGCCGTTTTGACTCTTAACAGCAGCTAGGTAACCGAAGTAAGTCCATTGAATTGCTTCTTGGGCATTGGTCGCAGGGCCTGAAATGTCGTAGCCGTATGATGCAGCCATTTGCTTCATTTGGCCAAGAGCGCGGTGTTGCTCAGCGATTTCTTCACGTAGTTGGATAACGTTAGATAAGTCTTCACCCGCTTCGAACTGGGCTTGCAGTGAACCAAACTGTGCAAACTTGTCAGCCATTAGGTAGTCAATACCGTATAGCGCGATACGGCGGTAGTCACCAATGATACGACCACGACCGTATGCGTCTGGTAAACCTGTTAGTACACCTGATTTACGGCAAGCCATGATTTCTGGTGTATATACATCAAATACACCTTGGTTATGAGTTTTGCGTAGTTCTGAGTATACGTATTTGATGTCTTGGTCTAGTTCGCGATCGTAAGCTTTGCACGAACCTTCAACCATACGGATACCACCGTTTGGCAGCATAGCACGCTTAAGTGGTGCGTCAGTTTGCAGACCTACGATAGTTTCTAAATCTTTGTTGATGTAGCCTGCATCGTGAGAAGTGATGGTAGAAACTTTGTCTGTGTCGAAATCAACAGGAGCATGAGTGCTGTTCTCTTGCTTGATGCCTTCCATTACTTTGTCCCAAAGGGCAGTAGTGGCGTTGGTTGCATCGGCTAAGAAAGATTCGTCACCTTCATATGGAGTGTAGTTAGCCTGAATAAAGTCACGAACGTTTACTTCTGACTTCCAGTCACCAGCGGCGAAACCTTCCCAAGCTTTAGCAAATACTTCTGTTTGTTTAGTCATCGATTGCTACCTTAATCGTATTTAAACTTAATTGACTGTAGACCATTATCTATAACATGAGTGCCAGATGATACTTATTATAGGTAATTGCTTTAGTCTGCTAATATTTGACCCACAACAATAGATGATTATTGCGGTATCTGAACCTATTTCCAAGTCGGTATTGGTACGAGTCGACTTAGTGAAATTCTTATTTATCAATATTGGTAAGACCAATTTACCCTAAAGATATTAGCATAGCGTTCCACTAAACGCATTGAGAATCGAACTTCGTGTATAAGCAATATACAAAACTGTTACCCAGGTAACAGTTTTCACGCTGCCGATTCCGATTGGTATATTAATTGATTATTCTATGTCCGTTGAATAATGTTTTGAACTCTTTATGTCCGTTTTTAACTTGGTTGTTTAAGGCTTAGTCAATAAGAAAAAGTACATGGAAATATTGGTAAGACCAATTTAACCTGTGTTTTTGTGCCATTTTAATTTTGACGTTTTTCCTATTGCTATAGAAGGTGGGATGAGCGAGTCGATACGAGTGATGTTATGTCTAATACGAGTAAGCAACAGTCAGCCGCTGTTGCTAAAAGCCCTTTAGTTGCCGCTGCCAGTGAATACGGTATTGCAAAAGTCAATAAGCCAGCAAAACAGTCATTTATATTAGCTGTGTTTGCTGGGGTGTTTATTGCAATTGCCTTTATCTTTTATATTTCGGTAACCACAGGTAGCACCATGGGATGGGGCATGACGCGCTTGGTTGGTGGGTTAGCATTTAGCATGGGCTTAATGTTGGTTATTGCTGCTGGGGCTGAGTTGTTCACTAGTACTGTGTTGACTACAGTCGGTTGGGCTCACAATAAGATAACGGTTGCTCAGCAACTGCAATGTTGGACTCGAGTCTACTTTGGCAACATGCTTGGTGCATTCGTCATGGTATGCATGATTTTCGCAGGTGGCTTATTTGCGTTAAATGATGGTCAATGGGGCTTAACCGCACTTAAAATTGCTCAACACAAGTTACATCATACCTGGGGGCAAGCGTTTGTTCTTGGCATAATGTGTAACATGTTAGTGTGTTTGGCGGTATGGATGACATTTGCGACTAAAGATTTATTCACTAAGTGCTTTATCGTAATGTTGCCGGTAGCCATGTTTGTTTGTGCTGGCTTTGAGCACTGTATTGCTAACATGTTTATGATCCCTATGGGGATTGTGATTGCTGAGTTTGCGCCTGAATCATTTTGGTTGGCCGCTAATGTAGAACCTGCGCAATTTAGTGATTTAACCCTGGTCAACTATATTGGTGCTAACCTAATTCCGGTTACCCTAGGTAATATTGTCGGTGGTGCGGTGATTGTTGGTTTAGGCTATTGGCTCGCTGACAATACTGAGTTGCTAGGTGCTAAAGCACAACAAACAAAACAGCAGAGTGGCACGGCAGCCAAAGCTAACGACTAACCGTTTATTATAGGAATATTGCGTACTTTTCTATTGCATTAGACAGGAAATAAAGCTCCCACTTTGGGAGCTTTATTGTTTTTTAGAAGCCATCTCAGTGCTTGTATAGCCGCCGACAGCATTTGAAAATATTGTCAGGCAAACTTAGGTTATGCCTTGTTTAATCCCTATTCTCTAATATTTCTCTTATCTCAGCATTGGTATAACGGCACTTAATTCCAAGCGCTATATTTGAAGTGTCATGTTTTTTGTTCTCACTTAGCCAACGGTTAACTTGTGGCATTGTGCAAGCTGCTAAACTAGAGTCAGGTGCGCTATCTAGTTCGGGGTTTTAGTTGACAATAAAAAAGGCCACCGCGCGATGCGGTGGCCTCACTTTAAAACCGTCAATTTATTTCAAGACGGCTCATTCTGTTAACCGACTGGTGAACTCAGAGCTAAAGCACCATAGCGGCTATCCAACCAAACACCAATAGCGGAATATTAAAGTGGATAAAGGTTGGGATAACACTGTCTCTAATGTGGTCGTGTTGACCGTCGACATTTAAGCCTGCGGTTGGGCCTAGGGTTGAATCAGAAGCTGGTGAGCCCGCATCGCCAAGCGCTGCAGCTGTGCCAACAAGAGCAATGGTCGCAGGGATTGAAAATCCAAAACTGAGGGCGAGTGGCACATAAATGGTGGCGATAATCGGGATGGTAGAGAATGATGAGCCGATACCCATGGTAATCAATAAACCCACTACTAACATCAGCATGGCGGCTAGCGGTTTGTTATCACCGATAAACTCGCCAATTGAGGCCACAAGCGTAGAAACCTCGCCAGTAGATTTTACAACTTCTGCAAAGCCTGCAGCAGCAATCATAATAAAGCCGATATTCGCCATCATGAGAACGCCCTGACTAAACAAGTCCTGGCCAGAAACGTTCTTCAAAATACCAGATAGATTTAAAATGATAAATCCACTTAAGGCACCAAAAATCATTGAGTCTGTTTGTAGCTGTACAACTAAAGTGGCAACAATGGCAGCTACAGAAACCCAAATACTTTTGGTTTCTACAGTAACCTCTTGTTGCTGTTGATCAACTTGTTTTGTTTGGTATTGTCTTGGTTTGCGATAACTAACAAACATCGCAATTAGTAAGCCAGAGACCATGCCAAGTGCTGGAAGCAGCATTGCCTGTGGAATTTGGCTACTTGTCGCTTCAAGTCCATTACTGGTAAGGTTTGCAAGTAAAATATCGTTCAAGAAGATACCGCCAAAACCGATTGGCAAGATCATGTAAGTGGTAACCAGACCAAAGGTTAGCAAACAAGCAATAAGTCTACGGTCGATATTGAGCGCTGAGATCACCAATAATAGTGGCGGAATTAAAATTGGGATGAACGCAATGTGGATTGGTAGCACGTTTTGCGAGCTAACGGCCATGGCTAGAATGGCAAATAGCAAGCTCCAACGCAGCAGGTTAGTATTGGCGCTCGTTGGCTCTTTACCTAGCTTCTTTATTATTGATTGCGAAATTAAGGTGGTTAAACCTGAGTGTGATAAAGCTGCAGCAAAGGCGCCGAGTAGGGCATAACTAAGTGCTATTTGCGCGCCACCACCAAGACCGCTGTTAAATGCAGCGATAGTTTCGTTTAAATTTAAGCCGCCAAATAAACCGGCAGCGACTGCACTAATGGTCAGTGCAATGACCACGTTGACGCGGGCAAAGCTCAAAATGAGCATTAAGCACACCGCAATTACAACTGCATTCATATTTACGCTTCTTATTAGATTTTTGTTAAACGGTTATTTTTGACCTGATTTAATGAGTTTGTCTAGCTCAATAGTGTTATTTCATTAACTTTGAAGCGCTAATTATCAATTCGCTGATAACTTGTAAATAAGCATGACACTCAATGTAAAGCGAGGTTGTAGCTTGGGTGCGTATGTGAACTAAACTCACGGTGTTGTATTTTTCAACGAATAAAACAAAATTCATCGGAAATATCTTACTGCTACTCCAAATTAGTAGTATGGTATGTCACAGTTTTGTTTATACCATGATGTGTATACACTAACTTGAACTATTTAAGCCATTAATGGAGAGTAAAAATGAGCGTATTAGTAGGACGTCCAGCCCCAGATTTCACTGCAGCAGCAGTTCTTGGTAACGGTGAAATCGTTGATAGCTTTAACCTAGCAACAGCGATTAAAGGTAAACCAGCGGTTATTTTCTTCTACCCACTAGATTTCACTTTCGTATGTCCTTCAGAGTTGATCGCATTTGATCACCGTATGGAAGAATTCACTAAGCGCGGCGTTGAAGTAATTGGTGTTTCTATCGACTCACAATTCTCTCACAATGCGTGGCGTAACACTCCTGTTGATAAAGGTGGTATTGGCCAAGTTAAATACACTCTTGTTGCTGACGTTAAGCATGAGATTTGTAAAGCTTACGACGTTGAGCACCCTGAAGCTGGTGTTGCATTCCGTGGCTCTTTCCTAATCGACAAAGAAGGCCAAGTTCGTCACCAAGTAATCAACGATCTACCACTAGGTCGTAACGTTGACGAAATGATTCGTATGGTTGACGCACTTCAATTCCACGAAGAGCATGGTGAAGTTTGTCCAGCGGGCTGGTCAAAAGGTGATGAAGGTATGGACGCAAGCCCAGAAGGTGTTGCTTCTTACCTAAAAGACAACTCAGAAAAGCTTTAATCTGTACCTAGATTAGTTTTACGAGTATTAAAAAAGCTGCCTCCGGGCAGCTTTTTTGTTTTGGTTAGTCGTTTATCTTACCTCGACTATTTAGTCTCGTTGCTCTGTTCTTGAAGGGATTGCTCTTCAAGTGACTGTTCTTCAAGTGACTGTTCTTCCAGGGACACGCATGGCCAGCCACCAAGTGCCTTCCATTTATTAACGATATGACAGAAAAGCTCAGCGGTGCGCTCCGTATCATATAGTGCAGAGTGGGCCTCGCTATTGTCAAAATCAATGCCAGCCATTCTGCAAGCTTTGGCTAATACCGTGTGACCAATTGCAAGACCGGCAAGGGTTGCAGTGTCAAAGCTGGCAAATGGGTGAAATGGCGAACGTTTTAATGAGTTGCGTTCAATGGCTTGATTGACAAAGCCAACATCGAAGGCTGCATTGTGAGCCACAATAATACTGCGGTGACAGTCTGCAGCTTTTTGCGCTTTTTTCACTTCTTTAAAGATTTCTAAAAACGCCTGTTTTTCATCGACCGCACCGCGCAGCGCACTGTATGGGTCGATACCATTAAACGCTAATGCGTCAGGTTCAAGGTTTGCTCCCTCAAACGGCTCGATGTGATAGTGCAGGGTTTTATCAAGCTCAAGCACACCATCTTCATTCATTTTTAATAGGGTGACGGCTATTTCGAGCAGGGCATCTGTTTTAGCGTTAAAACCAGCTGTTTCCACATCGATAACGACGGGGTAGTAGCCACGAAATCGATTCTTAAATTTATTGGTGTCGCAAATGTCAGTCATGCCTGCCGTATCCTATTTTACTGGTCATCGAAACGCTGTGATGACGTTGGTCGGCTATTATGGCGAATCGCCGTGGCGCTGTCATGTTGCTTAGGGTAAATAATCACCAATTAATAGCAGTTTGGTTAAAGGATTTCAGTTTAAGGCCGATAGCTAAAGAGAACTTAGTGATTAGGGGAAGCAATATGTGGCAAAAATGGCTGTTGGCAGCGTCTATTTTGATGTGCTCAAGTGCGCAAGCTGAGCTGCGTCATTATGTTGCATCCCTTGATAACTCAATGTGGAAAATCAGCGAAGACTCACCTGTTGAATGCCAGCTTTCTCACGACATTCCTGGCTATGGTACAGCGATGTTTACCAGTCGCTCTGGTAAAGACATGAATATGTTGTTTACCCTAGATATGTGGCTAAAACCAGATGCGGTCACTCAGGCAAAATTGATTAGCCGTGCACCACAGTGGCGACCAGGTCTAAACTCTCGTGAAATTACCACATTAACTTATCATGAGCAGTTTAACGGTGAAGTGCCGAAGAAAGCTGCTTGGGCCATGCTTAATGAGCTAAGTCAGGGCATGGTACCTACCTTTTACTACGCAGATTGGTACAACCCGTCTTCAAAAGTGGCGGTAGGGATCTCTTCGGCAAACTTTAGCTCTGAATATCATAAGTTTCGTGCTTGCTTAGCAAATCTACTGCCTTATGGTTTTGATGACATTTCTTTTACTGTGCTTAACTATCGCGAAGGTGGCAAAGAGTTGACTCGATACTCGAAAAAGCAGCTAGAGCGAGTAAAGCGTTATTTAGAGCATGACCAAGATGTTGACCTCATCTTGGTTGATGCATACACCGATAGCTATGGTGAACAAGCCGCTAACCAACAGGAATCTGAACTGCGAGCTCAATCCGTAAAAGATATTTTAGTGGCAAGTGGCATTGACCAAACCCGAATTTCGACAACCGGTCACGGTGAGCGTCGCCATGTTGCGGGTAACGCGTTGGCGACAGACAGGCAAATTAACCGCCGTGTTGTCATTAAAATCACTAAAGATATCTAATCACAAGTATCCGCAGATTTAGCCATTTTGTTCACGGCTTTCAGCCTGTAGGCTGCCGATTGATTCGGCAAATATCACTTAAGAGGTATACGGAAGGCTAAACGTAGGCCAACTCTTTATATCGCTGCAATTTTATCGTTATTAGTAGAACGCTCTTGCACATAGTGCAGGGGCGTTTTTATTGATTTGCATTATGAGGTTTAGACTACCCAAGTTACTATAACTTAGGCAAAAAAAAGCCTGCTTAAATAAGCAGGCCGAATAATTTGCAATCAACAAATTGAAGGAAGGAAGTCAAGCATAAGAACCAATAACAACTGATGTATTGGGTTACATCAATCTGGTGTTCTTTGTTCTCAAAAATCTGAAAAACTTGTTTTTGGGAACGAGGTAAATATTAGAGCCTGGGCACTAGTTTGACAAACTAGAAAATTTTCATGTTTGCATTAGTTTTTCTTATGATTAATTGGCTGTGAGTATTATGCTAGTCACTAGAAATTATTATAAGCACTGTGATTTATCATACTTGCACGGAAGATTTGCATTTTTAGTGCATATCTATTCGTATCCCCCATGCTAGCAAGGATAACAAAATGTTAAATTCGGTTTATATGGCATGTTGGCCGAATTAATTTTTATGAAATTATTAAAGAATATAGATTGCATTGGGGATGACTGAGCTGAATATCCTGGTTTGTTGATTGGGTTAGATAAATAAGGGCAAGTACGTGATATTGCAGTTAGGTGCGTTTGGATAGACTAGATACAGCGGAGCTGTTGTGTCTATAAGTTTTAAATGTGCAAACTTATTTAAGGGTGGGCAGGCTGAGCAAAGCGCGAAGTAGTCGTCAACATCGCTATTGTTAAGGTATTGCAGATTAATAATTCTTCACTTAAACCCTACATTGGACGTAATCGGGTATTTTAGTGAGCAAAAGTCGGATTTCAGTGGTCATATTATTCACAAGCCTAGAGTGACTAGGTATAGTAAGCGAAAAATAAATAATAGATTATGCAAACGTTAATGACCTTTAATTGGCCAATTTCCATTTACTATGAAGATACCGACGCTGGCGGTGTTGTTTATCACTCCAATTACCTCAACTTTTTCGAACGGGCGAGAACCGAGTGGTTAAAGTCATTAGCGATTAACCAAACCGAGTTGCTTAAGCAAGATATTGCGTTTGTTGTAAAGCATGCCGATATCGACTTTCGTATCGCCGCCCGTTTTGAGCAATCACTTAGCGTTCGTTCAACACTAACCCAATTAAAGAAAGCATCTATGGTGTTTCATCAACAGTTAATTGATGAGCAAGATAATGTGTATTGCGAAGCAAGCATAACAGTTGCTTGTATCGCCCTTTCAAAAATGCGCCCTAAGGGCATTCCGCAATCAATAGTTCAGGAGTTTAACCGTGCACGCTGATATTTCATTTATTGGTCTTTTCCTTGAAGCGAGCTTGCTCGTGAAATTAGTGATGTTGACCTTGCTCGGTTTATCGATTTTATCTTGGGCTGTGATTATTCAGCGTCGCAAATTGCTCAATCATGCACGTACTCGCTCTGTTAAGTTTGAAGATACCTTTTGGTCTGGTGTTGACTTGAACCGCCTTTATAAAGAGTTAAGTGCCCGCGGTGATAGCGTAACAGGGCTTGAGTCGATGTTTATCGCAGGTTTTAAAGAGTATTCGCGTCTTAGTAAAGTAAACAGTAAAGCGCCTGAAGCGGTAATGGATGGGACATCGCGAGCGATGCGAGTAAGTCTGTCGCGCGAAATTGAAAAAGTTGAGAATAACTTACCTTTACTTGCCACCATCGGTTCAACCAGCCCGTATATTGGCTTGTTTGGAACGGTATGGGGGATCATGAACTCATTTATTGCGTTGGGAGCAGTTGAAAACGCCACACTTGCCATGGTGGCTCCAGGTATTGCTGAGGCCCTAATTGCGACTGCAATGGGCTTATTTGCCGCTATCCCGGCAGTTATTGCCTATAACCGTTTTTCTACTCAAGTTGAAAAGCTTGAAGGTAGCTACGCCAACTTTATGGAAGAGTTTGCCAACATCTTGCAACGTCAGGCTTATGCCGAGAAGGATGCGAGCTAATGTATCAACGTAAACGTCGCCGGCCTGTCGCTGAGATCAACGTTGTACCCTATATCGACGTGATGTTAGTGCTGTTGATCATCTTTATGGTGACCGCGCCGATTGTCTCCCAAGGCGTAAAAGTCGAATTGCCACAAGGCGAGGCAGAGCCACTACCTGCTGAAAGCAAGCCACCCATTGTCGCCTCGATTGATGCCGTTGGTGATTATTTCTTAAACGTGGGCAGTGGTTCTAATTCTGAGCCCATGACACTTGAGTCAATTAGTATCGAGGTTGGCGCTTTGGTCGAGCTAGAGCCCGAGCGCCCAGTTGTGGTTAAAGCTGATAGAAGTATTCCTTACGAGCATGTGATTCAGTTAATGGTGACGTTGCAGGCGTCTGGCGTGCCAGCTGTTGGCTTAATGACAGAATCACCGGAGGAAAACTAAATTGGCTGATAAGTCTAATTTTACCGTTCCTTTAGGTATTTCCGCTGCGGTGCACATTGGAGCAATTGTGGTGTTAGCGCTGGGCGTTAGCTTCGACGATAAGCCAAAACCTATGCCAGTCGCTGCCAGTGCGCCTATCGTAGAGGCGGTAGTGATTGATCAAAAAATGGTGAATCAGCGCGTTGAAGAGCTGAAAAAGCAGCGCGAAGATGCCGCCCGTAAAGAAAAAGCGCGCCAGCAAGAATTAGAGCGCAAGGCGCAAGAAGCCAAAAAAGCGCGTGAGCTTGAGCAGCAAAAGATTAAACAGTTAGAAGCTGAGCGTAAGCGTAAAGAGCAAGAAACTAAAAAAGCTAATGACGCAGCTAAAGCCGCCAAGCTAAAACAGCAGCAAGAGAAAGAAAAAGCCGAAAAGGCTGAGGCGCTCCGTAAGCAAAAAGAACAGGAGAAAAAAGCGGCTGAAGAGGCTGCTAAAAAAGCCGCAGAAAAACGTAAAGCTGAAGAAGCTGCAGCGAAAAAGGCCGAAGAAGAGCGTAAACGTAAAGAAGAGGCTGAGCGTAAACGAAAAGCTGAAGAAGAACGTAAGCGTAAAGAAGCCGCTGCCAAGGCTCAGCGTGAGCAAGAAATGGCTGATGCGTTAGCTGCAGAGCAAGCTGCGCTGTCAAAAGCGCGTCAACGTCAGGTAGTCTCTGAAGTACAAAAGTATCAGGCAATGATCCGCGCAACTATTCAACGTAATCTTGTTGTTGACCCGTCAATGCAAGGTAAGAGTTGCCGAGTGTTTATTCGCCTAGCCAAAGATGGCTTTGTGATTGCGAGTCAAACACTCGATGGCGATCAGGTTGTATGCCGCGCAGCAAAAGCCGCAATTAATAAAGCCGGTAAGCTACCTGTGTCATCTGAAGCTGATGTTTATGAAAAGCTTAAAGAAATCAACCTAACAGTTTCACCAGAATAATTGTTATTTACACAACAGCAGATTGTGATTAGTAAAGGAGTCTTATGAAAAACTTGGCTAAATGGCTAGTGTTCGCATTTGCCATTATTACGCTGCCAGCTCGCGCGGCGTTAGATATTGTCATTACCGAAGGGATTGATGCCGCTAGGCCAATTGCTGTTGTGCCTTTCGTGTGGGAAGGGCAAGGGCCTGCTCCTGAATCTATTTCTGATGTTGTGATGTCAGACTTAGCTCGCAGCGGCACGTTCAAATCACTGGACGTACGCGCATTGCGACAAGCAAACATCGCTACTGTAACCCAGTTTGATGTTGCTCAATGGCAGGGCATTGAAGCAGAAGCGCTAGTTGTCGGCTCGGTTAAACCTTACGGCGCAGATCAATTCCTAGTTAAATTTGAGTTGATCGATTTAGTTAAAGCGCAATTTGATGCAATGAAAGGTCCAGCTAATAAAGATGCTTATCTTTTAGAAAATCGTGAGACGGTGATTAGTGCGAATCAATTTCGTCAGTACAGCCATCGTATAAGCGATATCGTGTATGAAAAGCTTACCGGTATTCGCGGCGCGTTTTTAACCCGTATTGCTTATGTTGTAGTTAAGCCAGAGCAAAAATCGCCGTACCATCTTATGATCGCTGACTATGATGGTTACAACGAGCAAATGTTATTACGCTCGCCAGAGCCGTTAATGTCACCTACCTGGTCACCAGATGGTCGCCGCTTAGCTTATGTAAGCTTTGAAAACCGAAAAGCTGAGATTTTTGTGCAAGATATTTATACTCAGCAGCGTATAAAGGTAAGTAGTTTTGATGGTATTAATGGTGCGCCAAGTTTCTCTCCTGATGGTAAGAAACTAGCAGTCACGTTATCAAAAGACGGTCAGCCTGAGATTTATGTTATCGACATCGCTACCAAGGCGATCAAGCGTGTGACCAACCATTATGCTATTGATACTGAGCCATCGTGGTTCCCTGATGGCAAGTCACTGTTATTTACCTCTGAGCGTGGTGGTCGCCCGCAAATTTATAAGGTGGACTTGCAGACCAATAAAGTCAGACGCATGACCTTTGAAGGCGAATGGAACTTAGGTGGCTCAATTACCCCTGATGGCCGGAGCATGATATTTGTGAATCGCACTAACGGAAAGTTCCATATTGCGCGTATGGATTTGGCTACCCGCTTCATGCAAGTTTTATCGTCAACCCAATTAGATGAATCTCCAAGTGTTGCGCCAAATGGCACTATGGTGATTTATGGCACGACGCACAATGGTCAGCAAGTGCTGGCAGCAGTTTCTATGGATGGTAGATTTAAGGCTAGGTTGCCTGTCGGACAAGGCGCGGTTAAATCACCGGCTTGGTCTCCATTTTTATAATTTTATCGACAAGGATTTATGATGGATCTGAATAAACTATTTAAAGCAATGGTAATTGCTGTACCTTTATTCGCATTAGGTGCATGTAGCTCGACTTCTGACTCTGAAACTGAGTCAAGTAGCTCTACTTCTTCTTCACAAACATCAGGTCAATCTGGTGAGTATGCTAACGGTGGTGTTGAAACAGGTGGCGTGGCCCCCGTACTTTCACCAGTTGAGCAGCAACGTTTAAAAGAGCAAGAACTGCGCCGCGAGAACATTATCTACTTTGACTTCGACCGCAGTGAAGTACAGACCAAGAACGCTGAGATTTTACAAGCGCACGGTAACTATCTAGTAGAAAACCCAAATGTTCGCGTATTGATTGAAGGCCACGCAGATGAGCGCGGTACGCCAGAGTACAATATTGCACTTGGTGAGCGCCGTGCGAAAGCGATTGCGAAGTACCTACAATCTATGGGTGTACAACCTAGCCAAATGAGCTTTGTAAGCTACGGTGAAGAAAAACCACTGGATTTTTCTCGTACCGAAAGTGGTTTTGCTAAAAACCGTCGTGGTGTTTTAGTTTACTAGTCAATTATTACCAGCAACCACTGAATGTGGGTTAGGAGTGTCGGGATGAAACGTACGATTTTAACGGCTGCATTGCTATCAGTAATGTCAGGGGCAATGGCAGCACCAGCACCAGTAGAAGAAATTGGTGGCGGTGCTACAGGCTCAAGCCAGGATCGTATTGCTAAGCTTGAGCGTATTTTGAAGGCGAAGCAACAAAATGAATTTGATATGCAGCGACGTTTGGACCAATTGCAAAACGAAGTGTTAGAACTTCGTGGTCTAGCTGAGCAACAACAGTATCAGATGGATCAAATGCTGCAGCGTCAGCGTCAGCTATATGATGATATTGCTAAGTTAAGTACTCAACCTGCCGCTTCTATACCGTCTCCAACAACGTCTGTAGATACACCGACTTCGAGCTTAGGTGAGACCGCAAGCTATGAAGCTGCTGTAAACCTCGTATTGAAAGAGCGCAAGTATGAGGAGGCGATCCCAGCCTTCAGTCAGTTTATTGCGCAATACCCGCAATCAAGTTATGCACCAAACGC
Source organism: Shewanella sp. WXL01 (assembly GCF_012263345.1). Classification (NCBI taxonomy): domain Bacteria; kingdom Pseudomonadati; phylum Pseudomonadota; class Gammaproteobacteria; order Alteromonadales; family Shewanellaceae; genus Shewanella; species Shewanella sp. WXL01. The sequence continues at coordinate 92,858 of NZ_JAAIKQ010000011.1, read as the reverse complement.
AAATTATTGGTTAGGGCAGCTATTATATAACAAAGGTTCGTTGGACGAGGCTAAAGCGGCATTTGTGATTGTGGTTGATAAATATCCCCAGTCAAGCAAGCGTGGCGATAGCTTAGTTAAGCTAGGAATGATTGCTGAGAAGCAAAATGACAAAGCTGGTGCCAGTGCTTTATATAACTCAGTTTTAAAAGAGTACCCTAATAGCGCTTCGGCTAGACTTGCAAAGCAGCAATTATCTAGTCTTTAATCAGTTTTATATCAAGAAACAGCCGCTTAGATCGTTTTTCATGCAAACGGCAAAAAATTGGGAATTTGCACTTGCATGAGGAAATGAAAACGGTATTATAAGCGCCCTCAGCACACAGCGGTGTTGAGGGCAGCAAATGTTGCTTCAATAGGTGTCACTGTTTCACACTTCTTAAGTTGTCATAGTTACTCCAGAATCAAACTTAGTCTGATTCAAAACTAGATGGGCGTTAGCTCAGTTGGTCTTTGAGATTGACAGTTGGCTTTTGCTTCAGAATTCAAGTTTACTTGATTCAAAACCTAGATGGGTCGTTAGCTCAGTTGGTAGAGCAGTTGGCTTTTAACCAATTGGTCGAAGGTTCGAATCCTTCACGACCCACCACTTTATCTGTGAGTGTTGCCAGTTTGGCGAGAATTCAGAAACAAACCTAGATGGGTCGTTAGCTCAGTTGGTAGAGCAGTTGGCTTTTAACCAATTGGTCGAAGGTTCGAATCCTTCACGACCCACCACTTTATCTGTGAGTGTTGCCAGTTTGGCGAGAGTTCAGAAACAAACCTAGATGGGTCGTTAGCTCAGTTGGTCTTTGAGATTGACAGTTGGCTATTGTTCCAGAATTCAAGTTTACTTGATTCAAAACTAGATGGGTCGTTAGCTCAGTTGGTAGAGCAGTTGGCTTTTAACCAATTGGTCGAAGGTTCGAATCCTTCACGACCCACCACTTTTCTGAGAGTGTCGCCCGTTTGGCGAAAATACAGAAAACTCAAGTTCGCTTGATTCAAAAGCTCGATGGGTCATTAGCTCAGTTGGTCGTTTGATACAGACAGTTGGCTTTTGCTCCAGAATTCAAGTCTGCTTGATTCAAAACTAGATGGGTCGTTAGCTCAGTTGGTCTTTTTAGATAGACAGTTGGCTTTTGTTCCAGAATTCAAGTTTACTTGATTCAAAATTAGATGGGTCGTTAGCTCAGTTGGTAGAGCAGTTGGCTTTTAACCAATTGGTCGAAGGTTCGAATCCTTCACGACCCACCACTCTTCAAGCACATTTACCTGCTGTAAATCCCCTTTTAATATCTATCTAATAAATGACTAAACAACTAGTTGTTATACACTTTTGTCTAATAGACCTATTGCTAATGTAAACAGTTCGTTAAATGTTCCATATTGTTGTGTGCTTTACACTAACAATAACTGGGGACACAAGGATGAAATATTCAACACTGAGTGTAGCAATTGGCTCTGCATTACTTCTTTGTTCGGGAGCGAGTGTAGCCGATACTGAAATGACTTTTGGTGGCTATGTTAAAGCTGATGTCATGTTTAGCAGCTATGGTAACGGTGCGCCTGATTCCGGGCAGCTTTCAAGACAGTTTTACGTGCCTGGCACCATATACGGCAGCGAAGGCAATGGTAAGCAAGTTGTCGATTTTCAGGCCCGAGAATCTCGATTTAACTTTAAAACTGTGACTGACGTAGATGGACACACATTAACAGGCTTTATTGAGCTTGATTTTATGACTCATTCTGACGGTAATGAGCGGGTTTCTAATAGTTACTCACCCCGTATTCGTCATGCGTTTGTCAGTTACGACAACTGGACTATCGGTCAAACCTGGTCGACCTTCCAAAATCCAGGAGCCTTGCCTGAAAATTTAGATTTTGTGGGGGCAGCTGATGGTGCGGTATTCGTTCGTCAAAGCATGATCCGTTATACCAATGGTAACTGGCAATTTGCGGTTGAAAACCCTGAGACCACTGTAACACCCAATGGTGGCGGCACACGTATAACAAGTGGCAGTGGCATTGTGCCTGATGTCGTCGCTCGTTATAACTTGAAAACTGATAGCGGTGCAAAAGTATCGTTCTCAGGTATTGTTCGTCAGCTTAATGTTGACAATGCCACTATTGATTCAACAGAAATGGCTTACGGCGCAAGTGTTGCTGGTATGATCCCTGTGGGCGGTGATGACATCAAGTTCTCAGCAACTTACGGCACTGGGCTAGGTCGTTATGTGGCACTGAATTATGCCAACGGCGGCGTTATTAACGATAAAGGTGAAATCGAAGCTATTACCTCATTAGCAGGTTATGCTTCTTATCGTCACTGGTGGACCGATAAATGGCGCTCAAGCTTCACTTTATCTGGCTTTAAAGCGGATAACGAAGTCGCGTTTACTGGCGGTGGCGTTAATAAAACGGCATATTCTGGCTACATTAATCTACTATATTCACCATCTAAACCTCTGACATTTGGTGTCGAGTATATGCATGCGCTTAACGAGCGTGAAGATGGCAGTGACGGCGATTTAAATCGTATTATGTTCTCAGCCAAATACGTACTGTAAATACAAAGCAGTACTTGTGATTCCCTGAGCTAAAAAGGCTAAGGGAACGGAAAGCAAAAACCACCTCATGTAAGGTGGTTTTTGTTTGTATTGAGATACTAAGAGCTTATAAAAATTATTCTGATACTTTGTTGCTTGAAGGGCGCAGACGATGGAATTCACTTTGCGGGTAGTAGCCTGGACGCTGCTTACTATTTGCCAGCTTATAAGCTGCATTAAAGTAGATATTGAGATCTTGAATCGCGCCAGATAAATCCCAGTCGTCACGATATTCGTCACATACATTGTGATAGCAGCCTTTCATTATCTCTAACATACGCGCTTTATATTGAGCGGATGCTTCATCAAGTGGTGTACTACCGCTGCCCGCAAATACTGCTGGGACACCTTTTTTGGCGAAACTAAACTGGTCTGAACGGAAAAATCCACCTGATTCAGGGCGTGACTCTCTCAACGCTTTACGTCCTTGCGCCTCAACTTCAGTGATCAGCAACTGCTCAAGCTCTGACTGACCTTTACCAATAATGGTGTAATCTTTGGTTTTCCCATAGATGTTTGTGCTATCAACGTTAAATACCGCGATAGTATCGTCAATTGGGTAGATAGGGTTATCGGCATAATAGCGTGATCCAAGCAAGCCTTGCTCTTCACCCGTGGTGGCGATAAAGGTCACAGAGCGTTGATTGGCACCTCCTTTGTCAGCTTGCTCGGCAAACATGCGTGCAATCTCCATTATTCCCGCTGTGCCTGAAGCGTTGTCGAGGGCGCCGTTGTATATATTATCGCCTTGCTTGTTGGTATCTTTACCTAGGTGATCCCAGTGGGCGGTAAACATAATATGCTCATTAGCTTTGCTTGAACCGGGTAGGGTAGCTACTACGTTGTAGCTGTCTGAGTAGCTTGTTTTATTGCCAAAAGCGATATTTGCTCTTTGCTTTAGTAGTAAGTTTAACGGGCCACTTGCAGCTCTGTCGGCAACATTAGTCAGGTTATGACCGCTAGCGGTAAATAGCTCATTTGCTAGATCTTTTGTCATCCAACCTTCAACCATTACTCGGTTGTTTTCGCTATTTTTGGCAGACGCCAAATCTTGTTGCGGTCCAGTCCAGCTATTTTCCACCACGCTCCAAGGGTAAGACGCAGGCTTAGTATCATGAATAATAATGGCACCAAGCGCGCCTTGACGGCTCGCTTCTTCAAATTTGTAACTCCAGCGGCCATAGTAAGTCATGGCTTTGCCATTGAATTTTTGCGACTCTGGGTGAGCAAATCCTGGGTCATTGATTAAAATAACCGCTATTTTTCCTCTCATATCAATATCTTGATAATCGTTCCATTGATACTCGGGGGCATTGATACCATAACCAACAAAGACCAATGGTGCTTGCTTGATGTCTATTGCCTTAGTGTCGTGGCGAGTGTTTAAAACGATATCGTCACGGTAGTTAGCTATGACATCATTAAAGCTAATGGTTTGTTGCTCGCTAGCGGTGTAACTCACCATAGGCACAGCTTGTAGGTAGCTGCCGTTATTTGCACCTTGTAATCCCATTTCTTTAAAAGCGGCACTCAGGTAGTCAAGAGTGAGCTTTTCGCCTTTTGTTGTCGGCGCTCGACCCTCAAACTCATCAGAGGCAAGGGTTTTTATATCTTGGCGAAAACGAGATTCATTAAATGAGACTTGAATACTCGGTGCAGGTTTAGCTTCGATTGATAAAGAAGGTTGCTCATCGTTGCAACCAGTGGCTAATGCACACAATGTGAGTGCGAAAATTGGAGCCCGATATGTCATGGTCACCCTTAGTGTTGTTTTTCTTGTTGTCAGCGATATAGTCGCCTATCTGCATTGCAATAAAAAGCCAAAAACTATTTGAAGTTGTTACCAAATATAAGTGTATAGCAGTATGTGCTAATGAATGATTTTATGTTTGATAGCGGTTTTGATTCAGCTATTGTTTTAGGCGCTGAATTTGCCGGCTGTGAGCCGTTGAATAAGCCAAAGATTGTTTTTGCGGGATGTTTGATTGTTGAGTTCTAATAATGTCTTTTTATTGCAGGCATATCGACCGTAACTAGCCAGTCATATGTGCGCTCTGTGTGGTAGGTGCTTAGTTACTGTAAGGTACAAAAAAGGCGTTGCTCTATAGAGCCACGCCTTTTCAAATACAGGGCGATGCTAAACTATTTTTAGTAAGCCTAACTCACGTTCACTCTTTAAGATTTTGAAGCCTTGCTTCATAAAGTTGAATTTGTCGTTGCTTGGTAGCAATTCGAGTGAACCCAGAAGTTGTTCAAATGCGTTATCAATGGCGAGTTGGTCACGCTCTTTCAAATGATTAAACACTAACGGCCTGAGTACCATGGTAAATATACCGGAAATATCATCCCAGCGTTGTTCGTTAATCGCTCTAAAGTTACGCATTAACTCTCGTGTACATAGTGCGGCGAGAATTTCATTTTTGTCTCTAAAATGCTGGTAGCACGACGCACGTGATAAGCCACATGCTCTTGGTATATCAGACATCGAGAAGTTGATGATCCCGTGTTGCTTAATCAGCTCATCTGCTGCGTGAAGTAATTTCTCTTCAGTTGTCATTTTATCCCCCGATAAACTTAAGCAACACAATATACACTTGTTTAGGTCGAAAGTGTTACCCGTTTACCGTATATAGCTCACAATAATGAACATGTGTGCGCTAAAAATCGTCAACTCTGTACCAAAGTAAATTGACAGCCCGTGTTTTACGCAAACAGATTTTGCAAACAACAAAAAAGGGCAACAAAGTGCCCCCTTTATGGTTTCTCTCGCGATTGGCAAAAATAGCCAAATGGCATTGCTCAGTTCATTGCTTAAATCATTAACATTCGACGATGTTAACTGCTAAGCCACCTTTAGCTGTTTCTTTATATTTACTACGCATATCTTTACCCGTATCCATCATGGTTTTAATGACTTTGTCGAGTGAAACTTTATGGTGACCATCACCGCGAAGCGCCATACGCGATGCGTTAATTGCTTTAACTGCACCCATGGCGTTTCGCTCAATACATGGAACCTGTACTAGACCGCCTACTGGGTCACAAGTTAAGCCAAGGTTATGCTCCATACCGATTTCTGCAGCGTTTTCAACGTGAACAACTGTGCCGCCCATAATTTCAGTTAGGCCTGCTGCAGCCATAGAACACGCTACGCCGACTTCACCCTGACAACCGACCTCTGCACCTGAAATTGATGCATTCTTTTTGTAAAGAATACCAATAGCTGCAGCGGTAAGCAGGTAACGCGCACAGATGTCGATATCAACTTCTTGTACAAACGTATCGTAATAGCAAAGCACTGCGGGAATGATGCCAGCAGCGCCGTTAGTTGGCGCTGTTACCACGCGATCGCCTGCGGCATTTTGCTCATTAACTGACAGTGCGAATAAATCTACCCAATCCATTGCTGTTAGGGGATCGACGCTGTTTCTGCCTTCTGCTTTTAAGCGGCGATAAAGCGCTGGGGCGCGGCGGCGAAGTTTTAATCCACCAGGCAACATGCCTTCTTTTTGATAACCACGCTCAACACACTGCTTCATAGTTTGCCAGATATGCCAAAGCCCTTGCTTTACCTCTGACTCACTCGCAATGCTTAACTCGTTAGCCATCATCAATGAAGAGATGCTGAGACCATTGTCACAGCAAATTTGCAATAGCGCCGTTGCCGTTTCAAAGTCATAAGGCACGTTAATTGGCGTTGCAGGTGATGCATCTTGTGCGGTGATTTCATCTTCATCGAGAATAAACCCGCCGCCAACAGAGTAGTAAGTACGTTGATAAATACATTCACCCTGGTTAAATGCATATAACGTCATAGCGTTAGCATGTGCAGGCAGTGACTTACGTCTATGGTAAGTGATGCCGTTTTCTTTGGTGAATTTTACTTTGTCGCCGCTAGCAAGTGTGAGCTGCTGGTCGTTTGAAACCTGGGCTAGGATGTCATCAACTTTATCGGTATCGACGGTTTCTGGGTCTTCACCCATCAGTCCTAAAATAACGGCTTTGCCTGTGCCGTGGCCTTTACCTGTTTGCCCAAGCGAGCCAAACAGTTCTGCTTGCAGTTCATCTACCTTATCAAGCAAGCCTTGGTCGGCGACATTTTGCATGAAGATTTTACCGGCTTTCATTGGCCCAACTGTATGTGAGCTTGACGGGCCGATGCCGATCTTGAACATGTCGAAAACACTGATCATAGAATAACCTTGGTCTGGGTCGTATTTTGTTTTAGTTATTACAGAGTATAATCGCTGCTAGAGAGATTAAGCCTGTTTATTTGTGGCAAAGTATCACACACTTTTTACTAAATGATTCATTAGATTTTTTTATATCTGCATTTCGCATTAGTGAGATTTATTTGTATGCAGTTATATTCCTAACATAGCTAAACTAATAGCTTTTTCTACATAGAGGTTCGCAATTGAGTTACCTAATGATGGACTTGGCGGGGTTAACCGTCAGTGAAAAAGAAGCGCAGCAGCTCGCACACCCACAGGTAGGCGGCGTAATTCTATTTAGCCGAAATTATGAGACAAAATCTCAGTTGGTTGCATTGACTGCAGAAATTAGAAAAGTGCGCAAAGACCTGATTATTGCCGTTGATCATGAGGGCGGCCGTGTGCAGAGGTTCGTCTCCGAGTTTAGTAAAATTCCGGCTATGGGCAGCTTACTAGCGCAGGCAAAAGGCGACTTAACCCAAGCATGTAAATGGGCTAAAGAGTTAGGTTTTTTAATGGCAGTGGAGTTACTAGCTTGTGATATCGACTTGAGCTTTGCGCCCGTACTGGATTTAGATGGCATTAGTGAAGTGATAGGCAAGCGAAGCTTTAGTCACGACCCTAAGCAGGTAGCTCTGCTAGCAGATGCCTGGATTGATGGCATGAATGACGCGGGCATGGCCGCTGTTGGTAAACATTTTCCGGGTCATGGCAGCGTGCAAGCCGACTCACATATTGCCATGCCAGTCGATAGCAGAAGTAAAGCCGAGATTTTTGAAAATGACATGACGCCATTTGCCAGCTTAATCGAGCAGCAAAAATTACAAGGCGTGATGCCTGCTCACGTGGTTTACGACCAAGTCGACCCAAACCCTGCGGGCTTTTCAAGTTATTGGCTTGGTGAGGTTTTAAGGCAACAGCTAAAGTTCGCCGGGGTGATTTTCTCAGATGACCTTGGCATGAAAGGAGCAAGTTTTGCTGGTGATTACCTAGGGCGGGCAAAAGCAGCACTAGATGCAGGTTGTGACATGATTTTGGTATGTAATGACCCTCAGGGTGTTGAGACATTGCTAAATGAGTTTCAATGGCCAAGCCACGCACCTAAGCATGACGTGAAGCAATTGCTTGCTAATAGCAAACAAGTTGCAAAAGCATTAGAGCAAGAGCAGCGCTGGTTGGATGCCCAGGCACTTGCCAAGCAATTTGCTCAGTAGCTGAGAAGGCGATAAGTGGGGGCCGTTGTGAGTAGTAATAAAAATTGCCGTAAGCTTATCTACTAGGCTTGAAACGACACTTGTGTGATCGTGATCAGATATCTTGTTATGCAAAGGTTAATTAATGTGCAACTGTACGCTTAAATGTAGCAATTGGTAACAAGTGGTGATACAAAGTGTCACAGGCAAAGTTCGAAATGCGACTCGAATAATGTCTATGTCATATTTTAACTGATTAGCAGTTTCAGCGACTCATTTTGAGTCGCTTTTTTTTGTCCAAATTAAACCCATTATGGACAGTAGGTAGAGTATCTGCCGTTTGTATAAAGTCCGAAACGAGTGCGTATAAACAAAAACAGCGCTTCCCTGTGTAGGTCAGCGCTGTTAGTTATCTAAACTGCTAAAACGTTATAGCTGGGGTGGTGTTTGTACCTCGTCATCTGCCGATGAGCTTAAATCAATTGGGCGCGCTGTGGTAGGTTGCTCCATTTTACGGATTTGCATAACGATACCCATTTGCGGGTGGTCAAAGTAATGCACTTCCCCACTGCGAACGCGGCGGTTTTGTTTCATCGGGATGGTTTGCAAAAACGGTACAAGTTCGACGTTTGTTTGATCACCGGCTTGTTGCTCTTGGCTATAACCGTAACTAGTTAGGCTACCAAAATCGCTAAGGCTTTGTTCAATGCGCGTTGGTTTGCGTAGTCCAAGGTCATGTTCGATGTACAAATAGTGACTAAGATAAATATTAATGGTGCCATCAAGCTCCCAAACTGGCTTAGTTTGCTCCTCAAGCGAGAACAGTTGACCAAAGCTGCCGAATTGGTTGTGCGCCGTTGATGAGTCAGTTGTTTCAGTTTGCTCAATTGAGCCAAACGAGCCGAACTCACCAAACTGAGCAGGCTGTGATGTGTTATTTACCTCAGAGACTTCAGGCTCTTCAATCTGAGATTCAGGCTGCTTTACGACGTGCTCGCCATGGTAGCTGTATTCTTCTGAGAAATCTTTACCGGCAAAAATACGAACAGGCTTTGAGCGGCGTTTTGACTGCATATCTTGCTGCCAAGTAAGATGCAGCAGTGGTTTGACTCCTGGCTCTTTTGAGACTGTGGTGATCACATCTGCAAATTGAGATTGTGATTGTGCTAGCAATAACGGTTCATCACCTAAATATGCCGTTTGCTCAGTCTCTGCTGCGATAGTGACAGGTACTACACCTGGGTGAGATTTTTGGCTTTGACTGTTAAATTGTTGCTGACAGTCAGGGTTGTCGTTGAGCCAGTCGTTTGAGTCACACCCTGCAAGCCCTAGTGCTACACCAGTAATATCAGTGGTGATCACAGGTGAGATTAAATCAATTGCTCTGCTGCTAATTGGCTTAGCAGGTGCATCTTCGTCCCACTGCTCGGTATTTGGCTGTCCTTGCCTTTCAAATACAAACACTTCAACTTCAAACCAGGTTTTAGCTTGAACTGTTAATGGTGAGCAAAGCAGACTGAGGCCAGTCATTGCTGCTAGTGACATTGCCAGTTTAGGTTGCACTATTTGTTGTCTCCATTCGGGTGTTTAGCAAACTCCTCAAGTAGGGTTTGCACCAGGTCGAGACGCTCTTTACTCGTCTCTGCGGGAATGTTGAACTTTAACTTATTTGGTCCGTCCATTCGATACATTTGTGGTTGGTTTTGCAATAAACCTATGATGAACATAGGGTCGACTTTGTTGTCGTCGCTAAACTCAACACTGCCGCCTTTGGCATGAAGCTCGATTTTACTGATACCAAGCTTGGTCGCTTGATGTTTGTATAGGGTGAGATCCATTAAGTTACGAGTGGCATCAGGTAGCATGCCAAAGCGGTCAATGAACTCAACTTTTAGCTCATCAATCATGTTCTCGTTTTCGCAGTTAGCAATGCGCTTGTATAGCGATAGACGCATGTTTACGTCACCAACATAGTCTTCTGGCAACAATGCTGGAATACGCAGGTCGATTTCAGCCTGACTGCTCATCATGTGCGCCAGTGACGGCTCTTTACCTTGTTTTAGCGCGCTAACGGCAGATTCAAGCATATCCATGTACAAGCTAAAGCCAATTTTTGAAATATGACCGCTCTGCTCATCACCTAGTAGCTCACCAGCACCACGAATTTCTAAGTCCTGGGTTGCCAACATAAAGCCGGCGCCTAAATCTTCTAATGCGCCAATGGCCTCAAGACGTTTACGGGCATCTGATGTCATGCGTTTTGGGTGTGGCGTCATCAAGTAGGCGTAAGCCTGGTGGTGTGAGCGACCAACACGGCCGCGTAATTGGTGCAACTGGGCTAAACCAAACTTGTCTGCTCGGTCCATAATAATGGTGTTGGCACTGGGTACGTCGATACCGGTTTCGATAATCGTGGTACACACCAACACGTTAAATCGTTGGTGGTAAAAGTCAGACATGACTTTTTCAAGGTCACGCTCACGCATTTGCCCATGCGCTGTGACAACTCGCGCTTCTGGTAACAGTTCACGAATATCATTGGCAGCGCGCTCAATACTCTCAACATTGTTGTGTAAGAAGTACACCTGACCACCACGCAAGATCTCCCTGGAGATGGCTTCTCGCACAGTGGCTTTGTCAAACTCGCGTACAAAGGTTTTTACTGCCAGACGTTTAGCTGGCGGGGTAGCGATAATCGACAAGTCACGCATGCCTGACATTGCCATATTTAGCGTACGTGGAATTGGCGTTGCGGTAAGGGTAAGAATATCGACGTTCGCGCGTAGTGCCTTAATTTTCTCTTTTTGACGAACCCCAAAGCGGTGCTCTTCATCGATGATCAACAGGCCAAGCTGCTCAAAGTTAGCTTGTGATTGCAGCAGTTTGTGTGTGCCAATAACAATATCGACCTTGCCTTCGCTAAGTTGCTCAACCACCTGATTTTGCTCTTTGGTGGTTCTAAAACGCGACATGACTTCAATCACCACCGGCCAATCGGCGAAGCGGTCTTTAAAGTTTTCATAGTGCTGCTGGGCTAGCAGGGTAGTTGGCACTAACACCGCCACTTGTTTGCCTGCGTTTACCGCAATAAAGGCGGCGCGCATGGCAACTTCTGTTTTACCAAAACCTACGTCACCACAAACTAGCCTGTCCATCGCGGTTGGTGCTTGCATATCATCAAGCACATTTTCAATGGCGACCTCTTGATCGACTGTTTCTTCAAATGGGAACCCCTGGCTGAACAGCGCGTATTCTTCATCATCGACTTTAAGCGCATCGCCAGGACGTGCTTGACGTCTGGCATAGACATCCAGCAATTCAGCCGCTACGTCGCGAATTTTCTCAATGGCTTTTTTCTTAGCTTTCGCCCAAGTTTCGTTGCCTAGCTTGTTAAGCTGAGTTTCTTCCTCATTACCGACACTGTAGCGGCTTATAAGGTGCAGCGACGATACAGGTACGTAAAGTTTGTCGCCGCCTGCGTATTCTAGCTGCAAGTACTCAGCTATCAGACCGCCTGTATCTAATGTTTGTAAGCCCTTGTATAAAGCGACACCATGCTCTAAGTGCACAATAGGTTGGCCCACCTTTAGCTCGGCTAAGTTTTTAACCAGAGCGTCAGCGCTAACTTGTTTTTGCTTTTCACGGCGGCGCTGCTGTGAAATACGTTGGCCAAAAAGCTCGGTTTCACAGATCAGGCTAACATCGCCTTTTGCTGTACCTTGCAGCACGCAGCCTCTGGCTAGCGGCGCAACAATTAAGCCGACTGCCTCCTTTGATGCCAGATAGTCATCAAGGTGGTTAAATAGCACCGGCTTGATATCAATTTTGGCAAATAGCTCGAATAAGGCTTCACGGCGGCCTTCAGATTCAGCACAAAACAGTAAATTTTGCTGTTGCTCGCTATATTCGGCTAGCGCAATAAGTGGCTGCTTAAGCTTGTGATTAGCGTTAATGTCAGGCAATGCTTGAGTTTGCGCAATTTGGGTATGCTTAGGCAGCTGCGCATCTTGTTGTTTGCTACGCTGTGTATCACTGCTCTGCGTATTGCGCTCGTCAGTTTGTGTTGTGCGCAAAGCGAGCAGCTGACTACGCTGATATTGTTTAAATGCGCCAAATAACTCATCGGTTGGTAAATACAGCTCGTGTGGAGCAAGTAATGGGCGCAGTGGGTCAACGCGGCGATCTTCAAAACGCTCGTTAATTTCCGCAAGGTAATGTTGGCACGAAGCCTCAATGTCACCCACAGTGATAAGCGCGGTTTGCTCTGGCAAGTAATCGAATAGGCTAGCGGTGTCATCAAAAAACAGCGGCAAGTAGTTCTCAATACCTGCAGGCATGAGATTACGGCTAACTTGTTGGTACACTGATTCAGGCTCTTTTGATATCACTTCAAAGCGGCGGCGATAGCGCTGCCTGAAACCTTCAATGGCATCTTTGTCGGTCGCGAACTCTTTTGCTGGCAGCATTCTAATTTGCTCAAGCGCCATGCCTGAGCGCTGAGTTTCAACATCGAAGAAGCGAATCGATTCGATTTCATCATCAAATAATTCAATACGCAGTGGCTGTTTTGAGCCTGTAGGGAAGATATCGACTATCGAGCCTCTAATGGCAAACTCGCCATGCTCATAAACCTGCTCAACCAAATGATAGCCTGTATCAACTAAATGCTGACGCACGCTTTGCAGTGCATAGATATCGCCTTTTTTTAGCAGCATCACATTTGAGGTTAAAAACGCTAGTGGTGGTAAGCGCACCATGAGGGTATTAACTGGCACTATCACTACTAGCTGCTGCCCTTGGCTAATTTGCGCCAAGGTTTCTAGCCGCTGGGAAATCAAATCCTGATGCGGCGAGAAGCTATCATAGGGCAGGGTTTCTCTGTCCGGGAACAAGCACACTTGCACAGACTTATTCGCTAGTAAGTAGCCAAGCTCGGCTTCGAGTGTGATGGCAGTTGGCGTGTCTTGGGTCACGAGTAAGGTAGTGCCAGTATTTTGCTCGATAAGTTTGGCTAAGGTGATAGCCTGGGCGCTGCCGCCTAGAGTGGCGAGGGTTTGTAATTGCTGACCTTTATTGACACTTGGTGGTGTCAGTACATTAAATTGCTTCATTGATGCTGCAGTATTAATTTAGATTTGAATAAGCGTATCGACTGGCTATGACTTTAACTTTGGCTGATGACTCTAACCAACCTAAGTTGATGACTCTAACCTAAGTTGATGATTGTTGCTGCTTTCGGCGTTTAAGCATTTTTTGTTGCACATTCAAGCTGGCTTTAACCAGTTGCTCGACGTCATCTTCAAGAATTTGGCTGAAATCGAGTTGGCAATGCCATTGTCCTTCAAGCTCTTTACAGGCTTTTACCTCACAAAAACACAGCAAGGCGACAAGTTCTGAGCGAATAAATAATTGGGTTTGGTAATGCTCACCAACGTTAAGAGGCTCGCTGCTTAAAATGCTAATGCCGCTGCCGCCAAACTGAATACCACTTACAGGCTCACCTTGTTGTTGCTCGTTTTCAAGAATGTATTGCAACACGAGATCAATTTTGCGAGATTGAAGCTTGAGGTAATCCACTACCGCTTTAGCATCGTTGTCGATTTGCCTAAGCTGTAATAGGCAATTTGCCTCTAAGCCTTTCACTTCAGTTAATAATTGCAGACCAACAGATTGTAAGTCGCGCAGTTGCTCTTCGCTAGGAAGTGGTTGGCTGTTGTCCCATAAAGTGAGGTAAGCGCTGAATTGATGAGGCACGCTAAAGTAAGAATTGCTGTCAGGTAACAAGGTTTGCCTCTTTATTTATCACACTAATAGCCCTATTATCGTGCCCAACTTAATGATTTAGCAAGTCATAGACTTAGCGTGCTCGTATTAATTCTTGCTATCTTACCTTATTGCACGCCAAGAAAGTTTAGGATTAACAATAAAATATGAATTTGGGCTTTTCGTTTTATATTGGATTTCGTTATTGGCGAGCGCGAAAAGCCAATGCTTTCGCGTCCTTTATCACCTTTTTTGCCGTATCAGGCATTTTCCTTGGTGTTGCCGCTTTGATTATTGTCAGCTCAGTAATGAATGGGTTAGAGGCGCAGCTTAAAGACCGCATTCTGGGAGCTGTGCCGCAATTGACCCTAGTGAGCGAGCAAGGTTTTGCTGATTGGCAAGACACTACGCAGCGCGTACTCAAGCAACATCATGACATTAAAGGCATGGTGCCAAGTGCAACTACCCAAGCTATGGTGCAGTCAGTCAATAATATTCACGCTGTGCAAGTGTTAGGCATTTACCCAGAGCATGAGCAGGGATTGTCACAGGTGATGAGTCACAGCTTTGACGGCGCGTTTGCCGCGTTAACACCTGGTAGCTACCAAATTGTGCTTGGCAGGCAGCTTGCTATGACCTTAGGTGTATCAGTAGGTGAGAGAATTCGCGTGTTGAGTGGCGATGGAGTAGTGTACTCGCCGCTTGGGCCAGTGCCGAGTCAGCGCAAGTTTACCGTTGCGGGTATTTTCGAGATGGGCTCTCAAGTTGATGCCAATCTTGCTTATGTACACTATCAAGATCTGCGCCGCTTAATGCGTAAAAATCCTAATCAGGTTAACGAACTCAGAGCATACCTTAGCGATCCGTTTGATGCGCCTGTACTAGCACAGCAAATCACGGCTCAGTTTCAAACGCACGCTAACCTTGAACAAAATGCTGGCAAGGAGCAAGGTGCTGATAGCATCACAGTGGTTGATTGGCGCCAGCAGTTTGGGCATTTGTTTTCCGCAGTAAAAATGGAAAAAAACATGATGTCATTGATGCTAAGTCTCATTATTGCAGTCGCAGCCTTTAATATTGTGTCAGCGTTAGTGATGATGGTGGTCGATAAAACCACTGATGTTGCAGTATTAAAAACGCAAGGGTTGACCACGCAATCGGTAATGGCAGTTTTTATTGTGCAAGGTGGATTAAATGCGGTACTTGGGCTGCTAAGTGGCACTCTTGCAGGTATCGTTATCACCTTAAATATCAATAGTATTTTGAACGCTATTGGCATCTCCGTATTAGGCGCGGGGCAGACTCTGCCAGCCTCAATATCAGTGACCCAAATAGGTGTGATTGTTGTTGGAACCTTATTTGTCACCCTAGCCGCCACCTTATACCCAGCTTACACCGCAGCTAAAGTTCAACCTGCAACAGCTTTGAGATACGAATAAATGACTAATCAAACTCCAGCCTCCTCGCAAGCACCAAAGCTGTTACATGTCAGCGCGGTAAGTAAACAGTACCAAGAGGGCGAGATTGCTACTCAAGTGCTCAGTGACGTTGAGTTGAGTGTCGCGCCCGGTGAGCAGCTCGCTATTGTGGGTAGCTCAGGTTCGGGTAAGTCGACGCTATTGCACCTAATGGGCACATTAGATACCCCAAGCGCGGGTAAAATATTGCTCGATGGTGAGGACATTCACAGTGTTTCGGCTAAGCGTCAGGCGCAGATCCGTAACCAAGACCTTGGTTTTATTTATCAATTTCACCATTTGCTGCCAGAGTTTAGTGCCCTTGAAAATGTGGCAATGCCGGCATTTATTCAAGGTGCTAACAAGGCTGGAACACTTAAGCGTGCAACTGAATTACTTGAGCGGGTGGGCTTATCGCATCGCCTTGAACACACGCCAGCACAACTTTCAGGTGGTGAGCGTCAACGTGTCGCGATTGCTAGAGCGCTAATTAATAGACCAAAGTTAGTCCTTGCCGATGAGCCGACCGGTAACCTTGATGCCAGTCGCGGCGATGAAGTGTATGCGTTGATCCGTGAGTTGTCGCAGCAATTTGGCACAGCATTCGTGGTAGTAACCCATGATTATAAACTCGCTGCCAAGATGGATCGTCAGCTGACGATGAAAGATGGCAAGCTCCACTCTCAAGAGGTTGATAGCCAAGAGACTGGTACACAAGGTGTTTCACACCAGCAGGAAGCTGCCCAATGAGTTTAAAATTGCCTCTTACAATTGGTTGGCGTTTCTATCGCCAACGTCAGGCGAATGGGTTTATCAACTTTATTTCGTTTGCATCGACTTCTGGTATTGCACTTGGCGTTGCCGTGTTGATTATTGTGTTGTCGGTAATGAACGGCTTTGAGCGTGAGCTACAACAAAGGCTGCTTGGCGTTACCCCTCATGGCGAGCTGGTTGGGGTGAACTCACCATTGCAAGATTGGCAGTCTAAGGCACAGTCAGCTGATCTAATTCCCGAGATTAAAGGTGTTGCGCCGTTTGTGCGCTTGCAAGGTTTAGTGCAAAAGCCCGGCGGATTTCAAGGCATTCAAGTTACGGGTATCGATTTAGCTTATGAGCCAAAAGTGTCCACCATTGCAGAGTATATGGATGAGTCAACTTGGCAAACGTTAGCTGAAGATGCTAACAACATTGTCCTCGGTCAGGCGCTGATGCAGCAGTTAGGGCTTAACATTGGTGATGCTGTGGCTATGTACACGCCGCAGAAAAACGCCACAAGACTCACTCAAGCGAAAAGTCATCGATTTGTGGTGACCGGGAGTTACAAATTAAGTGGTGAGGTCGAGCAAACTCAGGCCTATGTACCGATGGTGTATCTTGCAAGGTTGCTTGGTCATGAAGGGCTGGCATCTGGGATCCGCATTAAAGTTGATAATGTACTGCAGGCACAAAGCGTTATTCGTGAGCTTGGCTATGCTCAAAGCGAATATGTGTATATGAATGACTGGACGAGAACTCAAGGCCACTTATATTCAGATATTCAGCTAGTAAGAGTTGTGATGTATCTGGTACTGGCGCTAGTGATTGCTGTAGCTTGCTTTAATATCGTCTCGACACTCGTGATGGCGGTGCGCGATAAAGCCTCAGAAGTTGCAATTTTGATGACCATGGGACTGCAACGTTTTAGCATCATGGCGATATTTATGTTGCAAGGCGCGCTTAACGGATTATCTGGCTGTGCTATCGGCGGCGTTGTTGGCGTGGTTATCGCGCAAAATTTAAGTGCGATAGCTAAAGCAATTGAGAGCGCTTTTGGTATTCAGCTGCTGGCTGGTGGCATTTACTTTATTGATTTTGTACCAACTCAACTTGAGCTAAGAGATGTAGCCTTTGTGATATTCATGGGACTGGTGATGAGCCTGATTGCCACGGTTTATCCGGCCTGGAAAGCATCAAAAATAGCGCCTGCAGCCGCGTTGGCAGGGCGATAAGGATATTTTAGGGAAACTACCGAGTTAGTTTAGCGTGTAGAGTGTTCGCTAGCCATCAATTACATCCACAAAAAAGGTCGCCAAATGTATTTAATGATACTGGGCGACCTTTTTTGTATTCTATATCAAGCTTTAAAGCTGGTTACTTACTTTACTATTACTTTCTATTTGTATTTGCCGCGCTTATTCCACTTAAATAACACGTTGTACTTCCAAAGGTTAGACATCACAAAGTAACCCACAATGGCGCTGACAACGGCTAGTACGCCGCAGCCGACAAGAAAGGGTAAACCTATGGTTGAAAGTGAAGACTCAACCCACGCCCAGCTTGCCTCAAAATGAAATTCTTGCTCTGGTCTACCCATAATTTTTGCGCCCAATAAATAGGCTGCATAGAACATAAACGGCATGGTGACCGGGTTGGTTAACCAGACCAACGCGACAGACACTGGTAAATTAACGTTAAAGAAGATGGCTAATGCGGCGGCGAGGATCATTTGAAACGGAATAGGGACCCAGGCGGCAAACAGGCCAATCGCAAATGCGCCAGGGGCTGACTTACGGTTGAGTGCCCAAAGATTAGGTTTGTGGAGTAAATTGCCGAACACCTTTAGATACTTATGATTTTTAAGTTCTTCCGGGTTAGGCATGTATTTTTCGATAAATTTTTTTGGCATCTTCGGCGATTACTGTCTTTACTCAATCGTTATGAATCGATTTATTATCGGTTATTGCACGTGTTGTTTTTCAGCGCTGCTGTGGCCGCAGATCTTACCATTGCAATGGATTGTGCTCTGGCTGCTAATTGGGGGAATGTGCTTTAAAAAAGCCCCTTTTATCAGCGGGATCATGATGTCGTTGTCTTGGTTATCCATTGTATTTCATGGTTTTTATTCACATCAGACAACAGCAAAACCAACACAACAAATATTCAGGGCAGAGATAGTATCACTAGTTAACCAAAACCGCGACTGGATTAGTGTTGATGTTAAAAACCTTGAACAAACTAGCGCTAGCAAATTACAGGGTTATTACCGCTTAAACTGGAACAGTGCTCCTGACGTGAAACCTGGTCAGGTATGGCAATTTAGCGCGCGGATGAAAAGTATTAGTGCTATCGCCAATCAAGGTGGCTTTAATCAGCAAAAATACTTCATCAGTAGACATATTATAGGCCGAGGCAGCGTCAGGCGTGCTGAGTTAATCCAAGATAACCCTGCGTTAGTGCATCAATTTAAATCAGACTTGGTTGTAGTACTGTCAAAGCTTGCCAATGGCGATGTGTTGCAAGCGCTGCTTTTAGGTCAAAAGACGGCCTTGTCTGACGAGCGGTGGCGTCATTTAAGGCAAACGGGGAGTGGTCATCTTATTGCCATTTCCGGGCTGCATTTATCTGTGGTTTTTGGGCTGTTCTGGGTAATCTTTTCCAAACTCTGTAAGCCGTTAGCCCAGCACAACTACTTTGCTTACCGAGCCGTTACGTTATTACTGCCGCTTGTTATGGCGTTTATCTATGGCTACTTAGCTGGTTTTCCGGTTGCAACAACGAGGGCAATTATCATGCTGATTATGGTGGTAGTGCTAAGTGTGTTTAATCAGCATGCCAGTGTATGGGATCGTTTGCTTTATGCCTTGTTCGCCGTGTTGGTCATTGATCCTTTTGCTATATTAAGTAGTGGCTTTTACTTATCGTTTTGCGCATTGGCAATTATTTTGTTGGTAGGTACAGGTCGCGGTGCTGAAATGAGATCAACGCTTGAAAGTGATAAACAACTAGATCAAGCATCTGTTACTAATCCCACCAACCTTGCTGCTAGCGAAAATGCACATGTTATTTGGCGCAAGGTCAAACACTATGGGATGGCATTGTGGGCGATTCAATGGCGCTTAGCTTTGGTATTAGCGGCAGTGCAAGCTTTGTTATTTTCGACTGTGTCGGTTCATAGCATGTGGCTGAACATGTTGTTTGTGCCTTGGTTTAGCTTGCTGGTTATTCCAGTTGCGATTCTAACCTTATGTGTTTGGGCGATGTTCTGGTTTATCAATTTACTTGGGATACGTATATTTGGTCATGATTTAGTCAGTTGGCATGAGTCGGCAGAGTTATTTGAAATTGCTGACGCACTGTTGATGCCATTTAGCGCATTGCTTCACTATTCCGATTACTTACCTTATGCGCTGCTGACGGTATCTGAGCGACAAGCAGGCTTGCTCGTGTTAATTCTGGTGATTGCGGTAAGTGGCTATTTGATCAAACAGCTGCTTTTATCGCAACTTGCTATTCCTTGGATAAGCCTAGCTAGGCAGCAATTATTCACCGCAGTCAGACGTTTATATTCGCGTAAAACGCTTGGGGTTGCTGCAGTGCTAGTTGGCTCGGCGGGTATGCTATTAGCTTTTATTTTGACGAATACGCTCCCCATTCTGGTCGCTGCAGAACCAGCAATAAAATCGAACCTGAGCGACAAGCTTGAAAGCGGTGAATATAAGCTAAGTCCATCGGTAAATTCCAAGCTTCATCCCTCTGAATTTATCGCTGAATCTAAACCTTTTTCTGACTGGCAATTACATGCTTTAGATGTCGGGCAAGGGAGCGCCCTGGTGTTTGAGATAGGCGGTCAAGCGATTATCTATGATACAGGCGCAAAATACGGTGACAGCTTTACCTATGCGGACAGAGTGATAGTGCCGTTTTTAAATGCCCGTGGTTTGGGTCATGTCAGCCATATTTTCATTAGCCATAATGATAATGATCACGCGGGTGGTCTAGCTCGGCTAGCTAAGTTGTATCCGCAAGCGAAGATAATCGCTGATGATGAATCTATAAAGGCAGATTTCGGCAAGCGAGTATCGCCCTGTAGCGGCTTTAATTGGCAGTTTGCTCAGCTAACGTTTAGCGCATTACAGACCCCTTTGATGGCTGCGGGAGAGAATGACTCTGACAATAATCGCTCTTGTGTATTATTGCTTGATGATGGCTCGAGTAAACTGCTGTTAACCGGCGATATCGAAACAGAGCGCGAACGGGGGTTGTTAGCCAATCAGCAAATTCAAAATGTCGATATCATGTTTGTGCCTCACCACGGCAGTCGCACCTCATCGACGAGTGAGTTTATCAATCATACCCACCCTAAGCTTGCGGTTGTTAATGCAGGCTTTGCCAATCAGTACGGATTTCCCAAAGAGGACGTCATGCAAAGGTATCAATCTATCGGTGCGAAGACGTTCGTCACTGGAGAGCTTGGTCAAATAAGCTTCAATTTTAATCAGGGCGGTTATCAAGTGAGCAGTTATCGCCAGCAAATGTCACCTTTTTGGTATAACCGTTTGTTTAAATTTGGTGAGAAAGTTAAAGCAGAGTAGAATGCGTCTCTATGTTTGTCATGAAAGTAATCAAATAAATGTCATCAGAAGCAAATAATGAAATGTGGGTTGTATTCAAACGTTTAATGACGTATGTGATCCCCATGAAATCCATGTTCATCTTTGCGGTGCTTGGCTTGCTTACCTATGGTTTGGTCGATGCGGCGTTCATTGCCTTTGTAAAACCTTTTATTGACGAAGGTTTTGGCCAGTCAGCATCCAATGTTGCAGGTGTTGACCTTCCTACTCATACTGGCTTTAGCGCCAACAACGATATCATGATGATGGCACCCTTTGTGGTGATAGTGATGTTCACTATTCGCGGCTTTGCTAACTTTGTCTCTACTTACTGTGTGTCATATATCAGTGCCAAACTGATTATGGATATGCGTCAAGAAGTATTTGAGCACTACCTGCGTTTACCTGTGAGCTATATTGATCGTGAGAACAGCGGTAACTTGATCTCGCGCGTTACCTTTGACACTGAGCAAATTGCCCGAGCATCAGGCAGCGCTTTGATTTCGATTGTTCGCGATACCATCACAGTAGTTGGTATGCTGGCGATCATGTTCTATTACTCGTGGAAATTATCCCTGTGTATTTTGGTTATCGGCCCAATCATGGGTGTAGTGATCAGTGTGGTGAGTAAGCGTTTTCGTAAGGTGTCTAAGCAAATTCAGTCTGCGATGGGCGGGGTAACAGCTACCACAGAGCAGATGATTAAAGGTCATAAAAATGTGTTGGCCTTTGGCGGTCAAGAAACCGAAATGAAGCGTTTCTTTGACGTGAACGATCGTAACCGTTATCAAAATATGAAGCTTGCCGTTGCCCAATCCATCAGTCAGCCACTAATCATGGTCATTGGCTCGTTTGCGCTAGCGTTTGTACTTTATGCCGCAAGTTGGGACAGCATGGCGCAAGAACTCACCGCCGGTACATTTGCGGCAATTTTGGGTGCGATGCTAGCCATGCTGCAGCCAATTAAGAACTTAACACGAGTAAACGCAGAGTTTCAGCGCGGTATTGCAGCATGTACCACGGTATTTGAGCTGTTGGATACGCAGCCAGAAGAAGATAAAGGCAGTTTTCATGTTGAGCGCGTTGAGGGTAAATTGACCTTTAACCAGGTGACCTTTAGTTATCCTGAGCAAGAAACTGCGGCGCTTAAGGGCATAGATTTTAATGTTGAGCCAGGCAAAACCGTGGCACTGGTTGGTCGTTCAGGCTCGGGTAAATCAACCATTGCGAGCTTGATTACCCGCTTTTACGGCGGTCTATCAGAGGGCGATATTTGCATTGATGGCACCAGTATCTATGACTACCAACTCAAGTCTTTACGTAATCAAGTGGCGTTAGTGTCGCAGCAGGTGACGCTATTTAATGACACTATCGCGAATAACATCGCCTATGCCTATCCGGGAGAGGTGACTCGCGAGCAAATTATTGAGGCGGCAACGCTGGCCCACGCGATGGAGTTTATTGACGAGCTGCCCGATGGCTTAGATACCGAGGTGGGTGAAAACGGTGTGTTGTTATCAGGCGGTCAACGTCAGCGTATCGCCATTGCTCGCGCCATGTTACGCAACGCACCTATCTTGATTTTGGATGAAGCAACATCTGCACTTGATACTGAATCTGAAAAGGCCATTCAGCAAGGTTTAGATAACCTCAGACAGAACCGTACGTCTATCGTTATTGCTCACCGTTTATCAACCATTGAAAGCGCTGACGAAATCTTAGTGGTTGAGCAAGGTGAGATTATGGAGCGCGGCACCCATAGCGAGCTGCTCGAGAGAAATGGCATGTACGCGAATCTTTACCAAATGCAGTTTGGTGAGTAATGCAAAACTGGGTTAATAAAATCTGGTATCAAGGGCATTGGGCAAAATGGTTGCTAGTGCCTTTGTCTCTGATATTTTGGTTTGTCTCGAGTATCAGACGCAGTTTGTTTCGCTTAGGGTTAAAACAACAAACTCGTTTGCGTGTGCCAGTGATTGTTGTGGGCAATATTACCGCTGGTGGCAGTGGCAAAACCCCAACTGTTATTCATTTAATTGAATTATTGCGCGCTAATGGCTACAAGCCGGGCGTTGTGAGCCGTGGCTACGGCGGCAGTGCCTCTGAGGCTATGTTGGTTGAGCCTAGTAGCGAGCCTAGTCTAGTTGGTGATGAGCCGGCGCTGATTGCGATGCGCACGAAAGCGCCGATGGCGGTAGGTTCAAAGCGTGCTCAAGCAGCAAAGCTGTTGCTAGCAAATCATGATGTTGATGTGATTATTAGCGATGATGGCATGCAACATTATGCTCTCGCCCGTGATATTGAAATTGCGCTAGTTGATGGTGACAGACGCTATGGCAATGAGTGGTTAATTCCAGCAGGTCCGCTACGTGAAGGTACCAGTCGCCTAGAAAGTGTTGATTTTATTATTAACAATGGCGGGCCGGCGCAAGATGGTGAAGCCCTGATGACACTCGCACCTCTTAAGCCTGCAGCAGTTGTCTCCTTGGCCGCAAATATGCCTATAAATACGCAAGCTGAATGTTTTGATAAACAGCAACCGATTTACGCGATTGCAGGAATAGGCAACCCACAAAGATTTTTTGATAGTTTAGGCAATCAGGGTTTTAATGTTACTCGCACTCAAGCATTTGATGATCATCAAGCGTACAGTGCTGAACAGTTGCAGCGTTTTAGTCAGGATGCAGCGCTGCTGATGACAGAGAAAGATGCGGTTAAATGTCGCGCTTTTGCTCAGCAACACTGGTGGTATTTACCGGTTAATGCCAAACTAACAGCAGAGTTTGATCAAGCATTACTGAGCCGCTTACAGCAAGCGGTTGATAAAATAAAGGAAGCATAATGGCGTTTGATAGAAAATTACTTGAAATTGTCGCGTGTCCAGTAAGTAAAGCAAAGCTGGAGTATGATAAAGAGAATGATCGACTAATCTGCAAAGAAAGCAAATTAGCCTATCCAATTACTGAAGGTATTCCTGTGCTATTGGAAAACCGTGCTACGCCGCTAGAAGCCTAATTTGCCCATATAGGTAGATTGTTTAATATGCGAATGCTTAACAAAAAGCCACCTTCATCGAAGGTGGATTTTTATTATAAGGGGTTTAAAAAGGCTCTGGCTAAGCTTTCGGCTCTGACTATCACAGCTTGCTTGTTTACACCTCAAGCTGTTGCTAGCAAGGTGCTGAATAATCCTGATGCATCGCATTATGCTTTTGCCAATTACTTGGGGAGTGGCTTGTATCGCACTTCCGGTCAAAATGCTGCAGTTGCGAACGTACCACTAAAATTTACCTTAGATGAAGCAGACGACCATCTAGTTAAACTGCGTCTACCCATCTCATTGGGCTTTTTTGATTATTCATTTGATGATCTCCCCGGTGGGCAGCTACCTGAAAGAGTCGGCACCATGACGGTGACGCCGGGGCTAGAATATCATTGGCTGTTCAATGATAAGCTCACGTTTGAGTCATATTTAGACTTAGGTTATGGCCATAATTTTACTAACTCAAGCAATGTCGGTATCGTATCGCTCGGCACTGCAGCGGTTTATCAAATTGATATGCCTGAATACACGCCTATATGGACCAACAGACTATTTTGGGCAAGTTATCGTAGCAGTATCAATGATAACTCTGACAGGTTTGCCGTATACCAAGCTGGGTTAGATTTTGGCTTAGGCTATAACTGGCGTGCATTCAATCGCAACATGGAGCCAAGGCTATTTGTTAGCGGCCGTTGGTTTTTTGATGATCTCACCTTTGCCAATCCTGAAGGGGATGATGTTGTTAGCAATTACACCTACGAGCTCGGTGCCACAATCAAATTTGATAAACCCATAGGCTGGGATGTGTTTGGTTGGGACGGCCTTAAGCTAGACCGTTTAGGCGTGAGTTATCAAAATGGTGGCGGCATTATCGTCTGGCGTTTGATCTTTTCGTTACCAATCTAACATTTCACCACCATTAGCTGTTATTTAGCGATTTCCCCAGATATGAGCGTTAACGCTGTCGCTACTTTCAGTTTTATCAGTCTTAGCTGCTGGCGCGCTAGCTTTTTGAGTGTGGCTTGACGGTTTTTCAGTATCAGTTTTACTCACAAAATAATGGTCAGGCAGCTGGTGGTTGTTCATTTTAAGCCACAGCATTTCAACCTTATCTCTTGCCCACTGGGTTTTGCGCAAAAACTTGAGGCTCGACTTCACGCTTGGGTCGCTTTTAAAACAGTTAATGTTTATCTGCTCCGCCATTTGCTCCCAGCCATAATGCGCGACGAGATCTGTTACTACTTGCTCGAGTTTCACACCGTGCAATGGATTGTTTTTTTGCGTCATCGTTGTTCAGCCAATTTAATGTGGAAATATGCTTAGCGACTTATTATACGTGACGCCTGAGCTGCATGAAATAAGCTCTAGGCACAAAGCTCAGTAACCTAGGTCTTTGGTGTGGAACTGGCAAGGGCAATTATGCTTGAATGACAGGGATATCTAGGAGCGACAAAAAAGGGAAAGATGCTTAGGCAATCTTTCCCTTTTTAAGTTAGGGCTCACTGAGTGAGCGCTCGGCTAATTAAGCTGTTTTAGCGTCTGCTTCAGCCTCTTCACCCGGAAGTTCGTCTTCACCTTTACCTTTTGAGATCTTGAATACAACGCCAGTTACAACGATAGCGAAGATAAAGCCAGCAACCGTTGATACATCGATTGGTAATCCGAAACCTAGTTTATCGTTGCTTAAGATAAAGCTCGCACATACAGTGGTCATAAACATCGCTGGTACGGTAGTAATCCAATGGAATTTATTGTGACGAAGTAAGTAAGCTGACGCAGTCCACAGCATCATTACTGCTGTTGATTGGTTAGCAAAACCGAAATAGCGCCAGATAACCCCAAAGTCAACTTGAGTTAAGATACCACCAATAACAAACAGAGGGATGGCCATCATTAAGCGATTACGTAAGGTCTTTTGCTCCATGTTGAAGTACTCAGCAAGGATAAGGCGGCTTGAGCGGAAAGCTGTATCACCAGAAGTGATAGGTAGAATCACCACACCTAGGAAAGCTAAGATACCGCCAAATACGCCTAGTAGGCCGAATGAAGCTGAGTACACTACGTTACCTGGGCCACCGTCAGATACCGCAGCTTGTAACGATTCAACTGACCCAAAGAATGATAGTGCAAGCGCACACCAGATTAGCGCGATAACACCTTCACCAATCATTGCGCCGTAGAATACAAAGCGGCCGTTTTCTTCATTTTCCATGCAGCGAGCCATTAGAGGTGACTGTGTTGCGTGGAAGCCAGAAATTGCACCACAAGCAATGGTAATAAATAGCGCTGGCCATAGCGGTAGGTCATTTGGGTTCATGTTAGTGAACATGTCGCTCACCTGGAAGCCACCCATGATTTGATGCTCGCTTGAGAAACCAATTGCGGTGATAAGGCCAACTGACATAAAGATAAGTAGCGCGCCAAACAGTGGGTAGAAGCGACCGATAATCTTATCTACAGGAACGATTGTCGCAATGATGTAGTAAGAGAAAATTGCCACAACCATAGCAATAACAGGAATGTTGAAGCTGGTTTGATCGTTAACTAGCTTGGTTAACATGCCTGCAGGAGCAGAAACGAATACCACACCAACAAGCAGCAGCAGTACGATAGCAAACACGTTCATAAAGTGCTTGGCGCCATTACCTAGGTAACGGCCGGTAATGGTTGGTACTGATGCCCCGCCGTTACGAACCGATAGCATACCTGAGAAATAATCGTGAACAGCACCCGCAAATACACAACCAATCACGATCCATAGCATTGCCGCTGGGCCGTATAGTGCGCCCATAATTGGACCAAAGATTGGGCCGACACCAGCAATGTTAAGTAGCTGAACCAAGTAAACTTTTTTGTTTGACATAGGGACATAGTCAACGCCATCCTGCTTTGAATATGCAGGTGTTTGACGTTTGGCATTAATGCCGAAAACTCTTTCGACAAACTGTCCGTAAATGAAGTAGCCACCAATTAGAAAGGCGACACATGTTAGAAACCAAATCATATCCATACACTCTTAATAGCAATTTTGTTCAAGGCTACTTTAAGCAATTGCTGTTATTTAGTGGCGCTAGATTGATTAACAGGCAAGATTGCTTGTTTAAGCGGTGCTATAAAGCGCTAAGCGGTTGCAGGTAGAATTGAGCGGTATTAAATAGAGAGCTAAGTGGTTATAAATCGATTTAAGCGGCGCGATAACGAGCTAAGCGGTTATTGATAGCTCTGAGCGGTTACTTGCCAAGGTTTAGCGGTTCGCTCGCTGACAATCATAAATTGCCGCTGAGCGTTGTATTGCTAATTAAAGTAAACAATCGCTCATAGTTTGGCTTTCGCCTGTCAGTGAGCATGTACCTGTGACCAATAAAAATAGGTTGCTGGTTAGTTTTATATATAAAACATTCAAGGTTTTTCTCTATTGAAAGCCAAGAGTTTGCTTTAGCGCTTTTAGGTAACGACGTGACACAGGCACTTTAGCGCCGCTTTTAGTGGTGATTTCCGCGCCTGTGTCTAAAAGCTCAATTTCTGTAATGGCGCTAGGTGCGACCAAATACTGTTTATGGCAGCGAATAAGCGGGGTTTTTTCTTCTAAAACCTTGAGTGTTAGTTGCGTGTGGCAAGGCATGAAAGGCGTAAAAACCTTGATGCCGCCAACATAACTCATTACGTATTCAACATCTTGAGTTTGGGTCACTATCAAACGGTTACCGCAAAAGCACGGCAGCTGTTCAAGCTCAGTTGGGCTGATAGTGGATAAGTCTTGAGGAGTTAACTCTGTGCGCAATTTCTCAAGTGTTTTACGAAAACGGGTGTCATCAATAGGTTTTAACAGGTAATCAAAGGCATTGTTTTCAAAAGCTTTAACCGCATATTCGTCGTAAGCTGTGATAAACACTACTCGAGGTAAGAAGTCTGGGTTTAGCATGGCGATAAGCTCCATGCCGTTAATTCGCGGCATTTGAATATCAACAAAAATCAACTCAGGCTTATGTTGGTTTATCTGTGCTAGCGCATCAATGGCATTGCCGCATTGAGCAATTACCTCAAAGTCGTCATGCTCATCAAGCAAATCGATAATTTCCTGCCTAGCAAATGGCTCGTCGTCGATGATAATACAGCGGATCATGGATGATTATTCCTCTAGGGGCAGGCGAACTTGAACTTGAGTAAGTTTATCAGCTTCACACTCGACGCTCACGCCATACTGTTGGCCAAACTGTGCTTGAATGCGTTTATGGACGATATTCATACCAAGGCCTTCGGTTGTTTCACTAGGCTGATACAAGCCGGCGTTGTCGGTCACCATTAACAGCAAGTCATCACCATCAATTTGTGCACTGACATTAATCACACCAGCTTCAATTAGATGTGAGGTACCATGTTTTACAGCATTTTCAATCAAAGGCTGTAGGGTAAAAGCAGGCATTCTATAGTTGGCTAGCTCATCGCTAATGTCGATGTTAACGGTAAGCTTATCGATAAATCGTGCTTTTTCGATAGTCAGGTAAGCATCAATATGCTCAAGCTCGTCTTTTAAGGTTACCAGTTCACTTGAGCGTTTCAGGTTGATACGCAAAAACTGTGAAAGCTGTTGCAGTAGCATCTTTGCCATTTTTGGCTCGCGCTTAATAATGGCGCTGATGGTATTGAGTGCATTAAATAAAAAGTGTGGATTAACTTGTGCTTGAAGTAGCTTTAATTCTGCTTGCACCAGTAGGTTTTGTTGCTGTTCAAAGCGGCCGTATAGGATTTGGTTGGAGAGTAACCTTGCGATCCCCTCACCAAGAGTACGATTGATATTCAAGAATAATTTATTTTTTGGCTCATATAGTTTAATGGTGCCAATAACCTCGTTGTTGCTTCTAAGGGGAATAACAAGGCTTGAACCCAGCGGGCACTTGTTCGATAACGAGCAGGCATAAGGAATATCCACACCATCTGCAAACATCACTTTATTCTGGCTGATAGCGTCTAGGGTTATTTGTGAAGATATAGGCGTACCTGGCAAATGGTGATCATCCCCAATACCAATAAATGCCAGTAATTTTTCATTGTCAGTAATGGCAACCGCGCCAACCTGAGTTTCTTCAATAACAATTTTAGCTACTTGACTACTGCTTTGTTGATCAAACCCTTTGGATAATAGGCCGACACTGCGCTCGGCAATCTTTAGCGCTTTGGCGGAGAAGCTCGATGATAGTTTGTCGAACATGGTTTTCTGGTCGCGGATCATGCTCATAAACATAGCCGCGCCCAAGGC
This sequence comes from Shewanella sp. WXL01, assembly GCF_012263345.1. Taxonomy (NCBI): domain Bacteria; kingdom Pseudomonadati; phylum Pseudomonadota; class Gammaproteobacteria; order Alteromonadales; family Shewanellaceae; genus Shewanella; species Shewanella sp. WXL01. Next base: position 63,936 of record NZ_JAAIKQ010000011.1, on the reverse strand, counting down.
ATTGACTAATAACATCGGCGGGGCGATTTCTTTAACGAGTGCGAGAGATTGATCAAATGGCTTGGCAACTAGCAAGATAATCAGCATTTGCATTACCTCGGCGCAAAAGGTCACGAGAAATACCTGCATTGGATGGTAAATAAGCTCACTCTTGTCATTACGCTTTAAATACAGGTGCACTAAACCAGCTGTAAGCCCTTCGAGCGTGGTTGAAATAGCACAAGCAACATCGGTAAAACCGCCGAGGCTATACCTGTGTAAACCACCCGTAAGGCCGACAAAAAAACCTGTTACAGGACCACCAAGTAAGCCGCCGAGCACTGCGCCCATTGCCCGAGTATTGGCAATGGCCCCCGTGGTTTGCTCACCAAAGTAGGTTGCCATAATACAAAAGCCAGAAAATATCAGATAGATATACACCTTGTGGGGCAAGCGTTTTGATGTTTCTGTAAACAGCTTGAATAGCGGGGTTTTACTCAACAGGTAAACGATAACCAAATAAAGGCACATTTGCTGAGTCAGTAACAGAATAAGTGACATGGTGTAGCTCTTGTTTGCTTTTTAGGTGTTCGCGTTTTTAAGGTTTAATATTTCTAGGTTTTCACGTGCTAGTGTAAAGTCGCGTCATACAATGCAGATAGAGCTGCTTTGTTTTATCGTTTAGCTACTTACGTTTTTTGTTTAACAATTTAGTCTGTGCTGAACTCGACTTACTGCAAAAATCGTCGATTAAAATCCGTAAGATCTTTGACTTAGCAATATTACTATTTTGATTTATTTCATCTAGCTGTGAAATACTTTTTTCGGTAAGTGTGAAGGTGGCACGGCGATAAACTTTTGCGCTGTTTTTATCTAAGCCTTTAATAAACTCGGCAGTGGTTTGCTGCTGTGGTTGTTCGCCATCGATGAGTGACTTTTTACCAAAAGCATAGTTATTGGCGTCTTCAATAAAGTCGTCAACAGACACCGCCTTGCGGCGGTTCTTCGGAAGCTTACGTTTGAGATCAGTTAAACTCATAGCTATTTTCTGGTGGTATAGCGAAAAGTTCATCGGTGATGGCGCGGATTTCATCGGCAGCTTTGCCTTCTGGCTCTATTTCAAGTACTGATGAACCAGACTCTTCACTGTCATCGTAGATGTTACGACTAAAAGTGACAGAATTTAGTGCGCGCAATCCGTAAGACTCTACCACTTCTTTAGCCTCAAGGATCCGCTTATATTGTGATGGTAGCGCGGGGCACTGGGTCATTACAATGGTGGCGACCATTTTAGGATTGACCATCTTACAGGTGCTTAGCATGTCTTCCATGTGTGGCAGGGTTTTTAAATCGCGACGTTTTGGTCTCAGCGGAATAACCACATAAGTGGCTACCGACATAGCAGCACGCATAGCTAAGTTATCCTGACCACCACAGTCGACAATAACATAGTCAAAACGCTCATCAAGACTCAGTAAATCATTGCGAATTTTTCCGTAGAGCTGAATACAGTTGATAGCAGGGAGTTCAGGGTCGTTGTTACGCGCTTGGATCCAGTCTGAAGTAGTACGCTGAGGGTCACAGTCCACCATCAATACATTGGCATTGAATTTTTGAGTAATATTGACCGCTAGGTTTTGCGCTAAGCAGCTTTTGCCACTACCGCCTTTTTCGCCGCCAACTAGCAATATCATATTCGTCTCCCTTTGCGCCGCGAGGCAATGTTGAACTTAGGCTACTGCATGCAAGTGATTGATGACTTATTTCGCCGAATAAAATTGCGTGCCAATAGTAAAGATTATAGGACACATCTGACATTTTACTTTGCCGATAAGCGGTTCAGTCTTGCTTTACACCAATTGCATCGCAATATGAAAGCCGTTTTCGTCGGCTGCAGAGCAGCGGCAAACTTGACCTTTAATGGTATTTTGTTGTGGTGTGCCTTGATTAAAGGTGAGGGCAACGAGCGCGCCGACTTTAAAGGCTTGTTTGTATTCAAATAGCACACCTTTTCGGGCGAGGTCGAGACAGGTTGCATCATCTTCTATAGCTTGGCCTTGATCATCAATCCAGTGCAGGCGTACTGGCTCGGCTTCCATATCTACGCGAAGTGACGCGCGCTTTTCTTTAAAACCAGTTGGCTCGTTCGCCATAACCATCACTCCTTTGTCGTGGTTGGTACTTAGAATTTATCAGGCTAGTGTATTAGTTTTAGCATAAACAAGATGTTAAGCAATAGCCAAGCGCCTCTAGTCGTTGTTAATTTACTGCTACAGGCGCTAAATGTGGGTTATCAAAACTCAGGTTGGTTAGTCTTCCATGTCTTTGTTCTTTGGGTAAGGCAGTTTTAATTGCCCCCAACGGATCACAATTACCGTGCATGCTAACACAATGGTGGAGATAGAGATGGCAAGTACGCGCCAGTCGTCCATGCCTTTCATGTCGAGAATGAGGTATCGCGCTAACGCAACTATGGCAATATATAGTGGCATTCGAATAGGTAGTTTACCTGATTCAAGATAGTTAACTACCATAGCGAGTACTTCGAGGTAGATAAAGAGTAAAAGCAGGTCGGCGAGCTGCACTGTTTTAATATTAAACATGTGCAAAATTTCTTCACCAATTGCGTAAACGGTCGCAATAGAAATGATGAACAAGACTACGTGTTCAATCATCTTCAGGCTTTTTACACCAATTTTACGCAGTGCGGTATCAGGCATGACAAGTATCCATAAAAATCAACATAATGGCTCAAGTATATGCCCGACAATGTAAATCGTTGCAGTGATCTAGTTCAAAGAAACAAAAAAGGCCAACTATCTGTGATAATTGGCCTTAATTTTCAGCTTTATGAGGATAAAGCTGATGTCATGAGCGCAAAATAACTTAGCGTTGTAGTGCTTCGTTAAGTAGTGGACGCATGGTTTTGATTAGCTTAGCAGTGACTTTTGGGCTACCAGCAACAATGTTACCTGATGCAAGGTAGTTGTGAGCACCTGTGAAGTCTGTAACTGTGCCGCCAGCTTCGCGACAGATAAGGTCACCTGCAGCGATGTCCCATGGTTTTAGGCCGATTTCAAAGTAACCGTCCATACGACCCGCAGCAACGTATGCTAGATCTAACGCAGCAGAGCCTGCACGGCGAATGTCAGCACATTGTGGGAATACCGCACCTAGAATATTCATGTAAGTTTCGGTGTGCTGGCGAGCCTTGAATGGGAAACCCGTTGCGATGATAGTGCCATCTAGATCGTTAACTTGAGTAACGCGTAGACGGAAATCGTTCACTTTTGCGCCTTTACCGCGCACGGCTGAGAATAGCTCGTCACGAACCGGGTCGTAAACGACTGCAACTTCAACTTTGCCTTTGTATTGAACCGCGATAGAAACCGCGAAATGAGGGATACCACGAACGAAGTTAGTGGTACCATCCAGTGGGTCTACAATCCATACGTAATCTTTATTCTCACCACGGTTTTCGCCGTCTTCTTCACCCACAATAGTATGGTCAGGGTAAGACTTTCGAATTTGATAAACGATGGCTGATTCAGCTTCCTTGTCAACGCTCGTAACGTAGTCGTTCATTCCTTTCGCACTAACCTCGACACGGTCAAGTTCGTTAAAAGCGCGCATGATAGTTTGGCCCGCCGCGCGTGCTGCGCGTGTGGCAATAGTGAGCATTGGATGCATTGCAATCCCCTGGATGTTAAAGAACGTATATAAAATAGCCGGCGTATTATACTCAATTTGTTGGTTATATCAAATGCAGATTTTCATATAACCATGTAATCTCCCTTGTGTTAGTATGCGCAGATTGAATTTTCCTTAAAATAGATCAAGTTACATGCTAAGTAATATCCGCGTCGTCCTCGTCGGCACGTCACACCCTGGTAATATTGGCTCTACTGCCAGAGCTATGAAGACCATGGGCCTTACCAATTTATATTTAGCTGAGCCTCGCGTTGAACCTGATGGTCATTCTATTGCACTTGCAGCGGGCGCGGCAGATATTCTTGAAAACTTAACCAGAGTTGATTCATTAGAAGAAGCGATTGCCGATTGTAGCCTAGTCATTGCCACAAGTGCTCGCAGCCGTACTCTTGATTGGCCAATGCTAGAGCCTCGTGAAGCGGGTGAGAAACTTGCGCAGCGCAGTGAAACTGGCCCTGTTGCCATTGTCTTTGGTCGTGAAAATCATGGTTTAAGTAACGAAGAGCTGCAAAAGTGTCATTACCACCTAACCATTCCGGCCAATCCTGAATATAGCTCGCTTAACTTAGCGCAAGCTGTGCAGTTGATTTGTTATGAAACTCGGGTTGCTCAGTTAGCGCTTGATGAGTCAGGAAAACAAGTTACCGAGGAAGAATACCCGCTATCTGAAGATTTAGAGCGATTTTTCACTCACCTTGAAACAACTTTGAGTAAAACCGGGTTTATTATTAAGAACCATCCCGGTCAGGTGATGGTTAAGCTGCGCCGCTTGTTTACTAAAGCAAGAATTGAGGCTGCAGAAATGAACATTTTGCGCGGTATTTTAACCTCAATCGATAAAAAGATTGTTGAGCCTTCGCAAGAAGAGTCAGACAAATAGCGTCCGTCCATTAGGGAGAGTTATATGGGCATTATCTCCACCATAAAAGAAGATATCGCATCCATCTATCATCGCGACCCAGCCGCGAACAGTAATATTGAGATCCTACTCAATTATCCAGGCATGCAGGCAATTTGGTTGCACCGTATTAGCAACAAGCTATGGCTTAAAAACTGGAACCTAACGGCGCGATGTTTGTCGACTTTTTCTCGTTGGTTAACGGGCGTTGAAATTCACCCCGGTGCGACTATTGGTCGTCGTTTTTTCATTGACCATGGTATGGGAGTGGTGATTGGTGAAACCGCCGAGATTGGCGATGATTGTACCTTGTACCACAGTGTTACCTTAGGCGGTACTACTTGGCAGTCCGGCAAACGCCATCCAACCCTTGAAAATAATGTAGTTATTGGTGCCGGCGCCAAAGTGCTAGGCCCGATCACCATGCATGAAGGAGCCCGAGTTGGTTCCAACTCTGTGGTAGTAAAAGATGTGCCTGCAGGTAAAACGGTAGTTGGTATTCCAGGGCGAATCGTTGCAGCCGCTAGCGAGCAGTCTAAAGAAACGTCTGAGCGACGCAGCCAGATGGCGAAGAAATACGGCTTTGACGCGTATGCGGTATCACCGGACAACCCAGACCCTGTCGCAAATGCCATTGGGCAAATGCTTGATCATATGCACCTAATGGACTCAAAAGTGCAAGAAGTGTGTCAGGCGGTGCAATCTATGGGTGGTGAAGTATGCACTGAAAAACTACCTGAGCTTAACGTTGATGAATTTAACGAAGCTGAGCGCGCCGCGGCTGAAAAGCGCAAGCAGGAAATTGATGAGTTTGACCCGCATATTTAAACCGTGACAAATAGCCTCGTTTAAGTTGCCTGCTTTAGCTGTTGATGGTTTAGTTATCGGTACTTAGGTTGTCGGTAAGTTGGGCTACGTTAAATGGGGCTACGTCTTTAGTGATTCAAGAGGCAATTGAGCTTTTATCCCGAAAACTGTTAGCTATTACTCATTAATTGTTATTTGCCCTGAATAAATGTTTCTTAGCCATTGAATAATTGACTTCAAAAAGGTTAAATACCCCAGCAAATGAGTAGGGTGTTTTGCATTTTGTGAAGTACCGCAATACTTGAGTAAATTACTGGGATAAATACTTGACTAAATTACTCGGGTATGATGCAATTGCACCATACTTTTTGGGAGCAGTAGAAAGTTATGAAACTTACATCAAAAGGTCGCTACGCAGTGACCGCCATGCTAGATGTTGCCATTCATTCATCGCTAGGGCCTGTTCCCTTGGCCGATATTTCTGAAAGACAGGGTATTTCGCTGTCTTATCTTGAACAACTCTTCGCCAAATTACGTAAACAAGGTCTTGTTGCAAGTGTCCGTGGCCCAGGTGGTGGTTATCGCTTAGGTCTAAAAGCAGATGACATCTCGGTTGGCATGGTTGTGCATGCCGTTGATGAGTCCGTTGATGCAACTCGCTGTCAAGGTCAAGGTAACTGCCAAAGTGGCAGTCGTTGTTTAACTCATTCGTTATGGGGTGATTTAAGCAAGCAAATCTCTGACTTTTTAGGCGGAATTACCCTTGCCGGGTTAATGGAAAAACGAGATGTGCAGTATATCTCGGTAAAGCAAGATGAATTGCAGCAGGAACAAAGAGCCGTTTCGTAAGGCTTTGAGTTGATTTGAAAATAATTATTATTTGTACGTTGTATGGTGGCTAAAGGCTGCCCTTGTACGGAGTGTGAGTATGAAGCTTCCTATCTATTTAGATTACGCCGCAACAACCCCGGTTGACCCGCGTGTTGCAGATAAAATGGTTAAACACATGACTATGGACGGTGTTTTTGGCAACCCAGCCTCTCGTTCACACCGTTATGGCTGGCAAGCAGAAGAAGCCGTTGATATTGCGCGTAACCAAATTGCTGACCTTATCAATGCGGATCACCGCGAAATCGTGTTCACTTCAGGTGCAACTGAGTCTAGCAACCTTGCAATTAAAGGTATTGCGCACTTTTACCACAAGAAAGGTAAGCACATTATCACTAGCAAAACCGAGCATAAGGCGACCCTAGATACTTGTCGTCAATTAGAGCGCGAAGGTTTTGAAGTTACCTACCTTGAGCCAGAAGCAAACGGCATCATTCCTCTATCTCGCATTGAAGAAGCAATGCGTGAAGATACAATCCTTGTGAGCATCATGCATGTGAACAACGAAATTGGCGTTGTACATGATGTGACTGAAATCGGCGAGCTATGCCGCTCGAAGAAAATTTTCTTCCACATGGATGCAGCACAAAGCGCAGGTAAGCTGCCAATCGACGTACAAGAAATGAAAGTTGACCTTATCTCTATCTCAGGTCACAAAATGTACGGCCCTAAAGGTATTGGTGCACTATATGTTCGCCGTAAACCTCGTATTCGCCTTGAGTCGCAAATGCACGGTGGTGGCCATGAGCGCGGTATGCGTAGTGGTACACTTGCTACCCATCAAATCGTTGGTTTTGGTGAGGCTGCAGCGGTTGCTAAGCAAGATATGGAAAGCGATAACGCGCGCATTCGTCAGCTACGCGACAAACTATGGAATGGCATCAAGCACATCGAAGAAACTTACATCAATGGCGATATGGAGCAGCGTTACAGCGGTATCTTTAACGTGAGCTTTAACTTCGTTGAAGGTGAGTCTTTGATGATGGCACTTAAAGATTTAGCAGTATCGTCAGGCTCTGCCTGTACTTCTGCAAGCTTAGAGCCGAGTTACGTACTACGTGCTTTAGGTCTAAACGATGAAATGGCCCATAGCTCAATTCGTTTTTCTATCGGTCGCTTCACAACAGATGAAGAGATTGACCACGCGATTAAAACAATTACCGAGTCTATCGATAAACTACGCGCAATGTCTCCTTTATGGGAAATGTTCAAAGACGGTATCGACTTAGAAAAGGTGCAGTGGACTCACCACTAATAACAAGCGTCTAACTGACGATATTGCATTGTTAAACGAACAGATTTTGGAGTAATACCATGGCTTATAGTGAAAAAGTAATCGACCATTATGAAAATCCACGTAACGTGGGTTCATTCGAAAAAGACGACCCATCAGTAGTGACTGGTATGGTTGGCGCGCCAGCTTGTGGTGACGTAATGAAACTGCAGCTTAAGATTGATGACGAAGGCATCATCGAAGACGCTAAGTTCAAAACTTATGGTTGCGGCAGTGCGATTGCATCAAGCTCGCTAGTTACTGAGTGGGTTAAAGGTAAAACTGTTGAAGAAGCTGCAGCAATTAAAAACGCTGACATCGCTGAAGAGCTAGCGCTTCCACCGGTTAAAATCCACTGCTCAATTTTGGCTGAAGATGCAATCAAAGCCGCGATTGACGAGTACAAGACTAAACAAGACAAGTAATATCTGGAGTTAAACATGGCTATTACAATGACCCCAGCAGCGGTAGATCGAGTAAAATCGTTTCTAGCCAATCGTGGTAAGGGGCTTGGATTGCGCCTAGGGTTAAGAACATCCGGATGTTCTGGCATGGCTTACGTGCTTGAGTTTGTCGATGACCTTAACGACGATGATGAAGTTTACGCTATCGATGGCGTGAACATTATCATCGACGCTAAGAGTTTCATCTATTTACAAGGCATTGAACTCGACTTTGTAAAAGAAGGCCTAAACGAAGGTTTTCAATTTAACAACCCCAATGCCAAAGGTGAGTGCGGCTGTGGCGAAAGTTTCACGGTATAATCGACTCTCTTTGACAATCCAATAGCGCTGTGCGGTCCAATACATGAACTATTTTGAGCTTTTTCATTTTACGCCAGCCTTTGATATAGATACCACAGCGCTTGCAGAACGCTATCGCGAACTGCAGCGCGCGGTACATCCCGACAAATTCGCCCATGAATCTGAGCAACAAAAATTGCTATCTGTGCAACGTACCGCGCAGATTAATGACGGGTATCAAACGCTAAAAACACCTCTTCGCCGCGCTGAGCACATGCTTAGTTTGCGCGGTATCGATTTAAGTCACGAAACCACCACTGTTAAAGACACCAGTTTCTTAATGCAGCAGATGGAGTGGCGTGAAGCGCTAGAAGACATCAACCACAGTGATGATCCTCAAGATCTAATTGACGATTTATACGATTCATTCGCTCAGTTTGAAAAGTCGCTATTTAGTCAGTTATCCTCACTGCTTGAAAACAATAATGAGCAAGACAATTTATCTGCCGCGGATCAAATTCGTAAGCTCAAGTTTATGGCAAAGTTACAAGACGAGCTGTCGCGCATTGAAGACCAACTGCACGACTAGTTTTTGCCACGCATTTACATAACAAATTTACAAGTTGGAACAATATGGCACTGTTGCAAATTGCAGAACCTGGCCAAAGCGCCGCGCCACATCAACACCGCTTAGCTGTGGGTATCGATTTAGGAACCACCAACTCGCTGGTTGCCTCTGTACGCAGCGGCGAAGCCACAACGCTGGCTGATGAACAACAACGGCATTCACTACCTTCAGTGGTTCACTATGGTAAAGATGAGATTGTGGTTGGCCATCAAGCACAGGCATTATCAGCATCAGATCCGGTTAACACGATTGTTTCGGTTAAGCGTTTTATGGGACGTAGCCTTGCTGATGTGCAAGCAAATGACGTGCAGCACGCTTACCAGTTATCTGCCAGTGAGCACGGTTTACCTGTGTTTGAAACCTCTCAAGGCAAGGTTAACCCAATTCAGGTGTCTGCTGAGATCTTACGTCCATTAATTGAACGCGCTGAAAACACCTTAGGTGGTGAGCTTCAAGGCGCGGTGATTACTGTTCCGGCTTATTTCGATGATGCCCAGCGTCAAGGCACCAAAGATGCTGCTGAGTTACTCGGCGTTAAAGTATTAAGACTATTAAATGAGCCAACTGCAGCGGCGATTGCTTATGGTTTAGATACCCAGCAAGAAGGGGTTATCGCCATTTACGATTTAGGTGGCGGCACCTTTGATATCTCAATTTTGCGCCTTAATCGCGGCGTATTCGAAGTGCTAGCGACCGGCGGCGACTCTGCATTAGGCGGTGATGATTTTGACCATTTATTGCAAGCTCATCTGCAACAAGCATTTGCTTTAACTGAAGTTGATGTTCATTTAAACCGTCAGTTGTTAATTGAAGCGCGCCGCGTAAAAGAGCAGTTAACTGACATTGACGCTGTTGAAGCAACTATTGAAGTCGCAGGTACTACCCACACTTGCCAAGTTAGCAAAGCTGACTTTGACCAATTGATTGAAAAGCTAGTGAAAAAGACCATCAGTAGTTGTCGCCGCACGTTACGTGACGCTGGCGTGAGCACTGATGAAGTGCTTGAAACCGTGATGGTTGGCGGCTCAACTCGCGTGCCACTAGTACGTGAAAAGGTTGCAGATTTCTTTGGTAAAGCGCCATTAACCTCTATCGACCCTGATCGCGTAGTTGCCATTGGTGCGGCGATTCAAGCCGATATCCTTGCGGGTAACAAGCCTGACTCTGATTTACTACTGCTTGACGTACTGCCGTTATCGCTCGGTGTTGAAACCATGGGCGGTTTGGTTGAGAAGGTTGTCACGCGTAACACCACCATTCCTGTCGCACGCGCACAAGAGTTTACCACTTTTAAAGATGGTCAAACGGCAATGGCATTTCATGTGGTGCAGGGCGAGCGTGAGCTGGTTGATGACTGTCGCTCACTGGCGCGTTTTACTTTAAAAGGAATTCCACCATTAGCTGCAGGCGCTGCGCATATTCGAGTTACTTACCAGGTTGATGCTGATGGTTTGCTTAGCGTTACCGCAATGGAGAAATCAACCGGCGTACAAACGTCAATTCAAGTGAAGCCATCGTTTGGGCTTTCAGATGTTGAAATTGCCACCATGCTAAAAGACTCAATGAAGCATGCGAAAGAAGACATTACCCGCCGTATGCTAACCGAGCAAAAGGTCGAAGCTGCGCGAGTGATTGAATCGCTAACAGCGGCGCTCGCGAAAGACGGTGATTTATTGTCAAGTGAAGAGCGTGAGCAACTTGATAATGGCATTATTGAGCTTAATAATGTTGCCCAGGGCGACGACGTTGACGCCATTGAGAAAGCAATTTCAGCTTTAGATGCACAAACTCAGGACTTTGCATCTAAGCGTATGGATAATTCAATTAAGGCTGCGCTAACTGGCCAGTCAGTTGACAATATATAGGTGAAGCAATGCCACAGTTAGTATTTTTACCCCATGAAGAGTTGTGTCCAGATGGCGCAGTTGTCGAAGCTGAAGTGGGTGAAACCATTCTTGATGTCGCCTTAAAAAACGGTATTCATATTGAACATGCTTGTGAGAAGTCATGTGCTTGTACAACGTGTCACTGTATTGTGCGTGAAGGCTTTGACGACTTAGAAGAAAGCGACGAGCTAGAAGACGATATGCTAGACAAAGCCTGGGGACTTGAGCCTGAGAGCCGTTTAGCCTGCCAAGCTAAAGTTGTTGAAACAGACTTGGTTGTAGAGATCCCGAAATACACGCTCAACATGGTCAGTGAAGGCGACCATTAATCTCACCTATCGCTATCATGTTTAAATGGGTAAACCAAAAAGCAGCGCATTAGCGCTGCTTTTTTAGTTGGCTGTTAACTACTTATAAACTGATGCTCTGGGAAAAATAGCAGTTAATGATTGAGTCTTAGCTCTTGTCGGTGCTCACGTAAATGCTTTTCACCGCATACTGCACAGCGCTGCTCAGTAGGATCGGCTGCTAGGCGCTCAGGCTCGATTTCCATCTCACAATCGGCGCACAAGCCATATAAGCCAAGTTCTAGTTGGCAGTAGGCTGCATCAAGCTGCACTAGCTTATGGAATAGCTCGTCGTCCAGTAAATGAGTATGGCTGATTTGCTCTATTAACTCAGGCAAAGTGGCTTGTTCATTAACGCTTAGGCGCTGCTCAGCCATCAGAGGAGTGTTTAGCGCCAAGCTAAGTTGAGAGCGTAGCGCAACCTCTCGGTTGATCAGAATTTGTTTGGTAGCTTGGCTAGACACGTTATTCGCCTTATTTCAGATAATGAAGACGATTTTAAGCGGTCAAATGTTATTCGCTATGATGAAGATCAATCGACAGCTAATTAATGGAATAATTAAGCAAAATTCATACGTTTATTGGACGAATGAGCATAGCGTAAGTGTTTTTGCCGATTTAGTGGCGTGAAGCTAACTCTTGGTTCGCTTTCTCTAGCTCAGTGACAATCGCATCTTTGGTTTTATGCACCCTAAGTTGTCTAAACAGTTCTTCTGCTTGCGGGTATTGGCGGTTGAGATACCTAAACCACTGCTTGATACGTGCTGGATAATAAGTTGCTTTCTTACCGTTTAATTCACGCTGGGTGTATTGCAGCAAGAGTTGCAGTGTTTGTTGCCAGCTAAATGGCTCCACGCCATTTTTTATGGTGTCAGCAAGGTTTGGCAGTGAAATTGCGCCGCGGCCAACCATAATATCACTGCACTGAGTTACTTCCATACAGCGTTTGGCATCGTCAACGTTCCATATTTCACCATTTGCTATGACTGGAATAGGAATAGCTTTGCGGATTTCAGTAATGTATTCCCAATAGGCTGGAGGCTTATAGCCATCAACTTTACTGCGAGCATGTACTGCAAGCTCAGTTGCACCGGCTTCATAAATTGCCAGTGCATTTTCCATAAACTTAGACTTATCTTCAAAACCTAAACGGATCTTAGCGGTGACCGGCTGCTCGCTTGGTACTGCGTCGCGCATGGCTTTGACAATATCGTATATGGTCTCTGGGTACTGCAAAAGCACAGCGCCGCCATTACTCTTGTTCACCATTTTAGCTGGGCAACCAAAGTTAGCATCGACGCCATGAGAGCCAAGCTCCACCGCTTTATAAGCATTTTCTGCCATCCAGTCGGCGTGTTGACCCAATAGCTGAACTCTAACTGGCGTGCCAGAGGGTGTTAGGCCGTTATTGTGTAGCTCAGGGCAAAGCTTGTAATACACTTTTTCTGGCAATACTTGATTTACCACGCGCACAAATTCGGTGACCACCAGATCATAAGGGTTAATTGCTGATAAAAGATCTCGCATGTGGTCGTCAACCACACCTTCCATCGGGGCCAGAATAATACGCACAATGAATCCAAGTCAGTAAAAGGGCGCTTATTTTAGCGCGTAAAATTAGCCACGCCAGTAGTTTTGTCCTGGTAATTAGGCTGCTACTCGGTAGCTTATTGTTATTTATCGTTATATTGAATTGCTACGGTTAAAAAATCCGCTATTATCAAAGGTGAAGACTCTATTCGCTAGCAGGGATTTGCAGTGGTTGAATTGATCTAGAATAATTTTTTTATCTTTTTTGAAATAAAAATAATTAACCCAAGGTCTATTCAGGTAAGTCAGCGCATTGAGAGCAAACAAAGGTGAGTTGGCCACCCATTACAATATTTTAAAAGGAAGATAAATTATGAGTTCAATCAAACAAACATCAGTAGCAGTAGCATTAGGTGCAGTTGTAATGAGTGCTGGCCTAGCAACAGAAGTACAAGCAAACCCATTTGGTTTTGAGCAAATGTCTTCAGGTTACCAATTAGACGGTGGTGAAGGTAAATGCGGTGAAGGCAAGTGTGGTGAAGGTAAATGTGGCGGTGACAAAAAAGCCAAAGCAAAAGAAGGAAAATGCGGTGAAGGCAAGTGCGGCGGCGACATGAAGAAAGCCAAAGAAGGCAAGTGTGGCGAAGGTAAATGCGGTGAAGGCAAATGTGGCGGCGACATGAAAAAAGCCAAAGAAGGTAAATGTGGCGAAGGCAAGTGTGGTGGCGACATGAAAGCTAAAGAAGGTAAATGTGGTGAAGGTAAGTGTGGCGGCGACATGCTATAAGCAAGTCGGCTAATACATGATATAAAGGCCTGACTATCAGGCCTTTTTTGTACGAGTTTGGTATGATTTTCATATTGCGCAGATAAAGGAAGTAATCATGACTGAAGTGAGTAGTACGCGTCACCCAAATCCTATGGTCGGGCTAGGATTACGCCGAGAAATGTTAGATGAATTTTGTCAGCAAACGCCTAACCAAATTGAGTTTTTCGAGGTCGCACCAGAAAACTGGATGACGCTTGGTGGCAAGTTTGGCAAGCAATTTAAACAACTCACCGAGCGGCACGCGTTTTTTTGCCATGGTTTGTCTTTATCGATTGGTAGTCCTGAGGTGTTAGACGTTGAGTTTGTCAAAAACATCAAAACCTTTTTAGATGCGCACAATATTGATGTCTACTCTGAGCATTTGTCTTATTGCTCTGGTACAGGGCATATGTATGACTTGATGCCCATTCCATTTACCGATGATGCGGTTAGCTATGTTGCTAAGCGCATTAAGCAAGTCGAAGATATTTTAGAGCGACCATTTATTCTCGAAAATGTCTCTTTCTATGCCGCCCCTGGTGCACAGATGAGTGAACAAGACTTTGTCAACGCTGTGCTGAGCGAGGCTGATTGCCAATTATTGTTAGATGTAAACAACATCTATGTAAATTCGATTAATCATCAATATGATGCATTTGAGTTTCTCAAAGCGATGCCAAGCGAGCGTATTAAATATCTGCATGTGGCTGGGCATTACGAAGAAGATGTTGATTTAAGAGTCGATACCCATGGCGCAGATGTAATTGACCCGGTTTGGAAGTTGCTTGAGCAGTGTTATCAAGTTCATGGTGTGCATCCCACCTTACTTGAGCGTGATTTCAATATTCCGCCCACAAGTGAACTACTGAAAGAGATTAACCAGATTCATGCTTTGCAGCAGCAAGCTATCGCAAGTAAGTCTCCTAATGAGATAGTCGCTTGATGAGACTGATTATTGTCAAACGTATAGATTTTGCTAGATGTTTAGATTTTGCTAAAGGTGTAACAGATGGACTTTAAAGCTCAGCAACAGCAATTTATGGATTACATTAAAAATCCGCAAAATCCCATTCCTGAGGGGATAGAGCCGCGACGAATGACGATTTATCGCGAGCTGTTCTTTAATAATGTCGATGGCTTTGTATCTAGCGCTTTCCCAGTATTAAAAAGCTTGTATTCACAGCAAGCCTGGGGTGATTTAGTGCAGCAGTTTTTTGAGAAACATGACTGCCAAACCCCAATATTTGTTGAGATAGCACAAGAGTTTTTAAGCTTTTTACAAAACGAGTACCAGTTAACCGACGATGATCCGGTATTTATGTTGGAACTGGCACATTATGAATGGTTAGAACTGGTTGTTGCTATATCAAAGCCAAACCCCGCTCAGCAAAAACTTGAGCCTGAACAAGTTAGCCATGAGCCTTTGTGCTTCTCAAGCTTGGCAAGGATTGCTCAGTATGCATTTGACGTGCAGCACATTAGCCTTGATTACCAACCAATTGAGCCACCGCAGCAGCCACAGTTTTTTTGTGTTTATTTAGATGACGTGCAAGAGGTGGCATTTTTGCAGCTTAACCCGTTGAGCGCTCAGGTGCTGGCATATATTGATGCCGCGCAACAGCCAGTGAGTTTCAGTCAAATAACGGATTGGCTGATGACGGCTTACCCAAATATGGCTCAGGAGACGATCAGTGCAGGCTGTTTAGATATGCTTAAACAAATGGCCGAGCAGGGGATTGTTGTCACCACTAAGCAAAGTACTGAATAGCTCGATATTGTAACTGTTCTGAGGGTAGAAATATCCCACAAAATTTATGGTTTTTATTCTGAACACAAATCGCTAGAATGGCGCGACTTTGTGAAGTGAGTCACAAATTCTAGTCGTGTATGGCCTAATGGCTCATGCGAATTTGCGTAAAACAATAATCAGATAGGAACCATTATGAGTCAGCCGTTTAAAGACCCGTTTAACTTTTTATATTTTGTTGGTTTTATTCTTGTTTTGTTGCTGCCAACGCTGCCTGCAAGCTTATCTTTCCTGCGTCTTGCTGGTGTGATTCAATTCTAATCAAGCACTAGAAGCTCAATTGTTCCCTATAAGGCCACCTCAATGAGGTGGCTTTTTGTTTTGGCTCGTCGGTTAGCTTGCATGCAAAACAGTGCTGTAAGTTGAGCGCTAACTAATCAAACGCAACGGCACTATGACTGGTAACGGGGATTAACCATAGTCTATTAAGTTTGATTTTAGCCTTTGATGTTAGACTAAATGCCATGTTTGTAGCGATATAAGTTTAAGTAAATTTACTGTATCGGCGGCAATTAGCTGATAATATCGGCGAGCATTTTATGGCGTATTTGAGTTAAGTACAGATAAGGTTTTCATGGTAATCAAGCGCGGTTTTTTTCTTGTTATTGGTCTGATTAGTTTAGGGCTCGGGTTACTCGGTATTGCAGTTCCTCTGCTGCCTACAGTTCCCTTTATCTTGCTGTCGGCTTATTGTTTTGCCCGCTCAAGCGAGCGATTACATAATTGGTTGATGACTCACCCTTGGTTTGCTGAGGCGTTAAATAGTTGGCAGCAACAACGCGCATTGCCAAAAGCGTTGAAGAAAAAGGCCATGATCATGACCACGCTGAGTTTCGCAGTGAGTATTGCGATTGTGCCTTTGGTATGGGTGAAGATTATGCTTGCCTGTATGCTTTGTGGATTGTTGTTTTACTTAAAATCGATTCCAGATGTACAAGAATGAGGCATGTATCAAGTCGATAAGTTGCAACGCAAGCGGAACAGGCATAAGATCACATCATCTTTACACAAGTCCACATTTGTTGTGGACTTTTTATTGCGCAGAATTAAATTAAGCAACTTAGAGTAATCGTATTATGATGAATCAAGACAGCCTCGCACTAATTAAAGCCAGCATTAAAACTATTCCTGACTACCCAAAGCCAGGCATCATGTTCCGCGATGTCACCAGCTTGTTAGAAGACGCTCAAGCGTACAAAGCAACGATGGCACTGCTTGTGGCACATTATCAATCAAAAGGCTTTACCAAAGTGGTTGGTACAGAAGCGCGTGGTTTCCTTTTCGGCGCGCCATTAGCATTAGAGTTAGGTATTGGTTTTGTTCCTGTGCGTAAACCAGGTAAGTTACCACGAGCAACTGAAGCGCAAAGCTATGAACTTGAATACGGCACCGACACCTTAGAAATTCACACCGATGCCATTGAGCCAGGTGACAAAGTACTTGTAGTAGATGACTTGCTCGCTACTGGCGGCACAATCGATGCAACAGTCCAATTGATCCGTCGTCTAGGTGGTAATGTTGAGCACGCTGCCTTTGTTATTTCACTACCTGAGATTGGCGGTGAAAAGCGCTTGAAAGATCTTGGTCTTGAAGTGATGAGCCTGTGTGAGTTCGAAGGCGAATAATCCCCTTTCTATTTAGGCCATAAAGCTGGGTAATTCTTGCCCTGTGTCAAGTGGCGATATTCCCAGCTAATGGTTGTCAAACAATAGCGTGACTTAGGTTTGCATGTTATTGTTTGGCATCATACTTTGCCAACATCCAGCGTTAGTTAGCCTGCATCTGTTATCGTTAGTCAGTTAACTGAAACCGCCGCTGTATTGCTGTCTAAGTTCAAGTTTTTTCTAGTTTGATTAGTTTGGGGATATTCATGTCATATCAGGTGTTAGCGCGTAAATGGCGACCTGCCACATTTGAGCAAATGGTTGGGCAGTCGCATGTGCTAATGGCGCTGACTAACGCACTGACACAGCAGCGTTTGCATCATGCTTATCTCTTTACTGGAACTCGCGGTGTGGGTAAAACCAGTCTTGCGCGCTTGTTTGCTAAAGGCCTTAATTGTGAGCTAGGTGTGAGTGCAACGCCATGTGGTCAATGCGCTAGCTGCGTTGAAATTGCCGAAGGGCGTTTTGTTGATCTTATTGAGGTGGATGCCGCTTCACGAACAAAGGTTGATGATACTCGCGAGCTGTTAGATAACGTGCAGTACAGGCCAACCCGTGGCCGCTACAAAGTTTACCTGATTGACGAAGTACACATGTTGTCAAAAAGCAGTTTTAATGCACTGCTGAAAACCCTAGAAGAGCCGCCAGAGCATGTAAAGTTTCTGCTGGCGACAACCGACCCTCATAAATTACCTGTAACCGTGTTATCGCGCTGTTTGCAGTTTAATCTGAAGAGCTTGTCGCAAGATGAAATCGCCAATCAACTCAACTTTGTTTTAGGGCAAGAGCAAATAGCTTTTGATGACGCAGCGCTGAATTTACTCGCAAAAGCCGCTAACGGCAGCATGCGTGATGCCTTGAGTTTGACTGATCAGGCGATTGCTTTTAGCAGTGGTCAGGTATTGATTGAGCAGGTTCGCTCAATGCTTGGCAGTATTGATGAGCAACATGTCATTGCGCTACTTAAAGCACTGTGTGATGCTGAAATCGGGCCACTAATGCAATGCTTGCATCGAATTCTGGCCTTCGGCGCTGATGCCGATGAAGTGTTGCGCAGTTTACTCGAACTACTGCACCAAATTACCTTAACTCAATTTGCACCAGCTGCAGCGCAGCAATCGCTATATAGCGAGCAAATTATCAACTTTGCCCAGCAAATATCAGCCGAGCAAATTCAGCTGTACTACCAGTTATTACTGAGTGGTCGTAAAGATCTGCCCCATGCACCAGATCCTAAGTCTGGCTTAGAAATGGCGCTACTGCGCGCGGTTGCTTTCGTGCCTGAAAAATCGACCCAGCGTTGGGTAGTGCAGAACCAAGCTCAGGTCGACCTTGAAGCAAAGCCTATTAGCGAGGTCGTCGAGACCAGCCCAAAGCCAGCTAGCGAGCAAAGCTCTGAAGCAACTGAAGCAGATAGCTTAGAGTCCAATTTAGCCGACAAAGCTGAGGTGGAAGAGCCTGTAGCGTCTCAAGAACCAGTCGTTTCCCAAGAAACAGTCGTTTCTCAAGACGCAGTATCAGCCAGTTCTCAAAACCAAGAACAAGTCTCGTCTCAAGATGTTAATGAGCAAGCTTTGCCGCCGGAGAAACCGACAGTTTCGGAGCAACCCAAGTTAGCAGAACCTGCATCTGAAAATGATGCATCAGAAGCCGAAGATGATCAGCAAGCATTAAATGCAGAGCAAGCAATCTTATTGAGTCAGGCCCAGTCGCTAGGGTTTGAGGTGACTACGCTCGGTAATGAAGATAAATCGCTCGCTAGTGATGAGCCGTGGAAACAAGCTGAAACTCAGACTGACGTCTCTCAGTCACAAGTTGATGAAGCCGCAAATCACTCAGATACAAGCGCAGCTCAGCTTGAAACTCGAGAAGATGCTCAATCAGAGCCAGAGCAGCTGCATACTGCACAAGTGGAAGCTGTGCAGGCTGCAGATACTCAGGTTGCTAACTCTGATACTCAAGCTAGCGCATCGCTCCAAACAAATACCAGCAATGAGGTGAGCGCCGATGATGCGTACCATATGGCAATGGCTGAAATGTCAGAGCAAATGGCTGATGACGATTATCAGTTTGGCTTGATGTCAGATTCTGGTGAGTTGGCAACTGAAACCCAAATAGGTAATAGTGCTGAGATAAGTCATAACGCTAAAATTTCTGAACTAACACTAGAGCAAGCACCTGAACAAACCGTTGCATCTCAACCTAGTGTGATTTCTGAAGCCGTGACATCAAATGAAGATGACGATCTTGATGACATGCTTGATGCTGTATTAAACAGCCGCGCTGAGCTGGTAGCTGATTTAGAAGCGTTAGCCATAGAGCAAAAGAATAATCAAGCTAATGAGGCTGCAGCCGCAAAAAAGAGCGCTAAAGAAAAATCCGCGAAGCCAGTCGAGCCGAAACAGGCTGATTCTGTCACTGCAAGCGCTAATGCCGATACTTACAATGATACTAGTTCTGATGTCGAAAGCTCTGATGTCGCTAACTATGAGGCTAACCGCTCAGAGACTGGCAACTCAAAGATTGGTAACTCAGAAATTAGCAGTGCAGAAGCAAGCCAATTTAATGCACCAGACGCGGTTAAGTCTGAAGATTCATCTGAAGCACCAACAAGTTACACAAGTAGTGAAGATAGACCACCTTGGGTAGAGCCAAGCCCAGAAGAACTTGCGGCGGAAAATCAAGCCGCTTCCCTAGTTGAACAAACATTAGTAGAGCAACCATTGGTTAAGCAGCCATTAGTTGAAGCTAGTCAACAAGCTCAGTCTACTGAAGCTCTAACTCAGCAGTCTCAAGCCCCATCCACTCAAGCTCAGACGGCTCAAATGCAGGCGACTCAAGTACAAGTTACGGGACAGCAATCAAGTGCAGCGCACCCCCAAAGTACAGCGCAAGTAGACGATGCTAGCATTGGTCACTCAAATGCCAATGCTAATGGGCATCAGATAACCGGTGATGAACGTGATTTACAGTGGTACCGGGTAATGAGTCAGGTTAAAGCCGGTGGACGTGTGCGTCAGCTTGGAGTTAACTCTATTTGTCATGGGCTGACATCACCGCTGAAGCTAACGTTAAAGCCAGATCAAAAGCATTTAGCTGCACCTGCGGCAATTTCACAACTTGAGGCGGCATTAACGGATTACCTTGAGCAAGAAACCCGTGTCGAGATTGAAGTTGGCGCAGTGCAAGGGCATGAAACACCGCTAGAGTTGCGTAAACGATTCCATCAAGAATTAACTGCAGGTGCCACGCAATCACTGTTAAATGATGATAGCGTGCAATGGATGATACAAACCCTTGGTGCACAGTTAAATCAAGATAGCGTGTTATACCCAACCGAGCAGTTAAGCCAAATAGGCAACTTAATCCCAGCTAAACATTAGCGGTGAGTTAACGCGATACAATAAAAAGTCATTTTTGGCGTTAGATGATCAATCCTTCATCTCAAAAAGCTAATACTAGCATTGCCAATTAAGTTTATTTCAGTAAGATGGGCTGCATATGAAAGCAGCTTGCTGTCAACGTTAGAGTAAAGAGAAAAGATTATGTTTGGAAAAGGCGGTATGGGCAACTTAATGAAGCAAGCCCAGATGATGCAAGACAAAATGGCGAAGATGCAAGAAGAGATCGCTCGCGCTGAGATGACAGGCGAAGCTGGTGCAGGTCTTGTAAAAGTAACCATGACAGGTGCTCACAATGTTCGTAAGGTTGAGATTGACCCAAGCCTTATGGAAGACGACAAAGAAATGCTAGAAGATCTGATTGCAGCTGCATGTAACGATGCTGCGCGTCGTATCGAAGAGAATCAAAAAGAGAAGATGGCTGAAGTAACCGGCGGTATGCAATTACCACCTGGTATGAAAATGCCTTTCTAAGCATTTACCGCTTAAACGAACAAAGCCAGCTCATTGAGCTGGCTTTGTTGTACTTAGGCTACGTCAACCTGATTAAACGCTACTGATTAGCTTAGTAGGCCGTTCTCGCGCACGTATTGTTCGAATTCAGTGCAGCCACCGATTGGCTTTTCGTCGATGAAGATTTGCGGCACGGTTTCTACAGGCTTACCTACGCTTTTAGACAGGTCAGCTTTTGAGATGCCTTCAGCATGGATATCGACATATTTGAATTTAAAATCATCACGTTGTTCAGTCAGCTTTTCTGAAAGTTCAACGGCACGTACGCAATATGGGCAGCCTGGGCGACCAAAAATAACAACAAACATAATGACTCCTCTTATTAGTGTGAGCAATTTATAACATAAGTTGCAGTTAATGAATAACCTAGATGGCGATAAATTCATCTAACAACATAGCGTTAGCAGTTAAGCGTTTGTTTGTGTGATGCCACTATCATTCATTGCTGACAAGTCGTTAGGTGAAGCGCTTAGCTAAAGTCAGTTTTGTGTCTGCCTTGATAGTCGAAGAAGCTTTCAACGAGATCCCAGCGGTGCTTGTTTTTCTTAAGTAGCAGCATATCAGGCATGCGAAAACGGTCACTGTCTTTAATTACCGCGCTAATCGAATTGTACTGAGGGTGAAGTATCCCCGGCGTTTTGGTGTGCTCTAACACAAAGGTGGCGTAAAATGCTTTGCGCTGAGCGCTGGTGTCAAAGCGGTAGTAACGTTTAAAGTCGTTACCCTCAATGTCTAGGTATTGAATAATAAGCTTGTCATCTTGCTCGCTAAACAGCATTTGCTGGCATTTGAAAAGGTGGTGATGCTGAGATTGCAGTACCTGCTTTAGGCGTTTGTCTGGGTCGATTAAGGTCGAGTCGCAGCAATGACACACTCTGGCGGCAATATCGTTTTCTGCGCCGCAATCAGGGCAAGACTTGGAGCGAAAACGAAAATCGCATTGCACTTGTTTATCACCATTGAATCCATCACTTAGTAGATCAGGTTTGCCATTGAGAGCCTCTGGTTCAACTAACCCCTGACAACGCCTCCCAAAGTGTTCGACTAAATCGCCGTCACCATCGACAATGCCCCAAAAGGTATTTGCAAACTGGCACACAGGGCAGTGGACTTGCACCGGAACTGACTTACTGTTGGGTTTAACTTGACCAACTTCAGGAAAGAACAAGTCGTACCCATTAGCGGCGTAATCAATGACCAAACACTCCTCTTTGTTGTCGCTTAAGCGTAAGCCGCGGCCAACCATTTGTTGAAACAAGCTCACCGAAGCTGTTGGTCTGAGAATCGCGATAAAGTCGACATGAGGCGCATCAAAGCCTGTGGTTAATACTGCTACGTTTACGATGAATTTTATCTCACGGGCTTTAAAGCGAATGATAATGTCGTCACGTTCACTATGCGGGGTGTTAGCTGTAATAAGCGCTGCAGAGTCATTTGTATTTTCTAGAGCAAACTTTTCAAGTAACGCCATGATTTCTTGTGCGTGTCTCACGGTTGCCGCGAATACAATCACGCCTTGTCTTGTGCGGGCAAGGTCGATAATTTGCTTGGTAATTGCTGTGGTTGCACGGCCTTGGTGATTCAGTAGCGAGTCTACTTGCTGCGCGGGGTATTCACCGGTTTCGCTTGGCGTAAGCTCATTAAAGTCATATTGAGCGCTTAAGCCATCAAGCAGTTTTGGCTGAGTTAAAAAGCCTTGTTTGATCAGCGGTCGCATAGGCAGTTCAAATATGCACTTTTCAAATACTGGGTTATCGCTATTGCCAACTTTACCGTGATAGTGAGTACGATAAATCCAGCCGATACCTAAACGATAGGGCGTCGCGGTCAGCCCGAGTAGCTTGATGTTGGGATTTTTGTCTCTCAGCGCGCTAAGCAGTGTTTGGTATTGACTGGTGTCGTCATTAGACACCCTATGGCACTCATCAATAATTACCAGCGAGAAAGCTTGATCAAATTTTTCAATCGCTCTGGCAGCGGATTGCACACTGGCGACCACAGTTTTGCCGCTGGCTTTCTTTTGCTTTAAGCCCGCAGAATAAATGCTGGCTTTGTCGGTCAGTAATCCGACTTTTTCAGCATTCTGCTCAACGAGTTCCTTTACATGGGTCAATACCAACACATTGCCATTGGCAATACGTGCTAACTCAGCAACCACGATGCTTTTACCTGCGCCAGTCGGCAGTACGATTACGGCGGATTGTTGGCTTTGTTTGAAATGGCGAATGGCAGCATCAACGGATTGCTGCTGGTAATCACGAAGTTTAATGGTAGAGGGCACAGACGTTGAATTTACACGCGTATGATTAGTTTGCTCAATATGCTAACACAGCAGCCATCTTGAGTGGCATCAAACTGAGTTATGGAAAGGCTGGATGAGTAAAAAAATGCCCCTCAAATGAGGGGCGATTGAGGAGGGTGAGTCCTCAGGATAGTGTTGTATAACAAGTAAACGGGTTAGCTCGCACTAAGCCAACGCACTACGCCAAGTAGTTAGCTGGCATTAAACAATCGCTTAAGTCAGCTTGTATGAGTTAGCAATTACTCCGCTTTGTTTAAGCGGGTTTCAATTAAGGTATCGATAACCGCTGGATCTGCCAATGTTGACGAATCGCCTAGGTTAGTAATTTCATTAGCAGCAATCTTACGTAAGAAGCGGCGCATGATTTTACCTGAGCGAGTTTTCGGTAAACCGCCAGCAAACTGGATTAAATCCGGTGTGGCGAGGGCACCAATTTCTTTTCGTACCCATTGGCGTAGCTCTAAACGCAGTTCTTCTGTTGCCTCAATGCCGCGAGATAACGTCACGTATGCGTAAATGCCTTGACCTTTAATATCATGCGGATAACCCACCACTGCAGCCTCTGCGACTAACTCGTGTGCAACCAGTGCGCTTTCAACCTCGGCAGTACCTAAGCGGTGACCAGAGACGTTAATGACGTCATCTACACGACCTGTGATCCAGTAGTAGCCATCTTCATCACGGCGAGCACCGTCACCGGTGAAGTACATACCTCGGAAGGTTTTAAAGTAGGTCAGTGCAAAGCGGTCATGGTCGCCATAAACGGTGCGCATTTGCCCAGGCCATGAGTCTAGAATAACTAGGTTACCTTCAGCCGCGCCTTCAATAATATTGCCCATGTTATCAACGAGTGCAGGTTGCACGCCAAAGAATGGACGGGTCGCTGAGCCTGGTTTGGTATCGGTTGCACCAGGCAGCGGGCTAATCAAAATACCGCCTGTTTCTGTTTGCCACCAGGTATCAACAATCGGGCAGTGTTCACGGCCAATAACTTCGTGGTACCAGCGCCAAGCCTCTGGGTTAATCGGCTCACCCACTGAACCCATAATACGTAGCGACTTACCATCAAATCCGTCAAACTGCTCTTTACCTTCGGCCATTAATGCGCGGATAAGCGTTGGCGCGGTATAAAGAATGTTGACGTTGTGACGATCAATCATTTCACCAAGACGCGCTGGTGATGGATAGTTTGGCACGCCTTCATGAATAAGAATGGTTGCGCCATTGGCAAGCGGGCCGTAAACCATGTAAGAGTGACCCGTAATCCAACCTACATCGGCAGTACACCAGTAAATCTCACCATCTTTATAGTCAAATACATACTCATGGGTCATGGATGCATACACCATGTAACCACCAGTGGTGTGGAGCACGCCCTTAGGGTTACCGGTTGAACCTGAGGTATAAAGTAAAAAGAGGGGATCTTCAGCGTTCATTTCTTCATAGGCGCAATGCTCAGAAGCGACGTCCATGATAGATTCCCACCAGATATCGCGACCCTCAACCCAGTTAATATCGCCGCCGGTGCGATTGAGTACAATCACTTTTTCAACGCATTGCACATCAGGGTTAGATAACGCCTGATCAACGCTATCTTTTAGCGGAATTTTACGACCACCGCGAATACCTTCATCGGCGGTGATCACGACTTTTGATTTACCGTCAATCACACGTGATGCGATAGAGTCTGGTGAGAAGCCACCAAATACCACAGAATGAATGGCGCCAATACGCGCACAGGCAAGCATAGCAACAGCCGCTTCTGGCACCATTGGCATGTAAATGGTCACTACGTCACCACGGGCGACACCTTGGCTGCGAAGGGCATTGGCAAACTTACACACATCTGCGTGAAGTTCTCTATAAGTGATTTTTCGCTGCTCAGCGGCGTCATCGCCTTCCCAAATAATCGCTACCTTGTCGCCGTTTTCTTCAAGGTGGCGGTCTAAACAGTTAGCTGAGGCGTTAAGTGTGCCGTCATAAAACCACTCAATCGACAGGTTATGGTCGTCGAACGAGGTTTGCTTAATCTTGCTGTAAGGTTTTATCCAGTCTATGCGTTTGCCATGCTCGCGCCAAAAGCCCTCTGGGTTAACAATGGACTCTTGGTACATCTTTTTATATTGGTCGTTGTTGACCAGTGCATTGTTAGCGATATCGCTAGGAACTTGATATAGAGACTGCGAACTCATAGGGTTTCCCTTTGTAAAATGGCTTATCGAAAGTATCATCCGCTTTTAGGGATGAGCTCCATTAGACCTTGGTCTAGTTTTAAAAAATCCTTAATATTTAGCCCGTTGCGCGTGCTAATATCCTCAACTACTTACGTTACCCTATAGATTATTAGTTGTTCAATTACATCTATATATGTCGTTGTTCTTTATTATGGCGAATACTGATAATCTCGATGTAAATATCACAACAATAATGAATTCTGATGAGCGCGATTTATCTTTCAGGCTTGGCGTCAATCGCTCCTCGTTGGTAAATAAAGTGGAATAAATTATGAACTTAACCCTAGTGGTCGGCGTCATTGCGATTTGCTATGTCACCTTACTGTTTATTCTGGCGTGGGGAGCTGAGCGCTGGTTTACCAAGATCACCAAAAAAGTTCAGGTGTGGATTTATGGCTTAAGTTTGGCGGTTTATTGCTCGTCGTGGACCTTCCTTGGCACCGTTGGGCAGGCTGCAAATGATTTATGGTCGTTCTTACCGATATTTGTCGGCCCCATTATTATTTTTACCTTAGGTTTTGGCATGCTGCGTAAAATGGTGGCGGTGTCCAAAACGCAAAATATCACTTCAGTTGCCGACTTTATTGCCTCTCGGTATGGCAAATCTCAAAGCCTAGCCGCACTGGTTACCTTAATTGCAGTATTTGGCATCATGCCGTATATCGCGCTGCAACTTAAAGCCATGATGCTCAGCTTGAACTTATTTCAAACTGAGCCAAGTAGTACCAGCTCGCTAGCGATGCCAATGCTTATTACGGTCATTTTGGCAGTATTCGCAATTCTATTCGGCACGCGCAAACTGGATGCTACAGAGCACAACCCTGGCATGATGGTGGCGATTGCATTTGAGTCATTGGTAAAGCTCACTGCGTTTTTGCTGGTGGGCTTAGTGATTAGCTTTGGTTATTTTGATGGTTTTGGTGATATTTGGCGTCAAGCTAACGCAGCAGATTTGGTTGAGTTTGGCGAGATACGTGTGGGCGCTTTATTACCTGAGCTTATTGTCGGCATGGCGGCGTTTTTATGTATGCCAAGGCAATTCCACGTTATGGTGGTTGAGTGTGCCGGTGAGAATGTGCTGCAAAAAGGCCGCTGGATTTTCCCTGTTTATATCGCGTTATTTGCCATATTTGTCGCGCCACTGGCTCTGGCGGGCAAGCTGCTGCTTGGCGATGGCGTGTCAGGCGACACTTATGTGATCAACTTGCCGCTTGCTTTAGAGCACCCCTTTATTGCGGTTATCGCCTTACTGGGTACCTTATCTGCGGCTACGGGGATGGTGATTGTTGCAGTGGTGACCATAAGCGTGATGGTCAGTAACGAATGGCTAGTGCCGTTAATGCTCAAAACAGGGCGTATTCGTGAAAAGAACTTTAGCCAGTTTTCTCATTTTTTACTTAATGCCCGTCGTTTAGCCATAGTAGTGATACTCGGCTTTGGCTATTTAAGCTATTTAACCTTGGGCGAAAGCGATTCGCTATCTAATCTAGGCATGCTGTCGTTTGGTGCTTTTGCTCAGCTCGCACCTGCATTAATTGGTGGCTTGTATTGGAAGTATGGCAATCGCTCAGGCGTTTATTTAGGCCTGATTGTTGGCTTTAGCTTGTGGTGTTTGATTTTAGTGCAGGGCGCTGATGGTATTGGTGATAGCCGTATTATTGGTAGCGACACAGGTTTGCTAAGTGCTATCAACCCCAACGTCAGTGATGCATTAATTGCGCTGATTGCCAATATTGTCTGCTATGTACTCGGCTCGCTATGGTTTAGAGCCGGCGTTGCTGAGCGTATGCAAGCCAGCAGTTTTGTTCACCCCGCAATACCTGAAAAAGATAGTAGCAAGCGCTCTGGCCCTATCTCTCAACAAGACTTATTAATCCTTGCTAGCCGTTTTGTGAGTCCAACGCGGGCGTATGAAGCCTTTAGTCGGTTCTCGCCTGATGCGGTAAAAAGTGATGCCTGGCATAAAGCGGCATCTGACGAGCTAATTGCCCATACAGAGCATATGCTATCAGGGGTATTGGGTGCATCGAGCGCCGCTTTGGTGATGGACTCGGTACTTAGAGGGCGCGATTTAGCCTTAGATGAAGTATTTAGTCTGGTTGATGAGGCCTCCTCTAAGATTGTGCTTAGCCAAGACATGCTGCGCGGCGCGATTGAACATGCTTATGAGGGAATGAGTGTGGTCGATAAAGATTTAAATCTTGTAGCCTGGAATTATAAGTATGCCGAGCTTTATCAGTACCCTGAGGGCTTTTTGACACAAGGTATGCCGATTAGTGAAGTCATTCGCTTTAATGCTACCCGAGGCTACTGTGGCGTGGGTGATATTGAAGAGCAAGTTCGTGTGCGCGTGCAGCACATGCTTAACGGCACCGCTCACACCTCTGAGCGACAACGCAAAGACGGTAAGGTGATTAAAATTCAAGGCAACCCTATGCCAAGTGGCGGTTTTGTGATGACCTTTACCGACATTACTCAATACCGTGAGCAAGAAAAGGCATTAACGCTGGCGAATGAAACCTTGGAAGAGCGGGTAAAAGAGCGTACTTATGAACTGGCATTACTCAACAGTGAGTTAATGGAGTCAAAAGCTCAAGAAGAACTAGCCAATGCATCAAAAACCCGTTTTTTGGCAGCAGTGGGACATGACTTAATGCAGCCGCTAAACGCTGCAAGATTATTTACTGCATCATTATCTCAATATCCAAACCTAGATCTTGAAGCCAAGAACACCATTAATCACGTCAATAGCTCATTAAAAACTGCGGGTGAGTTATTAACTGATTTGCTCGATATTTCTAAGCTAGATAGTGGCACCGTTGAAGTGAATCGCCGCGACTTTGCGGTATCAGAAATACTGCAAGGTTTAGCAGTAGAATTTGACGCCATGGCTGAAGATAACAATATCCGCTTTAACACCCAGATTAGTCAGGCGACGGTTAACTCCGACCCAGCATTGCTTAGAAGAATTTTGCAGAACTTTCTCACCAATGCCTACCGTTATGCCAGAGGTGGCAAGGTGCTGCTAGGTTGTCGTCATCGTCAAAATCAGCTAGAAATCCAGGTGCTTGATACTGGCTGTGGCATTGAAAGTGATAAAATAAAAGAGATTTTTCAGGAGTTTAAACGCCTTAATCACCCTAGTAGCCGTAATGTGAGTGGTTTAGGGCTTGGGCTGGCTATCGCTGATCGCATTGCTAAAGTGCTAGGCCATGAAATTAACGTCAGCTCTGAGCTCGGGAGCGGCTCAGTATTCTCGATTATGGTGCCGTTAGGGCAAGCTGCCAGCCAGGTCGTGAGTAAGCCGAAACCTTCGATTGCTCAACCGCTTGCTGGCGTAAAAGTGCTTTGTATCGATAATGAAGAGGCGATTCTAGCAGGGCTTGAATCTTTGCTTACTCGCTGGCATTGCGAAGTGGTGTGCGCCAAAGATCTCAGTGATGCTCGGATTAAACTCGGCCTTAAAGGTGTCGCCCCAGACATTGTACTTGCCGATTATCATTTAGATGATGACCAAAATGGTGTTGATGCTATGGATGGTATTCGTGCGCGCTATGGTGAGCATTTGCCTGGCATCTTAATCACTGCCAACACCAACAAAGCGCTGGTGGAAGATGTCGAGCAGCGCGGTTATCACTATATGGCGAAGATGATTAAGCCTGCGGCGTTGCGAGCGCTAATGTCGAGCTTGGTTAAAGCTAAATAACGCCGGGGTTGATTAGCTTTAATCATAAAGTGATTAAAGCTAAATCAAACCTAACTTTATCGCAAACTACTAGCTAGTCTTGTCATACTCAGCTTCAAGCAGCGCCGCCTTTTGTGCTGCAGGTCTTGTTTGCAACGCTGCGAGGTATTGCATCAGTTGCGGGTAATCATTTAGTAATCCTAGTGCGCCGGCCATTTCAATGATAAATGACAATAGAATGTCTGCAGCAGTAAATTGCTCGCCAACTAACCATTTGTTGTTGGTTAGGTGGTCATTTAAGTAGCCAAGAATAAGTGCCAACTCTTGCTTGCTGTAGCCATCTAAAAAGCGCGTGTCGCTGCCGTCAATTTTTAAGAAGTAGTGCAGCAATAAAGGTAAGGCGGCTGAGCTTTCTGCAAAATGCAGCCACTGCAAATAGGCAGGGTATTGAGCTGAGTCTTTGGCTGGTACCAGCGAGTTTGCAGCACTCTTATCTGCAACATACTTATCAGCTAGGTATTCAGTTATCGCACCTGATTCAGCCAGTACCATATCGTTTTCTTCTATTACTGGTGATTTACCTAATGGGTGAATCGCTTTCAACTCAGCTGGCGCTAGGTTGGTTTCTGCCACGCGCTGATATGCTTTTACTTGATAGGGCACTTGCAGCTCTTCGAGTAACCAGATGATGCGCTTTGAACGAGATTTATTTAAATGGTGCAGAGTGATCATGGTCTTTCGCCTTAAATACAGTCTTGAGTGTCGTGACACTTTAACAATCAAAAATAAATGTTGCAAGCAATTTGATTGCGCGCAATTTATGTGAGAGATTTACTATGCAAATAACAGCTTATTGATAATCAGGTATAATTTAATGAGCATAAAAAAACGGCAGTGAAATCACTGCCGTTTTGATGGTTGACTGTAACTAATGTTTTGACGTCGCAAAGGGAAAGGGCGCTGCCAATTTAGTTAATTTCAGTTATCTAGGGTCTGTTGATCTTTGCTGATTAGAATTTGTTCGAATTAAAAGCACTTTAATCAAGACGCGAGCTATGTAGTTTAGTCGACTAAACAAGTGGCTCGCAACGCAGAGAAAAGTGCTTTTAAACGAACCTTTCAGGCAGCGCTTGTTGTCATTTCTACTGTGTTAACGACTTACTCATGTGGAATAACCACACATCAAAGTCGTTGCCTTGTATAAATTTCCAACAAGCAGCTGCAAAAATAATCTTGGAAGATCAACAGGCCCTTAACAGGCATAAAAAAACGGCAGTGAAATCACTGCCGTTTTGATGTTTGACTGTAACTACGTTTTGACGTCGCAAAGGGAAAGGGCGCTGCCAATTTAGTTAATATCAGTTAAGTAATTACTTCTTTAGGTCTTTGAAGTAGTCAAAGATCACTGGTACGTCGTGGTTACCAAGACCTGCATCTACAGCTGCTTGTAGGCTAGTAGATGTACCTTGTGCGATTAGCGACTCAGTACCTAACTCTTCACAAAGCGCTAGGAAGTAACCTAAGTCTTTGTTTGCGTTGTTGATAGAGAAACCTAGTTTCTCTTCACCGTCTACAGCGTAGAACTTACAGAACTGCATGAATGGTGAGTTAGAAGGACCCGCTGACATGATGTCGAATAGTTGCTGACCGTCTACGCCTGCTTGCTTAGCTACAGCGAATGCTTGAGACATAGTCGCAACAGTGGTCATACCCATGAAGTTGTTAACTAGCTTAGTTACGTGACCAGCACCTAATGCGCCTAGGTGGAATACGTTTTCACCTTGCTCTTCTAGTACAGGCTTAACCTTGTTGAAGGTGTCGATGTCACCAGCAGCCATGATGTTTAGTAGACCATCTTTAGCGTGAGCAGGAGTACGACCTAGTGGCGCGTCAATCATACCAGCGCCTTTAGCAGCTAAGTCAGCACCAATCTTCTTAGTAGAAGCAGGGATAGACGTACCGAAGTCAACTAGTACAGCGCCTTCTTTAATGCCCGCTAGAATACCTTCGTCGCCGTATACAACTTTTTCAACAACAGCAGAAGTTGTCAGACATAACATGACGATGTCAGAGTTTTCTGCAAGTTCTTTAGCAGATGCTGGAGCTTTAGCACCACGCTCAACACATTTAGCAACTGCGTCAGCGTTTAGGTCCATCACATTTAGCTCGTAACCACGGTTTTGTAGGTTTTCAACCATGTTGCCGCCCATAAGACCAAGGCCGATAAAACCGATAACAGGCTTTGTCATAACTAACTCCTAAAATTGAATATAGATAAATCTGGTGTAGATTATTTCATTGCGATGCTTCAATTGTATTACAAATAGGACTGAGTTTGCCAACCATTTTGTTGACCAATTTCATGTTTTTGGACAAACCAGCGCTGAAGAGGTGTAAATTCGCCCATTTGAAATCTAGGATGTGTGAATTTTCGACAAGCCTAGTGACACCTTGTCGTACAAAAGCTTAGCAATGTAGTTTGATTGTTTGATGAAGCTTGCAGAGTTAAGGTCACCATTTATGGTGCACACTCATGGATTGGCACCTTAACCCTGCAATGCTATTTACTAGAACTTGGCGCGAACACCTACAGAGTAACGGCGATCCGCTTCACTATAGTTCCATACCGAGCCTAATTCTGTGGTTTCTTCAATTGGTTCGCCAAGTAGGTTTACTGCGTTGGCAAATACAGTGAAGCTCTCATTAATATCCCAGCTAGCTGAGAAGTCAACTTGACCACGAGCTTCACGGTAACTATTACCTACTGTTGGGTCTGCTTCAGTATCTGCAGTATTTAAACCTAATGCACCTACTGTTTGTACACGCTTAACCACTTGATCGTCTAAATAACGGTCGCGCCAGTTATATGCGATACGGAATTGTAGATCTTCGTTTTCCCAGTAGAACTGTGCATTAGCACTGTGCTTAGAGATTTTCAGCAGTGGGTTACCGTCAGGTTGTTCGCTGTCGGCGTAGGTGTAGTTGGCATTGACACCAAAACCAGACCAGAAATCAGGTAAGAAGGTGAATTGTTGCATGTAAGCAAGCTCTAAACCTTTAACGGTACCGCTGCCACCATTGACTTCAGTATCGATAAGAATACCCGTGTTGCCTGTCGCTTTAGCGGCATCAACGTATGCCTGACCTTGCGCTTCTGTTGCAAAGTTAATCTCGCTTTGGCTTTGACCGGCGGTGTCTAACAAACAGATGTTACCCCACTCAGTCGTGTTTTGACCTTCAATGGTGCTCGAGTCCGCAAGACAGCTACGGCCAGTTTCAGTGAACGAGTTTACATCTTTATAGAAGATTGCTGCAGACATTAAACCGTCTTCAAAATAATGCTCTAGCGATAAGTCATATTGAGTTACACGGTATGGATCTAACTTGTAAGAACCTTGTGTACCCGTTACTAGAGAGTTATCAATATCTAGCGCAGGGCTAAGTTGATCAAAGTCTGCTCGACGCATTACTTTTGCTGCAGCGAAGCGAGCTAGGGTGCTTTCATTAATGTTATAGGTCACGTTTAAGCTAGGTAAAAAGTCGTTGTAGTCATTCTTACCCGTTGTCAGGACTTTGTTGCCATCTGCATCGATAGAGTCAACAACGCTTGATTCAAGCTCTGTTCGGATATAACGGCCACCGAATACTGCTTGTAAGTCTTCAAAATCAAGATGGAACTGAGCGTATAACGCTTGGGTTTTCTCGTTGATCTGTTGATAAGCACCGCTGCTTTCAACCATGTTGTCAGCCAGTGAACCAGTCATTGCATAGTCAGTGTGAGCAAGGATTTGTTTTACTAACTCATAAGTTGCATTGGCATCTTTTAAACGTTCAGCGTCATATACATGGTAAGTCATTAGGTCATTTTGACCATTGATACCAGTTTGGTTAAACGAATTGTTTAAATTAACGGTTTTGAAAGTTCCCGCTAGAATAGGATCATCAATCCATACCGGAGCAAATAATCCATCGGCGTTTTTCGCTTTTTTGTACGAATCTTTTAATGTGCTGCCATTTGGCATTAGATCAAAGCGAGTGGACTTGAAATCACGGTCGGTAAAACGCATACCAGTTTTAACTGCTGCAATCCAGTCAACGCCAACATCAGTAAAGTTAAAGTCGAAGCGAAGTGCTTGTTCTTCATTATCTTTCTGAATGGTCTTGTGGAAAAACTCACGGAACACGAGATTATCTGGATTGGTGAGTACCTCGCTGTCAGCGTAGGTATAACCAGGAATGCCAGAACCTGTATAAAAACTAGATGTGGTGGTATGGGTTACCAGATCCAGTGTTGGGTCAGTTCGCTCAATTGGGCGAAGGTTGAACTCAGATGCGGTTTGCAACTCGTCAGCTTTTGAAATTGAGTACTCTGCTGAAAACTCAATAGTGTCGGTTAGGTTCCACTCGGTGCCAATGGCATGAGAAGTGGTATCTGAGGTAGTAAAGTCACTCCAAGTTTTTGGAATAACAAACGCGCCAACAAGATCATAGTTATGTAACAGGCCGTTATGACCATAGTAGCTGTCGCTGCGCGCTTCTACGCTACCACCAACGTCTAGAATAGAATAAGCAGCTTGGCCACCGTCTAGTTTCGTTGCGTTAAAATCAAGGTAGATGTTGCCGTTCTCGCTTTCAGGAGCCCACTGCAGCGATAAGCCATAAGCGGTACGTTCACGCTCCTCAGTTTTCTGTTCGTTGGTAGACTGCGTTTTGCGTTGGTATTTACCGTTTGGTCCACCCGAGTCATCAACAATGCCATCACCATCGATATCAATATTGTCTTGTAAATCTATCTTATTGAAATACTCGTCACGACGAATTTCACGATCCATATAGGATAGGTTAACCGAAGCACCAAATGTACCAGACTCGCCAAAGTCCCAGTTATTGCCTAGGCCTGCAGAGAACTTAGGCGCAGTGTTTTCGGTTTTATCCGCATACTCTCCCTCTAAAGACACTGCGATGAGTGGTTCAGAAAGTTCGAGAGGGCGAATAGTTTGCATGTTGACGGTGCCACCAAGTGCCCCTTCTATCATTTCGGGTGTTGGTGATTTAATCACTTCAACGGTTTTCAAGAAGCTTGAAGGGAAGTCATCAAGTGAAATACCACCGCGACCAGGCCCCGCTGTTGAGCGTCCGTTAAGTAGGATTAAATTTTCGGTTACACCACGGATAGTAACGTTTTGACCAACACCAAAATCCGACTCAATCGACACACCAGGAATGCGTTGCAGCGCTTCGGCGATGTTGGCATCGGGTAATTTACCAATATCTTCAGCAACAATTGCATCAACAATTCGCGCGTCGGTGCGCTTCATTAAGTTTGCTTGTTTCAAACTACCAAAGATACCGCGAACTTGAATGACTTCTATATTTTCTTGATCATTCGCAGTTTCTTCAGCAATAGCTGGAAGTGCTAGCATGCTAGTTAATGCCGCACCGAACAAAGCAATATTGCTGGCACGATATTTAGCACCGCTAAACAGCTCACTAATCTTATTTAACTTCATATTCCCCCCAAAGAATGTATTGTTTGGCCGCACCATCTTGGTAAGGCCAATCACTGTAGTTAGTAAACGGTGTTAACGTTTATATAACAGCTTACCAATATAGGCAACATTGTATTACCAATAGTTTGTTTTGGTATGCATGAAGGTGGGGCTGTATATTTCGTATAAAAAACAGTTGCTTGGGTTGTTTTTGTCTATTTGGTGATTAAAAGCTCATTGATATGCAACAGGCTTGTAAATTACTGAAATCGTATGCAATTTATGCTTTCTATACAAAATTGAAACTTTTTTGTAAATTTTGTTTATATTGGTAATACAAAAATGTATTACCATGCGGTTTGGTTGCTCGTGGAGGAGAAGTGGTAGAACTCAGTAACTAGCTTAATCGTATACAGGCTGTGGAAATTGAGAGGAGAGCAGCTCGACTATGGCGTTGAGTAACAATGACTCAAACGGCTTGTTTAAGTCATTGTTGTCTCAATATATCGAGTTGTATTGGCGGTATTTTATACCTAGTAATTTATTTTACCCGTTTGAAGGACTCGTTGCTGTGCTTTGCTCAGGGGTAATATTAGCGGCGATGGTTTTCATCGCACCGGTTAATTGAGTTAACTGCGCCTTAGTAATGGTATAAGGCGGGGTAATGTAAATGACATTACCAAAGGGTCTTATCCAAACGCCTAAATCAATAAAGGCTTTTTGCAGTAACCCGATATTGATGGGGCTATCCATTTCTAATACGCCGACCGCACCAATAATGCGCACATCGGTTACGTGTGGTAGGTTAATCGCGTCCTCAAGCTCTTGAGTCATTTGCTCATCTATAGCGCTTACCTGCTGCTGCCAATGACCTTGCTGTAATATCGCCAGGCTTGCATCGGCTGTAGTGCAGGCTAGCGGGTTGCCCATAAAGGTTGGGCCGTGCATAAACACACCGGCTGGTGAGTCGCTGATCCCTTGAGCAACTTTGTCGCTGCATAGCGTAGCCGCAAGTGAGATATAACCACCTGTCAGCGCTTTGCCCAAGCATAAAATGTCGGGCTCAATGCCTGCGTGCTCATAAGCAAATAGTTTGCCTGTACGCCCAAAGCCTGTTGCAATTTCATCAAGAATAAGCAGCACGTCGTATTTATCACATAATGCTCTTACCGCTTTTAAGTACTGCGCGCTGTAAAAATGCATGCCGCCAGCAGCTTGCATTATCGGCTCGATAATTAATGCAGCGATTTCATGGTGGCGTTGCTTTAACACCGCCTCTAGGGCATCAACGTCATCAGTATTCATTGCATCGCCAAATTTACAGCTTGGCGCAGGTGCAAAGATTTGTTCAGTCACCGCTTCATTAAACATGGTATGCATACCGCTGTCAGGGTCACAGACACTCATCGCGGCAAACGTATCGCCATGGTAGCCACGTTTTACCGTGAGCATTTTTTGCTTTTGGGCTGAGGCTTGCTGGTTGTTAGTTTCTTGCCCCTTTCCTTGCCCTTGCCGCTTTCCTTGAAAATACTGCATCGCCATTTTCATTGCGACTTCTACAGCAATTGAGCCGGAGTCAGCTAAAAATACTTTAGTCAGGTTAGGGCTGGTCATCTCCACTAAACGCTTTGAAAGATTTACCGCTGGCGCGTGGGTGAGGCCGCCAAACATCACATGGCTAAGTTGCTGCAACTGATTTTGCATGGCAGATAAAATTTGCTCATTGCCATAGCCGTGAATACACGCCCACCAAGAGCTTGTGCCGTCAATCACTACCTGGCCGTCAGCTAATGTTAGTTCACAGCCTTGGGCAGACGTTACACCGGTCACTTCAACAGGGTTGGTCATTGAGGTGTAAGGGTGCCAAATGTGCTTTTTGTCGAATTCAAAATCAATTTCAGAGGGAGTATGCTTAGTGGTGTTCATTTTTTAACCGTTAGTATAGTTTGCGCCACTGGTCAGATTGACAGTTTACGGCCTCAAAGTATCCTAGCCAACAGAAAATCATAAAAAGGATAGGTTGTTATGTCGTTAGCTATTGTTCGTCACGATTGGACTAAAGCTGAAATTGAAGCTCTCTTTGCGTTGCCAATGAATGATCTCTTGTTTAAGGCGCATAGTATCCATCGTGAAAACTTTGACCCTAACGAAGTGCAGATAAGCCGTTTACTTTCGATTAAAACTGGTGCTTGTCCTGAAGATTGTAAGTATTGCCCGCAAAGTGCTCGTTATGACACGGGGCTTGAAAAAGAGCGCTTAATGGAAATTGAAAAAGTGCTAACCGAGGCAAAAAGTGCCAAAGCCGCGGGTGCATCACGTTTCTGTATGGGCGCAGCCTGGCGTAACCCGCGTGAGCGCGACATGCCATACCTAACGCAGATGGTAAAAGATGTTAAAGCACTGGGCATGGAAACCTGTATGACACTGGGCATGTTGTCAAAAGAGCAGTCTGATCAGTTAGCAGACGCTGGCTTAGATTATTACAACCACAACCTAGATACCTCACCTGAGTACTATGGCGACATTATTACCACGCGTACCTATCAAAATCGTTTAGATACCCTAGACAATGTGCGCGCATCAGGCATGAAAGTTTGCTCTGGCGGTATTGTCGGCATGGGTGAGCAAGCAAGTGATCGTGCAGGTCTTATTCAGCAGCTCGCTAATATGGATAAGCACCCAGATTCTGTACCAATTAATATGCTGGTTAAAGTTGCAGGTACGCCATTTGAGAAGCTAGATGATCTCGACCCGCTTGAGTTTGTCCGCACCATTGCTGTTGCCCGTATTACTATGCCACTGTCGCGAGTTCGTTTATCAGCTGGGCGCGAGAATATGACCGAAGAGCTACAGTCTATGTGTTTCTTTGCTGGTGCCAACTCAATTTTCTATGGCTGCAAACTACTTACCACACCAAACCCAGAAGAAAACGACGACATGATGTTGTTTAAGAAACTGGGCTTGCACCCTGAGCAAGGTCCTCAAGCCGTTGCTGATGCCGATCTTGATAAAGATGAGCAACTTATTGCTAGCGCAAAAGCCAAAAAAGATCGTGACACCATGCAGTTTTATGATGCAGCTGCGCTGTAACACTTAACTGGCAGTTCGATAAAGTATCTTTAGGCTCATCGATGATAAAGTTAGAGAGCATGGTGCATCCACTCCAAGCTAAAATGGCGCAGAAAACCAAGCAATTAGCTGATGCCGGTAGATTGCGTCAGCGCCGCGTTGTGGGCGCTGGGTTAATTGATTTTAGCCACAATGACTACCTTGGCCTAGCTAGCTGTGAGCCAATGAGAGCCGCTGCGGCTAAGGGCGCAGAGCGTTATGGTGTTGGCGCGAAAGCCTCACCACTTGTTTCTGGATATAGTCAGGCGCATCAAGCCCTAGAGCAGGCGCTTTGCCAGGCGACTGGCCATCAAGCTTGTTTGCTATTTTGCTCAGGGTTTAGTGCTAATTCAGCATTAATAGAAACCCTATTTGATAGTGATAACACAGTTGTTGCCGACAAGCTTATTCACGCCAGCGTTATTGATGGCATCAAGCATAGTGGCGCGAAACTAAAACGCTTTTTGCACAATGACATTGAAAGCGCGCAGCGAATCCTGACCAAACTTGAACCTACCGTGGTGCTGACTGAAAGTACATTTAGTATGGACGGTGATCGCGCGCCGCTTAACGAGTTATCAGCGCTTTGCAAGCAACACGGCAGCTGGCTGATTGTCGATGATGCCCACGGTTTTGGGATAACTGGCAATGGCATACAGGTTAACTGCAACAAGTTAAGCGCAGTTTCGGCTGACATTGCTGATATTCAAGTGATCACTTTTGGTAAAGCTCTCGGTTGTCAGGGAGCGGCGGTATTAGGCTCAAAGCAGGTAATTGATTATTTAGTTGCTAATGCTCGCCACTATATTTACTCCACCGCCTTATCGCCTGCCAATGCCTATGTGGCGCTTGCGGCAATTAACTATATCCAAGCCACGCCAACGCTAATTGACAAGCTAAATAATAATATTGCCCTGTTTCGGTCGCTATATCAGCAATCTGACGTGAGCCGTCAGTATCTATTAGCTGATTCTGCGACACCTATTCAGCCAATCATTATTGGTGCAGATAGCGAAGTTGTTGCGCTGGCAAATAAGCTATCAAAGCTTGGCTTTGTAGTGGGCGCAATACGCTCGCCAACGGTGCCTAAAGGTGCCGCCAGATTGCGGATTACCTTATCTGCCACTCATACAAGCGAGCAAATTACCAATTTGGTTGATGCGTTATCTTTGTCTTTAAGCTAGCTGAGTAGGCTCATCGGTACATCCGTAGAACGATACAAAGGCAAAAACCATTTTTATCACACAAACAGTTTTAAGAGCCGTATTAACTTTATGACATCAAAGCCGAACGTCGCCAACACATTTTCTCAAGCTGCCACTTGTTATAAGCAGCATGACGTCGTGCAGCGGCAAACCGCATCGCGCTTACATGAGTTAATGCACAAGCAAGATATCGCTGCGCCCTTGAAAGGCCCGTTACTTGATATAGGTTGTGGTCCAGGTACGGATTTTTCAGCATTTAGCCAAGTAGACCAAGTAACTGGTGTTGATATTGCGCCAGGAATGCTAGCTCAGCTACGTGCTAACTTTCCCCGCTATCAGACCTTACAATGCGATGTGCAAAACCTAACGCTTAGCGATGACTGTACAGCCAATGTGTATTCAAATCTCGCGCTGCAGTGGTGTGACGATTTACCCAAAGCGATATCACAACTTAATCGCGTGCTATTGCCATCTGGCAACTGTTTTATTGCGACTGTGGTCGATGGCAGTTTGCCTGAACTTAAGGCGCTTGGATTCAGAGTAAACCGCTTTTTAAGCATGCCCAAAGTGATGAGTGCTTTTGGCGTCGTCAGTGGCGCCAATTTGCAAGTAGCAACTGGCGAGCCGTGCGCTAGCGAGCAGTCGCTGGTCAGTCAAAACTGGTTGATCAAACACGCCAAAGTTGAAAAGGTGACCGTGCATTTTGATAGCCTTAAATCGCTGTTATATTCCATAAAAGGTGTGGGCGCATCTGCAAGCTCAGACAGTGAAGCGGGTGAGGCATTAACTAAGTCTCAATGGCGACAAAGACAAAAGTTGTCTGAGGGGTTAAGAACTACCGAGGGCATACCTTTGACTTACCATATCGCCATTATTCACGCTGAAAAGTTAGCGACAAAGGCCTAGCTTTTAACTGGCTCATTTGTAACTACAAGCAAAGCCCTACAGTAAAAGGATAAAGACATTGATTTACTTTGTGACAGGAACCGATACCGATAGTGGCAAAACCTTGGTGTCATCGGCGCTGCTGTCTTTAGCTAAAGGCAGTAAATTTGGCTTAAAACCTATAGCGTCAGGTTGTGAAGTGACAAGTGAAGGACTGCGTAACGCCGATGCCTTAGCCTTGATGGAACAGGCTAATGTGGAGCTTGATTATCACATTGTTAACCCTATCGCGTTTGAGCCAGCTATCGCGCCGCATATTGCCGCGGCCAATCAAGGGTTAGCGCTAACTGAGCAGCGGGTAACTGAGGTAATAAACCAGGCGCCAATAAAGGATGTTGACTTCGCCTTAATCGAAGGCGCTGGTGGCTGGCTACTACCATTGGGCGGCGACCAGCTTATGTCGCGCGCGATCAAGCAACTTGAACAAAATCTAAGTCAAGATGGCAATAAACTTGGCGTGATATTGGTTGTGGGCATGAAACTTGGCTGCTTAAACCATGCGCTGTTAACTCAGCAAGCAATTGAGGCTGATGGACTCGAAATAGCGGGTTGGGTTGCTAATCAAGTTGATGCGGAAATGAGTGAAATTGATGCCAACTTAGCGAGTTTAAAAACGCTAATGACTAGCCCATTTCTTGGCTACATTCCTCACCTAAATAACGCAAAAACTGAGCACGCAAGTCAGTTCATTGATATCGAAAAACTCACGCTTTAAATCCAAAACACTTAGCTTACATTTGAGCAACAGATATCACGATATATAACGCCACATATACCCACATATAAATAATAGCGCTAAGACAATTAAAGCTGCGAACAAATAAAAAACCGCATATCACTATGCAGTTTTTTATTGTTCTTTTTTGGTGGACTGATTAGCAGTCGTTAGCGTTTATTTTTGGAACTGGTAAACGCTGCCAAGTTTTAAGACTTGGGTTAATTCATCAAGTGCGGTGCGCGACTCTATAATTAACTGTGGGTCAGCTAAGTCAGCAACCGTTAGCGTATCGCGATAGTGCTTATCTACCCAGGTATTTAAGCGAGTAAATAGTGCATCATTCATTAAGGTGTTTTGGTTAACCGCAGCCACTTCATGCTCGTTCATTGCTACACGTAAACGCAGACACGCTGGGCCGCCACCATTCTGCATGCTTTGCTTCACATCGTAGTAGCGCACTTGCTTAATCGGTGTGCCAAGTGTCACTAGCTCGTTTAGATAAGCGTGAACCGCTGGGTTTTCTTCACAATCTGTTGGCGCAATGATCGCCATTTCACCGTTTGGTAGGGTGATGATTTGCGTGTTGAACAGGTAGCTCTTAACCGCATCTTGAATTGAAACCTGCTCAGTTGCCACTTTCACAAAGTGTACGTCAGTGTTCATTTTTCGGCGGATTTCATCAAACTTAGCTGCCGTATCTACAAATGCCTGTTCGTGGTAGAACAGCACATTTTGGTTGCCCACAGAAATAACGTCGTTATGGAATACACCTTGGTCAATGACATCAGGATTTTGCTGCATGAATACGCAGCTTTCATCATCTAATTGATGCAAACGCGCAACAGCTTGAGAAGCTTCAAGGGTTTGACGGGCAGGGAATTTCTTTGGCTTAGGCGCATTTGGGTTCATCGCCTGTTGGCCGTATACAAATAGCTCAACGCCAGCATGACCATAATCGCTACATAGACGCGTATGGTTTGCAGCACCTTCGTCACCAAAGCTTGCATGCTCTGGTAAGTGTTGATGATGCTGAAAGTGTTTCTCATCACTAAATGTTGCTTTTAAGATGTTGCCGGTAGTTGTTGGCTCGATTGAGCGGTGAAGCTTGTCAACCAGATTCGCTGGGGTGAAGTGCACTTTACCATTACGAGTATCGGCTGATGGCGATACGGTTGCAGCGTTTGCCGTCCACATACTTGATGCGCTGCAGCAGGCATTTAACAGCATAGGCGCTTGCTTTGCTGCTTGGGTTAACACTTCTGCGTCACTACCGCTAAAGCCCATACGACGAAGCGAATAAAGATCAGGACGCTCTTGCGGCGCTAATACACCTTGAACCATGCCTAAGTCAGCCAAGGCTTTTGCTTTGGCTAAGCCTTGCTTGGCAGCGGCTTTTGGGTTTGATGCTTGCGCAGCGTTGCTATAAGAGGCTACGTTACCAAAAGATAAGCCAGCATAGTTGTGGGTTGGGCCAACCAGTCCATCAAAGTTCGCTTCGAAGTGTTTCATTCGTATTCCTTGAAGTCAGTGAATTATTGTAATTATGGGGGCAAACTGCCGTGATTAGCGAGTTTTTGCAACAAAAGTCTATTGCATAAAAATAGAACTTCGCCACCGAATGTTTTGCACAATACTGCATCTCAGTGGATGCTAATTTACCGCCAGTATACTCATGCGCAAGGGCTTCACAAGTCGTACTATTTTTGTCCAATATAATAAAAGTGACTAAAAATGCACAATAGTGATTGCTTGTTAGGTAAATATGAAATATTACTTTTTAATAACGCAAAAAAAATTTTTTCATTTTTTTAATTTGATTAAAAAATGGCACACTGGACACATAAAAACGCGATTAACTTGAAACTCGCGGCGCAACACTCTATATATGTAACCAATTTTCTATCCTTTGAGACTATTTGGCGTAAATTAATTTATGGGTAAATCGCTAGTTATTGTCGAATCACCGGCCAAAGCCAAGACAATCAACAAATATCTTGGTAAAGAATACATCGTTAAGTCGAGTGTAGGTCACGTCCGTGATTTGCCAACGTCGTCGACATCAGATGGCAGCAAGGGCGGCAAAACTGCTGCTGAAGTGCGCAAAATGTCACCTGAAGAAAAAGCCAA
Organism: Shewanella sp. WXL01; assembly: GCF_012263345.1. Classification (NCBI taxonomy): domain Bacteria; kingdom Pseudomonadati; phylum Pseudomonadota; class Gammaproteobacteria; order Alteromonadales; family Shewanellaceae; genus Shewanella; species Shewanella sp. WXL01. Next base: position 21,240 of record NZ_JAAIKQ010000011.1, on the reverse strand, counting down.
ATATAAGAAAGCACGTGATCAAAAAGCCTTGGTTGCTCGCATGGGGGTTAACCCTGAAAAGTCTTGGGCGGCTAAGTATCAAATTCTTCCCGGCAAAGAAAAAGTCGTAAAAGAGCTTAAAACCCTTGCAGAGTCAGCTGACCAAATCTATCTCGCAACCGATTTGGACCGCGAAGGGGAAGCCATTGCCTGGCACTTGCAAGAAATTATCGGCGGTGAAGACTCACGCTATCAACGCGTAGTGTTCAACGAGATCACTAAGTCTGCGATTCAAGACGCATTTAGTAAACCATCGGCACTTGATACCAATATGGTTAATGCTCAGCAAGCGCGTCGTTTCCTCGACCGTGTTGTGGGCTTTATGGTGTCACCATTATTATGGAAAAAAGTTGCACGTGGCTTATCAGCAGGGCGCGTTCAATCTGTTGCTGTGCGCTTAGTGGTAGAGCGCGAAGGCGAAATTAAAGCCTTTGTTCCTGAAGAGTTTTGGGACATTCATGCCAAGCTAAATACCAGCAGTGCTGAAGCGCTAAAAATGCAGGTCAGCAAGTATCAATCTGCTGCATTTAACCCGATTAATGAAGCGCAAGCGCAAGTTGCTGTCGACGCGCTGAAAGACGCGAGCTTCACGGTTACAGGCCGTGAAGACAAAGCAACGTCAAGCAGACCTTCTGCACCTTATATTACTTCAACACTGCAGCAAGCGGCATCAACCCGTTTAGGCTTTGGCGTGAAGAAAACCATGATGATGGCGCAGCGCCTATACGAAGCCGGTCACATCACTTATATGCGTACCGACTCCACCAACTTAAGCCAAGAAGCACTGGATAATGTGCGTGAGCTTATCGGCGGCGAGTATGGTGATAAGTACCTACCGAAAGATCCTATTCGTTACGGAAGTAAAGAAGGTGCACAAGAGGCGCACGAAGCGATTCGTCCATCGAATGTTAAAGTGAAGTCTACTTCATTGACTGACATGGAGCGTGATGCGCAGCGTCTGTATGAACTAATTTGGCGTCAGTTTGTTGCGTGTCAGATGACACCTGCAAAATACGATGCAACGCGTTTAACTGTTACAGCTGGCGATTACGAGCTGAAAGCCAGTGGACGTACCTTGCGCTTTGATGGTTGGACGCGCGTGCAGCCGCCAATGAGCAAGAAAAACGAAGAAGACAACACCTTACCAGTGGTTGAAAAGGGCGATAGTTTATCCCTTGCAGACCTAATGCCTAAGCAGCACTTTACCAAGCCGCCTGCACGTTACAGTGAAGCATCGCTAGTAAAAGAGCTAGAAAAGCGTGGTATTGGCCGTCCATCAACTTACGCGACCATTATTTCGACTATTCAAGACCGTGGTTATGTGAAAGTTGAAAATCGCCGTTTCTTCGCTGAGAAGATGGGTGAGATTGTCAGCGAGCGTCTGGTAGATAGCTTTAATGATTTAATGAGCTACGATTTTACCGCTGGCATGGAGCAAACACTTGATGATGTGGCTCAAGGCAAGCTTGATTGGAAGAAAGTACTCGACGGTTTCTATGGTGATTTCACCAAGCAACTAGGTAAAGCTGAGCTAGACCCTGAAGAAGGCGGTATGCGCCCGAATGAGATGGTCGTCACTGACATTGAGTGTCCGACATGTGGTCGCCCAATGGGTATTCGTACTGGCTCAACCGGTGTATTCCTCGGTTGTTCTGGTTATGCATTGCCACCAAAAGAGCGCTGCAAAACCACACTTAACTTAACGCCAGGTGAAGAAGCGGTAAGTGACACCGAAGAAGGTGAAACTGATGCACTGCGCGCTAAGAAGCGTTGTAAAATCTGTGGTACCGCCATGGACAGCTACCTAATCGATGAGAAGCGTAAATTGCATGTGTGTGGTAACAACCCTACATGTGAAGGCTTTGACGTCGAAGAGGGCACCTTTAAGATCAAGGGGTACGATGGTCCTATCATTGAGTGCGACAAGTGCGGCAGTGATATGGAGTTGAAGAACGGCCGCTTTGGTAAGTACTTTGGTTGTACTAACCCAGATTGTAAGAACACCCGTAAACTGCTGAAAAGCGGTGAAGCGGCGCCACCAAAGGAAGATCCTATTTTCTTGCCAGAGCTAAAATGTACTAAGTCAGATGCGCACTTTGTACTACGTGATGGCGCAGCAGGTATCTTCTTAGCGGCTAGCACCTTCCCGAAATCGCGCGAAACCCGTGCGCCTTTGGTTGAAGAGCTGGTTAAATACCGTGAGTTACTATGGCCTAAGTACCAGTTCTTAGCTGATGCACCGGTGAAAGATGACGACGGTAACCCAACGCTGGTGAAGTTTAGCCGTAAGACCAAAGAGCAATACGTTGCCAGTGAGAAAGACGGTAAAGCCACAGGTTGGTCAGCGAAATTTATCGCAGGTAAATGGGTCGCTGAAAACACCAAGAAGAAACCAAAAGCGAAAGCTAAAAAGGCTTCATAACTGAGTCTATTGGTTTAGTCGATTAGCTATTAAATGCCACTGATTGAGTCATCATTCAGTGGCATTTTTGTGTGTGCTTTAGCGTTTACGATAGGCACTAGGTGGCACACCTGTCCATTGTTTAAAGGTGCGGGTGAAAGGGCTGGTTTCTGCAAATCCTAAATAATGGCTGATTTGCTCTATCGACAGTTCACTGTGAGCGAGTAGCTCGATGGCCTTGTCGCGCTTGAGTTGATTCTTTAACGCGATAAAGCTATTGCCCTCATCGCTCAATCTTCTTTGTAAGGTATAAGGTGCAAGGTTAAGCTTGGCTGCGACTTTATCTAAGCTAGGGAGCTCAGGTATTTCGGGTATTCGCGCTTGTAGCGTACTTTGCAGTATTTCTCCCACTCGGGCAGAGTAACTTTGGCTGTGAAACTGCAGCATCAACAAGTTTGCAATAGGGTTTGTTAGCAGCTGCTCAAGTGCTGCTAAGCCGCGTTTATTTTCTTTTACGAGTAAGCGTTTGTCGAAATTGAGCTTAGCTCTCGGTGCGTTAAACTTAATGGGTGCGCCGTAAAAGACCAATGCGTAGTCTCTCGCGTGCACAGGCGCAGCAAAGGGCAATTCAATCGCTGTGATGGGTATAATCGACTGACTGTACCAACTGAGCATGCGGTGAATAAAGAACAAGCCAAACTCATACACAAATAGCTGTGATTGCAAAGCTAAATCTAGTTTTGGCAGCGATACCTTACATTCATCTGCAACGATTTCAATCTCAATACTTAAGTCATTGTCCATCACCTGATTATATTGCTTGAGGCGTTTTAGCACGTGCTCAAGGTTTTTAGCGGTGATCATAAAGTGGCTCATTATCGCGAAATTGCCAATCGGCAAAATCTGCTCGCCATGTCCGAGTAACTCATCTTTACCCGCAAGCATTAACTGAGTGATCAACTCGCCATACTGACGCAGTGAGATACGTGCACTTGGCTGCATGAGTAATTGGCTCGGGATACGACATTGCTGCAGAATGTTGGATTTCTCATCATCGCTAATTGGCACTTTGGCTAGTGCGGTTTGCGCGAACGCCACACTGATCGAGATATTATTGATTGAGACGTTGCTGCTTGAATGACTTGCCATCGAATTTGTTTATTGATATCAACTTTTAAGGCGTATTTATCTATATTTAGGCAAATTTTGTTATAAAGTGTCAAGTTTATGTGGTGTGGTGTCATTCTTTTTATCTTGTAACGATGAATAATAAAGGTGTACTCAATAACAAGGAAATCTGGTAATGGCTGTTCCTCCAATTTTAAAACAAGGTTTATCTGTGCCAGCAGTCGCTGCGCCGCTATTTATTATTTCTGGCCCTGAGCTGGTCATTGCCCAATGTAAGGCGGGCATTGTAGGCTCATTCCCGTCACTAAATGCGAGAGGCGAGGGTGAGTTTGAAAAATGGCTTATTCAAATTACCGAAGAGTTAGCAACGTACAATAAGGCAAACCCAGACAAGCCGGCAGCGCCTTTTGCGGTTAATCAGATTGTGCACCGCTCGAACAATCGCTTAGAAGAAGACTTAGCCTTGTGCGTTAAGTACAAGGTGCCGATTGTGATCACCTCTTTGGGCGCGCGCGTCGAAGTGAATGAAGCTGTGCATTCATATGGCGGAATTGTATTGCACGATATCATCAATAATACCTTTGCCAAAAAAGCGATTGCTAAGGGTGCAGATGGTTTAATTGCAGTGGCTGCAGGCGCAGGTGGCCATGCAGGCACCCAATCGCCACTGGCACTTATTTCAGAAATTCGTGAATGGTTTGATGGCCCGTTATTATTATCTGGCTCAATTGCCAACGGCGATTCTATTTTGGCTGCACAGGCGATGGGCGCTGACCTAGGTTATATTGGCTCTGCGTTTATCTCGACCACGGAAGCGCGTGCGCTAGAAGATTATAAGCAGTGTATTGTCGATAGCAGTGCTGAAGACATCGTGTACAGCAACCTATTTACTGGTATTCATGGTAACTACCTAAAGCCATCGATTGTTAACGCTGGTATGGACCCTGACAATTTGCCTGAAAGTGACCCAAGTAAGATGGACTTTGGCTCAGGTGGCAATACCGATAAGAAAGCCTGGAAAGATATCTGGGGTTGCGGGCAAGGGATCGGCGCGATTAAGAAAGTACAAAGCGCAGGTGATTTGGTAGCAGATTTAAAGCAACAGTATGATGCTGCATTTGCTCGCCTTGCTAATTTTCAGCGCTAAACTCTAGCGTTAGTTCTAGCATTAATTTTAAGAGCTGGCTTTTAGCGTCAATCGTCAAAGCGAGCCTTTAGAACTGACGTAAATAAAATGCCTGGGCTGACTCTATAACATGAGTCAATCCCAGGCATTTTTGTTGGAACTTAAGCTATTTCTATTAACGATTCAGCTAAGCCTAAGCCTAAGCCTAAGCCTCAGCAATCACGATAGGATGAAATTAACCGCAGCGCTGGCATGCAGTGACGTGGTATCAAATAATGGCAGCTGGCAATCGGCTTGTTGAACCAAAAGGCCGATTTCTGTGCAACCTAAAATTACCCCTTGCGCGCCTTGCTCTTCGAGCTTTCTGATAACATCAAGATAAATTTGCTTCGACTCAGTCTTAATCACGCCATGGCAAAGCTCTTGATAAATTATGTCGTGCACTAGCTGCATATCTTTGTCATCAGGTGTTACAACGTCAATGGCAAACCTGTCTTCAAGGCGCTGTTTATAAAACGCTTCGCGCATGGTAAAGCCTGTGCCGAGCAACCCCACCTTGTTGATGCCTTGTGAGTGCAAGGCCTGCGCTGTTGGGTCTACGATGTGCAGCAGCGGCACGGTAACCGCTTTTGCTACACCTGCGGCAACTTTATGCATGGTGTTGGTACAAATCACAATTGCATCAGCACCTGCAAGCTGCAGCGCTTGCGCAGCCTCTGCTAAGCTTTGCGTTGCCTGCAGCCATTCACCTTGAGATTGCATTTGCGCTATAGGTGCAAAATCGACACTGTTAAGAAGAATCTTGGCGCTGTGTAATCCGCCAAGGCGCTCACCAACTTCGGTGTTAATTAGCTGATAATAACTCATGGTTGACTGCCAACTCATGCCGCCAATAAGGCCAATGGTTTTCATTAAATTTTTACCTCAATAGACACGTCGTCACATTGTAATAATGACCATTGTTAATTGGCTACTTACTTAGGTCGTTATACAAGGTATCAATCCACCTTTTCTCGGTGATAAACCGCCAGCCCCAGCTTTTGTATTTCTCTGGCACGCCTGCTGCGTGGATTTGCTCCAATGATTTACCCGCCTGAATTTGTCCTCGCATCCAGTTAATGCTGTCATCAAGCATATGCTTAAACTCGCGAAGCTCAGCTTTACTGGCCATTTCGCCATGGCCTGGAATGATTTGAATGTCGTCTGGGATCTTAAGTAGGATCTTTGCGATGTTATCACGATAGCCCATTACAGAGCCGCCGCCTTTTAAATCTACGTAAGGGAAGCGGTCTTTAAAGTACAAATCGCCCATGTGGATAACATTACTTTGCTGCCAGTGCACAACACTGTCGCCATCGGTATGACCCGCACCAAGATGAATGACGTCTAAAGTGTCATTGTTAAAATGAATATGGATGCCCTGATCATAGGTGATAACAGGCAGTGCAGTTTTAGGTGTTTTTGGGTTATCACTTAAACGTTTCAGTACGTTGTGATGGGCGAGTATGGTGCCATGCTCGCCGAAATGGCTATTGCCGCCAGTATGATCGCCGTGATAGTGGGTATTAATCACGTATTTGGGTCTTGCATCAGCTTTGCCACCGCCTTGTTGATGTAAGTGACGTAGTGCCCGTTCAATTTTACCTGCTAGCGGCGCAAATTGATCGTCAATAATCAAGAGTCCATCTTCACCACTTGAAACCCCTATATTGCCGCCAGAGCCAGTCAGCAGATACACATTGTCGGTAAGCTTGGTTGCACTAATCTCAACATCTTTAAACCTGTCATCATCAGCCTTTGCTGAAAAAATTGATAAAGCAGTGAGCAACAATGCAAAGCTCACCAGAATAGGGCGCGTACGATTGTTACCTTGGAGCTTGTTTGGCAATCTTGATTTGCTAGAAAATGGTTGAACGCGTGAAGATGGCGCTAGGGATGGCTTCATAGGGCTTCCTTACTTTAATTATTATTTTCTCTTGAGTCTGTTGATGCATAGGCTAGGCTTTCGTAAAACCTAAAAGCTGGCTGCATATACAACTTAGCTGCAAATACGTAAAAAAACACCTAAACGATCAGCACAGCATCTCGTTTAGGTGTTTGGTGTTTCGCTAAGGGATAAACTTTTAATGCATCAGTAGAATAAAACTCTTGTTCTAACCTAGCGATTATGAACATTTATCGCGCGTTTCCTTATGGGATTAATGAGCTTTGAGTAAACAAGCCTCTTTAGCAGGGATGCTAAAGCGGAGCCATCAGGGATGATTTAACGGCGTCTTGCGCAATCAAAGCTCGTTAACCTTTAGTACATGACAAATAATCAATCGCTCATGCGCTCACCCTTGGTCCAAGGCAGCAGTCTCTTGGCGGTTTGGTCTGCAATCCCCAATCTAATCGCGCTTTTATGGCGCATCACATACAAGCCTTGATAACAAAGAGGTACTAGGTACAAACTGGTTACCGTCGAAAAGGTCAGGCCGCCAATAATCGCGATTGCCATTGGTGAATATGGCGGGCCGCCGCCACCAATTTGGGTGTCACCCATAGCAAGCGGAACCAGTCCCAACACCGTTGTGGAGACTGTCATTAACACAGGGCGCAAACGGGTTTGACACACCTTGATAATGGTATCGCTAAGCTCGTCTAATTCTGGCGTCATCTGATTGATTTGGTCAACCAGTACAATGCCATTGTTTACCACAATACCCATTAAGATCAGAATACCAATCATTGCCATCACTGACATTGGGGTAAAGGTTATCCATAATCCCCAAAATACGCCGGTAATTGAGAACAAGATTGAGGTGATAATTGCTGTTGGCAATACCAGCGACTCAAACAAGGCCGCCATTACGATGTAAATCATTGCCAATGCCAGCACCATGTTTACTGCCATAATTGCCTGATCTTCATCCTGGCGTTGGAATCCACCGCGCAACGAATAGTCATAACCGTAGGGGAAGTTAACCGTTTCCATCACCTTAGTGATTTGCTTTTGTGCTTCCTCAGTGGTCATGTCCTCAAGGTTGGCACCAATAGACAGTGCAGTTTGGCGATTGTAATGCCTAATGGTGTCAAACCTTGGCTGAATATTGATTTGCGCAATGCTATCTAAGGTATAAACGTGGTCACCTTGGCGCACAATAGGCAGCTGCTTTAGGTTCTCTAACGACTGTTGCCAGCTTTTATCAAAGCTCATTTCAATGCGAAGCTCGCCACTTGGATCATGACGATATGAACGTAGCGGCGTACCACGCAGTGCAATGGCAACATTCGAGGCAATCTCTTGCAATGGCAAATCAAGTCTTGCCGCCATTTCGCGGTTAATAATCACAATGACTTCTTGCTGGGCACTGTTCACCTCAGAGCGCACATCCACTAAACCTTCGATGGTACTTAGTAGCGGCACGACTTGCTCACTAATGCGGATAAGCTCGGTGGTAGAGCGACCTGTTAGGGTAATGCGCACACCATTATTGTCGCCGCCCCAACCAAATTGCGGCGTGGCAATCGAGTATTTAGGGAAGCCTTCGCGGATCTCTTTTTTCAATGCCGCCATATCCACATCTAGGTCTTTTTCAAGCAAGATGGTGGTTTGAGTACTGTCTGGCGAGTAGTAGCTATAAACCGAGTCGATATGAAACTTCTCTTTGTTGGCATAAAGGTAGGTTTCCATGCGGTCAATAACTGACTCTGTGACATTGAGGCTGTGGCGACCTTTTAGCTGATAGTTAATGTACAGTCTGTCGTTACCTTCACCGTCACTTTGGTCTTGCTGCACCATCGATAGCGGCAGGGCGGTTGATGCCAGAATCACGATTGCGGCAACGCCTGAGCGTTTCGGGCGAGTTAATATCCAGCGTAAGCTGCGCTGATAAAACCTTGCTAGCATGCCCGGCTCTTTTTCAGGTGTTACCTCAAAGTCGAACACATTCAGCATTAGCGGAATTAAGGTTTTAGCAACAAGTAGTGATGCGGCAAGCGAAATACAAATCGAAATCGCCACATGCTCTAAAAAGATAGTGAGCTCAACCTTAACGCCAAAAATATTGGGCAAAAATACAATTGCGGTAGTCAGCGTGCCTGCAAGTACTGCAAGTGATACTTTATCAACCCCTAGAAGTAGCGCTTTTTTCTCTTGTGGCTGTTCCGCTTGTGACTGTTTGCCCAGTGGAAGCCCCTGATTATCTAGTGATGACTGCGCCGCTTTTTGTTTTTCCTGCAGCACGCTTTCTGTTACTACCACTGCGTTATCAATCAGCATACCGACAGCAAGCAGCAGTCCCATCATCGATAGAATGTTCAAGGTGTAGCCTAAAAAGTACATGCCAGCTAAGGTCATACACAGTGAAATTGGCACCGAAGACACCACCACTAGGGTCATCTTAAGGTTACGTAAGAACAGGTACAGCACGCCAAATGACAGTAGGGCACCAATCAAGCCTGAGATAAGTAAGTCTTTAAGTGATGACTTTACTCCAAAAGCTTGGTCTTCCATTACAAACAGCTTGATGCCATTAAACTGTTTATCTTGCTTGGTTTGCTCAATCACCTTGAGCACGCGCTCAGACACTGCTACTAGATTAGCGCCTGATTCTTTGAATACATCCAAACCCACCGCGTACTTACCATCTAGGCGGCGGCCTTCGCGTTTCTCTGGCAGTGAAAAGCTGACATCGGCAAAGTCTTCTAAACGAACACCCGGTTTGATCACTAATTGCTTAATGTCATCGAGATTAGTGAACTCGCCCTTAGGTGATACCTGATAAACCTGATTGTTAGCGCGCAGCGTGCCAGCACTTAAGACGAAGTTTTCGCGCATTAAACGTTGCTGCAACGCTTGGCTGCCAACACCAGCCGCTGCAAGGCGGTCTGCGTCTATACGGATTTCAACTTGCTTTTGCTCGACGCCATAAAGGGTCACCTTTGATACGCCTTCAACCCGCTCTAACGGCTTACGTAGCTGCTTTTCAAGTAAGTCATAAGCGTTGGAAAGCTCACGCTCACTTGAAATTCGTATGGTTAAAATCGGCATATCTGAGGTCGAGAACTGACGGATAAATACCCGCTCAACATCGCGTGGTAACAGATGCCGCACAGAGTCGACTTTCTCTCGCGCCTCTAAGCTTTTAGTCGCAACCGCTTCGCCCCATTTCATATTTAGGCGAATAAACGCGCCTTCTTGGGTCGAGTCGCTGCGCATTTCTTCAATGCCGCCCATAGTTGCTAAGGCTTCTTCAAGCACCTTAGTGATTTCGCGCTCAACCTCAGCAGGCGTCGAGCCTTTATAAGGCACTTCTACCATGATTTGCGGTATATCAATGCCAGGGAACATCTCCAGCGGTAGCAGTCTGCTTGCCGCCATGCCAAATAGCATAATGGCGACAAAAAACATGCTGGTGGTAACAGGGCGATTTAGCGCCAGTTTGGTGAGGTTCATACTCGCTCCTCCACTAACTGCGCAGCTGAGTTATCATCAGACGTTTTAGTGGTTTCAACTTTGAACTGTTTGCGGTCAAACAGCCCATACAGCGCCGGAATAACCAATAAGGTAAGGGCAGTGGCGATACATAAACCAAATATCACGGTAATGGCCATTGGTGCACGTACTTCACTACCGTCTCCCACACCGATAGCCATTGGCAACAAACCTAGGGTAGTGGTCATGGTGGTCATTAAAATTGGGCGCAGGCGCGATTTAGCCGCTTCACTAATGGCGTCAATTTTATCTTTACCCTGACGGCGTAGCTGATTGATACGGTCAACTAATACAATGGCGTTATTCACCACAATACCTGCCAGCATAATCAAGCCGATGAATACCACCACGCTCAAGTGAGTGTTCGTGATAAACAAGCCCAATACGCTACCGCTGACTGCCATTGGTACAGCGACCAAAATCAGCAGCGGATGCAGCAACGACTCAAACTGACTTGCCATAACTAGATATACCAAGCAAACAGCTAGCACCAGCGCGATTTTAAGTGATTGGAATGAATGCTCCATCTCTTCATTTTGGCCACCAAATCGTGCTTGAATTGAGCTCGGAATCGCTTGAGCTTTAAGGATTTGATTCGCTTCAGCGACCGCTTCTGTTAAATCGCCATAAGCTAGGTTTGACGACACAATGGCCACACGTTGCTGGCTTACGCGGTTAATGGCTGACGGGCCAGTTTGTAGCTCAACATCGGCAATGGCGCTCAGTGGAATTGGCTGGCTGCTGTTTGGGTTAATGATCATCGAGGCGATATCACTAATGTGATTACGCTCTTCAAGCTCACTACGCACCAAAATATCAACCTTGCGATCACGCACCGTGTATTGACTAGCAATAGTGCCGCCTACACGCTGGGCTACACGATTAGCAACAGTAGGTGCATCCATACCCAGCGCCGCTAGGCGGTCATGATCAAAACGAATGCTGATCTCAGGCTGACCATCACGCAAGCTGGTGTTGATATCAATAAAGCGCTCAGATTGCGACAGTGCACTCACTAAACGGTCTGCAGTCGCTTTTAGCTGAGCAAGGTCGTAACCTGCAAGCTCAATTTCAAGGGGCGTTTTAAAGCTAAATAGCTCAGGGTGGTCAATGTTTGCTTCAAGCTCAGGCATCTTCATTGCGGTATTGCGCAGCACTTGTTTTACCTGAGCATAGGCTTGAGGCGAGTTTAGCACCACTTGCAAGCGGCCCCAGTTTTCACCGCCTCTGGCGGTATCTGAGGTCATCAAGCCGCCGCTACCAGCCTGGCTATAAGCATGCTTAACTTGTTCCATGTCGTTAATTGACCAAGCTAGCTGCTGCAGCGCGCGGTCAGTTTGGCTAACTGAGGTGCCAGGCGGCAGTAAAATCTCCACATAAAACTCACCCTGGTTCATCGGCGGAATAAGCTCCATGCCAAGGCGCGGGAATAAACTGGCACAGCCCACAGTTGCGCTGATGGCAATAATAAGGGTAATAACTTGATGCTTTAACGCTTGTTTTAATACTGAGTGGTACACAGTTTCGACTGTGCGATACACCAGATTAAACGCTGCTAAAAACGGCTTAGTGATCATCGCAAATAGCCAGCGCATAAAGCGGCCAATAATCATCGCAAGAGTCAGCAGCCCAGCTGGTAGATAGCTAAATAGCAGTTTTACTGGGAAGGTCAGCACGGCAACACTGTAGTGCTTAACTTTCTGCCACTTGGTTGTGAGCATAGGTTTTGCTTGCTCAGTTTGTGCTTGCGGCAGAGATTTAAACCCTTGACGTGACGCCAACATAGGAATGGCGGTTAACGCCACAAACAAAGAAGCAAGAAGGGCGAAGGTGACCGTCATTGCTTGGTCTGAAAACAGCGCGCCAGCAATACCATCGACAAACACCAGTGGAATAAATACTGCCAGTGTGGTCAGTGTTGATGCGAAAATCGCGCCCGATACTTCTTTGGTGCCTTTTACGGCCGCATCTAAGCGCGATAAGCCTTGCGCCTTATAGCGGTCGATGTTTTCTAGTACCACAATGGCGTTGTCAACTAACAAACCAATGGCTAGAGCAATACCGCCTAACGACATAATGTTTAGGCTGATCTCAGCAAAGTACATCATATTAAAGGTGGCGATAACTGAAAACGGAATCGAGATTGAGATAATCAAAGTAGCGATAATATCTTTCAAAAATAAATAGATAACTAACATCGCCAGCAAACTACCGATAAAAGCTGCTGAGGTGACTTCGTTTACCGCACTTTGAATAAACTCAGACTGGTCGTAAATAATCGACAGGTTTTGCTCGTCAGCTTGCGCCGTTACTTTATTTGTAGCGTCATCAGCATGAGCTTTGGCAACGATTGTTCCATCAGATTGCTCATCATCTTTTGCAGCGCCACTGTCCGTTTCTGTAGATGCTTTAGCAACCTGTAGTTGGTTTTGCTCAGCTTGCATTGCGTTGATTTTAGCTAGCTCGGCTTTAAGCTTTTTCGCTACCGCAACTGTGTTGGCATCACCTTCTTTATAAATGGCGAGTTCAATTGATTCGTAATCACCAATACGGGTGATATCGCTACGCTCTTTATAAGCATCTTCAATGGTCGCAATTTCATTTAACCGTACCAGCTTTTGGCCATCGCGAAACACAATCACCTGACCAAGCTCTTCTAAAGAGTGGAACTGGTTTAGGGTGCGAACCAGGTATTCTTTGTCTGACTGAATAACTTTACCCGCCGACAAATTGATGTTCTCTTGATTAATGCGGCGTTTAATATCGTCGGCGTTCAAGTTAAGTTGGGTCAGCTTTTGCTGGTTAAGCAAAATGTGTACTTCTTGCTCTAAGCCACCAGAAAGCCTTACTGCTGCCACACCGGTTAGCGCTTCCAAGCGGCGCTTTAGCTCTTCTTCAGCAAAGGTGCGCTGAGATTTAAGCTGCTCAGGCGTGGCATTGGGCAATGAAAATGCAAGACGCATAATCGGGTCAAGATTAGGGTTAAAGCGCAGCAACAGTGGCTTGTTGATATCAAGTGGCAGCTCAATGGTGTCAAGCTTTTCACGTACTTCAAGGCTTGCCATATCCATGTTGGTGCCCCATTCAAACTCAAGCACTACATCTGACATGCCTGAGCGTGAAATTGAGCTGATTTTGCGCAGGCCCTTTACCACGCCTACCGCTTCTTCAATCGGCTTAGATACAAGCTGTTCAACTTCGACTGGCGCAGCACCATCATAGGCGGTGCGAATAGTCACGCTTGGGTAACTTAAATCTGGTAGCAGTTTGACTGCCAAACGTGTGAAGCCAACAACACCAAACAGCATAATGGCGAACATGAACATCCACACGGTAACTGGTCGCTTTACCGAGGTATTGATAATTGACATGTGAGACTCCGTGGTTATTGAGGTGCGGCTTGGCTAGTTTGCTCAGGCGCGTTGTTGGCGAGCTGACCTAAAGGCGTCACTATTTCAACCAGTGACTGATCTTTTAGGTTTTGCTGACCGCGAATAACGATGCGCTCGTCAGCATTGACGCCAGAGATAACCTCAACCAGATTGTTCTCACGGTAACCTAGGGTAACTTCGCGTCGCTCAGCCGTGGTGTCGTTAATCACATACACAGCATGCACGTTATCTTGGTTAATCAGGGCGTTGTAAGGTACGGCTAGTACGTCTTCATGGGTATCGTATTTAATCTCTACACGCGTAAACATACCGGCTTTTAAACGCGCATCCTCATTAGGTACGGCTAATGTCACTTTAAAGGTGCCGCTTTGGGCATCAACAATTGGGCTAATGCGCAGCACATTTGCATCTACTGCTACAGGTGAGTTGCTACGGTGCTGGCTAATCACGCTTGCTTGTTGACCAAGTTTTAAACTAGGCAGTTGTTGCTCAGGCAAGTGCACAATGCCGTGCAGCTCATCTTGGTTTACAACATAAAATAGCTCTTGGAATTCTTTGGCCATATTGCCAACTTTGACGTGACGTTTGGCAATCACGCCGTCGATAGGCGAGGTGATAAAGCTTTCTTTAACATGCAGCTTGGCAAGGTCGCGCTGCGCTTTAGCTGCTTGTAGGTTGAACTCAAGTTTCGCCATGGTGTCTTGGCTAATAAACTCTTTGTTGTTCATCTTATTTAAGCGGTCTAGCTCTTGCTCAATGATTTTTACTTCTGCCACTGCGCGGTTGTAATCGTATTCCTGACGCTCAGCGTTGATTACTGCTAATACTTGACCTTGCTTAACACGGTCACCTTCTTCTACGTTAATCGCTTTAATCAAGCCTGCTATACGTGTAGTAACGTGGGATTCTTCTGGCGCTTCTAAGGTTGCAGTGGTGCTGTAGAAGGAAGATACATCGGCCAGTTGCACTTTTGCGGTTTCAACCGGGATTGCATATTGTTTTTCTTCTCCCTCTTTTGCGGTATCAGCTGGTGCTTGCTCACAAGCCGTTAAAGTTAGTAGCGCTGCAAAAGGAAGTGCCAAAGTCAGTTTGTTGAACCTTTCCATAGGAATACCTGCCCACATCTTGTCGATTTAATTAATTTTACTGGTGAAACTCACCACCGTTTGAATAGCAATGATTTAGCAGCTTCTGTGCCAAGGTTTAAACCTGTTTAAATTCAAATGCTTACTCTAAAATCTGGTTTGTGACAGCCGAACGTTAATTTAATTAGATGATCAAAATGTAGTGAAAATGTTGAACAGTTGGCGAAAATTAACAAAGCTTCATTCAAACGGCTTAAACCGTGTGCCAACAGCTTGTGAAATGAATGTTTGATTGGGTATGAGTAGGGAAACAAGCATGAAAAAGCTGGCCATTAACGCCAGCTTTTAATTTAGCTCCAAAGATGTGAGCAGGTAAAAACGGCTGCTAACTAAAACTGCTCATTGAGCATTTCAATCAGCTCGGTCTCGGTTGTAGGCACTTTGGCGAGTTCGACATTAACCGGATCTGAACCATTGAGCATGTAGGCGTTAGTGGTTAAATGATCATGGTGAAACCATTTTCCGTTAACACATACATCGGTATAACACTTAGGGCATTTCTTTAATTCCATCGTAGTCTCCTAATTCCGGTGAGTCGACCTGTGTAAACCTACCTCAGTCATTCGCCGCTCAAAGTGATCTGGATCAATCTCGCCGCACATTTATGGTGATCAATGTCACTTTTACTCGGCTGGCTCATCAATTTGCCTCTTGACTCTCATGCCACTCAATGTATCTTTATAGTGTAAAGTTTACGCTGTAAGGATGTTTTGTGGTATGCAGCTAGGTCGACAAAAAAGGAGAGCGAATGACCATGACAGACTTTGATGCAATCGTAATTGGCGCAGGTAACGGCGGGTTAACAGCCGCTGCCACCTTGCAAAGAGGCGGGGCAAGAACCTTGCTGCTTGAGCGCCATAATATTCCCGGCGGCTGCGCGACTTCATTTGTTCGCGGTAATTTTGAGTTTGAAGTGGCGCTGCACCAACTCAGCGGTATGGGTACTGAAAAACAACCTTTCATTATGCGTCAGGTGTTTGCTGAGCTTGGCATTATGGACAAGTTAGATGTGGTGGTTGAGCGCGACCTATATCGCTATGTTATGCCAGCCAAAGACGGTGCTGAGCATGCGATTGACATTACCTTGCCAGCAAGTTGGAAAGGACTGGAGAAAACCTTAGTTGAACACTTCCCAGATGAAGCACCAGCGATAAGTAAGTTCCTCGCCTTGTGTGAGGGCTTGTCGATGGAGTGCTTTATGGTGCTACCAAAAGCCAAGCGCATAACCGACGAGCAAGAATTTACCGCGACCTGCCCGTTATTTACTCAATATGGTTTGCAGAGCGCAAAAGATGTTTTGGATGGCTTCTTTAAAAGTCGTGAGTTAAAAGCGTTAGTTGCCGCATATTGGTGTTACCTTGGTATGCCGCCAAAAGATTTTGCCTTTAAAGATCTTGCTATCATGTTTTACTCCTACGCAGCATTCAAACCTTGCCATGTAAAAGGCGGCTCGCAAGCGATTTCCAGCGCCTTGCTTGAGTCATTTCTCGCAGCCGGCGGCGAGGTCAAATTTAACTGCGGCGCCGAGAAAATCTTAACCGAGAATAGTCAGGTTAAAGCCGTAGTAACAGAGAGCGGTGAAACCTTTAGCTGCCAGCAAATAATCTCAAACATTAGTCCGCAGCATACATTCAACGAGCTGTTAGACATTCCTACACCTAAGCAAGCCGCACAAGACATGAAGTCGCGCCGCTTAGGTACGTCAGCATTTGTGCTTTATATCGGTCTTGATTGTGCGCCGCAAGATATCGGTGTCACTGCCGCATCTAGCTTTATTGTGGACGACTTAGAAGAAGATATTGCTCACGACTTAATGAGCACTATCGCGCCGCCAAAGCATACCATGTTGACCTGTTATAACTATGACGACCCAAGCTTTGCACCTGAGGGCAAATCGGCTATCTCGCTAGTGTGCTTGCAATACGGCGAGCCATGGCAAAACATTACAGCAGAAGATTATGCCGCAGCTAAATATCAG
Organism: Shewanella sp. WXL01; assembly: GCF_012263345.1. NCBI lineage: Bacteria > Pseudomonadati > Pseudomonadota > Gammaproteobacteria > Alteromonadales > Shewanellaceae > Shewanella > Shewanella sp. WXL01. The sequence continues at coordinate 4,555 of NZ_JAAIKQ010000011.1, read as the reverse complement.
TTTGCTGAGCATTTACTTGATCACGCTGAGCGTGTATTCCCTAACATTCGCGCCCATATCGAAGAGATTGAGGCTGCAACACCGCTGACTATGATGCGTTACCTTAATACTCCGGGCGGCGCGATATATGGCTTTCAGCAAAACACTCAAGATGCCAATATCTTCCGGCGCCGTATTGACCAAGTCAAAGGTCTACACATGGCGGGTAGTTGGATGGGCATGGGGGGATTCCAGCCCACCTATATGGCTGGGCACACAACAGCAAAAGGCGTGTTAAAGGCGTTTGCTGCGGCGAGTCAGCAACAAGCTCAACCATCTCAACAAGCTCAATCACCTCAATCAAGTGCAACTCAGCAAGTCGATGCGCAAAAGGAGACCGCTCATGTCTAATACTGCTAAGCAATCAGCGCCAGTAAATGTTCTACATGCAGTGGCGGGATACGATAAAGCCCTGATGCAGCAAAAAGCCTTGTATCAGTCGGGGAGCGACTTTAATGAGCAAAACGGCGCGGTTAAAAATACTGTTGCGAAATTGCACCCAAAGCGCATTCAGCTGCGGGTGTCTGAGGTGATTAAAGAAACACCATCAACCGTGACTTTACGCTTAGTAAGCAAAGGTAAACCGCTGCCACCGTTTCAAGCTGGGCAATACATTAACTTGTTCGTCAATATTGATGGCACCGACACCGCGAGGCCTTATGCGATTTCATCCGCACCGCAGCAGCGTGATTATTACGATTTAACCATTAAGCGTGTAGAGGGTGGCTTTGTTTCTAATCATTTAATTGATGATGTAAAGCAAGGCGATAGCTTTGAAAGCTCAGGCCCAATGGGCACGTTTTACCATAACCCATTGTTTCATGGTGATGATCTGGTGTTTATTGCAGGTGGCTCAGGTATCGCGCCCGCTAGAGCCATGATAGAAGATATGGCACAAAACAAGTTTGTTGAGCGTAAAGCGCAGCAAAAAATGCACTTGATATACACTAGCAGTTATCAAGATGACGTTATCTTTGCAGATGAAGTGAAACAGCTTGAACAGCAGCATGACTTTCTAACTGTCACCTGGATTATTACTCGTCCACAAGCAGGCTATCAGGGCAGAACCGGACGTTTAACGGTTGAAACGTTAACTGAGCTGCTAGGTGATGATACAGCGGCATTACAAAACAAGATGTACTATGTGTGTGGCCCAACGGCGTTTCATGACCATTGTGAAATGCTGCTGCGAGATTTAAAGATCAAAGCGCGCCGGGTACGTATTGAGTGTAACGGGCCACCGAAAAATCCACAGAATTTACCTGGGTGGCCAGCAAATGTGAAAGCCGAAGATGTGATAACCGTTACCATTAAAGGCCAAGGCGAGTTTCAGGCGAGGGTAGATGAGCCACTGCTAAATAGCATGGAGCGACACGGCTTTAGCGCAGAGAATGCGTGCCGTTCAGGTGAATGCAGTTTGTGCAGGGTTAAGGTACTACAAGGTGAGGTATTTAATCCCAAAGAAGCCAAACTACGCTCAACCGATGAAGCCTATGGCTGGTGTCATTCGTGTGTGGCGTTCCCATTGTCAGATATTGAGATCATGATTTAGCGGTCAGCATATGTAGTTTGCGTTATTGAGATAAAAACCATCAGCCAATCTGATGGTTTTTTTTGGTTTTAGGCCTTAGTTGCTTGTTTTTATCACCTATATCGACTGCTGTTTATTCGTACAGTTATAACTGGGTCACAAAATTCGCTTCTCGTCATGTGAGTGAAAAAATTCTCGGTTTACGAAATAGGATACTGTTAAGGTATTGATTTTTTTATTGGTTTAAGAGCTTTAAGGGTTACATAACGAGACCAAATAATTCTCGGTTATCTAGATTCTCGGTTTCTCCAGTACGGGCTGCTATTGCCGTTAGTTATCAAGGCTGATAAGTTACTGGAATTATTGATTAAAAATCGTATTGTGGTTTGAGTTTCGGCTAAATTTTAATGGATTAAATCGGAATTCTCGCTAATACGCTGTTATACATATTAATAAACGAGAGAAAACGAAAGTGAGATACTATCTCTTTACATCAAAATCTAAAGTAACTGAAATATCTAGTTATCCAGCAATAGTTCTGAGGCGGGATAGCTGGGATGACTTTGGTTACAAAACAACATTAGAGTTAACATATCACCCCTCTGAAGGAGAGCCCGGGAAACCGCTAGGTCATGTTAAGATTTTAAACAAACGCGATGATTCGGGATACACGCAATTTGAAAGCCAAGAATTTGATAACTTGGGAGAGGATTATTGCTCTCTTGGGCAAAGTTCAGATTATTATCACAATATTAAGAAACTAGGGCTTCATAATGTTCTTGAAGACATTAGAGATTGTGCGATAAGTGATATTATAAGAGATGAATTCATAAATTTAGAAGGATTTAGTGCTTCTCTTCTCAGATCTAGTCGCGCTGAAAAACTATTGTATGAAGCAAAAGTTATATTTTCTAGCCAAGTCACAGTGCCTGATAATTTAAATGATGATTTTTCATTTAATTATAAGGTTCAACTGCCAAACTCAAGAGAAATAACAAGTATTAATTTCGATTTATCAAGACATGATGTTTTACCTTATAGAATAAATATAATCGTAGGGAAAAATGCTTGTGGCAAATCGCAGATATTATCGAGTTTAGCGCTACATTTGTCAGGGATGGCGTTGGATTCAGAAGGAGAAGTGTCTAGAAATAATAACAAATACCTATTTGGCGATGTTCATGTAATATCATATAGCCCATTTGACACATTCAAGGACTTGTCTGAATTAAATGGAGGGAAAGTATCAAAAAATAATATTACTTCAGGTTTGTTACCATATAATTTTTATGGGATAAGAAAGCTTGTAACTAGAGATGGCAAGCAAGAAGTACTGTTAAAGTCTCATACAGAAACAAAAAAAGAGTTGAGTAAAAGTTATAACGAAATCCTCAATAGAAATCGCCGCGACTTTCTAGCTGAAATGTTGGAAATATGCTTAGGGTGGAATGTTACAATTGGAAATCCTAAGCATGCTTTAGAAAAATATGATAGTTTTAGCAGTGGTCAAAAGATTTTATTCAAAATGATTACGGATTTTTTGTCTTCTGTAGAAAAAGATGATTTGGTATTGATTGATGAACCGGAAATATATTTGCATCCTCAAGCTGTTAGTAATTTCTATCATTGTTTAAATAAATTGCTCTCATTTACGCAGTCTTACTGTATTTTGGCAACACACTCTCCGATTCTTATCCAAGAAACTCCTTCAAAATATATTAACATAATATCTAATGTAGGATCTAATATAAAGGTTAAAAAGCCAAAGTCAGAGACTTTAGGGCAAGGTTTAAATACCATTGTAAATGAGGTTTTTAAAGTTGATTTCGATGACTTAAGTTTTTTTGATACTTTACAAAGTTTCTATGACAAAGGAGTTTCTCTACAAGAATTGGAGCAGATTCTGGGTAATAGCTTAGATTTTAGTGCAAAGAGTTATTACATGAGTTTAAGTGGTATTAGCCATGAAGACTAGTATTAGACCCAGTATCGTTGAGCCTGATAATTTTGACACTTTTATAAAGTACCGAAGGGGCACAACAAGGACCAATTTGACCAGTGTTAAAAGAAAGATACCATATTATTATCGTCATTATGATAATCATAAATCTGATGTACATAAAATAAAGCCAAACAAACTTAATGGTAATGAAAAAATTACAATGATTGATGTGTATGAAAGTTATACATCAAAAGCGATTGTTTCGTTTCGTGATACGCTATTTGAACATATCCCTTTATGTCCATATTGTGGGTTAGGAGAAACGGTACATCTAGATCATTATCTTCCTAAGAGTGCATTCTCTGAGTATGCTCTTTACACTGATAACTTAATTCCTTGTTGTTATAAGTGTAATTCCACGTATAAGAAAACTAGTTATGAAGAAGGTGGCTTTAGAGTATATTTTCATCCATATATAGACAGTGTGAACGATTTCGATGTTTTATCAGCTACCATCAGGGTGAAGAATGGAAATGTTGTCATTAACTATGGAATTAACGCTAGATCCGGCTTGGACGCGTCGACAACACTTGTTTTGAAAAAGCATTTTAAGCATTTGAAGTTGGGAATCCGATACTTAAGGTGTGCAAGTAGCTACTTATCTAATATGAAGCCTGTATTTAATGAAGCTTATGGTTTAAATCAAGATATTGAAAACCTTAAAAGCGCTCTCGATTCAAAATATACAGACGCATTAGCAGAGCATGGAAGAAACCATTGGAAAACAGCATTGTTGAGAAATCTAAAGGTTAATGATGAATTTTGTAGTGGTGGGTTTCTGAACGCATAATATGTATAACAAACTGTTTAAGAGTGATTCGCAGCGCGTGGCATTTTTACTATGCGTTGCGTTTAGTGGTTAAGGTGGTTTTCGGCAGCTCTTGTACTGCGTTGCTCACACCTTAACAGGGCGTTATATGCTATGAAGAAAATATTGCCTCACATTGAAATCGGCCTAGATCAGTACGGTGCTGTAAAAGTAA
>NZ_JAAIKQ010000010.1:0-153105 GCF_012263345.1 Shewanella sp. WXL01 | reverse complement strand
ACTTGTGTCGTATGAACATCAATGAGTTTTAAATTTTGTGACTCACTCGAAAGTGAATCTGTCGAATTTAAAGCTCTGTGAATGTCCACACAGATTACTTGATAAATTGTTAAAGAGCGTTGACCGTTTAAGTGGTCAGGGCTGCGTATTTTACGCATTCCCTTGTGAGCGTCAAGCGTTTTTTTAAACTTTCTTTTCGCTCTTGATTTAAGTGGTCAGTTACCGCTCAAACCAAGCTGTCAGGCTAGCTGCGCTTACTAAGCTTATCGCTTAATGTTTGCTGCTGCGCCGTGTCAGTGGGTGCGCATTATAGGGGGTTTTGATTGGCGCGCAAGCCCTTTTTAAGAAAATTTTCGCTTTTTTATGAATTAATTGAAAAGTGCCTATATACGCACATTTAGCTCACCAGTTACCCCCAAACTTATCCACACCAGTCGAAAATTTATACGTTTTTCGGGCAAATGAATAACTAAGAGAGAGCCTAATGTAGTGCCTAATACATTACCTCGGGATCTTAGGCTTAACTTAGATACAAAAAAGCAGCGCCTGAGCGCTGCTTTTAAATGGTTTATGTCTTGCAGATTAAGATAGCTTGCCGTGGCATTGCTTATACTTCTTACCAGAACCACAAGGACAAGGATCATTACGACCAACTTTCTGTCCATCGCGCACCACAGTGCGTGGACCTTGAGGAACCGTATCTTCACCTTCAGCTAACGCTTGAGCGGCTGCATGTTGGTAGTCACGCTGGATCTTCTCTTGTTCTTCGCGGCGACGCTGCTCCATTTCATCAACATCTGACTGAGCTTGAACTTGTACCTTAGACAGAATACTGATCACGTCATGCTTAAGGCTTTCTAGCATTTGCTGGAATAGTTCAAAAGATTCACGCTTATATTCTTGCTTAGGGTTTTTTTGCGCGTAACCACGTAAGTGGATACCTTGGCGTAGATGATCCATTGCAGATAAGTGCTCTTTCCAAAGACCATCTAACGTTTGCAACATGACAGCTTTTTCGAATTGACGTAGAACCTGCTCGCCAACCATTTCTTCTTTAGCTTTGTAAGAAGTCGTCCAAGCTTCAAGAATACGCTCACGTAAGGTCTCTTCGTGAAGATCGTCTTCTTTCTCTAACCAGTCTTTTACAGGTAGTGCAATGTTAAATTCATTTTGCAGACGTTGCTCTAGACCTTCCACGTCCCATAGCTCTTCAACAGATTGTGGCGGAATGTACTGATCGATGGTGCTAGTAATCACATCTTGCTCAATGTTACGGATAGTATCTTCGATGCTATCTGTGTCCATCAGCTCATTACGCTGTGAGTACACAACTTGGCGTTGATCGTTAGCAACATCGTCGTACTCAAGTAATTGCTTACGAATATCGAAGTTACGTTGCTCTACTTTACGTTGCGCGTTTTCAATTGCACGCGATACCCATGGATGCTCAATCGCTTCACCTTCTTCCATACCTAGCTTTTTCATCATGCCAGATACGCGCTCAGAGGCGAAGATACGCATTAAGCTATCTTCCATCGATAAGTAAAAACGAGATGAACCTGCATCACCTTGACGACCAGCACGACCACGTAGCTGGTTATCGATACGGCGAGATTCATGACGCTCTGTACCAAGAATGTGTAGACCACCTGCAGCAACCACCTCATCATGACGAATTTGCCAATCAGCTTTGATCTTAGCGATTTGCTCGTCAGTTGGTTCTTGAAGTGCTGCCACTTCCATATTCCAGTTACCACCTAACACGATATCGGTACCACGACCTGCCATGTTAGTTGCAATAGTCACTGCACCTAAACGGCCGGCTTGGGCGACGATGTCAGCTTCTTTTTCATGGAACTTGGCATTAAGTACGTTATGAGGGATCTTGGCTTGCTTTAGTAACGTCGCCAGCAATTCTGATTGCTCAATTGACACGGTACCAACAAGTACAGGCTGACCACGCTCACGACAACCTTGGATGTCTTTGATGATGGCTTGATATTTCTCACCTGCAGTTAGGTAAACCAAGTCAGCCATGTCATCCCTAACCATAGGGCGGTTAGTTGGAACAACAACTGTATCTAGACCATAGATGTGCTGGAACTCAAACGCTTCAGTGTCTGCAGTACCTGTCATACCCGCTAACTTCTCGTATTGACGGAAGTAATTCTGGAAGGTAATGGAAGCTAGCGTTTGGTTTTCATTTTGAATGTTGACACCTTCTTTGGCTTCTACGGCCTGGTGTAAACCTTCTGACCAGCGACGACCAGGCATAGTACGACCTGTGTGCTCATCAACAATTACAACGTCACCGTCTTGAATGATGTAATCAACGTCACGCTCGAATAAGGTGTGAGCACGAAGCGCTGCATATACGTGATGCAGTAGTGAGATATTAGAAGCCGAGTATAGCGAGTCATCTTCAGATAGCATCTCACGCTCAACTAACAGTGCTTCAACCTTTTCTTGACCGCGCTCAGTTAAGTGAACCTGTTTTGCTTTTTCATCAACAGTGAAGTCACCTTCGCCAACATAATCTTCAGTGTCTTCTTTATCTTGGCGGATCAGGCTTGGAATTAAGGTGTTGACCTTGATGTAGAGCTCAGAGCTATCTTCTGCAGCACCAGAAATAATAAGCGGAGTACGAGCTTCATCGATAAGAATCGAGTCAACTTCATCGATTAATGCGTAGTGAAGTGGACGCTGCACTCGCTCTTGCGGCGAAAACGCCATGTTGTCGCGCAGATAATCGAAACCAAACTCATTGTTGGTGCCGTAAGTAATGTCTGAGCCGTAAGCTTCTTTTTTCTCAGCTTGGCCAAGACCGGCAACGTTAATACCTACGCTTAAGCCAAGGAACTCAAATAGAGGACGGTTATTTTCAGCATCACGACGCGCTAGGTAATCGTTCACAGTAATAATATGAACGCCTTTACCTGTTAAACCATTTAAATACGCTGGTAAGGTAGCTGTTAGGGTTTTACCTTCACCGGTGCGCATTTCGGCGATACGGTTACTATCGAGTACCATGCCACCAAGTAACTGAACGTCAAAATGACGCATTTCAAATACACGCTTAGATGCTTCACGCACGGTTGCGAAGGCTTCTGCCATAATCGCATCCAATGATTCACCAGCTTCAATACGCTCGCGGAATTCTGCTGTTTTCGCTTTTAGTTGTTCGTCAGAATATTGCTCGTATTCAGCTTCTAGGGCATTGATCTTTTTGACAACCTTGCCAAGGCTTTTCAAGGTACGGTCGTTGCGACTTCCAAATACTTTTGTCAGTAATTTACCTAACATCTTAATCACTTTTCTCTTGCTGGTTTGGCGCTAAGCGCAATAACCGAATTTATAAACTGGCTTTACGATAAACAAATTTACTCGGGTCAATTTGTTGTCCTTTTCGTAATACCTCGTAGTGCACATGCGGGCCTGTTGACCTGCCTGTACTACCCATACTGGCAATAATGTCGCCTTTGGCAACGACATCGCCAACGTTTACTGACAAAGCTTTATTGTGTCCATACCGAGTTCGCAGACCATTGCCATGATCAATTTCGACTAACTCGCCATAACCAAACATACTTCCTGACCAAGTTACCACCCCTGCGGCAGTAGCAACTACATCAGCGCCTTCACTGCCAGCAAAGTCGATGCCTTTGTGCATCGTTCTTCTGCCTGTGAAAGGATCATTACGTAAACCATAGGCAGACGATAACCAACCTTTGGTGATCGGCCGCCCTGAAATGTATCGCTCTTTATCTATATGGAGATTAGAGGAGACGGTTTCAAGTAGAGATAATTGCATACTATTATTATCAATTCTTGAAGCCAAAGAATTCATATCATCGATCAATTGATTAAGTTCAATATTACGACCAATGTCATTCAAACCACCCACACCAGCTTGCTCGGAAAAATCGAACTGGTCAGCCATTAGGTTATTGTCAGCCACTTGCTGACCTAATGCTTCTAGGCGGGTAATTTGTGCTTGCAACTGCGCCACATGAGTGACCAGTAATGCCAGCTGGGATTCTGTTGCAGATTTAAGCTCAACAACTTGCTGCTTATGTTGCTCGCGTAGTTGTTCATTTTCGTCAACTTGAGCTTGTTGCTGGGCGAAGCGGTCTTCGCTGTATTGATATAGGCCGGTACCTGCCACCATTAACATTAGTGGAAGTAAAAACCATCGCTTACCAGGCTGCCAACGGGTGACGCCATTCCGACCTTGAATAAAAACTGTTACACTCATAGCCTATTTTAGCCATTTAATTATCATATGAAAAAGCTCCCTCAAGACCTCAGCAGCATCATTCATCAGGCAGATGAAATTCCAGGGCTAGCTGAGAAAGCAGAACTACTGGCTAACCTAAATCACTATGTAAAACAGGCTGTCAGTGGTCCTGTGGCAGATCAGCTACGTGTGGCTAACCTTCGCCAGGATGTTCTTGTTATTGAAACGTCCTCGGCTGCCTGGGCATCAAGGATCAATTTTCAAAAGCCTAAACTACTACGACAACTTCAGGCTGAAACTCTACCGATGCTAACCGCTATTGAGGTAAAAATAAATCCTCGATTAGCAATTGCTGCAAGACCCACCACCGTTAATCAATCTAAAATCAGCTCACAATCAGCAGAACATATTGAAGCTTTGGCAGATCAGGTTGAAGGAACTCTCGGTGAAAAACTAAAACGGCTGGCTGCATTAGCCAGCCGTAATAGGCAAAATCGTTAACTTAAGCGCCTACGGCGCCTGGTACCATAAAGCTAACTGGTACCTCTGCTTCGGTATCGAAGCTAACAAGCTCCCACGCATCTTGCTGCGCAAGTACAGCTCGAACCAATTGGTTATTTAATGCATGGCCAGTTTTAAATGCGCAGAACTCACCAACAATGGCGTGGCCTGCGACATATAAATCACCAAACGCATCTAGAATTTTGTGCTTAACGAACTCATCGTCATAACGCAGTCCATCAGGGTTAAGGACACGATATTCGTCAAGTACAACTGCATTTTCCATGCTGCCACCTAGTGCTAAGTTGTTGGCACGTAGGTATTCAATGTCGCGCATAAAACCAAAGGTTCTGGCACGGCTAATGTCTTTCACGAATGCAGATGTTGAGAAATCCATTACCATATGCTGCTGGCTACGAGAGATTTCTGGGTGATTGAAATCAATCTTGAAGTCAACTTTAAAGCCTTTAAATGGCTTGAGCTCAGCCCACTTATCGCCGTCTTCAACGCGAATAGGCTTGGTAATTTTCAGGTATTTCTTTGGCGCTGCTTGCTCTTTAATACCCGCACTTTGTAGTAAAAATACAAACGGGCTTGCACTGCCATCCATAATAGGAATTTCAGGCGCATCAACTTCGATAACAGCGTTATCAATGCCAAGGCCCGCGAGTGCAGCAAATAAATGCTCGATAGTTGAAATTCGCACGCCCTCATCATTAACTAGTGCTGTACACATAGTCGTTTCACGCACTAAATGAGCCTTTGCAGGGATGGACACTACAGGGTCAAGGTCGGTACGTTTCAATATGATGCCGGTATTCGCTGGCGCGGGCAAAATGCTCAGAGTCACCTTGTTGCCAGAATGCAATCCGACACCAGTACTCTTTACCATTTTTTGAACAGTTCTTTGAAAAATCATTCAGCTACCCGTTAAATTTCTTAATAAACAATTAGATGCACTTTAATTTGCAATACAGCGTGCAGAGCTGGACACGTATGCTACCACAAGTTAAGCCATTCACAAAAAAATAGCCTTTTATTGTCGTTATTACGTGAGGGCGTTAACAAATCATACCCATACTCCACAACATCTCATTTACGTCACTAAATTAGCCAAGCAGACGTAATTAGTCTGCTTGCTTACGTAAAAATGCAGGAATATCTAAATAGTCATTATCAGTGCGCGAATCTGTCGCTGTTTGTGCTGCAGTGTTACCACCAGCAGTAAAACCACCCGTTGGCGCAGGTGCAACTTCTTCTTTAGCTTCGACAACTGGCGCTGGTGCAGGTTCAATTGCAACAGGCTCTGGACGAGGTGCAACAGCTGGCTTTGGCGTAACGAGTTGGATATCAGGCTTTTTCTCAGCGCCGATACCAGTCGCTACCACAGTTACACGTAGCTCTTCGCTCATTTCAGGGTCGATAACCGCACCCACAACAACAGTTGCGTTATCAGATGCGTAAGCCTTAACGTGGTTGCCCACAGTTTCAAGCTCTTCAATGCTAATATCCATACCTGCAGTGATGTTCACCAATACGCCGCGCGCACCAGCTAGATCAATATCTTCAAGTAGCGGACTTGCCACAGCAGCTTCAGCCGCTTCTTCAGCGCGATCGTCACCGGTTGCAACACCGGTACCCATCATGGCATTACCCATTTCTGACATCACAGTTTTAACGTCTGCAAAGTCGACGTTGATAAGACCTGGGCGAGTAATAAGCTCGGCAATACCTTGCACTGCGCCAAGTAACACATTGTTAGCTGCAGCAAATGCATCTAGCAACGACGTACCACGGCCAAGTACTTTAAGTAGCTTTTCGTTTGGAATGGTAATAAGCGAGTCAACATGCTTAGCTAACTGGTCAATACCCTGGTCAGCAAACGTCATACGCTTCTTGCCTTCAAACGGGAATGGCTTAGTCACAACCGCAACCGTTAAAATGCCTTCTTCTTTAGCAATCTCTGCGACAACTGGCGCAGCACCTGTACCTGTACCACCGCCCATACCAGCCGCGATAAATACCATGTCTGAGCCTTTAATGGCCGAGCGAATGTTTTCTTTGTCTTCTTCAGCAGCTTGACGACCCACCTCTGGGTTTGCACCCGCGCCAAGCCCTTTAGTCACATCACGACCAAGCTGAATGGTTGAGCCTGCGCTTGATTTACGCAATGCCTGTGCGTCTGTATTGGTAACGATAAACTCAACACCTTCGATGCTGTGTTTCACCATATGCTCAACAGCGTTACCGCCGCCGCCACCGACGCCGATGACCTTAATCACCGCTTCGTCTGAATGAGTGTCCATGATCTCAAACATTGTCTGATCTCCGTATATATGCGTTATTAAAATTCACCCTTGAACCAGCTTTTTGCCCTGCTGAAAAAGCTGGTAACCCCTTGACGGTCTGGTCTTTCAAACTGACGCTCGATAACCTTGCCCGCCCCGTAGCGCAGCAAACCAATACCTGTGGCATAAATTGGCTGCTCTACATATTCATATAACCCTTTAATGGGTAATGGTGATGCCACACGAACAGGCATACCAAAGGTTGCTTCAGCAATATCAACCGCACCATCAATCGATGATGTACCGCCGGTTAATACTATCCCTGCTGCAACTTGTTCTTCTAACCCGTGTTCTCTAAGTTGTTTTAGAATTAACTCGAACAACTCCTGATAACGTGGTTCAACCACCTCAGCTAGCGTATGACGCGACATGCTGCGCGACGGACGACCACCCACTGAAGGTACTTCAATGCTTTCTTCTCTGCTGACGCGATTACTGCGCGCACTCGCAAACTGCACTTTAATCTGTTCAGCATTTGGCTGTGGCGTTCTAAAAATCTTGGCTATATCACTGGTAACCTGATTACCAGCAACTGGGATCACCGCGCAATGACGCAGTGCACCACCGGTATAAACCACCACATCTGTGGTGCCACCACCAATATCAACCAAACACACACCTAGGTCTTTTTCATCACTAGTCAGTACCGCATCTGCCGACGCAATACCTGAGAACACTAAGCCATCTACGGTTAAGCCGCAGCGCTCTACGCTCTTGGTGATGTTCTTTGCCATGTCATTGGCACAAGTAACGATATGGGCTTTAGCCTCCATACGCATGCCAGACATTCCAATAGGACTCTTAATACCATCTTGCACGTCAATCGAATATTCCTGAGGTAACACATGCAGAATTCGACGCTCCGTTGGGATCTTCACCGACTGCGCTGTGTGGATAACGTTGTCCACGTCTTCCTGTGTTACTTCTTCGTCGTTAATCGACACCATGCCATTTTCATTCTGACAGGCAATATGCTTACCTGAGATACTCAAATAAACCGACGCCACCTGACAATCAGCCATTAGCTCGGCTTGATCTAATGCGCGTTGGACACTTTTTACGATTGAGTCGAGGTCGTTGACCCCGCCCTTGTCCATACCACGAGACGGATGGTTGCCAAGGCCGATAACACTAATTTCGCCGTCAGGCAGCACTTCACCTATGATCACCGCGACCTTAGATGTGCCTATGTCTAACCCCACAATCAGGTTTTTTTCCAGATTCTTGGTCATTTATTATCGACTCTCTTTATTGGTTTTCTGCCAAGCTACCGCAAACCCGGTATCATATCTCAAGTCTATCTTTTCTATCGTTTTATCAGCCTGTTTCAGCGTTGGATACACATTAATAAAACGCTGAATACGCGACATTTTGTCTTCGCGCCCAAGCTCAATCTTGATGCCATTCTCAAGCTCTGCAAACCAAGCATGACGTGGGCTTAAATGCAAACTGGCTAACTTAAAACCATTTATACTTAATAACTCGTTTAGTTGCTGATAAGCAGTTAACACTTCTTTAGCTGAATCCTCTGGCCCTTGTAGCAAAGGTAAGCGCTCAACTTCTGGGTGTGCTAATGCGTCAAATACCTCGCCATTAACATTCACCCAAGACTCGCCATTCCAGTGTGCTGCAGCTTGTTGCTCTTGCAGCGTCACCTTAAACTTTGCAGGCCATTCACGTCTTACAGACGCATGATATACCCAAGGCAAACCTTCTAACGCTCGCTGCACGTCCATTACATCAGCACTAAAAAAGCTATCTTCAAGCATTGATTGCAGCGCCAGCTGAATTTCTTCATCTGTGGTGAACTTACGCTCACCTTTAACTGCAACCGCTTCAATTGGCAGTGCGTCTGCATCATTCAAGAGTTCATGCAATGAATAAGCAGCCCAAGCTACACCAAATAACACACTGAATAAAAACAATAATCCGAAACACAGGTACCAATTCACCTGTTTTAATGTTTGGGTAAATTGACGCTTTTTCTTGTTTCGCGACAACTTAAAGCCTCTCCATGTTACGAATCTAATTTCCGGTGAGGAAATCGGCCATTATATCGGCCATTTTCTCACTATTAAAGTGACATTTAGCGGATTATTAATCGTCTAAATATCAATCAGTTCCATTAGTTTTATTTGCTAAATCAAAACCTAAGCATGTTGTTGCTAGTTCTTTCGATAAAGCGCCAATATTACCTGCACCCTGAGTGATCAATAGATCTCCTTCTTGCAGCACATCCGGCAGTACGCTAGCAAGCTGTTCAGGGCTTGACACAAACACAGGATCTAACTGGCCACGTGCACGGATAGAGCGGCATAACGCGCGGCCATCTGCACCAGGAATAGCGGTTTCACCAGCCGCGTATACATCGAGCAAAACCAAGCAGTCAACTTGCGATAGCACTTCTACAAAGTCTTCATACAAATCGCGGGTGCGACTATAGCGATGCGGCTGATATGCCATTACCAAACGTTTATCTGGCCAACCTGCACGCGCAGCTTTAATGGTTGCTGCAACCTCAGTTGGATGATGACCATAATCATCGACCAACATGACATTACCGTTATCTGTGGCAAACTCACCTAAGTGCTGAAAGCGGCGGCCAATGCCTTCAAAACTTGCCAGTGCACTAACAATGGCTTGGTCGTCAATTTCATCTTCAGTCGCTACCGCAATTGTCGCTAGCGCATTAAGCACATTGTGCGCTCCTGGTAAGTTCAAGCTAATAGCCAAATCGGCCTTGCCTTTACGCTTAACGGTGAAGCTTGATTGATGACCGTTTTGCTTAAAGTCGATAGCTTGTACATCGGCGTCATCACTAAAACCGTAAGTTACGATTTGACGCCCAACACGCGGCATGATCTCGCGGATCACCTCGTCGTCAATACACATCACAGCAACGCCGTAAAACGGCAGGTTTTGCAAGAAGTCGACAAAGGTGGTTTTCAAGACCTCAAAGTCGCCACCATAAGTGTCCATGTGGTCAGCTTCGATATTGGTGATCACGCTAACCATTGGCTGCAGATGCAAAAAGCTGGCATCACTCTCATCTGCTTCGGCAATCAAATAGCGACTAGTGCCTAAGCGAGCATTGGTACCCGCACTGTTAAGCAAACCGCCAATAACAAACGTTGGGTCTTTCTCTGCTTGCCCATAAACACTGGCAATCAAGCTAGTTGTGGTGGTTTTACCATGAGTGCCTGCAACCGCGACACCGTGCCGATAGCGCATTAACTCCGCCAGCATTTCTGCGCGGCGCACAATAGGTATGCGCTGTTCTTTGGCAGCAATAATTTCAGGGTTTTGTTCATCAATCGCGGTAGATACTACCACTACGTCAACATCATTTACGCTTTGGGCATGGTGACCAATGATCACGCTCGCCCCAAAATGAGCAAGGCGGTCTGTTACAGTGTTTTGCGCAATGTCAGAGCCACTGACTTGATAACCTTCGTTCAATAACACCTCGGCAATACCGCCCATGCCAGCACCGCCGATGCCAACAAAGTGAATGCGCTTGATCCGTCTCATTTCAGGGATCATGGTGCGTAATTGTGCGTACTTCTCTGCTTTAGTCATTTCAACCCTTGCTCGCAAGCATGCTGCATACGTCTGCTACTCTTTGAGTTGCATCAACGACGGCAACTTGTCGCGCTTTTTGCCCCATCTGGGCTAATTCATTTCTATCTGCTGCAAGCTGAGTGAGTTTTTCAGCCAGGCTGTCTGCACTCAGCTCGCCCTGCGGCATTAAAAAGCTGGCGCCAGCATCCAATAACACCGCAGCATTTTTAGTTTGATGATCGTCCACTGCATGTGGATATGGCACTAAGATGCTTGGCAGCCCTACAGCGGCAAGCTCAGATACCGTCAGTGCACCTGATCGGCAAACCACCACGTCAGCCCAACGGTAAGCCGCTTCCATATCATCAATAAACTCAGCGGCATTAACCGCAGCTAACTGTCCTAGTTGTTGATAACGCTCTTTCACGCTATCAAGGTTATTTTTGCCAACCTGATGCCACACGGTCACCGTGTGATTAACACTTAGCTTTGCAATGGCATCGGGCATGGTATCGTTAAGTACTTTCGCCCCTAAACTGCCACCTACCACGAGCACTTTTAGCTCTTCATCAGCGCTAATTTGCTTTTGCTCGCCTAAGTTCACTAACTCTTGGCGAATTGGGTTGCCAACCACTTCAACATTGCTTAGCGAGGCATCAAATGTCTGCGGAAATGCGCACAGAACTTTACGCGCAATTTTTGACAGCAACTTGTTGGTTAAGCCTGGTATCGCGTTCTGCTCATGTAGCACTACAGGTATGCCAGACAATTTTGCGGCTACACCACCAGGTCCACTAGCAAAGCCGCCCATGCCTAACACTACATCTGGCTTAAACTCGTTAATCACCGCTTTTGCTTGCATGATTGAGCGGATAATTTTTACGGGTGCGGCTAGCTTTCGTAGCAAGCCATTACCGCGAACACCTTTAATATCAATAAAGTCGATATCAAAACCGTATTGAGGCACTAGCCTCGCTTCCATTCTGTCCTTGGTACCTAACCAGCGTACCTGCCAACCTTTGTCGGCTAGGTGCTTAGCAACCGCTAACGCCGGGAACACATGACCGCCGGTTCCACCAGCCATCACTAACAACTTTGGGGCATTGGTTGTTGCCACTGAACTCATGGTTTAATTCTCCCCTGAACAGCCTGAATTAAACTCAAACGTCTTTCGTGATCAATTCGTACTAATAACATCACGGCAGCAGTCATTACCCACAAACTACTGCCTCCATAACTCACAAACGGCAGGGTTAATCCTTTAGTTGGCAACATGCCAATGCTGGCACCAACGTTAACCACCGTCTGAAAACAAATCCACACACCTACGCCATAGGCAATGTAACCATCGAATGGTCGCTGGGCATTAAGACACAAATTGCCTAACCGAATGGCGCGGATCGCGACAAAAAATATCAGACTCAACACGGCAATAATGCCGACAAATCCCAACTCTTCACCAATTACCGCGAAGATAAAGTCGGTATGCGCCTCAGGCAAATAGGCAAGCTTCTGAATGCTGTTACCTAAGCCTTGGCCGAACCAGTCACCACGGCCATAGGCCATCAATGACTGAGTTAGCTGATAACCGCTGCCAAATGGGTCTTCCCAAGGGTCCATAAACGAGGTCACTCGTCGAACCCTGTATGGCTCCAGCAATACCAGCAACACAAAACTGGCGATACCTACTAACATCAACACAAAAAAGTGCGACAGTTTACCACCAGCTAAAAACATTAAACTCACGGTGCAGACAAACAACACCACAACCGTGCCGAGATCCGGCTGCGCCAGAATCAAAATCGCAAATAAGGCGTAAACACCAATGGGTTTCAAAAAGCCTTTTTTGTTGTCCATCAACTCACCATAACGGCGAACCAAATAACCTGCGATGTAAACAATAAATACGAACTTAGCAATTTCAGCGACCTGAATGCGTATCGGGCCAATGGTTAACCAACGCCTAGCACCATTTACCGTGGTACCCACCACCAGCACTGCGATAAGCATTAGCAGTACCACTAGCATCATGGTGCCACTGTGACGCTCCCAGGTTTTAACCGGTACACTAAGCACCGCCCCTGCAATCACCACACATCCCGCTAAATAGAAGATGTGACGGTAAATAAAGTGAAATGGATTGTCGGTTAACTTCACGGCCTCAGGCATCGACGCCGACATCACCATCACAAAGCCAAATCCCATTAGTGCGATGATCGCAACTAAAAAGCTGCGGTCATACAGCTGCATCCCGGCAGATTTATCTTCTCCTAATAACGAAGGCCAGGACCACTTAAAGCCCTGTTTGAACAAGCTCAGCTGTTGCTCAGACTTCGCCATCGCCAATATGCTCCACGCATTGAGAAAAATCCTGACCTCTGGCCATAAAATTGCTATACATATCTAAGCTGGCACACGCTGGCGATAGAATGACAATGTCACCAGACATGGCTTCTTCTGCAGCATGCTCCACCGCCTGAGCCATGGTTTCAACTTGCACTGTGCCTTGCTTAAGTTTGGCAATTTTATCGCCGTCTTTACCTAGCGTGATAAGCTGTGACACTTGATCTAGTGCAGGTTGCAGCGGCGTAAAGTCAGCGCCCTTTCCGTCACCACCTGCGATCAGGTAGATATCACCTAGATGAGAATCAAAGCCTTCAATGGCGGCAACTGTCGCACCGACATTGGTCGCTTTTGAATCATTGATGTAATACACGCCGTTTTTCTCAGCCACCAACTCACAGCGATGCGGTAAGCCTTTAAAGCGTTTAGCCACGGCGATCATGGCATCTCTGTCTACGCCACAAGCTTCCACTAACGCCATCGACGCCATCACATTCATATGATTGTGAGTACCAATCAAGCCTATTTCGTCCAGCGGCATAATTTCGCTGGTACAGTGGTAAATTTTGCCATCAATCACGCCCCACTCGTCTTCTTCCGGCGCTTGTAAACCAAAACTGTTTTGGTTCATCGGCTCATCGGGCTTGGTTAGCTCATCGTCGCGATTAAACAGGATATAACGGGATTGAGGATACAAACGTAACTTGGCATCGCGATAAGCATTAATATCACTGTAACGATCCATGTGATCTTCACTGATATTCAAGCAAACCGCTGAGGTGCAACATAAAGAGTGTGTGGTCTCAAGCTGAAAGCTTGATAACTCCAGCACATAACAATCTGCACCTTGGTTGAGTAGGTCAAGCGCTGGCGTGCCAATATTGCCGCCCATTACCGCTTTCTTGCCACCTTCAACTAGCATATCTCGCACCAGGGTTGTCACGGTAGACTTACCATTTGAGCCAGTTATGCCAATTACGCAGCCACCGTTTTTTGCCACATCGCGGGCAAATAACTCGATGTCACCAATGACTTCAATGCCCATATCGAGCACGGCTCTCACTTCTGGCGTATCAAGGGCAATACCTGGGCTAACAATCACCTGGCTAGCTTGCACTAAATGACGGCAGTCAAAACCGCCAGTTAACAGCTCAACATCAGCAAACTCTGTCGCTAACTGCTCAGCTCCCGGAGGATTGCGTCTTGAGTCCATCACCAGCGGTTTGATACCTTGCGACACAAGGTAGCGCACCACGGAAAGTCCCGTCGCGCCTAGGCCTAATACAATGTGTGAATAACCACCCTGCATGCTTAGTTACCTTAGTTTTAAAGTCGCTAGTCCTAGCAATACTAGGAACAATGAAATAATCCAAAAACGCACAATCACTCGCGGCTCTGGCCAGCCTTTTAATTCATAATGGTGATGAATTGGTGCCATACGGAAAATACGCTGCCCGCGCAGCTTGTATGAACCGACCTGCAAAATCACCGACACAGTTTCCATGACGAATACGCCGCCCATGATCACCAGTAGGATCTCTTGACGCACTAAAATCGCGATAGCACCTAACGCAGCACCTAGCGCAAGTGAGCCTACATCACCCATAAACATTTGCGCTGGGTATGTGTTAAACCATAAAAAGCCCAGACCTGCACCAACCATAGCGGTACATACAATCACTAGCTCACTGGCTAACGGCAAGTGCGGAATATTCAAATATTGCGCGAACTCAACGTGACCCGATAGGTAAGCAATCAGCGCAAATGCACCCGCTACCATCACAGTTGGCATAATGGCCAAGCCGTCTAAGCCGTCGGTTAAGTTAACCGCGTTACTGGCACCAACAATGGTGAAGTACGCCAACACGATGAACATAAAACCAAGCTGCGGCATCACTTCTTTAAAGAAAGGCACCACGAGTTGAGTTTCACCTGGCGTTTGTGCGGTAATATACAAAACCACAGCGACCACCAATGCAGCGATTGATTGCAATGCGTATTTCCAGCGAGCGATAAGCCCTTTAGGGTCTTTACGCACTACCTTACGGTAATCGTCGAAAAATCCGATGCCACCAAAGCTTGCTAATACAAACAGCATCACTTGCACATAGCGGTTAGTCAGGTCGCTCCACAACAGCACGCCAATAAAAATACCCGCTAAGATAAGTAAACCACCCATGGTTGGTGTGCCGCGCTTACTAAAATGAGACTCTGGGCCGTCATTACGCACAACTTGACCAATCTGCATGACTTGCAAACGTTCGATCAGTTTTGGTCCCCACCACAAACTGAACATCAGCGCCGTTAATAGCCCTAAAATGGCCCTAAACGACACATAAGAAAATACATTAAACCCGCTATAAAACTGGGTTAAATATTCAGCCAGATACACCAGCATTTACACTAACTCCCCGCGCCCAAAGGCGTTTTGTAACTCTATGATCACGCGCTCCATTGCTGCGCTGCGCGAACCTTTAACTAAAACGGTCACCTGGCCTTGGCTACGATTCAATGTCGCAACCAAACTAGGTACTAAATCTGCTACTTGCTCAAAGTGCTCTGCGCCAAACTCCTCGCTGGTATTACGCGTGAGTTTGCCAGCACAAAACAGCCCATCTAACTGCGCCTGCTTGGCATATTTGCCTAGCTCAGCATGCAAAGGGGCAGCATTGTCGCCTAATTCGCCTAAATCTCCCAGCACTAAAGCGCGATATCCATCACGTTGTTGCAACCAGTCAATCGCCGCCTGCACCGAACTTGGGTTGGCGTTATAGCTGTCATCCACCAGTAAAAAGCGCCCTAAAGCGTGTGGCTGCATGCGCCCTTTAACCGGTTTTAATTGATTAAGCCCAGAAACCACCACGTCAATTTGCACGCCTAAGGCAAAGCAAATCGATGCTGCCGCTAAGGCATTACTCACCTGATGCTCGCCAGGTAAAGGTAAATTGATCTGCAAAGATTGACCTTGATAACCAAGCAGGAACTGATAACAACCTTGATTGTCAGCCACAATTTTTGAGGCTGTGACATCAGCTTTGTCAGCTTGTGATTTAGAAAACCATAACTGCTTAAACGCTTTTGCTTTGTCAGAAAGGAATGACGCATAGGCATCATCAGCATTGATGATGGCTGTGCCATCTGAGGTCAAATGATTGAATATTTCAGACTTGGCCTGCGCGATACCTTGCTGAGAGCCAAAGCCTTCAAGGTGAGCATGACCAATATTGTTGACTAAGGCCACTTCTGGCGACACTAAAGATGAAGTGTAATTAATTTCGCCTTGATGGTTCGCGCCTAGCTCGAACACGCCATATTCATGCTGGTGTTGCAATCTTAATAGGGTTAGCGGCACGCCAATGTCGTTATTAAAATTGCCTGCAGTAAACAAAACTTCATGTTGCTGCGACAAGATAGCAGCAACCATTTCTTTAACCGTGGTTTTACCGTTCGAACCAGTCAACGCAACTCGTCTTGGGTTGACTTGCTGACACACAAACTCACCAATCAGCCCCAAAGCTTGATGGGTATCGGCGACAATTAACTGTGAAACCGTGGCAGGAACGTCATCGAGCTTACGAGACACGATTAGTGACTGCGCACCATTATCGATAGCCGTTTGCGCAAACTGATGACCATCGAAGCGCTCACCAATCAGCGCTAAAAAAGCGCCTTGCTCACCAATATTGCGGCTATCGGTACTTAGCGATAGGACTTGTTTATCGTCACCAACTAGCTTTGCATCTAATACTTGGGCTAGTGTGCTTAACATTAGTGGGATCATAATGTTCCCCCAACTAATTCAGCAGCCAGTGCGCGCTCATCATAATGATGTTTCTCGCCCGCAACTTCCTGGTAGGTTTCATGTCCTTTGCCCGCAAGCAACACAATGTCACCAGGTTTAGCATGAGCAACCACACGCTTAATGGCTGTTACTCTGTCAACCTCACAAATCGCTAATGCGGGATGGCTCAAGCCTTGTTTGGCATCGTCGATAATCTGTTGTGGGTCTTCACTGCGGGCATTGTCTGATGTAATGACAACTCTATCTGCGCCTTGCTCAGCTGCGCGCGCCATTAATGGACGCTTGCCCTTGTCACGGTCACCGCCGCAACCAAATACACACCAAAGCTGACCATCACAATGTAACCGCAGCGCAGCTAGTGCCTGCTCTAGTGCATCTGGCGTGTGGGCATAATCAACGACAATGGTTGCTGTCTCTTCATTGCTAAAGGTTTCCATGCGTCCAGCAACCGGTTTTACATTAGCGATTGCAGCGATCAGAGTCGCCATTTCAATGCCCTGCTGGTGTAGTGCGGCAATGGCCGCGAGTACATTTGCTAAGTTGAAAGCGCCGAGCAGAGCGGTGTTTAACTTAATAGTCGCGCGGCGATTATCAGCAACACGGTAATGCAAGCGCGCGCTAACACCTTGATTGTGGTAATGAATTGCATCACAAAAATAATCGGCATTAGGGTTAATCAGGCTATATGACTGATAACCGCGGTCGCTCAATTCATTGAGCCACTTTTTACCTAGGTCATCATCAGCATTGATTACCCCATGGCGCACATGGGGGAAGCTAAATAAACGCTTCTTGGCCGCACCATAAGACTGCATATCACCATGAAAATCTAAATGATCGCGACTTAAATTAGTAAACACCGCTGTTGAAAATGGCACGGCCTCGACACGCCCTTGTGATAAGCCATGGCTTGACACTTCCATTGCGCAGGTACTGCAACCTAGGCTTGAAAATTCAGCTAATTGACGCATGACGGTAATGGCATCAGCAGTGGTATTGCCACTTTCAACCAACTCTCCTAGTGGGCCATTACCCAAGGTGCCCATTACCGCAGCTTTTTGGCCCGTGGCCTCAATAAGCTGGGCAATAATCTGACTCACTGAAGTTTTGCCATTAGTGCCGGTAATGCCAATCACATTAATCGACTGCGTTGATACTTGATAAAACTGCGCGGCAATGGCTGACAATTGGCGGTTCAGCTGAAAGAAACTAATCACAGGAATTTGCTGCGCTTTTTGTTCAAACTGACTATATTCAACCTGACTATTTTCAACCTGACTGTGCTCATCAGGCTGGTCGGTATGGGTTAATACTGCGCTTGCACCTGAGTTAATTGCTTGTTCGATGAAGTTTCGGCCATCCACCTGATAGCCAGGTAAAGCCACGAATAGCTTACCTTGTGATGCTTGACGGCTATCAAGTACTAGCTCGTCGATGCTTTCAGCCCCGGCATAATGAAACCAGGGCGCGAGTAAATCTTTTAACAACATTATTCTGCGCTCCTTGGCGCAGCAGCCAAATGAATGGCTTCTCTTTTGGTAATGGGCTCTACATTCAACATTTGCAGCGCCCCAGACATGATTTTTGCAAAGGCAGGTCCAGCAACGTCACCGCCATAGTAGCGATCGCCTTTTGGCTCATTAATCACAATCGACATGGCTAGGCGCGGATTATGTACAGGTGCAACACCGGCAAAAATAGCGACATAATCATCACCATAACCACCAGCAACCGCTTTACGGCTAGTACCGGTTTTACCAGCAATCGGGTAGCCATCAATGTGCGCTTTACGTGCTGTACCACCGGCCTCTGTTACACCCACTAGCATCTTCATCACCTGCTGCGCCACTTCTGGTGAAATCACCTGCTGACCTTCTGGCTGATGCTTGAGTTTTAAAATTGATACCGGATAAAGCATGCCGCCACTACCTAAGGTGGCATACATACGGGCAATTTGTAGCGGCGTAGCGGTAAAGCCATAACCAAAAGAAAGTGTTGCACGCTCAAACTCAGACCAACGACGACGGTCATGAATTAAGCCCGCACTTTCACCGGTTAAGTTAATGCCTGAGTAATTACCTAATCCCATAGATTGGTAGGTACCGAGTAGCTGCTGCACCGGCATCGACAAGGCAATCTTACTGATCCCGACGTTACTCGACTTAACCAGAATCTTCGCTAACGACATGTCGCCGTTATTGTTTGAATCACGTACCTGACGACCACCAATGCGCATCCAACCTGGCGCTGTAGGGATTAACTCATCAACTTCAATGGTGCCAGCTTCAAGTGCAGCGGCGACTACAAATGGTTTCACGGTTGAGCCAGGTTCAAAGGTATCGGTCAGTGCACGGTTACGCATGCGATGCGACTGCAGGTTTTGCCTCGCATTTGGGTTGTACGACGGCGTGTTTACCATTGCCAGTACTTCACCTGTATGCACGTCAAGCACCACGACAGAACCAGATGTTGCCTGATACATCTCAGTGGCTTTTTTCAGCTCACGATAAGCAAGCTGCTGAATACGCTGGTCGATACTTAACACAAGATCATTAGAGCTTTCGCCCTCTTGCACCACATCAAGATGCTCTACCACGCGACCGTCACGCGACTTACGAACCTTTTGCTTTGATGGAGTGCCCGTTAGCCAGGTGTTGTAGGTGTTTTCAATGCCCTCAATACCGACATCATCAATGTTGGTGATACCAATCAGCTGAGCCGAGATCTCACCACCTGGATAATAACGGCGCGACTCATTCTTAAGGTAAATACCGCCAATTTTGAGCTCTTTAATGTAATCAGCAACAGCTGATGTCACCTGACGCTTAAGGTAAACAAAGCGGCGCTTTGGATTACTCTTAACTTTGGCAACTAGCTCATCAACAGGCTCTTGCAATACATCTGCTAATGCCTGCCAGCGGCGCATATCCTTAAACGCATCTTTGTCGTGAGCATGTTTCGGGTCGGCCCATACGGCGCGAACCGGTACACTCACCGCCATCATTTCGCCATTGCGATCTGAAATCAGCCCGCGTTGCACCTGATTACTGGTAGTTCGCAAGGTGCGCATATCACTTTCATGGCGTAAGCGATCTGGCTCAATAAGTTGAATATAAGCAGCACGAGCAATCAAGCTTATAAACAGCGCAAACACTACCCCAACCACAACGTATAAACGCCATGGAATTAAGGTCGGGTTTTGTTTCCGTTTTGCCTGTCTCGCCATTGTCCTTGTGCTCAACTATTTTGTTCTAATTACAATTTCTTCTTTCGGTAACGGCCTTGCCATATTCAACTGCTTACTGGCAATGCGCGTTACTCGGCTATGCTCTGACAGCGACTGCTCTTCAAGCAGTAAATTACGCCATTCAATATCTAACTTGTCTTGCTCTTGCAGCAGCACATCCCACTTCGATGTCAATTTACGGGTAGCATCTGTAGTGATCACCACGGCAACACCGTTAAGCAACACAATAAAGCCAAGCAACACTAGCCATTTGTGATGCAAGATGTCCTGCAACACAATGCGACCTAGATTGAGTGACGACTGACTCATAATCTAACGCCGTTAGTTATCTAAGCGCTCAGCCACGCGCAGTACTGAACTACGTGCACGCGGGTTTACTTCAAGCTCAGCTTCAGATGGCTTCATCGCCTTACCAACTGCTTTAAGCTTTTTGTTCTTATTTAATTCTGCTTCAGTGATCGGCAGTCCGTGAGGCACACTTTCACCTTGGCTATGGCGGCGAATAAAACGCTTCACCATGCGATCTTCAAGCGAGTGGAAGCTAATAATTGATAGTCGACCTTGCGGCGCTAATGCCGTTAGTGACCCTTCAAGCGCCTGGTCAATTTGCTCTAGCTCGCTGTTGATATAAATGCGAATAGCCTGGAATACACGAGTCGCTGGGTGCTTATTTTTCTCTTTTTTCTTAGTGATACGAGAGATCAGATCCGCCAATTCCTTCGTTCGAGTAAAAGGCGTTTCTTGTCTGTCTGCTGCTATACAGCGAGCAATATGGCGAGCATTTTTCTCTTCGCCGTAGGTTTTAAATACCCAAGCCATATCTTCAATTTCAGCACGTGCTATCCACTGCGCAGCAGTTTCACCTTGGCTGTTATCCATACGCATGTCGAGCGGACCGTCGCGTAAGAAGCTAAAGCCACGATCAGCATCATCAAGCTGTGGCGATGACACGCCTAGGTCAAGTAGCACGCCATCGATCTTGCCAGTAAGCCCAAGATCTTCCACATAATCGGCTAACTGACCGAAACCGCCATGAACAATCTGAAAACGCTTATCATCAGCAAATTGTTTTGACGCCTCAATCGCTTGCGGGTCGCGATCGATGGCGATCAAGCGACCATTTTCACCAAGACGCTTAAGTACCTGACGGGAATGCCCACCACGACCAAACGTACCATCAATATAAATGCCGTCAGGCTTAATATTGAGGCCGTCTACCGTCTCTTTTAGCAGTACTGATAAATGGGCAAACTCTTGGCTCATGTCACTCTTCTTTTAACTAAAGGTTTTTATTTACAGGGAGAAGTCGGCCAAGCTTGGATCTTGTGAAAAGTCCATCTGCTCGATTAGCGCTTCATCATCGGCAAGTTTTTGCTGCCAACTTGCCTCATCCCATAATTCAAATTTGTTACTTACACCAACCAGCATGGTTTTCTTCTCCAGCTGTGCATATTGGCGTAACGTTGGCGGGATCACGATGCGGCTGTGCGAGTCCATTTCACAGTCCTGGGCATACCCAAGTAACTTGCGCTTAAACACGCGTTGCTTTGGATTGGTATCAGCAAGTCGTTTCAGCTTGTCTTCGACTTGCTCCCATTCGTGAAGGGGATAAATGAGTAAACAGGGATCGCTAATATCGACGGTTACAACGAGAATACCTTCATGTTGGCTGCGCAAAGACTCGCGGTATCGCGCTGGAATGGCGATCCGTCCTTTGGCATCCATGTTGATGGCACTAGCACCTCGAAGCACGTATTTAGGTCCTTGTTGTTAGCATTTGATCCACAATGATCCACTTTTTCCCACAAATGCTAAGTTTAGGGACTCAATGCAAGGGTTGTCAAGGAAAGAAAATCAGAATAAATCCAGATACCAAGCGGGTTAGCACCGATTTTAATAACTGGGACAAATCCCTCAAATTGTTGTTTAACATACAAGTTGTTGCTCAAATTGACGCTAATTGGCGTACAATATTTATACAAATCGATTTATTTTGTGGGTAATGACAGCTGCAAAAGCGCGTTGGGTGTAACTCAAAAGTAAACCAGAGTCAGCGAGTGAATAGGTAAGCATTCACATCTCACCAACCTAAACTCAGGTTGATTAGCTTGTCCTCTAAATTCATGCGAAAGTTTAAACCCTAATGGACTGGCTAAAAATCAGCCAAACTCTGCCGATAAAATAAGTAGAGGGATTAATAAAAGGAGTCGATATGAGTGGATTAGATAGCATATATGCTATGGTCGCGAGGCCGCAGCGCCTAAAATCTGAGCGTAAACGTAAAGTCGCTCAGGTTAATTCAGCTACTCAGATCCAGGCAGAGGATCACCAAGGTAACCACAATACTGAACTGTTTAACATGGCAGCGCAGCAGCGATCAGTTCAAGAAAAATTAGCCCAAAACAAAAGTAACCAACAAGCAAAAGACAAGCTGCTAACTGACGACGATGCGCCGCTTACCAATAAAACAAAACCGCACAAGATTGACGTTGAGATTTAGGTTTTAAGATTATCTCTGCCGCTACTCTACCTTATCACTCACTTGCTTCAACGCATTGTGCCAGCCCAGAAGCTTTTGTTGACGTACATCATCATCCATATGTGGCATAAACTGCTTATCTAAGCTCAATATATGCTGTAACTCTTGGGTCGAGTTCCACACGCCAACCGCGAGGCCTGCGAGAAATGCCGCGCCCAAAGCTGTTGTTTCCACCATAGCGGGACGGATAACCTCAACATTACTGACATCAGCTTGAAACTGCATCAACATATCGTTGGCACTCGCACCGCCATCTACCTTGATTTGGCTAAGCGGCATTTGCGCATCTTTGGTCATCGCCGTAATCACATCTGCAGACTGGTATGCGATAGCCTCAAGCCCAGCTCTGATCAAATGATTGCGATTAACTCCACGAGTTAACCCTACAATCGCGCCTCTAGCATCGGCATCCCAATAAGGTGCACCGAGACCGACGAATGCGGGTACTAGATAAGCACCATTGGTGTCGGCAACTTTATCGGCAAAATATTGCGTGTCTTGTGCTTCATCAATCAACCCTAACTCGTCACGCAGCCACTGAATAATCGCGCCGCCCATGAACACTGAACCTTCAAGTGCGTAGCAAGCTTGGCCATCTTGCCCCACCGCCACAGTCGTTAATAAGCCGTGAGTTGATGTCACTGCTTTATCACCCGTGTTCATCAACAAAAAACAACCTGTACCATAGGTGTTTTTTACCATACCTGGGGTGACGCACAGCTGACCAAACAATGCCGCTTGCTGATCACCCGCCATCCCCGCTATGGCAACCTCACCGCCAACAATATTAGTTGTGCCATATACATCACTTGAGCTTTTAACGTCTGGCAGCATAGATTTAGGAATATCAAACAGCTCTAGCAGCTCATCATCCCACTGCTGGGTGTGAATGTTATACAACATGGTGCGGCTGGCATTGGTCGGCTCGGTAACATGCACGCGGCCTTGGGTAAGCTTCCACACGAGCCAAGTATCAACAGTACCGAAAAGCAGCTCGCCAGCATGGGCTCTGCTCCTTACTCCATCGACGTTATCGAGTATCCATTTTACTTTCGATGCTGAAAAATAAGGGTCTAACACTAACCCTGTTTTTTGCTTAATGAGTTGCTCAGCACCTTGTGCTTTAAGAGCCTGGCAAATATCAACCGAGCGTCGACATTGCCATACGATAGCGCCATACACGGGTTTACCGGTTTGCTTGTCCCAAACAATGGTGGTTTCACGTTGATTAGTAATGCCAATTGCTGCAATTTGCTGATGAGAAATACCTGCTCTAGAGAGTACTTCAGTTAACGATGAACTTTGCGAAGACCAGATCTCCATAGGGTCGTGTTCAACCCAGCCTGCTTGGGGATAAATTTGGGTAAATTCACGCTGCGACAAAGCCACTATGTTAGCGTTGCGATCAAACACAATGGCACGTGAACTCGTGGTTCCTTGATCAAGTGCCACAATATACGGTTTATCACTCATAGCATTACCCATTATTCTTCGTTATTTGATTATAATTATTTAATATCAGTATTTTATAGCAGATATCTATAAATAAAGTATAGCTAGGTACTCAAGCCATTACCCATAAAAAAGCCCTAACCTAAGTTAGGGCTTCACGCTGTGTTAGTTATTGCAGTAGCTAAAAATTTTAGAACTTATAGTTAAGCTGCGCGCCCGCTAGCCAAACATCAGCGTTAACATCACCGCTAAAGCTAACCGCAGCTAGACCAAGTAAATCTTGAGTCTCGTTGATTGGTGCATCACCAATCCCCTTGATGTAAGTCACCGAGAAATCAACGGTTAAATTTTTAGATGCTTGATAACCTAAGCCAGTGCTGAACCATAGACGGTTTGAGTCTGGAATTGTGGTTGAGCGATACTCATCTTGCGCCGCGCCCTTATCAAGTGCCATGCCGCCACGAATTAACCACTGATCATTTAGTTGGTACGTAGTACCTAAAGCAAAGCGCCAGTTATCTTTAAAATTCTCTTCTTTAACAAGATCTGAATCAATATCACCAATTGGTTTAGTTTCACCTGGGAAGTAGGCAACTAGCTCTTTAAACACACTCCATTGAGTCCAGTTAACACTCGCGTGCATTGCCCAATTGTCAGTGAGTTGGTGATGAGATGCGAGCTCAGCAAATGCTGGTAACTCAATCGGTAAGTAACCTTCAACTTGAACGCTATCGCTACCAGTATAAAGTAGGCCAGATGCGTGACCGTCAAGCTCAAGCTCCACACCACTGTGATAAGCAAAGCCTAAACGGTGGTTTTGATTGATCTGCCAACTAGTACCAATCTGCCAACCAAAGGCGATGTCATCCCCTTCCATATACTTCAGGCTTGCACCCGCTTCTGGCAACATAGGCGCTAAATCAGGAACAAGTTGCTTAATGCCGTCGATCCAGCCTGGCATAGTCGCGCCAACATGACCTTCACCGTAAACAACACGGATACCAGCACCAACACTAAATTGCTCATTAACCTTGTAAGCAATGTTCGGGTTAAACTCAACCGTGGTAATACCCGTTTCATTGCCAAAGATAGCAGCTGCGTGAGTCGGCTCTAGCTCAGTTGCTAAACCATAGTTTGAATTAAGTGCTACACCCCAAGTCCATTGGTCGTTAATTTGGCTTGAGTAGTAAAAGTTAGGCACAAATGCGCTGCCTGCAAAGTCTTTTGCATCAGCATTAACCACAATTGGGTCTTCACCAATAAGCGGTGAGCTAATTGCTACATCACCAAGTACATCAACATTTGGTTGGATATAAATACCACCCGCTGACAATTGACGACCTTCCAGGTAAGTCAACATTGCAGGGTTGCGAGCTTGAGCAGAAGCGTTGTCAGCCATTGCCGCTTCACCTGCAAATGCGCGACCCATACCTGTAGCTGAGTATTCAGCTAACTGAAAGCCCGCCGCAGATGCCTGTGAACTCATCCCTAAGACAGCCGCAGTTACGGCCAATGTTACTACTGACTTTTTCATGAAATCTCTCTAGTTCTTTTTTGTTTTTTGGTGATTTCGAGCTGTGAGCTAATGGCTTTAATATATTAGAGAACAACAATAAATAGAGTAAAAGCTCCACCCGATTGCGGGCAAGTGTACTGCCAAATATTGGGATTGCAACTCACGTGAACCGTTTTTGTTCAAACAAAAACGTGATCTGCGTCAACAAAAGTTAACCCTAGGTAAGAAATTACGAAACACTTGTAACCTCAAGCGTAGAAAGCTATAAACAAGCAGATGTAAGATACTGATATAATGGAATATATAGCTAATTTAATAGACCAGTAATTCGCTGAAAATTCAGCAAGATTAACTCGACGGCCACTAAACAATAGAGAAAAAGTTAAAAATTTTTGTAAAAAAGCCCTCAATCAAGAGGGCTTAATCAGCAAATTGCCATCAACACCTAAACGCTTATCTGATTAGGCATACAAGAACAACCGTCACTATGGGTGATTTCACTGCAAGTAATGCCTAGCAGTCTGAAGGGCGAGGCATAGCTAAGTATTCAGTGTCTGCAGGATCGGCTTTTACATCACTTCTAAAGCTTGGCAATGCGCCTTCGGTTTGCGCTTCAGTGTATAGAATGTAGCAATTGTCAGGCGCATCCACTTGCTGGATCTTAACCACACCTGCGGAAGCATCAGTCAATGTCCACTCGCTTGTATCTAGTTGTACAGCTTTAACAATCTCAGCCTGTTTGCCTTCCATATAGCCAAAGCGTGTACTCACAATTTTTAATGCATCAATCGCAACGCTACCACGATCACTATTTGCACCTTTTTTCTCTTCGCCAGCAAGTGCTGCCTTAGAATATACCAGCGTATTGCCACCTTGAATTGCTGCCTTAACCCCCTGCAGTGTTGATACACGGGCATCACCTTGCAAATTAATAAACTTCGGTGCTGCAGTGACCGCTAAAATGCCTAGAATAATGATCACAACGACCAGTTCAATAAGGGTAAAACCCTGTTGAGACGACTTCATACTGACTCTCTTAATGTAGTAAATAAAACGAAATAACTTTAACTTGGAACTAGCAATCCGATGCTGCAGGTAAAGGGCCAAAGGTTGGTTGGCTTTGAGCATTTTGTGCTGGGTAATAATGCAGAGCGCAGTTCGCTGGTGCACCCTTCTGCCAAATAGTTAGCTGGTTGATATCTTGAGAGTTACTGCCATCATAGGCTGTCCACTCACTACCTTCATCAACAGCAATAGTAGGGTCAGTGCGACTAGTGGCTAGGTTAAAGCTTTCCCCCAGTACCTGGCCAACTTGAGGCATGCTGGCACCTATATATCCGTATGCTGTATATAGGTAAAGCTTGTGACCATCTTTGTCCACTGAGCCAATATCCACTTCACCGCTTTGTTTTTTCTCTTCTCCTGCAAGCGACGCTTTTGAATAAACCAAACTATTGCCGCTTTGAATCGCAGCTTTCATACCTTTTAGACTCGATAAACGAGCATCGCCTTGTAGGTTGATAAATTTGGGAGCAGCAACGACCGCAAGTATCCCCAAAATAATAATCACCACTACAAGCTCAATAAGGGTAAAGCCCTGCTGTGTACGCATATATAATTTCCAGATTTGATAATACTTAAACTGCACACCAACTGAAGCCAGCCAAACAAGGTAGCGAAGGCACATGCTTGATAATTAAAAAGGTGTGCAAGTAAAAAATGAATAGGAGGGATTATATCGCTCAAACCAGCTGATTTAGATAATTTGATGGTGACACTTTGTAAATATGACAATTACAACATACTGAATTAAAACAAAATTTAACATTAAACTAATTCAAGTTAACATTTAGAGTCGCTTGTGACTTTAAATAAGAGAAAGTAGTCAAAAGTAAACATGCCAAGACTAAATTAAGTATTGGCATTATTCGTTCTAAACAGATTAAAGACTAGCTAGAGTAAGACGATTAACAGCCACTTGCTTTAACCACATAGGTAGGAATTTGATCAGCTGCAGCTGCGGGCGTGTACTCTAAAAAACACTCTTTAGTGTCATCGGCAATATAAGGCGAGCCAGCCTGAAATAACTTAGCTGTTTTAGCACCATCTTCACCTAACTCAATGTACCAATCAGCAGAGTTACTTGGGTCTGTATCTAATGAAATATCCATGGCATTAATTAACTCAACGTCTGTTGACTGCAAATACCCAAAATTAAGTTTAGCGTCTGTGCCTGTGCCGATATCGACCCTAGACGTGCCGCTATCTGAAGCCACAGCATCACCTACATCTTGCACACCATTAATGGCCGCCTTTGAATAAGTGATAGTATTCGCCCCTTGAATTGCCCCTTTCAAACCATTCAACGTAGAAGTGCGCGCATCGGTTTGCAAATTTATAAACTTAGGCGCAGCGACTACCGCCAAAATACCTAAAATTATAATGACTACAACAAGCTCAATAAGGGTGAACCCTCGCGCCATCTTTACAGAGTTAATCATCGTTATTCCATCTCACCACAAATAAATCAAATACTTGCCCAACTATCATAGACCAAGCTAGGCAACCGCACAGATTATATCCAACTTTGTCTGTTCAATTAATACTCTGGTTGTAATTGAATTAACTAACAAGCTCCAGACACAAAAAAGCCCACTTCATAAGAGTGGGCTTTTAAATTTAGATTTAGCTAATTAGCAACCTGTAGCTTTCACTTCATACGTAGGTAAGGCACCAGCAGATTGAGCTGGGGTATACTCTAAATGACAATCAACTGCAGGGCTTGAACCTGTACCGTCATCATATGGAGAGTTAGTTTGATATAAAACAGTAGCTTCAGTTTGATCACTACCCGCTACAATTGTCCACTCCGACGTTGTATCGAGTTGCAAAGCCGTAGTGATTGAAGTTGCATCGTTTTGTAAATACCCGTATCGAGCCGACACGTTATCGGTATCACTAATCGCGACAGTTTCATCATCACCTTTCTCTTGGCCTGCAATAGCAGCTTTCGAGTAAACCAAGGTATTTGCACCTTGTAACGAACCTTTCAAACCATTTAAAGTCGAGGTGTAAGCATCACCCTGCAAGTTTATAAACTTAGGTGCAGCAGTAACTGCTAAGATACCTAGAATAATGATGACTACTACTAATTCGATCAGTGTAAAACCTTGTTGCTTACGCATTTGTAACTCCGAAATTACTTCTTATTATTAACAATCAGTTGCTGCTGGGATAGCTGAAAACGTCGGTAACGCACCAGCAGATGCTGCAGCAGTGTATGTTAGCTTGCATGTTGATGGGGCACCTACTTGCCAAAAATCACCTGTAGCAGCATCGAAAATCCACTCGGTTGTTAAACCTGCGGCTCCAGGGTCTGTGCCAGCAGCGACATCAATTTGCACTGCATTTTGAAAATTAACAAGCAATGCTGTCATGTAGCCATAATCAGTTGTCACGTCTACGTTAGTTGCAGGGTTTGCTGATGCATCACCAGAGATGGTAACCGTTTGACTCGTGCCCTTCTCTTTGCCCGCTAAAGCAGCTTTAGAATAGACTAAAGTGTTTGCACCTTGAATAGATGCTTTTAAACCTTGAAGAGCAGATACGCGAGCATCGCCTTGCAAGTTGATGAATTTAGGAGCAGCTGTAACCGCCAAAATACCCAGGATGATGATAACTACCACCAACTCAATTAATGTAAAACCTTGTTGCTTTTGCATGTTAACGACCTCTTAGCATTTCTGACTTGATAGCCAGGCTATCGTATAGATTTGAATCTGTTTTAGTTATTAGTGAATGACAATACCTGACCCGTTGCTGGGTTATAGGTAATGCCTTTAGCACCGGCTGTATTTAAATCTGGAGCAGGCGTTGGTACACCTGTAGTTTGGTTTAGCACTAGCGACGCAACCTGGTGGTATACACATAGGTCAATGCCAGAAACCGTTGTGCCATCAATAGCTGTTGAGCTGCCGCCTACGCCATTGAGTACGCGTACCGTGTAGCGTTGGTTACGAGCATCAGCATTATAAAGTACGTTACGAGGCGCACTTTGCAGCACGTTATTAAAGATTTCCTGACAGTGCGTGTCTGTTACTGAAGTAACATCGGTATTGGTTAAGCCTGTTGGAAAACCAAAACGAGTGTCTAATGAGATACTGGTGCCATCTAAAATCACTGCAGTATTACGGCGACCATCAACTTCCCACTGTGCTCGCACAAAGCCTACCGCAGTCGATAAACCACCAGCAACACCGTCGATACTCGCATTTTCAGCATCATCAGTTACGTTTAAAAAACGCGGAATAGCTGTTGCAGCCAATAAACCTAAAATCACAATCACGATAACCAGTTCGATTAACGAGAAGCCTTTTTGCTTTGTAACCATAAAATCACCTTTTAAACCTAGCTACCCCATTGAGTAACCCACAAATCACGTGTAAAGACTCAGTTCTACAAAGTTAGTCGCTATACCGCCCTAAACACGGTTTAAAAGTGAATAAGTAATCCACATAAAACCCTACTAACTTTGTTACAATTCAATAACTTTAATGATAATTACAGCTACTAAATACCTAGCATTAATATTAGCAGCTAAATTAAAATAACCAACCGTAATACACAAGTATTATTAACGGTTTGTATGCCACTTTTTGACAATTACTCACAAATATTAAAACCCGTTCCAACTCGGGTTGCACCTTACTTTAGCTAACTTTACCTAACTTTAGTTAAGTTGATTAAGCTTTAAGCAGGGTTAATTGCCTCCCGCAAAATAAATCACTCGCCCAGAGCTCACTTGATAGCTGACACTATCATTGTTATCGGCCATGTAGCGGCAAATTTTATTTTTTGCATCATAGCTAACACTGAGCTCATCTGTACTACTGGCAAGTAATTGATGCCACAAACGGTAACATCCCGCTTTATTTTCCGTTTCTAATAACGGCCAACCATTAGCAGAAAGCGAGATTCTATTATCGGTAAAACCTAAGTTACTTAAATCGGTCTCGTCTTCGCTTGAGTTTGCGCCATTATCTTGACCAGTTACACCTTGATTAGATGCCTGCATATTTGAGGCCAAGCTATCCCAATCTAACAGCAAGCTCGATGGGCGACCTGACGACAGCCACTGGCTGCGAACCATAGCCAAGATATTAAGCAAACGTTTATGCTCGATTGCCAGACTCTGCCCCACCAGACTTGGGATGGAGCTAAAATGCCTATATCCCAAAACACCTAGCACTATGACTAAAATCGTAACGGATATGATGCGACCATAAGCCTTGATGATGTCATGCTCGGCGAATTGTTGCTTTTCCACTAACCGCCACCTTTCACAACATTGAGCATATCCCACATAGGCAGGTAAATACCCAAGGCTAGAATGAGCACTATGCCTGCAACAAAACCAATTAAGATTGGCTCTAACTTAGCGGTCAAATTCTTGAGGTCATAATCAACCTCACCTTCATAAAAGTCTGCAGCATCGGTAAGTAGCTGATCGATTTGTCCAGTTTCTTCACCTACAGCAACCATTTGCAGCACTAGGGGTGTAAACATCTCACTGTTGTTGGACACCCTAAGCATTGACTCACCCGATTCAATACCGCGTCGCATGTTAACGATTTTGTCATGCATATAGGCGTTGTCGACCGCATCAGCAACCAAACTTAATGCTTGTGTCATTGGCACACCAGCGCTGAGCATCATCGAGAAGCTGCGGCAATAACGTGACAGGGTCGAACGCTCAATAATGGAGCCAACCGCTGGAATGTGCATCTTCCACTTATCCCACTGTTTCTCACCTTTTTCTGTTTGGTGCCATACTCGAACGCCAACCACAACACCAACTAATGCCACCAGCATGTGCGGCCAGTAATTCACAAAAAGGTTAGATGTTGAAATAAGTAGTTTCGTTGCCCAAGGCAGCTCAGCGCCGAAGCGCGAGAACATATCTGCAAACTTAGGGATCACCATGATATTGAGGATCACCATTGCTAGTGCAATGGCGAGCAAAACAAACATAGGGTAGCGCATCGCCGACTTAATTCGCCTGCGAGTTTCCTGCTCGCGCTCGATGTAACCTGACAACTGGAGAAAAGCCTCATCTAGCTTACCTGTGTTTTCGCCGACATGAACCATAGACACAAATAAAGAATCGAACACATCAGGGTGCTGATTCATCGCCGATGAAAGCGGGCGGCCAGATGTAAGCTGCTCAGAAATATCATCAAGCGCATCTTTCATCCTTTGAGAGTGGGTGGTTTCAGACAATCCAGCAATAGCCCGAAGAATAGGAATACCTGATCGCGTTAACGAGTACATCTGGCGAGTAAAAATTTGCAGCTCTTCTAACGAAACCTTACTGCCGAAAATACTCGCAAGTGAAATCCCCTTGCCCTGTTTTACCTCTCGTAACTCTAATGGAATAATACCGCGAGACAGCAAGGTATCCGCTGCAGCACTCTCACTGGCAGCTTCAAGCTGGGCTTTTACAGACTGCCCTTGTGCGTCTCTTCCGCGATATTCAAATAATGCCATATAGCTTAAATCCCGCCATGAGGTTGATTAACTAACTCATCCGCTAATGGGACTGTCGACTCGCTTACGTCTTCTACAAGTTTAGCGACTTCTTCAATAGTTGTAGTGCCTCGTTGTAAATACTCCATGGCCGATTCGGCTAACGGAATAAAGTTAGGGCTTTGTTTAGCAGCACGAGCAAAGTCTTGTGGATTACCGGTACGCATTGCATCAATCATGTTTTCGTCTAACTCAAGTATTTCGAAAATACCAATACGTCCACGATAGCCCGAGCCATTACAGCTTTGACACCCTGTTCCTTTTCTAAATTTCGCCTGAGCTAAATCAATGTGGCCAACACTAGACAGCCAGCTACGCTCAGCTGCAGTAGGCTGATAGTCAACTGCGCAGTTATTACATACTCGACGTACCAGTCGCTGAGCAATAATCACTCTTAGCGCACTTGCAACTAGGTAAGCCGCCGCGCCCATATCAAGTAAACGCAGCGCACTGGTTACCGCATCATTGGTATGCAAAGTTGACAGAACGAAGTGACCAGTCAATGCACCTCTAAGACCAATTTCGACAGTCTCTTGATCACGCATCTCACCCACCATGATGATGTCCGGGTCTTGACGTAAGGTTGTTCTTAAAACGTGCGAAAAATCGAGACCAATCTTATGGCTCACTTGCACCTGATTGATCCTAGGTAACTGATACTCAACTGGGTCTTCTACAGTAATAATCTTTCTATCAGCAGTATTTAACTCACTCAAGATACCGTAAAGCGTGGTAGTTTTACCGCTACCTGTCGGCCCGGTGACCAACAACATGCCATGAGGTCGACGAATTTGTTTGCGAATGCGATCGACAATCGCCGGCGGCATACCGGTTTCATCAAGGGTACGTAAGCCAGCGGTTTGGTCGAGTAAACGCATTACTACTGACTCACCGTGATAAATCGGCATGGTGGACATACGAACGTCAATCTTGTGCCCATTAATCTCAATATGGAAACGGCCATCTTGAGGCAAACGTTTCTCTGAAATATCCAGACCTGCCATCAACTTCAAACGCAGCACCAACGCCGAGGCAATGTTTACCTCATTTAAGGTGTTTTCATGTAGCTGACCATCAATACGCTGACGGATCCTCAGCACAGTTTCGCCTGGCTCAATATGAATATCCGATGCGCGCATTTGCACCGCATCTTCAAAAATCGACTGCAGCAGTTTTACAACGGTAGTTTCACTATCGCTGTCGCCTTGAGTTAAGTTCGCCAAATCGAACATATCGTCGGCGGCGTATTCTTCTTCTAACTTACCGGCAATTTCAGCAATTTGATCTGTGCGTCGATATAAATTATCAAAAGCATCAAGCAACTGTTGCTCAGGACAAACAGCTAACTTTAACTGCTTGGGCGCTATCAAGACTTCAAGATTGTCGATAGCTTGTAAATCAGCAGGGTCGCTCATTGCCACCAGTAAGTGGTCATGATGACTTTCAACCACTAACGCACGATAGCGGCGCGCTTGCACTTCCGGCAGTAAATTAACCACTTCAGGTGGAATTGGGCGGCGGCTGATATCCAAATAAGGTAAATTCAACTGCTGAGACAAAAATTGCAGCAGTTGATTTTCACTGATGCACTGTAAGTCAATTAAGGTGCGACCTAACTTGCGGCCAGTATTGCGCTGCTCAGAAAGGGCTTGCTGCAGTTGATCTTCAGTAATAATCTGCTCTTGAACTAGCAAATCACCTAATCGCATCTTCAACTTCGGCTTCATAGGTTATCTCCTAACTCTCGTAAACGGTTTTCCATATAGTTAATTGCGGCGTTTGACAGCCCATTGGTGTCAAGTGCTGAGCGGTATGCCTGAGCAGCCTGGGCATAAGATTGCTGCGAGTCGAGTGCATAACCTAACCCCATCCACCAACGACCCTGATTAGGCTCAACACGTACTAGGTTACGATAAGCTTGCTCTGCTAACTGTGGTCTTTTCGCTTGCTGAGCTATGGCACTTTGCTCGATCCACTTATCGCGAGCCCACATACTGTTATCGGCAATATTGTCTAATTTGGCTAAAGCTCTATCGTACTCACCATTTGCCGATAAGTAATTAGACATCAATACATAAAATTCCAACTCATTTGGGTACATACTTACGCCGCGTTCTAGCACACGGATTGACCTAGTAGTATTTTGCATTTGATGGTGGGCAGCTGCTAAACGTTTTCTCGCCTCGTGATAGTCAGGCTTAATCATGATAGCTTCAAGATAATAGTTGGTAGCGCGTTCAAGGTTGAAGTTATCTTCAGCATCTATCGCCTTGGCAAACTCTCGCTGAGCTAATTGCGCTTTACTTAGTACTACCTCTTTAACCACCATCTG
This sequence comes from Shewanella sp. WXL01, assembly GCF_012263345.1. NCBI lineage: Bacteria > Pseudomonadati > Pseudomonadota > Gammaproteobacteria > Alteromonadales > Shewanellaceae > Shewanella > Shewanella sp. WXL01. The sequence goes on along the minus strand of NZ_JAAIKQ010000010.1, from coordinate 118,642 downwards.
AGCGGGTTTTATCTCATCCTTTGCAGGCTTAACCTTAGCGACAGTCGCGGTTTCAGCAGGCTTATCATCAATAGCTTTGCTCGCATTTTCAGTGGCAGATTTGGCGACTTCTTTAACCTGAATATCTTTACTATCTTGTTCCGTTGGCTTTTCAGCTGAGGCTAACTCTATTGCTTCAGGTTTAACTGCAACTTCAGCGTCAGGGCTAGCCTGATTAGCATTGGTGACACTCACCTCAGTAGCGGCAGTGGCTGATTCATTCGCGACTAAATCAGCGCTCGACTTTTCGCTCACCGAGTTTTCACTTAGCGGCTTTTCGCTTAAGCTTGCCGCGACCACAACAGGCTCTGTAGGTTCAGCTAGTGCTGATGTATCTTGCTCAGTTGCGTCAGCTTGAGGCTGCAAATCTTGAGGTACTGTTGAAGTCTTATTAAGCGCTGGTTGCGATGCGGTGTCCGGCGCTGTTTGCGGTAAAGATTGCGATGAAGACTGCAGTAAATACACGCCAATAGCTGCAGTAGGGATCAGTAAACCTAATAAAATCACTAACGGCTTAGAAACCCTTGCACCTTTGAACTTGGACGTCTGTGATTGCTGTTGGTAATCAAGTTGTGGGCGAACAAATTCACTACGTGCAGACTCTTCCTTGGCCTCTTGCTCACCTTGAGGTTGCTGCCTTTTGTCCAAATCTTGCAGCATCTTATTAATTACACTCATATCAAATCTCTCATTCGTGCAAGTAAGTCACTGCAACAATCCTGTTGTATTCCACTAACGACAGCTGCAATGGCTACAAGTAACGCCAGCAACCAGCCCCATTTATAACGATTCGAAACAACACTCTGTAACTCAACATCTTCGGTATCGATCACTGCGCCGCGGCAATGCTTGATACTCACCTGTTTGGCGCCTTCACCAAAGCACAACAGTAGGCTTTTATGAGCGAGAATGTTGACCAAACGCGGGATACCACGCGCTGCTTTTGCGAGAAACTTAACATCAGCCTCAGTAAATAGATTATTGCCTTGATAGCCGGCAACCTTAAGCCTGTGCAACATGTAAGCCTGTACTTCGTCCCAGCTGAGCGGACGTAAATGATAACTAAAGGTGATGCGCTGCCTAAGCTGCCTAAACTTCGCTGTACTTAAGCGCTCATCTAACTCTTGCTGACCAAACAGAACAACTTGCAAAAGCTTGCTACTTTCAGTTTCGAGGTTAGTAAAAAGTCTTAATGCCTCGATACTGTCATCAGGTAAAGATTGAGCTTCATCCAACACTAAAATAACGTGATAACCTTTTTGATGCAGTTCCATCAAACGCTTTTGGATAAGTAAGGTTAATTGCTGCTGATTAGTATCGCCTGGCGCATCGACTTTAAGCTCGTTGGCAACCGCCCACCTTAGCTCAACTGGAGTTAAGTATGGGTTAGGTAGATAGGCACAATAGTATTGCGTTGGTAAATCGCTAAGTAACTTACGGCATACCAGTGTTTTACCTGTACCCACCTCACCAGTTACCTTAATAAAGCCTTCACCGGTTTCAATGGCTGTTTGCAGCACTTGTAGCGCCTCTACATGAGGCGCTAAGCCAAAAAAGAATTCAGTATTTGGCGTTAAAGTGAATGGAAACTGTGATAAACCAAAATGCTGCAAATACATGTTCGCGTCTCTTCGGCATTACTGCTCAGAAGGATACCAACGCTCGATTAAGTCTTGTGAACGCTGTAACTCATTCGCCCAGGTATCACCGCCCACCACTGTCGGCTTAAGCATAATGATGAGTTCAGTCTTCTTGGTTGATTGACTTCTATTAGTAAAGGCTTCCCCCAAAAGAGGAATATCACCCAGTAGCGGAACCTTTGATACTAGCTCAACGCTATCGCTCTTCATCAAACCACCAATGACTACAACGTCACCTGACGCAGCTTTAATGACAGTGTCAGACTCGCGGATCTCACTTTGTGCAAGCGGCAGTTCAAGGGTTGAGTCACTGACTTTAATCTCTTTAGTTTGCTCTTTAACGTCGATGACTGAAGGGTGAACATGTAATAGTACATTGCCATCTTCATCAATTTGAGGGGTAACATCTAACGCGATACCAGAGAAGAATGGCGTTAGCTCGACCTGCGGCGTTGTCACTGGCGTAGTACCTGCAACGGTTGTTGACGATACGTCAGTCACAAAATACTCATCATTACCAACTTTAATCACCGCTTTTTGGTTGTTAGACGCAGTTACGCGTGGGCTTGAAAGCACATCAACATCACCTTGGGTATCGAGCAAGCTGATCATGGTATTAAAGTCACTACCTTTAACATTGATAGATGTAACCCCGCCAATCACGCTCGTAATAGAGTCGCTTAAGCCCTGACCTGCACCGGTACCAAAGGTAATGTCGGTATCACCAATATGGCCAACAACATTGTCCCATTGAATACCTTGCTGGTAACCATCAGACAGAGTCACTTCTAAGATTTTCGCTTCTAAGATCACCTGACGCTGCAAATGCGACTCGGCCTTTTTAATAAACTCACGCACCTGGCGCAGTTCATTTGGATAAGCGCGAATCGTCACTAAACCTGCTTGTGGGGTGATCACAACCTTACGACCATCACCAGTGTGACCAATAATTGAAGCCAGCGTATCTTCTAGCTCACCCCAGAAGTCAGTTTTGGTTTTTGAACGAATAAAAGTGCCATTAGTGTTGTCACTGCTATTGTTATTGTTGTTATTGCCGTTGGAGTTATTACTACTATTATTGCTGAAGTTGTTCGAGCTGTTGTTACTGCTGTTATTGTTGTTCGAATTATTATTGTTATCTGAAATGCGGCCCGAGCTAACAGAGGTTAACGATAACCCTTCACGTTCCATGTACAAGTAGTTCAGCGGGAAAGTCTCTGTACGCATACCTGCTGGGAAAATACGTAATATGCGGCCTTCACGACTCACTTCATAACCGTAAATATCCTCTACCACTTGCACCGCTTCAGAAAGGGTCACACCTTTTAACGATAAGGAAATACTGCCCTCTACATCTGGATGCACTGCAACGCTTAATGGCGTGCCTTTAACCAGGCTTGGAAAGAACACTTTTGCATCCACATCATTTGCCGACACATCAAAACGTCGCTCAGCTGGGCGAGCCGGACTTGTAGCAGCAATATTGCGTGAGTTATTCAGTTCAGCTTGCACATCTGCAGGCATAACCGCAGGTGGTGGAGTAGCTTTAGCTGGCGCAGTAGCAGTTTGCACAGACTCATTTAACGCGCCTTTAACAGCTGTCGGCTCAGGACGATTAGTAGACTGACAAGCCACTAAACATAGGGATAGTACTGGGGTTAAAATTTTCAACGATTTCATTATATTGCCGTTCCTATCTCTTTATAACCGACTTGAATAATTGCAACTTGCCGCCATCAGAAAAGTTGACGTAGTCATCGCCTATATACGACACTCTACGCCCTTGAATCACTTCACCGACGGATACGATTTGGTCGTTAATCACGGCATGGCGATTAGCACCAGTCACAATACTCTTTAGCACTAATTTCTGGGTTGTTGTTTGCGATGACGATGTCACAACCTGGCCTTTTCCTGGCCTAGTTGGGTCGCGCAGTGTTTGGCTAGTTGCAGGCAAGCTCGCTAGCAATGACAAACATGTCACAACCACTAGCCAACTCTTTTTACTTAGCCAATTAATCTTGCTTAGCAACACCGATAAAGTCCTTATTAATGCTCAATGTGTACATTTCCAACTCAATAGTACCTTTAGGATAACTATCAACCTGGTAATCTAATCGTTCCCAAAATAGTTTGTCTGGCATATCTTCAACGGCTTGCACAAACTTCATAATGGAAAAGTAGTCACCGGTAAGCGATAAGCGAATGCCGTGACTGTATAAGTTCATTTTCTCTTGCTCACCAACTTGGATCAGTGGCACTGGCGGGATTGATGCGAACGACTCTAAAGTCACGCCCTTCATGTTTGCCAATAAATTAGATAGCACCGTCGGCATATAGTCTGCTGGCACCATATCAATCATCTGCGACTTAAGCTCAGCATCAACTTGCGCCATTTGCTCTTCAAGCAACACCAAACGCTGACGATAATCGTCATTTGGGTCTAAGGTTAAGCGCTGCTCATACAAAGCGATTTGCTGCTCAGAAATACGATTTTCATTCTCAAGGCTAGTTAACTGCCCTTTCAGTCGTTGCAGATCTTTAAATTGGCCTTCAAGCAAGGTAAACGCCACCATAGCAACGATAATAATGACTACTAACGCAATAAGTCCGCGCTCGCGCTGGCTAAGGTCATTAAACTTAGTTTCTAATTGTTGCCACTGCTGATTCACTGCTCACTCTCCTCAACAGGGGTACTGGTTAGCTTAAATGCCAATGGTTTATCTTCCCCACGGTTCATGGTCATTGAGGCAAACGAGTAACCTTTTAAGGTTTCAGTACCTTTAAGCTTTTCAACCCACATAGGAATGCTTTGCGCCGTTGAGCCGTAACCTTCAAACTCATATTTACCGTCATTAACCTGAATGCGACTTAACCAAACTGACGAATCAGACACCTTGGCAAGATCCATCAATAATGGAGAATAGCCCATGCTGACTTCAGAACGTCTGGCACTTAGCTCGCCCTTGAGTAACTGTTTAAGCTCGAGCCTTTTTTGCTCTAGCTCGACTTTAGCAACCAAAGCTGCGTCAGGTTGTCTTGCTGCAATTTGTGCTTCTAGTTGCTGCTTTTTAAGATCAAATGTCGATTTTTGTGCTTGCGCGGCAATGATTTCATTGTTGCGCTGCGAGCTTTGCCACGCTAGACCCATTCCAATAAACAAGGCAACAACTACCATTACTGCGCTCGTTACCATCAAGCGCTTAAACGACAGCCTTAGTTTAGGCGGCAGCAGGTGACTGGAATATAAATTTACTGTCTGCTTGGTCATGCTTGGCCTCGCACTAATTCATGCATAGCTAACTTTGCCACAAAGTTGGCTACACCCTGATGTTCTACTTCTTGCACGGTTTGGTTAAAGTTAGCAGCCACTAACTCAGTCAAGCGCGCAGCTTCACCGCCAACAAGTAATTTGATTGACGATACAGGCGGCTGACGTAGCTGACTTTCAAAATAATCCATTGAGCGCTGGATCTCTAAGCTCAAGTTATCAGCCATGCCATAACCTAGCTCTTCAGCTTTCACCGTATCTAACTGGTTAAAGCCGCGAATACGGCGGTGCATTAATAACTGCCCAGCTTTTACCACAGACAGTAACAACTCTTGCTCAGGAAGGTGCATCACCAACAGGTGCGCCATCGGGTCATCTTTGAATAAATGTCTGAGAGCCAACTCTTCAATGCTAATGCCATTAACGCTAAAGCCAAGGTCATCGCAAATCACCGCAAGCTCAACCAAGAACTCACGGCTGCAAATCACCACGTTAACTTTGTCGTTATTAGTCACTGGGCTTTCAAAATAATCGAGATGAATATTGGTAACTGGCTCAGTTACCATATCTTTGATTTGCCAGATCAATGCCTGGTTAACTTCAGAGGGTTCAACGTTGGGTTTGTCAGCTTGCAGTAGCTGATATAAGCCATCAGATAGAATGATTTGTAATTTAGCAGCGCCAAATTGAGACTTCATCGCTTCAAACGCGTCCCGCCACTGACCATTGCTCACTTCATACGTGACAGCTTGTTCTGGCGCGTCGTTTTTAGCGGCCTGGTAAACATAAATTGCGCTTTCGCTTACAAACACGCCCAACTCGCCCGACGCAGAGTGAGTTTGCCAAAACGCCAACTTTTCAAAAAAGCGATTACTCATTTATGCTTTCCATAGTCTTATAAAGCACGTGGTGCTTATATTTATCTGCATTTACTATGCATGTGTATATTGACAAAAATACAACATTAGTTGTGATTTACCGTCAAAATTTGTTATCCCACAATTCTAAACGCTAATTGGCTAATTTTATAGAAATTTACTGTAAAAATGTGCCTTTAATTAAGATAGTTTGCTAACTAGGGATACACAAGTATTGACGCTATTTATTCGAATTTGCCCAAATAGGCCCAGTACATATTGAATATGCAATTATAAGACCATTACCAGCCATGACGCAGTGAAGGTACGACGACAAGTATCAGTAGCGCAATAAATAACTTAGGCCAAAATCTCAGGCTGCGCTGAGCCAAAATACTCACCTTGCGCCGCACTGACGCCCAAAATTTTCAATGTTTGCCACTCTTCAAAACTCCCTACCCCCTCAGCGAGTACTTGCACCTCAGCACGATACAGGCCACCAATTAACGAGCGGATAAACAACTGGTTTTCAGAGCGTTGATGAATTTCACGCACAATTGAACGGTGCAGTTTTACTAAGTCAAAATGAAACTCTTGAATATAGTGAGTACCCACTACCTGCTGACCAACATTGTCAACTGCCAGTTTAGCGCCCATTTTACGGATCATATCAAGGGTTTTGATCAGCATAGGGTGACTCTGATGCTTAACAATAATGTCCTCAGACACCTCAAACACTAGGCGCTGTGCTAGTGGTCTATGTTCCAATAATGTTGATTGCAACCAACGCACAAACGCGCGGCTGGTGAGTGAGTCAAAGCTCAAGTTGACGCAGTATGTATCCTTGCTTACGGACATGATTTGCTGCATTACCAAAGTCAGCATTTGCCGCTCAATCTGCGGCATCAAACCACATTTGTTTGCCATTGGGATAAACAAGGTGGCGCGTACATCGCTGCCATTGGCATCATGAGCGCGAGTGAATACCTCGCGATACAGTAGCTTTTCATCACTATCGACAATGGTTTGCACTAGCGGATAAAAGCGCTTGGCCACTAACGCATTTTCTAAGAAGCTGCGCCAACGCACTGAACCTTTAGCAATTTCACTATCAAGCACACCTTTGTCGTACATAAACCAGGTGTTTATTCGCTGCAGCTGCGCCGCCTTAAGTGCCATTTCAGCTTCTTCGACAATTTGACTGGTGACATCGCCCGACTTATAAAACGCTGCGCCAACGTGTAGGTAGTTGTCTTCTTCTACCACATCATCCATTGGTAGCGCCAAACAGTTATTCAGCACCCTACTCGCCAAAGTATCGGCTTCAGTTAACGACAATTGCGGCACCACAATTGCCAGCTGATGCTTTCGGCGCCGCGCAATAAAACTATCAGGAATATTCTCGATCAGCTTATTAACAGCTTGCGACACGGCTACCATCGCTTGACTAACAGATGCAGCTCCAGAGTCGAACTCATCAAATTCAACCAACATCACCACGCCATGGGCGATCATCACTTGATGATTACTTAAGGCATCAAGACGGTTAGCGAAAAAGATATGGTTACCAATTTCAGTGTCTGAGTCTAAAAAGGTATTGGAGCGGATAAATTTATCAAAACGGCCGCGCTCTTTTTTGGCATCTTCCAGTTCATGTAACAACTTGGTCAACGCTCGATTAATAACAATAGGCTTACCCTTGCGGGAAACTTCGCTAGCAGCTTTATACTCGCCATCGAGCACTTGTTTACTGCGCGCTGCAAGCACCTCGATACCATTTACCTCGCGGCTAATCCAGCCGTAACCAAAACGTACAAACATGCCGATAGCGCTAAGCCCAATAAATAAGGTGAGATATTCGTACCAATCAGGCGAATGCAGAGTATAAGGCTGAGGCAAACTAATAAGCATCATCACCTGCTCTTTGGCATCGATCTCAAAGCGATAGCGCTTATAATAATTAAACGAGTCTGATGCTTTTGGCTCAAGACGAATAAGCGACTCGCCATTGCGGGTGAGCTCAAACTCACTGGCATGGAACGCTTGCAACATAGGCTCTAGCCACACGGTGAGCTGCTGCAGGTCTTCTTCATGATAATGCTCGGTAACAATCTGATGTAACTCAGTGACTTTTTGCTGCTGAAATGAATAGGTAAGTTGGATAAAACTGATGGCAGCGGTAAGCAAGAACACAAAAGCGACGGCCGATAGCGACAACATCCAGAAGCTGGTGAGTTTTTTAGTGAGGATTTTGGTCAATTTCATGGTACTGCGGCCCTGCAGAAAAGTGACTTATTATTGTTATAAACCAGTGTCAGATGAAACGCTGACAATCCCCTTCACAAGGGCAACTGGCGAGTTCCGTGCTCAAATATGCATAGAGCTTACTACAACACGCTAGCATGCAAACTTCAAATACAAAAAAGGGGCAAATGCCCCTTTTATTAAGTTTGCTGTGCGCATTAAAACCCTAATGCGACAAAGTTACAGCCAAATTAGATCTCGTAATCTTGCGGTAAGGTGTCAATCGATGCCACACCTGAGTCTATTGCTGCTTGAGATACTGCGCGCGCGACGTTTGGCAGTAAACGTGGGTCCATTGGTTTTGGCAGCACGTAATCTGGACCAAACTCTAATGAATCCACGTCAGGATATGCAGCAAGTACTTCAGCTGGCACCGGCTCTTTAGCAAGATCAGCAATTGCACGCACTGCAGCAATCTTCATTTCATCATTAATGCAGCTAGCACGCACATCTAACGCACCGCGGAAGATAAATGGGAAGCAAAGCACGTTGTTGACCTGATTTGGATAGTCACTGCGGCCGGTACCCATAATTAAGTCAGTGCGAGTAGCGTGAGCAAGTTCTGGCTTAATTTCAGGGTCAGGGTTAGAGCAGGCAAATACCACTGGGTTTTCTGCCATTAACGCTATGTCTTCTTCTTTTAATAAGTCTGCACCGGACAGACCTAAGAAAACGTCAGCTCCAGTAATAACATCTTGCAGAGTACGCTTGTCTGTATTGTTAGCGAACAGTGCTTTGTACTCATTAATTTCTTCACGGCGAGTATGCAATACACCCTGACGGTCTAGCATGTAGACGTTCTCACGTAGTGCACCACATTTAACAATCATGGTCATACAAGCAATAGCGGCTGCACCTGCGCCCATACACACGAAAATCGACTCTTCAATCTTCTTACCCTGAATTTCTAGGGCATTGATGATACCAGCGGCAGTCACAATTGCGGTGCCATGCTGATCATCATGGAATACGGGTACGTTACAACGCGAGATAAGCTCACGCTCAATTTCAAAACACTCTGGCGCCTTGATGTCCTCAAGGTTAATACCACCAAATGAATCAGAAATCGCTTCAACGGTTTGAATAAACTCTTCGCTTGTACGGTGCTTAACTTCAAGGTCAATTGAATCAATGCCAGCAAAGCGTTTGAACAACAGCGCCTTACCCTCCATTACAGGCTTCGACGCCAATGGGCCTAAGTTACCTAAACCTAAGATAGCAGTACCGTTTGAAATAACCGCAACCGTATTACCCTTGTTGGTGTAACGGTAAGCATTGTCAGGATCCGCTGCAATTTCTCGGACAGGCTCAGCGACACCAGGGCTATAAGCCAGAGACAAGTCATGGCTAGTTTGCGCTGGCTTGGTCAGCTTTACAGCCGTTTTACCGGCAACTGGAAATTCATGGTAATCGAGAGCTTGTTGACGAAAATCTGACATTTTTTACATCCTGAAATGCACAATTTTTTAAGGAATTAGGCCGCGTGTTTTGCTCGATTTCCCCACATGAAAGTTGGGGCTGGCAAAATCAGGCTAACCATACGCTAGTTAGCGATGGAGTTAAATCAAAAAATGTCCAAAACAGGACTTACCAGAGGATGAAAAACATAAAAAGCTAAAATGAAAACTTATTGAAAAACTGCACTTATAAATCAACAAGTTAAAAATGTAGGAAAATAACAAGATTTAGCAATCTCTTGTCAGTTTTATTAATTTTTGGTGCAATTTTATTCGTAAACATAACAATATTTACACTGAATAAAAAATCTCTTATTTATAACAAAAAATTTTAATGGAAATAGGGCTGCAACCCAGAAGAATTGGTCAATTGGCTAACCCAAGCACTTAAAAAACAAGCAACAAAAAAGGCGCCTAAGGCGCCTTTTATGAGTAATCGAAATCGATTACTTCTTACCAAGCATACCGAAACGCTTGTTGAACTTGTCGATACGACCACCGGTATCAACAACTTTCTGAGTACCAGTGTAGAATGGGTGACATGCACCACATACGTCTAAGTGTAAATCTTTACCAGCAGTAGAGTTTACTTTGATAACGTTACCACAAGTACAAGTTGCAGTGATTTCTGCATATTCAGGGTGAATACCTGGTTTCATTTGGATTACCTCAGTTTAAGGCCATGTCGCTCTCCCAACCCGAAGTTGAGCACCACATGCAGTTAATTAACAATCTGATTTAGGCGCGAGATAATACAGCTAATACGCTATACAAACAAGCCTAATTTATCCGCAATGGACAAATTAGGCTTGATTCGCAAAATATGTTGGAATTTTTACTGCCACTTGGCAATGCACTAAAGCACTTTACCCCGCTGTATAGCTAAGGTTTGGCTCACCTTACCGAGCAAATAGGGTATCAAACTCTTCTTTGTTGCTGTCATTATCGCGGTACACCTGAAGCACTGCATCACTTGGACACGCAAGCTCAACGTCAGCGCGCAGCTTAGAGATTTTACCGCCTGCAAAGCCTCTAGGGTTAGCTTCATAAATCGCGAGCATGGCACCAAACAGCCCAACATCCCACGACTTAGAATACTTCTGTGCTAACTTCCATAAGGTTTCACCTTCGCCACGTTCTAACACGCAGTCGCCATCTGTTTTAATCGCCACTTCTTCTTGCTGCTCATCAAGGTCAGCAAGCTTCACCGCAATATCTGAGTTACGAATATCTTCTACGATGGCTGCAGATTTATCTTCTGCGCTCACTTGCTCAGAAGTCAGCTTGTTAGACTTTAGCTCGTCAGTCAAGGGCGCATCAATTTGCTCGGTAAACGGCTCTTCTGCCACTGAAGCTTGTATCTCTTTAACAGTATCACTGGCATTAGTCATAGCTGCCGCGCTTTCAACAGCTTCATCTGCCGTTTCCGCCACCACAACTTGTTCAGGGTCAGAAGCTTGTGCAAAGTCTTGCGCTTGTTGCTCAGATGCTGGAGTTACTGCTACAGCATTGTCTAGCGTATCTTCTAATGCGTTTTCAGCCAGCTCGACCTTGCCTGCGACGCGCAAATCAAAGCTACGTTTGTCAGCGTTCACGTCCACATAGTTATCTAATATCGACTGAGTCGGGCATTCAAGCTCAACATCAGCACGTAAATGCGCTATCTCACCACGCTTAAACGCCTGCGGGTTGGCATCGTGGATTGCTAACATGGCACCAAACGTATTGGTATTCCATACTCGCTGATTTTTAGCTGCTATGCGCCATAGGGTATCGCCATCATCTCGTAGCACTTCACACCCTGCGAGGTTATCGTCGCTCATTGCTGCGCCAGTGCTAGCAACAACTACAGGCTGTGATGAATAAGTGCGCTTAGCGGGCTTTTTGCTTGAGTCAGCAACTAAAGTCTCAGACTTTGACTTAGCTTGGGGTTCGGCTTGTGGCTTAGGTTGAGGTTTAGCTTGAGCTGTAACAACAGGCTTTGGCTTAGTTGCTTTCATCGTCTTTTTAGCAACCGCTTTCGACTTATTATAAAAGTCGTTGTCATCAAACACAGGCACAGGCTTATATTGCTGCCACTTAGAATGGCGATACTCAGACACGATTAACGTTGCGTTAGGATCTTGAATAGGCTCTTTGCCTTTAAGCGCAATACGCGTGCCCGTGCTTGTTAGCACTTCTAACTTTTCAAGAATAATGGTGCCGCGATAGATTTGTCGCAGATAGAAATTAAGCCGAGAAACATCTTTATGCTCGGTCTCAACATTTACGTAAATAGTAGGAAGCGAGCCTGCTTCGTACTGATTACTATCAATTCTGACATGGCTTATTTCAGCAAATGCCGTTGCTGTTGTGCCAAAAACCAGCGTAACCAGAAGGGCTAACGCTGCAAACGCTTTCATCAAATCAATCCTTTTTGATTATTTTCAGTTTTGGTAACACTTAAAAAAGCCGTAAATCACCGTACCTGAATTATTGTTTTGGATCCGTCAATGTAACTTATAAAGCAGATAACAACGCAATGATAGTAAAGAAAAATTTGCATAACTACCAGAGCTGGCTCAAAAAACCAGTTACAAATTCCAGCCTTTGTTTTTAACCTAGCAAATAGTAATACTACTGCGCATTCAAGAGTAAACCGTCTAGTATGCCGCTTTAATGGTGCCTATAAAGGGATACCAACACGAAACTAACTGGCTCACCAACATCAAGAGCTTCGCTAACTAAAACCAAAGACTGAGCTTAATACCTAGATTAAGCCTTAATCAGGTGATAATTCAACCCACTCTTTATAAGGTTGTTAACAAGGGCATAGTTAACGTCTTACCGATAGCAAACCGCAAAAATATTTAATTCACATAGCGCTAGATAAAGGTACACTGATTGTATCGTCCCTTTATGAATTTAAGCTTGTGTTTGTTGAAGTCGCCCTGCCCGTTCCTCTGCGTCAAAACTTTACCTACCAATTGAAAGCAGAACAGCAAACTCAGGTTAAAGTTGGCCTGCGGGTAAAAGTGCCATTTGGCCCTAGGCAACAAATCGGCTTAATCACCAAGCTTAATGTTGAATGCCAGTTCGATACCAGTAAAGTCAAGCCCGTCACCGAGATACTTGAGCACGAGCCATTAATCCCTGAGTCACTTTTCAAACTCACCCTGTGGGCAGCTAGATATTATTTTTGCAGTCAGGGGCAAATGCTCAGCCAAGCGCTACCGGTCGCCCTGCGTAAAGGTGAAGATGCCGCGCCCAAGTCGATTACGCATTTGGCATTAACGTCAGCAGGGTTAGAGGCAGAATTGAATGTGCTTAACCGCGCACCGGCGCAAAAACGCCTACTGCAAAAGCTGCAGCAAGAATCAAACTCACACTCTATTACTATGGATGAGTTCAACGCTCTTGAGCTGAGTAAAGCTGCGCTAAAAGCATTGCAAGACAAAGGCTGGGTTGAGAAAAAGCAAGTTGAAGTGAGTATCGACCTGTCTTGGCGTCAGCAACTTGTAATGAACGAGTCAGCTCATAAGCTTAATAAGCAACAAGCTGTAGCGGTGTCAGTGCTTAATCAGCAGCAAGGTTATCACTGCACCTTATTAGAGGGCATTACCGGATCAGGTAAAACTGAGGTGTACCTCAATGTACTTGAAAATGTGCTTAAACAAGGCAAGCAGGCGCTGATTTTAGTGCCAGAGATTGGTCTTACACCTCAAACCATTAATCGCTTTAAGCGACGCTTTGATGTGCATGTCGCTGTGATTCACTCAGGGCTAACCGACAATCAACGCCTCGATGCCTGGCGACTTGCGCGCTCAGGGCAAGCGGCAATTATTATCGGCACTCGCTCAGCGCTGTTCACGCCTATGGCTTATCCTGGGCTGATTATTCTCGATGAAGAGCACGATGCCAGCTTTAAGCAGCAAGAAGGCGTGCGCTATCACGCCCGTGATTTAGCCGTGATGCGCGGCAATTATGAAAAGGTGCCAGTCATCCTTGGCACAGCAACGCCATCATTAGAAACCCTGCAAAACGCCCTTAATGGTCGCTACCACCATATCGAGTTAAGTGAGCGTGCTGGTAAAGCACAAAAGGTCAAACAAGGGCTGATCGATATTCGCTCCTTGCCGCTCAAAGCGGGCATGTCTGACTCATTAATTAATGAAATGCGCATCCACCTCGATGCGGGCAATCAGGTACTGCTGTTCTTAAACCGCCGCGGGTTTGCACCAGCGCTGCTGTGTCACGAGTGCGGCCACTTACATGAGTGCGATCGCTGCGATGCCTTCTTTACCGTGCATAAAGGGCTTAACGAGATTTGCTGCCATCACTGTGGCAACGAATACGCGATTCCAAAGCAATGCCACCAATGCGGCAGCACTATGTTAATGGGGCAAGGCTTAGGCACAGAGCAGCTAGAGCAAGAGCTAGAAAAAATATTCCCGCAATATCCAGTGGTGCGAATCGACCGTGATACTACCCGCCGTAAAGGCTCACTTGAGAAACAGCTGCATGCCATTCACAAAGGCGAGTATAAGATCTTAGTTGGCACGCAAATGCTGGCTAAAGGACATCACTTTCCTGATGTCACCCTAGTTGGTTTGATTGATGTCGATGGCGCGCTATTTAGCGCCGATTTTCGCGCCCCAGAGCGATTTGCCCAGCTTTATACACAGGTTTCTGGCCGCGCAGGCCGCGCAGATAAACCAGGTAAAGTACTGCTGCAAACTCACCAAAGCGACAATGTGGTCATTCGCGATATTCTTAAACACGGCTATCACCACTTTGCGAAAAACCAACTTACCGAGCGAAGTCAGGCACTATTGCCACCGGTTTGGCACATGCTGCTTATTCGCGCCGAAGCCCATAACGCCCAAGATGCCGACGACTTTTTGCAAGCGGTAAGCGAGTTACTGCCGCAAAACACCCATTGCGAAGTCATTGGCCCAATTCCAGCGCCGCTCGATCGTAAAGCAGGCAAATATCGCCGTCAGTTATTGTTCCAAACGAAAGAGCGTAATCAGCTACAAGCAGCATTTGAGCAGGCTCTGCCGCAAATTGAGCAGCTACCACAGCAAAAACGCTGCCGCTGGAGCATCGACAGAGATCCGCAAGATTTGATGTAACTAAGTTATCACCCTGCTAGCTGCTGCATTCTAATATTTCCCGCAGCCACTAAACCTAGCTAACCCCAAGCCTGAATCCGCGTCATAAAATTTTCTGCAAAAATTCACCATAATGATGCAAAACGGATAGCATTTAGGCAGTAGAAATGAGTAAAATATGCGGTTCGGTCAAACTTGAGTTTTTACTCGTTATTTGGCCAACCGCGTCATCATTTTTGAATCCACCTTGAGTGCAAAGTAACGCCATGAAATCACATATTATCTCTTTACTTGAACAAACCATTGAATCGTTTAAACAGCAAGAAATTATCCCTGCTGATTTTCAAGCACGTATTCAGGTAGACCGAACCAAAGATAAAAGCCATGGCGACCTAGCAACTAACTTAGCAATGATGCTAACCAAGGTGGCAAAGAAGAACCCACGTGAAATCGCGCAGTTGATCATCGACAACCTGCCTGAGTCTAGCCATGTCGCTAAAGTTGAAATTGCAGGCCCAGGTTTCATCAACTTCTTTATTGATGACAACGCCCTAGCCAACCAACTGCAAGCAGCGCTAAACGATGAGCACCTTGGTATTGAATTACCAAAGCCGCAAACCATTGTGGTTGACTACTCATCACCAAACCTAGCCAAAGAAATGCACGTAGGTCACCTGCGTTCAACCATTATTGGCGACAGTGTGGTTCGCGCACTTGAGTTCTTGGGCCACAAAGTTATCCGCCAAAACCACGTCGGCGACTGGGGTACTCAGTTCGGTATGCTACTGGCATACATGGAAGAGCTACGCGCAAGCAACCAAGAGCAAGCATCACTTGAGCTTTCTGATCTACAAGAATTCTACCGCGCCGCAAAAGTACGTTTTGACGAGTCAGAAGAGTTTGCCACTCGCGCCCGTAAGCTAGTAGTTGAGCTGCAATCAGGCGACGAATACTGCAACAAACTATGGCGCGAATTTAACGACATCTCGCTAAGTCACTGTATGGAAATCTATGAGCGTTTAGGTGTTAGCCTAACCCGTGAAGACGTACGCGGCGAAAGCGCATATAACGATGACCTAGACCAAGTGGTTGCCGACCTTGATGCCAAAGGCCTACTAACTGAAAGTGACGGCGCTAAAGTCGTATTCCAGGACGAGTTTAAAACCAAAGACGGTGAGCCACTGCCAGTTATCATCCAAAAAGCAGATGGCGGCTACCTATATGCCACAACAGATATGGCAGCAATGCGTTACCGCTCAAACGTGCTAAAAGCTGATCGCGTACTGTACTTTGTTGACCTGCGCCAAGCGCTGCACTTCCAACAAGTATTTAGCCTAGCCCGTCAAGCAGGCTTTGTTAGCCCAGACATGTCACTAGAGCACACAGGCTTTGGCACCATGAACGGTGAAGATGGCAAGCCATTTAAGACCCGCTCTGGCGGCGTAGTTAAGTTGGTTGACCTGCTTGATGAAGCCAACACCCGTGCACTTGAGCTAGTACGCAGCAAGAACCCAGATATGGACGAGCAAACGCTAACTGAAATCGCTCGCGTTGTCGGTATCAGCGCAGTTAAATACGCTGACCTTTCTAAAAACCGTGCCAGCGACTACATCTTTAGCTTCGAGCAAATGCTGAGTTTTGAAGGTAACACCGCGCCTTAC
Organism: Shewanella sp. WXL01; assembly: GCF_012263345.1. Classification (NCBI taxonomy): domain Bacteria; kingdom Pseudomonadati; phylum Pseudomonadota; class Gammaproteobacteria; order Alteromonadales; family Shewanellaceae; genus Shewanella; species Shewanella sp. WXL01. Next base: position 102,320 of record NZ_JAAIKQ010000010.1, on the reverse strand, counting down.
CTACTGTACGCATACACCCGTGTAGCCGGTATCTTTAAGCGTGCAGAAGGCGTTGATTTAACTAACGCTAAGATTGTACTTGAGCATGAAAAAGAGAAAGATTTAGCAACCAAGCTGGCTCAGTTCAACGAAATTCTTGCGCGCATGACAGACAAAGGTCAGCCGCACGTACTTTGTGGTTACCTGTACGAGCTAGCAAGCGAGTTCTCAAGCTTCTACGAGGCTTGCCCAGTGCTAGCAGCCGACACCGAGGAGCAAAAACACTCGCGTCTATTGCTTGCTAAGCTAACCGCAAACACCCTGAAAACAGGTTTATCACTACTAGGCATCGAAACCTTAGAGCGCATGTAACTATGAGCCGAGATTACGCCAACCGTAAACCAAGAAACGCTAAGCCGCGCAGCTCGCGCGGCAAAAAAGCGCCTGCCAAAAAACCAGTACCATTCGGTATCATCTTGTTTACCGTCAGCTTTGCCGCCGGTTTTATTTACTTTTTGTACTGGTTAGCCACGAGCGATGCGCCAACACCTGTTGAGCCTGCGCCTGTGGTTAAAGAGCAAACTAAACCCAAACCTAAGCCAAAAGCGCAAGACGAGCTGCCACCTAAGCCTCAACAAAAATGGACTTACCAAGAAGAGCTTGAAAACAAGCAAATCGAGGTAGACATTCCTGAGTCAGAAATGGTGCAGGTAAAGCTTTACCAAATGCAATGTGGCTCATTCCGTAAAGAGTCGCAGGCCGAACAACTAAAAGCGCGAATTGCATTCCAGGGTATGGAAGCGCAAGTTAAGCGCACCGAAGGCACAACCGGCCTTTGGTACAAGGTGGTACTTGGTCCATTTGAAGGTAAACGTAAAGCTGAAAGCCAGCGTCACATCCTGCAACGTGGCGGCATTAACGGCTGTAAAATCTGGCTGTGGCAATAAGTCTGCTAGTCACTCAAGACAAGTAACCAAAGCTTAATCGCCCCAAAATCCACCGCTCAGGCCACTTTATGTGGCCTGAGTGTTATCTATACCTTGAATTTATCTTCACTGTCCCCATATCTGCTTTATCAGTCAGCCAGCGACACAGACTCCTTGGCTGTTAAATGAAGAGGATTTCCCGTGACTACAATCGTATCCGTACGCCGCAATAATCAAGTTGTCATCGCAGGCGATGGCCAAGTTTCCCTCGGCAATACTGTCATGAAAGGCAATGCACGTAAGGTGCGTCGTCTATATAACAACAAGGTGCTAGCAGGTTTTGCTGGCGGCACCGCAGATGCATTCACCTTATTTGAACGCTTTGAAACCAAGCTAGAAATGCATCAAGGCCACTTACTTAAATCAGCGGTTGAGCTAGCCAAAGACTGGCGCACAGACAAAATGCTGCGCAACCTAGAAGCCATGCTGATTGTCGCCGACACTGAAGCATCATTAATCATCACAGGTAATGGTGACGTAGTACAACCTGAGCACGACATTGTCGCTATTGGCTCAGGGGGCAACTTTGCCCACGCATCCGCACTGGCTTTAATTCAAAACACTGAACTAACCGCCCGTGAGATTGCTGAAAAATCGCTAACCATTGCTGGCGATATTTGCGTGTACTCGAACCAGCACAAAACGATTGAACAAATCGACTACTAAATTCTAAGCGTAAGGAACAACTATGTCTGAAATGACACCTCGCGAAATTGTCCACGAGCTGGACACGCACATTATCGGTCAAAAAAATGCCAAGCGCTCAGTTGCAGTAGCACTGCGTAATCGCTGGCGTCGTATGCAGCTTGAGCCAGACTTGCGCCAAGAAGTGACCCCAAAAAACATTCTAATGATTGGCCCAACTGGTGTGGGTAAAACTGAAATCGCCCGCCGCCTAGCTAAGCTTGCTAACGCGCCGTTTATTAAAGTTGAAGCCACCAAGTTCACTGAAGTGGGTTACGTAGGTAAAGAAGTTGAGCAAATCATTCGCGACCTTACTGACTCAGCGGTAAAAATGACCCGCGAGCAGCAAATGAAGAAATGCCGCTTCCGCGCTGAAGAGCAAGCAGAAGAGCGTATTCTTGATGCGCTACTGCCAAAGCCTAAGAGTGAGTGGGACGCTGACAACAAAGACGACTCAAACACCCGCCAAATCTTCCGTAAGAAACTACGCGAAGGTCAGCTAGATGACAAAGAAATCGAAATTGATATCGCTGCGCCGCAAATTGGCGTTGAGATCATGTCGCCTCCAGGCATGGAAGAAATGACCAACCAGCTTCAAGGTCTATTCCAAAACATGGGCGGTCAAAACACCACTAAACGCAAAAAGATGAAAATCAAAGATGCGTTTAAACAACTGGTTGAAGACGAAGCTGCCAAGCTAGTCAATCAAGAAGATCTTAAAGAGCAAGCTATCGATTTAGTTGAGCAAAACGGTATCGTGTTCTTAGACGAAATCGACAAAATCTGTAAGCGTGGCGACACCTCTGGTCCAGATGTATCACGCGAAGGTGTACAACGCGACCTACTACCACTAGTAGAAGGCTGCACCGTTAATACTAAGCACGGTATGGTTAAAACTGACCACATCTTGTTTATCGCCTCTGGTGCGTTCCAAATGTCTAAGCCATCAGACTTAATCGCTGAGCTGCAAGGTCGTCTGCCAATTCGCGTTGAGCTAGATGCCCTAAGTGCAGAAGATTTTGAGCGTATTCTTACCGAGCCTCACGCATCATTAACCGAGCAATATGTTGCATTAATGGGTACAGAGGGCGTAACTATTGAGTTTGCCGAGTCTGGCATTAAGCGTATTGCTGAGGCTGCATGGCAAGTAAACGAGCGCACTGAAAACATTGGCGCTCGCCGCCTGCACACGGTAATGGAAAAACTAATGGAAGAGATCTCATACGAGGCCTCTGACAAATCTGGCAGCGCATTTGTGATTGACGACAAGTACGTCAACGAGCATCTTGATCTGCTAGTACAAGATGAAGACCTAAACCGCTTCATTCTGTAATAGCTAGCAAACTATTGGCGTGGTGATCAGTTAACGGTTAGTGGTTAGCGATTAGCTGTTAGCCGCAGCAACGTTATAATGTGAGCTAATACTGATTTACCCCAAGCTATATTCGTTAAACTAGGTGACTCACTTTTTCGTAGTAATACGTTAAACAGTCACCTTTTTATTAACTAAGCTTTTAGCAATAAACTTCATTCAACAAACGAGAACACTATGACCACACCCAATGTCTCAGGCATAAAACTCAAGCGTAAATCACGCATGTTAGAAGTCACCTTTGATAACGGTGAGGTATTCAACATCAGCTGCGAAATGCTGCGGGTGCACTCACCATCAGCTGAAGTGCAGCGTCACGGCAACCCAATTTTGGTCACCCACAAAAAGAATGTGAACATCAACGCTATTGAGCCAGTGGGTAATTACTCAGTGAAGCTAGTGTTTGATGACGGCCACGACACAGGTCTATTCTCGTGGAAGATTTTATACGAGCTAGGTAGTCAACAAGTCGAAATTTGGGAGCGTTATTTGGCACGATTACGTGCTGAGAAAGGTTCACGCGAGCCGCTTATTGATATGGCAGTACAGTATAGTTCTTAGTGATTTTGATAGCGGGTAGATTGATAGAGTCGCAATCTACTCGCTGTTTTGCTCGCCCCCTCTTAAAGCAAGCTCTTTTCAATTCACTTACCTGCTGTAAACCGCGACTTACCTGCAACTCAATTAATCAACTTTGCGCATTAATCCCATTATGTGTGCATGCTCACTTTTTCAACATGGAATGGTGCTCCGTTATCTGTTAACTTCAATATATACAAATAGTTAATTGAGCATTTGCAGATGTGGGAGCTTGGCAAAACGCGCATGTGCGTTAATCCCGTTACGTGCGCATGCGCACTATATAAATGTTATAAATTTTATTTAGATATGGAAGTCTTGAAGAAGTGACATTAGAACCAGTATATATTGCGGCATGTGCTAGCACGGCTGCCGCACTCATTGCATTATTTGGTGCTGTATTTACTCAGCGAAAAACTGCAGAGGCTGCGGCTCAAGCACGAAGCGCAAATGAGGAACTCGCTTTTCGTCTTAAGCAAATTGAGGAGCATCAACAATCTAGTTTGGTAAAATTTCAAACCGAACTTGAAAGAATGACTCATGTGGTCAATTTAAACCACTCAAAGCGGGTCGAAGTCTTAACTGAAGCTTACGCAAAGCTAGCTGATATTAAAATCAAATTGGAAAGTTACGTTGTACCGATGTTTATTGACTCCGAGACTAAGCAACTAGAAACGCTGGTTGAATCATCTAGGCAATTCGAAGAGTTGTACAAGTTTTGCTCAAGGAACGCTCTTTTCTTTAATGAAAAATCAAACATCATGGGAGCATTGGGAGACTTGATGGGTCATATCAATAGAATGCGCAATATGGCAGAAAAGGATCAAAAAGAGGTGAAGCCTGAGCAAGCGAGGGTTGTAATCAAAGGTGTATCTCCTTTGCTCTCAACAATTGCTAAGGAAGTGCGTCGAGATCTGAAGCTAGATTTATAACAAACCAATTAAGTACGCTCCCGTTGGTCGCCGGACTCGCTCCGCTCGCCGCTTATTGGTAGCGTTAGGTTTTTAGTTCAACTTTCGAGATTATTTTACTTATGGACAAGGTTTCTACTATATACATCACTATAGGAACAGCAATATTAAGTTCAATTATTGCAATTACTGTAGTTTTACTTAACCAGTGGTTTCTTGAAAGGAGAACTCGTAGAGAACTATTACGTGGAAAATTAGAAGAGCTCTATTTATTGTTATTAGAAACGATCGAACTACAAAGCCAAAGATATTCTCTTTACTTAAAAAAATCATGAACATAGTGGTTTTGAACAATGGAATAGTCAAAAAGATACGATTGAACTTCTCTATCACAAGTTAAAAATGTTTCAGAGTCTATATTTTGGAGCTTTGAACAAGAAGTATCTTTTGTGTTTTCACCACCACGCATCACTTAATGAAATCATTTATAGGTTTAATCATTCAGAAATTAAAATTCCTGAACATGACGAGATGTGCAAGCGTTTCGCAGATGTACACTTTTCTTTAACAGAGTTGAGGGCGTTCATAGATTCAAAAAGTGAAAGCTTAATACGTCAGGTCGGTCATAAGCAAAATGAACTTGATAATGCATTAGAGCTCTTAAATGAAAAAGTAAAAACCTAACAAGGCAATTATGCGTGGGACGTTAGTAATCTCAAGAGTAACATGGCCACCCATAATCATTAAACATTCACAAACACTAAACTACGCATATGAAACTCGTTTATTACTGAACAGGATTTCCGCTAGCCAACATGAGCAGCAAGGTCTAGTAGGACGTTGGTGAGTTTTGAAGATACGCCTTACTACCACTGTGTATCACGTTTGGTGCGTAAGGCGTTTTTGTGTGAGTTCGATAAACTCCGCAAACAACAATTATTATCTAAAACCTAAAAATCAATTAGCTATTTACCCTCTAATACTTACAAAAAATCCAATCTATACTAAACGCCTGTGACTTTGAATTTAATGAGTGTATAGATGAAAATTTGGATAAGCCTGATGTTGTTTTCCCTTGTTTCAACGGCGAGTATCGCAAACCAAGAACATCCGCTGCCTAAGCTGCATCAAGCTGTTATTTCAGGTCAATTGTCTGAAGTGAAAGCACTGGTTGAGTCAGGTGCCGATATCAATCAGTTGGATGGTAAAATGGGCAATAGTCCTGCTCATATTGCTGCGCAAACCGATCATACCGACATCCTTAAATACCTATTGGATAATGGCGCGTTTATCAATCTACAAGCACCTCGCTCTGGTCACAGCCCACTGATGGTCGCTGCCTGGTATTCAAAAAGCGACAACATCAAATTATTGTTTCAATATTCAGAATTAAACATTGAGTTAAAGACGCCATCGGGCGCCAAAGCTGAAGATATGGTTGGCGGCTGGGATCGCAATGTTGAACCACATGAAGCCAAGCTATATCAAAGCCTAAAGCAGCTATTTACCCAAAAACGCGCCGAGCAGACTGCCCAACTTGAATCACAGAAAATCTTAAATACCGTCGAGAGTACTCAGCTGTCTGAGCAAGAAAAAGTGAAGCAAATATCCGCTCTGCTTAAGCAAGGGCAAGATGTGAATCAACGTCGCCCGGTTTATTCAACCGGCAATGACTGGCACACGCCATTACTGATTTCTGCGCGAAACGGTTATGGACAAATCGTCAAACTACTATTGGATAATGGCGCAGACCAAACGATTACAGGCTACCCAATGGATGCGATTGCATTTCATAAAGCCGCCTACATGGGACACCCTGATATTGTTGAGCTGTTAGTTAAAGATAAACGAGCAGCGCAGGTGCTTAACGCTCAAGGGCCAAACAACGGCTACACTCCACTGCATGATGCCATTTGGCACGGCAATACTGAGGCGGCTAAAGCATTTATCGAAGCAGGCGCACTGCAAGATTTAACCACCTATGAAAACGACACGCCACTTGAACTCGCAGAGCGTTACCAATATCAAGATATTGTCGAGCTGCTAAAGAAAAAATAGTTTATTCTGTCTTTAATAACGAAATGGCAACCTTGTACCTTTGCTATGAATTAAGAAACTATTCATACCTCGAAGAGTTATTTATATTTTGTTACTTAACAAATTAATTTAAAATACAGAGAAACAGCATTACCACGCCATTAATACAGAGTATTTAAAGCACAAAACCATCTATATAAAGCAAAAAAAATACTACAAACTACAACATAACTACTAGTACTTAAATACTAATCCTTACCGATAATAACAAAGATAAAATAACGTATAAAACAACGCCTTGCGAAAAATAATTTATTTCAACGCTTGCATATCTTGCAAAACTAAAATAGGTTTAACCAAGCAATAACAACATCAACCAAAAGCAAGGAAGAAAAAATGAAGAAAACAGTTCAGGTATTTACACTATCAATCGCATCCCTATTAATCTCACTTCCAACCCAAGCAAAAAGCAACACTCAAGAAGTAGAATCAACCCAAATAAAAAATGACAACAAAACTTTTGGAAGCTACATATGTAGAATTGCACCAAAAATCTGCATGAAGAAGTAATAACCTTACTTTACCCTACGCATTTAAAAACAAAGAATGTAAATAATACCAACGCATTTTAAATCTTAGCGTAGTAAAAGCCGAAATATGTCACTAAAGAGCCTTACTGGGGAATAACACTTCTAACAAGGCTCTTTAAATTACAACAAAAAGAGACAATATAAATAAATCATCAACACATATGAAGTAATTATAATATTTTTCACTAAAACCCTTTGGTTTATAATCGAAGTTTTAATTAACCACCAGTTAATTTCAGCCCCCCCCTTTGAGCTACTCTCACTCGTTCAAATTCAAAAACCATGCCCACAATTTAACCAATCGCACATTAGCAGCCTACGCCAAGCTATATAACAACTCACTCCCGCTTTAAAATGCTCACTTTCTGCTTCACGGCCGAAGCAAGCATTTTGCACCAATACAGATTTGTATAGTCATTGAAGAGTCATTTTAAAGAGAAGATATGCACCAAAAACAAAAACAAGTACAACAACAAACCCGCATCCCTCTGAGTAACCGTGTTATCAGTAAACCTCTGTACCACCTAATACTTGGTCTCACCCTTTGTTGGGGCTTTGGGGTTAACTGGTGGATGGTGCAAAACATTCACCCAACGGCATTTATCAATTACAGCGTACTGCTGTTCCTTGGTTTCTATTTTGGCAGCTTTATATTGGGCTGCTCGTTATTTCAGGGCTCAAGCAACGCGCTAGTCAGCTTTATTGGTTTTAACCTAGTGGTTGTGCCATTAGGGCTGGTTGTTAACATCGCCACAGACGGTGTTGCTACACCATTGATCACCTATGCAATGGAGCTTACCGCCCTAGTAACCGTTACCATGATGTGTTTGAGCATGTTATTTCCCGGTTTCTTTAAAAGCATTATCGGTAAGCTCGCCTTAGTTGGCTTAACCTTAGTCGCGGTCGAACTCGTTTATATCTTTGTGCTTGGCGGCAGTAATATTCTCATCCACGCTGGCATGGTGGTGACATTTGCAGGGTATATTGGTTATTACTGGGTACATGCTTGTGAGCAGGAACCAACATTAGACAATGCAATCGATGCGGCGGCCTACTTGTATATGAGCATCATCAATTTGTTTTTACGTATTCTCGAAATACTGAAACGCTAATTCGTTAATCGCGCAGGTAAATCGCTAGCCTGCGCTTGTTAGATGCTAGAACCACAACTTCAGGAAACATCACCATGTCTAAAATTGAATTTTCTAGCTCAGATACTGCCCGCATGGTAGAGAAGCTGCAGACTTACTTTGAAAGTGAGCTAAATCAAGATCTTGGGCAGTTTGATGCTGAATTTCTACTCGACTTCTTCGCTAAAGAAATGGGCGGCTATTTTTATAATCAGGGCTGATACCAATTAGCACAAGTATGTGATCATTCTTACTGGTTAAAGCCGCTTATAACTTCGTTAGAAATTTTGTAGGTAGAATGACTAGCTAGCTGCAATTTCCGCCTTGTTCTAAGCGACTTTTCCTGCGTAATCTCTGAACACTTATTTATCCCAATTGGTGTTAAATGATGCCAGAGCGATTTTTGAAGAGCGCATTCAGTCAATTGATGATGATATTTACGCGATTGAAAAGCAGGTCGACTAGGGTTCAGATAACAATGCAAATAAAAAGGCAGACCATTAGGCCTGCCTTTGACTGGGGTGATGAAAACTAACTTGCTACTGCTTTTTCTGTAATTCACAGATACATCAGCGAACTAGTAGCAATGGTGGCGACTCATTAAGTAAGGGATAGTTACCGCCACATAATACCAATTAGCACAAGTATTTGATCATTCTTACTAGTTAAAACCGCTTATAACTTCGTTAGAAATTTTGTAGGTAGAACAACTAGCTAGCTGCAATTTCCGCCTTGTTCTAAGCGATTTTCCCTGCGTAATCTCTGATAACTTATTTATCCCAATTGGTACAACCCAAATCAATAAAAGGAGAAGCTCATCGTCCTAGATACGCCTCTCCAAGAGTGAGGTTATTGTTTTGAGTATTTCGCTGCATTCTCACCGGCAAGTTTACCGAAGGTAATGATGTCAGAGATTGCGTTACCACCTAAGCGGTTAGCACCGTGAACACCACCTGTAACCTCACCAGCACCGTAGAAGCCAGGAATCGCTTTCTTATCTTCCGTTAGGATGCCTGAGTTCTTGTCAATTGATACACCGCCCATAGTGTGGTGAACACCTGGTGTGACTTCAATTGCGTAGTAGTTACCTTCATTTAATGCGCGCGGTAGGTTTGGACGCTCAAAGTCAGTGTCTTTGCCTGACGCTACTAGCTTGTTGTATTGTGCGATAGTTGCCGCTAGTGCTTTACCGTCGATACCTTCTAGTTTACCTAGCGCTTCTGGGCTTTCAGCTGTTGGTACAACACCTAGCTTGATGTACTTGTTGATTTTCTTCAGTGAGTTGCGTACTGAGTCATCGAAAATCAAGTAAGCAGTTTTACCCGTTTGTTTTAAGATAGCCGCCGCTGCTTTATCGCGAGTAGTGATTTCGTTAACGAAACGCTTACCTTCACGGTTAACCAGAATCGCACCATTACCACGTACTGCTTCAGTTACCATCACACCACCTTTAACAGATAATGTTGGGTGAGCCTGAATGTACTGTACGTCTGTCATGCCTGCGCCAGCATTGCCCGCTACATCTAGACCGTCACCAGTTGCTCCCGGCTGGTTGGTAGAGATAAAGCCTTTAAGCTTAGGATCGTAGCTTGCTACGCGGTCGTTGTTTTTACCGAAACCACCTGTCGCCATAATCACAGCGTCGGCTTTCACCCAGTAGTAACCTTTGTACTTACCTTTAACCAGTAAGCCTTTAACCTTGCCACCTTCTTTAAGTACTTCAACACCACGAGTGTTCATGCGTAGGTCGATGTCGCGTTTAACTGCATTATCGTAAAGCACTTGAATCACGTGAGCACCAACACCTGCACCACCTGTCGGACGGTGAGAACGGTTAGCAGAAGCACCACCCATACGACCGATGTCGTTTAAGTCAGCACCTAGACTAGTTAACCAGTCTACTGATGATTTTGAGTTACCGGTTAAGATCTCAACTAGCTCAGGCTGGTTAAGGTTACGACCACCTTTCATGGTGTCTTTGTACATAGACTCAACGCTGTCTTTGATGTCTTTAGCTTTTTGTTGATCAGTCCAGGCAGCGTTCATACCACCAGCAGCCAGCTTAGCGTTACCACCAATCACAGGCTCTTTTTCAATCAACATGACTTTGGCACCTTTGTCATGTGCCGCAACCGCAGCAGCGAAACCAGCACCACCTGAACCAACGACCAGTACATCAACTGTCGCGGCAGGATCGGCTGCTAGTGCTGCTTTGCGGTCAGCAGCGTCTTTTGCTAGCTCTGCAATTGATGGCTCGTAACGCTCCCATTTAGCGCTGTATGGCATATCAAATTCAAAGCTATGGCATGAGTCACAGTAGTTAACTGATTTTTCGTGACCTGCGTGACATGCTGTACACGCGACATCACCAGGGAAGTGAGATTCATGAGCATTGTAGTTTTTGCGAGTGTTGCCCTCAGCAACTTCAGCTAATGTACCGTGGCACGATACACACTGCTCATTCTCATAAGTCAGGCTGTCGTTCGATAGCTCTCCGCTCTCTAAGTGGCAGCTATCACACTCCATGTTCTCACCGTGGAAGTCTGCCAATGTATCATTTGCCACTGCTCCACCGGCAAATCCTGCTGTTCCTAAAATCGCTGCTAGTAGTGCTGCGCATTTAGTTATTTTCATTTTTCTCACCTTGTCACACGTTTGTTTTAAGGTAAGTTTGCGCCGCAAATTAGCCGCTCTCAATTGCACTTGCAATAACACGTTCCAAATTTATCCGTGGATCACATCTTCAATTTTCCCCTATGCAAAAATGCATAACCCTGAGAACGACTATGCATTTTTGCATAATGCCCCGTGAGCCTAATCACAAAGCATTCACGAGTGATATTTGATACTGGAGTTTGAATTAGCCGCGACCGATACACTGCCAATGTTCCACTATTTAGCAGTAAAGATTTACTCAGAACCGCGCTCTGCATCACCTTTACTATCAGTTGATTTTGCTAAGCTAATTTAATGAAATCAGTTCTTCGATTACTCCTATTTATTACTTGCCAAGCTGTTGTTTTTAATACCATAGCTGCGGACACTATTGCCGATGAAAATCTGGTTCAGCAAGCGCTAAAAACCAGCGCGACCATCCGCTCTAGTGAAGCAAGTTACGATCGCATCGTCTTTGGCGTGCACTCCAAAACTGCGCCGCTAGAGTGGCGCGCCAACGGCATTGACCAAGGCTTTAACGTTGAGTTGATGAACCGCATTGGGCAGATACTCGATAAACCGATTATGGTGCGCCGCAAAACCTTCCAGCAGTTGATTGAAGATGTAGAAGACCCAAGCAGCGATATTGATGTGATTGCTGTGGTTTCGCCAATTGGTATTTCACGCAACCTAAGCCAGTCAGACCCAATTTATGCAACCCATGCTAAAGCCTATACACGTCAGGGCGCGCCATTTATCGAAACCTGGTCAGACTTAGACGGTAAACGTGTCGCTATTAAACATGGTGCACTGGTTGATGTGTTTTTAGAAAAGCAGCCACAAAACTTCACCCCAGTTACCGTAGATTTATACGAAACCGGCTTTCAGCTGCTTGGTGAAGATTTAGTTGACGTGGTACTAGCAGAGAATTTTGTCGCACGGCGCTTACAGCCTAAATATCCCTTAGTGCGCAGCTCAAGTAACCCACTTATTTTTGGCGCTTTTTCGTTTGTCAGCCATCCATCAAAACAAGCGATGATGCGTGATATTAACGACGCATTAAGGCAGCTAAAACTCTCAGGTGAATATGATCGTTTAGTACGTAAATGGTTTGGTACTGGGCGCGAGAAAGTCGACATCACCACAACAGAGCAAAAGATGCTAGCACTGGCAATTGTGGTGGCGCTTATTTCGGTGTTCGGCGCGCTTTATACTGCTTATGTCAGTCGTAATTTAAGAGTGCGCTCAGAGGCGCTGGCACTTGAGCTTAAACAGCGCAAAATCGCAGAGAAACAAATTTCCAGCTTGTCGCAGCAATTTCAAAATGTGCTAGATGGCATTCCTCACTGCGTGACAATTCTTAATAGGCAAATGGACTGTTTATGGAGCAACGATGCTGAGCAGCTACTACATAAAGACGAGTTCGAATATCTCGACGGCATGCCCTTTGCGCTTGAGCAAAGCGTTAAACAAGTGCTGGATACCCAAGGTTCATTCATTGCTGACATGCGCTACAACTCGCAGTTTTGGCAGGTGCAAATTCACCCGATAGCCAACGAACAAGCTGTAGTGCTAGTGCAAGAAAACACCGAACAACATGTGCTGCGCCAGGCCAATGACGAAGCTAGCAGGCTTGCATCTTTAGGTGAGCTATCTGCTGGTATCGCCCATGAAATAAATAACCCAACCGGCATTATCATTCATTCTGTCGCCCTGTTTATGGACGCCATTAAAGACTTACAAGCCGCAGCAGACAGCTACCAAAGCCAAAACCCATTTTGGCTAGTTGCAGGGCTGCAGCCCGAGCAAGCTTTTGAAGAGCTGCACCACAGTGCGCAAGCTGTCGATGATAGCGCCAAGCGCATTAGCCGCATTGTAAACGACCTAAAACGTTATGCCTTGCCCCATGAAGACAGTCATCATCAGGCTGTTTCAATTAACGAGGTTGTTGAAGTGGCGCTGCGCCTGACTGCCAATCAAGTAAAACGCCTACAGGTAAGTGTGGAGTTACAACAACCTGAGCCAATCATTACTGGCGATGCCCAGCAGCTGCATCAGGTGCTCATTAATCTTATCCAAAACGCTTGTCATGCCTGCGACTCATCAGCCGACACCATTAGCATTGTTACCCAACAAGATGCTGACAAGGTGTATGTGATGGTCAACGACACCGGCTCAGGCATGGATAATGCGACACTTGCACGGATCACCGAGCCATTCTTTACCACGCGCCGCTCATATGGCGGTAGCGGCCTAGGTTTATCGGTATGTAGCCGCATCTTAAAAGAGCATGGAGCTAACATGCTGGTGCAATCAGCACTAGGCCAAGGTAGCCGCTTTACCCTCACCTTTGACCGTTTAAATCCTAGCTCAAGCTTAGCCAGTGACCCAACGCCAATTCACAAGGAGCAATCACGCCTATGATCTTAGCCAGAAACATCCTGCTAGTAGACGATGAAGCCCCTTGGCTACGCACTCTGTCGGTGACTTTGCAGCGCTTAGTGCCAGAAGCAATTATTGATACCTGTGTTGATAGCCGTCAGGTCATGAATCGCCTCGAAGCTACCGACTATGCGTTGGTGCTGCTGGACCTCACCATGCCTTATCACTCTGGCGAGCAATTACTTGAAAGCATTCGTGAGGCGCAGCCAAATACCCGAGTGATTATTGTAACTGGCGTGAATGAAGTGGAAACCGCAGTGCGCTGCATCAAACATGGCGCCTATGATTACTTCATTAAAACCGATGATGTTGCAGATTTAGGCCGCTCGGTGAGGCGCGCGCTTGAAGTAGTTGGGCTAGAGCGTAACTACAAGCGCATTAAAGACAGCTTTTTGAGTAAAACCTTAAGCCGCCCTGATGCGTTTAGCCATATTCTCACCTGCGAGCCTGCGGTACTGGATCAATTTCGCTATCTTGAAGCCATTGCCTTTAGCCCTGAGCCGATTCTTATTGAGGGTGAAAGCGGCAGCGGTAAGCAAGCTTTTGCGCAAAGTTGCCACTTACTTAGTGCGCCAGATGCGCCGTTTATTACCATCAACCTCGCGGGGATATCGGCACGCCAGTTTGATAAGCAGTTATACGGCGAGCTAAGCACTGAGCCGGGAAAGTCAGTGGCTGGTGCAATCCATAAAGCGGGCAGCGGTATTATTTATTTAAAAGAGATTGCTGAGCTGCCCAGAGAGAGTCAGGCAAAGCTAGTTGAACTACTAGAGCAGAAGGTATACTTCCCACTTGGCAGCGAGCAAAGCTACGCGGTTAACTGCCGCTTTATTGCCTCTACTCAAGCTGATCTTTTAGCACTTAATAAAGACGGCAAGTTACGTAGTGACTTAATGTATCGCCTACGCGGTCACAAACTCAGTTTACCGCCGCTGCGAGAGCGTCGCCTCGATATCAGCATTTTGTTAAACCACTTTGTGCAACAGGCTGCCAACGAGCTTGAATTAAGCCCGCCGCCAGTCCCTGCTAACCTTGCCACTCAGCTACAAGACTATCCCTTCCCCGGCAATATTAACGAGCTAAAAGCCATGGTTTTGGATGCAGTAAGTCGCAGCAGTAGCGTAACCCTAAATACTGCGCCATTTATGCAGGCAGTAAATGATTGCAAAGATGTGGCCGCTCCCGTGGCTAAATTTAGTTTTGGTGCTGAACTACCAACCTTAGCTGAAATCAGTCAGGCACTGATTGATGAGGCCATGAGTCGCAGTGCACAAAACCAAACTGCTGCTGCGCAAATGCTGGGCATTAGCCAAAGTGCATTAAGCAGACGCTTAACTAAAGATAAGTAAAAACCAAATCCATCAAAATCAATATATTACAAACAAAAACTCAGCATTTTGTTGCTTATAAGCCAAAATGCTGAGCTATCAAATAATTCACCTTAATAGTCAATTTTCCACATTCGCATCAAAGCCGCTTAATTTCTACCGTCATCCATGCTATAAGACTGACTATAATAAAGTGATTTAAATCACATATATGCTTGCCAATGTCGCAGGCATTACCATTTTGATTGTGTGGAAGTCGATGACTATGGCAAACCCTGCTCAGCGTGCAACTAAGCTTTTTGTACAAACCTTTGGCACCACCGCCGACGAGCTTTATCAAGCTCCAGGGCGGATCAATATTATTGGTGAACATTCAGATTACAACGAAGGCCTAGTGCTGCCCGTTGCCATCAACTTTCATACGGTTATTGCAGTTAAACACCGCGACGATTATCAATTCCGCGCGGTGAGCGATGCTTTTCCGGGACAAATTGAGCAATGGGAGTTTGGTAACGAAGGTAATATTGACGATGACGGATTGTGGTTCAATTACCTTAAAGGGATCACCGCCGCGATGGCGCAATCGGGTTTATCCGCCAAAGGCTTAGATCTCGCCATTGTTGGTAACGTGCCTTTAGGCGCAGGCTTATCTTCTTCTGCCGCGCTTGAAATCGCGTTTGGTACAGCAATCTCTTACGCCGACCAACTGCATTTGTCGCCACTTGCCATTGCCCAAATTGCGCAGCGCGCCGAAAGCCAACTTATGCGCCAACAGTGCGGCATTATGGATCAAATGATCAGTGCATTAGCTGAGTCTGATCATGCCCTGCTTATCGACTGTTTAGCCCTCGACAGCGAGCCAGTGAAACTGCCTGACTCACTAAGCCTGATTGTTATTGACCCACAAATCGACCGCAAAAAATTCACCGCTCAATTTGCAGAGCGCAGACAAGAATGCTTTGAAATTGCCGATATTCTTGGGCTCGATTCCCTACGCGATTTAACTCACTTGCAGCTGCAACGTGCTAAGCAATCCTTAACCGAAATCCAATATCACCGCGCTTTGCACGTGATGACCGAGAGCCAGCGCACAGCAAGTGCTGCACGGGCATTACAAGAAAACAATATGCCACGTTTTAGCGAGCTAATGCGTCACTCACAACATTCTCTGCGTGAGAACTTTGATGCAGTCGATCCACAAGCCGATAAACTCGTGACCCTAATTGATGAGCTAATTGGTGATAATGGCGGCGTAAGAATGAGTGATGGCTGCATTATCGCCCTGGTTGACCACAGCCTAACCGATGACGTGATTAATCTGGTTGAGCAAGCATTCTTTAAACAAACTGGGCGAGACGCTGTTATCCACTTATGTTCAGCATCTAGCGGCGCTGGCCGCTTGTAATTAACGTCTACATGGACAACGCCCTGCTTTAGCAAATTCATTAGCACTGACACTAACACTGACAAAGTAAACGGAACGGCAATAACAAAATGACTATGGTAAAGGTAACCCAACTTCAGCCGTGGCAAGACCCACGCGGCGGTGAGATCCAGCGAGTACAGTTAGATAGCGGCGCAATTACCATGGAAGTGCTAAGCCTTGGTGGCATTATTCGTACCCTAACCACAGCCGATAAACACGGTCAGCATGACAATATTGTGTTGGGCTGCGACAGCATTGAAGACTACCTTAAGCAATCTGCTCATTTAGGCGCCATTGCCGGGCGCTATGCTAACCGTATCGCTAATGGTCAGTTCACCGTTAACGGCGAGCAATATCAGTTAAGCGTGAACAACGCCACTAATTGTCTGCATGGTGGTGAGCAAGGCTTTAACCTCAAACAATGGCAAATGAATTTGCTTGATGATGGCGTACGCTTAACCCTAAGTAGTCCTGACGGCGATATGGGCTTTCCCGGCAATTGTAATGTGACCCTTGATTACCGCTTAGATGGCGATAGCCTCACTGTCGACATTAAAGCCACAACCGACAAAACTTGCCCGCTTAGCTTAACTCAACACAGCTACTTCAACCTTGGTGGCCAGCAGTGCCACAGCAATACTGAGCATTTAGTGCAAGTTGAAGCCAAGCAATATTTGACCATGAATGACGTCGGCATTCCGCAGCAAATGCTCAATGTTGCAGGAACAGATCTCGATATGCAGCAAGCCACACCTATGGCGGTGCAAACTCAGCGAACTGTGCTTGCAGCGACAAATGGTTTCGACCATTGCTACGTACTTGAGCAAAGTGACACCAACCAGCTGCAGCGTTTCGGCAGTATTGTTGAGCCAAACTCTGGCCGCTCATTAACCCTATACACCAATCAGGTTGGCGTGCAGCTTTATGGCGCTAACTTCTTATCTGGCACTGTGGGTTATCAACAGCAGGTTTATAACGACCATCAAGCGATTTGTATTGAGCCGCAACTGGTGCCTGACTCGCCAAATCAACCTCACCTGCCAGGCAATGGTTTTACTCAGCCGGGCGAGACTTATCATCATGTCAGTCGTTATCAGTTTGGGTTAGCAGATTAATTACCAATTATTTGCCGCGACCTGCTATCGGCTAGCCAATAACGACAAGGAAGTTTGATGAAAATACGCAAAGCGACCAGACGTGACATTGATGTCGCATGGCAGATCCGTAAACAGTCAATCAAGGCCCAGTGTATTGAACATTACCCTCCTGAAGTCATTGAGCCTTGGCTCAATGGTTCGCTACCTGAGGGCTTTGCAGCTGAGTTAGAAAGTAACTTTTACGTTGCCTTTGAAGGTGATGAAATTATTGGTCTCGGCGCGTTCAGTTATAACGAAAACAAAATCTACGCTATGTTCGTTAAGCCTGAATTTATGGGTAAAGGCGTTGGGCGGCAGATCATGGCTTATCTCGAAGCCTTGGCTCTCGAGAATAATATCAATACCGTCCACCTTGACTCGACGCTGAATGCAGCGCCATTTTATCGCTCGTTAGGCTATGTTGGCGATACGGTCATCAAATACAATAACCCACGAGGTTTTGTGATGGACTGTGTGGCTATGCAAAAAGAGCTCAGCAGCTAATGCCAATAATTCGCGTTTGAGACAAATGCTAGCAACAAAAAAGGAATAACCTAGGTTATTCCTTTTTGTTTCAATAACATCAATAGTGATGCGGATACCAATTGGTTTAAAAAGCACATGGATTAATCCATGTCATCTAGGTTGTCACCCATTTCATCAAAGTCTTTGGTGTCTTCATCGTCATCATCATCGTCGTTTTCAATGTACTCAACGACTTCCTCTTCAACCATTTCTTCATCTTTCGATTTAGTCTTGGTAGCCGGTGCACTATCTGGCACGGCAGATAAATCCAGTCGTGATGGATGCTTTGCTAAAAACTCATTACGAGCCGTTTCCCAGGCATCACCAAACTCGGCTTTAGCGGCTTTAGTTTGTTCAGCATCTAAATCATGGAGATTGGGAGTCACTATGTCTTCGACAAACTCGATAATGGCATTACGGCCAGAGTGGAAGAAGTTTAATCGGCCAGGAGAGGCCTCTGGTAAGCCGCCGTCATAGACCACAACTGTATTACCCTTGCTGGTGCGTAATTCGCCGTACCAAACTTGTTTCGCAGCTTTATTGAACATATATGCTAACACCTTTAATCAACACATATTGGAAGTGTAAAAGTTATTGATTACAAGCAGATTTAGTCACAGCGAATAGGCTTATATCTGCTTTGCCTTAATGACCGTATTTAAACAGAAAAAAATCCAGAATCAATGCCTTTAATAATGAATTTTTTACTAAAAACTCAGCACTTGATTCAAAATTTAACTCTAGTTCACAAAACTAACTCATGGTTTACCGTTCACGCATAAGACAGGCAACAAAATTGCACAGCGCCTTAGCTTGCTCATAATTTAGTCGAAAAATATTAAGGTTCAAGCTGCCAAAAACAAATTTTGTGTTTCTAAAACTGACCGCTTGCCAATCTATCCAACTCCAGCGCCACTACTTTAGTTGCAAGACGATTTTGCCCTTGTGCTCTCCAGACTCCATATACTCATGCGCTGCAACTACTTCACTAAGCGCAAAACTGCGATCGACCTGTAGCTGTATCGTGCCAACATCCAATAGCGGCCAAACAGTTTGCTTCAACTCTGCTGCAATTGCTGCTTTGGCGGCAACAGATTGTGGCCTCAAGGTTGAGCCGGTCCAGACAACCCGTTTTGCCATTAACCTAAATACATCTACTGTAGCCTTAGCACCCGATTGCATAGCAATGGATACGATACGCCCATCTGAGGCGATCATTTTAAGGTTTTGGTTAATCATTTCGCCGCCAGCCATATCGAGCACCACATCTACACCTCGCCCGTTGGTCAGGCTCAGCACAGCGTCAACTAACGATGTTTGTGCATCTGCGCCATAACCTGGCACCTGCACGCAATGATCGGCACCAATTTGTAAACAATAATCGCGCTTTTGCGCTGAGCTAGCTGTGGCGATCACCTTGGCACCAAACGCCTTAGCCAACGCAATCGTAGTAGAGCCTATGCCTCCTGCGCCGCCATGTACAAGTAGCCACTCATTTGCTTGCAGTTTACCGCGCATAAACACATTGCCCCACACAGTAAAAAAGGTTTCAGGCAGTGCGGCCGCTTGCATCATCGACATACCTTGAGGGATCGGCAGGCAATGCTGCGCATAGGTCACCACATGGGAAGCATAGCCGCCACCAGGCACTAGAGCGCAAACCCTATCACCAGCTTGCAATTGACTCACTTCACTGCCAATCGCGATTACGGTACCAGCTACTTCTAAACCCAGAATTGGGCTGGCATCTTTAGGCGCAGGGTATGCGCCTTGACGCTGCTTAATATCAGGGCCATTTACACCAGCACAGTGCACTTCAATCAATACTTGATTAGCACCTAGCTGTTTAAGCTCACCCTTGGCGAGTTGCATCATGTTTGCGTCACCTGTGTCAGGCAAGTCGACATAGGTAAATGGCTGACAAATTTGGGTCATAATACTGTCCTTGCTAGGTTGGTGATTACACTTTTTATCAATTGCTAAAAAAACACGAGTTGCAGACAAATTAATATAAATTTAATAGGTTATATCAATAAACTGCGAGCTACACACTTCTTTGTGCACCTGAACTTCAGGTATATTTATCCCAAAACTCAGGTGTTTTACTCAAAACTAAATTAAAATTAGCCCTCAAATACCTTGGAAGGAGAAGCTGTGGACTATAGTGCTCATTATGGTGTCATTATTCACCGTGACTTTGTTCCACTACATGTCGACGACAACTTTGCGCAGACCTTTGGTTTTGATAGTGCTAACGACGTGCTGGCGTTAAGCTCAGTACTTGATTTAATTGCCCCTGATTCCCGCGATATTGCTGCTCATACTTACTATGCCTTGATGAGTGGTATAGAGAAACCTCAAGTTCGCAGCTATATCAATCACCGCCTCGATGGCACACCAATGCAAGTGCTGGCGGTAGAGCACATTGTTGAGTGGCAAGGGCGCAACGCACTGCAAATCACCATAGTCGACCTGTCTGATGTCATGCTTACTCGTGACCGACTTGCCGCCAGCGAAAAGCGCTATCGTGAGTTGGTCGATGGCTCAGTGCAAGGCGTGTTGGTACACCAGCACTTCAAACCACTCTTTTGTAATCAAGCCTACGCAAATATTTTAGGTTTTGACTCCCCTGAGCAAGTATTGGCATTGGAGTCGATTATTTCGGTTATTCACCCAGACTTTCAAAAACAGCGCATCACAGTTACCGAAGTGCTGGATGACCATGAAGGCAATAAGTTAGCTGCCTCACCCAAAACGGAAATCAAATGCATTAAACCTAATGGCGAAGAAGTATGGGTTGAACTCATTGAGCGTAATATTGAGTGGGAAGGGCAAAGTGCATCTCAGGTGACCTTAACCGACACCACTGAGCAGTATCTATTAAAGCAACAACTGCAACACCAAGCAGAAATTGATGAGCTGACGCAAATTCTTAACCGCCGCGCTTTTAGCCAAAAAGCAGAGCAGATTTTCGCAAATGGTGGCGATCCACTCAGCCACTTCTGCGTGCTCTTTGATATTGATGACTTTAAACACATCAATGACTGTTTTGGCCATCAAATTGGTGATGAGGCAATTTGCTATTTAGTGAACCTATTTGCCGCCAATTTACCCCACGATGCATTATTTGGCCGCTGGGGCGGCGAAGAGTTTGTTATCTTGTTGTCGTGCTACGACATCAACAACGCCTACAACAAGTGCGAAGCATTGCGTCATCAACTGGAAAACCATCTGTTTGCAACTGAGCAGCACGACATAAAACTGAGTGTCAGTCTTGGGTTATCACCCATGATATTTAAACAAGATAGCATTAGTTTGAGCGCCACGATTAACGCTGCAGACAAGGCCTTGTATCAAGCTAAAACTCAGGGGAAAAACCAGACGGTGATAGCTAATAAATAGTTACAAGCAAATAGCCGCGAATAGACCGCTACGAGTAGATGGTAGCCATTAAATAGCTAGCCGTTCATGAACATTTATTGCACGTTTTTATGAGGTATAAATGAACTTTGAGGAAGCAAGCCTCTTTAGCAGGGATGCTAAAGTGGAGCCATCATGGATGATTTTACGGCGTCTTGCACCATCAAAGTTCGTTTGTCCTTAGCTAGCCGACTTGCATCACGTCGGGTCTTGATGGACTATCACCTCAGCATCGTCAAACAAGGCTGCCACGCTCGATTCCACCTCATCTGCAATTTTATGAGCTGCACGTAAACTAAGCTCGCCATCTATCTCTAAATGCATTTGCACAAAGGTGGTTTTTCCCGCCTCCCTTGTGCGTAGGTCATGCACACCGCTCACTTGCTTATGAGCCTTAACTGTATCTATGATTTGCTGACGCGTTGCTTCATCTAGCTCGCGGTCTAACAAGGTTTGAATCGAGCGAAAACCTAAATCAATAGCTTGCTGACCAATAAACAGGGCTATTGCGATGGCAAACAAGCCATCAGCCCACCACCAGCCATATTGCGCCAATACCAAAGCCAGCAATACTGCGCCATTGAGCAATAAGTCAGACTTATAATGCAAAGAGTCCGCCTCAACCACAGTGCTGTTGGTTTTCTCCAGCGCCCTTTTTTGAAGCATCACCAACGCTAGAGTGAGCACAATGGCAATAACCGACACAATAATGCCCAAAGTTGCCTGATTGACTGGCACAGGGTTAATCAACCGGTCACCACCATAGAACAACAATAGAAATGCCGAGCCGAGAATAAATGCCGATTGAGCTAATGCAGCTAGCGGTTCTGCCTTACCATGACCAAAACGATGATCGGCATCAGCGGGTAAAATGGCATAACGGATGGCGATAAAATTCACCACTGATGCCAATGTATCGGCAACCGAGTCGGTCAAAGACGCCAACATACTCGCCGAGCCTGAATGCAGCCAGGCAATCAACTTAATGGTAATTAGGGTAATGGCTGTTGCCACTGCAGCGCGGCTAGCAAGTTTGACCCAAAAGTCATATTCAGAATCAGGTTGTGCAGACATCAGCGTTATCCAACAAAGATTTAAGTGCGGAGTTAATAAAAGCTTAACGGTGGCAGGCAAGTTAAGCCAGTAGCTTTACTTAGATATAACCTGAGCTCGAGATAATAAATCGGTTTCTAACGGCTATTTTTGCCTACTTCTGCGTTGAAGCTACTTGCAATAGACTAGCTATTGACGCGTAGCTTCGCCTTGAACTAAACAAAACTATCTCGCTAGAAACATAGTGCTAAGTATAACCCAGGGCCAAAGAGCCATTGGCACTTCCTTATCCCGAGTTCAGGTTAAATACCAGTTTGAATCGATTGCAATAATCGAAAAGTCGGGCGAGTCGTAAATAGCAAACGGCCACAAACTGATGTTTGTGGCCGTTTAGCGCCGCTAGATGAGATGAGTACCTAGCGACTTTACCAACGTCTGGGGAGAAGCATTGGTAAATTTGGGGATGCGATTAAACTAAATGTTAATTCGCTAGCGCCTTATGCGATTCGCTTAACTGTACTAACTTAGCTGTACTAGCTTAGCGGCGACGCTTTTTACCGCGCTCAAGCATTTCTTGAAACTTAGCTTGCTGATCTGAATCCAAGATTTGGTAAATCTCATTTTGCATACGCAGTTGATCAAGCATCTTTTGCTGATGATTAGCTTGGCCAGCTTCTACAATGGCTTGTGCTTGGCTTTCGTCAAATTGCGGTGCGGTAACCAGTGCAATGACTTCTTGCTTGCGTGCTTGCTTATTCGCTTTCTTAGCTTCACGCTCGGCATCTGTCATTTCTGGCTTGTATTTCTGCACTATGGTTTTAACCTGAGTTTTTTGCTCTTCGGTCAAATCTAGCTTTCGTAGCATTTTGTGCATGCCACCACGCTTGTGATGCTTACGCTTTTCCATTTTCATTTCTTGCGCAGTTTCAGTTTGGGCATTCTCTGCTGACACAGGAAGTACAAAACTGGTGCCCACAACTAAAGCAATGGCTGTAGCAATCGATAAAGGTGTTTTCATAACGGCTTCCTCTTTTGGTCAAAACTCTTTTTGGTCAAGAGTGTATTTGGTTGAAGCATATTTGCTTAACTTGGTGACCATTGTAGAAGCTGCAATGTCAAACAGGGTGTGCAAATAGTAAAGCAACGTAAAGTAACCCAAGCAAGATTGTTACAATCATAAAACTGCGCGTGCTCACACTATCAATAAAAACCAACTAACTAGCTGAACTTTTTAACCTCTTACTCAGTCCACCAGTCGTATTCAGCATGAATTACCCACTTTCTAACGCTGCTGCTCGGTTTTATGCGAGCTAGTTAACGAATTGCTTAATTTCTAATTTATTGACCATTGCTTCGGCATAAAATAGTCACACATAGATATTTCTCGAGGTTCATAATGAACAGACTGCTTGTCAGTATTTTGATTTTTGTTTCAGCGCTTAGCTTCGCACTTATTGGTGAAGTGAAAGCCCAAGATGTAAACAATGACTTTTGGGTTGAGCAACAAGCCAATGGCGAACCCAAGGTAAAACTGCACTTCTTTTGGTCGCAAACTTGCCCTCACTGTAAAGAAGCGCACCCGTTTATTGATGCGTTAGCAGAGCGAATCGACTGGATTGAACTCCACGACTACTTAATTAGCGCTGACGGCACTGTTGATAAACTAATGGAAGTGGGCAAAATGACAGGTGTTGAGCCACGCTCAGTACCTTATTTTGCCATTTGTGGTGAAGCCGTTGTCGGCTATAACAACCATGATGTCACAGGCCGTTACATCATGGAGCGCTTAGAAGCTTGTTACCAAAAAGCTGGCGGTACACCCAATATTACCACTCAGCTAGATGACTATTTCGCCGAGGCATCAACCGAAGAAGAACCACTATTTGGCACTTGCTCTGACACATCGGCAGACCCTGAAGCCGCTGGTACTTGTGGCATGGGCGTATCACCTGCGCCATCAGTGCAGCCAGTAGACATTCCACTGATCGGTGCTGTACAGCCAGACAAGATGTCACTACCACTACTTACTGTGGTCCTAGCAGGTGTGGATGCATTCAACCCATGTGCATTCTTCGTGTTGCTATTCTTGCTTAGCATAATGGTTAACGCAGGTAGTCGCAAACGCATGTTACTGGTTGGCGGTATTTTCGTATTCTTCTCAGGCTTTATTTACTTCATCTTTATGAGCGCCTGGTTGAATCTATTCCAACTACTTGGTGGTGGTGACGGTGGCATCATTATTACCTGTGCCGGTATTCTCGCCTTGATTGCTGCTGTGGTGAACATGAAGGATTACTTCTTTGGCCGCGGTGACGTTAGCTTGTCGATGTCGGTAGAAAACCGTGGCAGCTTAATCAAACGTATGGGCAAGCTATCAAAAGCCAGCTCACTGCCTACTATGATTGTTGGCTCAACTGTACTGGCGATTTTGGCTAACGCTTACGAACTACTTTGTACAGCCGGCTTCCCGATGATCTACACCTCGGTATTGTCGATGTCTGGCCTGGACACTGCTGAGCGCTACATGTACCTAGTGGCTTACAACGTGGTTTACGTTATTCCACTCGCTGCCATCGTGATTGCCTTCTCGGCTACTTTAGGTAAGCGCAAGCTAACTGAAAAAGAAGGTGAAGTACTTAAGCTCATGTCAGGCATCATGATGTTTGGTTTAGGTAGCATGCTGGTACTTGACCCTAACTCAATGCAAAACCCGGTTATTTCAATTGGCTTAATCCTAATGTCGATTGTCCTAACCTTTGTCGTCAACAAGGCTAAACGCTACATCCTTCGCGATAAGAAATAATCGCCACTTATACCAATTGGGATAAGTTAGTGATCAGAGGTTACGCAGGAAAAATCGATTAGAACAAGGCATAAATTGCAGCAAGCTAGTTGTTCTAGCTTCAAAATTTATAACGAAGTTATAAGTGATTTTAAGCAGTAAGAATGATCACATACTTGTGCTAATTGGTATTTATGTAAAGCAGTGCAATGTTGATTCCTTCTGGGTCAGCATTGCGCTACAGTTTCAATACCAATCAGGATAAATAAGCGTACATACTTGTGTTGATTGGTATCGACGCCCCTAATCAATGGGTATCTTGCATTGTTAATACCTGCGTTGAGGATCCTAATGAACCGCATTTTGCTTGTTGATGATGACCTAGGTTTATCTGAATTACTGACACAACTCCTCGAACTTGAAGGCTTTGAGCTAAACCAGGCTTATGACGGCCAGCAAGGTTTAGATATGGCGCGCCAATCTCAGTACGATTTAATCTTACTTGATGTAATGCTACCTAAACTCAACGGATTTGAAGTATTAAAGGAACTGCGTAAAGACACCAGCACCCCAGTGCTAATGCTTACCGCACGTGGCGATGAAATTGACCGAGTGGTCGGTTTAGAAATTGGCGCAGACGACTACCTACCAAAACCGTTTAACGACCGCGAACTCATTGCGCGTATCAAGGCGATTTTGCGCCGCTCGCAAGGCAGTAATGACAATCACACCCAGCAAGATAACATCAGCTTTGGCGACCTAGTGCTGGATAAAAATCGTCAAGAAGTGTTCTGCAACGAAATACCTATCAATCTAACTGGCACAGAGTTTTCTTTGCTTTATCAGCTAGTCAGCAATGCCGGCGAGCTAATGACCAAAGAGATTTTATCTGAGCTGGTGTTAGGCAAAAAGTTGATGCCGTTTGACCGCAGTATCGACATGCACTTATCCAATGTACGTAAGAAAATTCCTGAGCGCAGCGACGGGCGCCCTCGCGTAAAAACATTGCGCGGCAAAGGTTATATCTGGATAACCTAAGCCATGAAAAGCCCTGTCAGCCGCTTATTCGTCAAGTTACTCCTTGGTTTTTGGTTATGCAGCTCATTACTGATCGGCATGTTTGCCTTGCTACCATTGATTCAGGAGCGTCACGACCGCAAACCACTGCCACCAAGACTAGAGTTTGTGCTTGATCGCTTTGCCGAGCGTATGCAAGACATGCCGCCGGGACTTGATCAAGAAGATATTAAAAAGCTGACCAAATGGCGCTCTAACGAGCATGGGCCGATCCGCTTTTATCTTACCAATGAACAAGGCCATGTACTTAACTCACGCCGCCCAAGTCGGGCGCTACGTAAGTTTATTCTAATGGCAGAAGAAGCTGGCCAGCCCATAAGCCATCAGTTTCGCGACCAACTTATGTTTGGCCCCCACAAGTTTGTTGCCAACGGCGAGAACTATTTAGTTTATGGCCGCTTTCCTGAACATCACCCTAAGCCCTGGTTTTTCTTCTTTAGCGACAACAAGCTGCTGACAGCCATCATGGCTATCGGTCTATCAGGTTTAATCTGTGGCCTGCTCGCTTGGTATTTAGGTAAGCCGCTTCGTAGCCTCAAACACAGTGCTAACGCCTTGGCTGCTGGAGATCTAACCAGCCGTGTAGATAAAGCTACTACTAAGCGGGTTGATGAAATGGGCGAGCTCGCGATTGCATTTAACGGCATGGCAGACTCAATTGAGACTATGGTAAAGAGTCAGCAGCGGCTAATGGGCGACATATCTCATGAGCTGCGCACACCACTTACACGCTTGCAACTGTCACTGGCACTAGCGCGCAAGAAACACCAACATATTGATGAATTTGACCGCATTAGCTATGAAGCAGAGCAGCTTGATGACCTAATTGGCGAGCTACTAAGCCTATCGCGTATTCGCCTTAATGCTTCTGCACCAGTAATGGACATAGAACTCAGCGAATCTCTAAGTCAGGTGCTTGACGATGCTGAGTTTGAAGCAGAGCAACAGCAAAAAACGCTGAATATTCATATTCCTGACTCGCTACGCTTTAACCATCAACCTAAAGCCCTAGCAAGAGCAATAGAGAACTTACTGCGCAACGCAATTCGCTATGCCAACAGCCAAGTCACCATTACAGCCCATGAGCTTGAAAATGATATAAAGATAATCGTGAGTGATGACGGCCCTGGCATTGATGAGCAAGAGCTAGAAGCGATATTTGCACCCTTTTACCGTCCAGACTCTGCACGCGATAGAGAATCTGGCGGCTGGGGACTCGGCCTTGCGATCACTCAGGCTGCGGTGCAAGCCCATAAGGGCGAAATTACGGCAACCAATGCCACGCCGCATGGCTTATGTGTCACCATTAGCTTGCCACGCTAACATACTGACGCTTAAGCTCACATTACATAGGCACTACAAAAAATATCCGTACAACGTGTATCCATTCAAGAAATGAGTGTTATGATTATGTTAATTTTCATAATTTTACTGACTCATGGCACGTTTACTTGTAATCATCTCAATACTAATATTGGCGGCAAAGGCTAATGCTAACTCTCAGCAGTTAGACATTATCGCCATCAACTATCCGCCCTATATTGACGAGAAGCTGCCTAATTACGGTGAGTCTTATCAGTTGATCGAACGCGCATTTAGCGGCACACAAATCAATATCAATGCCAACTTCTTGTCTGCCGCGCGGGCATTAAAAGAGGTAAATACACAAAATTGGTGCGCCAGTTTTCATCCCCCTATTCCTGCTACGCCAGATCACACATTGGTAATCACCAAACAAGAGCTGGTTAAACTGAGACTTCACCGTCTATTGGAAGCTAACGAGTTTGTTGGAGATGAATTAGACGGCAAGGTCGTCGCACAATTGAGAATGATAGCCCCAAAAGGCGTCACCAAAAGCTTTGTTGAGCAAGGGGCAGAGCTGTTTTTAGTTGAGTCATTACCTCAGGCCGTATCTTTACTACTTAAAAGCCGCGTTGACTACATCTATGGTGACACCGCCGCAGTTGAATTTGCCGCCGATAATATGAACCTGTCTTCAGCGCTAATCCAACCATCAATGAAAACCTACCGTGAATTTCCCGTGGGTTTGTGGTTCAACAATCAATGCGACATCAGCAAAAACGCGATAAAAATCCTCGAAGCCCAAGGATTCCCATCTAAAACCTTCACCAAAAGCACTGACAAGGTAAACCTCAAACCGGGTGCTCAAGCTAACGGACCTTTTAGCTTTTATTAGCGCTGCCGCCTTCTGGGCAGATACCATTTACCCCCTCAATTGGCTATAATCGCCGCTCTTTAAAGTCGTCAACGAGAGCGCCATGTTCCATATTGCTTTATTTGAACCTGAAATTGCCCCAAACACGGGTAATATTATTCGCCTATGCGCCAATAATGGATCGCAGTTACACCTCATTGAGCCACTCGGTTTCGACCTTGAAGAAAAAAAGCTGCGCCGCGCTGGTTTGGATTATAAAGATCTCACCAATGTGACTCGCCACAAGAACTTTGAAGCCTTTGCCAAGGCCATGGCAGGTAAACGTATCATGGCTTGTACCACCAAAGGCAGCCGCCCGCACAGTGAGATTGAATTTAAAAAAGATGACGTGCTGCTGTTTGGCCCTGAAACCCGTGGCTTGCCAATGGATGTGATCAACAATACGCCGTTAGAGCAGCGTTTGCGCATTCCGATGGCTGGCACATCACGCAGCTTAAACTTGTCTAACTCGGTGGCAATTATTAGCTATGAGGCTTGGCGTCAAATGGGTTATGAAGGAGCGCTGTAATGAAAAAAGATCGCAGCGCAAATGCTATTTCAGATGAGACGAAACAACAAGCGATGGCGGTTGCTAAAGCCAACCAAAAACCAGGGCAAACCAAAGAGCAAACTAAACTGATTGCCACAGGTATCGAGAAAGGTATTGCTGAATATAAAAAGCAGCAAAAAGCCAAGGCTAGAACACGCGATAAGCAGCGCAAAGCGCAGATTAAAGCTAAGCAAAATCAACAAGCCGCTGAGCTTGAATCTGCTGAGTTTGAACAACCAATCTATACCAGTCAGTTCACTCCGCTAGCTAAAGCCTTAGCGGTGTTATTAGTGGTGAGCTGGGGCGTGATTGCGGCTTTGTTAGCGAGTTAGCGCTTGTGATGTCGGCTCGATGACAAGTGTTCTGCAAGTCGAAAAAGCTAGTTAGAACAGCTCAATGTCATCTTGCTCTTCCTTAGCAGAGTGCAGCGCTCTGTATTGCTCAAGCGCCTCATGCAATGGTACGCCTTTAAGCACACAATCAAACATATGCTTTTCACATTCAAGCGAATAGGTCTGCTTAATTTCTTCGTTCACTCGCTGCCAAGCTAAACGGCTACCGCGCTTAGTATCATCAGCTAAGATCTCTTCGGTTAAACCCAGCCCAGTAGTCACATGCTGCAAGCGCTGAGAAAGACGATCATAAAACTGGAAAGCTATCACTCCTTCATTGACCTTATCAGCGAGCTGTTGGCCATAAAGCAGTATCTCCGCGGGAGTATCTTGCTTGGTCTTAAGGTAATCATTGACCTGTTGTTGATGGGTCGCCATATCGGTGAACAACTGCCCCAACCCAGACATATTTTGCTCGCCATCGGTGAGACTTAACTCAATTTGCGCCATCGATAACAGCAAGAGTTTAATGGTTTCGTGCACATGGGTAAGCTGCTGCTGAGCAGATTGATTCGGGGAACTAACTGACTTAAAAGCAGAGTGAGCATTGATTGGGTGAACTTTTGAATCTGACATACTTCATATCCAATGAGCCCATATCTTCCCTGTTCGAGCCTGTTATTGTTTTAACTAAAAATATACACCTAATTGCTGACGCCCGCAGAGTAAATTTAATACTTTTTATTATTTAGAGCCAAGTTAACACAAGTGAATTACCACTTTCTGAAAAGGGGAGCATAGTTAATTGAAGTTAAAGCAGAGAGCTGCGATGACATTTAAAGCCGTTGAAAACATGAATGTTTTCTCCGAGCACTCTTGTTAAACAGAGAGGGGAAGTGTTCACGGCATGCTTTAAATGTGATTGTAACGTCAGCTAATCAATAAAGTGACGTGTTCTGAAGAGCACTAGAAATTACAAACCACCTACTGAAGTTGATGGTTTTAGGGCTGAAAATAAAAAACCGCCTAGGGTTCCTAGACGGCTTTATACAGACGGCTTGGCTAAGCCAAACTTATTCGATCACTTAGCACCAAAGCCTGGATCGGTAATCGCCACTTCAGTGACTTCGCCGTACTCTTTAGCGATATCGCGAATCTTCTCGGCATTGCCAATCAGCACATATTGCAGCTTATCTTTTGGGAAATACTGCTTAACTAATCTTTGTGCTTCCTCAAGCGTTAAGCCATCAACACGCTTCTGGAAGTCGTTGATATATTCATCACCAAAGCCATACAGGTATTGATCTGACATCAAAGCAGCAAGCTGACCATTGGTTTCAAACTTAGGTGGGAACTGGCCTTTCACGTACGCTTTTGCAGAATCTAACGTAGCTTGATCAATCCCTTTCTCCCATAGGCGAGCGTAGGTTTTCAACGCTAAATCGATGGCTTCTTTAGTTGTGGCAGACTTAGTAAAGGTGCTAATTCTAAATACACCTGCATCTTTATAAGTAACAAATGCTGAGCGTGCACCATAAGTTAGACCAGCATTAACCCTTAGCTCATCGTTAAGCCATGAGGTAAAACGGCCACCCAAAATGGTGTTTACTACGGTTAATCCAACCAAATCGGCATTGTCTTTACGCACGCCCATACCACCGATTAAGAAGGTGGTTTCAATTGCATCTGGTTTATCAACCAGCATCACTCGGCTCTTATTCAGCTCAGGTAAATGTTTAGCCAGCTCAGGCTCAGCAATTGCAGCGCCATTTTGCCAATCTTCAAAGCTCGCTTTTAACTGCTGTTTCATACTCGCTAAATCAAAGTCACCCACGACACTAATTTCAGTGTTACTTGGTTGATAATAGCTTTGGTGAAACTTGCGTAGCTGCTCAACGGTTAAACCCTCGATGCTTCCAGCGTACCCCGATGGAGCATTCGCGTATGGGTGGTTACCAAAAACCAGCTGGTTGTAGTAGCGACCAATTACTCTGCGCGGACTCTCTTTCTCTTGCGCTAGCCCAACCACGGTGCGCTGTTTTAGCTTGGCAAATTCAGCATCATCAAAGTCGGGATTACGCAGTACATCGTTAAAGATTGGCAGCACCTTATTTAGGTCTTTTGCCATAAAGTTGCTGCTAACATAGCTGCCATCCATCGCGCCTGATGTCGCGATTTTTGCGCCAATAAAATCAAGCTCTTGCTCAATTTGCGACTTAGACTTACCACCAGCACCTAGCATTAGAGCATTGGCGGTGAGATTCGCAATACCTGGCACAGCGTCGTTTACTGCACCCACTTTAACCACGGCGTTAAAGGTAATTAGCGGCACCTCTTTTTTAACCATTAGCTTAAGGGTTAAGCCGTTTTCTAAGGTCACGGTTTCATAGGCTGGCATTGCAAATGAATTGCTCACCACAGCCGCAGAGGCACTGCTGGTATCGGTTGTGCTATTACAACCACTTACACCTAGCGCGCAGGCTAAAACTAAGCTTGATAGAGTTAATGTTTGCTTGATCTTCATTGGTCAGCCTCCTCTGTTGCGGCTAACACACCGACCGAGCGATTCGCTCTAACTAAATAGGTTTGCGCTACGCGCTGAATGTCTTCCACGGTTACCTTACTGTATGACTCTGGCGCATTGAATAGCTGCTCAAAGCTGCCGAAGAATAACTCGTACGTACCTAAGGTATTGGCTTTACCGTTAATGGTTTCCATGGTGCGGTAGAAGTTGATTAACTTAGCGTTTTTCACCTTCTCTAGCTCTTGCTCAGTGACACCTTCACGGGCAACCTTGTTGATTTGCGCAATCGTTTCCAGTTCGAGCTCTTTTGCCGTGACGCCCTGGTTAGCAACAGTCATGATATAAAACAGGTTTGGGTCGAACGACATTGGCATGTAAGTATCAGCAGCAACAGCAATTTGCTTGTCTACCAATGCTTGGTATAAACGCGAGCTATTGCCCTGACTAAGAATTGCCGTTAATAAATCAAGCGCGTAGTAGTCAGCGTGGCTGGTTGCAGGCACGTGGTAAGCCAGCATCACATTTGGTGTACTGACTGACTCTTTACGCAAGAATACTCGACGCTCACCTTTTTGCAGCGGCTCAACGGTGCGCACCTCTTGCGGTGGCTCTTGTGCAGGAATTGGCGCAAAGTACTGGTTAGCTAGACGCTTAACTTCAGCAAGCTTTACATCACCAGCGATCACCACCACAGCATTGTTCGGTGCGTAGTAAGTTTTGTGATACTGCTTAAGATCTTCAAGGCTCCAGGCAGCGATGTCAGACTCATGACCAATCACCGACCAGCGGTATGGATGCGCCTGAAAAGCAACGCCTTTCACAGCTTCATTGATTGCGCGCCAGTTTGAGTTTTCTAAACCTGTTAAACGCTCAGACTGAACTACACCACGCTCTGACTCAACCATGTTTGGGTCAATATCAAGGTGTTGAATGCGGTCCGCTTCAAGATCAAAAATAGTTTCTAGAGCGTTAGCTGGGAACCAGTCGGTATAAACGGTGAGGTTTTCTGTGGTGTACGCATTGTTAGCACCACCAGCGGCTTCCATAGTACGGTCAAACATCTTAGGGCCGTACTTTTTCGAGCCATTGAACATCATGTGTTCAAAGAAGTGTGAAATACCGGTAATGCCAGGTACTTCATTGCGCGAGCCGACTTTCCAAAATAAGTACATATTAGCATTAGGGATTGAGCTATCCTCTAACACCATGATTTTCATCCCATTCTCTAGGGTGAAACTGTCAACATCGGCAGCAGTTGTCGCCTGCGCACTTGCTGTAAATAGCCCAAGTGACAGGGTTAACGCCGTAAGCATGCGTTTCATTGATTTCTCCTTTCCAGCTCCATGATTGGAGCTATTCCATCGGTATGTGATGCTGTTCTAACACGGTAGTGAGCTATCATCGAGCCTAGAGACTGCTAAAACTCACAAAAGGCAATCACCTGCAGCATAAATTACTCTTTTAGGCTCAGTTTGTTAACCTCAATCAGGCGAGAGGTGGCAATGATTTGTATCTGAATATGTAAACAAATTTGCAGGCTTAGCGGGACAATAGTCCTAGGCTCTTAGTGTTAACCCAAGTAAGGAACGGGCGGCTTTCAAGATCTAGTCAAGAATTAATCAGGATTTAATCAAGGCTTAGTGAAGAACACTACGTCTTTGCCGATCACTTCCAGTTGCCAGCCAAGCTCACGGGCTAGCCACGCAAAGGTGGCTTCAGAGTAGAAATTGATATGCGTTGGGTCATTCTTATAGTGCCAGTTAACAAATTCAGCTTGCCCTAACACGCGCTTAGTCATAATGGCTAAGGTGCCACCAGCTTTGAGCATTGCGCTTAGTTGCGTAATCAGCGCCTTGGCTTCATACACATGCTCTATCACCTCGGTCATACTGATAAAGTCATATTGTAGCGCGAGCAGGCTTGGGTCATTGTGGTAATAAAGGTCGTAGTTCATCACCTTCACACCTTGCTTCGCCGCCATTTGACTTAATACCGCGCCCTCGCCACAACCAAAGTCTAGACCGATAATATCGCTAACATTCGCATCGCTTGCGTTAGCCAAGACTTTATCGAGTAGCGGCGTTAAGGTGCGAGATAAAAAACGCTGGTAACCCTCGTCAGCAACATCATTGTCATGTAAGTCATAAAAGGCTTTTTCATCCGCTTCGCACAGGTGATATTCAGCGGGTACAGTCACCAACTTACATTGCTGACACTGCAGATAATGACGTTTTTTATCTTGATGGAATGCTTGCAAATCAGCGCTAAGACAAAGAGGACATTGAGACATAAAGCGGTATTACTTATTTATTGAGTTTAAGGCGATATAGCTAACAACACTAGGAGCTGCAGCACCAAAGCTAACTAATCTTTGGTTTCTGGCGACATTTTCTTGATAATTTTACGTTCTTTCTTGGCAGCTTGCTGCGCTTCCTGTAGGTACTTTTGCTCACGGGATTTACGTTCATTGAACTGCGCCTGAGCCTTATCACGCTGCTCTTGTTCCCACTCACCATTTTGTTGATGTGACAACACATCAAGCTCGCGTTTAGCCGTTTCAGCCGCCGCTTTACGCGCCTTTTCAAGCTGCTCATTTTCCGTCTTATGGTAAGTTTTTTGATCTTCGCTGAGTTTGTCAGATAAGGTCATTTTCAGCTTAGGCTTGTCGCTAGCACTAGCTGCAGTGCTTATGAGCAACGAGCTTATGAAAATCGGACTAATGAACAGCAAGCCAGTTAATAAAACTGAGCCAGTATTTTTGATTGTCATATCTGTCCTACTCCTTGTTAACTTACAGCCTTATTGCCAACGGCTCGCAATTATAAACTACTTAGTCTGATAACGCTGTTGCACGTCCTTTGGCATAGCTTGCAGCCTATGTTGCACCATTGCCTCTAAGGCTGCAAATAATGGCTGAGTATCCAGCTGTCTATCTAACTCGTTTAGCACCATCGCTGTGGCTTCCAAGGTTGATAAACTATCTTCGCGCTTAGCTTTACGAATGGTGTACTTTGATGCGTTAGCAACATCTAAATGCAGCGCAGGTAGCTCAAGTAACCAAGGGTTAAGCTGCAACATACGATAAGCTTTTTTCCAGGTGCCATCGAGCAACAATAATATGCAATCTTTAGGTGCATTCGCCTCTGCAGCGCTTTGGCTATTATCGTTGGGGTACAGCAAGTAAATCGGCTTGCTTTGCTCGCTCAAATACGCCCTAAGCTCTACAAAGTCTTGCTGATTCTCGCCCACTTCTACTCGCAGCTTTGGCATCACCAACTGCATCAAGCGCACACTGTTCTTCGCATGCTTGGTTTCAGATGGATGCTGCATCACAATCACTTCAGTTTTCACCGTCATCTTGGTAATAGCAGCACAAATACAAGCTGATTGTGGATAATGGCAGTTAGGACAGTATTGTCTTGTCACTTTATGTTGAACCAATATTAATAAATACGTAAGCTATTAAATAGAAAGAGAATTCGTAAACCACTCAAGGATGAAAAATGACAAAACCCACTTTGTCGTTAGCTATTTTGCTAGCAATTTCTAGTCACACAGCTCAAGCAGAAAACCAACCTGACAATTATTCAAACTCGTACCAACACGAAGCTGAGGTTAGCTTTCTAGAGTCTGATTTTACATCGGATGGCATTATCAATGCGAGTTATGAGTTTCACTTCAAACCGCTAGAAGCCAACAACAAGCCACTGGTTCTAGGTTCGTTTTTCAACCAGTCCTCATCATTGAGTTTTGGATACTCAAATACTGATATTATCACTTCCTACCAAGCATCTGGTGAGTATGTGTTTGACTCAAAATGGTTTGTTGGCGGCTCATACCAAAGGATTAACCAAGAAAATAACTGGGTAAGCCCAGATAGCGAGGATGCGTGGTCTTTGTCAGCGGGGAAATACCTCAATGACAACACCCTCATTGCAATAAATTTTACCCAAAACTCGAATGACGAGCATGAAATTGGCAACAACCATGAAAGTAAATTTGACTACACTAATCGCCTTTACTCAGCTCATTACCTACAGTTCTTTCCATTGGAGTCAACAGCTGGCATTTTCTTAAACGCCACCTACGGCTACTCAACATACAAGTCAGATTCATACAATGACTACCCGTTTTACTATGATGAACAACAAAGATACAAGTCATACAGCACAAACGACAGCAAGACCCATTTGTTCATAGCAAAAGCAGATTGGTTCATTACCAATGCTTGGTCAGTTGGTATTGCAGCTAACTACATCAATAATGAGTATACGTATGTCTCTAATCGCAACATTGTCATGGAAGACAACACGCTAGGCCCAATGGTTGAGTCACGCAGCAAATTTGATGCGACAACATTTGAGTATGGCATCGGCACCCAATATTTTTGGCAATTTAGCCGCTACTTCTCACTCAAAGCGAAAATAGAACAATTATGGCAAGAGAGGGATGTCGACCGCCCACAAGGATACAGCTATAGTGAAAGTGATGATGAACTCTCAATAGGACTTGCGGTTAACGCCCGATTCTAGATGGGAAAAGCCGATGCAGGTATGCATCGGCTTTTTTGTTTTACGGATGCTGTTCTTGATGCAGGTAACTCAATTTAGGCGTCGCCATCATAAGCAAATACAGTAGTGAGCTGCCGCCCATGATCACCACTACAGCCCAAGGTGCAGTCAAACTCGTTTGTTGAATTAATCCGGTTAATACCGATGCGCCTGCCATTTGAATAAAGCCAAGCATGGCTGCAGCAGTACCTGCACGCTCACCAAACCCAGCTAGCGCCATTGTGGTTGCAGGGCCAAGCACTGCAGCAAAACCAATACACAAGAGTACCATAGGCATCATAAAACTGAGTGCCGCCGCCATGCCTGTTTGCGGTCCCCATAGTTGCAGGGCAATTTCAATCACAGCTGCGCTCAGCATTAGCGCAAACGCGACAATCACACCAGGTCGATTACCAATACGCTTGATAAGCACTGGCGCAGCAAAACAAGCAACAATATTGA
The DNA here is from genome assembly GCF_012263345.1 of Shewanella sp. WXL01. Classification (NCBI taxonomy): domain Bacteria; kingdom Pseudomonadati; phylum Pseudomonadota; class Gammaproteobacteria; order Alteromonadales; family Shewanellaceae; genus Shewanella; species Shewanella sp. WXL01. The sequence goes on along the minus strand of NZ_JAAIKQ010000010.1, from coordinate 65,575 downwards.
TTGCAGCATTAACGCCAAATAAGCCACTAAACGTCAGCTCAGATACACCTAGATGACCAATCAACCAAATCGATGAGTAAGACACGTAACATAGGATTGATGCCATCGACACCATGCAGGCACCGGCATAAAACAAGAAGTGCGAATCGCTAAGTACAGGTTTATAACGCGCCCAACGAAATAGCTTGCCACTGCTGTCAGTGTTTTGCGGGCGAGTTTCAGGAAATGCAAACGCAACCACTAGCAGCACAATCACGGCGTAGGCAGCCATAAAAATAAAGGTCGATCGCCAGCCAAATTGCATGGCAAGTAAGCCACCCAAAGTCGGCGCTAGCGCTGGCACTACACAAATAGCGCCGTTCAAATAGCTATACATGGACACGCTTTGCTGCTTGTCATAACAATCGCGCACGGCACTGAACACTACAATCGAGGTTGAACAGGCACCCACACCCTGCAAAATACGCGCTAGCTGCAGCAGCTCAAACTGCTCGGTCATCGCGCCAAACAAGCTGCTAAAGCCATAAAGCAAGATACCAAATAGCGCGATTGGTCTACGACCGAATCTATCCGCTAACGGTCCAATTAATATCTGCCCCACACCCATAGCCAGCATAAATAGCACCAGGGTTGATTGCACGTCGTGGTGCTCAACACCATAGTCCGTTGCCATTGTTGGCATAGACGGCAAATAGATATCAATGGCTAATGGGCTTAATAGCACCATCATCATTAGGGTTGGGAACAGATTTCGCTTCATATTCGGCTCAAATGAAAAGGTTTAAACAAAAATAACGCTATTATTTTAGTTGAGCATTGATATGAACAGAAATGGTATATAATCCTAAGTAAATTTCCATATAGGAATATCTGGTGCATATCGATAAGCTTGCTCGTATTGATCTCAATTTATTGGTTATCTTACAAGTACTACTTGAAGAACAAAGTGTGACCCGCGCCGCAAGTCGCTTAAATGTTAGTCAGTCGGCTGTGAGTAAAAGCTTAAACCGTTTACGTGATACATTAGACGACCCGTTATTTCAGCGCACCGCTCACGGCCTGAAGCCTACAGCACATGCGGAGATACTAAGTCAGCAGCTACCCAATTTATTGCAAAGTTTGTATCAGCTCACTCAACCTCCAGCATTCTTGCCATCTGACAGCCAAAGGCGTTTCTCGTTTGCCATGGTTGAGAGTGCTTATGAAACCTTGTTCCCTTTGTTCATTGGCCCATTACTCAAGCAAGCACCACAGCTTAAACTAGACTCATACGTGTGGAATCAAAACTCATTGCAGGATTTGCAACTTGGGCAAATTGACTTTGGTATAACTGGGCGCGATATTCACCCGCAAGCAGATAAGCAGTTCGACCAACTCCCAGAAGGCATAGAGCAGCAAAGTCTGTTTCAAGACCGCCAAGTGTGCTTAGTACGAGATGACCACCCAATACTTGATAAGGTGCAAAATCAACAATGGCAAATTGCCGATTACCTTGATTTATATCATGTACAAGTGCGCTGTGAGGGCAAAGACTGGTGGGCGATGGACTACTATCTTGCCGAGCAAAACCTAACTCGCAAGATCTCCGTCACCTTACCTGACTTTTATGGCGCGGCCAGCTTGTGTGCCCATACAGATTTGATTTTCACCCTACCATCTAGCTTTGCCAAACATGCAATGAAGTTATATCCGCTGAGCTTGATCGAGCTACCGTTTGAGTTTATTCCGATGGAATATGTATTACTGTGGCACGAGCGCAACAACGCCGAACCTGGGCACAAATGGATCCGCGATATTATCTCCAATCGAATTGATGAAAACCTATAGATTGATCCCTGCCCAATAAAAAATGCCCTGTAATTACTTATTACAGGGCATTAATAAATTTAAAACGGCTCGGCTAGCTACTAGCGCGTATTACCCTTAGTAAACATGGCAATGACAATGCCCGCTAAAAATAGACTCGCAATAAAGGTGACAATGGCGGGCGCCATACCAAGCGCTTGCACATTAATGGCCAAAGCAGCCACCACTAAGCCACCCGCAATGCCCCAGTTTAACGCTGCAGGCAATGTGGACTTTCTCAGTACCCAAAAACTTGCCAGAATGAGCATAAAACCCAAGTACATCATGCGCTTTTCTCCTCTAACACTTCTGTATTCATCGCCATCGACTGGGTTTTCACCTTGCCTGCAACATAAAAGCTAAGTAAGCCTAAAATTAAAAAGCTCACATCAATTGCCGCAACCAAGCTGTATTTGGCGCTAAATAGATATCCTAAGTAGCCATCCACTGTAAATAGCTTTAACGGCATAATGACAGTTAGCAGCAGTGCGACTAACAAAGTATTGGCTTTGAGCAAACGACGATACTCGATAGGTAGAATACACAGCACTAACCACGCGACCCAACTACCAAAGAAGATAGGCGCAAACCAACTGTTTTGCGCAACACCAACAACTGTCGCATTTAATATTACCTGTGCTGGGAACATTGCAGCACAAGCCAGCACAATACCGCCGCATGAGCCGATAACAAAGCGGTTCCAACGCTGATAAGCAATTGGCGATAAGTCACTGTTATTGCCGCGGCTTCGCTTGGCTAGCCACATCATTACACCAGACAAGGGTATTAACGCGGTTGATAAACCCAAAAAGCCCCAAAGGAACTTCACGAATACGCCTGAGAAGTTACCGAAGTGCAACGGGAACAGCCACTCAATCACTGTAATAGCCCAGCCGTTAATATCGCCTAGGCTAGACATAGACTTAGCAAACTCGCCATTGCCCTTGTATTCAAGCAGTTCAGATGAAAAGTTCTCCCCACCCATCATGCGGGCATAGACCACCGAGTTTTTGTCATTAAGCGCCATCACAGTTAAGTCCATCAACACTGCTTTTTGGTCAATTTGTTCAATGCTCGACATAATCGAGGCGATTTCTGTCGGTTGATACTCTTTACTAATAATGGGCTCAGGCATGGCGGTAAAGGTTTCGACTAACTTGTCTTGGTCGCCATTAAAGCTCACGTAGGCTGCAGCGGGCAGTAAAATAACCGTCGCTAAGCCTAGGAAAGCACCTGTAAAACCAATAACTAAGTGAAATACACTACCCCACAGACCAAACAACTTATGCGCGTCGCTGGTTAGCACGCTAAAGCTCTTTTCACGTCTAAAGGTGAACAGCTGCTTGAACATTTCCCTATGGATATAGAGACCTGTGATCACCGATACCATCAGAGTTAATCCCATGAAGCCTGTTAAAATGAGGCCAATTGGTCGGCCTAAATGTAAATCGGCATGGAAGTGACCAATAAAAGAGCCTGAATTATATTTACGCCCCATGTAGTAATCGCCAGTGGCACCATAAAACTCACGTTTAAGCTCTAACGTATTACTGTCTATTTCATAAGCATATACCGCCGCATGCTCGTGATTTTCATCACCATGGTGCGACTCAAATAGCAAGGTCAAATCTGTGTAGTTGTAGCCTGTTGGCATATAAATATGGATATTTTCGGTAAACTCGGCTGGCACCTTCTCGCTATAGTGATTCACCAGCTTTTGCACCTGTTCACCTGACACGGCTTGAGGCACATCATCGGTTACCGTATTTGACCAAATCACCAACTCAGGACGAGCAAATACCGCTACGGCACCAGTAAAAGCAACGATAAACAGTAATACACCGGTTACCACTCCCACCCAGCTATGTAGCTGAAATAGCTTCTTAATCGTTAAGCTCTTCATACACTCGCTCCTTGAGTCAACGCATAGTAACTCAAACCTGCATGACTAAAGGTCAGCGCCAGCATCACAACTAAAGGATGCCAGGCTTTTTCAGCCATGTAGGTGTAGATAAATAACCCGCTCCAGATAAATGGGAACAGTAAAATAGGAATAAGGATTTGCTCTTCAAACGAAAATGGCAGATACACTGTCATGCCTGGGATCATCACTGTCGCTGTGATTAGCGCCAATATGATCGCCATTAAATTACGCCGCTTTACAGCGCTAAAGGTGGATTTCTTGCTCATGCTGTTGCCCCGCCCAGAATATTAGCAAAATATTAACACGACCAATGATAATGCGAATAGATGTTATTTTTATTTATGTGGAATTGTTACAATTAAATTGGAATATGGGTGCAAGCCATACCCATCAATTGCATCGTTCAAACTACTCACACTCAAACACAGCAAACAAAGCGGCGATTACAAAAAGAAGCCCATCAGCAGCAATGCCGCTCCCGCCGCAATACTAATTAGCGAAGGCACTTTAAGCTGAGGTAATTGCAAAGTGATCACTACGCCGCTCACTATGCTAAACGCGAGGCTTAAGCCAAACAGCACCGAGAAAATTTTGAAGTAAGTACCTGCAAACCCCTTATGCACAATCAACAATGACTCAAGCAAGTCATGCTCTTTAATATGCAAGTCAGCGACTTTGTCATCATCAGTCGCCGACAGCGCTACTTCGCGCTCGTAGTTGTACCAATAGTGCACACCTTCATACCAATAGTATTCGCTAGGTCGCTCAACATATTTGTCCCCCACTAAGTAGGCTGTCACTATCGCTTCAGCTTGCTTTTCATCTTTAGTCCAGCCTTGTGGCATCTCAATAAAATACTCAGATTCCGATGTGACACTCCCTTTAATATCAAAGAAGTACAACATTCCCGTTGTGATATAAACTAGGGTGATAGGTAAGAAAAAACATGCAAAGTAAGCATGTAGTTTCATCCATAACATTCTTGTTTTTGCTTTCATGGCGTTCCCAAACAACAAAAAGCGGCCACAACAACTGTGACCGCTTACTAACTCAGCACTTAAAACTGATAACTGATTGACGCGCGAATATCACGACCCGCTTCTTTTAGACCGGCAACAATCCCCCAATCAGGAATACTGCTGTAATCACCGACACTTGAGTGATCACGGTAGTCTTCATCAAACAGGTTTTGTACCGCCAGATTAACCTTGAGACTGTCGTTGCTAAGTGGCGTCCACTGAGCGTAGACGTCATGCACCTGGTACCCGTCTTTATCTATGGTATAGGTACGATCAATCCAACCGATGTCGACCGCGCGGTGCAGCACTTCGATGTTATTTAGGTCATGTACATAGGTGAAGTTCCAACCGAACTCAATGTCATCGGTCAGCGTGTACTTAAAGTTCAAGCCCCAGGTGTCACCACGGGCATTGGCTAAACCAATGTGCTCATAACCTTCAACAGTGTGGCCGTTAATTTCTGCATCATTGTTACTGTAGTTCGCCATTACCCGTAAATCTTCATACCAATATACGGCGCGCACTTCAAAACCTTTGGTTTCTAAGGTGCCAACATTCTCGTAGTAAGTGCCCTGACCAATTTGATCCTGGATAACGTTATCAATGTCGCTCTTATAACCCGTAGCAGTGACCTGCCAGCTATCATCTTCATAGGTAATCGCGACCTCAGTGTTATCCACTTCTTCCGCTTTTAGGTTGGGGTCAAGCGAGCTGTAACCTGCCTCAACAGTGAACGCATCGCCCACCTCCTTACCGCGCATTGCTTGTGCGTAGCCAGCGTTAAAACGCCAGTTATCACTAATTTGATACTGCACACCAATGTTAGGGCTAAAGCCATCGCTGTCGGTTTTAGCATCGTAAGTAATTTGCTCAAGGTCATATTTGTCGTAACGCAAACCAAAACTTAACAGTAAGTCTCGATTGATTTGCCAGTGGTCTTGCGCATAAAACGCCATGACAGAGCCTTCTTCTTTAGCGCCGTCGCCACCGCCATCAACCAGAGGTTTTGAGTGAACTTCATCCTTACGGTACTCAACGCCGTAAGTAATAGTGTGATTGCTTACGTAACTTTGGTTGCGAAGGTCAAAGCCGTAGGTAGTGACTTTACCTTGATACTTACCCCAACGGTCATAGACGTCTTGTACCACCTTAGCCTCGGTGTGATACGCACTTAAATCCAGATTGACAGCATCGTTAAGCTCAAACAGGTAGTTAGCCACAAAAGTGTCACGGGTAAGCTCAATCGGGTACAAGGTTGCCCCTTCCAACGCTGGCCAGTTAGGGCGCTGTGAAAACTCACCTTCCTCTTTGCGAGATTCGTAGCTAAAAGTAATCGATTGTGAATCAGTAATATCACCACCAAGTTTGAAATAACCCAGTTTTTGTTCACCGCCAGTGCCGTTAATTTCAACCCCGCTGCCATCTTTCATGTTGTTGCGGTCTGAGTAAACGTAAGAGCCAAGCACGCCCCAATCGTCACCTAAGCGGCCATAAAGGGTTGCACTGCCTTTGTAGCCGTCATTGCTAAAGTAGTTACCTTTTAGTTGACCACCAAAGCTCTCACTTGAGTCCAGTAAGTCATCAACACCTTTGGTTTTAAAGCGGATTGCACCGCCTACCGCGCCAGCACCTGCAGTCGCTTCACCTGCACCAGCTTGCACTTCAACTTCACGCAGTAGTTCAGGATCAATCGAGACACGGCCCATGTGGTGGAATAAGGTACTGGTTTGCGGTGCGCCATCTACAGTGACATTTAATAGGGTATCTTCAAGGCCACGAATGTAGACCTTTTGCGCAATACCTAGCGAGCCACCCACAGACACTGATGGCACTAGGCGGAAAACATCGGCTAAGTCATTGGCTTGATACTTTTCAAGCTCTTGCGGAGTAATAACGGTATTTGTGGTTTTACCAACAATCGCAATAACCTCAACATCATCGAGATTATCTTCCTTGTCAGCAACCTCTTGAGCAACTGCGCTTTGCGCGCTAAGAGCGCACAGCACTGCCGCTGCCAGTGGTGCTAGGCGTTTGGTAGGAGAAGCTAAATATTCCGATCTGTTCATGCGTTACCTATATTCCTTTAAATAATCCTCAAATGAGAATTATTGTTATTTAAAAGCTAGGTAACAGCGGTTTTACAAATTTTACACTTAGTTTAGCCAATACTTATAAACCTTTTGCAATCGGGAAGGTCATGCGCATTTGTAAACCACCATAGGAATGATTGGTTGCTACAACGCTTGCGCCTATGGCTGTGAGCTGTCTTTGGGCTAGCGACAGCCCTAACCCAAAGCTATTGCCCGCACGCTCGCGAGACTTATCAACCCGAAAGAAGGGTTTAAATATTGCCGACAATAACTCTTCTGGTACACCAGGGCCTTGGTCAAGAATATCTAACACTGCTTGTTGCTTGTCGCAGACAAGCTTTATCTGCACCACACCACCGACAGGCGTATAGCGCAGCGCATTACGCAAAATGTTCTCGATAGCTTGCCCCGCAGCGCGGTGACTGGTGTTGTGTAACACAACTGAGTCTGGCAGGTCAGCAGTGATCTCACGGTCAGGGTACTCATAGCGTGCATCGGTAGTGATGACATCAATCAGATCAACCAGCTCCATTGATTCTTGTTGCAGCTCTGGGCGCTCATTCTCAAGCCAGGCTAATGCCAAACTATCTTCAACTAACTTGCGAATGTGTTGTGACTCTCGCTCTATTCGCTGGCTATTTTCAGAAACAAATTCTTGTTTAAGCTGTTCTAGCGCAATATCTAAACGCGTTAGCGGCGTACGTAGTTCATGGGACATATCTGCAATCAGTTGGCGCTGACTAATAATTTGTTCGCTAATTCTCGCAGCCATTTGGTCAAAGCCAGTCGCAAGATCGCCAAACTCATCACGACGTTGCCCCATTAGTTGGCGGGCACTGACATCCAGTTGTCCACGGCTAAAGTTTCGCGTTGCCTTCTGTAATTGCGCCAGCGGTTTCATAATGTAGCGATACAAGAATATAGTGAGTAGGATCAGCAATATCGTCGGTACAATCACTTGCAGGGTTAACTCAACATAGCGCCAATAACCGCCAGGGCGCATACGCTCAGGTAACTGGATTAAAAAGCTGGCCTGTTTGTCTTTAAACGGCACTTCCATGGTTGGGTTTTCGGCAAAATAGAGATGGATTTTCCAATCCACGCTGCGCCCCATGTTGTAACCATCGTAATAAGTGGCTCTCGTGGCATCACCGGCAATATGCTCTACCTCAAAGTCCACCACACTTACATAGGTGTTCTCTTGCTGCTTTATCTTGGCAAGCCACTGTTCAAGCTGCTCAATATCGCCCGCAAGATATAATTGCTCGGCATGTTGCCCCCATTGTGTAATGGTATCGCGGTCAGCCTGAGCCAATAGGCTCATACCCTCTTCCGTTTCTGAGGTGATTTGATCTATGAGATAAAACAAGGCCACCACACCGGTGGCAATCACCAAGCATAGCTTCCAAAACAGCTGCCGACTTAAATGGCTCATATAAAACAGTATCCTTTACCATGACTGGTTTGCAGGCGATCGCCAGGGCCGTCAACCTCGTTAAGTTTGCGCCGTACTCGGCTCAAATGCATATCAATACTGCGGTCATAGGCGCTAATACTGCGGTTAAGCACTCGTTGGTACAAATAAGCTTTACTGAGCACTTCACCTTGATTAGCCAGCAGCTCCCACAGTAATTTAAATTGGGTTGGGGTAAATTCCAGCGCTTGTCCAGCAACTGTCACCTGATGAGCCTTGCTATTTAGTTTGAGCTCACCGAAGCAAAGCTCGTCACGATTAGACTCTTGGTTGGTTTGACTGCGCCTTAAAATGGCTTCAATACGCAACAATAGTTCGGTGGTATTAAATGGCTTGGCAACGTAATCATCTGCGCCCTGGCAAAAGCCAGCAATGCGTTCTTGCTCGGCATCTTTAGCGGTAACCATCACCACAGGGGTTTGGCAGGATTTTCTCAGCACTTTGAGCATGCTTAGTCCATCCATGACTGGCAGCATCACATCGAGCAAAATTAGCTGAAACTCTTTGCTAACGGCCTTAAGAAGTCCCGCTTCGCCGTCATAACTTTGCTCGACTTGATAACCTTGATTGGTTAACAGTTGTGATAGTTGCTCGTTTAATTCTTGATCGTCTTCAACAATAAGTACTCTTGTATTAGTGGCCAACATAGCTGTGACTCTCTTGTTATGGGTCGGTAGGTCGGGGTTAGCTCAGGAGTTGTTATTATTTAAATAAAAAAGGTGCCACGAATGGCACCTCTATAATTTGCTGCTTAAAACGCCGCGCTTAAGGTCACGCTAAATTGGCGCGAACGACCAATCTGGTGCTGACCATAGCTGGTGCCTTTACCTAAATCATCAGCTTCAGAGAAGTAGTTTGAAATGTATTCCACATCAAACAGGTTCTTCACATCTGCGCGAATAGTGTAGGTGTCGTCCCAGGTGTATGAAGCGTTAGCGTTGACTAGTACGCGGGCATCGTTTTTAGGATCGCTATCAATGGCGTATTTGTCTGCATCCAATGATGTTTCCGGATCAAGGTAGGCATAGCTCTCGCCCTTGTAATTGGCATTAACGCCCACTTTGATACCATTATCAAAGTCATAGTTGGCTGCAATATTGGCTGTCCATTCTGGTGAATCAGCGAATGAACGACCAGCAAGATCCTTAACTTCACCCGTTCTTTGTACTACGTAATCGAATTTGTCGAACTCTGTCTTAGCTAAGCCCACACCTGCAATAATCGACAGCTGCTTGGTTGGATAGTAAAACAGCTCAGTTTCAAAGCCTTTGATATTCGACTCACCTGCATTAACCGTTTGCGTATCAAACGATGCTTGTGACAATTGAATGGCGATTTGCTGATCTTGCCACTTGGTGTAGAACAAGTTGGCGTTAAGCATTAAGTCGCCACCTTGCCACACTGAGCGATAAGATAGCTCGAAATTATCTGTGTATTCAGGGTCATAAGTAAACACTTGCTGCTGCGCAATATTGGTGCCCACACCGCCAGAGCGATAACCACGCTGATAGATAAAGCTGGTAGTGACATCGTCACTAAAGTGGTAACTCAAACCCAGTTTTGGCAACCAAGCACTAAAGTCTGCCGACGCTTGAGGTTCAACTCCAGAGGCGCTGGCTGCCATACCATTAAGCGTGCCATTAATACCAGCAACGATTTGATCAAGTGGTGCTGGTACACTGGCAGGATCAGGCATGTTATTTAGAATTGAGTAGTTGGCGTACGAGGCATTTTGTTGATCTTCACGGTCGTAACGTAGGCCAGCAAGCAGATCAAACTGATCGGTTAGCTTCCACTTCAAATCTGCGAAAAGCGCCATCGTTTCAACTTTTTGCTCCATGCTGGAATCAAGGCCTAACATCACCGGGTCGATGTCTGGGTACATAGGCACAATCATCGCGGCATATTCTGCTGGCAAACCAAAACCACCTAGCTCTGCTGGCGCAGTTAGTAATACTTCAAGCGGCGGTAGACCAAGGTCGGCGAACGATAAAAAGCGCTCACCAGCGGCTTTATCATCCACATCTAGTTTTGAGAAATATGCACCAGAAACCAGCTGAATGTCGCTAGTTTGGTAAGTAAAGCGCAGCTCCTGACTTAGCGTTTTGTCGTTGCGTACATATTGGCTATCAGCAACAACTTGAACTGGGGTCATATCGCCATCCCAGTTGTAACGGTACTCAGAATCGCTGTAGGTAGTGATGGAGTCAAACGTCCATTCATCGTTTATATCCCAGCTGATCTCTAGGTTATAAATATCAGTGTCGTTTTTCTCAAAAATGTGCGAGTTGTTCCAAACCGTGCGCTGAAACGGATCTTGACCGTAATCAAACAGCACCCACTGAGGGCCAAACTCAGATTTAGCGCGACTTGCAGTTAACAGCGCATCGACATTGTCAGTCGGTTCAAACAGCAATTTAGCGCGAAGGGTCTGGCTATCGGCATAGTTAGAGCCTTCATTACGGGTAATATTGTCAATATCGCCATCGTATGCTGTATCTTCCACAGCAACGCGAAATGCCAACATATCCTCGACAATCGCGCCGCCACCAGCAAACGCATATTCACGCTGACCATGCTCACCAAAACCAACTTTGGCTTTCGCACTGTACTCATAAGTTGGGTCTTGAGTGCGCATCATAATTGCGCCAGCTAACGCATTGCGACCTTGCAAGGTCGATTGCGGACCACGGAACACCTCTACCTGTGATAAATCCCAAACGGATGTGGTACCACTGCGCACAACACGAAACGGCAGTGGTGCGCCGTCAAGATACACACTGGTTAAATATGAATTACCACCACCTGAAACGTTATCGTACGTAATGCCACGAATGGTAAAACCCTGATTAAAGTCACCAGAAAGGTTTGGCACCATATTGTAAACGTCAGCCATATTCTGCACGTTTAGCTTATTCATCTCTTGTGCAGTGAGCACAGATACACTGTTAGGTGTTTCTTTAAGCGAGCGATCAATCTTTTGCCCTGTCACTACGATTTTTTCGATGTTTTCATTTACTTGTTCATCATCTGCCACCGCAGCATTGGCAACAAATCCCATCGCTAGCGCCAGGCTAATTGTAATTTTATTAAGTTCCATTTGAGTCACTTTTGGTAAAAGGTCCTAATCAAAGCCCATAGTCAATCAAAGCTACAGGCTCATAATTACTGCTTAGGACACCCATAGCAGCGATTGCAAATGTTAATCATTATCATTACACCTGTAAATAGAGATAAGCCTGGATGAAATAATTTTGTGAAAACACGCTAAAAATAGAAGTAAACCTAAACACCGCTTCGCTAGCTTTAAGCTCGGCACTCAGATGTAGTCTTTGCACTTAATGCTGCACCAAACCAAAAGCGTTAGAGGGAGTTGAGAGTAAAACAACTTTACATTGAGAATGATAATGATTATCGTTACAGCTTTAACTAATACGGATATTAAACATGTTGTCTAAATTATTTACTGCTGGTGCACTTGCCCTAGCCCTTTCAACTAACGCTTTTGCCGCTGAACACGAAGTTAAACTACTCACCGCTGATGCTTCTGGGCAAACCATGATTATGGAGCCTGGCTACCTGAAGATTGCCAAAGGCGACACGGTAAAATTTACCCCTGCAGATCCAACCCACAATGTGGAATCAATGGTTATTCCACAGGGTGCTGAAGCGTTTAACGGGCCAATGGGACAACCATTTAGCGTAACTTTCAACAATGAAGGTGTTTATTTGTATAAGTGTACGCCGCACTTTGTCATGGGCATGCTTGGCGTCATTCAGGTTGATAATGCGGTCAACATTGATGATGTGAAGCAGCAATGGACCACCATTGAACCAGGCGTAATGATGAATAAAGAGCGCATCGCACAATATCTTGAGCAAGCTCAATAATCCGAGTTTAGGTTGAGTAACTTAGAGCTTAGTTCGCAACTGCAATCTAAGCTAATTACTGTTAAGGAGTCTTTATGACGCAGTCATGTTCAGGATGCTTTCACAAAGACACAAGTCACGATTACCAATGGCAATTGTTGCTGATACAAGGCAATGAGTATTTTCAAAACCAGCAATGGCAACAAGCTGAGCAGCAATATAGTGAAGCATTTGACCTACTCGCCGCTCAGTTTGACGCACAACTAGGTAATGGCGACATCATGATGGCATGGATATGTACCTGCCATAACTTGTCCTCACTGTATGAAGCTTGGGGTCGACAGGACGACGCTCTGCGTTTTTTGCTTGCTCCCCACGAGCATTTACGTCAACTGATTGAGACTCTTGATTCTTCTGAGCAAATCCGTTTGACGTTAATGCGTGGTATGTCGATAACCATCCCCGCAATTCAAGCATTTGCCACCAAATACCCGATATGCGAGGGCTGTATCGCGCTTTACCCATCGCTAAAAACAATTGTTGAGCAAACTAAGCACGTTATTCACTAAGGAAAAGGAGTCACCAGTGAGAGTTTTTGTATTAATCGTTTTATCCTTGTTACCCACTTTGGCTAGCGCTCACCCAGGGCATGATCATTCAAGCCCATACGCTGGGTTAGTTCATTTGCTCTGGTTAGCACCAGTTATCATTGCTGCTGCACTGCTCTACAGCAAGTCACGCAATCGCAAAAACAATCATTCAAACGAGCAGTAATAGGAGTAATACCATGATGTATAACCTACTGGCTAAATTGGATGCAAAAAAGCCATTTAACCGCGCATCAGCGCACTGTGATATACCTTGTAAAATCTATGATCCCAGCGCCGCGCAAATTGCGGTGTTAAGCATGATAAGAATGGTTGACCTACTTGATGAATTAACTGCTGCAGAAACACTTACCGCCAAGCAGCATGCCACTTTCGCGCGCTTAGTTAACGAGAAAGAAACCGAAGGCAAGAAGGTTAAAGAAGAAGTACGCGTCATCTGGGGCGACTACTTCAAAAAGCCTCAACTTGAGGCTTTTCCTGAGATCCACCAGCTAACTCACGAGATTATGCTTGCCACTTCATTCGCCAAGCAACATATCGACCGCGCCGCAACAGTTGAACTGCTTAACAAGGTTAATCGCTTCGCGGATATCTTTTGGCAAACTAAAGGGGTCAACACCTTCACAGCAACGTGTCCATACCCACCAGCAGAGCAAGTTATCTACCCAGACCTAAAAGGCTAGCATTGTGTTTGGCTTTCGAATCTGGCGAGTAGACGGACAGAGCATGCTGCCGGCAATCCCTCCTGGCAGCTTTGCTTTGGTGCGCACCTGGTTCAACAAAGCCAAATTGAAACCGCAACAAAAGCTGCTAATCAAACATCGCCGCTTTGGTTACATAGTGAAGACCCTGGTCGACATTGATGCCGACGGCCAACTTTGGTGTCGCGGTGAAAACGATGCGAGTGTCACTATGGAGCAAATAGGTCACGTCAATCCCTCCCAAGTTTTAGGCCAAATTGTTTATATATTTAAGCCGAACTAATCTACTGACGCCTATTGCTACCTCCCCTCCCTCCTAGCATAACTAAATCACTAATTTTGATAACAATTATCATTTTTACATTAGAGGTTCAGGCTGCATTAAACCAATAAACTGAGAGTAAAATCACAGTAATTTTCAGCCTTCCATCTGTGCAACTTTTATTCAACACTGAGATCACAATCTGCTTAATAACTGCTCTACATCCACTATCAAAGGCGCATTATTAAATAGCCATAAAAATATAAGGCTATTAAGGGTGATGAGTATGAAAAAGATATTCAAATATGCCATTCCAGCAATGCTTGGATTCAGCTGTTTTGCCAGCCAAGCCGCCTGGGACGACGATAAAGGATGTATGAGCTGTCATGAGGGGATTGAACAATTCTCTGATGTCGACATGATGGCAGACTTAACCTGTGTGGATTGCCATAACGGTAATGGCAAAGCCACAGATCAAAAAAAGGCGCACACAAACATGTGGGCCAACCCGACTGACTTACGAGTTGTTGATGAAACCTGTGGCTCATGCCACGCCGACGAAGTAGAAAAAGCTAAGACCTCAATCCACGCGACCATGTCAGGGATGATCTCAGGCACTCGCTACAACTTCGGCTCGCAAACTCGCGACTCCATCTACGCCACATACGATGTTAAAGCGCTGAAAACCGGCCGAGAAGGCACGGTAGCAAGCCTGAAGCAATTACCGAGCTACGATCCCAACAAACCAGAATCTGACACTAACTCACCAGGTGATGACTACCTCAGAAACCAATGTTTACGTTGCCATTTGTGGAGTGATGGCCACCAGCGTGATGGCGACTACCGCGCCTCTGGCTGCGCAGCTTGTCACGTAGAATACAGCAATGCGGCTACCTATGAAGGTGGCGATAAAGCAATCGATAAAACCCAAAAAGATCGCCCAAGAAAACACAAGATGACCACTAAGGTAACGGTTGATCAATGTCAGCATTGTCACAACCGCGGTGGACGCACAGGTGTCAGCTACAAAGGTATGATGGAGTCAGATGGCTACGGCACACCTTATACAGAAACTGGTGGTAAACAAGGCAAGTTACACGGCAAACACTACAACTTCTTAGAAGCTGATTTGCACTTTGATGCGGGCATGAGCTGTATCGATTGTCACACCAAAGACGAAATGCATGGCAATGGTTACCTGTATACCAAAAAGCACCTAGCAGTCGAGATCCGCTGTGAATCTTGCCACGGCAGCACCAAAGCTGATGCAACGCTAAAAACCGCTCGCGATAATCCGCTCAACAATGTCAAACGAACGGGCACTAAAGTCATTCTTACCACTAAGAATGAAGGTAAGCAGCTAGACGTACCTCAGCTATTTGCTAATCCAAACCTTTCTAAAGAAGGTAAGGTCGCGATGGTAAAAATTGCCGGCCACATGGAAAAACTTGAATGCTCTACCTGCCACGCAGCGTGGGCACCACAATGTTACGGTTGTCACGCAACCCAAAATGTTGGCAAACCAAATGGCGACTGGTTAGATGGCTCAAGTAACGATGAGTCTGCAAAAGGTAAAAAATCTAACCTGAATAAAAAAGCCTACAGCTGGAGTGAGTCACGCTCATACGTGCGCTGGGAAATGCCAGCACTGGGCATTAACAGCCGCGGCAAGGTATCCACCTTTGTACCAGGCTGTCAGGTATTCTTAACTCAGATTGACGGTGAAAAGGCGTTAGTGAATAACAAGACTTACACTACCAAAGACGGCACCAGTGGATTGTCTCACAACCCGATTCAGCCACATACCATGAGCAAGCGCTCACGCACCTGTGAAGAGTGCCATACCAACCCGAAAGTACTCGGTCTTGGCAGTGGTGTATACGACATTGAGCGTAACTTCCCAGAGGGACAAGCTCCAGCATTTGAGCTAGAGCGGTTTGTAGATGAAAATGGCAAGCAACTGCAATCTACCTCACATGAAGGCGCGCGCCCATTCAACAAACAAGAAATGGACAACATCCGCCGCGTCGGCTCATGCCTAGCCTGCCACGGCAGCGATGAAATCAATGCCAACGGCAAAGCGCCAGATGACATCACCCACATGAAAGTCATTCAGCGCATGGTAGAAAAAGCCAACTAACTTTTAGTTGAACTAGCTAGAAACCAAAAAAGCACCACCAACCGGCGGTGCTTTTACATCCCTAAAAGACCAAATTGGGTCAGAGTAAACCTTTAAACTATTGTTATTTAATAGGTTAATTTTGTTGGTTTATTACAGCTAACTTAGAAATATTATCAAGCAACAAGGCCGGTACTGCACTGGAATCTTCACTGCCCACACCTTTGCACTACTTTACTTAAACCGCACACTGTTTGACCTTGAAACGCATAAACTCATATATGTGTTTAGCTTTTAGCCGCCAAGGATGCCGTTATGCAATATGCCAATACACTTTATTCAATCCCGCTAAAAACTGTAGTCTGCCTGCTGGCCACCATAACCTTAAGCGCCTGTGCTAGCCAAAACCAGGCAGAAAATACCAAAGCGGTTAAGACTGTCAAAACCGTTAAAGTGGTTAAGGCCGCGCCAGCGCAAACCAAGGTTGTCACCACGAAAGTCGTTACAGTGAAGCCAGTTAAGAAGAAGCCGGTTAACAACAAAGTGGCCAAGACAGTAACGCTAACTCCTAAAAAGTACACAGTAGTTGAATTAGCAGAGCAGCATAATCGTAAAGATATCATCATAGTTAATCGGGTGATATCACCCGCCAAACATAACCAACGCAGCTGTTGGCAGCATGGCAATCACTTTCATTGCAGTGCGTAGAAATCAAGGTCTAAAGAATATAAGCCGCAAACCAAATGGCAATTTGTAGCCAAGCAAGACAAACAGAAAAGCGACAAACGATGTCTGTGACGTATTTCGTCTCTGACATCCGCTTGCCGCAGACAAACCGCACTAATACTATGCCTGACGGTACTAAAGTAAATTAAGTACCCATCCTAATACTGTAAATGACAGCAGCAGTAAGCTAAACAACAAAGCAAGCAACTTCCATTGCATCACTTGTTTTAACATGATGAATTCAGGGAAGCTTGCCGCTACCGTGCTCATGCAGAATGCCATAGTAGTGCCAAGAGGGACGCCTTGAAGCAATAAGCTCTCCATTACGGGGATCACTCCTGTAGCATTGGCGTAAAGTGGGATCCCCATTAACGTGGCAACAGGCACTGACCACCACTGCCCTTCCCCTAAGTGTGACTCAAGCCACCCCGCTGGAACAAAGCCATGCAAAGCAGCTCCTAGACCAACACCAACTATGACCCACTTCCATACCCGAGAAAATATTTCCGAGGTTTCGGACTTTGCAAACTGGTGACGTTGCAACCAAGTCAATGCTGGTGCATCGGTTAGATGAGCTTGCTGCACGGCTTGCTTTTGTCCCATCCCATAAGCCTTAGTCGCTAAAGGTTGCAACCAACGCTCCGCTCTTAATAGATCCAGCACTGCTCCACCAATCATACCGATTGCCATACCTGTCGCCACATAAATGAGCGTAACTTCCCATCCTAGTAAACTAAAAAGAAGTAGTATGGCGACTTCGTTGATCAGTGGCGACGTGAGTAAAAAAGCCATAGTAATGCCTATCGGTATCCCTGCCGAAGTAAACCCCAGAAACACTGGAATACTTGAACAAGAGCAAAATGGCGTAATAGCCCCAAAACCAGAGCCGAGGGTATAACCAACAAATTTAGGTTTTCCCGCGAGGTATCCCCTCACTCGCTCAACATTCAATGACGCGCGCAGCCAACCGATCGCATAAATCATGACAATCAATAGCGCAAAAATTTTAGTCGTGTCTTCAACAAAAAAGTGCAGTGCGGTACCAAACTGCGTCTGATTGGATAGCCCTAAAACCTCATAAACCAACCAATCAGCAAAAATAGAAAACCATACAAACATTGCTCTACCTCAACAACATAGGAACAATATAAAGCCAGCAATAGAAGCCGCCAGCGAGCAGGAATACACCTCCTGATGCCATGCGAGCCAGTTTTTCAACTTGAGTCACTTTCTGGTAAAAACTGGCAATTTTGAAACTTCCAAACTGCAGTAACAGTGCAACCATCAACACAGGGATTGCCGTACCAAAGCCGTAAATACTTGGAATAAGTAAGCTAGACTGCTGTGCAATGATTAATGGCAGCAATGAAGCAAAAAACAAAGCTGCAGATGTAGGACAAAACGACAAGGCAAAAAGGCTACCTAGTGATAAAGCCCCCAGCTTACCTTGACCAGCTAGCGATTTTTGAAGGCTATGAGATATAGACCAATTGCTTGTTGGCAGAGTTATCCAACCCAAAAGGCACCCTCCAACCACGATTAAGATAGGTCCGAGTATCACGTTCATTTGAGTTTGAAGAAAGCTAGACAACCTTGGAGCAGAAGTTGCCGTATATAGTAATAGTGCTGCCAATAACATGTAGCTAAGCATTCTGCCAACGCAATAAAATAACCCCATTGAAATCGACTGTGCAGGGGTATCGACTTGCTTACTTAAAAATGACACCGCAGCAATATTACTTGCAAGCGGACAAGGTGATATGGAAGTGAGCACACCAAACCACAACGCGCTACTTAGCACGATAAACCACTCAGCCATGGGTAGATTTCTCTATGTTGTGAGCTTGGATTTTAGCGCTATTGGTCGTTACAGATAGCTGATCAATTTCTTGATAAATATACTGAGTAAACTGTTCAGGCTGACTAATAAGATCCCAAACGCGATCAAGGCGGCTATATGCAACCACACCTCCCTGCTGCTCAATGGCCACCACTACTGAGCGAGTTATTAATTGAAAATCATCAATATAATGATCGTTACCTTCCTGCTCTAAGTTGACAATATTCAGTATCACTTTTTGCTGTTTAAGCTGTGATGAATAACCTGAATTAATTGATTTGTTGGTTAACTCTTCGATTCGTTTGCAAGAATAACAACGTGCATTGCCATGAAAGTAATACACATTCAGCACCTGATCTTCTTGTAATAAAAGTTTAGGAGTTTGAGTTGGAGCTGGATGAAGCAAGGTGTCTGCATTAGCCACGACAACAGGCACAGCCGTACAAACTACGACTATCACCGGCAATATCCAAGCCGTTATACGATGAGATAAATTCATTAGTATCACCTTTTATAAGACAAAGCTGTCCCTTGAGCCTTTATGAGTGAAAGGCTTGAGGTCGATTAATTCATGGGAAAAGTGCGTTAATGGTGTAACGTAAAGGGAGGAGTTAGCCCGTTTGATTGATTAGCGTTTTAATTTCGTCAGCAGAAGGGATAACACCTGAACATACCACTTTGCCATCAATAACTATTGCGGGTGTCGACATCACTTCATAACCTAAAATAACTGCCATATCAGTCACTTTAGTCAGCTCAAACGTGACGCCTAACTCAGTGGCTACACTCTCAACCTCAGTAGCCAAGTTGCTACATTTTTTACATCCACTGCCTAGAATTTCAATTTTCATTTTAATGCCTCAATAAGTCTTCATAAGTACTTCGCGAGTGGCTATTTGCAAGACAACAGCTCTGCATGTTTTGTCGCATTTTTTTCAATAACAGTCTCGACACAAGAAAACAGTTTCATTAAACATGGCGTTTCTAAACGGTAATAAACTTGCTTACCCTCACGGCGGCTACTAACAATTCCGGCATGCTTAAGCACCGAAAGGTGTTTTGAAACCGTTGAAATATCGGCATCTGCACCATCAGTTAAATCGCACACACAATGCTCTTGTTGTTGTAACTTTTCTAGCAGCCACAACCGCGTTGGATGAGCGAGCGCTTTTAAAATCGCGGCCCGAGAGTCGAGTCGTAGTTGCTCCTGTTGATTCATGAAACTGCCTTTGTATAAGTGTCGATATAAACATTTTGTCATTTGGCAAAATGGCCAAATGAGCGATAGATAGGATTCTAGTGTTATTTTGAAACTGGTTTTTTGATCTAGTTAACAAGTATCGATTTTCATCTCAATATCAAACGAGTTGATAAAAACAAAGTTACCTTCATCAAGATGTTGCAGCTAAAGTCAGCATGCTGCCTAATTGTGTTGAAAAACTAGAAAGCATTGTTTCAACTTAAAAATTCAATCCAATTTCATCATATAAACTTGTTTATCGATTGAAAAATAATGACTTTTATTGAATCCTACTGACTTAACTTTTATTGGCATCGGGTAATAGGGATGAGCCGATTTATTACTGCGTTGATATATTGCTTGGTATTTGCAACCCAAGTCCAAGCCACATCTACAAGCAAAGACTTACAAGAGGTTGATTTAGTTAAGGTCAATAAGTCCGATCGGATTATGCAACTAGTCTCAAACAATCAAATCATACGTGAGTACAGCATCTCGCTTGGTGGGCAACCAAAGGGTCACAAGCAGAAAGAAGGCGATCAACGCACACCTGAAGGAAGTTACATTCTAGATTACAAAAAAGAAGACTCAGCGTTTTACCGCTCAATGCACGTCAGTTACCCCAACGCTAGCGATAAGGCCCATGCAAAAGCTTTAGGTGTTTCGCCCGGTGGATTTATCATGGTTCATGGACAACGCAACTATTTAGGCTGGCTTGCACCAATTATGCAACAGTTCGACTGGACTGATGGCTGTATTGCCCTTACCAACGCTGAAATGGATGAATTCATGGCGCTTGTGTCAGTCGGTACTGAGGTACAAATTCAATGGTAAGCTGTTCTAGTTGCAACACCCTCTATGCTCAAACAACAATAGCAAAAACAACAATCGAGGAAAAACGATGAAACAGCTATTAGCTACAATCATTAGCGCGCTAGTTTGCGTTGCATCTCTAGCAGGTACACCGGCAGCTGCAAACACCTTAACTGCCTATCAAAGTGTACCAAACGGCTGGCGCACTGAAGTTATCCCATTCCCACTCGATTTTGCACCAAATATCGAGCTTGAAGGTGTTGAAGAGCTGGTGTTTGCACCAGGAATGTATGACGCCACTAAACAAGATTTTTTCAGCTATGCCTTTGTTTGGGCGATAAAGCCACAAGCACTTGAACAAACGCGCATGCATGATGAGCTACATCGATATTATCTCGGTTTATATCAGGCAGTATCTGGTCAAAAGCAGGCTAGTACCGACTCAGTCAAAATTAGCTTCTCCGTTAACGAGTCAGACAATCGCTATCATGGCCATATCGATTGGGTTGAACCTTTCGTGACGAACAAGCCACAAAGAGTGCTATTTGAGGCGCATAAATTTGAGTGTCGCGACAAGGAAGAAACACGTTGGTATTTTGTGGCATCACCACAAGGGAAAGATCATCAGATTTGGCAGCAGCTTAGAGGGCTGAAAACAACAAAATGTTAGTGCTAATTGGCATTATCTACACATTAGGCCATTAGTGGCATGGTTGCCACCGTTGAGCATTCAAGGATGAACTTGCTGCGGGCCTTAGGTGTAGATATTGCGGCGATACAACCAACCACCCATAAAAAATGCCAGCTTTCGCTGGCATTTTATTTCGATTAAAGAAAGTGCTTTGCAAAACAGTTCCTGCGAATTGAAAGTCATCTTATCAACTTTGCGTCTGTTCGACTCAAAAGGAATTTAAGTAAATCATACAGCCTCTAATTGCTTTGCCTTTTTTGCAATAAGTGTAGCGTAAGCATTTGATAACATAAGAGCAGGTACCTTCATAAAACTAACTGAAATAACAATCATCATCAGAGGATCAGCATAAACGCTTAGTTCAGCCCAAGGTGTTAACGATATTGACCAGGCCAGAGTAAACCCCACTAATACCCCAAAACTGATAATGGCATCCATTTTCCACTGCACAATTTCAACACCAATGAGCTTTGAGCCTTTTGATTTATGCTGCCTAGATAAATATAACCAGGCAAGGCAACAACCAACTAGGTTAAGCACCCCGAATATAACTGCCACGGAAGCGTTTACCGGCCTTCCTCCTGCCAGCATTGCACTCACTGCAGAGTACAAAGATATCAACAGCAGCCCCAATAAAACTGAAGCTTTTATAACAATAACCACTGCTTCAACTTTTGTACGGCCATGCTTAGCAAGCTGACTACTTGGCTTTTTCAATTGGCTTGCTGCGGCTAGTGACAATAAAGTTAACAGTAAGCCTACTAAGGAATAAGCACCATCAAACATGATAACGGTAGACCCAACGATAATGCCAAATACAACACCTCCAACGGCAAAACCGGAAGAAACTACTGCAGAAACAGAAAGTAACCTGAATTCACTTGTATTTGATGAGTAAGACATACATAAACCTTATGTGAGAAAGCCGTTGGGACTGGTTGATAATTATCCAGTCCCTTACAAAAGCAGCAATCCATACATAAGGTCGTGCGATTAACCTACAACGACAAAAAGTAAAAAAGATCTAAATATCAAAAATTTACACAGCAAACTAAGTGTCAATATTCTTGACGCTGACTGACGGTAGATATAATTGGAAGTGAGATATTGTCGGGGATTAGGTATCTTGAAAGCTCAAAATGAAAAAATATAGTCACTTAGCTCATCAGCAAGCCATACCATTGCAGGGTGCTTCGGCATACCCGCTACCGTAAACATGCAATAATCACTTTGTGTCAAACCATAAGTATGTTTGATTACATATAAAGATTGCTCTCGGAGCAGTTGACGGATAAGTGGCTCAGGTAGCACCCCCCAAGCCCTTCCACCAGAAATGGTTTTCAGCATAAATTCGAAGGACGAATAACCAATATATTTAAGTGAGAATGGCTGTAACTCGGGGTTATCTTTCTCATTAAGATAAGTAAGCAATACTTGCATTTGCTCTCGAAGCATTTGATCAGAAACACGTGGGAATTTCGCTAATTGATGATCACTGCTACATACCGACATCATTCTGATCTTTCCAAGAGGCTGATAAGTCATGCTTGGCTCATCAATAGCTTCAAAATCAACGCCAAATGCATAATCAACCTGCCCACGCTCAACTAAGTCTGCGAGATCTCCTGAAGATGCAAGAACCACATTAAATGAGGTTGCAGGATAAGTTTTATCTAGCTTGAGTGTTAGTTCTTGCCAGAGCTCATCGGGAAGGGAATCATCATGAGCAATCCATATTTCGCTAGCAAACTCACCATTAACCTGAGAACAAATCTGTCGAATACGCCCTGACGTGATCAGTAGGTACTCACAATCTTTGTAGATAGCTTTACCCGCTTCAGACACCACCACATTGTTACCGGCTCGCACAAATAAGGCTGTGCCTAAATCTTTCTCTAATGCTTTGATAGCCATACTCAACTTGGTTCGGTTACATTCAAGTTTTCTTGCCGCAGCTGAAACTGAGCCTGTATCGACAACCGCGCAAAATGCTTCAATTTGAGAGAGATTCATCGTTGAAATTTCATGGTCAGAACAAGAAAAAATCATAGCATGACGAATGATGGATACCCAAGTTTCAAAACGATTCCACATAAAAAAAGCCAGCTATTTAGCTGGCCTTTTAGTTGGTGTGTTAACCATTATCTTTGGTGATTACACCGCTGATTGGAAAATCACATTATCTGCTTTGTCTGTGTACGACTTAATCTCATCAAAGTTCAGGTAACGGTACGTGTCAGCTGCTGTCGCATCTAACTCTTTGGCGTACTCTTGATACTCTGCTGGTGATGGTAGGCGACCTAGCAGAGCAGCAACTGCGGCTAGTTCAGCCGATGCTAGGTATACGTTAGCACCTGTACCTAGACGGTTCGGGAAGTTACGTGTAGACGTAGAAACTACGGTTGAGTTCTCTGCAACACGTGCCTGGTTACCCATACATAGTGAACAACCTGGGATCTCAATACGCGCACCGACACGGCCGAAGATTGCGTAGTAACCTTCTTCAGTTAGCTGGTCTTTATCCATCTTAGTTGGCGGCGCAATCCATAGACGCGTAGGCAGTGTCTTAGCAAACTTGTCTAGCATCTTACCTGTTGCACGGAAGTGACCGATGTTAGTCATACAAGAACCAACGAATACTTCGTCAATCTTAGTATCAACTACAGATGAAAGCAGTACTGCATCATCCGGATCGTTTGGTGCACATAGGATTGGTTCTTTGATTTCGTTCAAATCAATTTCAATCACTTCTGCGTACTCAGCGTCGCTGTCAGCTTCCATTAACTCTGGGTTAGCAATCCACTCTTGCATCGCTTTAATACGACGCTCAATAGTACGGCGGTCGCCATAACCTTCGCTGATCATCCACTTCAACATCACGATGTTAGAGTTTAGGTATTCGATGATTGGCTCTTTATCTAGCTTGATAGTACAACCTGCAGCACTACGCTCAGCTGATGCATCAGAAAGCTCGAATGCTTGCTCAACTTTCAGGTGCTCTAGACCTTCAATCTCTAGTACACGACCAGAGAATGCGTTGATCTTACCTTTCTTCTCAACCGTTAGCAGACCTAACTCAATCGCTTTGTGCGGGATTGCATGTACTAGGTCACGTAGTGTGATACCTGGCTGCATTTCACCTTTGAAGCGAACAAGGATTGACTCAGGCATATCCAGTGGCATTACACCTGTCGCCGCTGCGAAAGCAACTAGACCAGAACCAGCCGGGAATGAGATACCTAATGGGAAACGAGTATGCGAGTCACCACCCGTACCTACGGTATCAGGTAGAAGCATACGGTTTAACCAAGAGTGAATTACACCATCACCTGGGCGAAGTGATACACCGCCACGGTTCATGATGAAGTCAGGTAATGTTTGGTGAGTATTCACGTCAACAGGCTTAGGGTAAGCCGCTGTGTGACAGAATGACTGCATGGTTAAATCAGCACTAAAGCCTAGACATGCTAAGTCTTTTAACTCGTCACGTGTCATTGGGCCTGTGGTATCTTGCGAGCCAACAGAGGTCATCTTAGGCTCACAGTATTGACCAGGGCGAATACCTGTTACGCCACATGCTTTACCCACCATCTTCTGTGCAAGCGTGTAACCTTTGCCAGTATCAGCAACGTCACCTGGGCGGATAAATACTTCAGAAACACCAAGACCTAAGGTCTCGCGTGCACGGTCTGTTAAACCACGACCAATGATTAGTGGGATACGGCCACCAGCACGTACTTCATCAAGTAGCACGTCAGTTTTTAGCTCAAACGTAGAGATAACTTCGCCAGTGCTGTTTGACTTAACCACACCTTCGTATGGGTAGATGTCGATTACATCACCCATGTTCATTTTGCTTACGTCTAGCTCGATTGGCAGTGCACCAGCATCTTCCATGGTGTTGAAGAAGATAGGCGCGATTTTGCCACCTAAACAGAAACCACCCGCGCGCTTGTTAGGTACATTAGGGATATCATCACCCATGAACCAAAGCACTGAGTTAGTTGCTGATTTACGCGAAGAACCTGTACCCACTACGTCACCGACGTAAACCAGTGGGTGACCTTTTTCTTTCAGTGATTCAATTTCTTTAATTGGACCAACAACGCCTGCTTCATCTGGCACGATACCGTCACGGGCATTTTTTAGCATAGCCAATGCGTGCAGTGGGATATCTGGGCGCGACCATGCATCTGGTGCAGGAGATAAATCATCGGTGTTAGTTTCACCGGTAACCTTGAATACGGTTAAGGTGATTTTTTCAGCTAGTTTAGGACGGTTTAGGAACCACTCAGCTTCTGCCCATGAAGTTACGATTTGCTTAGCAAAATCGTTACCCGCTTGCATTTTTTCAACCACATCGTGGTATGCATCAAACATCAGAAGAGTGTTTGATAGTGCTTTAACAGCAAGTGGGGCAAGTGCATCATTATCTAGTTGGGCAATAAGTGGCTCAATGTTGTAACCACCTTGCATAGTGCCAAGTAATTCAACTGCACGGTCTGCAGAAAGAATTGGTGAACTCACCTCACCTTTGGCAACGGCATCAAGGAATGCTGCTTTTACGTAAGCGGCTTCGTCAACACCTGGGGGAATACGATTTTCTAACAGATTAAGGATCTCTGCTTCTTCACCAGCAGGTGGATTCTTAACTAACTCTACTAAATCAGCCACTTGTTGGGCATCGAGTGGCTTAGGGACTACCCCTTCTGCAGCACGTTCTTCGACGTGTTTACGATATGCTTCTAGCACGGCAACATTCCTCTTTGTTTTGCGCCTTACGGCGAAACCCAGTGCGTCTTCAATGTCGCACCGACAATTCCACAGGTTCGGGCTTGAAATCCGAGCCACAGTATACTACAGCTTTACAAAAGTATGAATCAGATCACACTCCCGAGATACGTGATTTCAGCATGTTTTTTACATCGGAGCGGTAAATTAACATTGCCAAGGCTCTGCAAAAATTAGACGATAGTTTAAAACACATTAAAAACCATTTAAAAACAAAAGCCTAAATGGTTATTCAGATTTAAATTCATCCTGGCCAACATGGATGAATAAACATCATATTATTTTTAAAAAATGATCATTATTTTGCTCTAACATAGAACCTATCCGACCAAGGTCTACATTAGGGCCTGCTGACCTTTTAAGATTATTTTTGCAGCAGCTTGTTGGAAATTTATACAAGGCAACGGCTTTGATGTGTGGTTGTTCCACATGATAAGTCGTTAACACAGTAGAAATGACAACAAGCGCTGCCTGAAAGGTTCGTTTAAAAGCACTTTACTCTTTGTTGTGAGCGAATTTGTGTAGGTGACTAGACGTCATCGCTCACGCCGCGATTAAAGTGCTTTTAATTCGAACAAATTCTAATCAGCAAAGATCAACAGGCCCTGGCAACAGTGAATAAATATAGGAAAACCATGAATATTCAAGCGATCATATTCGATATGGATGGCGTCATTATTGACTCTGAACCTGCATGGCAAGCTGCCGAATTAGTTGTGTTTAATCAACTAGGACTTAATTTGTCAGCCACAGATGTGGAGCAGACCATTGGCTTTCGAATTGATCAAGTGGTGGACTATTGGTTTCAGCGTAAACCCTGGCCAAATTACAACAACGCCAAAACTGCCAGAGATATTGCCAGTAAGGTGGTTGAGTTTATTGAGTCAGATGGCAAAGCGCTGCCAGGGATTGTTGATGCAATAAAGTGGGGCCGAGAGCATGGCTTAAAAGTCGGTCTTGCCACCTCTTCACCCAACTACATTATTGATGCCGTGTTAAGTAAACTTGAGCTAACCGATGCATTCGATGCCATAGAATCAGCCGAGCATTTAGCCCTTGGTAAACCCCACCCAGAGGTTTACCTAAACTGCGCTAACGCTTTAGGCATTAAGCCAGAAGCTTGTGTCGCCATTGAAGACTCATTTAACGGGTTAATTGCCGCCACTTCAGCCAGAATGCAAACCGTAATTATTCCAGAGCCGCGTTTTGCTAACGACCCAAGATGGGTCATCGCCCATCACCAACTGGCCGACGCCACCAGCATTGCTGCGACCTTGGGTAAAAATAGTAGAGACGAATAACGCAAGAAAAACTAACCTTGCTAAATCAAAAAGCTCGCTGAGCGATAACATAAAAAAGGGCATCAATCTGATGCCCTTTTATATTTGCAGTATTGGCGTTTTAGAAGTTCTTACCGACAAACAAGTAAACTGACCTTTCACCTGTATCGGTGAAACCGAAGCCAAGTGCAGCGGGGCCCCAATCGGTATCTGTTCCTAAATATACACTGCCACCGAAGATCAAATCTTCAATATCGACACTCGATCGCTCTTGCCAAACGTTACCGGCCTCAATACTGGTACCTAGGTATAAAGGCACATTGGTAATAAGCAAGTCACCTGCTAGATCATATTGGTAAATTAATGCACCAAAGACTTTATGCGCACCAGTGAGCGCCTGCTTGTGATAACCAGATAAATTTAAGAAGCCACCAAGCTCAGTTGGGTGAGCAGTAAATAAATTGTCAGTATCGACAGTTGAGAAAGCAGCTTTACCTACTACCACATGATTACCGATGTTAAATGCGCCCTTCCAGTCAGCCTCATACTGCCAGTTGACGCCATCCTCTACCGGAAACAAATTAGATGTATAGCTCTCATCACGCACACGGGTTACGAAGGTAAAACGATTTCCTTGAGTTGGAAAGCTAATCGAATCGAGTGTGTCATAGGCCAGCATCACATAGCCACCCCAGGATTCATACTTAAGCACTTCGGTAAAAAGGCGGTCGGCCTCAATGCGCCCCTTTTCATACACACTGCCAATTTCCATTAAGCCTTTATTGGAGAAGTTCAACCCTAAACCAATATTAAATTGGCCGACATTGTTATCGAGATCTTCAATCTTTTGATTATTATCGTATAAGCTCCAGGTTTTCATGTCGTACTGGAAGCGCGCCAGACTATAAAAACGCTGATCATTGTCTAGTGGTTGGTAGAACTCACTGGCAATCATAGAGCGATAACCAAGCTCTAACTCGTTACGCCATTCGCCACCATAATAGGTTAAGTCCGTCATGGTATAAGCCAGACTTAGGCTCATGGCAGACTGATGATTAAAGTCATCCTCCCAATTAAAGCCAGCTTGGAAGTAGTTCGGTCCCCACGATTTAGCTTTGGTGGTAACCGTTAATACTCGCCCGTCGGCTACATCGGTAAATTCGGCATCAACGCGCTCAAACTTATTAAGCGAATATACCCGTTTTAGCGCTGCATCTAACTCTTCCTTAGTTACTACTTCGCCAATAGGTAGACCTAGCTTCTCCCTGAGCAAACTGCCGCTCACTTTAGAGTTGTTATCGAATACTACATCGACTAAAGGTCTTGATAATGGGTCACTCCACAAGTTACGGCGGGCAGCTTTTCGTGCAAGGTGTTGTTGATACTCTTCTTCATCTAACGACAATCCTTGTAGCGAAGCTAACTGCTCATTGGCCGCTTCGATACCCACTTGCAGCGCTTTGGGCATAACAGAAAAATCGGTGGTGCTCATGTCATCAATTGCTGGGCGGATCAAGATGTCTTCATCTGTCAGCAGGGCTTTTTGCTTTGCGGTACTTGCTTGAGTCAAAATAGTCGACAGCTGCTCGAGCACGCTAATGGCGCTGTTAAGTTTGTCTTTGTTTGCTAGCGGCGAGCCAATATCAACGGCAATAACAATATCCGCACCCATGGCTTTAGCTACATCAATCGGGATGTTATTAGCAATACCGCCATCCACCAGCAGTCGGTCGTCAATCTCGCTTGGCTGTAGCGCACCCGGCACAGTTGCCGATGCTTGCATCGCCTCAACAATGCTACCCTTACTCAATACGACCGCTTCACTGGTGGCTAAATCGGTGGCGACAGCGCGATAAGGAATAGATAGCGCATCAAAATCACCGTACTGCTCAACTAAGTCGGTGGATTGGCGCAATAACAACGACATGGTTTGCCCACGTAATAAGCCGCCGGGCATGGTGAGTTCGCCGTTGTTAAAACCGACGTTCAGCGGGATGTTATAGCGGTCACGCAATTGCTTATCGCGATAGGTAAGATCTTCACGAGGGATAGTATCTGAGTAGCCGTCTGCCCAACTGCTGTTGAGCATGATTTTCTCAATCTCAATTGAGTCATAACCCAAAGCATACATACCACCAACATAAGCACCAATACTGGTACCTGCGACATAGTCAACCGGGATACGGTTAGCCTCTAGCACTTTTAATACACCCACGTGCGCCGCACCTTTTGCACCACCACCACTTAACACAAGGCCAACGGTAGGCCGACTTAGTGGCTCATCAATGACTGGTTTTAGCTTGATGTCTGCTGAGTTTTGCTGATGAGCCGAACGGGTCTCCGCAAAGGTAGAAAACGAGGAGGCAATCCCCAAGCCTAGAATAATTAGGCAACAAATGAATGGACGAGCGAATGTCATACGGGCTTCCAATGCACATAATATTAGCGTCATTCTAACAAAAAACGCCAATAATGAGATGTTTATCGGCGTTTTTATTGGCGCTTTTTTGCTCTTATCTATGACAAACTAGCTATCGAGTTTAAGGTACGCATCGAGCTCTTGGCGCGGCATGGGTTTGGCAAAATAGTAACCTTGAATAATGTAACAACCCCGTGCAAATACTTGCTCTAGTTGCTCTAAGGTTTCAACGCCTTCTGCAACCACATCTAAATGCAGGTTACGTGCAAGCTCAGTAATACTGCTCACAATCGCCTGATCGTTTTTGTTATTGGCAATATTGATCAGGAATGAACGGTCAATTTTTAAGGTGTTCACCTCAAAATTACTTAAATACGCCAATGACGAATAGCCTGTGCCAAAGTCGTCAATGGCAACCTCAATACCCATTTTCTTCAATTGACTTAAATTTTCATTCGCCACCTGTAGCTCTTTCATCAACACGCCTTCGGTGATCTCCAGCGCGAGGCTTTCTGACTCCATTCCTGTTTCAGCCAAAATCTCAGCGAGGGTACTAATAAAGTCTGGCTGCCTAAAATGCACGGCAGAGATATTGACCGACAGCCTAAACGGCTCAGACAGTTTTTGCTGCCAACGAGCGCCATCAATACAGGCTTGTTTTAACACCCAGCGATCTATGTCGACCACCAAACCACAGGACTCGGCCACAGCAATAAAGATATCTGGGCGCACATAACCATCTTGCGGATGCTTCCAGCGGATCAGCGCCTCCATACCCACAAACTGATCATCGTGCAGTATATTAATTTGCGGTTGATAATGCAGTTCAAACTCATTTTGCTCAATCGCTTTGCGAAGGTCAGCCTCAAGGCGTAAGTGATACAGTGCTTCTGCATTGCGCTCTGCCGAGTAATACCTAAATAAACCTCTGCCCTCTTCTTTGGCGTGATACATGGCAAGGTCGGCATTTTTGATCAGGGTTTCAGCATCGACGCTATCATCGGGCCAAATGCTGATACCAATACTGGTAGAGATAAAGAACTCACGCCCAAGTAGGTTAAATGGTGTTTCAATCTGGTGCAGTAACTGCTCTGCAATATGGTTAATTTGATCTACGCCTTCAACGTCGCGCAGCAAAATCACAAACTCATCTCCACCAAAGCGGCACAGAATATGTTGTTCAGTTAAGCACGACTGTAATCGCTTGGCTGCTTCAACTAACAAGGCATCACCCATGCTGTGGCCGTAGGAGTCATTAACATGCTTGAAGCGATCAAGGTCAAGGAACATCAACGCGAGCTTTTCATCGCTATTAGGCTGACTGGTAATATTCTTTAGCTGGCGGGAGAACATAGCCCGATTAGCCAGCCCTGTGAGGATGTCATTATTTGCTAAACGCTTAAGATTAGACTCATTTTGCTTTCGTTCAGTAATGTCAGAGAACACCACGACGTAATGTTGCGGCGCGCCCTGTTTATTGAGCATTTTAGAAATGTTGAGCCACACTGGGCAGTTGTCGCCATCAAAACGTTTAAATTCACGCTCACCGCTCCAGTAATTTTCGCTACCGAATAGTTTATCTATATTGAGTGGCACCCGGCTACTCACTACAAGGTCAGAGAACGCCCTACCCACTAGTTCTTCAGAGCTGGCCGACAAAATGACATTCGCAGCGGCATTACTGACCTTAACGCTTTTCTGGTCATCTAAAATCAGCATACCTTCTGAGGTATTCTCGAAGGCTTCAGCCAACAAGGTTATTTCACTTTCCAATTCCTTTTGCTGAGTCACATCGGTAAAAATACCCGCAGCTCGCTCAAGACGATTATTCACAGGGTTTATCGATACCGCACGGCCACGCACACGCAACCAACGCCACTGGTCGTCTTCACGGCGATAGCGGTATTCTACGTCAATCATTTCTTTGTTGGATTTAAGTAGCGCGTTCCAGGCTTTGGTAGCACGATTTAAGTCGTCTGGGTGAATAGGAATGTCACTTAAATGCCCAGATAAACGCTGCTGACTACCTAATATGCCACCGCGATTTTCCAAATAAATCTTCTTAGTGGTATCGCGCCATTCCCATAAGTCTGACTCACTGCCTTTCAGTGCCTGACGCAAACGGTCGTCACTTTCAGTTAGCGCATGGTTAATGCTTTTGAAACGACTAATTTGATTTTGGCGAAAAATGATAATCGCAACCATGGACACCAAAGCAAGCAGGATTATCAGGCCTTTGAACTGATTCGACTGCCACCAGAATTGCTTGACATGGAACGGGTACACAAACGGCTTTGTCGTCCACAAACCGTTGCGCATGTACTTCAGCTCTAAGGTGTAATCACCCGCTTTAAGGCCTGAAATATTGATTTGCGACTTACCGTCAAGCAAGAAATAGTTACCTTTGCGCTCACCTGAGCGATTTAAACGATACTGCAAGGTCAAAGGTTTAGGGTTGAGGTAATCAAACGAAGCAATTTGAAAACTAATTAAACTGGCACCAGGGTCAACAACAATATCTGGCTTAGGCACCAGACTTACGCTAGTTTTTTCGTCGTAATACACCACGACTGACTCAAGCAAAATCTTGTCATCAACGATGCGATTTTCCAGCAAGTCAGGGTCAATGAGCATGGCGCCATTTGGCGTGCCGACAAACAGGCCTAAATCATCACGATAAAAGGTTGCGGCCTCATTAAACTCATCAGAAATAAAGCCATCACGCTGAGGGTAACCCTCTACTAGCCCGGTTTCTCGATTTACCTTAAGAATTGAGTCTTCACAGCCAATGAAAACCTCTTCTTTAGTTTGCTCAATAAAGTAAATCACGCTGCAGTTCACCTGCCATAAACGGTCGAGCTTGATTAACTCATCAGTAACTGCGTTAAGTTGAAATAGGCCATTTTGGTTCGATGTCAGCCACAACACATTAGGCTCCACCTCGATAATTTGGCTAACCTGTATCTCCCTATCTTCAAAAACAATTTGCGGCTCTTTAGAGTGAAAATTGAGCTTGTCATCAAAATAGCCAAAGTGACTACCACTCACCCATAGCCTTTGCTGTGAGTCGCGTATGATACTGCTAAACCATAACTCACCTGCTTCGTGGCCATGGTCAATGTGTACCTGAGTTAATTCTGTGGCACCAGGCTCCCAATAAAACAAACCGGCGCTACCCGGAAACCAGACACGGCCAGCAACAGCAGGGTCGATAAATGAGGAGATAACGATGCTTCCTGCAAGCGAAGTATTAACACTGGCGTAATCTGCAAACCTTTGGCTTTGATTGGTGGTTTTATTAATAGCGTGAATACCGTTGGTAGACGTAACGATAAGAGTGTCATCGGTTAGAGCGGTAATGTGATATATGCTGTCTGATGCAATAAAGCCTTCAAGCTCAATAAATGTCGAGCCTTTTACATTCATATCAATCACATTCACGCCACCGTCGGCGCCGAGCCACACCTTATCGCCTTCACTGTAAACCGACCAAATCACTTCAGACTGAATATCAAACGGCGGAAAACTGGTATAAGTTTGCTTGATAAACTGCGACGGCGGGCTCATAACAGCCAAACGCCCACCTGAGCCACCCAACCAAATTAAGCCGTTGTCATCGAGTACCAAATCGAAGATATAATCAATGCGCGCAGATGACTTAATCTCTTGTTGGTAGTTAATGATGAGCTTAGATTCAGGATCCCACTTTATCAGCCCATCGTAGCCACCCAGCCAGAACACACCCTCTTCATCAACCACCGCTGTAACCAGGTGATAATTCATATCAGGTATTTGTGTCACCCGCTGCTGGGCAAAACTGATATGAAATAAGCCCTTGCTTGATAACACCCAAACTTTACCTTGCTCATATAGCAAAGCATTAATTTCACCGTACTCTTGTGCTGAAAAATCAAGCTGTACGCTGTTGCCATCGACATCAACTTTATGCAGTAAATGCTTAGCCGCGAAAATAAACTCGCCACTGTCTAGTGCAAGAAAGTCCTTCCACTTGTCTTGTTTAGGCAATACAAAGCGCTTATCCACTTGAAACTGACTGTTGTCGGTATCAAGCCAAAACACTCTTCCTGATTGAGTGAGCGCGATGAACCGGTCATGCTTAACGGCATGAGCTTGCTCTATACGTAGGATGGACGAGCTTCCCTCCTCACCCTTAACCTTGATTTTGGTGAATTGGTTCTCATTGATCTGATACAAATAGCTAGCTTTAAATCCATTAAGAAACAGCAGATTATCGCTAAGAGGCTCAACTTGGAATAGGGTTTCATCTTCAAGTATGGTCTCGAAACCGACTTTATCGATACGTCGCACCATAGAACTGCTGGCACGGTATAAGCCCTGCTCGGTTGCTAGCCAGGTAAAGCCATAATGATCAAAGGCAATGTCATGAATTGAGGCTGTGGTCAGGCCGTCACGCGCATCAAATACGCGCTGCGTTGGTGAGGCAAAACAAGCGGTGCTAACGGCATAGGCTAACAATATAGATATGCTGACAAGTCGGAAGAAATAGTTAATAACACACTCCAAACGTGACCGAATTCAATACGCTTTAGATGTCCATTTCTACTAAGTAACCTTAACTGGGGTCGATGCATTGAAATGATTTTCATCGCAAGGCTTCATTACAACGCTTTGCTTCTAACAGCCACTGTTAGAAAACGTTTTTATTCCCAACTTAGGTTACTCACACTCCATGATGTCATAGCGTTTTAGTGACAAAAATGCCGAACCTCAACAATAACATAAGGGTAACTAGTCGCACTCCAATATAACATCCATTGCAGAGTTTAGACCAAAAAAAAGCACCCATAAAAGGGTGCTTCATACATTTGTTTACGTTTGTTATCTTAACGCTCGAGCTAGTCGATTACTTCTTCTTTTTAACCGCTTTTGGGTTAGGTAAATCAGTAATTGAACCTTCGTAAACTTCAGCAGCTAGACCCACTGACTCATGCAGTGTTGGGTGAGCGTGAATAGTTAGCGCTAGGTCTTCAGCATCACAACCCATTTCGATTGCTAGGCCGATTTCACCCAGTAGCTCACCACCGTTAACACCAACAATTGCACCACCAATAACGCGGTGAGTTTCTTTGTCGAAGATTAACTTAGTCATACCGTCGCTTGCATCAGATGCAATCGCGCGGCCACTTGCAGCCCATGGGAAAGTTGCTGTTTCATAAGCAATACCTTGCTCTTTTGCTTCTTTCTCTGTTAGACCAACCCAAGCGACTTCTGGGTCTGTGTAGGCGATTGAAGGGATCACTTTCGGGTCAAAGAAGTGCTTAAGACCTGAGATAACTTCAGCCGCTACATGACCTTCATGCACACCTTTGTGCGCTAGCATTGGTTGACCAACAATGTCACCAATCGCGAAGATGTTGTTCACGTTAGTACGCATTTGCTTATCAACATTGATAAAGCCGCGCTCGTCAACCTTGATACCGGCTTTTTCAGCATCAAGCGACTTACCATTTGGCGTACGACCAATGGCAACTAATACTGCATCGTAACGTACAGGCTCTGCAGGTGCTTTCTTGCCTTCCATCGTCACGTAAATGCCGTCATCTTTTGCTTCAACCGCGGTAACCTTGGTTTCAAGCATTAGATTGAACTTCTTCTTAATCTTTTTGGTGAAGATACGCACAACGTCTTTGTCAGCCGCAGGAATCACTTGGTCGAACATTTCAACTACGTCGATCTCGCTACCTAGAGATGAGTACACAGTACCCATTTCTAAACCAATGATACCGCCACCCATTACTAGCAACTTGCCTGGTACTTCTTTTAGTTCTAAGGCATCAGTTGAGTCCCAAATACGTGGGTCTTCATGTGGGATAAATGGTAGTTGAATTGGGCGAGAACCTGCCGCAATGATTGCGTGTTCAAAGTTCACGATAGTGGTGCCGTCTTTGCCTTCAACTGCAATTGAGTTAGGGCCAGTGAACTTACCAAAACCGTTTACTACGTCAACTTTACGCATTTTAGACATACCGCCTAAACCGCCAGTAAGTTGACCGATAACTTTTTCTTTGTAGCTACGTAGCTTATCTAAATCGATTTGTGGCTCACCAAAAGTGACACCGTGAGCAGCAACTGTTTTTGCTTCTTCAATCACTTTAGCTACGTGCAGTAATGCTTTTGAAGGAATACAACCCACGTTTAGACAAACACCACCAAGCGTGTCAAAGCGCTCGATGATTACAGTATCTAAACCTAAATCCGCAGCACGGAAAGCAGCAGAGTAACCCGCTGGGCCTGCGCCTAGTACGACAACTTGAGTGCTAATTTCTTTACTCATGACTTCCTCTAATTTTTCATTCCTTTAGGGAGACGGTTCGTGGAGAGGGATCGTGCCCTAAAGGTCGCTAACGCTAGCCAGAAACGTCTGTTTCACATCCAATTTTATTTATCGCACATTTCAAAAATTGGGATGGCGCATTTTAACCTTTGTTTGACCTTGATCACAATCTCACAGCATAAAAAAGGCCACTCAATAAGAGCGGCCTGTTCGGCTTAAAGTATTAGGGTGCGAATATCAGAAAGAATCGCTGATAATGTCACGCTAAAGCGTGCTGCCATCGCACCATCGATCACGCGGTGATCGTACGATAATGACAGTGGTAGCATAAGCTTAGGCTCAAACTCACTACCGTTCCATTTCGGCTTCATCTCTGACTTAGACACACCTAGAATTGCTACATCAGGGTAGTTAACAATTGGGGTAAACGCTGTACCGCCAATGCCACCTAAACTTGAAATAGTAAAGCAGCTACCCTGCATATCTGCAGCTTTTAGCTTGCCTTCACGAGCCTTAACAGAAATCTCCATTAGCTCGCGTGACAGCTCAATGATGCCTTTTTTGTCAACATCACGTACCACAGGTACCACTAATCCATTTGGTGTATCTACCGCCACGCCAATGTGGAAGTACTTCTTCTGGATCAGTGATTCACCGTCATGGCTCAAGCTTGAGTTAAACACAGGGAATTGCTGCAGTGTTTTGGCTACCGCTTTCATCATGAACACCAGTGGGGTGATCTTGTAATCCGCTTTTTGCTTCGCCGCTAGGGTGTTTTGCTCTTTACGGAAAGCTTCAAGCTCAGTGATGTCAGCTTCGTCGAACTGGGTCACATGCGGGATGGTTACCCAGTTACGGTGCAAGTTAGGACCGGAGATCTTCTGGATACGGCTTAGTGGTTTTTCTTCCACTTCACCAAACTTGCTAAAGTCGACCTTAGGTGCGTCAATCACATTTAGACCACCAGCACCGCCAGCAACTGAGGTTGCCGCGCTTGCTTTAGGACGTGACAGTTCATACTTAACGTAAGCTTGAACGTCTTCTTTCAAAATACGCTTTTTACGACCAGTACCTGTCACCTTAGTTAAATCAACGCCAAACTCACGCGCTAAACGGCGAACCGCTGGTGATGCATGTACAACTCCGGTTGCTGATGGCGCTGCAGCACTTGGGTGATGCGGTACAGGCGGAGTAGCACGACTCGCTGGCGCAGGTGCAACCTGCTGCGCTTGACTAGCAGGAGCTGCAGCAACTGGTGCTTCAACTTTTGGCGCAGCCGGAGCTTCGCCAGCAACTTCTAGCATAAGCACGAGTGTGCCTTCAGAAACAGTGTCACCTACTTTTACACTCACAGACTTAACCACACCCGCTTTTGGTGATGGCACATCCATGGTTGCTTTATCAGTTTCAAGGGTAATTAGGCCCGCTTCTGCTTCAATGGTTTCGCCTTCACTTACCAATACTTCGATCACAGGTACGTCAGTGTCGCCACCAATGTCTGGTACTTTCACTTCCACAACTTGTGCTGCTGCAGGAGCTGCTGGTGCTGGAGTCTCTGCTGGAGCTTCAACAGGAGCGCTTGCTTCACTGGCAACTTCTAGCGTCAGTACTAGCGTGCCTTCAGAAACAGTATCACCTGTCTTGATGCTAATTGACTTAACCACACCGGCTTGCGGCGCAGGTACATCCATGGTCGCTTTGTCAGTTTCAAGGGTAATTAGGCCAGCTTCAGCTTCAATGGTTTCGCCTTCGCTCACTAATACTTCAATCACAGGTACGTCAGTATCACCACCAATATCTGGCACTTTAACCTCTACCACTTGTGATGAAGCTGCAGGAGCGGCAACCGGCGCAGATTGTTCAACTGCAGGTGCGCTTGCTTGTGCAGGCTCAGCAGCTGGTGCAGGCGCTTGTTCACTTGCAGCCTCTTCACTTGCACCTTCAGCAGAAAGAAGGGCAATTAGTGTACCTTCAGAAACACTGTCGCCAACAGCCACTTTTAACTCAGCGATTTTGCCTGCAAACGGCGCCGGAATATCCATGGTCGCTTTGTCAGTTTCGACGGTAATGATTGAGGTTTCTTTTTCTACCACCTCACCCACTTCAACACAGACTTCAATAACCTGAACGGCATCAGCGTCGACATTAGGAACCAAAATCTCTTTTAAATCAGCCATTTTGAATTCCTCTTACGCGAACTGTGGGTTAGCTTTGTCTACGTCAATGCCGTATTCGTTGATGGCTTTAGTTAGCACATCAACTGGCATTTCATCACGCTCTACCAGCGACTTAAGCGCTGCAAGTACGATGAACTTAGCATCAACTTCAAAATGGTGACGTAGGTTTGCACGGCTGTCTGAGCGACCAAAACCGTCTGTACCGAGTACCTTGTAGTCAGTTGGCACGTATGCACGTAACTGCTCGCCGTAAACCTTCATGTAGTCAGTTGCTACAATCGCTGGTGAGTCTGACGCAAGTACTTCACTGATGTACGCTTTCTTCGGCGTTTCAGTTGGGTGCAACAGGTTCCAACGCTCGGCAGCTTGGCCATCACGTGTTAGCTCGTTGAAGCTAGTCACGCTAAATACGTCAGCAGATACGCCAAAGTCTTTCGCTAGTGCTTGCGCAGCTTTACGGACTTCTTCAAGGATGGTGCCACAACCCATAAGTTGTACTTTACCTTTACCGCTACCTGCTACCGATTCAAGCTTGTAGATACCTTTAACAATGCCTTCTTCTGCGCCTTTTGGCATTTCAGGCTGAACATAGTTCTCGTTCATTGTAGTTAGGTAGTAGAACACGTCTTCTTGCTTGTCGCCGTACATGCGCTCGATACCATCTTGAACGATTACTGCAATCTCATAACCGTAAGTTGGGTCATAAGACACACAGTTAGGAATAGTGTTTGCAAGAATATGGCTGTGACCATCTTGGTGCTGCAGACCTTCACCGTTAAGTGTTGTACGACCTGAGGTACCACCAACAAGGAAACCACGTGCACGCATATCACCTGCTGCCCATGCCATGTCACCAATACGTTGGAAACCAAACATTGAGTAGTAGATGTAGAACGGAATGGTTGGCATGTCGTTCACTGAGTAGCTAGTTGCAGCAGATACCCAAGATGACATTGCACCTAACTCGTTAATACCTTCTTGCAGAACCTGACCTGACTTGTCTTCACGGTAGTAAGCAACTTGGTCTGAGTCTTGTGGCTCGTACTTTTGACCTTCGTGAGCGTAAATACCAACCTGACGGAATAGACCTTCCATACCGAAAGTACGCGCTTCATCAGGAATAATTGGCACAATACGCTTACCGATCTTCTTATCTTTAAGCAGCGCGGTAAGTACACGTACAAACGCCATAGTTGAAGAGATTTCACGGCCATTTGAACCTTTAAGCACGGCATCAAAAATCTTCAATGACGGTACTTCTAGCTCTTCAGTGAAGTTTTCGCGACGCTGTGGCAAGTAACCTTTCAGGGCTTCACGGCGCTCTTTTAGGTACTTCACTTCTTCTGAATCAGGACCTGGGTGATAGAAAGGAATATCTTCTAACTTGTCATCTGGAATAGGGATATTGAAACGATCGCGGAAGTAACGGATAGAGTCGACATCCATCTTCTTGACGTTATGGGCAATGTTCTTACCTTCACCAGCAGAACCTAGACCATAACCCTTAACGGTTTTAGCCAGGATTACTGTTGGGCGACCTTTAGTCTTCTTAGCATGATCTAATGCCGCGTAAATTTTAACAGGGTCATGACCACCACGGTTTAGACGCCAAATGTCATCATCTGACATGTTAGCAACCATTTCAGCAGTTTCTGGGTACTTACCAAAGAAGTGCTCACGCGTATAAGCGCCGCCTTTTGCTTTACAGTTTTGGTATTCACCGTCTACGGTTTCTTCCATTAGCTGTAGCAGTTTGCCGCTGGTGTCACGTGCAAGTAACGCATCCCAGTAGCGACCCCAAATCACTTTAACCACTTCCCAGCCAGCGCCGCGGAATTCACCTTCAAGCTCTTGAATAATCTTACCGTTACCACGTACCGGACCGTCAAGACGCTGCAGGTTACAGTTAATAATAAATACTAGGTTGTCTAGACCTTCACGGGCAGCTAGGCCAATCGCACCTAGAGATTCAGGCTCGTCACACTCACCGTCACCGAGGAAACAGTATACCGTTTGCTCCGAGCAGTCTTTTAAGCCGCGGTCAGTTAAGTATTTTAAGTAACGCGCTTGGTAAATAGCTTGGATAGGACCAAGGCCCATAGAAACCGTTGGGAACTGCCAGTAGTCAGGCATTAACTTAGGATGCGGGTACGAAGATAGACCTTGGCCATCAACTTCTTGGCGGAAGTTAGCTAGTTGGTCTTCAGTTAAGCGGCCTTCAAGGAACGAGCGCGCATAGATACCCGGAGCAATATGACCCTGGAAGTAAACTAAATCGCCACCGTCTTTTTCATTTGGTGCGCGGAAGAAGTGGTTGAAACACACATCATAAATAGTGGCACTTGAAGAGAAGCTTGAGATATGGCCACCAAGCTCTAGGTCTTTCTTAGAACCACGAAGTACCATAGCCAGCGCGTTCCAACGAATGATAGCGCGAATACGACGCTCCATTTCTTGGTTGCCAGGCATGTTCGGTTCTTGGCCCGCAGGGATCGTGTTCAGATAAGCGGTCGTGGCGTCGTAAGGTAAGTGAGTACCATTGCGACGGGCTTTATCGATTAACTTCTCTAATAAAAAGTGCGCTCTTTCAGGCCCTTCTTGCTCTAATACAGCTTGCAGAGCATCAACCCATTCCTGAGTTTCTGATGGGTCCAAATCTTTTAGCATATCTTCAGACATCTCGCAGTCCTTCCTACTATATGATTGTTATGATTAATTGATATACCAATCAGCACAAGTATGTGATCATTTTTACTGGTTAAAAGCGCTTATAACTTCGTTAGGAATCTTGTAGGTAGAGCAACTAGCTAGCTGCAATTCCCGCCCTGTTCTAAGCGATTTTTCCTGCGTAATTTCAGGTCACTTATTTATCCCGATTGGTATTACTAGGGGAGTGAACCCTAGTAAAGTCTTGTATTTGATTAAACGCTGCCTTTTAAGCGGCGTAGGCTTCGTTGAAGTCGGCTGTCTTCTTCACGTACCGACAGCATGACTTCTTCGATGTAACTTAAGTGTTCGTTTGAGGCTTCACGTGCCGCTTCAGGGTCGCGTCGCACAATCGCAGCCAATAAATCGCGGCGATGCTCATTAGCCATTTTTGATGCGTCTTCGCGGCGGTTAAGCAATTCTAAGTTTTGCGCCACGTTCTTGTGTAGCACTGGCGTTAAGCTTAATACTAGGTGCAGCATAGCCACGTTGTGTGATGCTTCAGCTACGGCACGGTAAAAACGCACAATGGCATCGGCCTGGTTCTCAATACCTACAGCCTGCTCTACTTCGTTAATGCATTGTTTAATGTTTTTCATATCTGCATCAGTACCACGAAGCGCGGCAAAATAAGCCATCATGCCTTCTGTGGCATGACGAAACTCCAGTAAGTCATACTGACTTTCTGAATCTTCATGCATCAATTCGACGATAGGGTCGGCAAGGCTCTGCCAAAGCTGCTCTTTCACATAGGTGCCACCGCCTTGACGGCGCATCAGCAAACCTTTTGCTTCAAGCTTTTGAATTGCTTCACGTAATGACGGGCGCGACACTTCAAATTGCACAGCAAGTTCACGCTCAGGAGGTAATTTCTGACCCGGCTGTAAACTGCCTTCAAGGATCATGCGCTCGAGTTGCTCCATGATCACATCAGAAATTTTTGGCTGACTAATCTTACTATAAGCCATTAACTATGCCGCTCCGTTCATATTTAGGATTGTCAATTGGTCTTACCAATTTTTATGATAGAGCGCACTTTATCAAATCATACGTGACATGTCTAGTTAATGCAGGGTTAGATGATCGTTAACTCAGAGTTTTAAACGCGCGCTGCAAAAAGCATAACGTAAAATCTAAGTGAGGGGGTCAGACCATTTGACAACGGGTGTTAAATGGTTAAGCCAATTGTTTAGGATATTTTATTAAAACAACAATTTAAATTAGCTAAAAATAAATTAGGTAAGTCAGCAGTTGGGTAAACTCAACGGCTTAAATTGCTAACTTACCACACCAAAAATAGTCAACACTGAGAGCATTGTCACTAACAGTAATAAATTTCTTTTACTCAATGCTAATAGCGCTAACGTAGACCTTACACAAACGGGCGCATCTGATTGCTCAGGTAACTCTTCTGCCGCCATGGCCGTTTTACTGACCACATCTTT
The DNA here is from genome assembly GCF_012263345.1 of Shewanella sp. WXL01. Classification (NCBI taxonomy): domain Bacteria; kingdom Pseudomonadati; phylum Pseudomonadota; class Gammaproteobacteria; order Alteromonadales; family Shewanellaceae; genus Shewanella; species Shewanella sp. WXL01. The sequence goes on along the minus strand of NZ_JAAIKQ010000010.1, from coordinate 23,219 downwards.
CGCATTAGCGTGCAGTGTCAGCGCTGTTCGTCGCCAAGCGCCAAACCCTTGCGAAAATTGACCGCTAAGCACATAGCCAAAACTAAAAATACGTGACGGCAACCAATCAAGTGCTAGCAGTAGTAACTCAACCCAAGTATTTTCAACTTTATGCATGGCAAGCAAATCATGGTAGTAGCGCACACTACAGTAAAGCACTGCGCCCACAGGGCCAAACACCACAAAATATAGCGCGACGGCACCATAGTAACGATAGTTAATCCAGGCCACGGTTTCACCCACTCGCTTACCCAGCTCATTCTCGTTAACAGCCTTTAAGCACTCGTGACAATCGAGTTTGCCCGCATAAATAAAGCAGGCTTGCACGTCACCACGACATGCCGCTTGAATGTACTTTTTAAAGATATGACGAATAGATTGGTGGCTTAAGCAAATTACTGCGATGAATACCGAAAATGCTAGGCTAAATACATCGAAGAACAGACCATCTAATAAATAACGAATGGCAAATACGCAAACGGCAGGGATCGCAATTGCAATCAGGGCAATGTGAGTATGTGTTAAGGAGTCGACGCGCCAGAAGCTCTGCTGATATTGGCGCATTAGCTCATCGAACTGCAAAAAAGCAGGTAAAAACTTTAATCGTTCGACAAACATTGCGACTAAAAAAGAAAATAGAGCCATACACCCTCGGCGTTTTCAAGGTAAAGGTAGTTGTCGTGATGAGAAATTCAAGCTTAAACTCGGAATAACTCTAAGTAAAAGCCAACCTAACTTGAGTATCAATCATACGTTAACCAAATGACAAATATAGCGATTTAACTCGAAAAGTCAGTTTTAGCTATTCGTCAAATCTTGCCTATATCGCTGCCAGTCAAAGCTATTACCAGGGTCAGTTTTACGCCCTGGTGCGATATCACAGTGACCAACAATTCTGTCCAATGAAATCATAGGATACTGCAGCTGGATCTGCTGAGTTAAACTCACCAACTGCTGATATTGCTCATCGGTGTAGGCAACATCATCTGTCCCCTCAAGCTCAATACCAATAGCAAAGTCATTGCAGTTTTCACGCCCATGAAAGTTCGACACACCAGCATGCCAGGCTCTGTCGTCACAACTCACATATTGGGTCAAGCTACCATCGCGGCGAATGAGGAAGTGAGCAGAAACTGTCAGCCCTTGAAGATCTTTAAACGAAGGATCTGCACTCACATCAATGCAACCTTTAAACAGATCATCAATATAAGGCAGACCAAAGCACCCTGCTGGTAAGCTGATATTGTGAATAACCAGTAAGCTCACTTCAGCTTTAGGGCGCTGATTAAAATGGGGAGATAAACACTGCAAAGCATTGCAATGCCAGCCCTGGTTGAAAACTGCTGAAGTTAGTTTGGATGTCATAGTTACTTACAATAGTTACTTACGATGGCTACTCTATTCGTCACTCACAGTGATGCTGGGAATTAATGCACTAACTCATGTAGAAACTAATGCTTCAACTTGTGTAGCAACTAAATGCGATAAATCAAAGCAAAAATCCCAAGTCTTTCTATAGGTTCGACCTTAGCAACTATGTTAATCTAATGCCATAATTTTAGGCGCTAGATCAGGCGGTTTACTTAAGATAAACCCGCGTGTGATCTATCGCGCAAAGCATGACTTATCAGTAAGCAAGGATCCGGCATTATGCTAGAAAATGATATTCGCCACGCCGTAAAAACCGCATTATATGAAGATCTCGGTTATACCGAACAACAAAGTGTTGAATGTTTATTAGCGGCGGACATTACCGCACAATTAATTCCGGCTGATAAATATGTCGAAAGCCACTTAATCACTCGTGAAGAAGGGGTTTTCTGCGGCAAAGCCTGGGCAGAGCAAGTATTCAATCAATTAGGTGGTGAAGTGGCGCTGCACTGGCATGTTGATGACGGCGATCTGGTAGTACCCAATCAGGTGCTATGTGAGCTATCAGGCCCTGCGCGCGCGATCTTGACTGGTGAGCGCACTGCAATGAACTTTATCCAAACTCTATCTGGTGTAGCGAGTTTAACTAAAATCTATGTCGACCAACTCGCAGGCACTCACACCCAATTGCTGGACACTCGTAAAACCATTCCTGGTCTGCGCACCGCACAAAAATACGCGGTTACCTGTGGTGGTGGCAAAAACCACCGCATCGGCTTATTCGATGCATTCTTAATTAAAGAGAATCACATTATGGCTTGCGGTGGTATCGCCAATGCCATTGAAGCCGCGCGCAAGCTTCATCAAGATAAACCAGTAGAAGTTGAAGTTGAGTCACTCGAAGAACTAACTCAAGCTCTTGATGGCGGTTCTGACATCATTATGCTGGACAACTTTGACGTTACCATGATGACCCAGGCGGTAGAGCTCAACCATCAATATAAAGAGAAAGGTCAAAACACCAAACTGGAAGTCTCGGGCAACGTTACCCTCGATACCATCGCAGACTTTGCCAAAACTGGAGTCGACTATATTTCGGTCGGCGCACTAACCAAGCATGTTAAAGCACTGGATTTGTCGTTAAGGGTGAAAGCTTGATTTCACTCGTTCCCGCAACGCTTCTGAGCGGGAACCTCTCGAATCAACCAAAAAAGACCCTCGATAAAAGATCTCGAGGGTGACGGTGGAAGTATCGTTCCCCTTTAAACCAAAAGTAGTGCGCCAATTTTCAAGCCAACCAAGATACCTATTACTTAATCAAAATTTCCGAATCAAGCTTGACCAACTCTTTGCGGCCCTAATTACAGTTCAAAAAAACAGCAGTTAGACAAAATTATTTCTGCTCATTTCAATAGCAAATCTGGCCAAAACAATGAAGCAGAGAAACACCTTATTTAATGCCAGTTGCGACACTAGCCACACCTGTTGTAACTAGCTTGCCAGAGTACAAATGTAACACTTAACTCTAGTTTTGCTCGTAACAGGCAAACTATACGTCGCTCTAAAGTGCTACGGAGCAAGGGGTTTGTAACACTTTAGCCGACTAAACAGGTGTCAATTTTTTTCTTTGGCAATCAATTTGTCAAAAAAATTACTACCAACAAAAGAATGTCAACAAAATGTTAGATCGAAATAGATCGAAAACGATAACACTAAGAATTTTTTGGCTTTATTTGCCATTTTTCTGGGATTGGCTATTCCATTTGGGTTAACTTTATACTAACTTTTAAGCAGGCGAGATGGCCTTTCGGCCAAGAATTGCTAGGATTACGGAAATATGGCAATTGAATTGGATCAAGTAAAAGTTCAAGAAATTGTAACAATTACCCTCTAACTCAGTGTAAATACTCTAGTTCCTGCGGTGCTCAGCCGAAAAGTCATACTAGGTTGATAGCTTTTTGTTTCAGTATGGTGCCAACATGCCGATACAATAACTGCAATCGAGTGTAAAGGTTTGAACCCCCAAACCTAACCTATACCTAACTTTGGGGTGATTCAGGCTGATATTTTAAGTTGTTATGGTGCACCTACTTCGTTGTAGAATGTCATCGCTAACAATAATTTATACTGTCGACATTGGCATTGAAGCCGATCACTACTCGTAACAAGGATTGGATAGTCGCGGTAATTTTTGACGGAGAGAGAAAATGAAAGGTATCAACCAAGTTAAAAACGCTAAGGGTTTTACTCTTATTGAATTAATGATCGTAGTTGCGATCATCGGTATTCTTGCTGCAATCGCACTGCCTGCGTATCAAGACTTCACTAAACGTGGTCATGTTTCTGAAGGTCTTAGTCTTGCTGCAGGAGCAAAAGCTGCAGTGACTGAATATTACTCTTCACAAGGCTCTGCACCAACAACCAATGCTCTTGCTGGGCTAGCAGCAGCATCTTCAATTACTGGTAACTCAGTTAAGTCTGTAGCCGTTGGTACAGGCGGTGGCATTACAGTAACATACAACGCCAAAGTAACAGATGACGCAACTCTTATTCTGGCTCCAACTTTTACCTCTTCAGGTAACGTTACATGGGCATGTACTGGTGGTTCTCTTGACGACAAATATAAACCATCTAACTGCCGTTAATACTTAACTAGCTTAGTTTTATAAAATAGCATGCTAACGCATGCTATTTTTTTATTGTTGGACTATTAAATGCGCATTCATATCGCTATTAGTTTTTTACTCACTACCGCCTTAATCCTCTTCACTAAAACCCAAATTAACCACCAGCTAAGTGATGCGTTTACTGAGTTAGCACCAATGATAAACTCGGCAATAACTAGCGTCCCTTTTGTCACAACATTACTAACCGCAACTTTTATCGCTGTGGCAATTGTTTTCTATATCGCTTTTTTGGCTAAAGCTATGGAGAACGTGATCTCGTTGTCTAGTATTCAATCAAAGTTTATTCACGTTGCACTTGCCTGGACATTAATCTTTGTAGCCATTATTAGCATAAATAGTCTGTTATATCCGTTTTCGCCCACAAGTCATGAGCACTTTAGCAGTCATTTTATTCCACTGATTTCTTCATTGAGCATTGTTGCGATAATCTTGTTGGGGTGCGTAAAAAAAAATCGATATAGCATCCTTACACTTGCTTCCTTAGCATTGCTTTTTGGACCATTACTCATAACGATTAAACCGATGGCCCATAACAGTGACCAACCAAATATTATTTTGATTGGTATTGACTCCCTAAGACCTGACTATTTGGGTGAACACGCGGGCAGAGCTTCTGTTACTCCCAATATTGATCAATTCTTATCTGAAGCTACATATATTCCAAACACCTACACACCCGCAGGAAGAACATTTGTCTCGTGGACTTCAACCCTTACGGGAACGTATCCCATTACCCACAACGCACGATTTAATCTAACGGAAATGTCCAAAGTGGATCGTAGCTTGGCGTTTCCACAGCAACTATCATCAATTGGCTATCAAAACATATGGGCGCAGGACGAGCGCAGATTTAACAATATCGATGAATCTTTTGGTTTTGATATAATTGTTGGTCCACCTGCTGATGCAGCAGAATTTATTGTATCCGGGCTAAACAACATTCCATTGTTTTCACTGTTTTTAAATCAAACTTCAATAAGGTCTTTTTTCCCTTATATCTATAACAACAGATCAGCGTGGTGGACTTACCAACCCTACGCCTTTATCGAGCAACTACTTGGTACCATAGACTCTGTAAATAGTGAAAAGCCTATATTTCTTGCAACACACCTGACTCTGCCTCATTGGCCTTTCAAAAGTGCTAAGCTGACATATTTAGAAGACCATGAGTTTATCAAAGATAGAGCAGAAGAATACTTGTACCTTACAATGCTCAAACAGTCTGATGAGCAATTCGCTCAACTACTGAATGGCCTTGCTGATAGGGGTATTTTACAAAACTCCGTTGTCGTACTTCTCTCTGATCATGGAGAAAGTTTTGGAGGGAAAGACGATGGTCCCCAAGGGCGAATAAGCTCTGCTACGTTTGAAACCAACTCTTTGGGACATGGCACAAATGTACTAAGTCATAGCCAGTTTAAAGTTGTTGCTGCTGTGAGGTCTTTTTCAAATGGTGTTGTCATACCAGCTATAAATCCAAAAAGCACATACTCTCTCGTTGATATTATTCCCTCCCTGGCAAATATTCTAGAAATCAAAGTAGATCATACTTTTGATGGAATACCTTTCCACCAAGTATCTGAGAACCGAGCCATATTTTTAGAAAGCTCTCTAAATCCATTGGTTTTATCAGCCGGAAAACTAGAAGTTATTCAAACACTAGCAAAGGGGTTGAACTTCTATACTGTCGATGAAAGCGGAAAGGTTATCATAAAGCCGGAAATATTTGACTCAAGCATCGCAGCTAAACAAAGGTCGATAATTAAGGGGAATTATCAACTCGCAGCATTCCCAGATATGGAAGACGAACTTATCTTTGTCGATCTTGAGACTAACTATTGGCAACCTGCAAGTACTGTTAAAGACAAAGTTAAAATTAGGACTCTATTTTTCGCCCTGTGTGACTTTTATGAAACAGATGTATCGTCAGGGCTATTCGAAAGCTGCCAGGAACCAGAAATATTTCTTGAGCGAATCTATGACAAATGGAACTAATACTTCGTCTAATTCTATAGACTCGCTATCTGGCAAGCTCTACAGATGCAACGTGCTAATTTATTTGGTACTTTAGGACACAATTACGTTTTCTAGTTGGAAACCACTCATGCCATCAACAGCTATAAACTTAGGCTTATCAAATCTTTTCCTGAGAAAAGGGCTTTTGACTGAAGAAACGCTTTCAAGCGCAATATCAGAGTCAAGAAAAACAAAACGTACTCTTGTCTCGACTTTAGTTGCGACAAAGAAGCTGTCTGCTAGAGAAATTGCTGAGCTTTGTTACGAAGAGTATGGTACTCCATTACTAGACTTAAGCGAGTATGATGTTAAAAACATCCCTGAAGACTTACTCAACAAAAAGCTAATCGATAAGCATAAGTGTCTTCCATTGTTCAAAAGGGGAAATCGCTTATACATCGCAAGCTCAGATCCAACCAATATTTCCGCATTAGAAGACTTTCAATTTAGCTTGGGTCTTCACGCTGAAGCAATTCTAGTTGAAGATGACAAACTGTCCCAAGCAGTAGAAAAAGTGCTTGAAGATGATCTATCTAGCCTAGATCTCTCTGGAGTCGACGAGGAAGCCCTTGCTGGGATGGAGGTGGCAGAAACCGAACGTAATGATGAGCCCGAAGGCGACAGCAGTGACGATGCCCCAATTGTTATTTACATCAACAAGATTCTAACCGACGCCATCCGTAAAGGCGCTTCTGACTTGCACTTCGAGCCATATGAAAAACGCTACCGCATTCGTTTTCGCATCGATGGGATTTTACACGAGGTTTCAGAACCACCTGTAAACCTGGCAGGTCGAATCTCAGCACGATTAAAGGTGATGTCAAAGCTGGATATTGCTGAGCGCCGCGTGCCTCAAGATGGCCGCATTAAGATGAAGCTGTCACGTACTAAATCAATTGATTTTCGTGTCAGTACTCTACCTACAATCTGGGGCGAGAAGATTGTAATGCGTATTCTGGATTCATCTTCCGCTCAGCTTGGTATCGAAAAACTCGGTTATGAAGATGAGCAGCGCCTGCTTTATGAAGAAATGCTAGCCAAACCCCAAGGCATGATATTAGTGACCGGCCCAACTGGCTCCGGTAAAACTGTATCCCTTTATACTGGCCTTAATATCCTTAATACGGAAGAGCGTAATATTTCAACTGCTGAAGATCCGGTTGAGATTAACTTAGAAGGTGTTAACCAAGTTCATATTAACTTGAAAGCAGGTTTAACCTTCGCTTCAGCTCTTCGCTCGTTCTTACGTCAAGATCCAGACGTGGTAATGGTCGGTGAGATCCGTGACTTAGAAACCGCTGAGATAGCCATTAAAGCGGCACAAACCGGTCACTTGGTTTTATCAACTCTCCATACAAACTCAGCAGCAGAGACCTTAACCCGTTTGGTTAACATGGGCGTACCTGGCTACAACATTGCCAGCTCAGTCAACCTAATTATTGCACAGCGTCTTGCAAGGCGTTTATGCCCTGAGTGTAAAGAGCCTGAAGACGTGCCTCAAGCAGAGCTAGTAAAGCTTGGTTTTACTGAACAAGATATCGCAACAGGGTTCACCGTATACAAGCCTGTTGGTTGTGAATTCTGTTCTGGAGGTTACAAAGGCCGTGTAGGTGTCTATGAGGTAATGAAAATGAGTGATGAAATCGCCCGAACTATTATGGAAGGCGGTAATTCACTGCAAATAGCTAATCAAGCAAAAGAACAAGGCATGAATGACTTACGTCAATCAGGGCTGCTAAAGGTCGTTCAAGGCGTGACCAGTATTGCTGAGATTAACCGCGTAACTAGTTTCAATTAACCAAAAAACTATCTAAGCTTAGCATTAAGCTCTAGTTTTTAAACGAATAATACATAAGGACATGCCAATGGCTACTGCAAGAGCCAACAAAAAAGCAGGCAGCAATGTAAAACACCAGCCGAAAGTTTTTACCTTTGAGTGGAAAGGTACCAACAAGGACGGTCAACGTACATCTGGCGAATTACGCGGAAGTTCTATTGCAGAAATCCGCAGTGTTTTAAAAGCACAGGGGATTTCTCCAAAAGGAGTGCGTAAAAAGGCTGCCCCATTATTTAAGACTGAGAAAAAGATCTCTGCAATGGACATTGCAATGATCACTCGTCAAATTGCAACTATGCTTGCCGCTGGTGTTCCCTTGGTAACAACAATCGAACTATTAGGCAAAGGGCACGAAAAAGCTAAAATGCGAGAGCTCTTAGCGACTATTCTTTCTGATGTGCAAGCAGGTATTCCTCTTTCTGACTCTCTTAAGCCTCACAGGCAGTATTTTGACGACCTTTATGTCGACTTAGTTGCAGCAGGTGAGCATTCAGGTTCTTTGGATGCAGTCTTTGATCGAATAGCGATCTATAAAGAGAAAGCTGAAGCCCTAAAATCAAAAATTAAGAAAGCTATGTTTTACCCTGCAGCGGTTGTTGTTGTGGCAGTCGCTGTTACAACATTACTGCTTTTATTTGTAGTGCCACAATTTGAGGATATTTTTAACGGCTTTGGTGCGGAGTTACCCGCTTTCACCCAAATGATCATTAATATCTCACGTTGGCTGCAAGGGTCTTGGTACTTCTTTGTCATTGGGATTGCAGCTGCAATATTTTTGTTTAGGCGAAGCCATAGAAATTCTCAGGTATTCCGAGATCAAGTTGATACCTACATATTAAAAATACCTGCTGTTGGCGACATTTTACATAAAGCCGCTATGGCTCGCTTTGCCCGAACGCTAGCAACCACCTTCGCAGCAGGTGTTCCACTAATTGATGGCTTAGAATCTGCGGCGGGCGCATCCGGCAATGCTGTCTACCGAAATGCACTGAACAAAGTGCGTACCGAAGTGATGGCCGGTATGCAAATGAATGTAGCTATGCGAACCACGCGTTTATTCCCTGATATGCTAATTCAAATGGTAATGATTGGTGAAGAGTCTGGTGGATTAGACGACATGCTCAACAAAATCGCCAATATTTATGAAATGCAGGTAGATGACGCGGTGGATGGCCTTTCAAGCCTGATCGAGCCAATTATGATGGTAGTAATTGGTACGCTAGTCGGCGGTTTGATCGTCGGCATGTACCTGCCAATCTTCCAAATGGGTAATGTGGTTTAAACCTTCGCTCTCACAACAAGGTCAACCATAAGAGAACAATAACAAGATGACCGAATTTTTATCTTCTTTTACTTCTAGTTTTGTATCCACAATGAGCCAGACTCCCTGGCTTTTTGTGGTTATTAGCTTTATTTTCGCTGCCACTATCGGCAGTTTTTTAAATGTGGTGATTCACCGTCTGCCAGTTATGATGAAGCGTGAATGGCAAAGCGAGTGCAACTTCTATCTAGATGAATATCATCCAGATATCGTTAAACAAGTTGGTAAAGGCAAGCTTGAAAAGCCAATTGATGAATACCCAGAAAAGTACAATCTAATTGTTCCTACATCTGCTTGCCCTGAGTGCAAAGCCAAAATAAAACCATGGCACAATTTGCCTATCTTTGGTTGGTTACTACTTAAAGGCAAGTGCGCAAATTGCCAAACCAGCATTTCACCACGTTACCCAATTTTTGAGTTTATCACCGGTGCTTTGGTTGCCACGCTGGCATATTATTTAGGCCCAACGACACAATTTGCTCTAGCAACACTACTCACCTTTGCTTTAATCGCACTAACAGGCATCGATTTGGACGAAATGCTGCTGCCAGATCAAATTACTCTGCCGCTATTATGGCTAGGCCTAATCATTAACTATCAAGGGGTGTTCGTCAGCCTAGAGGATGCGGTGATTGGTGCTGCCGCCGGTTACCTAAGTTTATGGAGTGTATTCTGGGGCTTCAAGCTGTTAACAGGTAAAGAAGGCATGGGCTACGGCGATTTCAAATTGATGGCAGTATTTGGTGCCTGGCTCGGCTGGCAAATGCTACCTTTGATTATCCTGCTATCTTCATTAGTAGGTGCGGTGATTGGTATAGCAATGATTGCCACCAAGAAGCTGCATTCAGGTAAGCCAATTCCATTTGGACCTTATATCGCAATTGCTGGTTGGATAGCGTTAATTTGGGGTCACGATATTATCAATTGGTACCTAGGCTCATTTGTCTAGCCAAAAATAATTGAGAATTATGTCTTCCACATACATAGTCGGTCTAACTGGTGGCATTGGCAGCGGTAAAACAACCGTTGCCAATTTATTTGCCGCCAAAGGCATTGAATTGGTTGATGCAGATATTGTTGCGCGGGAAGTCGTTGAGCCGAATACTCCGGGATTAAATGCAATAGCGCAGCACTTTGGTGCTGAAGTACTAAACCAAAACGGTGAACTCAACCGTCAAGCACTGCGTGACAGAGTGTTTAATAACGAAAGTGAGCGCCTTTGGCTCAACAAATTACTGCACCCACTAATTAGAAAAACCATGTTAGAGCAAGTACATAGTGCACAAAGTGACTATGTTATTTTGGTTGTGCCCTTGCTATTTGAGAATGGGTTAGATAGCTTAGTCAATACCACTTTAGTTGTTGATATTTCACCCGCATTGCAGAGAAAACGTTCAGCGACTAGAGACAACACGTCTCAAAAGGCTATTCAGAAAATCATCGATAGCCAAATGAGTCGCGAACAGCGCTTAACTAAAGCTGAGCATATTATTGATAATCAAGGCGACATCGCCTCACTTAATCAACAGGTGGACAATCTTCACCAGTACTTTTTAGCTCAAGCAAAGCGACAACAATAACCACGAGCTGTAATGACTAAACAATAATAAGATTAGCTAATCATGACCAATTTGATTTATGAGCAACCCTTAAATGAAAAAACGCGCAGCTATCTGCGTTTAGAGCATTTAGCGGCGCACATAAAACAAGTTACTGAGTCAGATCACCAACATCATTGTTTTGAGCCGATCTTCTCTCTCGCAGACTTAACTGAGCGCTGCGACTTTTCTTCAGACGTATTAAAAGATATTGATAAGCAGGTGTTGCTGTTAGATAAATGGCAAGCATTTCCACATGTCGATACCGAGCAAGTCTGCGCACTTATTAAAGAGCTCACTCAAGCCAAAGCACAGCTGTATTCTAGCGGCCGCTTAGGTGCAAAGCTTAAACAAGATAAATTCATCTCGGCCCTAAAACACAGATTTAGTATGCCTGGCGCTTGCTGTAGTTTCGACTTACCACAGCTACATTACTGGTTAAGCTTACCCTGGCAACAACGCCAGCAAGATATCATTAATTGGACCGAAGAATTTCAGCCACTACTCAAAGCCATCACACTTATTCTAAAACTCATTCGCGACTCTTCTGAGTTCATCAACGCCTCTGCCAATGCAGGCTTTTACCAAGCGAACGCGGATAAAGCATTATCGCTCATTAGAGTCCGAATCAATGCCGATCAAGCTTGTTACCCTACAATAAGTGGTAGTCGCAATCGTTACGCCATTCACTTCGTGGATTTCGACCGCCAGAAACATACCGACAAACAAATCACATTCTCACTGGCAGCTTGCGAATAAAGCCTTTAAAATTTAGCCAAACTTTATTGCAAGACGATTTCATGCCAACAACTGTAAATTGCCCTATTTGTAAGACACCTGTCGTGTGGGAACCACAATCTAAATTCAAACCATTTTGCTCTGAGCGCTGTAAAATGATTGACCTTGGAGATTGGGCCGACGAGAAGCACGCCATTCCAGTAAAAACACCTATTGACCCAGAAATGTTTGCCAACATCGATCTCGATGAAGCAGGCTTTGATGAAGGCGATTTTTTCAAAAAGGATTAATTCTAGATGCTAAAACGAGTGCATGTTGCGGTTGGCGTAATTGTTAATCCAAACAACCAAATTTTACTGGCATTGCGCCACGGTCACTTACATCAAGGTGGCAAGTGGGAGTTTCCCGGCGGTAAAGTCGAACAAGATGAAACAGTCACACAGGCGCTAATTCGTGAACTAGCGGAAGAAGTGAACCTAAAGGTTGCAGACTCAACGCCATTTATGGAGATAAGCCATGATTACCCAGATAAGCATGTGCTACTTGATATTCATCTAGTCACTAACTTCTCAGGTGAAGCAAAGGGGCTTGAGCAACAGCAAATAGCCTGGGTTGATATCAACGAACTGAAGAACTACCAGTTCCCTGAAGCCAATAAGCCAATTTTAGATAAGTTGTTGGCTGAGTTTCCTAAGCCACTCTAGAGTTCGACATGAGGCCCTCGATTAAAAGCTTATCGAGGGTGACGGTTGGTAGGGTTAAGCGAGGATAACCGTGGTAAAAGCGAGAATGACGGTTGGTCATACTCTCAATATTCCAACGCCGTCATTCCCGCGATGTTTATTTTAGTCGTTCCCACAACGCTTCAACTTTGTCGTTCCCGCAGCGCTTTTAAGCGGGAACCTATTCACATTTACCACCAGCAAAGACCCTCGATTAAAAGCTTTTCGAGGGTGACAGTTGGTAGGGTCAAGCGAGGGTAACGGTGATAAAAGCGAGAATGACAGTTAGTAGGCCATACTCTAGACATTCCAAAGCCGTCATTCCAACGATGTTTATTTCAGTCACTCCCGTGACGCTTCAACGCCGTCATTCCCGCAATGCTTATTTCTGTCGTTCCCGCAATGCTTTTTAGCGGGAACCTATTCACATTTACCACTCACAAAGACCCTCGATTAAAAGCTTTTCGAGGGTGACGGTTTGTAGGCCATACTCTCGGCATTCCAACGCCGTCATTCCCACGATGTTTATTTCAGTCGTTCCCACAGCGCTTATCTCAGTCGTTCCCGCAACGCTTTTGAGCGGGAATCTGCTTTACAAGGACAACAACCTAAACCACTAACGATACCAACTCGGTATCTCGGTTTCATAATCTGCAATTGGTTGCTCAAACGACAAGGTTAATCCAATCGCATCTAGACCATTCAGCAACTTATGCCTAGCCGACTCGGCAATACTAAAGCTAAATTTGGCGCCAGTTGGCGATGTGACCTCAAGTGCTTCTAAATCCACGGTGATCTCTGCGCCCTCTTTTGCCTCTACCTCATCAATCAACTGCTGAACTTGAGCTGCATCAAGCTTTACAGGCAACAAGCCGTTGTTGATGGAGTTACCGTAAAAAATATCGGCAAATGTAGGTGCAATGACCACTCTTAAACCAAAGTCTGCCAACGCCCAAGGAGCGTGCTCTCGGCTTGAGCCACAACCAAAATTTTCCTGAGCAATTAAAATCGATGCGTTTTTATAGCGTGGCTTGTTGAGTGCAAACTCAGGGTTAGGTTTGTCGCCAGCATCATCTAAATAACGCCAGTCGTGAAACAGGTGCACGCCAAAACCGTCGCGGGTCACCTTAGATAAAAACTGTTTAGGGATAATCTGGTCGGTATCGATATTGGCACTATCAATCGCAACCGCTAGTCCCGTGTGGCTGGTAAATGCTTGCATTCAAGACTCCTTATTAGTTGCAATAGTTGCGATTAGTACGGCTTACGAATATCAACAAAGTGGCCTGCTACAGCGGCTGCGGCTGCCATAGCTGGGCTTACCAAATGAGTGCGACTGCCACGCCCCTGACGACCTTCAAAGTTACGATTACTGGTCGATGCGCAGCGATCGCCCGCTTCCAACCTGTCATCATTCATTGCAAGACACATAGAACAACCCGGCAAGCGCCACTCAAAGCCTGCTTCAACAAAGATTTTGTCTAAACCTTCAGCTTCAGCCTGTAGTTTTACCTGCCCAGAGCCCGGCACCACAATCGCAGTGACACCTTCGGCCACTTGTCGACCTTTGGCATGGCTTGCAGCTGCACGTAAATCTTCAATACGCGAATTAGTACATGAGCCAATAAACACCTTGTTGATGGCAATATCTGTCATATTCGTGCCCGGAGTTAAACCAATGTACTGCAGAGCTTTTTCCATGCTGGCCTTAACGGTGGAGTTAGCTTCATCTGCAGGGTTTGGCACGCTTGAGTCAATCGCCACTACCTGACCAGGATTTGTCCCCCAAGTTAGCTGCGGCGCAATATCTTTAGCTTCTAACACAACTTCACTGTCGTATTCAGCGCCTTCATCGCTCGCCATCGCCCTCCAGGCAGCAACCGCTTGGTCCCAGTCCTGACCTTTAGGTGCAAATTCACGACCTTCAAGATAATCAAAGGTAGTTTGATCCGGTGCAACCATACCTGCCTTTGCGCCCATTTCAATCGCCATATTGCATAAGGTCATTCGTCCTTCCATTGAAAGATCGCGAATGGCCTCACCGCAAAACTCAACCACATGCCCTGTGCCGCCATCCATACCAAGGCGACCGATAATCGCTAGCACAATATCTTTAGCGGTGATGCCTGTTGCAACTTTACCGCGCACTTCAATCTTCATGGTTTTGGCTTTTAACTGACGTAAGGTTTGCGTTGCCAGCACATGCTCAACTTCTGAGGTGCCAATACCAAATGCCAGTGCGCCAAATGCGCCATGGGTCGCGGTATGAGAGTCACCACAAACAATAACCGAACCTGGCAAGGTAATACCCAGCTCAGGCCCCATCACATGCACTATGCCTTGGTTAGGGTGATGAATATCGTATAGACGAATACCAAAGTCTTTGCAGTTTTGCGCTAAGGTCTCCACCTGAGTGCGCGCCATAGGACTTAATGCATCAAGGCTAGCACTCTTGGTCGACGTGTTATGGTCCATTGTGGCGAAGGTCTTTTCTGGCGCTCTTAACTTACGCCCCGCGACTTTAAGGCCACTAAACGCCTGTGGCGATGTCACTTCGTGTACAAGATGACGGTCAACATAGATAATTGGTGCTTCACCCTCAGGCTCGGCTACCACATGAGCGTCCCACACTTTTTCATATAAAGTTCTTGCGGCCATTACGCGCCCTCCCTAACAGCCTGAGCAATATAGTCACCCATTTGCGCAGTTGTTTTAGCATTGCCGCGCTCTGACTCATCTAACAACTCGCCAGTTAAGTAACCATTGGCTAAGGCTTTACTTACCGCGCGCTCAATGGCATCAGCCGCTTGATCTAACTTCAAACTATGGCGCAGTAGCAAAGCTGCCGACAATATCTGCGCCACTGGGTTAGCAATGCCCTTACCTGCAATATCTGGTGCACTGCCGCCTGCTGGCTCGTACATGCCAAAGCCTGAGCTATTTAAACTTGCTGATGACAACAGCCCCATCGAGCCAGTTAACATAGCTATTTCATCAGAAATGATGTCACCAAACAGGTTCGAACACAGCATCACATCGAACTCATTTGGGCGGCGCAGTAGCTGCATAGTGGCGTTATCGATATAGATATGCTCTAGCTCAACATCGGGGAAGTCTTTAGCGACTAGCTCAACCACTTCACGCCATAATACCGAGCAAGCCAGCACATTCGCCTTATCAACCGAGGTAACTTTTTTGTTTCTCCCTTGGGCTGCGGTAAATGCGATTCTAGCGATACGCTCAATCTCGCGGCGGCTATAACGCATAGTATCGAACGCTTCTTCGTTTTCGCCCTCACCCTGACGACCTTTCGGTTTGCCAAAGTAAATACCGCCTGTTAGCTCACGCACACAAAGCACATCAAAACCACGGGAAGAGATATCACTGCGAAGTGGTGACATGTGCTCAAGTCCAGTGTGCAACTTTGCTGGGCGCAAATTGCAGAACAAATCAAAGTGACCACGAAGCGGTAATAGCGCGCCACGTTCTGGTTGCTCATTTGGCGGCAAATGCTCCCACTTTGGGCCACCGACGCTACCAAATAAAATTGCATCAGCAGCCTCACAACCTTTTAATGTCGCCTCAGGTAAAGGGCTACCATGATTATCAATAGCGATACCGCCAACGTCATACTCGCTATACTCAATATTTAAATCAAAGCGGCGTTCAACTTCAGTCAGTACTTTTCTGGCCTCGGCCATCACTTCTGGACCAATACCGTCACCGGCTAAAACAGCTATTTGATAACTCATACGCCACCTAACTCCTTTTGTTTTGATTTCTGTTGTTTATAGTCTGCAACCTTGTCAGCTCGATAGGTTAGATTCATGACATTAATCAGTGCTTGTGCAGATGCCTCTACTACGTCAGTTGCCAAGCCGACACCATGAAAACGCTGACCTTTATAACTTGCAGTAATATCTACCTGACCCAGTGCATTTTGCCCTTCGCCTTTAGCGCCTAACTGATAGCTAGTGATGTCGATATCGCGCTTAGTCGTCCGCTCAATGGCATTGTAAGCTGCATCAACTGGGCCATTTCCTGTCGCAGCCTCAGTTAGCACCTGATCACCAACCATCACCTTAGCTGTCGCGGTAGCTATACCTTCGGTCGAGTCAGAGTGAACCATAAGATGCTGCAGCTGATATTGGTCATCGTCTTGCGACTGTGACTCAATGAATACCAAAGCCTCTAGGTCATAATCAAATACCTGACCTTTCTTATCAGCAAGCTTTAAAAACTGCTCATAAAGCGAGTCCAAATCATAATCCGACGCTTTGTAGCCCATCTCTTCCATGCGATGCTTAATCACATGTCTGCCAGAACGCGAGGTCATATTTAAGTTATTGCGGTTTAATCCGATACTTTCTGGCGTCATGATCTCATAGGTATTTTTCGCTTTTAGCATGCCATCTTGGTGAATACCTGATGAGTGAGAAAACGCATTGCTGCCAACGATGGCTTTATTAGCCTGAATCGGCATATTACAAAGCTGACTAACTAGTGAAGAGGTGCGATGGATCTCTTTCGCATTGATGTTACTTTCAATATTCATCAAGCCTTTACGCGTCGCTAAGATCATCGCGATTTCTTCTAATGAGCAGTTACCCGCGCGCTCACCGATACCATTGATAGTACATTCAATCTGCCGCGCCCCTTGCTCGACCGCTGCAATCGAGTTAGCAACAGACAAACCTAAATCGTCATGGCAATGCACAGAGATCACCGCTTGATCGATATTTGGCACGCGATTAAACAAGGTTTGAATGATGCCACCGAACTCACTTGGCACTGTATAGCCAACGGTGTCAGGAATATTAATCGTGCTCGCACCGGCTTTAATTGCATGCTCAACCATGCGACATAGATTATCGATAGGCGTGCGCCCAGCATCTTCACAAGAAAACTCAACGTCATCGGTAAACTGCCGCGCATATTGCACTGCGCCAACCGCCATATCTAGCACATCATCAAATGAACGCTTTAGTTTGCTTTCAACATGAATGGTTGAGGTAGAAATAAAGGTGTGAATACGAAACTGCTCTGCGACCGACAACGCCTGCGCCGCAGCATCAATATCTTTTTGTAAGGCGCGAGATAACGCACAAACGCGACTATTTTTAATCGTCTTAGCAATGGTTTGCACTGATTCAAAGTCGCCAGGCGATGAAACAGGAAAGCCCACTTCCATCACATCAACTCCTAAACGCTCAAGTGCTAGGGCAATTTGGAGTTTTTCTTTCACCGTTAAACTGGCAGCAAGCGCTTGCTCACCATCGCGAAGTGTCGTGTCAAAAATGATCACTCTATCAGACATACCTATTCTCCAAATAACATCGCATCTATCACGCTATCGGTTACGTTTTGTAACCTCTAAACTAGTCACAAAAATTAGTCGCACTGGGCAAATAAAAAACCCCGCTACTACTGTGCGGGGTTTATCTATGTGCCAATACTTATTTACCTAGTTGCACACAGGACTCCGCACTCTCTCTAGTTAAGAGAATGAGGTTGCTAGAGAGCATAATCAGTTCTAATCGCAACGGCTGTTTATTCATAAAACTTAAATAAGTATTCTAAAATCTGCTTGTTGTTGACTAATATTTATCGCGCAATGGGGGTCGCTGTCAACCGCTTATTGGTCAACTTGAGGAAATTGACGACTTTATTTTGATCGCATTAAATTTTTGTTACCCCAACCCCAAGCAATCGCAATTTAATCTCAAAATATGACAATTGGCGAGATTTTATTGCGAGATGCACTTGTAAGGATTTGTCACCTTTTAGTACCGATAACTGACTAAATCGAGTGGCTCAGCTCTCCAATTCAATAGCGCATAAAAACCATAGTTTACTCAAAACAAATCCATTAGGTTTTATGGAGAACTGCGCTGGCAGAGTGCCACAGAGCGAGATTAAACAGGTAAGCTTATTGTGGAGTAGCGAATATTGAATTGCTGGATATATACGCAGCAAGCAACAGCCAGGGGTAAATGAGCTTTGGGTAAGCAAGCCTCTTTAGCATGGACGCAAAAGTGGAGCCATCAGGGATGATCTCACAGCGTTTTGCGCCAACAAAGTTCATTTACCTTTAGCACATAGATGATGCTCAATGACTCATACTGTCGCCATTAAGCAACAGGGCACATTCGTTAGGCTTGTTTTACAAAACAATTAGTTAAAGTTATTTAGGATCTGAAATCTCAAAATAGATGATTAAATCAGCCTTGCGCTAAGTAGTCACCTATCTCATCAAGGAAGTCACCACCAAAGCGCTCTAACTTAACTGCACCGACACCGTTTACCGCGAGCATTTCAGCCTCAGAAGTTGGTACCATAGCAGCCATTTCAGCAAGGGTAGCATCATTAAAGACCAGATAAGGTGGGATGTCATTTTCTTCTGCAATCTCACGGCGCAGTAATTTCAAGCGAGCAAACAACTTACGGTCATATTGTTGCGGAGCACGCGAGCGGCGTTTTTCCACCACCGGCGTTAATTGAATGCGCGGCTCGGCAAGCATTAGCGCTAACTCACCTTTGAGTACAGCACGTGCGGATGGATTAAGCTTCAGCGATGAGCTTCGGGTAATATCCTGACTGGCATGACCTAAATGAATAAGCTGGCGAGTCACGCTAATCCAGTGCTCAGTAGATTTATCTTTACCTATTCCCCAGGTGGTTAGCTTGTCATGGCCGCGATCGAGCACATTAGCCGCTTTAGAGCCGCGCAGCACGTCAATCGTATAGTGAATGCCAAACTGCTGATTCAGACGATAGATACAAGACAGTACTTTTTGCGCATCCTGAGTGCCATCATATTGTTTAGGTGGGTCCAGACAAATATCGCAGTTACCACAAGGCTCTGAAGCACTCTCGTCAAAATAATGCAGCAATACCTGCCTTCTGCATGTTTGTGCCTCAGCAAATGCAGCCATGCTATTAAGCTTGTGAAACTCGACTTGCTGCTGTGGCCCTGGCTCAGATTGCTCAATAAGATGTCTGACGCGGCCAATATCGGCTGGGTCAAACAGCATATAAGCTTCGGCATCCAAACCATCACGTCCGGCGCGCCCCGTTTCTTGATAATAAGCTTCAATGCTTTTTGGAATGTCATAGTGCACCACAAAGCGCACATTCGACTTATTGATCCCCATACCAAAGGCCACTGTGGCGACCACGATTTCAATCTGATCTTTAATAAACCTGTCTTGTACATCTGCGCGCACTTCTTGAGTTAAACCAGCATGGTATGCCTCAGCTTTAAACCCTTGCAGACGCAAGCGCTCAGCGACCTCATCAACACGACGACGGCTGGAGCAATACACAATGCCACTGCTACCATTTTGCGCCTTTAAAAACTGGCGCAGCTGGTTAGCCGCGTTGAGTTTCTCAGCAACGGTGTAGCGAATATTTGGCCTGTCAAAGCTAGATAATACTACGTGAGGGTTAATAGTCAGTCGCTGGCAAATGCTATCACGGGTAGCTTGGTCGGCAGTAGCGGTCAACGCCATCATAGGAATATGAGGGTAGCGCTGTTTTAGCTGACCAAGTGCGGCGTATTCAGGTCTAAAGTCATGCCCCCACTGACTAATACAATGGGCTTCATCCACAGCAAACATGGATATATTGAGGTTAGACAAACGCTCCATAAAGTCATAACTCAACAAGCGCTCAGGTGAGATATAAAGCAGTTTAATCTCACCGTTATGTAACCCGCGCAATACCTGCATGGCCTCCTCGCGTGACTGCGATGAATTGATATAAGCAGCTGCGACGCCTGACTGAGTTAGGCTATCAACCTGATCTTTCATCAATGAAATAAGTGGCGATACCACAATGGTGACGCCTGGCATTAACAAGGCTGGCAGCTGGTAACACATACTCTTACCACCACCTGTAGGCATGATCACTAAGGTGTCATGGCCACTCAAAGCCTGTTCTATCACATCTCTCTGACCACGACGAAAATCCCGATAACCAAACACATTTTGTAGTGTTTCAGCTAAAGGGTCGGCAGTTATTGCAGTAGCAGAATTTACAGAAGAGATAGGTAAACCTTAATCAAGATGACTCAAAAACAGCCGTATTTTAATTCACACTAATCCGATTGTCTCGGCAAATTATTTAAACAAGTGTTTGAACATTGCCAAAACTCGCGCTAGCTTTGTAGTGTCGACTCATATCAAGGACAGAAGAATGACAACCAGTGTACAAAACATCGCCCTACAACAAGTCGCT
This sequence comes from Shewanella sp. WXL01, assembly GCF_012263345.1. Taxonomy (NCBI): domain Bacteria; kingdom Pseudomonadati; phylum Pseudomonadota; class Gammaproteobacteria; order Alteromonadales; family Shewanellaceae; genus Shewanella; species Shewanella sp. WXL01. The sequence continues at coordinate 2,652 of NZ_JAAIKQ010000010.1, read as the reverse complement.
GAAATTTTTGACCAACATATCCCTTTTCATAATCACCTTGGACTTAATATCAAGCACTACGATATTAGCGGTGTTGAAGTCGAAATCATCATGAAGCAAGAGCTAATAGGCAATATTCATCACAGCATACTCCACGGCGGCGTGACTGCTACTGTGCTCGATGTAGTAGGCGGACTGACCGCATTTGCAGGCTTGGTTGCATCACGAGACGACTGGTCGGTAGAAGAGCTACAACAGCGGCTAACAACGTTAGGTACGATTGATTTGCGAGTAGACTATTTACGCCCTGGTCGAGGTCAGATATTTACTGGTACGGGTAGCGTCATTCGTGCAGGTAATCGCGTGTCGGTATGCCGCATGGAGCTTCATAATGAACAAGGAACCCATATCGCATTTGGCACTGGCACCTATATGGTTGGTTAACGTCAGTGAGCCTCGATTTCGAGACCAAAATTTTATACATCAACTGATGTATGAAACTTAGTATTTAACCTGAGCGTGGAATAAGAAATTGTCGATAACTATATAATCGAATGAATCACCAAATTAGTATTTCTGGCGAGATAGTTTTGACTAATTCAAGGCGAAGCCACGCGTCAATAGCTAGCCTATTGCAAGTGGCTTCAACGCAGAAATAGGCGAAAATAGCCGTCAGTAATCGGTTGATTTTTCCAGGTTCAGGTTAAGTAATACTTGTGCTATGACTGGGTGAGACCTACAATCCATGCCTGTTTTCTAGCCTAGTAAATTTAAGTAGTTCTCATGCCTCATCTTGATTATCGAAAAGGAGTCATCCTTGCCATATGTGCTTACACCCTTTGGGGAGTAACACCGCTTTATTTTAAGTTACTACATGAGATCTCAGCTACCGAAATCCTAATCCACAGGGTACTTTGGTCATTTGTATTTCTGCTCGGGCTAATGAGCTTTATTGGTGGGTTCGGTAATCTCAGAAATGTACTTAAACAACCAAAGCAGCTATGGATACTACTGATAACCTCAGTGCTTATCGCCACCAACTGGTTGATATTTATTTGGGCCGTGAATACTGATCAAATGCTCGACGCCAGCCTGGGGTATTTCATCAATCCGTTAGTGAATGTTGTATTAGGAATGTTGTTCCTGTCAGAGCGCCTGCGTAAACTACAATGGGCAGCGGTTGCTCTAGCAGGCTCTGGTGTCGTCATCCAGCTCATCTCATTTGGCTCGATTCCGTTAATTTCACTAGCGCTAGCAGGCACCTTTGGATGCTACGGACTGTTACGTAAAAAAGTAAATATTGATGCCAAAACGGGTTTGTTAGTAGAAACCGCAATTTTGCTTCCAGCAGCTTTGGGTTACCTAATGTTTGCGGTAGAGCCAAGTGAGATCAGCGTATTCACTAACTCAACTAACATGAACTTACTGTTGTTAGCTGCAGGCATTTTCACCACTGTGCCTTTACTCTGCTTTGCTGGCGCCGCGATACGCATACCACTTTCGACACTAGGTTTTTTCCAATACATAGGTCCAAGTATTATGTTCATCATGGCTGTAAGCCTGTACAACGAACCATTTGATATGGAAAAAGCCACTACCTTTGGTTTTATCTGGTCTGCGCTCGCTATTTTTGTGCTCGATATGCTACTTCATCAACGCAGTAAGAAGCGTATCAAATAAGTGTCAGTGTAGCTCTAATACTCAGTAGAGCATCTTTCATTAAAGCCAAGTAAACCAGATTGTTTTACTTTGCTTTAACCACAGCATCTAGCTGACAGCTAACCCCCTGATTCGCAGCGACTCTAAGCTTGATATTCACTGTTATTCTCTATAGTAACAAGCGTGTCAGCTACAACATGCTAGGACTCCCTGTGTTGATTTAGATACTACAATTACCTCTACAGCCCCCATTGCAGAAGCCATAGAGCTGTTCTCGCCTTGGATAGCTAACAAATATTGTTGAGCAATGTCCTAGTGTAAAGTACACATACATTGTGTGTCGGAATAAAGTCTGAAAGTTGCGCCTTAGGGACTGTTCTAAGTTGGGAAGTCTTTAATAGTAATTGGTATTAGGGTTCTTGAAATGGCCAGCTTCGAACAAGCTATCCGCGCTACATAAGCGCATTAAGCACTGCTTCATAAACGCACTCACTTCGCCCTACGGCCGCCAAGGATGGCAGAAGTGTCGATTATGCAGGATACAATCATCGACCTATCACATCTGCGCATGCCCTGTTTGTTTCCCGTGTTCGAGTAATCTTTCAAAATCTGAACATACAAAAAAGCCCCAACACTTAGTGCTGGGGCTATTTCGCATATTAGGCGTCTGGAAATGACCTACACGCATTCCCGAAGGGAACACATGGGGGTAAAAGTTAGCTGCTTTAAATACGCAGTATTTAGGCTAAGTTTTACGCGAAGAGCTTGCTCGTAGCTGGGAGCCAGGCTTAGCCTCGGGTGTCGTCGAGGTAGGCATTCATGCCTACATTAAGTGAATAAGTCACCTAACCTCAATGACATTCATATGAGGAAGACTGCAGAGTTTACATTGCCCCAAACGCAAAAAAGCCACCTAAAATAGGTGGCTTCTTCACTTTAATAAGCGTCTGGAAATGACCTACTCTCACATGGGGAAACCCCACACTACCATCGGCGCGATTGCGTTTCACTGCT